>JACKBV010000049.1 GCA_020634315.1 Ardenticatenaceae bacterium | reverse complement strand
CACAACAGTTGGCGGCGGCAAGTTAGAGGAATCGTTTGCGTGATGGATATTCAATTTTTTGACAATTCATTTGAACTGCCGAAAGCGCGTGAAGATGTGCGCTTTAAGCAGATTGGTTTATTTGTGTATGAAGATTTACGTCGAGTGGCTGTTGGGCTGGAACTGACACCTTTTTTGGAACGGCCGTGTATTGACATCACCGTCCAAAACAGCGACGGCGTCATTGCTGGTTCAATGGTCATCATTGAAACCTTGTCGCCTAATATCACGTTGACCATGCATTTGCGGGATAAAGAACCGACTGAAATGTATGAGCTAAGCGCACAAATTTATTACGATCATCCGGAGAAAAAAGAGCGAGAAAATTTTCACCGCGATGTGGTCCGCTTTGCTGTTGTTGAACAGAGCGAGCAGATTTTTCAACTAAGCGATGAGTAAAAGTGGATAGTGTTGATTGGCGTTAATAGCAGCAAAGCCCGCCTAGGCGGGCTTTGTTTTTGGAATTAATGGCAGCGATTACTTGCCCAGTTTGTGCCAAAGTGCGAACAATCCGCCCATCAGCCCATAGACAATTCCCAGCAGAACAAACGTAAATTTAACGGCCGCACACCCCCAGGCTATGGTCGCCCAGCTTGCTTCATTGCTGCCTAACAACAGCTGGATGAGGCTGATGTTCTCGATATAGTCGAATATCGCTGCCAGGATCATGCCGCCGCTCAACAATTTCCCCAGGCGGGACAATGAGCCAGGCCAGTGCGGTGCGGCTGCCAGACAACAAAGGGCAATGGCTGTGGCATAGACAATGGGGTACAAAAAATCTATGCCTAAACTCAGCCCCGCCACAATTTGCGTGTGTGTGTCCCAAGAGGCAATGATGGCCTGGGCATTTGCCAGCGTGCGTGCAAATTCAAAGGAGATGATCCCCTGTGGTGCCGCAGTTGTGGTGAGGGGACGGCCGATTATGGTGATAACGGCCGTTTGTGCCACCGCCAGGATAACCGCTATCCACATCCGCGCCTGTTTTGACGACAAAAGCGTCATGTTGGTTGTCCGGTTTCCTTGGCTAACAGTTTTTCTAGCTTTGACTTTGTTTCGCGCCAGGTAATTTTTGAAAGCCCCAGCTTTTGCCGGATGTCATCTTGCTCGACACCGGCGCGGAAATCGCGCAGCGCTGACGCCCACCGTAAATTTTCGAAGGAAAGCAGGCCACGTTCCAATCCCGCTTCGTCGCCGACATCGCGCAAGATGTATTCCAGGTTGCGTGGCGTGCATGTGAACAGCGTGTCTGGCGGTTGGTATTGTGCCAGATACTCGTCCAGCACATCTATCCATTCCGCTTCTAAATACAGTTTGCGTTCTTTGTAGCGCAAGCGCGGGTTCGCGTAGCGAATAAATAACATGGGCTGCTGTGCATCGCTGCGATCCACGTGATTGGGCACAATGTTCATCGCTTCACTTTTCTTGATGCCGGTTTGCAGCAACAGCGTCAGCAGTAAATGCGGGCGGGCGTCCTCTTTTTGCTGCGCATCGGGGTGACGCCACCCTTGCGTTACAGCCAATGCTTTTTCCAGGTCGGCTTCTGTGGGTACGATGGGTAATGGGCTTTTGACGCTGTGCTGGATAACGGCCGTTGCCGCATCATGCGGCAAAACATGAGTTTCGTGCAGCCACTTGAAAAAAACCTTGAGCGTCGTCACCCGGCGTGCATATGATTTGGGGCTGCACGGGATGCCACGCTCATAAACAAGCCAGTTGAGAAAGTCGTTGAGATTTTGGGTGCTGATTTCACCAATGGGTTGGCCTATGCCCAGATATTTGCCAAGCAGCCGCACGTCACTGGCGAAAGCTTTAATGGTGTTGATGGCAAACCCTTCATTGCGCATGTGTACTTCAAAACGCCCTAGCGCTGCCTGGATTGAAGCGTCCGTTGTTAAAGCGGGTGGGGCAGGTGTTGTTTCCGTATCAGGGGCCATTTCAGGAAATAACGGCCGTTGCTTTTGTTCACTCATTGCTAAAAGCTCCTTCAAAAAATAGCCTCCCAGAGATTCTTCCTATGAAATGCGCATTCTGCCAGTCGTCTCCAGGAGGTTGGTTTTCATTCATGGGGCTGAGCCACACCCATGAACGCTTTTCTGTAAACTTTTCGTATAGATATGGTGAAGCATAGAACATTTGACCCATTTTGTCAAGATTGCGACACAGTTTTCTTTATGCTAGAATCGCTTTTGCCTGCATATAAACTCCCCAAAAATCCAATGCTCTCCAGAGCACATTTGGCAGGAGCCCCTTGCTATCAAATCAAGGTGAAAGGCATAGAAAAACAAATTTGTCGCTGTTCGGAATGTAGATTTTGACCAAATTGAGAAGTGCTGCATGCAATCAGATATTGTGGCCATCCTCTCATCGTCTGCTATTTTCGACAATTTGTCGGAAGTGCAGTTAATGCTGTTTGCTGACATTTGCGAGTTGACTGTGCATGCAAAGGATGAAATCTTATTTCGGGAGCGTGAAACAACCAAAGAGTTTTACATCATTGGTCGTGGCGGCGTGGAAATTTCACTTGATCCACGTCTGGTCAGTGGAAACGGTATGGCAAAAGAGAGTAAATCTCCCATTTGCATCGAATTGCGTCAGGGGCAAGTGTTAGGTGAAATCGCCTTGATCGATCAGGGAATGCGTTCAGCAACCGCACGCATTAGTGCCAATAACACTATTTTGCTTCGCTTTCCACATGACAAGTTGCTGCACTTATGTGATGCACACCCTGAGTTGGGGTACAAATTTATGCAAAATCTGGCGGCAGAATTGGCGTCGAAAATTCGTAATTCTGATCTGACATTACGTCAGTATCAACTGCTGTTAGCCAAATGAAAGTTGAAATTGTTAGTGTTGGCACGCCGTTGTTAATGAGTGACATTGTTGACATTAATTCGTCTCATGTGACACGCAGCCTGCGTGAAATAGATGTGCGAATCATTTGCCGTGCGACAGTTGGTGAAGATTTGGCGATTTTAGTGGATGTGTTGGGCGTAGCCGCGCAGCGTGCTGATGTGGTGCTGGTTATTGGTGGGGGACAAGAAAATGGCTCTGATTTGGTTAAACAGGCGGTCTCGCAGTTAACAGGGCGAGAGCTAGACGGCATTAATTGCCTTTCCTATACAACCGGCAGCAATTTAGATGTCTCTGAACCGGGCGTGTTTGTCGATGATGCGCTGTTGGTATGCTTGCCTACCGAACGGCGGGAAATGGCGTATCTGCTCGAAAATCGGGTTTTGCCTTATTTGCAGCAGCGGCAGCAGCAGGAGCTTGCCGCTGCCGCCAAATCTTCGGGGTGGATTTTGCTGCGTGCTGTGGGTGTCATGGAAAGCAGTGTGCGCCAACAGTTGGCCGATTTATCGACGGGCAGCGATGTGCGCCTGACGTTGAACTCGTACGCAGGGCAAACAGATATTCGTTTGTGGGCACAAGCGGCTAATGAGGCCGCTGTACAGCAGGCATTGGCGCAGCTGCGGCAGGAAGTTATGCTCCGTTTGGGCGACCATATTTATGGTGAAGGGCGTGACCGCCTGGAACAAGTCGTCTTGAATTTGCTGGCGCGTAGTGATATGACATTGGCCTTGGCAGAATGCTTCACCAGTGAAGCGGTGGCGCAGTTATTGCACACACTTGGGGAAACAGAGCAGTATGTTTCCTTTTTGCCGGTGGCAACCGGGGATGAACTGGCCGAATTTTTGCAAATGGAGCAGTTGATGCCGGACAGTGATTTGTCACGTTGGTGCCGTAACGCCGCGCAGATGATGTTGAATAAGATGGAAGTTGGCTTGGGGCTGGTTGTCTACAACAATATTACTCCGGGCGGTGTGCAAATATTGGTGACGCTGGCTTCTGCAAATGGCGTTTCTGTGACCCAGCGGTCGTTTAGCGGGCATCCGGAAAGCATTGATCAATGGGCCAGCACTTTGGGGTTGGCTCATTTGCGCCGTTGGTTGTTGGTGCATACGTGAAATTTCTATTTAAGTTCATGGGTGTGGCTCAGCCCCATGAATGAAAACCAATCTCCCGGAGGTTATCAGTGGAACGTTCGCCACATAAGATGAACCTCCGGGAGGCTGTTTTTAGAGGGGTAGCAGGTTAACGGTATGCGTATTGGCATGGTGACAGCATGTTATAAGCCGGTGGTGAACGGCGTGACGCGCATGATTTCGCTGTACAAGCAGCAGTTAGAGGCGTTGGGGCATGACGTGACCGTGTTCACGTTGGGCGAACCCGACCCGGCCGGCGATGAACCAGGCGTGGTACGGTCGCCGGCGATTCCAGCGGGGAATACGGGCTATTACATTAGCATGCGCTATACGCGTGAGGCGCAGGAGTTGTTGGCAGAGATGGAGATCATTCACTGCCATCATTTGTTTATGAGTGTGGAAATGGCGCATCGATACGGCCGTTGCCCTGTCGTCTACACCAATCACACCCGCTACGATTTGTACACAGGGGCTTACATTCCCATTCCGCAGCCGACGGCCGATGCGATTATGCGCCAAATATGGCCGGAGTTTACGGACCTGGCGGATGTCATTGTGACGCCTTCGGCCAGTGTGCGCCAGATTATGCTCGATTTTGGCGTGCGCCAACCGATTCAGGTGATTGAGAATGGGGTTGATTTACGGCCGTTTCGTCACCCCGCCGCGCCGCTCAGTAAAAGCGAGATGGGTGTTCCGGAAACGGCCGTTTTATTTGTCTATGTGGGCCGCCTTTCGCCAGAAAAAAATCTCCCTTTGTTGTTAGAGCAATTTGCCATCGCTCATGACATTGTTCCCGACATCCATTTGCTGCTGATTGGTCAGGGCACGGTGCAGGCCGCTTTGCAGCAGCAAGCCGCCGAATTTGGCATTGCCAACCAGGTGCATTTCACCGGTTCGCTGACCTATGCGGACATTCCCAATTACTTGGCGGCTGCCGATGCGTTTGTCACCGCTTCAGTGACAGAAGTGCATCCATTGACCATTATTGAGGCGATGGGAGCCGGTTTGCCCGTAGCTGCGCCTGTTGCGCCGGGCATCATCGACACCGTGCAATCGCAGCGTTCCGGGCTGTTGACCCATTACCCGGAGCAGGGATTGGCGGCGGCGATGGTTGGGCTGGCGGTTGATGCGTCGCGCCGCCAGATGATGGGAACGGCCGCTGCCGCCGACAGCGAACGCTTTGACATCAGCCACACGGTCGCCAAAACGGTCGAGTTATACAAATGGCTGCGCGTGACACGCCCAGACCTGAAACGACAAAAGGCGCACGGCCGCTGGACGCGCAACCGTGAGCGGTTGCAGCCATTGCTAGACCAGCTTTCTAACGTGCTCAAGCCACAGGAGAAACGGGAGACAGGGCCGCTGGGCACCATCAAAGAAAAAATGACGAATGGGGTTAATCGAACGAATGGAGAGTGGTAAAGACGGCCGTAAACAACTCGGTGCCTGGGGCGAAGCGGTCGCTGCGCTGCACCTGGAAGGCAAAGGGTATCGCATTATCCAGCGCAACTGGCGCTGTGTGCGTGGCGAGATTGACCTGGTGGCGCAAACGGGCGAAACGCTGGTCTTTGTCGAAGTAAAAACGCGGCGCGGGCGTGGAATGGGCACACCGGAAGAAGGCGTGACGCCGCACAAAGCGCGTAAATTGTTGGAATTGGGGCAGCATTACCTCTACGAACATGACCTGGACGAGGTGGATTGGCGCATTGACCTGATTGCTGTCGAATTAGACCAACATGGCAAGCTGCTGCGCTGTGACCATATCCCCAATGCGGTGTTTGGCTGGTGAAAGAGGAAGAGAGAAGCGAGAGGGAGCGGGGCGAAGTGGGGAGCGGGAAACGCGCCCCGCTTTTGGTGTTGGTGGGGGCAACGGCCGTTGGCAAAACGGCGCTGTCGTTGGCGTTGGCGGCGCAGTTTCAGGGGGAGATTGTGTCAGCCGATTCGCGGCTGTTTTATCGGGGAATGGATATTGGCACGGCCAAGCCTTCCCTGGCGGAGCAGGCCGCCGTGCCTCATCACCTGATTGATGTGTGTGCCCCAGACGAAACGTTGACCTTGGGCGATTATCAAGAACGCGCCTATCGCTTGATTGCGGACATTCAGGCGCGTGGGCGGCTGCCCATTTTGGTGGGGGGGACAGGGCAGTATGTGAAAGCGGTAGTTGAAGGTTGGGGTATTCCGCGTGTGCCGCCGCAGCCCACTTTGCGGGCCGCGCTAGAGCGCCTGGGCGGTGATGAATTGGGGCGCTGGCTGCAACAATTGGACCCGACCGCCGCCATGCAAATTGACTCGCGCAATGTGCGCCGTGTTATTCGCGCTTTAGAGGTGACACTTGTCAGTGGTCGCCCTATCACTGAATTGCAGCGCAAAACGCCGCCACCTTATCATATTGCCATGATTGGCTTGCGCCGCGAACGTGAGGCGCTTTATGCCCGCATAGACGAGCGTGTAGATGGAATGATGGCGGCGGGATTGCTGGCGGAGGTGGAGCGGCTGCGGGAGATGGGATACGGCCGTTTCCTGCCATCTATCAGCGGGCTTGGCTACCGGCAGCTTTATGATTACCTGGAAGGGGAGTTGACGTTGGCTGAGGCTGTGCAGCGCATCAAGTTTGAGACGCATCGTTTTGTGCGCCAGCAAAACACCTGGTTTCGCGCCGATGATCCGGCCATTACCTGGTTTGAGATGGCGGAAGCTGGGGTGGAAACGGCCGTTGCCACATTTGTGCAAAATTGGCTAAACGACGGGTAAGCGTCGCGTTTTCCTTTTCACAGCAGTGTATAACCCAGAGAACAAAGGGCGACACAGCATTTCTGCGCTGCTTGCCGTTCCTTTGTGTTGAATTCTTAATCGGGTGGTGAACGATGAAGCATATCCTTGTTGTCAATGGATTGGAAGCGCCGATGCTGCGCCAATTTGGTTGTGATTGTGGCCGTTGTGCCAGCCTGGAGCGGCAGGCAAATACGTCGGTGTCATTGTTGGGGGTAAACGGCCGTGACGAAGCCGCCTACCATATCTTGGTTGATGTCGGTGCCGGTGTCGTGGACAGCCTCATTGCCAATCCGTATCTGCACGCCCATCGTGCGCGTCTCGATGCACTGCTGCTCACCCATTGGCACCCTGATCACACTGTAGATTTGAATCGGCTTTGTGTTTCGCATCACCTGACGCGGGGGCGACGCGGATTGCCGACGCCGCGCATCCCGTTGTGGTGTCGTGCTGGCACGGCCGCCTGGTTGCAGCGCGAACATGGGTATGAATGGAACGCTTTTTTGCAGTTGGAAGCGCCAGCAGAAAACGAGCCGCCGGGCACGTTATTGCCATCGTTGACTTTGCCTGTGCCCGGTTTGCGCGTGACGCCGATCACGGTTTCCCATTTTGGTGCTGACCGTGCCCCCGACGATTCTGACGGGGTGCAGTATAGCTGCGCGGCGTTTGTGGTGGAGACGCGCACAAGCAAAACGGTTTTGTTGTGGGATATTGACAGTGAGAATGAGTGGCTGGTTGCGCCAGAGGGAGAGGGACAGGAAACGGCCGTTTCCCTTCTTTCCCACGCCGATTACCTCTTCATCGACACGGCCTTTTGGCGTGCCAAAGAACACCGCGCCACACATCCCTCTTTTGACAATGTGCAGCGCATTGCGGCTAATTTACGCCCGCGCCATACCCTTCTCATGCATCTCAGCGGCCACCCCGACGGCGAGGGCAATCCTGGCTATGGTTGGACCAATGAGCAGTGGACAGCCGCCGCACAGCATGTGTGGACAGCCAAAGGGTTGCCGGGTACAGTACGCGTTCCCACAATTGGTGAGGAATTTTTGTTAGGAGAGTGTGACGATTCACCGCATACCGACTTTTGATGACTGATATGCGCGTCTTGAAAGGGTTATGACGACAAAGCAGCCCACTTTTTTTGTGCGTGATGTGCCTGTTTACGGCGATGCCGTCCTGGCACCCATGGCCGGATTTTCGGATGTGCCTTATCGGGCGCTGTGCCGGGCGTATGGTTCAGCCATGAACTATACCGAATTTGTGCCGGTGGAGGCATTGCTGGGCAAGCGCAGCCCTAGCCGCTTTTGGGGGCGGCTGGACAAACAAGCGGGCGAACATCCGATGGTGTTCCAGATTTTTGGCAACGATGCCCACAAAATTTTGGCGGCAGCGCAAAACATTCTCGACCTGGAGCCAGACATCATTGATGTGAACATGGGCTGCTCGACGCGGCGGGTGAGCGGGCGCGGCGCCGGTGTGGGCATGATGCCGCAGCCACAATTGGTGCGCGACACGTTTAGCTTGCTGGCACAGCATTTGCCCATCCCCGTTACGGGCAAGATTCGCCTGGGTTGGGACGCGACGCAGCAAAATTACCTGGAAATTGCTCGTATTATGGAGGAAAGCGGCGCGGCATTGATTGCCATGCACGGCCGTACCAAAGCGCAAAAGTATGATGGTCAGGCCAATTGGGATGCCATCGCCGCCCTCAAGCAGGCGGTTTCTGTGCCGGTTATTGGCAATGGCGATGTCAACACGCCCGCCGATATTGACCGCATGAAAGCGCATACCGGCTGTGACGCGGTGATGATTGGCCGTGCGGCCATTGGCAACCCCTGGATTTTTGCCCGTCGTGACCGCGACAGTCTCGCGCTGGCTGATGCGGTGCAGGCGATCCGTTTACATGTGCGTGAAATGCTTGCCTATTACGGCGACCCACACGGTTTGATTCTTTTCCGCAAACATCTCAAACGTTACCTGGATGATTTTTCGGCGGCCGCGCCGTTTTTGCCTTTGCTGTTGCAGACAGATGAGGCGGATGTGTTTGTGCGTTTGTTGGGGGAGTTGGAAACGGCCGTTTCCGACCAACAACATCCTTGAAACGGAAGAACGCTGGCCTTGGCCGCCCAATTGGTGAAAATCATCGTGCCGCGCACCGTGCGGCATGATACCCACACATGCCATGCACGCCACCCCCTGGCGGCGTAGCTGATGAACAGATAAACACGTTTTTGAGCGGCGTTGTATATGGATTGCGACGCGGTACAGGACGCGTAAACAACTGCCGCCAATTTTGTACGCCCCCGTTAATGTCACCACCTATATAGTTAGGGTTGTATCGCTGGTAATCCTGCGTGTTCAGGGTGTGGCGAGCCAGAATGCAATCGCGGAAACCAGGGGCAAAGCGTTCGATTTGTGCCTCGATGGCCGCAGTCATGTCATGCGTGCTGCCGTTGGGGACATGGCAGTAAGCCCAGCCTGTGTGCTTGCCCGCAGGTGCGCGTGTGTCGTCAAATAAACTTTGCTGGGTGACAAGGGTATACGGCCGTTTCCCCACACACCCTTCCCAAACTCCCTTCTCGCTTTGCGCGATTTCCGCCAGCGCAGCTCCCAGATGCACCGTTCCCGCCTTGCGGCACGCCGCGGCCTGCCAGGGAATTGGCTCTGATAATGCCCAGTCTACCTTGAACACGCCTGGCCCGTACCGATAATTTTCTAATTGGCGGCGGTATTTGGCCGGCAATTGCTCGCCCGCTATGCACAAAATCTGGCGTGGTGTTATATCCAAAAGCACGGCACGCGCAGGAGGCAGGTCCGCCAGCGATTTCACTTCGTGGTTGGTAACAATTTCTCCGCCCAGGTCGGTAAAAAAGGCGGCCATGGCGTTGGCAATGGTCTGGGAACCGCCGCGTGGCAGCGGCCAGCCCACGCGATGCGCCAGTGTGCCCAGCATCAAGCCAAAAGCGGCCGTGAGCGGCCATGCCAGGGGCATGGTGGCGTGTGCGGCCAGCCCGGCAAACAGGGCGCGTGTCTTGTCGTTGTCGAAAAGGGCATGTACGAGCGTGGTTGTCGGCCATGCAGCCCGCAGCCCGAAACGCGCCATGACTAATGGGTAGCGGGGCAAACGCAGCGGCCCCAAAAATTCATGGGCGATTTGTTCCCAGTTGGCGACAAGCGGGGCAAATAAGCGCTGGTAAGTAGGGCCATCTTGCCCTAGCTGTACGGCCGTTTCTGCCAAATCGCGGTGCAGGGCAACGGCCGTGCCATCATCAAAGGGGTGAGCTAGCGGCAGCTCTGGCTGAATCCATTCCAGGCCATAATCTGCCAGAGGCAAGCTTTGGAAAAAGGGCGATCCCATTCCGAGCGGGTGAATGGCTGAGCAAATGTCATGGTGAAAATCGGGTAACGTTAATTCGGCCGTGCGCATACCGCCGCCGATACGCTCTTTGGCTTCGAGCAGCAGCACGCGCCATCCCTGCCGCGCTAACGTGATGCCAGCCGCCAACCCATTTGGCCCCGATCCCACTACAACTGCATCATATTCCATAAAAACATGGTGCCAGCCACAATCAAACCTTTTCCTTCGAAAATAGCCTCCCGGAGGTTTGCCTCATGTAACAAGCCTCTCATTGATAACCTCCGGGAGGTTGGTTTTCATTCATGGTGGTCAGCGATAGCCGGTGATGTCTCTTCTTGGTTTTGGCGTGTTAATGCCGGCAGCCTGTTTTGCATGTTTGCTAATTGCCGGCAGTGGGGTCTGGAATGTCAACCGGTTCATTAAAGCCGGTATTTGCTGCTTGCATGGACATCGTTAATTCCATCCCTTCAACCGTAAAGCTCATATTGACCAGTTGCTTGCGTGTCAGGTTATCTTCTTGCCCAATCCAGAGTGTTGTGGTCAGGGTGCCATCTTCAACCATGTCGGCAAACTGCGCAGCCATCTCTTCATTGAGCATGATCTCCAGCATCGCACTTAAGTCCATTTCTGCTTCAATTTGATAAACCGGCACGCCATCAATGACGGTTTCACCGGTAATGGTTGCTGCCGTGATCAAGCTTTCATCCAATACCAGACGGGATTGTGCGGTGAGGTCTTCGGAATAGCCCATTTGCTGCATGAAATCTTCGGGCATTTGCTCCCACTCGCCCTCATTTTGCCGCATCCAAAATGCCTCGCCGTTGTAGACCATCTCTGTCGTTCCCGTGACTGTTTCTGAGCCATAGATAACGGCCGTTTCGTTGTAGCAATATATCTGGTCGGGCATGTCATACATGCAAGTTTGTGTTTGCGTTTGGGTAAATAAATCCGATTCCATGCTGATGGTTTGTATTTGGGTAAAGGAATCGAGTTTGCCTTGCGCTTCACTTGATCTTGTCAAAAGTTCCAATGCGTCTGGCGCGGCCGCGTCTGGCGTGGCATCGCTGTTGCTGTCGGGAACGGCCGTTGCCGTGGCCGTTTCTTTTGCGCGTGTTGGTGTTGCCGTTGGCTTGCTGCGCGTGGCTGTCGGCGGGATTTCCGTGGGAACGGCCGTTTCCGTGGGCGGCGGTGTTTCTGTGGGGGGGATGGCTGTCGCCGTTTCTGTCGGCACAGGCGTCTCTGTGTCGGCGGCGGCGATAACGGGAACGGCCGTTGCGGGCATATCGGTTGCGGGAACGGCCGTTGCTGCCTCATTTGTGTCTGTCTGGCAGGCGGCTAAGGCCAACAACAAAATAAGCACAATCCACCGACTGGCAAACGTCAATCTTCGCTGCAAGAATCTTTCAAATTTGTGACTGAACATCGAAACTCCTTCGCAAATAGCCTCCCGGAGGTTCATCTTATACGGCGAACCTTCCATCGATAACCTCCGGGAGGTTGGTTTTCATTCATGGTGTTGAGCTTGCGCTCATGTCGCCTTCTTTCATAATTGTTAGACGCTTCCAAGTTTACCATACGCCTTTGTTATCTTTACAAATTTGTATGTTCCAGAAAACGCGTTGTTCATGCTTGCCTCCGTCAAGAAAGCCTCCCGGAGGTTTGTCTCATGTGGTGAACCTCTCCTGATAACCTCCGGGAGGTTGATTGTCATTTGTGGAGGTCGGCGGCAGCTGGTGAAATCTCCTCCAAGAAAACCTCCCGGAGGTTTGTCTCATGTGGCGAATCTCTCCTGATAACCTCCGGGAGGTTGATTGTCATTTGTGGAGGTCGGCGGCAGCTGGTGAAATCTCCTCCAAGAAAACCTCCCGGAGGTTTGTCTCATGACCTCTCCTGATAACCTCCGGGAGGTTCCAGAGATGGCCTCTGTTACGCGCTGAACATCCCGCGGGTTTAACGTTTCAAGGAGTTTTGTTATGATTGCCGCAGAATTTTTACCCCAAACACAGTAGGAGGAACGAGATGTGGCAAGAATTTAAGCAGTTCATCAAGCGCGGGAACGTCATCGATTTGGCAGTTGCCGTCATTATTGGCGGCGCATTTGGCGCTATCGTGAAGTCGTTGGTCAATGACATTATCATGCCGCCCATTGGGATGGTTTTGGGCAGTGTGGATTTTACGAATCTGTTTATCGACCTCTCCGGTGGAGGCTATGAAAGCCTGGCTGCGGCACAAGAAGCCGGTGCCGCAACGATTAATTACGGCTTGTTCATCAATGCCATCATCAATTTCTTGATCGTGGCTTTTATCATTTTCCTGGTGCTGCGGCAAATGAACAAAATGCAAGAAGAGGAAGCCGCACCACCGGCGGCACCAACCACAAAAGAATGCCCATACTGCATTACAGAAATCGCTATCAAAGCGACACGCTGCCCAAATTGCACCTCGCAGTTGGGTTAATTTTTCTGCAAAAAGTGGCGGTGAGTGGGGAATCAGATGAGTTCATTCGAGTTTGTGCCGAAATGCGCAAATTCGCCTTGACACCTTATCACCCTTTGCTATAATTCCCATCGCTGTTCCTCAGTAGCTCAATGGCAGAGCATGCGGCTGTTAACCGCAGGGTTGTTGGTTCGAGTCCAACCTGAGGAGCCAAAAAGTACCTATAACATCATGGTTATGGTACTTAAGACGGCCGTTCTGGTAACTTTAATTAGTGACAGAACGGCCGTTTTCGTTTACAAATTCTCATCCCCGCTGCAATAAAGGCAGCCCCCGTCGTGCTGAACGCAGTGAAGCCCCCACTCCCCACCAACCTCGTTGTGCCAACTCGTTGTGCTGAACGGAGTCTTCGCAGTGAAGCACCCCATTCCCCACACCCTATCATGTTAACCACTATCTGCGCAGTGAAGCACCCCAGTCCCCACGCACCAACCAGGGTCACCACCGCTTCCCCTCACAATATCCAGGGTAGTATGACATGCCCTTTTCCCAGCGCGATAAAATTTCGCAAACGGCCGTTTCCCCCACCGTCCGCTCCCCAGCCCCATCAATCAACATGCGCTTTGTATCCGATCTTCGTTCCGTGAATTTCATCATTTATTCTTGTGACAAACGTCACTAATATGCTGCAATGTGCCATTTTACTATTGCATAAAATAGCAATATATAGCAAACTAATGTTATGAGCGATTATCTAACGACGAATCAGGTACAAACTTTGCTACAGATTGATCGCACAACGGTTTATCGTATGTTGGGTGACGGCCGTCTTCGCGGTGTCAAAATTGGCAATCGCTGGCGCTTTTGCAAATCCAAAATAGACAACCTGTTGGCCGATGCACCCCCAGTTAGCGAACCGCCCGTAAGCTCTTCGGTGGAAACTCTGCCCCGCACTTGCTTGCAAGGTATACAGGCTGTCAGCGCCGAAGCGATGGACATCAGCGCCATCATTACCAATGCCGCCGGTGAGCCAATCACCCAAATCAGCAATCCCTGTCATTTTTGCCAACTGATGTTGGCGAGTGAAAAAGGCCGCGCCGCTTGCCTCTCTGATTTTTCATCGATTGCCCAGCAAACCGGCTCTGCCTCCGCGCAAATTACCTGCCATGCCGGGCTGCAATGTGTCGGCCTGCCTATCATGATTAACGGAGAAAAATCAGCGGTTTTTATCACCGGGCAATATCAATCCGCCGCGCAGCCTGCCCCGGCACACAACTTGCAGCAGTTGGCCGCTGCCTATGATTTGGATGGCGCTGCCCTGGAAACGGCCGTTGCCGATATTCCCGTCTTCAACCATGCCAAACAACAAAAAATCTTCGCATGGCTGCCCAAACTCACACAGGCATTGTCAGAAATAAGCCAGGAACGCGCCGAACTGCTAGACCGCTTGCAGCGCATCGCCGCCATGAGCACCATTGGCTAACAGACAATGCGCCATTATCGACCTATCGACACAGGGAACCTTTATGACACACCTGCCACTTGAAGAATTAACTGTTTTGCACGCAGCCATCTGCCAGGCATTGTCTGACCCAAAGCGGATTTTGATTCTGTATACATTGGATGAATGTCCCCGTCACGTTAATGATCTGGCTAGCGATTTGGGACTGCCGCAGCCAACCGTGTCACACCATTTGCGCGTCTTGCGCCAGCAGGCGCTTGTCCTCACAGAGCGCGACGGCAATGGCACCCTGTATCGGCTCGCCGACTCTCGCATTATTGACGTGTTGGAAACGATGCGGCTTGTCATGTTTGATGCGTTGAAACGGAAAACGGCCGTTTTCAACATAACCTAAATTATTCCAATCAGGCCAGAAGCCAGAAACGCCTGACTTCTCCCAAATTTTCATGATCAGGAAGGACATAATGCGCAAACTCAAATCCCCCTATATCGTATGGTCTCTATTGATAGGTGGCATCATCTTGCTGGTAGGACTTATGTGGCCGCAAACAGCCAACGCCCAATGCGGTTCATCTGCCTCCTCCTGTAAGAACTGCCACGAAATCCAGGGACAGTTTCCCGTCAACAACGATGGCTCAAGCTGGCACGAGGCGCACGCCTTCGGCGACTTCTGCGAATTTTGCCATGCCGGTAACGTCCAGGCCACCGATGAAGCCACCGCCCACACCGGCATGGAAGCGCCCCTCGACAACATCCAGGCAAGCTGCGGCAACTGCCACGCCGCCGACCTCGACGAACGCGCCCAGGTTTACGCCACCGCACTAGGCGTTGAGATTGGCTCCGGCGGCAGCAGTGGCAGCACCGGAGATACACCATCAAACGACAGCGGCACAAGCAGCAGCGACAGCGGCAGCGACAATGCCGCCAGCAGCGCCACAACCGCCTCCACAACCGCGCCAACAACAGCTCCCTCTGGCATCGTTCTCGATGACCCGAACACCATTGACTACGTTGCGCGTTATAACGAAACCGTGTTAGGCATCCATCCCATTAACTGGGGTAATCGCATTCTCGTTGGGCTAATCACCCTTGTTGTCGTCGCTGGCGGCGGCTTTGTCTTCTGGAACGAACAGCGGTTACGCCGCGCCACCATCCCCGTCACCGCAGCCATCACAGACGAGCAAACCAACAATTACCCCACCTATTCGCCGCAAGTTGTCGCGCTGCTGCCACGCATTGCCAATCTGTCGGCACAAGCGCAGGCAGACTTGTATCAATTCTTAGAAAACCCGGCCAAAGCACAAATTCTCCTCCGCGACCTCGTTCGCCTGGAGCCAGAACTGGTCAAACAAATCCGTACATTGGACAAAGAATCCCGTGCATTATTACTGGCGCTGGCTGGCAGCGGTGATTAATGGCGGTATTCGCTAGAGGGTAATCGGTA
>JACKBV010000048.1 GCA_020634315.1 Ardenticatenaceae bacterium | reverse complement strand
GGGCAATCCCTGCCCAATCCCCTGCGAAGCACTAAGGCGTAGTTGTCGGTTGATTCAGATGAAACCAGACCTGGGCTTCCTGACGATTTTTCAGGCTCAACTTGCGCAAAATATTGCTGACATGTGTCTTAACCGTGCCAACCGCGACAGTTAGTTCATTGGCAATCTCTTCGTTAGAGAGATTATTGGCAATCAACGTGAGAACATCCCATTCTCGGCTGGTTAAATCCGCATCGTTGTTTTCATCATGACTAACCGGGCTTTCCGGTTTGTTGATGAACATTTGCAGAATTTTGGTGACGCGTGGATCAAAGATGTTGTGCCCGGCGGCTACGCGCCGCACCGCTTCGATCAAGTCGAGGCGTGCTGATGTTTTTAAGACATAGCCATCTACACCAATATTGAGCGCATCCAGAACATGCCGCTGATCGGCGAAGGCAGAAATGACCAGGATTTTTGTCTGTGGCGATAACTGCTGGATCATCTCGGCAACTTCCAGTCCGCTAATTTGCGATCCGTCTAATTCCAGGTCTAGCAGTACGACATCGGGCTGGTATTCTGTGATAGCGGCATTTACTTCTTCCCCGCGTGTACAGGTATTGCGAACGACAATGTCATCGGCCGTTTCCAAATAACTAATCAAACCATCGGCGGCAATGGGATGATCATCAACAATGAGAATATTAATTTGTGTTGTCATTCGTATTGCTCCTGTGGCGGCAGTTCCACCTGTAACATGATGTGGGTTCCGCGCCCGATTTGTGATTGAATGAGAAGCTGGCTGTTGAGCTGGTGTGCAAAGTAGTTCATGGCACTCAAGCCATAACGCCCTGTTTCACGCGCTTTTTGTACATCAAAGCCCAGTCCATCATCCTGGATAACCAGTTCGGCAACTGTTTGGTCGGTTGCATAGCGGATGTGGATGTTTTCGCAGCGTGCATGGCGTACAGCGTTGTTCAAGGCTTCCCAAGCAATACGCAGTAAATAAAATTGAATTTGTTCTGGTACCCATTGTTGTACATCAGCATAGAAATTAACATGGGTTTGATAGAGTGCCTCTAAATGTTCGATTTGTCCGCGTAATTCGGTTTCAAAATCCAGGCCCGGCTGAATACGGCCGTGTAAGTGATTGAGCATACTTTCCATGGCGTTCAGGCTGGATACAGCAATGTGCTGCGTTTTGTTTAAAGCTGAACGTGTTTTTTCCAGGTTTTCCCGGTCGGCATAAACTTTGGCCGCTTTTACGTTCAAGAAAAGGCCATGCAAATGTTGTGACAGATTGTGATGTAATTCCGTGCCCAGGTTATTGCGTTCTTGGGAGATGGCGATGGTGCGGGCATGACGGTGCTGCGATGTTTCTTCAATCGCCAATGTTGCCTGTTCGGCAAATAATTCGATGATTTGTCGTTCTCCTTTTTCAAAACGGCGGCGGCGCCGGTAGTTGATGCAGAGTAAACCGATGCTGCGTTTCCCTTTACCAATTAAGGGAACGCCGGCAAAGGATTTGATGTTTTGCCGCTGTGTGAAGGTGCGTTGGCTTTTAATGGTACGGCCGTTATCCGTGATAAAGATTAAATTCAAATCATTGCGCACATCTGACGAGTAGTACACAGTTTGTTGTTGGCAAATACGGGTCAGGAAACTGTCTTCGCCCAACGAAACCTTGAGGCGGTCCGTTTTGCCAAGAATCGCCTCTTCTTGATTGACCGTAAATGCCAGATTAAGCCGCTGGGCATGTTCGTCGCTGGTGTAGATCATCACGATATCGGCGCGTAATAACTTTTGTGCCTGGCTGCCCACAAGCTGAATCATTTGGTACGGTTCATAAAAAGCGGTAGACATGCGAATTTCGCGGCTCACCTGATGCAGCTCGATGAGGGATTTTGTCAGCTTTTCCTGTGCGCGTTGGTTGCGGGCATTTGTCAAGGCAATGCCCGCCAGCGTCGCGTAATTTTCCAACTGCTGTTGTAAATGCAACGGGATTTCTTTGCGATGACTATGCCGAAAACCTGCTTCAATGGTGCCGATGGCTTGCCCCGTTTGGAGTGGATCGGTTGGGTTGGGAATGGGAACCCAAATGCGGGTGATGAGGCGATGCTTGTATTTGCGCCAGATGCGCCGGTCTAAGTTTTCAGTTAAACGGCCGTCGTTGTAATGTGTGCGGCAGAAGCGAATGGTCAGGCTTTGCACATCGTTGCAGTACAGCGTGTGGATCGAATCGTCAATCCAGCCTGCTTGCCGGTCAGCTACTGTGCGTACCAGATTTTCATTCAGGTCAACCAATGATAAAGTCGCAAAGTCAAAGCCATATTCATCTACTGTGTCATTGACAATACGGCGCTCCACTTCTTCTAAATTCAATGTTGTGTGCAGACGTGCGGCCAGGCGCTTTTCCCGTTCGGTTTGTTCGTGCTGTGTGCTGACGATGAGCACCAGCCGCGCATGGTTTGCCAGGTCTTTGAGCCGTTCAAAATCGCTTAGCAGTTCATACTCGGTTGGCTGTTTGCTTTGGTATGTCAGACCAAGGATGCCTACTAACCGACTCGGATCGTCGAGGCCACGCATGGGCATGATGAGTTGTGCTGGTTGGGTTGGTGTGGCTTCCTGGAATGTGACTTCGGGATATAAACGGCCGTATCGCGCATTTTCAGCCGAGCGCCAGATGATGTGCGGCGTGGCTGTAATGGCTATCCGGTCAATTAAATCTGGGGCTGGATTCCCCTCCAGATCAACCAGAGCGTGATCACTCAGGCGCAAAACCCATAATTGAGCTTGAGCCGTCGTCAATTCATTGGCGCATTTCAGCACAGCAGCTCGCTTCTCTTGCGGATTGCCTTTGTTCGTCCATTGTTCGGTGATCAGGTTCAGCCATTCCTGATGTTGGGTATAAGCACTGTCTCGTCCCTGGATATTGCGCACCAGATAATGAAAGACAAAGTTAACCAACCAGATGCCAAGAATCTGATAAAGCAGGTCGTACCGAGATTGGATAAAGGCCAGCCAGGAATTGCTCTCCCCTCCGTTTAGAATCCAGCCAATATAAGCGATGCCTGATATGACCAGGGCTACTTCAAGCAGGGTGAGGATAACTGTACGAGTTGAATTGTGTTCACTGATGATTAGGGTCGCCAGTACAAACAAAATCCAGAGGCTGTGATCGTTGAGGTTATAGATGGATAGCAGCAGCATCAAAGTTGCGACGGCAAGCAAAGAAACCTGACCGCGCAAGAGTTGTAGGCGAGGGCGATAAAACTTTTTCTCCCGGCCATCCCCTGGTTTGAGTAAACCCATCCGTAAACCAAAGACGACGAGATAGAGAAATAGGAAACACAGCAGGGTAACAGGAATGATAGAGGGCTGCTGCCAATATTGTTTAGTTGCCAGTAAAATAATGAGCGTTGTTGTGAGGACTATGATAGGGCGATAGAAACGTGCTGCATACCGTTGACTAGAGCTATGTTTGCGCACATAAGCAGGCTGGTTGATTAGTGCACCAAGTCCAACGAACCTTTTTTTCACGGTATTCCTTCCTGAATTGCTATGCGCGACTTGTGCTAGCAACAAATCCTGCGCGTCTGTATTAGTATAGGGATATTTGCTATTGCTGTAAATCAGACGATGGCCTATTTCTCGGAGTAGCATCTCTCTATCCTGGTTGTAGAGACACTGTGCCATGATCAGAAAATTTGCCAGCACCGGATCAAGATTAGAACTTCGTTAAGACATCTGTTAGAATAGGGGCGATTCCCTTCGTATTAAGTTCTAGATGGCCTATGAAACAAGGAGCAAATATGTCAATCAAGAAAGGATTTCTTATCACCTTAGTCTTTGTTGTCTTCATGTTGGCACTGGCTGCTTGCCAGGGTGAGCAGGAAAGCACAGAACTAAATCTACTGTGTGTACCGCAGGAAGTGTGGTGCGAAGGCATGAAGCAGGAGTTCGAAGCGGAGTTTGGCATCACGGTGAACTATGTGCGCATGTCTACAGGCGAGGCGCTGGCAAGGTTAGAGGCAGAGAAAGATAACCCGCAGTTTGACATCATGTGGGGTGGCCCTATTGATACTTATATTTCTGGCGCGAAAGAAGGTTTGTTTGAGCAGTATGAATCGCCTAATGCGAAGAATTTGTTGAACCAGGAATTGTATCGTGACAAGGACAATTACTGGGCTGGCATTTATGTGGGGTCTTTGGGGTTTGCGACGAATACGGATTGGCTGGCTGACCATCCTGGTGTGGAAGCGCCGACATCGTGGGCGGATTTGTTGAAGCCGGAGTTTAAGGGCCAGATTATGGTGGCCCATCCTTCGACATCGGGGACTTCGTATACGGCCGTTGCCACAGTCCTCCAAATTATGGGCGAAGAAGCGGGCTGGGAATACCTGCAACAATACGCCGATCAAGTCTTGCAATTCACCAAGAGTGGTGCTGCCCCTGCCAAGTTTGTTGGCGCTGGCGAAGCCGCTGTGGGCATTGTTTTCTCGCATGATATTGTTGCTCAAATGGAAGCTGGCTTACCGCTCATGCTCACATTCCCGGAAGAAGGGACGGGATATGAAATTGGGGGTGTCGCCATTGTGAAAGGTGCGCAGCATCTGGATGCCGCTAAGAAATGGTACGACTGGGCTTTAACGCCAGAAGCACAAGCCTTAGGGCCAAAATACACCGCTTATCAGGCACCAACTGTTGGCGGTGTCGATCTCGCTTACCCCGAACTCCTGGAGGTAAATCTGATCAATTATGATTTCCAATGGGCTGGGGACAACAAGAAAGCGAACGTTGATCGCTTCACCAATGAAATTCAGGGAGCCGACAACCTGAAAGAATAATCCTGTGCAACCATAAAATTGTCCGATAATTGATGGAGATGGGTTCACGTTGCAGATGAACCCATCTCCCGATTTTATTTTTTAAGGAAACGTCAGCATGGCTGTAACCCCTGTTTCCCGCTCATCCTGGCGCAAAGCTTTAGTGCGCCGTTACCGTGAATTTGCCCTCATTGCGCGTGACCCCGTTTTACTGATTGGTTTATTGGTAGCCACTATTTTTGTCGTTGTCCTCGTTTTTACACCAATTATCAAAGTGATAGGACGTGGCTTTGTCGATAGTGATGGGGCTTTTAATCTTGAGTATTTCGCCCGATATGTTGACCCATATTATGCCTCGGTTGCCTGGCGTTCGCTGGGCAGCACGCTTTTGTTAGGTTTGCTTACGGCTACCGGTGGCACATTTTTAGGCTTCATTTTTGCCTATACCATGGTGCGCTGTAATCCGCCGGGGAAAAAATGGGTGCATATCTTGGCCCTGGTGCCAACTGTGTCGCCTCCTTTTGCCATCGCTATGGCTGCCATCCTCCTGTTTGGACGCAATGGGCTGATCACACACCGTTTTTTAGGTATGGAGTTCCCCTTAGGCAGCAATGATATTTATGGCTTGGATGGGTTGGTGTTTGTCCAGGTGCTTACTTTTTTCTCCGTTGCCTATCTGATCATCCGCGCAATGTTGGAAAGATTGCACCCATCCATGGAAGAAGCGGCGCACAGTCTGGGGGCTTCTAAATTTCACATTTTCCGCACAATTACATTACCTTTGCTCATTCCCGGTTTGGCTGGCTCCTTCCTCTTGTTGTTTGTGGAGTCGTTGGCCGATTTGGGGAATCCCCTCTTAATTTCGGGTAATGTGAATGTGTTGGCGGCGCAAATTTTTCTGGCTGTCGCTGGCGAGTTCGATTATCAGAAAGCCTCGACATTGGCGTTTGTTTTGCTGCTGCCAACCTTGTTTGTTTTTATTGCGCAGCGTTATTGGGTGAGCCGTCGCTCTTATATTTCGGTGACGGGTAAACCGGCCAGTGGGCATATTTTGGTGAAGGAGCCAATTACGCGCTGGTCGTTTATTTTGCTGACGTATGCCACAACGGCGTTGATTGTGGTGATGTATGCCTCGATTTTGGTCGGGTCGTTTAGCAAAGTATGGGGCATTGATTTTACGCCGTCGTTGGAGCATTGGAAGCTGATGCTGGGGCGTGGTGTCGAAGCCATTCTGGATACGACTTTTTTGAGTATTATGGCGACGCCGGTTGCCGGGTTGTTGGGAATGGGCATTGCCTTTTTGGTGGTGCGCAAGACGTTTAGCGGCAAGGATGTGTTGGATTTTGGCTCGAATTTGGGCGCTGGCGTGCCGGGTACGATTTTGGGGATTGGGTTTATTCTCTCTTTTGTGACGCCGCCGTGGGTGATTGTGATTGCCCTTTACCTGATTTTGGGTTTGTTTATGGTGCGCACGCTGTTCGTAGACGGCCGTTTCCAGCTCTTCACCTTCCTCATTGGCACAACCATCGCCGTTGGCCTGCGCCTGCTGCAAAACGTCTTGAGCGAGGCTGGCCTGATGTACCTGCTTGGCGGCGGATTTCTCGCCGTTGCCGCCTACTTCTTGTTTGTTAAGCACAATCGGCGTCATGCGCAGCTTCTAGCCGGGATGGGCTTATACCTGATGATGGCAGACCTGATTCGCTACCTGGCACAGCCGATGGCTCGTTTCAGCCTATCAATTGCCAGCCCCTTTTGGGGCAATGCTACCAGACAGTTTGCCGATTACATCCAGGTCTTTTTCCAGGTGCCGCAGCCAATTTTAATGATTGTCTATATCTTCGCGGCCGTCATGATCATCGGCCATTTGGCGGGACGTGAACGTCTTGTCATGACGATTCTGTTGTTGGGATTGGGTGGCACGTTAGCTTTTATCGGCAAGCCATTGGCGATGATTGGAACGCCTTACATCATTATCGCCGCTTTTG
This sequence comes from Ardenticatenaceae bacterium, assembly GCA_020634315.1. Classification (GTDB taxonomy): domain Bacteria; phylum Chloroflexota; class Anaerolineae; order Promineifilales; family Promineifilaceae; genus JACSRF01. The sequence continues at coordinate 11,525 of JACKBV010000048.1, read as the reverse complement.
CGGTGCGCAGTTTGCCTGCTTCGGTGCGTGCCGGGGTTGCCGCGCTGCAACAAATTGATCCCTCCATTGAAGAAGCATCAAACAGCCTGGGGGCGGACGCGCAGTACACATTCCGCAAGGTGACGCTGCCGCTCATTACTCCGGCATTATTAGCCGGTTTGATCTTCAGCTTTACGCGACACATGACCAGCCTTTCGGCCATTATCTTTTTGGTCAGCCCACGCTGGCGCATTGTCACCGCTTCCATTTTAAGTGAATGGGAGCAGGGTGGCATTAGCTTTGCCGCCGCTTATGCCTCGGTCATCATTGTGTTGGTGCTGATCGCCATTGGTATCCTTTATTTTGTTACAAACCGTGTTTTAGGTGGGCGCGGTGATGTTGACTTGACTTTAGGAGCATAACCCATGTATTTGGTTTTGGAAGATGTATACAAAGTTTTTGCCGGTCGTGGTGGGGTGGGTGAAGTAACGGCCGTTAACAATGTCTCTCTCCACATCGAAAAAGGGGAATTCGTGACGCTGCTTGGTCCATCCGGCTGTGGCAAAACAACCACCCTGCGCATGATTGCCGGATTTGAATTCCCCACGTCCGGTAACATCCGTCTTGATGGAACCATCATCAATGATCTCCCCCCGCATAAACGCGACATGTCCATGGTTTTCCAAAGTTATGCCATCTTCCCGCATCTCACCGTCTTTGAAAATGTGGCGTATGGCTTGCGCGTCAAGCGCCTGCCAAAAGCTGAGATTGACGAGCGTGTGGCGCGTGTTCTTGGCCTGGTGGAGTTGGAAGGGTTTGGCAGCCGTACCCCGGAACAACTGTCCGGTGGGCAGCAGCAGCGGGTTGCGCTGGCACGCGCACTGGTGATGGAGCCAAAAGTGCTGCTGATGGATGAGCCGCTGTCTAACTTGGATGCCAAACTGCGCGAACAGATGCGTTATGAAATTCGCCGCATTCAAAAGCAGATTGGCATTACCAGTGTTTATGTGACCCACGACCAGACAGAGGCGATGACGATGTCGGATCGCATTGTGGTGATGAATGAAGGCCGCATTGAGCAGGTTGGCTCGCCAACGGACATTTATCGCCATCCGAACAACCGTTTTGTGGCGGATTTCATTGGCCGGGCAAATTTTGTGCAGGGCGTGGTGCGGGGTATTGAAAACGGCCGTTTAGCCGTTGCCGCTTTAGGCGAAACCCTCTCCGTGCCTGCGGCGACAGCCCACTACACCATTGGTCAGCAAGTCACCCTCGTCATTCGCCCAGAAATGGCTGTGATCAACCCAGATGCTGGCGCTCATGTCACCGGAACCGTCAAGCAGTCCGCTTATTTAGGCAGCATTGTTGAATACAGTGTCGCCGTTGATGGTCAAGTATTGTCCCTTGTCGAGCATGATCCTCGCCGCACCACGATTCATAATCCCGGCGAAACCGTCCATGTGCGCTTCTGGGATGAGTGCTTGTATGTGATACCGGATTAAGGAAATCGCTGCACATATGGACATTCTTTTCCTGGATGGATTGCCACCAACAACTGGTAAAGGGGACATCTTGCGCCTGCTCATTGAAATGGGCGACGTGAATCAGTCGCGCATTGGCAAAATTGTGCTGCAAGGTGGCATGGCAACAGTCGAAGTGCCGGATGGCTGGGGGGCACGTCTGGTGCGCACGCTGGACGGCATTGAGGTGGCGACGCGCCACATTCGCGCCTGGCGACAAATAGAAGATAACGGCCGTCGCCATGATCACTTTGAGCAGCTGCGGCGTTGGCTGACATTGGAAGCCGAAGCAGAACGGCAGCAGCAAAGCGGCACGGCCGAATCGGAACATTCCCTGACGCGCCTGGTGTTGCGCAGCGAGGATGTCGGGTTAGGCGGGCGCATTCTGGTGCGCCTGGCTCCACGCAATGAACAAGCCTCACTTCCCTGGACGAAGCTAACCGTTGGTTCGCCGGTTATTTTGCGCGAAGAAGGCGCTGCGGATGCCGCATCCTCCTCCTGGCGGGGCGTTGTCAGCCGTATCACCAGCCATATCATCGAGCTGGCCTTGAATCGCTCGCCGGAGCCAGAGGGCGATGCGCCTACTTTTCGTGTAGACCCGGCCAGTGATGAGATTGCACGCCAGCGTATGCTGCGGGCATTGGCGCGTGTCGAGGCCGCCAGCGGCAGCCGTCTGGCCGAACTGCGCCAGGTGTTGCTGGGCGAACGCGAGGCTGAGTTTGCCCCTGATTATGCCCTGCCGCCGCTGCACCCGTTGTGTACGGCGCTGAACTCGTCGCAGCAGGAGGCGGTGCGCCATGCGTTGGCCGCCGAAGATGTGGCTGTGATTCATGGCCCGCCGGGAACGGGGAAAACGATGACGGTGGCTGCTTTAATTGCAACGGCCGTTACCCAAAACCAGCACATCCTGGCCTGCGCTCCCAGCAACCTCGCTGTCGATAATCTGGCCGAGCGTTTGGCGGCGGCCCACATTTCGATTGTGCGCCTGGGGCATCCGGTGCGGATTTTGCCCGAATTGCAAGCGTATACGCTCGATGCCCTTGTGGCGCGTCATGACGATTATCAGCAGGCGCAAAAATTGCGCCGTGAAGCGTTCGCGCTGCGTAATCAAGCGGGCAAACAGCGGCGTGCTCGCCCGATGCCGGGTGAAAAGCGTGCCCTGCGCCAGGAAGCAGACGAGATGCTCGACGAGGCACGGCTGCTGGAGTCTGTGGCTGTGGAGCGTGTTTTGGATCAGGCGAGTGTTATTTTGTCAACGCTGACAGGCATTGACAGCGCCATTTTAGGGCAGCGCCAGTTTGATTTGTGTGTTATTGATGAAGCGGGGCAAAGTGTGGAACCGGCTACCTGGATTCCCTTGCCACGCGCCCGCCGGCTGGTGTTGGCTGGCGATCATCAACAACTGCCACCGACAATTGTGTCTGCGCAGGCAGAAGCGGAAGGGTTCGGCGTGAGCCTGCTGCAACAGGTGATGGTTCGTGATGGGGCAAAGGTGGCGCGTCGCCTGGATGTGCAGTACCGGATGCACGCGCAAATTATGGATTTTAGCGCGGCGGAATTTTACGAAGGAACGCTGCAAGCCGACGCCACGGTGCAGGCGCATTTGTTGTGCGATTTGCCGGGTGTGGCGCAAAATGGGCTGACGGAAACGGCCGTTACCTTCATCGACACCGCCGGAGCCAGCTTTGACGAACTGCAAATGGACGACAGCGCCAGCCGCAGCAATCCGCAAGAAGCCGGATTGGTGATTGCCAAAGTACAGCAGTTCTTAGATGCGGGTGTTCGCCCGGATGATGTGGCCGTGATCACCCCCTACGCGGCGCAGGTGCAATATTTGCGCGAACGGCTGCCCCAGGCGGTCGAAGTTGGTTCGGTGGATGGGTTTCAAGGACGCGAAAAGGAAGCGATCATTATCTCGTTGGTGCGCTCAAATCCGCAGGGAAATGTCGGCTTTTTGGCGGAAACACGCCGTATGAATGTGGCCTTGACGCGTGCGCGGCGCAAGCTGATTGTCATTGGCGACAGCGCCACCATCACGGCCCATCCTTTCTACGCGCGGATGATTGATTATTTTGACACCATTGGTGCTTATCATTCGGTTTGGGAAGAGATTGCCTGATAGGTAAAGCGGAGCCACCCCATATTGCGTGCGCAAAATATGAGGCGCAATATGCAATAAGGTAATGCTTATCGTAAGGATAATATCCTTTACTCAATTGTTGGCGGCTGCCCAAGGAGTTTGCTGAGAATCGCGCCGCCAGGATTATATTGAAGGAATCAATTATGCTGTATAACCATCTGAAAATTCTTGAATCTGAAGCAATGTATGTGATGCGTGAGGTGGCGGCACAATTTGAACGGCCGTTTCTCCTCTTCTCTGGTGGTAAAGACTCCATCATTCTGGCACACCTGGCGCGTAAAGCGTTTTACCCGGCCACCATCCCCTTTACCTTACTACATGTGGATACCGGGCATAACTTTCCCGAAACGTTGCAATTCCGCGATAACCTCATGGAAAAACTAGGGGCACGGCTGGTCGTGCGTTACGTGCAAGATAGCATTGACCAGGGGCGTGCCGTTGAGGAAACCGGCCCCTATGCCAGCCGCAATGGTTTGCAAACAGTCACCTTGCTGGATGCGTTAACTGAGTTCAAAGTAGACGCCGCTTTGGGCGGTGCGCGTCGTGACGAGGAAAAGGCACGCGCTAAAGAGCGTTTCTTCTCCCATCGTGACGAATTTGGGCAGTGGGACCCGAAAAACCAGCGGCCGGAACTGTGGAATTTGTATAACGGCCGTAAAAAGCCCAACGAACATTTTCGCGTTTTCCCCATTAGCAATTGGACTGAGCTGGATGTCTGGCAATACATTCAAATGGAAGAAATCGAACTCCCCTCGCTCTACTTTTCGCACGAGCGGGAGATTATCGACCGTGATGGAATGCTGCTGGCTGCTTCTGATGTGGTCTACCCGGTGAGCGGCGAGACAATTGCACGCCGCATTGTGCGTTTCCGCACCATTGGCGACATGACTTGTACCGGTGCCGTTGAATCACATGCCAGCACCATTGACGATATTGTCAACGAAGTGGCTTCTGCCCGCGTCACTGAGCGCGGCGCACGCGCCGACGACAAGCGCTCTGAAGCGGCTATGGAAGATCGGAAGAAGCAGGGATATTTCTAGTAGACAGGAAGCGGTAGCAGTAAGCGGTCAATCTTTTTGCGTACCGCTTATGGATGATCAACTACCGATTACCGAACGGGACAAAGACGATGACAGAAGCAACCAATCAAATCGAATTACTACGCTTTACGACGGCTGGGAGTGTGGACGATGGCAAAAGCACGCTAATCGGCCGTTTACTCTATGACTCCAAATCTATCTTTGAAGATCAACTAGAGGCAGTGGAACGTGCCAGCGAAAGCCGGGGTGACGAGGAAGTTGACCTGGCGCTGCTCACCGATGGCTTGCGTGCCGAGCGTGAGCAAAAAATCACCATTGACGTGGCTTATCGCTATTTTGCCACGCCGAAGCGCAAATTTATCATTGCCGATACACCGGGCCACATTCAATATACGCGCAACATGGTTACGGGCGCGTCCACGGCCGAACTTGCCATCATTCTCATTGATGCACGCAAAGGTGTGTTGACGCAGTCAAAGCGGCATGGCTTCCTGGCAACCTTGCTGCGCATTCCGCATCTGGTCGTGGCTATTAACAAAATGGATCTGGTGGATTACAACCAGGAAGTGTATGAAAGCATTGTGCAGGATTACACCGAATTCGCGCACCTGTTAAACGTGCAAGATGTGACCTATATCCCCGTCTCGGCGCTGCGCGGCGACAACATTGTGGACAAAAGCGAAAATATGCCCTGGTATGATGGGCCGACATTGTTGCACCATTTGGAGCATGTAAATGTGGGTGCAAGCCTGAACAATGTTGATTTTCGTTACCCGGTGCAGTATGTGGTGCGCCCCAATCAAAACTTCCGGGGCTATGCCGGGCAAGTCGCTTCCGGGCGTATTGCCAAAGGTGAGGAAGTGGTTGTCTTGCCGTCGGGCTTGTCCAGCAAAGTCACCTCCATTGTTACGGCCGCCGGAGAACTTGAATCGGCGAAAGTGGGCGAGTCGGTGGTGCTGACGTTGGCTGATGAAATTGACATCAGCCGTGGTGACATGATTGTGCGTGCCAATAACTTGCCGCAAAAAAGCAATCGCGTTGACGCGATTATTTGCTGGATGAGCGATGAGCCGATGAAAGAGCGCGGTTCTTACTGGGTGCAGCATACCACGCGTCTGGTGAATGGGTATATCACCGAGTTGAATTACAAAATTGACGTGGACACCATGCATCGGGAGGAAGCGAACACGTTGACGTTGAATGAAATCGGCCGTATCCAACTGACGACGACGCAGCCTTTGTACTATGACCGGTATCAGTTAAACCGGGCTACCGGCAGTTTCATTCTCATTGACCCGGCGACGAATAATACGGTGGCGGCGGGGATGATTCGCAGCAAGTCACGCAATGTCGAGCAGCTGCGCGAAGGGGAAGTGGAAACAACCCCGGCACGGCCGAAATCGAGCAACGTTGTTTGGGAACAAGAAGGGATCAGTCTGGCGCAGCGTGAAGAGCGCAATGGGCACAAAGCGGCCGTGCTTTGGTTTACCGGCCTCTCTGGTTCCGGCAAATCGACCATTGCCAAGAAGCTGGAACAGCGCCTCTTTGCGGATGGCGTACACACGATGTACCTGGATGGCGATAATTTGCGGCACGGGCTGAATGGTGACTTGGGCTTTAGCAATGCGGATCGCCAGGAGAACATTCGCCGCGCGTCTGAACTGGCGAAGCTGGCATTTGCCCATGGGCAGGTGACGTTGGCTTGCTTTATCTCGCCCTTTACCGATGATCGTCGTTTTGCGCGGGCGTTGGTTCCCGACGGCCGTTTCTTTGAAATTTACGTGAAGTGTGACCTGGATGTGGTGAAGCGGCGCGACACCAAAGGCTTCTATGCCAAGGCGCTGGCTGGCGAAATTGATAATTTCACCGGCATTTCCTCTCCTTACGAAGAGCCGCAAAACGCGGAACTGGTTGTGGAGACGGATATTCAAAGCGTGGATGAAATTGTGTCGCAAATTATTGCGATGCTGCGCGAACGCGGGGTTTTGTAACGAGATTACGTATTGCGTATTGCGTATTACGTAGCCAGAGGGCAATACGTAATACGCAATACGCAATAATCATTGCCTGATCCGAATGGGTCAAGTTATTCTCTCTGTGCCGTTCCCTCAGATTTTTTGATTTTCTTGCCGCTGATACGGCCGTACCGTAAACACCATAAACAACACCATTGCCGAGAAGCGCCCAATGCCGCTGAGGGCAAAGATGAGCTTGTAGCTGATGGCGTCGGCCAGATAGCCGCCCAACAAGGGGCCGATGACAGCGCTGCCGAAAACGGCCGTTTGGTATAAGGCGACGGCGCGTGGTCGCTGCTCCTCTGGCGTGAAGGTGAGCAGCAGGTTGAAATTAGACAGGCTGTATCCAGCCCAAATAAACCCGCCAAGCGTATTGATGAAAATGACGTGCCAGGGTGCGGTAATGAACATCCAGCCGATGGGCAAAACGGGGATGAGAAAGCCGCAAACTTGCTGCACCCACAATGTCCCTTTGCTGTCCAATAAACGGCCGAATACCTGCTGCCCAAGCAGTGCCGTCAGGCTGCTGACCGCGGCCAACAAGCCAATCATGGCGGCCGAGGCGTTCATCTCGTTCACCAGATAGACATTGAAAAATGGGCCGGCTACTTGCAGCGACATGTTCCAGACAAAGGCGCTGATAACCAGCCCGATGAACCAGGGATAATGGCGTAACGTCTGGCGCAGCGCACCACGCTGGTATTGGCGGTCGATGGGAGCCGACGGTTCCGGCTCGTCAATGCGCTGGTAACTCAGCGTGCTGATCATGCCAAAGATAAACGCCAGGATAAAGACAACCTGATAGCCCGTGACATGCGAAGTGCCCCAATTATTGCCCAAACTGATGATGCGCCCGGCAAGTGGGGCGACGACGAGCGCGGCAACGCCCATTGCCAGATTGCGGCTGCCCAAGTAACGGCCGCGTAACTGCATGGGCACGAGGTCGGCGACCATGGCTGTCCAGGCCGGGTTTGCCAGATTTGCCATGAAGGCGCGTGTTCCTTCCAGGATGACGATGCAGAGAATGGCTGTTTGTGGCTGCGTGATGAAGAAGGGAAAGAAGGCGAAGGCGAGAAATGTGAGCCGCGCGACGCCGCCACCGCTCCACACGACAACTGGCTTGCGGCGACCGACGCGCTCTATCAGGCGTGCGCCGGGGAAGAGGGCTAATGCGCCAGCCAGATTGGCAACGGCCGTTAACCAGCCCACCTGCCCATTGCTTGCCCCATATGCCAGGGCATACAGCGTCACAAATCCAACGTAAAAATTGTCGCTGATGGCGGCGAATAAGCCGTCTAGCCAGAAGAAGCGCAAGCTGCGCACTTGCGCAAACGGCAGCGGCTCGACAGCCTGCTTTGCCAGACCGCGATCCAAGGGACGCAGTATAACCGTCCAGTTCCACCGCTGTGGGCGTAAGTGATCAACTGTCGCATTGCTGCGTCGCTGCATGAAATGCCAGCGATTCTTGGGTGTGTTTGTTGCCATGAGCGGGATTATACACGAATTGATAGTGGCAAATTGGGGCGCGGCGGGGTTTGTGGTTGGCTACAGTGGGAAACGGCCGTATACTTCCGTATCGGGAGCGCTCAAGCTCTGTTAAAATCTGGCTGACAGCCATTTTGTTGACAGCACACGTATGACATTTTCAGCAGCAACGCTCACCACACTCATAAAGCAGTGCCGACCCAGTTTAACCGGAGAAGCCCATTTTGTGCCCATCCCGACCGGGAAATTTAACACATCCTACCGGGTTTTCATGGATGAAGCCACGTTGGTTCTGCGCATTGCGCCTCCACGCACGGCGACGCTCCTTTTCTACGAGCGCAACATGATGCGCCAGGAACCCCAACTGCATGCATTGTTGCAGGCGGAAACGAAAGTGCCGGTGGCACGCGTGTTGGCCTTCGACGATTCGCATACGCTTATTGATCGGGATTTCATTTTGATGGAGCAGCTGCCGGGACGGCCGCTTACCGAGATGGGGCATGTGAATACAAGCCTTGTGTTGGGGCAGCTGGGCGAACAGTTGGCGCAAGTCCACCGGCTGCACGCCACGCAGTATGGCTATCTGGGGCCGCATCGTCCTATGACGCCGCAAAACAATTGGGTGGATGCCTTTGCCATTATGTGGAGCAAATTGATTGCCGATATTATGGCTGTGGGCTATTACGACGATGAAGAAGCGGCGTTTATGCGGCGCTTGCTTGACCATTATCTGGTTATGTTTGATAAACCGGTCGCCTCTTGTTTGCTGCACATGGATGTGTGGCATCAAAACATCCTGGTAGACGACGAAGGGACGATTACCGGCCTCGTTGATTGGGATCGCGCTTTATGGGGCGATCCGGAAATTGAGTATGCTGTGCTGGATTATTGCGGTATTTCTGAACCTGCATTTTGGGAAGGATATGGTCGCGAACGTGATAATTCGCAGGAAGCGACGATACGCCAGGTCTTTTATTTGCTTTACGAATTGCAGAAATATATTGTGATTCGTCACGGCCGTAACCAGGACCCCTCTGCCGCTTCCCGTTACAAACAACAAGTGCTATACATTGTGCAGCAGCATCTGTTATAGTATACATAACACTATCTTTTACCTGCTTAGTAGTTTTCAAGAGGAGAAAGCGGATGTTGAGCAAACGTCGTTTATGGATTGTTTTCATTGTTTTTTTGTTGGTGATGTTGTTGGCGGCGTGCCGACGTGATGCGAACGCTGATAAGACGCTTTACGTGGCTCCGACAACTATTCCTTGTGAAGGCAATGGCCCACAGCTATGTTATCTGGTAAGCGAGGATTTGAATGCGGAGTGGACGTTACTTTATGATGGTATTGTCAATTTCGCTTATGAGCCGGGCTTTTTCTACCAGTTGTTGGTGACGGAAACGGCCGTTGACGATCCGCCAGCCGATGCTTCATCTATACAGTTGACATTGAAAGAAGTTGTCTTGGTGGAAGCGGCAACGATTAAAACGGTTTTAATTGCGCCAGAACGTATGCCGTGCGAGACGACTGAATCGGGCGAATGTTATGCGTACAAGGAAGGCGGCCTTGGTGAATGGCTGCCATATTCGGGGGAGATTCAAGGGCTAAACTACGAGACGGGCTATTATTACCAGCTTACTGTCGCGGAACGGCAATCGGCCAGTCAGGCGGAGCCGATTTGGACGAGATTGCAGGTTAGCAAGAGCAGTGAAGCGCCAGCATTGCCTGTGGCTGAGTCACCAACGGCAACGGCCGTTCCTGATGTTGTTGAAGATGTGCCTGTCGATGCCAGTGCAGCGGCCTATAAGCGAGTGGCTATTTTGAACCTGGGCGTACAAACGGTGGTGCCGGATGCGTGGTCGCCGATTGGCGAAAATGGACAGGCATGGAGTGGTGGCCCAGATGTGTTTGTGAATTTTACGGCTGCGCCGGGCGTTAGTGCGCGGGCAGCGTTGGAGCAGATGACTTTGTCTGTGCAGGCGGCTAATCCAGAGGCTGCGGGACAGTTATTTGATGCGTCGGTAAACGGCCGTTCCTGGTCTGTTTACACCAGCAGCGATGGCCAGACGTCTATTGCCACTGCCGCTACTTTAGAAGGCAGTAACGTCTATATGGTCAGTCTCTTTGCCGATCCATTACAACAAGACGCCATTTTGCAGGCTATCCTGGAAAACTTCGTCATTGTGGGCGCACCGGTGACACCCTGATGGGAGATGAAAGCGACCAGGGATCTGTCGTCATCCTATGAATTGTTGCAAATTGTGGATTTGACAGGGCCAAAACTGACAATTGGCTTGAATCTGGCTGGCCTGGCCTTGTTGTTTGTTTGCGGTTGGGTCTCCATGAAATTGGCCGCCGAGATAAATCCACATTACTTGATGTTGCCCTTGCGTTTGTTTGCACGCAGCTTTTCCTGGTTCACTTTCCTGCTTGTTTTACTGACGACTGTCATTGCGCATGAACTGGCGCATGCTTTCTTTTTTTGGTTTTTCACCAAGGAGCGGCCGCAAATTGGGTTTGGCCTTCTTTATGCGTATGCGGCCGCTCCTACCTGGCATTTTCCCCGTAATCAGTTTTTACTCATTGGCTTGGCGCCGCTGATTTTCCTGAGCGGGATTGGGTTGAGTTTGCTGCCGTTTGTGGGGGAAACGGCCGTTTCTCATCTCATCCTGGCCCTGACCCTCAACGTGGCTGGGGCGACAGGCGACATGTACGTATGCGGCCGTTTGCTCACCTATCCAGCCCACGTTTTGGCCCGCGATGAGGGCGCGGTCATTTCAATTTACGGCCCGGCTCTGGATAACGGGCAGCAAACACAACCTCCACAAACGGATCATCAAGGATTCAATACCGCCGGTAAGTAAACGCAAGAAGCATTGATTGTTGTTACGTTGACCGCCACAGCTTGCATTCCCGGTAAATCGGGGATCGCAATGGTGATGGTCATCGTGTGCTTCTGTTCGCAGGTGTTGGCTGGAATTTGCAGCACAAAGGCGATGGGCATGCTGCTTCCACCCGCTATCGTTACCGTTGGCGGGTAGCTGATTTTCCAGCCAGGCGACCCATTGACGATGACGGCAAACGTGTCTGTGTAATTGCCCAGGTTGGTGATGAGATGTGTGTAGGTGATGGTGCTGCCAGTCTGCGCTATTTGCGTATACCCGGCTGACACCGCCAATTCACGTACCTGTGTCACGATGATTTCATCGAGAACTTCAGCTTGAATGGCGGCGTTGGCTTGTGATACGGCCGTTACACCAACCTGCCCCACCGTGCCACTCATCGTTCCTGCCGGAACGGCGATTTGTGCCAGCACGATTGCGGCTTGCCCCGGTGCCAGCGCGG
>JACKBV010000047.1 GCA_020634315.1 Ardenticatenaceae bacterium | reverse complement strand
ACTGGCGACGACGGGGCTGTTTGGCTACGCCTTTGCCCCTTCCTGGGGATGGCTGTTGGCTGCTGCGTTGACGATGGGCTTGAGTTTTGGGTTGGTCGGTGGCAGTTTGAACACGTACTTTGCCACCCGTTATGGCGCACAAGAGTTGAACTGGCTGCACGCCAGTTTTGGCATTGGTGCCACAATTGGCCCGTTGGTGATGTCGGGCGTTTTGAATGCCGACCGCAGTTGGCAAAATGGTTATTTGCTGGTGAGTGTCATCTTTTCGCTGGTGACGCTGATGGTCGCTTTCAGTTGGCGCACGTGGCAGGCGGAGAGTGCGGCCATCACGGTGGAGCAGCCGCAGTCACAACGCCAGGGTAACGGCCGTACCCTGCGTCTGCCGTTGGTTTGGGTTGGGTTGTGGGTCTTTTTCCTCTATGTGGGCACAGAGACAACGGCCGGGCAATGGAGCTACACGCTTTTTACAGAATCGCGCCATGTGGCAGAAACAGTTGCCAGCGCCTGGGTCAGTGTTTTTTGGGGCAGCCTGACGGCTGGGCGGTTGTTGATGGGGATGGTTGTGTCGCGCCTGGGAAACGGCCGTGTCATGCGTTTCAGTTTGGCGGGGGTGCTGTTGGCGACCTTGTTAATCTGGCTGCCGGTGCAGTCGGTCAGCTTTTTTGGCCTTGCTTTAATGGGATTTGCGGCGGCTCCCATTTTCCCCTTGCTCACTGCCGATACACCGCGTCGTGTGGGTGCGGCGCACGCGGCTAATGCGGTTGGCTTCCAAATTGGCGCGTCTAGTATGGGGCTGGCTGTGCAGCCGGGCATTGCCGGGTGGCTTGCCGACGAGATGGGGTTGGAGGTAATTGGCCCTTACATGGTCTTGATGGCGCTGGCAATGTGGGTTTCTTATGAAATCATGGATAAAATGCCGGTGCAAACGTTGGTAAATCGGCAGTCAGAGGTGGTTGGCGATTAAATCACGCAGCCGCATGATAGTAAGGAGAGGTGAATGACGCAAGTTATATTACAACCGGGGATGGTGGTCACAGTGCAGCCGGAGATTCCCCATCCCGGTTTGGGTATTTCGTTGGGGGGGTGGCACGGCCGTATCGTAGACATCAAGCGCATGGATGCAGATGAAACCTATGTGGCCGTCGCCTGGGACAGCCAGACATTGGCGGCGCAGCCCGCCGATATGATCCGTTATCTGGTTGATGCCGATTGGGAATGGCGTGGCTGGGTGTTCACGCCAGAGCAATTGCTGCCTGCTGCCCCGCGTGATACGGAAGCAGATGTTGAACAGATCGCGGCCCGTATTGAAGCCGAAGTATTGGCAAAGATGGGACCCTCAATCCACGCGAAAAGAGATGTATACGAGCTATATTTTGATGCTGTTGATTGGGGTGATGAAGAGGACGAGCCGGAGGATTTTTTTGATGTAGAGCTGTTCCTCGATGTTTTGCATATTTCGGAGGAGGAGCGCGAAACGATTCATGATGCGCTGGCACAAGGTTTGGGTGCGTATTACCGGCAATATTATGGGGTGTATCGGTATGGGAAACGGCCGTATTTCCTCATCCCCTCCAAGCTCACCGACGCGCCCATTTTCGGCCATGCCGCCCTGGCCGTCATCGAGCATCCGCACATTTCTGCGGAGAGCAAGCAAAAAATCGCCTACTTTGCCTGCCAGACCAGCGATCCATTTGCCACTAACCACATACCATACGCCCTTGTCTCGTTTGTCAGCTTTTTGGCGGCGCAAGATGCCCTTTCCCTCGACTTGTTTCGTGGGGTGATGCTGGCCCTGGAACTGGGAAGCAATCGGCACGAGAATTTCGTTGGTTGGTCGCTGCCTTATGCGCAGCAGTTATCTGCCTGGCTGCTTGATCATCCGCAGATGCCGCTGGCTGAAAAGCAGTGGTGGCTGTGGCATATTGGTGCCAATCTGGACGGTCAATATTATGCCAAGATCGGTAAAGCCCTTATTCCGCAATGGTTTGCAGCGGCGCAGCTCCCTATGGATACCCGGCAAGAATTGGCGTGGTCATGGGTATGGAGTGTTGACAGCGTGGGCACGCCGCCCCTTAATTGGCAGTTGATGCAAGCTACTTTTAGTGGGGATGCGGAAGCGGCTGAGGCCATTGCCCAGGCAATGGAACTTAACACGCAAATGGATGTGAGCGAAGAGGAGATTTTAGCTGACCTGGAAAAGACACCCCATATTGCGCCGATGCCTGATCATCATGGGCCGGGCAATGATCCGGTGGGCTTTTTGCGAATGTTGATGAGCATGCGCTTTGGCGGATTTTTTCGTATTCCCGCGTATATACGTAGTCTGGCGGTTGTTGCTTTGCTGACGATGGGCGAGGATGTGGAGCTGGTTGCCGAGGAAGTGTTTGCGTTGCAATCGGATAGTGATGCCGCTTTTTTGCAAGAAGGGTTGGCGCTGGGGCTGCTGCAATTGCGGGAGCAGGTTCCATCTGATTTGCTGCGCAGCCTGGTCGAGCGCGGAGTGACCGAAGCAAAGGCCAGCGCCCGCAAACAATTTTATCAATTGGGTATGACTCATTTTGGCGAGGATTATAGAGAGCGTGCGGTGCAGGACCCGGCTAAGTCTGTGCGTGCTTGGGCCGCAAAGTTGAGGTGATTGATGGCCGCAGCAGATGAGATGCGTGTTTGTCCGCAGTGCCGTTCGCGGTTGGTGTTTGCGCCGGATGGGCGCGGGATGTTGTGTGAACGGTGTGGGTATCGGCATGTGGTGGAACGGCCGTTACCCGCTGCCATTGAGCTGGGACAGGCACAAAAACTGCTGCCCTTTGGCGGCACAACCGACGGGCAAAAGATCACCAACTTGCGTATTACCCTGCGCCAGGGAATTGGCGCGGTAAAAGAGAAGAACCGGGATGAAGCCTTCTCGCATTTAGAGCGCGTCATCTTATCCGGGGATGCAGATGACAAGATGCGTGCCGAGGCGTGGCTCTGGTTGAGCCAGGTTTATGAGGAAATAGCCGACAAACGGGAATGTTTGGAGCAGGTGTTGAGCCTTGATCCGACACACGGGTCGGCGCGGCGCGGTATCGCCATTCTCGACGGCCGTTTAGACCCCGACGAAATTGTAGACCCCAACCGCGTGCGGGCTGTCCAGCCCGAAGAGCCGCAAACGGCGCAGGCCGAACAGTTCACCTGCCCGCGCTGCTCCAGTCGTATGAACTATACGCCGGATGGCGGGGCGCTGCGCTGTGAATTTTGTGGGCACGAGCAGGCGCTCAATGAGGACGAGACAGAAACGGTGCAGGCAGAATTTGGCATTGGGGGCATGGAGCAAGATTTTATTGCCGGATTAGCCCGCGCCAGTGGTCATTTGCAGCCGGTGGCGGTGCGTGTGCTGCAATGCCAGGGCTGTGGCGTTGAGTTTGTGCTTGCGCCCCAAACAATCTCGCTGACTTGTCCCTATTGTCAGCATGTTTATGTGACGGAAACGGCCGAAACCCGCGAAATTTTACCGGCGCAGGCGCTCATTCCCTTTGCGACAAGTGAGGATGATGTGAAGCGGCTGCTGCGCGACTGGTTTAAGAGCCAAAAGGTGAGCCGGGTGAAGTTGTCGCCGCTCATTGGGCTTTATTTGCCGGTGTGGACGTTTGATTTTAGTGGCGAAATTCAGTGGAAAGGGTTTGTGCGCCAGGGGGATGACTGGGTGGCACGCAGCGGCTATGGGCATATTTTGGAGGATGACTATTTGCAGCCGGCCGTGAACAAGCCATCGAAGTATTTGCAGCGAAGTTTGGCTGATTTTGACATGAATGGGCTGGTGGCGTATGACGGCCGTTACCTGGCGGACTGGCCTGCCGAGCGTTATCAGTTGGCCCTGGCCGATGCTTCTATCGCTGCCCGGCGCACCTTGGTGCAAAGATTGCGCCGCGACCCGTACCGCCTCACCGGCGGTGAACAGGTACGCGATTTGACGTTTAATACAAGTGGTTTGACGATCCTTTCTTATAAATTGGTGCTGCTGCCACTGTGGATGGCGCACTATGAGATAGAGGATCGCCGCTATGATCTGTTCATTAATGGGCAAACAGGGCAGGTACGTGGCGAAAAGCAAGAGGGCGTGGTCGGAAAGCTGGTTTCCTGGTTTAAGGGGGATGCCTGAGCGGTGCAGGGGATGGCATGTGTGCTTATGCGGCCATCTCTTCAGCTAAAATGGCGTATTCCAGTGCATCAAACCAGAGGGGTGAACCTTGCGCGTCGCGGCGGAAAAAGGCTTTTTGTCTAAAGTAACCTTCGCGGCGCATATTTAGTTTCTCTAACACTTTCCAGGAAGCGATGTTTTCTGGATTGCAACGTGCAAAGACGCGATGAATACCTAATTCGTTGAATCCGTAATGTAGCAGGGCTTTGCTGGCTTCTGTGGCGTAGCCCTGGTTATGAAATTTCGGGTTGAAGATGTATCCCAATTCCCAGGTTGCGAATTGGGGCGGGTCTATTTGCTTGAAATAGAGGTGTCCGACCATGATTTGGGAGCTGCGCAAGATGACAGCGAGGAACTCTGTGCTTTGTGCCCGTTCGTGCGTTAATTGTTTCGCTTCTTCTAAGGTGATAGGTTCGCCCGGCTCGAAGCGATAAACGTCTGGGTTGGCGAGATAATCGAAGAGGGCGGTGTAATCTTCGTCTTGAAAGGGGCGAATGAGGAGTCTTGGTGTTGTTATCATCTGGTTTGTCCTGATTTAACTATATAGATAGGTGATTTGTCGTGTTTTTTATGTGGACGGAGCCTTTATTTACCTGGACGGAGCCTTTATTTACCTGGACGGAGAGTTCGTCCAGGTGGACGGAAGGCTCGTCCAGGTGGACGGAGAGTTCGTCCAGGTGGACGGAAGGCTCGTCCAGGTGGACGGAGAGTTCGTCCAGGTGGACGGAAGGCTCGTCCAGGTGGACGGAGAGTTCGTCCAGGTGGACGGAAGGCTCGTCCAGGTGGACGGAAGGTTCGTCCAGGTAGTTTTATATCCAAATGTCGTTGGCGGCGGTCATGGAGCCGCCTGTATCGCCGGTATTGACGGTGCCGACCGGCTCTACGAGCAAGATTTGACATTCGGCGACCGCGACCGGTTTGTGTTCGACCCCTTTGGGCACGACAATGAGTTCGCCAGCTTGTAAATCAACCTGGCGGTCGCGGAAAAGGATGGACATGGCGCCCGCTAGCACGATGAAAACTTCGTCTGTTTCTGGATGGCTGTGCCAGACGAACTCGCCCTGGATTTTGACCAGCTTGAATTGATAGTCGTTCATCTGGGCGATGACTTTGGGCGACCATTGTTCGCTGAATTTGTTGAGTTTTTCTTGGAAATTGATTACTTGCATGGCGGTTTCCTTGTTGTTGGGATATTTGTGGCGGTTGTGGCCTGGAGGGGGTTACTGTGATTGCAGAGACGGCCGTTTCCCTAACAGTGTAACCAGCCCAACAATGAAGAGCAAGATGATGCCCATTACCATGTACATGCCGCGCCCGCCGATTGATTCCAGCATTAAGCCGTCAAAGAAGCCGCCAACGGCCGTTCCTATCCCGCTCACCGTTGCGCCAAACAGCCCTTGCGCCGTTGCGTGCAAGCCGGGCGGTGCATTTTCGTCGGCATAGGCAACGCCTGCCATCCACATCGCCGGATACGACATGCCATTTAATAGTTGAATGGGAAAAACAAGCCAAAGTGCCGGGACAATGGCAAATAAGAGCAGGCGAATTCCTGAAAAGATGATGGTGAGGACAAATAGCTTGTATGGTTGAAACTGTTTGATGAGCCGATTGCCAAAAAAGAGGATGGGAATCTCTGATAATGTGCCGACCATTAAAACGATGCCCATTATCGACTCTTTCATGCCCAATTCTTTTAAGTAGGGAAGCAGATAATTGTTTGTAGCCGCCAGATTGAGACCTCCGGCAAAGGCCATTGTTAGAAATAGGAGCCACTGCCGATTTTGCAGCAGTATCCGCGCCCCATGTCGCAGTGATGTCTTTTCTTGGGCTTCATGATATTCCAGTTTTTGACTGACAAAGAGGCAAAGGAAGATGAGTAGACTGCTGCCCCAGAAGGCGGATTTGAGTCCGTAGCTCTGTACCAGGGTTCCGGCGATGAGTGAGGCGAGTCCGAAGCCAATTGTGCCGCCTACGCGGATACGGCCGTATAATTCTTTGCGCTCCCCCAACATAAACATCGTCGCACTGTCCGTAAACGACATGATTGGAGAAAAAAACATATTAAAAAAGAGCGCCAGCAGCAAAATAGGCACAAAAGTATGCAAAAAAGGAAAGCCAAAGACCCCGACCGCGCCCGCCAGCAGCACGCCGCTAAGAATAAGACGGTACTGATGCGTCGAATCGGCCAGCCCCGTCCACAAAGGCGCACTCAGCAGCGTAATAAGAGGTGTTAAACCAATCAATACACCAATTTGCGCACCAGAAAAACCAAGACTTTGATAATAAAGCACGGTAAAAGGGCCAATAAAAGCAAAACTGGCGAAGAACAAGAAGTTCATCGAAAAAGGCCAGACTTTTTTCACAAAATAGTTCCTCGTAAAGAACCTCCCGCAGGTTCATCTGCTAAACAAGCATCTGATAATAAGCGCCGGGAAGCTCGTTTTTATGGATGGCGGCCAGCCACACAACCAAAATTTCCTGTAAAAGTGATGGTGAATCGTGAATTAGCAGATAGAAAAGCATCTTTTCGTTCCCTTATCCCCACTTTTCATATCCATCGAGCACAAATTATACTGCGGGGGCGTTGTACGGAGCCATGTTCAGCAGATAATCAGCCACGTCGAGCAGCTTATTCATAGATTTCTGGTCATTTGGCAAAGTATGTATATATGTTGAGAATCGGTTAACCAGTATGCAATTTCCTTTGCCCTGTTTGCTATAATTTTCGCCGCAAGGCGCGGAGGGTAGAAGCAGCTATTTCTGTTTCTGCTCCCCGTAAATTTCAAAATTGCGCAAGGAATGGAGGAAAGCGAGATGGCAAAAGCAAAATCACAATCGGTGCGTGAACGACGCGCCCAACATCAGGCACGCCGCAAGCAGCAGCGTTTGGTGATCATTGGCGTGGGTGTTGCGGGGGTGGTGCTAATCGCTGTCCTGATGTGGTGGACACGCCAGGTTAATACCGTTGATGAAGAGTTGGTGCTGCCCCCTACATTGGAGGAACCGGCAACGGCAGATGGCATGGTATGGGGACCTGAAGATGCACCTGTCTTGATTGAGGAGTTTTCTGATTTTCAATGTCCTTATTGTGGACAACATGCGCGGGAAAATGTGCCGCAGCTCCTGGCAAAATATGCATCAAGTGGGCTGGTACGTTATGAGTTCAATCCATATGCCTTTTTAGGTGCGGAATCAATCCGCGCGGCGGAAGCGGCTTATTGTGCTAATGAGCAAGGTGCTTTTTGGCAGTATCATGACATGCTTTATTACAATCAACATGGTGAGAATCGTGGGGCATTTCGTGATGAAGTGCTGCGTACGTTTGCCGCTGCGCTCAATCTTGATCAGGCGGCATTTGATACTTGCTTGAATTCTGATAAATATGAAGATCAGGTGCGTGCTGATTTAGACGCGGCCAAAGCACGTGAAGTGGGAACGACGCCATCTTTTATTATCAATGGGGAATTGGTTGTGGGGGCGATGCCGTTTGCAGATTTTGATCTGCGCATTACAAACGCGTTGTCGGGACAATAAAATAGAAGAGGGGTAACGGCCGTTACCCCTCTTTCAGCACACGTTATGATGTGGCAAAGCGTTCTTGCAACTCGCGCTTCAAGATTTTGCCTGCGCCAGAGATGGGCAGCTCTGCCATGATCTCCACTCGACGGGGTACCTTGTAGCGGGCGAGGTTATCTTGCATATATTGCAGCAGTTCGGCCGCTGTGGCCGCTGCGCCCGGCTTCAAAACGACGCAAGCGAGGCCAACTTCGCCCCATTTGGGGTCGGGAAGGCCAACCACGGCACACATGTGAACGGCCGTATGCCCATACAGCACCTTTTCGATCTCGGCCGGATAGACATTCTCCCCGCCGGAAATAAACATGTCCTTCTTGCGATCAACAATGCGGAAATACCACCCTGCGTCGTACTGTGCCAGGTCGCCGGTGTGGAACCAGCCATCTTCGTCCATGCATTCGGCCGTTGCTTCGGGATTGTTGAAGTAGCCAGATGATTGGCTGGGGCCTTTTAAGACCAATTCGCCTACTTCGTCGGGGCCTAATGGTTGATTTTGGTCATCCACTACGCGTGCGTCCACATAAAAATTGGGTCGCCCAATGCTGCCCGCCTGACGAATGGCGTCTTCTGCTGCCAGGGCGAAGATGCCGGGGCCGAATTCGGTCATGCCGAACCCTTGTTTGAAGCGGATTTGTTTTTCGGCCGTGTATTTTTCTACCAATGGCACCGGCAAAGGAGCGCCGCCGCTTGTGCAAAAACGGAGGGATGAGAGAACGGCCGTTTCCCAATTCTCTGCTTGCGTTAACAACTGGTACATCGTCGGCACACCCGCAAACACCGTCACCTTTTCCTGCTCAATCAACGACAATATCTGCGCCGGTTCAAATTGCCGCACAATAATTGTCGTTCCCCCCAGCACCACTTGCGGCAGCGTATACACAAAAAGCCCGCCCGTATGGAAAAGCGGGAAAACATTCAGGTAAACATCCTCATGATGCAGGTCATGAATCACCGTATTGAGCGTATTCCAGGCAATCATGCGGTGCGAAACCTGTGCCGCCTTCGGCAAACCCGTCGTGCCCCCCGTAAAAATAAGAGCGGCAATCGTTTCATCCGTCACCTGCGGCGTCACCACCGGCGTTGTTGTCCCCATTTGCAAACAATTCTCAAACAAATAACTGTCGGGCACACCCTCCCCTTCAATATGCACAAAATGGGAGAGACAAGTCACCTCTGGGTCATTCTGTAAATTCTGCACCGCCTCCCGAAAATCATCCGAATACACAATAACCTTCGGCGTGGTGTTTTCCAGAATACCCACCAACTCGCGCCAATGCAGCCGCCAATTCAACGCCGTATGGATTGCGCCCAACTTGGCACAGGCGAAAAACAAATCGAGGTGCTCCACCCCATCCCGCGCCAAAATCGCCACACGGTCGCCATAGCCAATGCCCGCTTCCTGTTGCAGCCAATTCGCCAGCCGGTTCGCCCGCTCATTCATTTGCGCAAAAGTCAGCCGCCACACCGGCGACTTGCCTGCGTCTACAATGGCTAATGCGTCCGGGGAATAAATTGCTCGTCTGCCGAGATAATCGCCGATATACATCGTCTGCTCCCTTTTCAGTAACCGCTAATTGCCAGTCGATAACCGGTGAACGGCGCTTCCCCCAAACAACCTTGACCGTTCACCGACCACCCCTTACCGTTCACTTACCTACCCTTCTGTCCAGCGCCACACACTGGCCGCCATGGCAATGCCGCCGCCGCTGGCACAAAAGAGGATTGTGTCGCCGGGCTGCGGCCCGCGCCCAATTTCGATAGCATCATCCAACGCCATCGGGATGCAAGCGGAGCCTGTGTACCCCCATTTATCCATAATCCAATGCGTTTTGTGCAAAGGCTGCTCTAACAGCTCCATTATCAGCTTAATGGTGTTCAGGTTTAGCTGCGTGAACAGATAAAAATCAACATCATCGAGGGTCATGCCCGCTTTTGCCACCGTTTCACGCACTAAACGCGGCCAATGCTCCGTGTTGAAGGTGGCGGGGAACTTGCGCACAAATTGTACGCGAGGCACGCCGCCATTCGTCGCAATTGGCGTGGTTGGGCAAGCTGTCCCGCCCGTATAAATACCAAGTGCATCGCTGAAGGTGCCATCGGCAAAGCGTTTCCCGGCAATAAAGCCAGGCTTATCACTTGCGCCTAACACGGTTGCCCCTGCCCCATCGGCAAAAAGGGTACACGTATAATGATCTGTGTAATCCACAAAGCGCGTCATGCCATACGCACCAACAACGAGAACATAGTTGATGTCGCTGTCGGTCATGATGAAGCGAGCGGCCGTTTCCATCGCCGTCGCCCAACCGGCACAGGCACAATTAACATCAAACGTCCCGGCATTGACCGCACCCAGCTTGCCTTGCAGCACGCTCGACGTTCCGGGGCTAATATAATCAGGCGTGTCTGTTGCCACGATGATGAGATCAAGCTGTGCCGGTTGTAACTGGGCACGGGCTAATGCTTGCTGTGCCGCATGCAGCGCTAAATCGCTGGTTGTTTCATCGGGAGCCATCACATGCCGTTCGCGGATGCCGACGTTTTGCACCAGCCATTCATCTACCTTGCGATTTAATATTTGGTCAAAATAAGCGTTGGGGAGCACCTTTTCCGGCACGTAGCGCCCGGTGCTGAGAATAGTTGCATATCGAGTCATGGTTAGAATTTGCTCACTCTTTGGTGTTGTTATTTGGAATGAACTTTATCAGCATAGCATAATGTGGTTACAGGTCAGATACAAATGATGTAATGGTTTCGTTATATAATGGACTTATTTGAAGAGAGTGATAGGTGCAAAACAAAGGTATTATGAATAGAAAATTCAGGAGTGGGATTTTATTTGGTCTTGTGCTGGTTTTGTTGTTAATGGGTTGTGATCAACGCCGTAATGACCGGAATCTAACCGGTCTGCCGCCGATGGATAAGGATGATATGATCAATCCTCTTCCTACGGTGCAGCCAGCCTGGCAGAATATTGAACTGGTGAATGTGCATTCGGGTGAATCGTTTACTTTGTCTGACTTTCGCGGCAAGACGGTTATTTTTGAGACGATGGCTACGTGGTGTCCGTTTTGTAAGCGTCAGCAGGAGGAGGTGAAGCGGGCGCTGGATAATTTGGACCCGGAGCAGGTGGTGGCTGTGATATTGGATGTGGACCCCAGTGAAACGGCCGTTTCCCTGGAAGCGTTTGCCAGCGAAGAAGGGTATACCTGGCCCTACGCTGTTACCACGCAAGCCATGTCAACCGCGTTAGAGGATGCATTTGGCGACCAGATTCTCTCGCCCACATCCACACCCATTGTCATCATTTACCCGGATGGCAGCTTTGAGATAACCCCCTTTGGCTTGAAATCGTGGGATACGTTAGTGACCTACGTGGAGAACGGAACGGTAGACGATCACCCATAAGCGTATTTATTGTCGCCATAAGGAGATGGGGTTTTGGCAAGCGGACGTGACCAATTTTTACATTATTTATTGCAGGGCGTATCTATTGCCGATCCACAGGCGGTGGTAACGGCCGATCCCGGTTTGGCGCGTGCCTTGTCTGCTGCCTATTTGCTTGCCGATACACGCAATGGATATGACATTCTGGCCTTTGTCCGCGACACCTTGCCGCTGCTGCTGCGCCAGTTACAGCGCAGCACGCGCCGTGAACGTGTCACCTATCAGGGGCAAATTCGGGGGCGGGTTGATTGGCCGGCAACTACCAAGATGCGCCTGCAAAATGAGGTGAATCCGGCTTTGTATGTGTGCCGCCCGCCGCTGCGTCAGGAGAACACGCCACAAAACCAGCTTCTCAAGTATGTGTTGGTCACGCTGGAGAATTTGATTCGTGATTTGCCTGTGGAATTGCAGATGGCGGAACTGTGGACGGCCGTTTCCGATCCCTCGTCCATACCATTCACACAGCGCCTGACACATATGACATTTCACCTGCGCCAGGCATTAAGCCATGTGCGCTTGCACGGCATTGATGTGCCAGATGTCATCAGCACGCACCATCTTAGCAAAGCCCAATCATCTAAAAATGAAATGTATGGCGTTGTCGTGGGTTTGTATGGGCAATACGAGCAACTTGCCCGGCGGCACAATTGGGAAGCGTTGTGGCCTGTCATGAGCCAGACATTACTGCTGCCAGACCCAACAATTCCTTGGGGCGACACCTGTATTCGCCTCGCCGTTGTTGGCTTTTTGCGGACACGGCAGCCGTAACATGGTCAGTTGTACGAAATCTTTGAGTTCTCCCCCTAAACCTTGGCAATGAAGAAAAAACAAGCATGCAAGGTAACAACCTTGCATGCTTGCCTATCAGCCTTTCTTTAGTATCCAGGCGGTGGATCAACCGGACCGCTAAACTGCATGATGGTGAAGACGCCCCCTTGCGGATCGCGCACCACAGCAAACCGGCCCATTTCGCCCGCTGCCGTGACGGGAACGATGATGGTTCCACCCAACTCGCTGGCTTTGGCGGCTGCGGCGTCTGCATCCGTCACCATAAAATAAACGGCCCAATTGGCCGGGATGCTGGCGTCCCAGGTCTCATCCATCTGCATCATGCCCGCCTGGATGCGTTCGCCCACTTTATACATCCCATACCCATTACCATCTTCTGCATATCCCCAATCAAAAACCTGGGTGTAAAAAGCGTTTGCTGCCGCTTTGTCCCGTGTTTGCAGCTCATTCCAGATTAGCGTATTGGGGATATTGACCAACTGCGCACCGGTATTGTTTTTTGGCTGCCAGACCCCAAAAGCGGCCCCGCTTGGGTCTTGCGCCATAGCCATACGCCCTTCATTCATCACATCCATTGGCGGGAACATCAGCATGCCACCGGCAGCTGTGATTTTTTCGGCTATGGCATCAACATCGTCATGCTTGACATACGATGACCAGAAGGGGGGGATGCCTTGCGCCTGCATGTCAGGACTCATGCCACCCATTCCAGCAACGTTGTAGCCATCAATCTGACACATTGTGTAAAAGCCGCCCATATCAATGGGCATATCGTCGAATTCCCAACCAAACAGGCCACCATAGAAAGCTTTGGCGGCTTCCAGATCGGTCGTGGATAGGTCTACCCAGCAAAACAGGCCATCAGGGTATTGCTTGACAACTTGCATCGTGAAATCTCCTTTATGTGGGGCGCAAAGTA
Organism: Ardenticatenaceae bacterium; assembly: GCA_020634315.1. Classification (GTDB taxonomy): domain Bacteria; phylum Chloroflexota; class Anaerolineae; order Promineifilales; family Promineifilaceae; genus JACSRF01. The sequence continues at coordinate 9,114 of JACKBV010000047.1, read as the reverse complement.
GAGTGTGATGTTGTATTTGAATTTGGGTATGTGTTGCGAATAACAACCTTGATAGTATACCAAAATTAGAACTAATGGTCTACTTTTTGGTACAAAAAAGAGAAAGTTTTAAGGTAGGAAAATGTGTTGTCGTGCTCTTTTGGGGGATGGGTTACGGCCGTTTCCCGTACTCCACTACATCTGCGCTCAACCAGCCGTGATTGATGAAAAATTCGTAACTATTCGGCTTTTCTGGAAAGACCTAACAAGTTCCCTAATGAAGATGGCTGTCGTGCGGTTTTCTTTTGGAGGATACGGCCGTTTCCGCCAGGAAACGGCCGTATTCTTCCATCACTACTTACCGCTAACCATTCACCGTCAACACCTGCGGCGCATCCTCACCCGACACACCCGGATTGTAATAATCATAGGCATTACTTGCCGGAGTCTGCGCACGCAGCGGGAACTTTGCCGTTAACCCATAGCTAAAGGTCAACGCTTGCTCGCCGCTCAGATTGCCGATGTACAACAAGATTTGCCGTCCGGTCAGTTCATACCGTTCAATCGTCGCCCCGTTGTAATCTGACCCGATATTGTCAAACTGCTGTACCAGCGCACTGAGGTCTTCCGTGTTCACACTAAACCCAGGCGGAATACCCAGGTCAATCATCGCCCAATCCGCACGACCATCTGGCTCATTCAAGTTCACCGTGACATCTACCGTCACCACATCATCTACTTGCAGTTCGGTGCGGTCATAAACAACGTCTATGCTAACCAGGTCTTGTGAGTCCACGACTTCGGGATAATCAGCCAGTTTGCCCCAGGGCAGGTAATAGCTGCCCGCTACCTGGTACATCAACTTGCCTTCACCCTGTATGGTGATGTCCACCACGTTTTCACCGAGCGGGACATCGTCAAATGTCACCAACTGCACCACATCATAATTTTCCGGTGTCACCGTCAATTCGCGGGTTTGGCCGTTGTTCAATTTGATGGTCACAGTGGCATTGACATCTTCGCTGCCCAGCTTGGCGCTGGCGATGAACGCTTGCAGCGACAGGATTGTGGCTTGTGTTGTTTCCCAATTGCCAAAGCTGTCCTTATTTTGAATCAGATAGAGCAGCCCTTTGTTTGCTAGATCGGTATAGCTGTCACTGTAGATGAAGGCCAACGTCGCCAGGGCGGTTGTTTCCAGATTGCCGGCACTGCCGTAGCTGCCCATAAAGGTGCTGTCTGCCGCGCCCCAGTATGCCGTTTCGCCTTCCAACTGCGCCATGCCTGCCAAGCGCGAGAGTACCTCTTGTCCTTGCTGCGTGGCATTGGCGGCAACAAACGCATTTGCTATCAACGCCAAAGCATAGGGGTCATCTACGCTGCTTTGCTTGCCAGCCAGGTAATTGAGGCCGCTTTGTACGCGGTTATCGTTGCCATATCCGGCGCGTCCCAGGCTCCACAATACGTAAGCCGTTGTAACCATTGGGTCGCTTTCTGGGCCAGAGATAAAAGTGCCTTCTACCCAACCTTCGCTGCCCCAGGAGCCATTGTTGTTTTGTTGGGCCAACAGCCATTCCGCCGTGCGACTGATCAGCTCCGGGTCCACGTTGTAGACATTGCTCATATCGCTGAATTCTTGCACGCCATAGGCGGTCAACAAGACGACAGCCGGGTTATCGCCAAAGAGGGAGAAGCCGCCGCCATTCACCTCAAACGTGGTGAGGCGTTGGTAGCCGATGTTGATGTAATCTTCCGCTTTGAACTGCACTTCGGGCGAGATTTGGCCGCTGCTTTTCAGGTAATCGAGCACCAGCACATTGGGGTAGGTGCTCGATGAGGTTTGCTCGAAGCAGCCGTTGGGCATACGCAAAATGGAATCCAGCCCTTCGACTACCTGGCTGACCATGCCGGGATAGATTTTTACCGTTAGCTGCTGTGTTCCGGCAATGGCATCGGCGGGGATGGCAATGGTTTGCTGTGTGGTGATGCCCGATTCCAGTTTGTCTGATTCGCTGAAGCGAATTTCTTTGCCGTCCGGGTAGACGCGCACTTGCTTGAGGATGGCGTCGCTTTGTTCGCTGCCAATGGCTGTGACCTGGAACGGTTGCAAGCCAAAGTTCAATGCCCGGATGCGGAAGTAGACAACGGTAATGTCGTTACTTTCGATGCTGATCTCTTTTGTCGCGTCGTCCAGCAGTTCAAACCAGCTTTCTTGCTGTACGGTAAGCTGTACGGTTTGGGCGGTGGGCAGGTAATTGAAGACGCCCACCGGCACGGCAATCTCATCGCCAACGGTGAGGGCTTGTGGCAGATCGAGATTGACAAAGAAAGGCTGGAAGACGCGCAGCGAACCGGTGGCGCTGCCCAGCCGTCCATCTTGGGTGGAGGCTAACGCGGTCAAGCGCCAGGTGGTGATGGAGTCGGCGACGGGCACGTCTAAGGTCAGGTTGCCGGTGGCATCTGTGAGGCCATCGGGCAGCCAGAACATGGTTTCGGGGAAGAATTGGCGCAGGCGTGGTGCTTCGCCGCCAGCGCTTTGAGTGTTCACGGTTGTATCGACTGCACCTGCTTCCATGGGGGCTTCCATTTCCGCGGCTGTGGGCATGGCTATGTCTGCCATTTCTTCCATGACAAAAATGCCGTCGTCGATGCCATTGACGCCACGCCCGCCCATGGACATGCCGCCAAGGTTGGCGCTGATGGCTAGTGCGGGGACGGTTAAGAGCAAGAGGGCGACGAATGTGGCGGCCGTTGCCAGTAAGCGCCGTTTTTCTTGCCCAAAGGCGATGGCACGCAGCAGGAAGGCGAGGGGCACAAGGCAGATGATGAAAACGGCCGTTACCACCACCGCCTCATCCGGGTAGAAACCGCCCCATTCGGAAGCCCATGCGCTGACAAGGAAGAGGGGGATGAAAAGCAGTATCAACCCTACAGCCCAGCGCATGGCACGATCCTGACGTCGCCAGGCATATATTGCCAATCCGATGTAGCTGATCAGGCCGAGGAGGCCAATGAGGATTAGCATCCATTCGCCATGCCAGTCCAGCCAGGAAAGGAACTCTTGCAGCAGCCCGGTGACGCCGAGGATGACGAGTACGACGATGACGCCTACCGCCCACAGCAAGCTGCGCCATAAACGTTTTTGCTGCCAGAGATTGACGCCCGTGACGCCCATTACGGCCAGCGGGACAATCATTGTTAAGCCAAAAAGGATGTAGCTGAGGTTGGTGAAGTAGCTTTCTTGCCGTTCATAAGCACGGGCCATGTTGTCTTCGCGGGAGTTGGCATTGAGGCTGAAGGCGACATTTTGTGGTGCGGCTTCGGCCAGCGATGCTTGCGCCGCTCCTTCTTGTGCCTGACGTAAAATCGGGTCGTCTACCGGCTGCTCTAAAATCAGATCGGGGACGGAGAAGCCGTGCAGTTCGTATTTGGGCTGCAAGAGTTCTTGTTCGAGCAGGAAGTAGAGTTTGGCGAAGCCGGGGTCTTGCTCGGCGAGGGCGAAAACGGCTTCGTCGACGACGGCCAGGCCAATGGCGGATTGTGCCGCGCTGCCGTCTTGTCCGCTGGTGGTGAGATTGAGAACGGCCGTATCCCCAGGCCGATACTCCTCTTTGTCCAGGGCGAAATTGACAGCCAGGTCATTGGCCTCATCTACCAACACCAGACGCGTGTCGCGGGCGATGCTGCCACTGCGCAAAATTTTGTAGGCATGCAGTTCCAGCGTGCCGTACATTTCGGGCGTGAGGTCAATGGCAAGCTGGGTGCTGCCACTGGTAATGTCTAAGGCGCGGGTGCTAATGGTTTGCCCTTCGCGGATGATGTCCAGATAAACAGAGCCGCTTTGCACGGAAGTGAAGATGGTCAAATTCATCGTGTCACCCACGCGATAGGCTGGCTTTTCTGGGCGCAGCAGCACCGACTCTTCCTGGTATTCCCCTTCAAAGTAGATGGTGCGGGTGGTGCTGTTGCCCTGGTCATCGCTGGCGATAATCTGGACGTCTCGCCAGGAATTGGTGGGCGTTACGGGAATGGCTGCCAATCCGTAAGGGCCGGTTTCCGCAGAGATGGACTGCGTGTCGTTAGGGATGGTTACTTGCAGGCGTGTTTGGGCGGGGGAGCCATCGGGGTAGCTGGTGAGGACGTAAAGCAGGTTTTCTACGCTGCGGCGGAAGGCGCCGCCTTCGGGGATGGCTTCGATGATGAGGGCGTTTTGGGTGACGGGCAGGCTGGTGCCTTTGCCTTCGCTGTGGTCGGCCTGGTCGGTGATGGTGGTTTGCAGGTAGAACGTGCCCAGCCCGCCTTCGAGATCGCTGCCGACAATGTAGTCGGGCAGGGTGAACTCGAATTCATACACGCCTTGTTCGTCGGTGATGCCTTGTAGGGTGAAGGCGTCCTGGCGCTCGAAGTCGAAGGTGAACCCTTCTAGCTGGATTTCGCTGTCGTTGACCGGTTTGCCGAAGAAGTAAACGGCCGTTACCGATCCACGCACGACATCTCCCGGCCGATAATAACTTTTCTCCGTGTTAATGGTGATGTCAAACTGCGGCAGCACATATGGCTCAACCGTGACACTCTTTTCAGAAAGAGTATTGCCCAATTGGGCGCTGATTTTGTACGGGCCGCTGTTGACTTCGCTGGCAAGCTGGAAGTCCACAGCCGCGACACCGTAATCGGAAGTGGTGAGCGTGTCGCGGAAAACGGTGTTGCCCTTGCCATCGGCAATGCTTACTTCCAGCGGCTGTGCGGCGGCCGGAACCAGATCAAAGGTGCTGAGAGCGAGCGCCCGTAAATGGATGATTTGCCCCGGTTGGTAGAGCGGCTTGTCGCTGCTGAGGAGAATGCGATAGTCGCGTTCCAGCGTCACGGGGCGCTCGATGCGATCCGTGCCCAGTTGGGATGAGGTTTCGATGATGAGGGTGTAATCGTTTTCGGGGGTGTCGGGCACGGTAAAGGCGACATCGGCCGTGCCGCTGGTGTTGGTCTGGCCGGTGTAGACCAGTTCTGCACGCCCGCCGCTGGCCGGCTGCAAGCTGACGTTGATTTCGGCGTTTTCGAGCGGTTCGCCATCGGCGCTGTCGCGCACGGCGACGCGGATGGCGGCCTGGCTGCCGGGCACGAGCTTGTTTTGACCGAAAACGAGGGTTTCGTGCTGGCTCAGGTTGTCGGGCAGGTTGGCGTAGTGAACGGACAGCCAACTTAGCCCGCCGAGCAGGACAATGATGAGGAAGGCGATACCTAAACGAGTGCGATTTTTACGGGACATAATCTCTCCTTACAGGTGACAATCATTTTGTAAGTGACTGCCACCTGCATTGTATTGTACTGGGTAAGACGTTAGAAATGTAAGGAGAGTTCCCGTGAAATGTGAAACGTGATGTGTAACCGGAAGCGTGTCAGGCATGACACGTTATTTTATGATGATTCTATGCCTCGATTGTTTGTCGCATCTGAATGGTGATGGCGAAGGCCAGCCCTAACGAGAGCAAATAGACGACGCCGTAAATGGTCATGAAGCCGCTTTGCATGGTGTAGACCTTTATGTGCCAAAATCGGTTAGGAACAAAAGGAACCGCGTTCCTTCTGAGGAACGCGGTTCCTGGAGACATGACTTTTGAATGTCAAGCAAACTTGTGGACTAGCAGGTAGGGTTGGCTGAAGATGATTGGCCTGTGCCCCATTGCCGCTGCTTTTGCGCTGCGCTTATTTCTCGTTATTCCTTTTTTTCATCATCATTGTCGCGCAGTTCTTCAAATTCCTCTTCTAACTCTTCCATCACATCCTCGCGGATTTCTTTGGCGGTTGCGCCGCGCCGGCCGAAGAGGAAGTCCCAGCCAATCATGACTAACGCTAACTGTGGCATCCCCCACCAGACGAGGACAAAGGTGAGAATGAGTTTGACGCGTTCTTGCTGTTGGGTTACTTGTGTGCGTACTGTTTCCAGTGAGCCGTTAATTTGGTCAACGATCTCTACGTAGCTGTCAATTTGCGCGGGCACTTCGGCGATACGGCCGTTAATCGTGTCAAGATCCGCCGAAATCGCCACAATGCTGTCACTGATCGCCGCCAGATTTTCATTGGCGACACTCAGATTGCCATCTACCGAGCGCAGCTCTTCCGGCAATCCTTCCAGGCTGCTGCCCAATCCTTCAAACGCCTCGTCAAAAGGCACTTCTGGCGCGTAATTGATACCCAAATCATATTTGAAGGGCACGCCGAGAATCTCTTCATCAATGCTGAACGCGCTCAAAGTGCTCAATGTCTGGTCAATGGTTGCGGCTACTTCTGCCAGAGCCGGGATGGAGCTTTGCATGGCTTCCACGCTGGCCGGGGCATTTTGGCTGACGACGACGGAGACTTGATCCAGTAACGGCCGTGTATCCGTCACTGTTTTTGCCATGTTCAAGGTCGCCTCTCCCACCGTGTCCAGCCCATTGTTGACATCGCCCAGGGTCAGCTTGGCTAGTTCCAGACTGTCAACGGCCGTATCCAACCCCTGTGTCGCCAAAACCAGCGTGTCATCCAGGCCGCTAAACGTACTGTCAACGGCCTGCCGCCCATAATAAACACCGGCGGCACTGATCACAATGCCCACCAATCCCAATGCCAGCATCAGCAAACCAATGATTCGACGGAACATATCGTTTTCTCCTATTTTCCTTGGGTTTCCTTCCTGTTGCGGGTAAAAAATTAATGACAAATCTTTACCACCGAAATTATAGCAACAGATTGCGCGAACATCGCATAATTGCCTGGGTAATTGTAAAGGAAATCTCGCGCAGAGGCGCGGAGGCGCGGAGGAAAGAGAAACCCTGCGTTTTGGCGTCTCGGCGCGGGAAGTGTGGGGGGGCGGATTGTTTTGCATGATGGCTCCTGAATCGTTCCTACTTGCTCCGCAATCGTTCCTACTCGCTCCGCAATCGTTCCTACTCGCTCCGCAATCGTTCCTACCCGCTCCGCAATCGTTCCTACTCGCTCCGCAATCGTTCCTACCCGCTCCGCAATCGTTCCTACCTGCTCCGCAATCGTTCCTACTCGTTCCTGAATCGTTCCTACTTGTTCCGCAATCATTCCTACCCACTCCTGAACCATTCCTACCTGCTTCTGAATGACTCCTACTTGCTCCTGAATGACTGCTTCTAGCTCCTCAATCGTTGCTTCGTGCTCCTGAACCGTTGCTTCTAGCTCCTGAACCGTTGCTTCTAGCTCCTGAACCGTTGCTTCGTGCTCCTGAACCGTTGCTTCGTGCTCCTGAACCGTTGCTTCGTGCTCCTGAACCGTTGCTTCGTGCTCCTGAATCGTTGCTTCGCGCTCCTGAACCGTTGCTTCATGCTCCTGAACCGTTGCTTCGTGCTCCTGAATGACTGCTTCGTGCTCCTGAACCATTGCTTCGTGCTTCTGCACCGCTGCTGACGGGCAGCGGGCGAATGCACGCGGGCAATTTGTCACTTTGTCCCTTTGTGTTAAATTCTGGCTATGCCCAGCCTGAAGATACAGCTTTTGCAAACGCTTTATATCACCACCGGCGATGGGCAGCTCCTGGATTTAGGGTCTCCCACCACAAAATCGCTGTTTGCCTACCTCGTTTTGCAGCGGGCGCAGCCGCTCGACCGGCGGCGGTTGGCGTTTTTGTTTTGGCCGCGCGGCACCGAGGCATCGGCGCGGCGCAATTTGCGCCAATATCTGCACCGCATCCGCCGCGCCTTGGAGCCAATAGACCCGGACGGCCGTTTCCTCAACACCGCCGGTCATAACATTCATTTCACCCCGCCCGCCGACTTTTACCTGGATGTTGCCGATTTTGAGACGGCCTGCACGCCGCCCCATGCTGATTTGCCGCGAGCCATCGCCCTGTACAGCGGCGACTTGCTCGAAGATATTTATGATGATTGGGTAGAGCCAGAGCGCGAACGGCTGGCGCGTCTGTACCGGCAGGCATTGGCGCACTTGATTGATCAATATCAACGCAGCGGCCATATTCGTGAAGCCATTCCCTATGCGGAAAGATTCCTGGCGGCCGAGCCGCTGCTGGAACATGCCTATGTGCGCCTGATGCAGCTTCATTATGCGGTGGGCGACCGTGGCCGGGTGACGCAGCAGTATGAGCAGTTGACGATGATGTTGGCCGACGAGTTGGGGGCGGAGCCGCTGCCGGAAACGGCCGTTTTGTATCAATCAATGCTTGCTGGCGAGTATGTGCTGCCGGAAACATCCTCCATTGCGTCGCAGCCCGTAGCCGTTGCCACCCCAATTGTTAAACCGGCCCCGGAAACGGCCGTTTTCATTGGCCGTGCGCCCGAACTGGATTGGCTCGATCAGGCCATCCAGCAGGCGCGGCAAGCACGCGGCGGCTTTTACTATTTGCAAGGGGAATCGGGCGTGGGCAAAACGCGCCTTGTCGAAGAGTGGTTGCAGCAGCAGGAACGGCCGTTTCACCTCTTTGCCGGACGCGCCTACGAATTTGAATCCATGATTCCCTACGCGCCGCTGGCGCAAGCCCTGCGCAGCGCCGCCCAAGAAAAAGCCATCCCCTGGGAACTGTTCCAGCCGCCGCCCCCCTGGCTGGCCTCCCTCACACCCCTGCTGCCCGACCTGCCCGCCTACTTTCCCGGCCAGACCTTGCCCGTCAGCACCAATCAGCAGCACATCATCGAAAGCCTGGGCAACTTCCTGCTGACCCTGGCGCGGCAGCGTTTACTCGTGCTCTTCCTGGACAATTTGCATTGGGCAGACACCCCTACCTGGAATTTCCTCGGCTATCTGGCGCAGCGGGTCGCCCATCTGCCGCTGCTGCTGCTGGCAACCGCCCGCGCCGAAGATATGCCAGAGGAACCGGCGCGGCTGCTGCGCAAATTGCAGCGCCAACAGCAAATCGCCATTCGCCCACTTCACCGCCTCTCGCAAGCGGAGACCGACGCCCTTGTGCGCGGCCTCATGCCCGCCAACCATCTCGACCCCGTCTTTTTGCGCCGCATTTACGAGGAGACGGAGGGGAACCCCTTCTTTATTATTGAGACGATTCGCGCCGTGCGTGAGGCTGGCGGGGATTGGACAGAGAGTGTGCCGACGGATGCTAGTGGGAAACGGCCGTTCTTCGCCATCCCCCTGCAAGTACAAGCCGTCATCGAAGCACGCCTCGAC
>JACKBV010000046.1 GCA_020634315.1 Ardenticatenaceae bacterium | reverse complement strand
CAGTCCTTTACGCTGGTTTCTTGTTCATAATGTTTATTATCAACGCGCGTTGACAACTTGAACAAAGTGAAGTGTTATGAAGCACGACCGGTCAAAACCTCGCCGATTTATTGCCAGATTCCAAATCTTGATGGGCGTTTTGATCTGGATTTTCCTTGTAAGTTGTCGCCATGTTTCTGAAACGCAGATTGCCACCCCGGAAAGCTCGGCAACACCAACCGCGGCCATACTTGTGACGCCAACGGCTGCGCCTGCGGCAACGGCCGTTCCGCGCCAACTGCCCGATTTCTTCAAAGGGGTTGACCTGTCTTATATCAACGAAATGGAAGATTGCGGCGCGGTGTATCGTGTCAATGGCGAAGCAAAAGACCCCTTTGCCCTGTTTGCCGGGAAAGGGGCCAATTTGGTGCGGGCGCGGTTGTGGCACAACCCAACCTGGACGAGCTACAGCACATTAGATGATGTGCAAAGAACTTTTTTGCGTGCCCTTGATGCCGGAATGTACACGCTGCTGGATATTCATTATTCAGATGATTGGGCGGATCCTGGGCAGCAGCGGATACCGGAGGCGTGGCAGGATATTGAGGATACGGCCGTATTAGCCCAGGCTGTTTACGATTACACGCGCACTACCTTGCTCACCTTAAACGAGGCTGGCCTCTTGCCCGATTTTGTCCAGGTCGGCAACGAAACCAATGGCGGCTTGTTAAAAGATGTCGTCGGCCTCGATTGGCCGCGAGATGCGCAGTTGTTTAATGCGGGCATTCAAGCTGTGCGTGATGTAACGGCCGAATTAGGCGCTGGCCCTAAAATTTTGCTGCATGTGGCCCAGCCGGAAAATACAGGCTGGTGGTTCCGCGAAGCAGCGGCGAATGGCGTCACAGATTTTGATGTCATCGGTATTTCTTATTACCCACAGTGGAGCCGTTTCTCCATTTCACAGTTGGGCGGGCAAATTACCTATCTGCGTCACACCTTTGGCAAGGATGTGATGATTGTGGAAACGGCTTATCCCTGGACGTTGGAAGCGCTGCCGGAAACGGCCGCTAACATCCTGAACCAGGGCGTTAGCCAGTACGGCATTTCGCCAGAAGGGCAAAAAGCGTTTCTCGTTGACCTGACGCAAACGGTCATAAACAACGGCGGCTTAGGGGTTATTTACTGGGAGCCAGCCTGGGTGTCTACCTCCTGCGAGACACGTTGGGGGCAGGGATCGCATTGGGAAAATGCGACCTTTTTTGATTTCCACAATGACAATGAACTGCTGCCGGCTGCGGATTTTCTCGATACGCCTTACACCAGACCATCCCGTTTCCCAAAGGGCACGCGGCACGAATCATATGGGGCGGCTTTGTTAAGTGATGCGGCTGGTGACAGCCAGGGAGATGCTGCCCATAACATTGGCCCCCCTGGCTGAAAATGGCGTCCTGGCGGCGATTGATTTGGGCGATAATGTGAACGAAATTTTTGCCAAACGCTGCCCAGCCGATGCTCTCTATTCCGGCAATGGGATACGTTTGGGATGAAAGGATGAATGAGGAAGCTGATGACTATTTTTCAACCAGATTTTTTATTGCATGGTGCCGATTATAACTACGAGCAGTGGCTGGATTACCCGGACATTCTGGCGCAGGATTTTCGGTTGATGGGTCTGGCGCAGTGCAATGTGGTGAGTGTTGGCATTTTTTCCTGGGCGATGCTGGAACCGGCGGAAGGGAAATATGAGTTTGGCTGGATGGATCAGATGCTGGATTCTCTGGCTGAAAATGGTGTGCGTGCGATTTTGGCGACGCCCAGCGGGGCGAAGCCTGCCTGGCTGGCGCATGCGTATCCGGAGGTGAGGGTGGTGGATGGAAACGGCCGTTGCGAACCCCACCGCCTGCGCCACAATCATTGCCCCACTTCGCCCATTTACCGGCAAAAAGTCAGGCAAATCAACACCTTGCTGGCGCAGCGTTACAAAGAGCATCCCGCCTTATTCATGTGGCACATTTCCAACGAATATGGCTCGTATGATTGCCGCTGCGATCTTTGCTACAACGCGTTCCGCGAGTGGCTGCAAGCGCGTTATGGCACGCTTGAGGCTCTGAACCATGCCTGGTGGACAACCTTCTGGAGCCATCGTTACACCGATTGGTCGCAAATTGAGCCGGTTGATCCTTCTGTGCATGGCTTGATGTTGGATTGGCAGCGCTTTATCAGTGACCAGGTGCTTGATTTTTACCTGGCGGAGATTGAGCCGCTGCGTGCCATCACGCCGCATGTGCCCATCACGACGAATTTTATGCAGCCGAATGTGGGGCTGGATTATTGGAAGTTTGCTCAATATTTGGATGTCGTTTCTTGGGACAGCTACCCGCGCTGGCACAGTCAGCCGGAAGGGGATACGGCCGTTGCCGTCAAGACCTCCTTTTACCATGACCTGTATCGTTCCTTGAAGCGCCAGCCCTTTTTGTTGATGGAATCCACGCCAAGCGTCACCAACTGGCAAGGGATTAGCCGCACAAAGCGGCCGGGGCTGCATCTTCTGTCTTCGTTGCAGGCCGTGGCGCATGGCTCCAACAGTGCGCAATATTTCCAATGGCGGCAAAGCCGGGGCGGAGAAGAGAAGTTTCACGGGGCGGTGGTGAGCCATGCCGGGCATGAGCATACACGCGTTTTTCGCGAGGTAACGGCCGTTGGCGCACATCTGGCCCAATTGCAAAACGTGACCACGACTTGCAATCAGGCGCAAGTCGCCCTTGTTTATGATCTGCAAAACGAATGGGCCTTAGACCTGGCGCGGCTGCCGCGCAGCGAAGACAAACTGTACCAGGAGCGGTGCATTGCGCATTATCGGCCGTTTTGGGATGCGGGCATCACCGTAGACCTGATCGACAGCAGCACGGTGGACTTGACGCCGTACAAACTCATCATCGCGCCCATGCTCTATATGCTGCGCGACGGCTTTGCCGACCGTTTGCACCAGTTTGTGCAAGCGGGGGGCACGCTGCTGCTCACCTATCTTTCGGGCCTGGTGAATGAGAGTGACCTTTGCTTTATTGGCGATTCGCCCTTGCGCAAATTGCTTGGCCTTTGGGTGGAGGAAACCGATTCCTTGTTTGCGCATCATGTGCAGGCGCTTCATCCAATGGCCGATAATGACCTGCACCTGAGTGGCAGTTATGCCGCGACCCATTTTGCGGACATCGTTCACCTGGATGGCGCTGAGGCGCTGGCCTGCTATGGGCATGATTTTTATGCCGGGCAGCCGGCGCTGACGGTGAATCGGGTGGGAAACGGCCGTTGCTATTACCTCGCCACCCGCCCCGACAGTCGCTTTTTACATGATTTCTACACCGCGCTGAGCACACAGCTCGACCTGCCCCGCGCGATTCCCACCCCCCTGCCTGCCGGTCTGACAGCTCAGGTTCGGCAAAACGGCCGTGAACAATACCTGTTCTTGATGAATTTTCAGCCTGCGCCCCAGACCGTTAACCTGGGAGCAGCCCATTACCAGGATGCCTTATCCGGGGATGGCGTGCAGGATATGGTTGAGTTAGAGGGCTATGGGCTGCGCGTGCTGCGCAAGGAAATAGGATAAGCGACCGCCGGTTTATCGGCTTGCTGCGCTTCCCAGCCCAGCCTAAACTTGAAGAACTGGCCTTGCCAGACAATTGTAATTCTGGCTTTTGCGGGCTAATTGGATTGTTATCCCCATGTCGGCCTACGCCGCGCCGCCCCTGACGACCGTGAACGTCCCCAAGATGAACATGGGGCGCGTGGCGGTCGCGGTGTTGGTGAATTTTGAAAAGGGCGCACAAAAACCGCCCCTTTTGAATTTGTGACCGACTAAGCTGGTTGTGCGCGAGTCGTGCGGCGCGTCGCATTTGTAAGTTTGCTGGGGCCGGAGCAGGTAGCAATCGTTCAGAAGCATGAAGCAGCGGTTCAGGAGCTAGAAGCAACGGTTCAGGAGCTAGAAGCAACGGTTCAGGAGCTAGAAGCAACGGTTCAGGAGCTAGAAGCAACGGTTCAGGAGCTAGAAGCAGCGGTTCAGGAGCTAGAAGCAACGGTTCAGGAGCAAGAAGCAACGATTCAGGAGCTAGAAGCAACGATTGAGGAGCATGAAGCAGCGGTTCAGGAGCAATATTTGTTGCCAGAATGCTCATTGCCGAGCGTTTCGTAACAGCCGGGGGATAGAAAAGGGAAACGGCCGTTTCAATATACCTCAGATATAAACGCGATTGGCACTATTTGGCCCCCTATGGAGCATCATACGCCGTCTGCGCGGCCGATATTTCCTCAATATGCTCCTCCGCCCAATTGCGAATAACAGCCAACGGCGTACACAACGTCTCGCCCAACGGCGTCAGCGTATACTCCACTCGCGGCGGAACCTCAGCATAGAGCACACGGTTTACCAGCCCATCGCGCTCCAGGTTGCGCAAGGTTTGCGTCAACATCTTTTGCGAAATGCCCCCAATATTGCGCTGCAAAGCCGAAAAACGCTGCGGCCCCTCTTCCAGCAGTCCAATAATAAGAGCTGTCCACTTATCCCCAATCCGATCCAGCACTTGTCGCGTCGGACAATTGCTGTTGTACACATCACTTTCAATCTTGGTTCTAATACGTTCCATCTCAAATGTTTCTTTCAGGTAACTACCCCACTTTTAAGTGCCTACTTCCCAACAGGTAGTAAATCTCTTATAGTAACTATTGTAGAAGTCTTACACATTTTTAGGAGAGATGCAATGTCAGAAAATAGCAAACCCACTTTACTGGTTACAGGTGCATCGGGGCATCTGGGTCGTCGTGTTGTCGAACTGCTGTTGGCAGCAAATACCGGAACCATTGTGGCCACAACGCGCTCGCCGGAAAAGTTGGCCGATTTGCAGCAGCAAGGGGTCATCGTTCGCTCGGCTGATTTCAACGATCCCGCCAGCCTGGCTCAGGCATTTGCCGGAGTTGATCGCCTGCTGTTAATCAGCACCGATGCGTTAGGCGAGCCTGGGCTGCGCCTGAAACAACACACGTCGGCTGTGCAAGCTGCGGCTGCGGCTGGTGTCAATCATGTGGTCTACACATCCTTGATCAATCCTGGCCCTGATTCCCCGGTGTTGTTTGCCCCAGATCACCAGGGCACAGAAGATGCGCTGGCGGCCAGCCCGCTGAACTTCACCGTATTGCGCAATAATTTGTACGCCGACTTGTTGGTTGGCGCATTGGGGCAGGCTTTGCCAATGGGGCAGATGTTTAGCGCAGCCGGTGATGGGCGCATAGCCTATGTGACGCGTGAGGATTGCGCACAAGCGGCGGCGGCGGCTCTGGCCGCACCATTTAACGGCCGTCGCATTTTGGACATCACCGGGCCAGAAGCGTTGTCGCAGGCTGACGTGGCGGCCATCGGCAGCAAGATTACGGGCAAACCGCTGACATACGTGCCCGTGCCAACCGAAGCGATGATTCAGGGGATGGTTGGGGCTGGCCTGCCACAGCCTGTTGCCGCGACCTATGCGTCTATTGACACGGCCGCCGCGCAAGGTCAATTTGATGTTGTCTCTGACGCATTTGAGGAATTGACGGGGCGGAAAGCAACGGCCGTAGCTGACTTTTTAACGGCCGTTCTCTAACCGTACAGAGAAACCGTGCCACAAATGAAAATGAAACTCCCGGAGGGTCATCTCGATTAACCCTCCGGGAGGCTATTCTTGCAGAAGAACCAGGTGCAGCTCTCGCGGGCCGTGCATACCCATCACCAACTGCATGGCAATGTCGGCGGTGCGGCTTGGCCCGGTAATGACGACGATGTTGCTGTGCTGCCGGGTTCGCTGCAACCCAGCCGCTTTTTGAGCCGCCCACCAGCTTTCCAAATCGGGCATGATCTGGCTGGTGGTGACAACGGCAATGTGAACGGGCGGGAGCAGGGAAGCGGCACGGAAACGGCCGTTGCCACTCATCACCACAATGCTCCCTGTTGCCGCCAACGCGGCATCAATGCCGGTCAGCCCAACACGCACGCTGGCATCCTGGCCGACACGAGCAATACCGGCGTTATGCAGAGCCTCTGCCAGCCCAGGAATGGGGATATGAGCGAGGTCCCAACTGGAAACGGCCGTATCCTCCCCCACGATCTGCAAAACAGCCGCAATCGCTGCGGCCGCTGTTTCCACCTGATGCACCACACACGCCGCCTTTTGCGCTTCGGCGACAAACTGCGCCAGCAAAGCGGCTGGCGTTGCCTCGTTTCGGGGAACCATCGGCCGATAAGTGATCAGCGGCGAAACAGTTGGGAATGGCAGGCCCGCGCCAATCCGGTTTCGTAAT
The DNA here is from genome assembly GCA_020634315.1 of Ardenticatenaceae bacterium. GTDB lineage: Bacteria > Chloroflexota > Anaerolineae > Promineifilales > Promineifilaceae > JACSRF01. The sequence goes on along the minus strand of JACKBV010000046.1, from coordinate 16,688 downwards.
TTGTCTAAGATTTGCTCACGACTGTTCATCAGCCTCTCCCGTCCGTTCTTGCCACAATTGGCGGAATGATTTGGGCGCAAACTTGGGCGATGTCCGGTAATCCGTCCAGCCTTTGAGCGGGCCGGGCAGCGATTTAGGCATGATGTGACGCGCCAATGCGGCCGCGTGGCCGCCTAAGTTGAAAATAGTGGGCGATTTTGTGCCCAAAGCCCATGCCTTCATGCCCGCGTTCCACACCGTGCCGCCTTTGCCCATCTCAACTAAATCATGGCGCAAATCGAGCAGCATCCGCGGAATGTCGATGTCCACCGGACACACCGCCTTGCACATGCCGCACAAACTGCTGGCATAGGGCAGCGGCGATGCGTTTTCCAGGCCGGTAAGCAGCGGCGTGATCACAGCACCAATTGGGCCGGGATAAACCCAGCCATAAGCATGGCCGCCGGTGGCTTGATACACGGGACAGCCATTGAGACAAGCGCCACAGCGAATGCAGGCGAGGGCTTCAACATAGTCGGTATTATAGATGTCGGAACGGCCGTTATCCACGAAAATCACATAGACATGTTCCGGCCCATCCGTTTCATCTGGTTGGCGCGGGCCGTTAATCAGGTGCGTGTAAACCGTCATCGTCTGGCCGGTGGCGCTGCGCGGCAGCACCTGCGTCAGCGTCGCATAATCGGCGACCGTCGCGATCACCTTTTCAATGCCCACCAAAGCCACATGGACGCGTGGCAAACTGGTCGTCAGACGTGCATTGCCCTCGTTAGAAACCAGGCAAATCGAGCCGGTTTCGGCCAGGATAAAATTGCCGCCAGAGATGCCCATATCAGCAGCTAAAAAGCGCTGGCGCAATGTCTCCCGCGCAAAGCGAGCCATCGCTTCTGTGTCATCGGTTGGCGGCATGTTTGCCTTTTCGATGAGCAGGTCGCGGATGCTCTCTTTGGTTTTGTGGACGATGGGCACAACAATGTGGCTGGGCGTTTCTTCGCCCAACTGGACAATGTACTCGCCTAAATCAGTTTCCAGAACCTCGATGCTGGCCGCTTCCAGGGCATGGTTGAGGCCGGTTTCCTCTGTGACCATGCTCTTGCTTTTGACGACCGACTGCACGTTGTGTCGCTGCGCAATTTCTAGCACATGTTGATTGGCTTCCGCGCTATCCACCGCCCACAACACCTGGATGCCGTTGGCCTGCATGTTGGCTTCTGCTTGCTCTAGCAAATCGGGCAAATGGTTGAGGCCATGCCGCTTGATGGCGGCTGCCTGTTGGCGCATGGCCTGGCCGTGTTCTTCGCCGTCGGCGAACATGGCTGCCTGCCGTTTGCTGAAGCCGGAGTGGGTGCCAAAGGAAACGGCCGTTTGCAAATCCGCATCATGAATAGCTATCTGTGCCGCCGCAATGAAATTATTCGACCGATTTTCCATCACGAATTCCTTCTGCCAGCAAATCAGCAATGTGCTTCACGCGGGGTCGCTTTCCCTGCTTTTGCAAACCATTGTTCATGTGTGTCAGGCAGCTCACGTCGCCGGTAATGATGGCGTCCGCCTCACTTTGCTCGATATGGTCAATCTTTTTCGCCAGCATCGCCCCGCTGACATCGGCCATTTTCACGCTGAAAAGGCCGCCAAAGCCGCAGCACGTTTCGCTGTTATCCCACTCGACAATGGTCGCGTTTTCCAAATTCCCCACCAGGGCGCGGCTCGCTTGTTTCAGGCCGAGCAAGCGCAGCCCATGACAGGAGTCGTGGAAGGCGATGGTTTGGGGGGTGGGTAAACGGCCGTTTAAATCCGTAATACCCAGCCCATCCACAATAAACTCGGTGAACTCCCAGGTGATGTTGGCTAAACGGCGTGCCTCGTCGCCCCACAGCGGGTCATCGGCAAACAGGCGTGGATATTCATGCCGCACCATCGCCCCACAAGAGCCGGAAGGCGTGACAATGACTGCCGCATCCTTAAACGCTTTCAGGAATTGAATCGCTACTTGTCGCGCTTCCTGGCGATACCCGGCATTAAAAGCGGGCTGCCCGCAGCACGTTTGCCCCATCGGAAAATCAACTTCGACGCCCAAATGGGTCAATACGTCCACCACCGACATGCCCGTGTCAGGGTAAAGCATGTCTACCATGCACGTCACAAACAGGGAAACACGTTTTCCTTGGGGTGATTCACGTTCTACCATTTGGCGTAAGACTCACTATGTTTGCGATACTCAATCATCTCTTCGCCCATTAATTTGTGCTCCAAAATGATGTCGCTTACCTCTTCCAGCGCCGAAACCCAATGGTACGCTTCTTCCAGCGTTTGCCCAATAGCAAAACAGCCGTGTCCGCGCTGCATGACAATTTTATAGCCGCGCAGCGCATCGGATACTTTTTCGGCCATCTCTTTGGAACCTGATGCCATCTCGACTGTCACAACCGGGATTTTGCGCAGCAGGTAAGAGCCTTCGTTATCAATGGGGATGATTTCGTCTCGGCTGAGGCTGAGGACAATGGCCGTGCGTGGATGGGCGTGGACAATTGCCAGCGCCGAGGTCTTTTCATAAATGGCGCGATGGACAATCAACTCCGTGCTGGCGCGGACAATGCCGCTGTCTTTGCCCTGAAAACTGGTTTCCACAAAGTCGCTGTGCTTCAGGCGGCCGAACTGTGCGCCGCGCCGCTTGATGATGATTTTGTCGCCGACGCGCACACTCATGTTGCCACCGTGCGAACTGGTTAAACCCGTCACAAAAATATCGCGGCCGATGTCGCGGAACTCTTCGTACAGTCGTTGATCAATCATTTGCTACTCCGTATTCGGTAATGGGTGTTCAGTAAGCGGTTTGTCACCGCTTACCGATAGCCGCTTACTGGTTACTGATAAGTGAGTCTAATCCTAGTTCCTTTAATTTTTCCGGTTTGGGCACGCCGTTTTTGTCCCAGCCGCGAAAGGCGTAATACTCTTGCAGCATGGGAGCCAGTTTTACGGTAAAGCCTTCGCTTGGACCGGCGGCGACGGGTTCGTTGAGCAGGCGGCTGGGCAGGGTGTCGTCTTCTTTGGTGAAGCCTTCGCGCAAATTGTACAGGCGTTCCAATGTCCAGACGCGTTCGCCAATTACCATCAGGTCGTCGGCGGTGAAAGGGACACCGGTAACGGCCGTTAACGTTCGCGCAAAAAATTCCTCTGCCACCGCCATATTGGCAAACTTGCAATAAACGAGACTGTCAATCACCGCCGCCGAATTTTGATGCACAGAGACAATGCCCGCCTTGCCCTGCGTGGCAAAACGGTCAATGAGGCGGGGCAGCGCCAACACCTCTGGCCCAAGCATGTTGCCCGTTTCATGGCACGCGCCCCGGTTGCCGGTGGCGAAAACCAACCCTTGCCCCTGCATCCCGCGTGGGTCATAGGCGGGCATTTCCAACTTCTTGACACTCATCGACAGTTCTGGCGCGTTGTGTTTGGCGGCCATGCGATAACTGCCTTCGGCCAGCTCGTCGCCAATGCCCTGGCGATAGGCGGTCGCGTGAATCAAGTCGAGCAGTTTGTCTGCCTGCCCAAAGCCCAGGTCGCCGGGCAGCAGCCCTTTTTCGCTTAGTTCCATGGCGCAGCCAATGGTGTTGCCCATAGAAATGGTGTCCAGGCCCATATCGTTGCACAAGTAGTTGGCTTCGGTGATGACATCCAGATCATCAACGCCGCACTGTGCGCCAAAAGCCCATGCGGACTCGAATTCTGGCCCTTCGCCTTCTTTGCCGCTCTTCGTTTTGGTGATGCGGGTGCAGGTGATGGGGCAGGCCCAGCAAGCCTGGTTTTTGACCAAAATGGAGTCGGTGATTTCTTCGCCGCTGATTTTGTCGGCGCTTTCAAATTGGGATTGTTGGAAGTTGCGGGTGGGGAGGGCGCCGATTTCGTTGACGACGTTCATGACAACGGCCGTTCCAAATTCCGGCAGCGCTTGCGAAGTGAGCGGGCTGGCTTTGAGCAGTTTGCCCGTTTCATACAGTAAAAATTTGAACTGATCTTGATCGGCGGGTTGGTTTTTCTCTTTGCCCTCCACGACAATCGCCTTCAAATTCTTGCTGCCCATGACCGCCCCCGCACCGCCGCGGGCCAATGCGCGTTCCTTGTCATTCATGATGGCGGCAATGCGCACCTGATTTTCACCGGCAGGGCCGATGCACAGGACATTGCGCTTGTTGCGACTCTGGCCCAAAGCCTCGGTCGTTTCAAAGACGGTTTTGCCCCAGAGGTCGGCGGCGTCTTTAATCACAACGCCATCGGCTGTGATTTCAATCAGAACTGGCGCGGCCGCTTTGCCGCGCACAATCAGGACATCGTAGCCGGTGCGCTTGAACTGCATGCCCCACCAACCGCCGCTGTTGGCGTGCAAAATGGTGTCGGTCAGCGGGCTTTTGGTGCTGACGTTGAAACGATTGCTCGTTTGCGAGGCGCTGGCGGTGATTGGCCCGGTTGTAAAAATGAGGGCGTTTTCTGGCGAGAGGGGGTGAACTTCTGGCCCAACCAAATCCCACAATAATCGTGCGCCTAAGCCGCGCCCCCCTAAAAAGAGGCGCGCCATTTCCATGTCTAATGGCAGCGTTTCGATGCTGCCGCTGGTTAAGTTGATGTCTAGTATTTTTCCAGCCCAGCCCTGCATAAGTATCTCCTTGTTTTTCGTAATTCGTGAATCGTAATCAGGTTGCTGATTATGATTCAGCCACCAGCGATGGGGGGGAAGATGGCGATCTGGTCGTTGGCGGAAACGGCCGTTTCCAGCCCATCCGCCAACTCGCAATCATGCCCATTGACCATGACCCGCACATGCGCTCGCAAAGCAGCGCCATCAAAAATCGCTGTGCGTAATGCGTCATGGTAAGTACAAAGGTTGGCTAACGCCTCGTGTACGGTTGTCCCTGTGGTCTCGTGTTCCGCTGCGCCTGCTTTTTGGCGTAAGCTGCCATACAACTTGATTTTCATGCGTCCCCCGTCATGACAATGAAAAAGCCACTTCCAGGTCGTGGATTTCCTCATCACCAATGGGAACAAGGGGACCGAGAACGGCCGTATCAATCAAAGAGCGGGCGCTGTATTCAGCTACCTCCAGCCGGTCAAACGCATTCAAAATATCCGTGCCGACAGTCAGCACACAGTCGTTCTCCACCAGCAATACCGGCGTACTTAACGAAACCATCTCCGCTATTTTTTCGCTTTGCGTGTACAGGGTTTTGAAGGAAACAAGGGGAATGTCGCGCAGCAGGATAAAGCTTTCGGGGATGGTGCGCGAGTTAAATCTGGCAGCCGTAATGGCATAGGCGGTGGCATTGGGGCATTGCGCCGTCATGATGCATTGGACATCAGGATGCGCGGCATAAATCGCTTCGTGCAGGCGCACCGAGCGGCTGGGCAGTTTGCCCGCTTCGCGCACGCCATGCCGTACCAACACCACATCTTCCACGGCCAGGGTGTGGCGATCATGTCCGGTGGGGGTAATGAGGAAGCTTGCCTCATCCAGACGTGCCGAGACGACCCCTTCCGTGCTGATCATGAGATGCCGGTCGCAGGCACGCGCGGCAATGTCCACAATTTGCTGGCGCAGTTCGCGTTCGCGGCTGCTGTGTGTCGTGGGCACAAACTCAGGCAGTAAATTGTGGCGATGGTCGAACAGGTTGAGCGCCGGTTCGGACAGGGTGTTGACGGTGCCGAGTGCGCGTGCGCGGATGAGTGTGCGTGCGCAAAAGTCGAGCGTTTCCAGGCGGTGGAATGCATCGAGTAAATTGGCTCCCCCGGCGGCCATGCCATGATTCTCCAAGATGACGATGTTGTACCCTTCGGCAAAGGTGGCGGCGATGTTTTCGCCCAATGCTTCGCTGCCGGGCAAGGCATACGGGGCATAACCGACCGGCCCGCAGACGCGGTTGGCCTGGGGGATGATGCGCGTATCGGGTACTTCGCGCACGATGCTAAAGGAGACGAGTGCCGGAGGATGGGCATGGACAATGGCGTTCATGTCGGGGCGCAGCTTGTAAATGGCGCGGTGAAAGGGGAATTCGGAGGAGGGCTTGTGTGGCCCTTCAACGGTGCCATCGACCTTGACGCACATGATGTCTTTGGGCGTCAGTTTGCCTTTGTCGATGCCAGAGGGGGTGATCCAGATGTCGCCGTTGTCATCTTTGATGGAGAGATTGCCACCACTGAGGGTGGTCATGCCATTGTGGTAAATGCGATTCATGATGGCGACCAGCTGGTCGCGCGGGTGAAGAAGTTGAAAGTTCATAGGTTGTTTATGGTTACATTGATGCGGATTTTGTGAGTTGTTGATAACGGCCGTATACCGCATCCCAAACGGCCGTGTCTTGTGGTTCATATCGTTGCAGTTCATCCATCCCGGCCACAATCTGGCGTGCCTGATGCAGGTCGGCGATTTCACCCAAGGTGATGAGCTGCACCAGGGCGTTGCCCATGACGGTGGCTTCGATGGGGCCGGTGACGACAGGCAAGCCGGTGGCGTTGGCTGTCATCTGGTTGAGCAGGTGATTTTGCGTGCCGCCGCCGACGATGTGCAAGGTGGCGGCGCTTTGGTTGGCAACGGCCGTTACCCGTTCCAGCACCTCGCGATAAGCCAGCGCCAGACTTTCCAGCACGACACGCACAACCGCGCCCGGCGTTTCGGGAAGCGGTTGCTTGGTTTGGCGGCAGTAATCGCGGATGCGCTCCGGGTAATCGCCGGGATGCAGGAAGGTGGCGGCGTTGGGGTTGATAACGGCCGTTAATGGTTCCGCCTGCATCGCCAGGTCTACCAATTCACCATATGAATACACGTGCCCGGCGGCGGCCCATGTCGCCCGGCATTGCTGCAAAATCCACAACCCCATCACATTTTTCAGCAGGCGATAGGTGCCATAAACGCCGCCTTCATTGGTGACGTTGGCGGCCAACGCTTCGGGCGTCAGGATTGGCCGGTTTACTTCCAGGCCGACGAGACTCCAGGTGCCGCTGCTGATGTAGGCGAACTCCTGGCCGCTTGTGGGAACGGCCGCTACCGCGCTGCCCGTATCATGACAGGCAGGGGCAATCACCGGAATGCCCTCGTAAGCGCCCAATCTGGTTCCCGGCTGCACAATTTCCGGGAAGATATGGCTGGGAATGCCCAGTTTGTCCATCATCTCCGTTGCCCATCCGCCCGCTGCCGGATTGAATAACTGCGTGGTGGTGGCGTTGCTAAATTCGCACACTTTTGCCCCGGTCAGCCAGTAGTTGAGCAAATCGGGCGCGGTGAGAAAGGTGTCGGCGATTTGCATTTGTGGCGAGCCGGATTCGACCAGGCTGAGCATCTGGTAAAGGGTGTTGATGGACATGAATTGGATGCCGGTTTGGGCAAAGATGTCTGCCTGGGGGATTTTGGCAAAGGCGGCGGCCATCATGTTGTCGGTACGGCCGTCCCGATAATGCACCGGATTGCCAATTAAGCTGCCTTGTTTGTCCAGCAAGCCAAAATCGACGCCCCAGGTATCGACCCCGATGCTGGCGGGGTGCAGCGCTTTGCCTTTCTCGATTCCCGCCTGGATGTCGGCCCAGAGGCGCAAAAAATCCCAATGCAGTGTGCCGTTGACGGTCACGGTGGTGTTGGGGAAGCGGTGCAGTTCTTCGAGGTGCAGGGAACGGCCGTTAAAATGCACCGCCATCACCCGCCCTGATTCCGCTCCTAAATCGACTGCCAAAACTGTTTTAGTCGCCATTGTCACCTTCGCTGCGCCAACACCTGCTTTTCATAGGTGTGAATCTCATCCAGATACGCCATTCCCACCGGAACCCCTTGCGTCAGGCAATAATAATCCCATACAGCGCCAAAAGGCATCCCCTTCAGCTCTTCCAACAGCACCAGGCGGCTCGTATAATCGCCCGCCACTTCCAGTTCGCGCATCTGTGCAATTGGCTCCAACAGAGCCATGAGCAGCGCACGCAGCGCATTGCGTGTGCCAATAGTCCACGCCGCAATGCGGTTGATGCTGGCATCAAAGAAATCCAGGCCGATATGCACGCGCTCCAAATAATTGCCACGCACAATCTCCTGCATAATCGCCTGCAAATCATCGCTCAGCGTGACAACATGGTCGCTGTCCCAGCGCACGCCCCGGCTGACATGCAGCAGCAGTTCCGGCACATAGAGCAAGGCTGATGAAATCTTGTCAGCAATGGTTTCTGTCGGATGAAAATGCCCCGCGTCCAGGCACAGCAGCGTTTGTTTTTGTGTGGCATAGCCCAGATAGAATTCGTGTGACCCCACGACATAGCTTTCAGAGCCGATGCCAAACAGCTTGCTCTCTACGGCATCTAAATTGTGAGCCGGGTCTATCGGCTTTGCCAGAACCGCGTCTAGTGACTCTTTGAGCCGCTGGCGCGGGCTGGTGCGATCCACGGGCGTGTCTTTGTAGCCGTCGGGGATCCAAATATTGGTAACGGCCGTTGTCCCCAATTCTCGCCCAAAATACGCGCCAATCTCTCGGCTGGCAATGCAATGCTCAATCCAAAACTGGCGAATTCCGTCATCTGCATGAGCCAACGTAAACCCATCATCTGCCAGCGGATGAGAAAAACAGGTGGGGTTAAAGTCAACCCCATGCTTTTGTTCCTTCGCCCACGCCGCCCAACCGGCGAAATGCTCCGGCAAGATTTCATTGCGCGGCACAGGCTTATCCGTTTCCAGGTAAATGGCGTGTAAATTCAGGCGGTGCGTTCCCGGAATCAGGCTGTATGCCTTGTCCAAATCCTGGCGCAGCTCAACGGCCGTTCTCGCCTTCCCCGGATAATTCCCCGTCGTCATAATCCCGCCGCTCAAGCCCCGATCCGGGTCTTCAAATCCAACCACATCATCACCTTGCCAGCAGTGCAAACTAATCGCCACCTTTTTCAGTTCAGCCAGCACGGCCTCCGTATCGACATGAAGCTGAGCGTAACGCTCCTTAGCCAAAGCGTAAGCATTTTGAATATCAGCATCTGTTGGTTGATACCCCATGTTTCCGTCTCCTTGTTTTGTAATAGGGGGCTATATTTCTCTGTTGAAGAATGAGTACCATCAAAGTGATGCTCATTCTTCAATAGAGAAATCAGTCCAGGTGAAAAACCTCTTCCCACTCTTGGAACATTTCATCCGGGCGAGCATTGTCCTCCATGTAAGGAGCCATAAACTCTTGCCACCGGGTATTGATCTCTTTCACCGCCATCAGCGACTGCGCCTGCTGCAAGCTGTGCGGTGTCTCAAAGTAGCCAAAAACCAGGCCATCGTCACGCACAAAAAGGGTGTAATTGTGCCAGCCTGTTTCGCGCAGCGCCGCTAACATTTCTGGCCAGACATGTTGGTGATGTGCTTTGTACTCAACCAGCTTTTCCGCTTTTACTTTGAATGAAAATCCAACCCGTTTCATGTATGACTCCAGTTCGATCTTACCCATTCTTCTCAAAATGCATATAGCCGTCAAAAGACCTGCGAGGTCATACAACCTCGCAGGTCTGGTTCACAACTTGTTATAGTTTAGAAGTCGAAATCGTCAATGTTGTCTGCATTGAAGACAGTTGGCGGCCCCAGCAAAATGGTTCCGTCGTCAGCAATGGTGTAAGAGCCGAGCTTGCCTGCTTCAAATGTATCGCCTGGATTTCCTTGGATTTCGCCGCTAGCAATCGCGTTGAGTGTGTAGATAGCCAGATAACCCAAATCGCCAGGGTTCCACAAGGCAAATGCCGGAGCAGAGCCGCTCTTAACATATTCGCGCATCTGATTGGGCGTGCCCAAACCTGTGACGAATACCTGACCAACTTTGCCAGCATCTTGCACGGCGCGGGCAGAGGCTGCAATACCCACAGTCGTCGGCGAAATGATGACTTTCAAATCGGGGTAGGTTTGCATCAAGCCCATCGCTTCGTTGTAGCTCTTTTCATCCTCATCATCGCCATACACCGTCGCTACGAGTTCCAAACCAGCATATTCCGGTTTCTTCAGTTCCTCTTCCATGTAGCCAATCCATTCATTCTGGTTGGGTGCAGTCGAAGTGGCGCTGAGAATGGCAATTTGGCCTTCTCCACCAGCCAGGTCGGAGGCCATCTGAATCTGTACTGCGCCAATGCCTTGCGACTCTGCCTGGTTGATGTGTACGGTACGGCCGCCGGGAGCAATCGCCGAATCCCAGGTAACAATAGGAATACCGGCATCAATGGCTTCTTTGCCCGTGGGAACCAATGCATCGGCATCATTGGCCGAAATAGCCAGACCATCGACGTTTTGCGCGATCAGTGAATTGAGCAGTTGGATTTGTTCGGTCGCATCGGCTACGGAGGAGCCTTGATACGTTACCTTAACGCCCAATTCTGTTGCTGCTTCCTGTGCGCCAACATTGGCTGTGTCAAAATAGGGATTCCCCAGGTTCTTGGGAACAAGAACGTAGTTGCCACCGCCACCTGCTGTTGCATCTTCCATTTCAGGTTCTGTTGCGGTCGTTTCTGGAGCATTCGTTTCCGGTGCAGATGTGGATTCGTTATTGGTATTGCCACCACAGGCGACTAATGCCAATAACAGCGCTAAAAGCAAAAATATGGAAAGCAAATTTTTCTTCATCGCAAGTATCTCCTCTTGTTCTCCTTTTTGGGAGAAAGTAAAAAATAGTAGATTGAGCATGTACAAACAAGTCCAGCGAAGGGTAGTTTGCTATGTAATCTTCTGTGCATCGCTTTTTGCCGACTATTTACATATAACCACCTCCTTGCTCGTTACTGACTTAAAATAGCGGCGCGTGACCAAAAGAAAAACCAAATGAAGAAGCCCAGCAGCACCAGCATTGTTGCGGTTGAGAGAACTGTGCTGCGCCGTATCTGGATGCTTCTACGTGATAATTGCTGTGCGAGATTGGGGAGTAAGATAGAAAAAATTAGCAATAGGCCGATAGCGATGCTTTGCACCTGTCCTTGAACGTTAACCAGACCCATGCCAAAGCGCATCAATCCAATCAAGATCAGGGCCAGGATTGCGCCGATCATTGTGCCGCTGCCGCCTAGAATGTTGATGCCGCCCAGGACGGTGGCCGTAATGACTGACAGTTCCAGGCCGGTGCCAACGTCGGGGCGTGTGCTGCCGAAGCGGGCGGCAATGACGATGCCCGCCAGCGCGGACATAAATCCGGAGAGCATGAAGATGCTCATTTTGGTACGGCCGACTGCTACACCGGCATAGCGGGCGGCTTCCTCACTATTGCCAATGGCGTACAAATAACGGCCGAAAATCGTTTTGTGCAGCACCAGGCCGAAAATGATGGCAAAGAAAATGAAAAGCACGGCCGAAAACGGGAACCGTATTGCGCCCAATGTGCCCTGACCCAAAAAAGTGAAAGACGAGGGATAGCCTGTTGCCGCCTGGTCGCCTAACAGCCCATAGGCAATGCCCCGGAAAAAGGCATACGTGCCCAGCGTCACGACCAGTGCGGGCAATTTTACGCGGGCTATCAGAAAGCCATTTAATGTGCCGCCTAACACGCCTAACAAGATGGCGGCGATGGCGGCAACCCAAATGTTGACGCCCTGAATGTGCAAATAACCGAGCAGTGACGCGCACATCGCCATGATGGAGGCGACGGAAAGGTCAATGTTGCCGGTGATGATGATGTAAGCCATGGGCAGCATCATCAGGCCCATTTCCATGAAGTCGGAGGTGGCACGCATCATGTTGCGCGTGTTTAGAAAGTAGGGGGAAAGCTGCGAGTTGACAATGACAACGACGATGATCAGGGCGACCAGCAGCCATTCCCAACGGAGAAAGAAGTTTAGCGAGAAGCGTTTGGCGGAAACGGCCGTTTCGCCATCCCCATTATTGATCATTGTGCGCATCATAACTCTCCTGTGCCGCCCAACCGTTGCAGCCGTCGCCGGATAGCCGAATCGACAATCACGGCAATGAGAATGAGCAAACCCTGGCCTGCCAACTGCCAGAAAGGTGATATTTGCACCAGAATGAGGGCATAATCAATCGTTCCCAAGAGAAATGCGCCCAAAATCACACCAATCACCGTGCCGCTGCCGCCGAAGATGTTGACACCGCCGACAACAGAGGCGGCAACCGTTTGCAGTTCAAAACCGAGCGCCGTGTTTGTCTGCGCCGACTCGAAGCGAGACGCCCAAAGAACGGCGGCGAGGCCAGCCAACATGCCAGAGATGAGGTAAACCATGAAAAGCGTTCGCTGCACCGGAATCCCCGCCACATTGGCGGCATCGGGATTGCTGCCGACGGCATAAATATCGCGTCCCGGACGCGTGTAATTGAGGAAAATGTAGATGATGATGGCAACGGCGATGGCAAACAGGATGATGTTGGGCACGCCCAATGGCGCGGCTTTGGCTAAAGCGCGGTAGCTGTCGGGCATTTCAAAGGAATTAATCCAGGTGCCGCCGCTGTATAGGAAAACCATGCCCCGATAAATGCTCAATGTACCGAGGGTGGCGATGATGGGCGGCACTTTACCGGCGGTGATGATCACGCCGTTCAAACTGCCGAGAATCGCGCCAAGCAGCATCCCCAACAGCAAAGCGACCACTGGCGATATGCCCGGAAAGGCCACCACGGTGAAGGAAACCATCATGGCTACCAGCCCGATGGTTGCGCTGACCGACAGGTCAATGCCGCGCGTGATGATGACCATCATCTGCCCCAAGGCGACGATGATGAGGATGGAGATGTTGAGCAAAATGTTGCGGAAATTCTCCACGGTGAGAAAGGTTGGTGTGTCGATGGCGACAAGCACAATCAGCAGCAGAATAAAGATGATGATGCTCAGCTCACGAAATCTGACCAATGTCAGGAAAAGAGAGCCTGATTTTCGTGTGCTGGGAGCGGTTGCGTTCACAGTCAATTTTCCTCTCCTTGTGCTGTGGCAACGGCCGTTGCCGATGCAGTCGCCGCAGCCATCAGCTTTTCTTGCGTGGCTTCAGCGCGCATAAACTCACCCGTGATATGACCTTCGCGCATCACCAAAATGCGGTCACTCATCCCCAATATTTCCGGCAGTTCCGACGAAATCATGAGAATGGCAACCCCCTGGCTGGCGAGATCACTCATCAATTGATGCACGGCCGCTTTCGTGCCCACATCAATACCACGAGTCGGCTCATCCAAAATGAGAATACGCGGCCCGGTTTCCAGCCATTTGGCTAAAACCACCTTTTGCTGATTCCCACCGGAGAGTTCCTTCGCTTTTTGCGTGATTCCGGCACTTTTCACTTCCAGCTTCTTCGCCGCCGCTGCCGCCACACGCTTCGTTTCCTGCTCGCGCACCCAGCCGGCCGTGGCATAGCGCGGCAAAATGGGCAGGGTGATGTTATCGGCAATGCTCATGGGCAAAACCAGCCCGTGATGCTGCCGATCTTCGGGGACAAAACCGAGGCCAAGCTCCATCGCTTGTTGTGGGCTGCGAATCGTCACCGCATGCCCGTTAACTTTTATCGTTCCTGACTGCGCCGGTTGAATGCCAAACAGCGAGCGTGCCACGTCGGTGCGCCCGGCCCCGATTAGCCCCGCCAGGCCAAGAATTTCGCCAGCACGCAGCGAGAAGGTGACATTTTCAAATTTGCCGCTGACGGTGAGGTCGGCCACTTCTAGCAGTGTCTCGCCAATGGCCGCCTCTTGTTTGGGGAACAATTCATCTATTTGCCGCCCAACCATCATTTGAATCAGGTCTTCGGTTTGCACGCCGGACATTTCCCGCGTGCCGACGTATTGGCCGTCGCGCAAAATGGTGACGCGGTCGGCCACGGCAAACAGCTCTTCCAGGCGATGGGAGATGAAGATGATCGCTGTGCCTGTGTCGCGCAGTTGGCGAATGATGCGGAATAGTTCTTCGACTTCGGTGAGGGTGAGGGAGGAGGTTGGCTCATCCATGATGAGCAGTTTGGCGTTGAGGGAGAGGGCGCGGGCGATTTCGACGGTTTGCTGCTGCGCCACGCTGAGGTTACGCGCTTTGATGCGCGGGTCGAGGCCGACGCCAAGTTGTTGCAGCACGTTGCGTGCTTCGCGGTGCATTGAGCGCCAGTCGATACGGCCGTTTCTCATCGGCTGCCGTCCCGCCATAATATTTTCCGCAATATCCAGATCAGGAAACAAACTCGGCTCCTGATAAATCGCCCCAATACCATGCTGCTGCGCATCGCGGGGGCCAGCAAAGCGTATCAGCTCCCCGTGCAGATAAATCTCTCCACTATCTGGCTGATAAACACCGGTCATCGTTTTAATCAACGTAGATTTTCCGGCCCCATTTTCCCCCAAAAGCGCATGCACCTCTCCGGCATACACCTCCATTTGCACATGGTTCAATGCGTGAACACCGCCAAACGATTTGGATATATCCCGCATCTGCATCATAGGATTTTGTTCACTCATGCTTCCCACCATCTCGTTTGTTGACGAAGTTTGATGTTTTTTGTCGAAAGTTGGCGGAAACATATCATAACTGATAAAATAAGTCAATGTTTATTGTTAAAAATAAACAAAAATCATCAAGCCCATTGTTAGGGGCAGCAACTTTGAGACAATTAGGAACAGAATATGATAGATGGAACCCGAACCATGAATGGATTAACAATCTTTGAGCGTCGCCAAAATATTCTGCGCCTGTTGGCCGAACAACCCGGCTTAAAAGTCGGCGATATGGCCGAGATTTTCCAGGTTGCCGAAGGAACCATACGCAACGATCTCAACGCCTTGGAATCTGAAGAAAAATTACGCCGTGTGCGCGGGGGTGCCGTTCTTGCCTCTGCACTCGTCTCTGAAGTCGAGATTGCCAATCGAATCCCCGCCACAGTCACCCATGCTGAAATCAAGCAGCGCATTGCCCGTTGGGCTGCCGACACCATTGAAGATGGCGACACCATTTTGTTAGATGCCAGTTCAACGGTGCGTTTCATGGTTCCCCATTTGCAGCAATTCACCCGTCTGACAATCGTCACCAATGGTCTGGAAACCGCCAGACAGGTGGCGCAGCAAACGTCGCACCCGCTCTTGTTGGTTGGGGGGATGGTCAATCGCAGCGGCAACGCGACAACCAGCTTGCTTGGCCTGGAAATGCTCAAAAACCTGCACATTCGCACCGCCTATGTGTCCTGTGTTGGCTTTGATTTGCAGACCGGCATGACAGAGCGCCTCATTGACGAAGCGCAGCTCAAAGAGGCGATGCTGGCGTCCATTCCACGCATCATGGCGTTGGTCGGTTCCAATAAAATAGGGGGTGTCAGCACCATCCCATTTGTGGCCCCGGAGCGCATCACCCATTTCTTTACAGACAGCGACGTGCCCGCTGAGTTCATCGAGCAAATGCGCCAGGCGAAAATCAACCTGACTGTGTGCGGCGAAAATACAGTGCGCTCATTTACAGTAGAGGGCGACAGGCCAAAGTTTACAATTGGCTTTGCCAACCAAAGTGAAACGCTGCCGTTTGCTGTCGATGTGCGGCGCAGTCTGGAGCGGGCGGCGGCCGATTTGGGGAATATTGATCTGGTGGTGACGGATAATCGGCTGAGTGGTGGCGAGGCGCTGCGTGTGGCTGATAAGTTGATTCAGCGCAATATTGACCTGGCGATTGAGTATCAGATTGATTACAAAGCGGGTAATCTGATCATGAATAAGTTCCAGCAGGCGGGTATCCCGGTGATTGCTGTTGATATTCCGATGGTTGGGGCGACGTTTTTTGGGGTGGATAATTATCGTGCCGGGTATATGGCCGGGCAGGCTTTGGGGGAGTGGGTGGCGCTGCTGTGGAACGGCCGTATCGACCACCTGCTCGTGTTAGAAGAACCCAGAGCCGGTTCCTTGCCAGAAGCACGCATCCAGGGCCAACTAGATGGCCTGCAAGAAGTTCTGCATCAATTACCGGCAATGGTTCATCACATCGACTGTGGCAATACCAGCGCCATCAGCGAGACTGGCGTCACAGAACTGTTACACCGCGTCCCCGACAGCCATCATATCGCCGTAATTTCCTTCAACGACGAAGCCGCATTTGGCGCATTGCAAGCTGCCCGCAAAGCAAACCGCGAATCCGACATCGTTATTGTCGGGCAGGGAGCAGATCGCCTCGTGCATGAGGAAATCCGCAATCCACAATCACGCCTCATCGGCTCAACAGCATATATGCCAGAACGCTACGGCGAAAAATTAATGGATTTGGCCTTCAAAATTCTCAAAGGCGAATCCGTCCCTCCGGCAGTTTACATGAATCACTTGTTTATCAACGCCGATAATATCGATTTGTACTATCCAACGGCTGATTGAAAGCGCTCTTAAAGGCCGTGACCGGATCATTGAGTTGCTTCAATTGGGGGTGTCAGCTCACCATATCTTAAACAAACATCTGGGGTATCGTAACTAGCCAGCCATTCTGTGGCTGGTGTGGTCAGGTCGTTTTGATGACTGCCACCAGCCGCATTGTTAATCAGAATATCGATACCACCGAGTTGAGAAACGGCCGTTTCTACGACCTTGTCTGCCGCCTCATCCGAGGTCAAATCGCCCACAGCCACAATTGCCCGGCCACCCGCTTTACGAATTGAGGCAGCTACTTGCTCTGCTGCTTCGGCGCGACGGCCGTTGATAACAACAACTGAGCCTTCTTTAGCAAATTTTTGAGCAATGCCAGCTCCGATACCCTGTTACCAAGACGCGCTTGTTTTTT
>JACKBV010000045.1 GCA_020634315.1 Ardenticatenaceae bacterium | reverse complement strand
GGCTACCGCATCCCCTGCCTGCACCATATACCCAAAATCCACCGGTAAGCCATTCACCAGGATTAGCTCCACCTCCGGATGGGGCACCCCAGCCGCCTCAATTAAATGCTTCACCGATTGCGGCTCCGTAAACGGATAAGCAAAATCGACATCCCGCTTCTCTATCGGCAAAAAATCATTCAAATCCCCATAAAAACGAAAAGTAGCCAAACGCAGCCCCGTCTATTTACAAATCACCCTAAATGTACAAATCCCGTCTGGCATATGAAACATACGCCCCAACCATAGCCACGAGAATAATTCCCGCCGACAACCAGACATATGGCATCTCAAGCCTCGACTCATGCAGCAGCACACCGGCGTCAAAATACTTGAATGGCGAGAAATATTTCAAAAACTCCAGGTTCTTATCCAGTCCCGAAACAATCGAGAGGAAGTAAGTGCCCAGCAAAAGGGACACGGCCAGCGAACTGGCCCGTTTATAATGGGTCATCGCACATCCCAAGAAAATGCCAATCGCCAGGAAAATCAACTGCATGATAAACAGCGCCAGCATCGACAACGACACAAACTTGTAAAATTGCGCATCGGTTTGATAAGCTGTCGCATTTGCCAACACAGCGCCCCACGTCACCAACAACAGCGCAATGCTATCTACAACCGCCGCCAGGGTCTTTCCGGTAATCAATTGGCTGCGCGTCACCGGCAGTGTCAGTGCAAACTCTACCGTCCTATCCCGCTCCTCTTTCGTGATAATATCGCTGCCCCACATGGCGGCCGCAATAGACAAAATCAGCGCAAAGTAGGTGATCATCACACCATAAAAGCCGGTAATTGTCGTCAAATTAAAGGCACGCAGGTTCATGGCTTCCACCATGGCCGCGGGCAGGTCATCTAAAATCGCCAACAACTCCGGGTTGCCTTCATAGGCAGAAAATTTAGAGAACCCCACAACGACGAACAGGGCGACGATTACACTCCAAATCAGCAGCGACTTGACATTTGCTCTCAATTCTCGCAGGAAGATGTTCATGTCGTCTCCTTATACGGCCGTATGAATATTCCGTCTTCCATACAGCACATAACTGCCCACGACAGCAAGCACAATCACAGCCACATTCAACAACACCAACGGCGTGTCATAAGCGCCATTTGCCACAATATACTTCGGCTCAAAATGCTTAAACGGGGTAATGACATCCAGGCTGTCTCCACCCAACATGCCGCCGAACGCGCTCAAAATATACATACCAAACGCCAGCGCCATCGAGGCAGATGTCACACTGCGCACCCGCTTCATCAGCAAGGAAACAAAAATGCCGACGCTCAAGAAAAACAGTTGAAACACAACAATGCTGAGCAGCAGCATGAACAGTATTTTTGTGTCATATGTCCGGCCATCTCTGAACAAATTAATACAGACAAAGCTGGCCGCCCACACCACCAAATTGGTGATCGTCAGGCTGGTCAAAGCGGCCAGCAGCTTGCTGGTTAAGATATGCGTGCGACTGACCGGTTTCGCCAACAGAAAATCGGCCGTCATGTCCCGCTCTTCCACCGAAACCAACGAAAATCCATAATTGGCCGCTTGAATCGCCAGGCAAATCTGGCAAAAGAGAAAGATGAAACTGTAATAACCCAACACCGTTGACAGGTCTAACCCGGTCAGGCCAAAGGCGACCAACAACTGCTCTGGCATCTGCGCTAATGTTTTGGTTAACAGCTCTGCATCTTTGGCAAACGAAGTGAAGATGGACATAAACACCAACAGCAGCAGCGTGAGCGACACCGACCAGGTGATGACGGATCGCACATTCATTTTGAATTCATGCTTGTAGATATTCATTGCGCCCCCTTACTCGTAGTAATGCATGAAGATTTCTTCCAGGGTTGGCTCTTCAATGGTTACGTCGGCGACTTCTTGCTCACTGAGCAAACGCATCATCATGTTGATGTCACCCTTAAAGAAGAAGCTAATCGCACCATCTTCTCGTTCCAAATTATTGACCCCTTCTACAGCAAACCGCGCTTCATCAAGGCCGTTTCCGGCCACTCTAATTTTCTTGTAGTTGTCTTTTTGCAGCGTCTTGATGTCTTGAATATTGATGATGCTGCCTTCTTTGATGATTGCCACACGGTTACACATCTTCTGCACCTCGCCCAAGATGTGGGAGGAAAAGAAGATAGTCGCGCCGCGCTCATTTTCTTCTCGGATCAGGTTGAAGAATTTGCGCTGCATTAGCGGGTCGAGGCCGCTGGTTGGCTCATCCAAAACAATGAGCTTGGGCTGGTGCAGCAGCCCCTGCACAATGCCCACTTTCTTTTTATTGCCGTAAGAGAGGTCATCAATGCGCCGTGTCAGGTCTAGCTCCATTAGTTCAGCCAGTTCGTGCAATCGTTTGCTGCAATCTTTGTGATAAAAACTGGCCGAATATTTGAGCAGGTCTAGCACCTTCATCCCTTCATAATAAAACACTTCGGAGGGCAAATAGCCGATGTCCTGGCGAATTTCGGGGCCATACTGGATACAATCTTTGCCAAAAATTTTGGCCTCGCCGCTGCTGGGATATATCAAAGACAAAAACAAACGAATCGTGGTTGATTTGCCAGCACCGTTTGGCCCGATAAAGCCAAAAATTTCCCCTTCTTCGACATTAAATGAAACATCTACGATGCCACGCGCCTTCGCTTTGCCATAATACTTAGACAAATGATTGACTTCTATTATGCTCATCAGGATGCTCCTCGTGTTCAATCATGGGGGGTTGAACAATAAACTGATTTATTTTATGCGGTTCTTTTGGGGTTCAGAAGAGCTTGATGATTGTTACGTATTGCGTATTTGGAGCGCAATACGTAACAGCCATAAGCTCTACAAAAAACGATTAGTTTTCGTCTGCTGTCGGCCATCCCAGGCCGATTCGTTTGCGTTCGGCGTCTACTTTGAGGATGGTGATTTCAACCACATCGCCAACGCCAAGTTGGGTACGGCGTGGAATCTGGCTGCGATGCAGCAGGCCATCTTGTTTGACGCCAATATCAATGAATGCGCCAAAATCGACAACGTTGCGCACGGTTCCATTCAGCCGCATGCCAGGGCGCAAATCAGCCATGGACAACACGTCGCTGCGCAAAATGGGCAGCGGTAAATCTTCACGCGGGTCACGCCCAGGACGCATTAATTGGGCAAAGATGTCGGTGAGGGTGGGCACACCAGTGCCCAGTTCAACCGCTAACTGTGACAGCGGCTGTTTTTGCTGCAATGTTATCAGGGCTGGTTCGCGCTGTGCGGGGGGTGTTGCCAGAGGCAGGCCAGCATACTGCAAAACGGCCGTTGCCACGCCGTAACTCTCCGGGTGAATGGCACTGGCATCCAGCGGGTTGTCGCCTTCCCGAATGCGCAAAAAACCGGCACACTGCTCAAACGCTTTGTTGCCCAAGCCATTGATGTCGAGCAGGGATTGGCGGTTGGGGAAACGGCCGTTCTTATCCCGATGCGCCACAATCTTCTCCGCCAATTTCGGGCCAATGCCCGAAACATACGTGAGCAGCGCCGGGGAAGCGGTATTCACATCAACCCCAACACGATTAACCACCGTCTCGACAACACCGGCCAGCGCATCCGAAAGCTGCTTCTGGTTCACATCATGCTGATACAATCCCACGCCAATAGACTTCGGGTCAATCTTCACCAATTCCGCCAACGGGTCTTGGGCGCGACGCGCAATAGAGACCGCGCCGCGTATCGTCACATCCAACTCAGGCAATTCCGCTTTAGCCAGTTTGCTGGCGCTGTAGACACTGGCTCCCGATTCATCCACCATGAGATAGCGCAAGAAATCCAGGCTGCGCGTTAACTCGGCCGCGACTTGTTCGGTTTCGCGCGAGGCGGTGCCATTGCCAATGGTGATGAGCGTCACATGATGACGATTCACCCACATAGCCAACTGCTTCAGCGCCTCTTCGCGCCGATTTTGTGGTGGGTGGGGGTAAATTGTGCCTATCTCCAGCACCTTGCCGGTCGCATCGACAATGGCGACTTTGCAGCCGGTGCGATAGCCAGGATCAAGGCCCAACACAGTGTGCCCGGCTAACGGCGGTTGGCTTAATAAGTTACGCAAATTTTCGGCAAAGACGGCGATGGCATGTGTTTCGGCCGTTTCTGAAAGCGTGCGCCGTATATCCCGTTCAATTGCCGGTAACAGCAGCCGTTGGGCGGCATCGATCATCGCTTCTTGCAACTGTTCGGCCAATGGGCTGTGCCGGTCGGGGCGAATGACGCTGCGCATTGCCAGCAGCCAATCTTTTTCCGCGATGTCGACATGGACACGCAGCACTTTTTCTGCTTCGCCGCGATTGATTGCCAGGATTTGATACGGCCGTAACCGATCCACGCGCATCTGAAACGCATAATACAACTCGTAAACCGCCCGCTCGTCAACAGCCTCTTCTATTTTCTCAACCCGCAGCAGCCCCCATTGCAGCGCCTTTTCACGTACACGCTGGCGAATCAGCGCATGATCGCTAATCATTTCGGCCACAATGTCACGCGCACCAGCCAAAGCATCCTCCACAGTGGGAACTTCTTCGGTCACAAAGGGAGCGGCGATTTCTGCTGCCGTTTGCTGTGTTTGCAACTGCTGCAAAATAAACTGAGCTAATGGCTCCAGCCCTTTCTCTCGCGCCACGCTGGCTCGCGTTTTGCGCTTGGGCTTGTATGGCTGATACAAATCCTCTAGCTCGGTCAAGGTCGTCGCCGCCAAAAACAGCTGTCGCAGTTCTGGCGTCAATTTATCTTGCTCGTTAACGGCCGTTATAATCACCTGACGACGTTCATCCAACGCACGCAGCTTACCCAAAAGTTCCTGAATCTGACGCAGTTGGTCTTCATCCAAACTGCCAGTTGCTTCTTTGCGGTAGCGTGCAACAAAGGGAATCGTGTTACCACTGTCCAGCAGTTCAATAACGGCATTAACTTGCGATGGGCGTAATTGTAAGTGGGGAGCAATTTGTTCGGCGTAACTCATAATAGCAGCATTATAAGGGAGAATACGGGCGGACTCCAGTACTTTCTCCTTGGCTGTTGACCAAAGGCACGTTAAACTTAAATGGAAATTGGATCGGCATGAAGAAACAGGAGGTTAACAAGCAATGATCCCTGGTTTATATACAGCAACCGTCACAGCGTTGACCCTATCACAGCAATCGGCTCTGGCCATTGTGTTACAACAACAGGAACGTGGCAACATCCTGGTTGCTCTGCTCCTGGTTGTTCTCGCCATTATCCTGCTAGTTGTGTTTTGGGAGTGGTGGAAGCAAGTTGAGGGTGAAGATTCTAGCCACGACAAGCGTATCTTGAATGTCCACGAAACAAGTGAAGCGGCAGTCGTCGTTGCTCATGATGATCATGATGCTCACGATGTTCATGCGGAAACGGCCGTTTACGCAGCAGAACCACACCATGACGAACCCGAAACCGTCACAGAGGCGGCACCAGAAGAAACAGCACCGCCCGCCCCTGTCAAGCCTGACGACCTGACCAAAATTGAAGGGATTGGCCCCAAGATTTCCGAGCTATTGTCTAACGCGGGCATCCTTACATTTGCGCAACTCGCCGCAACAGACCTGGCGCAAATCTCACAAATCCTGGAAGATGCCGGGCCACGCTTTCAATTGGCAGACCCCAGCACCTGGGCGCAACAGGCAAGTCTGGCTGCTGCGGGAAACTGGGAAGCACTGGCAATCTTCCAAGACGAACTGAAAGGTGGGCGACAAGTTCCGCTCTAAATGCGTAACAATCGCTTCATTCATAAACAATCCAAAACGCCCTGAACGGACGAGTCAGGGCGTTTTGTTATCTTTCCCGATACGGCCGTTCCATCATACATAGGACAGAACGCAACACAGCCCGAATTTTTGACATCATTTCCGGCAAAAGATACACTACTTTGTGAAAGAAATCATAAATAATTCGCCCCGTCAGGCACAATTGAATATACTTATGTACCAACAAGCGCTGCAACATAAAGATAGGAAACAGCGCCAAAAGTACACAACATCCAGGTGGGAAAAACGTTGACGGGCAATGCCCCTGAACTCTATTGGGATTCAACTTACGCCATCGTCATGGCTTTAATAGAGCATTATCCAGAGAAAAATCCTGAATCTATTGGGCTGCATGAGTTGATGGACGCGATTCAAACCTTACCCGGATTTAACGATGACCCCGCTATTGTGACCGAACAAGTGCTGCTTGACATTTTAAATGTTTGGTATGAGGAGACAGTAAGCCTATGACGACAACGAATGCAGGCGCTGCTTCACCTGACATCGCCGTGCCAGATGAAGTACAAAACAATGTGGTAATTACCAACCTGGCCAAGTTGCTGGACCCCATCTACAACTGGTCACGTCGCAACTCGCTTTGGCCGCTCGGTTTCGGCCTGGCTTGCTGTGCCATTGAGATGATTTGCACGGCATCGAGCCGCTTTGACCTCTCACGCTTTGGCATGGAAGTATTCCGTGCCTCTCCCCGCCAGGCAGATCTCATGATCGTCTCTGGCACTGTCACCAAGAAGATGGTTCCGATCATCGTCCGTTTGTACAACCAGATTGCCGAACCGCGTTACGTCGTGAGTATGGGTGCATGCGCCTCTGGTGGCGGCCCATTTAAAGAAGGGTACAACGTCGTCGATGGGGTCGATAAATTCATCCCCGTAGATGTCTATATTCCCGGCTGCCCCCCCACACCACAGGCATTGATTAACGGGTTAATTGCCCTACAAGAAAAAATCGACCAACAATCTATTGCCACCGTTCCCTGGTACCGCAAAAATGATCCTACTGCCGAAATGATTCCTGTGCCCAGACTTGGCCCGGATTTGTATGACATGCGGCAGGTAGACATTATCAAAAAGGAAGCGGTCAAGAGCGAGGCTGTAACTGAGGCATCATAACGCCAGAGGAAAAATGACCCATGAGTGACATGATTTTAGAAGCCCCCCATGCTGGCGCCATGCCTGATTCTGCCGAAGACCCTATTGCCGCGGCAACGGCCGTACTCAAACAACGCTTCCCTGACCACATTCAGGACGAAACACGCGACGGCTACGAAGGCATCGTCGTTCACCCCGACAAAGTCGTCCAAGTCAGCCAGGCCTTACGCGACGAACTGGGGTTTAACTATCTCTCCAGCATAACTGGCGTCGATCTAATCGAAGAAAACAAACTCGAATTGGTCTACCACACCTACAGCATCAACCAAGGCGGCCCGGCCTTAGTCATGAAAGTACAGGTAGACCGCGATAATCCGGTGTTGCCATCGCTTGTTCCGGTTTGGCCTGGCGCCGAATACCAGGAACGCGAAGCCTACGATCTGTTTGGCTTCCAATTTGAAGGCCACCCTGACCTGCGCCGCATTCTCACCTGGGATGGGTTTCACGGTCATCCCATGCGCAAAGATTGGAAAGAGCCATTTTTCGAAGAAGACAACAAGCCATTTGGCAGTCGTTGGCCTGGTGGCGAAGTTTCCCGCGCCGAAGAAAAGAACCCCTTCGGCAAAAATGTGCAATATCCGGCGGGCTGGGTGCCAACCCTCGAAGAGCCAGAAGCAGAAACTGACTCCTACGCCGGTATCACCTACACGCGCGAACAATCAACAGGCCTGAAAACCGACAAAGTAACCATCAACATGGGGCCACAACATCCATCTACGCATGGCGTGTTCCGCATGGCGCTAACCTTGGATGGGGAAACCATTGTCGGCCTCAAACCAGTAATGGGGTATCTGCATCGCAATCACGAAAAAATTGGTGAGCGCAACACCTTCATCCAGAACATCCCATACACCGACCGGCTTGATTACATCTCGTCCATGTCCAACAATCACGGCTATGTGCTGGCCGTAGAAAAATTGATGGGTGTGGATGTACCGGAACGAGCAGAATGGATTCGTATTTTAATGGTGGAGTTGACTCGTATTGTCAACCACTTGTGGGCCGTTGGGTTCCTTCTCAATGACCTGGGTGCGCTGCAAACTCCCATGCTCTACTTCTATATTGAGCGGGAGCTGATCCTGGACCTGTTTGAATCGACATCCGGATCACGCATGATGTGTAACTACATGCGCTTCGGTGGATTGGCCTATGATCTGCCCGAAGATGTACGTGGCACCCCCATCATGAAATTCCTGCATGATTTGATTTATGACCGTCTACCACGCGCCCTTGAACAAGGCGATGTGTTGATGACCGGCAACGAGATTGTACGGGCACGCGGCATCGGCGTGGGTTATTTATCTGCCGAAGACGCGATTGCCTACAGCACAGCCGGGCCGGTACTGCGTGCCAGTGGTGTGCAATATGACGTGCGCCGGGCACAGCCTTATTCCTATTACGAACACCTGGATTTTGACGTAGCCGTGCGTTACAACGGCGATATTTACGACCGCTACTTGATTCGCCTGGATGAAATGCAGCAAAGTCTGCGCATTTTGCAGCAGGTGCTGCCACATTTGCAAGAAACAGAAGGCAGTTCGATCATCAGCGGTAAGCCACAATACGCGATTCGTATGCCACGCGCTGGAGAATCTTACGGGCGTGTCGAGAATCCGAAGGGCGAACTGGGCTATTATGTGACGGCGAAACGGCGTGATGCCAACCCGGCACGTTACCATGTGCGCTCTCCTTCGTTCATCAACCTGACAGCTCTGGAAAAGATGTCTTTGGGGCACAAGGTTGCTGATGTGGTCGCCATTCTAGGCAGTATTGACATCGTGTTAGGCGAGGTAGACAGATAAAGCAGTGATCGGCAGACGGTTCCGTAATCAAGCATCTGATTACGGACTACCAGACAGCAATTACTGTTTCTTTATGGAGATACTATGTACGGATTAGGCATTTTGAAAGGCATGGCCGTTACCTTTAAGCATTTTGTCGCAACTTACATGGATGACATTTTCTGGGCGTCTCGTGGTGGTCGTTACTACAATGACGAGGCATTGGCCGTGCGGCAAAGCCTGGAAGGGCGCGGTGTCATTACTGTGTTCTACCCCGAAGAGAAATTACCTGTGCCCGAACGGTTCCGTTTTGTGCCATTTTTGGTGACAGATGAACCTGCACCGGGACAAAAATGGGGACACGAATGGTGTACTTCTTGCGGCATTTGTGCCAAGGCTTGTCCACCACAATGTATCTGGATTAAGCGCGGCACACAGCCAAACGGCCGTCCCAAGCCTGAACCAGAAGAATTTTACATTGACATTGATATTTGCATGAACTGTGGTCTGTGCGCGGAATTCTGCCCCTTTGACGCCATTAAGATGGATCATGACTATGAATTAGCCAGCTATGACCGCACCACCGCACACATCCACGACAAAGAGCGGTTGAGTAAACCCATCAGTTATTGGCGTGAAATCGCGCCACGTAAAGCGGAAGCAGAAGCTGCTGCCCGTGATTTTGCCCAAGAATCAAAGCAGAAGAAGAAGGGTAAGCGCGGCGAAGGCAGTGACGAGCCAGAAGCAAGGCTGGAAGAAATGAAAGCCCGCCAACTCATCTACAAAGGCGAGTTGTATTAACCCTGGCCTGACACTCCTCCTCTATGAAAAATCTTTGACAACTACTTGCCCTGTTCAACAATGGGGCAAGTAGTTGTTGTATTAGGTGATAAATCCATGTTTAAGAAGAAAAATGAAGTAAGTGAAGACGCCGTCATGAAGGCGTTGTCCACGGTGATCGAGCCGGAATTGCATCGCGACTTGGTCTCGTTGAATATGATCCGCAATCTAAAAGTTGACGGCAGCGATGTTGAATTTACGATTATGTTAACAACACCAGCCTGCCCGCTGAAAAGCAAAATGGAAAATGATTCGCGGGCGGCATTGGCACAGGTATCGGGTGTGGACAATGTGAAAATCAATTGGGATTCTAACGTGCCACAAGATAACCGTATTAGCAACCAAATTGGACAGCAATTCCGCAACACGATTGCCGTTTCTAGCGGCAAGGGTGGTGTGGGTAAAAGCACCGTCTCGGTCAACCTGTCCATTGCCCTGGCACAAACAGGAGCGCGGGTTGGCTTGCTTGACGCCGATATTTTAGGCCCCAACATTCCCATGATGATGGGTGTGGAACAAATGCCACCGCCACAAAACCGCAAACTGGTTCCGGCGGAGAATTTTGGCGTTAAGTTTATTTCAACCGCTTTCCTGGTACGCCCGGATCAACCATTGATTTGGCGTGGCCCTATGCTGCATGGAGCAATCCAGCAGTTGTTAACCGATGTCGATTGGGGCGAACTGGATTACCTGGTCGTTGATTTGCCACCGGGAACAGGGGATGCGCAGTTGACGTTGGCGCAGGTGCTGCCGTTAACCGGCGCTCTGGTGATTACGCAGCCGATGCAGGTGGCAGCCGCCGATGCGCTGCGCGGGTTGAAAACGTTTGAGAAGCTAGATGTGCCGATTATTGGCGTCATTGAAAATATGAGCGGCGAGTTCTTTGGCACTGGCGCAGGGGAGAAACTGTCTCAAGATTACAACATCCCCTATTTGGGGTCTGTGCCGCTGGAAGCGCAGGTGCGCGTCGGTGGAGATAGTGGTGAACCTATTGTGGTGGCACACCCGGACTCGCCGGCCGCCATTGCCCTGAAGCAAATCGCGCAAGATGTGGCGGCACGGGTCAGTGTGCTGACGCTGCAAAGCCATGAAGCGAACTTTATTCCGATTCAGATGATTGGCTAAACACATAGCTGATCGATAAACGAGATTAGAGAGGGAGGAAACGGCCGTTTCCTCCCTCCTGTTTTTTTACGACATGCAAACCGACGAACAGCTCAAACAACTGCTACAGCGCATTGATGGGCGGGGTTACAAAGCGTATAAAGAAATACACGGCCGTTACCAATTCCCCAGCTTCACCCTCTCCATTGATTACGTTCAAGGCGACCCCTTTGCCGCACCCAGCCGCTTGCGCGTGCGCGTGCCACAAACCATTGCCCAATACCCGGCAACGCTTTTCAGCAGCGACAGCCGCCGCATTGGCCTGGAAAACTATTTGGCAGCGGCGTTTGCCCAGGCATGTGACACCGTAACCGGACGGCGCGGCTCTGGCAAAAGCGGCCTGATTGACATAGACGCGCCAGGACAAGAAATGCTGGCACGCTCTTGCCTGCACGTCACGGCCGAATTTGTTGAAGCGCGTTTTGTTGTTGGGCTGCCAGCACAGGGGCGCAGCGTATTAGGGCGACAAGCAGCCAGGATGCTCTGCGAAGATATACCGCGCATGGTGGAGGCCGCTTTGCTTTACAAAAACGGCCGTCCCGACCTGATGCGCCGCTATGCCGAGACAAACGAAGATGCAGATGCCTTGCGTACACAATTGGCGCAGCACAATCTGGTGGCCTTTATTGCGGAAGGCAGCGTGCTGCCGACGGTCAGGGGTCGATACACGGCCGTTAACAAACAACGTCATCCCCTGGCAAACACCCGCCTCGCTGCGACAAAATTTCACGCTGCCCAACAGCGGCACAATCAGCGGCATGGGCATCCCGCGCGGCGTCACCCTCATTGTCGGTGGTGGGTTTCATGGCAAATCGACTCTGCTCAATGCCCTGGAAATGGGCATTTACAACCACAAGCCAGGCGATGGCCGCGAGCTGGTGGTGACAGACCCCAACGCGGTAAAAATTCGCGCCGAAGATGGGCGGCGCGTCGTCGGCGTGAACATCTCGCCTTTCATTAACAACTTGCCTTACAATCAAGATACGGCCGCTTTTAGCAGTGACAATGCCTCCGGTTCGACCTCGCAGGCGGCAAATATCATTGAAGCGCTGGAAATGGGGGCAACGACGTTGCTCATTGATGAGGATACGGCCGCTACCAACTTCATGATCCGCGACCAACGGATGCAGGCGCTCATTGCCAAAGAAAAAGAGCCAATTACCCCTTACCTGGATAAAGTGCGCCAGCTATACAACGAATATGGCGTTTCTACGATTTTGGTTATTGGCGGCAGCGGCGACTATTTTGATGTGGCCGATCACGTGATTGCGCTGGACAGCTATGTGCCGCACGATGTCACGGCAGAAGCAAAAGCCATTGCCGCCCAGCAGCGGCAGGAGCGACAGCAGGAAGGGGGGCACGCCTTTGGGGTGCTTACGCCGCGTGTGCCGCTGCCACAAAGCATTGATCCCAGCAAAGGACGACGCGACGTGAGCGTGAAGACGCGCGGGCTGCGCACGGTGCAATTTGGCACAGAGACGATTGATTTGAGTGCGGTGACGCAGTTGGTGGACGACAGTCAGACACGCGCTCTGGCAGCGGCGTTGGTCTATGCGCAGGAACGGTATATGGATGGGAAACGGCCGTTAGCCGACATCCTCGCCCTTGTCATGGACGACATCGCCCAACAAGGGCTGGATGTTCTCAGCCCATACCCGCTTGGCGATCTGGCCGCATTTCGCCGTTTTGAATTAGGCGCGGCCCTCAATCGCCTGCGCACCCTACAAACTTCTAGCAAAACAAAATAGGTCTACCGCCTTACAACTCCCGATTACGAACCGAGCGGAAAGCAGCATACACATGTGGCTTGCGCTGCCCATCACGCTGCACAATCCCGGCATTCCGCATCCAATCAGACCAGGCAAACCAGATGACAACGGGAACGAGGTCTACGTAGCGTTCTTCCACATGCTTGAAGACATCGCGCACATAAGCCCCAATCTCCTGGTAATATTGCGTGCCGATTTCGTTGTCCGCCGCCACGCCAATTTCTGTGATCCAGAAGGGGATGTCTGGTATCGCCTGCCGATATTGCGCAAAGGCTTCACCCAATGTGCCAAACTGCTGCCCCCAATCAAATGGCGCTTTCGTTGCCCAACGGCCGTATGGATGAATGCCGATGGCGTCTACCGGCCAGGAGCCATTTAGAGCCGCTTTACATTGCTGCAAGTAAGCAATGCTCTGCCCTGGGCCAGTTGCCAAACCGCCAAAAATGCGCGGTGATTGCGGCGAAGCTTCATGAATGGCAGCCGCTACTTTTTGCAAAACAATGGCAAACTGCTGCGGCGGCACGAAAACGGACGCCGGATTGTTGGGAAGATCACCTTCATTCCAGATTTCGTAGGCGACTTTGTTCCCGTAACGACGATAACGCTGGGCAATCTGTACGGCCGTTGCCGCCAGTTGATCGCCATAACCAGCCCAATTATTGTTCCCCGTCCAGGGAGCAATGCCCCAAATCGTCTCCTGGTTAAGGACGATGAGCGACTTCACGCCCATGCGGTCATAACTGCGAATCATCTCGTCGTACTGGGCAAACGCCTTTTGCAAATTGCCACGCTCCGACACATTGTCGCGTGCATCCAACTTGAAGACAAAGCGCACCCAATCGAGGCCTTTCAAGTCATCGTTACTCACCGGATTGCTGTTTGGCGCATCGGGATTGACGTTCATGCCGCGTTCGAGCAATTGGGTCGTAACCGGTATCGGCGTCGGTGTCGGCGTCGGTGTTGGGGTCGGTGTCGGCAAGGCCACCGCTTTTGTGCTGCGATAGAAAATGGCGGAACGAATGATTTGCCAGAGGGCTTGCCCGCTACGGCCGTATCTGTCCCGCAGTGACGCTTCTTGAGCCGGTAACAACCAGGGATCGTTAATGCGATAATCATCACCGTCCCGCCCCACAATCAACACCCAATGCTGGTCATTATCCGTGTAGGGCGTGTCACGCGTGAAATCAACGAGAATCGTCACCGGATTTCCGGCGTCCAGGCTGTCGTTGATCCGGCTAAGAACGCCCGGCGAAGCTTCAACCTTGCCATTGTAAATAATGTCTGTGTAAACGTTGCCGAGCGCGTTCCACTTGGTGAGGTAGCCATCCAGAAAGCCATCTTTGCGAACCATGCTGTTGTTGAGCTGTGCGGGGGTCAGGGAACGGCCGTAACGATTCGCCACCATCGCAAAACAAGTCAACAAACACCCCCACTCCCCTATCGTCTTTGGCGATCCCGGATGCCCCAGACGCGTATTCACCCACAACGGGTCACGCTGCGACAAAGGCGGCGTCAACGACACGCCAGCCGGAGACGGCACCAAAATTCGCACATACACCACTTCCCCAAATGGATTCCCCGTATTGTCCTTCAAACGGTAATCAGAGAAATACATCCCCGGCGTTGATGGCGCAGTCATCGGCAGCGACATCTCAACCGTCGCCCCCGGCTTGGCAGCCGGCAAGGGAAAAGCTGTCCGCCCCGCCATATTCGTGCCGCCGACAAATTCCAGCGTAAAACCAGCGCCCCAGGCACGCGTCCCATTATTTTGCACACGCCACGTCTTGGTAAAAGCTTCGCCCGGTTGCAGCGGCGTATCATCGGGAATCGTCACATCAGCGACAAACTTGCCACTGCTCACCCCGCCTGGGTCTACCGGAGCCGCTTCCGAAATGATGCGCACATAGACAATATCGCCAAAGCTCACACCACGATCATCTTGAAAACGCCAATCACTAAAGTAAACACCGGGCGTTGCCGGTGCTTTCATCGTCACAGAAATGTCAACCTGTTTACCCCGCGCCGTCGGCGGAACAGCCACCGCTGTCACATCGTGCATCTGCGTGCCGTTGACAAACACCAGTTTGTAACCACTGCGCCAATCAACATCACCAGAATTTTCGACACGCCACGTCTTTACAAACGTGTCGCCAGCCTCGATTTGTGTATCATCCGGTATCGTGACATCATTGATGAAACGAACGTTGGCCGTGCCGCCCGTAACCGCCTGTGCCACCATCATGCGCGGTGCCGGTGATGATTCTACTGCTTCGACAGTGGGCACATCGAACGTATGCTGCAAAGTAAAGTCAGTAACCGGTTTGATTAACTTTTGCGCCAGGCTGGCAATGCCACCAAACCCAGGCCCCAAATACCAGATAGCCGCACCCAACACTTGCGGATATTGGGCATACAATTCCCCCACTTCTTTAATGTGCTGAATGGCTGCCTCCGGTGCGGGAACACGCTCATGCGTCCAGCCCCATTCCGTGATGAGCACCTTGGGACGCGCGATTTTGTGTTTATCGCAGGTGGCAAACAATTTTTGGAAGCGTCCGAGATGATCCCCGCAAAAACCAGATGTCATTTACTTTCAAACTATACTCGTGCAGCGCCACCGATAGTTGGTCAGGATGCTGTTGGCACAATTCCAGGTAGTGCAGCATCCCGTTTGTTTCCCATGCCCCTTCGTCTGGCGTGCCCGTCGAGTAGCCGAAAGCTGAGAATTTGTAGCCATCGGCAAGGGCCATCTGCCCGGTGTGAAAAGCAAACTCGCCAATCCAGTCGGCCCATTCCACCTCTTTGCGCAGCTCGTTAATGGTTTCAATCCAAACCAGCTTGGGGTCTAATTCGGGCGGCAAATGTTGTTTATGCCAGGCCCAATGTTCTGCGGCGGCGGCCTCTGGCTCTTTGTCATAGTCCGGCACATCAGGGTTTCCGGATGGCGGCACACTGCCATTGACCGCAATGGAGCGGCGATAAACCAATGTGTGGGGGACAGCGTTGCTGCGTGCCTGCATGATCTGCTGCGCATCAAAAAGCCCCGTCATGCTGTCTGCGGCCTTAATGAAAAAAGGGATGTTGGCGGCATCCAATGCTTTCATCCAATCGCCAATGCCGGTGGGATTGCCGCCCACGCTTGTATGAAACCCTATTTTGTTAAATGCCTTCACAGTGATACCTCCGTAGGGATAAAGGTTGAATCAACGTCGGTTAAAAGACAATGCCAGGAATGATGCGACCACGAACATGCAAGTCGCCCTCTAAGGCCAAATTATCTGCCAAAAGAAGCTGTCGCAATTCTGTGACACGAAATGTGGAAATGCGCAGCGCATTGGCGGAGAGGGTGTCGCCATTTGCCGCTGCGCGGTCGGCTAGCTGCTGCAAACGCGCTTCACGCCGGTCTAAAAATGCTGCCAGCCACACCTCCTCCGACAAAGGGCCATCAAGCCCCATCTCTCCAACGATGCCGTGCAGATGATCTTTTACTTGTGGCAGCAAGATGAGTAAGCCGCCTTGAATGTGTGTGTCATAGAGGCAGGCAAGGCCAAGTGGGCTGGTAATGTTATAGGCTGCCGCCTGGGAGACGGTCGGCTGGTAAAATTGCTGATCGAACAGTTCGTCTTGGGCGGCAGTCATTTCTGGCTCGCGCCCGGCATCACGCAGGAGTTGTTCCAGCCTGCGATCCTGGCGCAAATTGGGGTCTCGCTGCGCAATACGCGCTGCAAATTCTTGCTGGAGCGCACGGCTGGCGGCGCTGCTGCTGCGACGAAAATATGCGTCTAAGACTTTGCCCAGGTTGCCAGATTGGAGGGTTGCCTGGTGTTTGCCGTAACTGACAATACCGGCGTCGTGGTTTTGGTACGCAGCGGGATCGCCGGAGACGGTGCCGGTTTCAAATACGCTGGTAATGGCCCAAATGGTGTCACGCCAGCGTGGGGGATCGAATTTCCAGGTGGTTGTTGGTTGGGCGATGACGTTGATGTCGAAAAAGAGGATTTGCCCAAAGGGCTGTCCGTTACGGTCGTGCATGCGCCAACGGCTGAGGTAACGGCCGTTTCCCGGCGGCGTCACCAACGACAACGATACCTCAACCTGGTCGCCCGGCGCAGCCAGCGGCAAAGGCTGCTGCAACGCCGTCGTCATGGGTTCGCCGCTCATGAACCGCAGAGAATAGCCATCGCGCCAGGTCGTTTCTCCGTTGTTTTGCACCAGCCAGGTTTTGACAAAGGGGGTTTCTGGTTGGAGGCGTGTGCCATCGGGAATGGTCAGGTCGGCCAGGTAACGGCCGTTACGCAGCCCAACCTCATCCGGCGGCGCCACCTCTGGCACCACAATGCGCACAAACAACAAATGACCGAAAAACGCCCCTTGCTTATTTTGTAAGCGCCAATTGCTAAAGTAAGTCCCGGCAGCGGCTGGGGCTGTCAGCAGCAAAGAGAGGTCAGCCGACTGCCCCGGCGACGTTTGCGGCACAGGATGGCCGAGCATATCTGTCATGGGGTCGCCGCTGACAAAGACGAGGTGAACCCCGTCTTGCCAGGGTTCGTCGCCACTGTTCAGCACACGCCAGGTTTTCACAAAGCTTTTGCCAGGGGAAACGGCCGTATCATCTGGAATTGTCACATCTGCGAGGAAGCGGGCATTATACGTCAAAGCAGCACTCCTTATCTGTTTACAAAGGGTAAAAGAGAAGCAGACCCTTGTCAACGCTCGAATTGTGGGCAATGCACAGCCTCTAGAAGATCGTTCTCGCGCCGATGGGGCGCACAAACCTTGACGCTATTCCCGCCATCGCCCTATAATTCCGGCAGCAGATTAAGGGGCGCCACCTGTTATGGACTCTGCTAGAGGAGCGCGTGACATGAGCAAAGAAAAGAGCATTTTGGTAACTGGCATTGCCGGTTACTGGGGCATGCAAGTCGCCAATCGTTTGTTGCAAACGCCAGATGTGCGTGTTTTGGGGGTGGATACGGCCGTTCCCGACAAAATTCCAGACGGGCTTGATTTCATCCAGGCAGACATTCGCAATCCGCTGCTGGGCGATTTACTGCGTGCGGAAGCCGTCGACACCGTTTGTCATCTCGCCTTCACAGACAGCCGCCGCCGCAGTGAGCAAAACTTCGACTTCAACGTGATGGGCACCATCAAGGTTTTTGGCGCGTGTGCCGATGCCGGTGTGCGCAAAATTGTCCATCGCAGCAGTACGGCCGTTTACGGGGCCGACCCCGCCAATCCCGCCTTTCTCAGCGAAGCGCATCCTCTACACGGCAGCCGTCGCTATGGCAACACCCGCGACATGGTCGAGATCGAAGAATTTTGCAATGGCTTCCGCCAACAAGCGCCCGACATCCTCCTCACAACCTTGCGCTTCGCCAACATTTTGGGATACACAGCCAAAACACCGATGGCCTTGCTGCTGCAAGGACGCTTTACCCCCACCCTGCTTGGCTTTGACCCCATGATTCAACTCATTCACGAAGAAGATGTCATGGGGGCATTGGTTTATGCCGTGCTAAATGATGTACCCGGCGTTTTCAATGTCGCGGCCGATGGCATCATGCCGCTGACACGTATCCTGGCGCTGACCGGAACCATCCCCATGCCCATCTTGCATCCATTGGCTTATTGGGGCACAAACACGCTGCGCGGCACGCGCCTCAATCCAATTCGCTACATCCCCTTCGATCTGGATTACCTGCGCTACCGGTGGGTTGCCGACACGAGAGCCATGCAAAATGAGCTTGGCTTTTACCCCCAATACACGGCCGAAGAAGCGCTGCGTGAATTTGCCGGACACAAACGGCGGCACACGCATGACGAAGATGAAGATGGGCTGACATTCGACGAGGAACGGCTGCGCGACACGTTAGAACGTCGCCGCCGCCAAAAAGAACGACTGGTTACGACGGGTGAGGAGTAAGCAGATGACACAAAAAAACGTGAATGGCGATGAAATGTTGTCGGCAAATGGGCAAGACATTCCGGTTGAAGAGGAATTGACCAATGAGGAACTGCGGCAGAGGTTGGCGGCAGAGTTGGACAGCTTAATCGGCCGTTTCCAGCAATTGGAGCCAGCGTATACGCCGCCTATCTTTACGCCGCAAGGGTTTATCAGCCTCATCGAGAAGAGCTTGAAGTTTGTCGCCCCGTCTCTGCGGCTGGACATTCTGCAAAAACTGCGCCAGATGGTTACAGAAGACCTGTTTGACATTGAGACGTGGAAGGGGATGTGGTACCTGATTCATTACAATGTGCAGTACCAACTTGACCTGGTCAAACGCCGCTTTACGGGGGATTACCAGACGGATGAGTGGGGTCTGGATTGGGAATTTGTGGAGGCGATACGGCCGTTTGTGGACTTTCTCTACAAATATTACTGGCGCGTCAGTGTCAGCGGGCTGGAATACATTCCCGATTACGGCCGTGCCCTCATCGTTTGCAACCACTCCGGGCAGCTCCCCTTTGACGGCGCTATGGTCGGCGCCGCCATCTACAACGATCATCCCTCACAACGGCTGATTCGCAATCTGTACGCCTCCTGGTTTCCCACCCTGCCCTTCCTCTCCCCTTCCTGGAGCGCATGGGGCAGGTGATGGCAAATGTCGAAAACGGCACGCGCCTGCTTGAAAATGATGAATTGGTCGGCGTCTTTCCCGAAGGGTATAAGGGCGTGGGCAAATTGTTCAGGGATCGCTACAAGCTCGCCCGCTTTGGGCGCGGCGGGTTTGTCAAAATGGCGCTGACAACCGGTGCGCCGATGATCCCCACGGCCATCATTGGTGCCGAAGAAACGTATATTTCTCTCTACAAGTCAGATGTTCTGGCTAAAGCAACCGGCTTTCCGTACTTCCCCATCTCGCCAACATTCCCGTGGCTTGGCTTGCTGGGACTGATTCCCATCCCCACCAAATGGTATATTGATTTTGGCACGCCGATTGCGACCGATGCGTATGGGGCGGATGCCGCCAATAATTTAAATCTGGTTTCGCAGCTTACTAACCAGACGCGCAATATTGTGCAGCAAATGATTAATGACCGGCTGGCGCAGCGCCGCTCTGTTTTATTTGGATAATGACATCACGAGAAACTGGTTTTTCACAAACCCGGTTCTTACCGTAAACCTTATGCCTTTTTTTCGCAACACGAAACAATTGTACGTCTGTTCTGAGCAGCTTTTTTATCGTATTCATGAAGAGGACCCGAAAGCGGGCAATGCGCTGACGGCCTCGAAATTGCTGATTCAGCTGCACCTGACTGAGCCGGATGGGGTGGTTGTCTTAAACGGCCGTTCCAAACCAATGCGCTTCCATTTTGGAACCAACAGCGAAAAACCCGACCTGACCGTCACGTTAACGGCCGATACCTTGCACCAAATTTTGCTAGGCGAACTCGGCTTGCGGCAAGCGATGAGCGCCAAACTCATCACGGTGGATGGCCCCGTCATCAAGGCCATGATGCTGGCTCCGCTCTTCCAACACAGCCAGCAAATCTACCCCCAAATTTTACGCGAACAAGGATTGGCTTAGGAAATCGCGGTGATTACCGCTAAGAATAAGGGGAAAATGGGAAACGGCCGTTTCTAAACCGCTGCTACCTGCTCCTGAACCGCTGCTACCTGCTCCTGAACCGTTGCTACCAGCTCCTCAACCGTTGCTTACTGCTCCTCAATCGTTGCTTCTAGCTCCTCAATCGTTGCTTCTAGCTCCTCAATCGTTGCTTCTAGCTCCTCAATGACTGCTTACAGCTCCTCAACCGTTGCTTCTAGCTCCGCAACCGTTGCTTACAGCTCCTGAACCATTGCTTACAGCTCCTCAATGACTGCTTACAGCTCCGCAATCACTGCTTGCTGCTCCGCAACGACTGCTGCCCGCCATTGAGCCAAACAAACCCCCTAAGAAACATCCTCCAACAACAAATCCAACTCCGCTAACGTCTCATTCAGCTTATGAAACGGCGTACCACGCCGCTCATAATAAGCCGCACGCGAAGCCAACACACGGCGCACCACATCCGCATCATAATTAGACTGCTGAATCTCATTCATTTCCTCGATCACCAAACGGCGGCTGATAGGAATGCCATGCCGCGCCAGCACATCCTTATACCGCTGGTAATCTTGCGCCAGGTCCAGCGTCACCGACTCAAAACCATGCCGGGCAATCGTCAACTGCGCCGAATAACGCATAATGTTATAAAAATGCATCTGGTAATCATTCATGCGCGGCTGAATCAAAATAATATCAACCTCCGGATGCGAGCGGCGCACCTGCTTAATATGATAATCCAGGCCAGAATGCATCATAATATGCAGCACCTGATTCGCAATGCCCTGCACCCCCTTCTCACTCAAATAACCACCATCATGCCCCAAAAACGGAATCGAATCGCGGTGACTGTTATCAAACGGCACCAGCGGATTGATACAAATGATCAACTCCGCGCCACGTTCCACCGCCAGATCAATACTGGCATTGCCGCGAATACCGCCGTCAATATATTCACGCTGATTAATACGCACCGGCTTATACACAATCGGCACCGCACTGGAAGCGGCAATGGCCTGCGAAATAGGCACATCCTTATGTTCCCCCGCCCCAAACACCATGCGCTCACCAGAATCCAGGTCTGTCGCAATGATGTACAGCTCCTTTGCCAACTCCGTAAACTGATTGCTAAATTCTGGCCCAGACAAAACCTGATTGATGTAATCCGCCAGCGATTGATTGTCGTAAAAACCAGAAGGCAGCGCCTCGCTCAACGACCAGATAAAGTCAAAAAAGGTCATATCAAAGCGGTTGCGCAGGTAATGCGACCAGCCTTCAACCAGCTTGCGCGGCAGCCGTGCGGCGCGGCGGCGCAGTTCATGCGTGTTGAAGCGAAAAATGTGGTTGCGCTCAATGGGTTGAATTTCAGGGTGAACGCCATTAATAATTTGCAACATGGACTTCGGCGACATGCCATTCGCCAGGAAGGTGGCAACCAACGCCCCGGCACTGGTTCCGACAAAAATGTCGAAGTCGTTCACAGAGCGATTGACCAGTAAATCGTCAATGGCTCGTAGAGCGCCAATCTCATAAACTGCGCCCGTCAGCCCCCCGCCCGCTAAAACGAGCGCTGTTTTTCCTGTGTTATACCGCTTGTTTATGTGCATACTGGTTTGCCACTTTTTGTGCAATGCGTCTAATTGGGATTGTCTATTGACAGTTAATCTGGACAAGTATGGTATCAATGCGGGAAACGGCCGTCAAGCGTCATTCCGTACCATGCCTTGACCCCAACACGTTAACGCCCTTCCTGCCAATCATGATATAATGAGCGCGACAACTTGGAGGACCAACCAGCCAAAGGAGGCAATGCAAATGGCTATTCCATTTCCAAGCGATGAGTGGATTAAAGAATTATGTGGCATCCTGAATGGGAACAAAGCTTACCAGGACGCGGCGGCAAAGTGGGAGGGAGACCTGATCTTTGTCATTGAAGCGGGCGCAGGTGTTGCCCGTGAACATTACCTGTACATGGATTTGTGGCACGGCCAATGCCGCGGTGCCCGCGAATTGGGCGCAGGGGAAGAGGTCGCTTCGGAGTTTATGATCTCCGCACCGCTGCCAACCTGGAAACGGGTTATCGGCGGGCAGCTTGACCCGATTCGTGCGCTCACCGGTCGCCAGCTAAAGCTAAAAGGCAATATGCTGAAAATCATGAAAACGCCGAAAGCCGCCATTGAACTGGTCAATTGCAGCAAGACAATTGACACGCAGTGGCCGGCATAAGATGGTAAACGGTGATCGGCCAATGCCGATTACCGTTTATCGCCCCCCGACAAATGGCAGCAGTAAACGGCCGTTCCCATGTTGGTCTTGCCCTTGGCGGTGGCGTCGTGCGTGGCTTTGCCCATGTTGGCGTCCTCTCCGTACTAGATGAAGCAGGCATCCCCATCGACTATATTGCCGGAGCCAGCGTAGGCGCAATCATTGGTGCCGCTTACGCCACCGGCATGAAACTGCCGCACATCGCGCAAATGGCCGAAGGGCTGCAATGGCTGCGCCTGGCAAAACCCGTCCTCTCCAGAGATGGCCTTGTCTCATTTGCGAAATTAGAGGCATGGCTGGCACAAACTTTCGGGCATCTCCACTTTGAAGACCTGACACATCCCTTTGTCATTGTTGCCACTGACCTGGAAACGGCCGAACCTGTCGTCCTCGACAGCGGCCCCCTTGCCCCGGCTATTCGCGCCAGTTGTTCGGTGCCGGGTGTGGTTACGCCGCTGCGCCTAAACGGCCGTCTCCTCTGCGATGGCGGCATCTCCAACAATCTCCCCGTTGCCCCACTGCGCCAGCTCGGTGCCGATTACGTCATCGGCGTAGACATCTTCCAGCACGCAGCGCAATGGCCCTATCTTGGCCCCCTGGGGCGTGGTCTGGCCGCCATTGAAATCATGGTCGAACATTCCGGCGGCGGGCTAGAAAAAGCCGACTGTCTCATTGCCCCGGATCTCTCCGGCAAGACATACATTCGCTTTGGCAAACGTGAAGAACTAATCGCGCTCGGCCGTGCAGCCACCAAAAAACAAATCCCCCTCATTCGCCAACAGTTACAGCAGCTTTAACCGCGTCCGTTAAGAAAGTTGTAACAAATCGATCACGCTCTCTTAAGCCGCCGCGCTTACACTTCTGACATGGTGTGGTGGCAAGTGTAAGCTGGCTCACAGTTACATGAAACAAAGCCCATACACTTACCTCAGTAAGCAGCACAACTCTTTCGAGGATTGTCAACTCTTTTGCGACCATCGGATTAACAATCCGAACCAAATGAAAACCAACCTCCCAGAGGTTATCAATGGCATCACCGACCACCATAAATGAAAATCAACCTCCCGGAGGTTATCAATGGCAGGTTCGCCACATGAGACGAACCTCCGGGAGGCTATTGTTAGAGGCAATTTCACTGGCTGTCACCGACCACCATGAATGAGAATCCGCGTAGAACACGAGAATTCTCTTTTTCTCTGCATCTCTGCATCTCTGTGTCTTTGCGTTAACTTATTTTTAAAGGAGGCGTATCAATTTTCATGTCTTCACAACCCATACAACAAAAAACGATTCCCGATCAACCCTCATTCTTGCGCCAACACGGCGCTAAATTCATCGCCCTCGCCTTTTGGCTGGCCTTATTGGGCGGCTATGTCTGGTATACCAAAAGCAACAACTTGACGATTACCGACAGCCTGTCACAGCTAGCCGCGGCATTAACCGGCAGCGCCGTTGGCCCTGTCATTTACATCATTCTTTACATGATTCGCCCGCTCATCTTCTTCCCGGCAACGTTGATGACTGTGCTCGCGGGCTTTTTGTTTGGCCCCATTGGCATTATCTACACCATTATCGGCAGTAACAGTTCCGCACTGCTTGCCTTTTTTGTCGGCCGCTATTTTGGGCAAGGGCTGTTGGAGGGAGCAGACGAGAGTGCGGGCATTATCAATCGTTACACCAAGCGGCTGCGCGACAACAGTTTTGAGACGGTGCTGCTGATGCGCTTGCTGTTTTTGCCGTACGATCTCGTCCATTATGTTGCCGGGTTTTTGCGCATTGATTGGAAAGCGTTTATCCTGGCAACCGCTATTGGCTCTATTCCCGGCACGATTTCGATTGTGCTGCTGGGAACGTCGTTTGGCACATTGGAGGAGCTGGTAAACGGCCGTATCACCGTCAACCCCTGGGCATTAGCTCTCTCCGTGCTGCTGATTGTCGGCAGCATTGCCTTATCGCGCTATTTGAAGCGCCGCGAAACAGATCAACTGCAAGGAAAGCAATCATGACCGATATACAAATCGCGCC
Source organism: Ardenticatenaceae bacterium (assembly GCA_020634315.1). Lineage (GTDB taxonomy): Bacteria > Chloroflexota > Anaerolineae > Promineifilales > Promineifilaceae > JACSRF01. The sequence goes on along the minus strand of JACKBV010000045.1, from coordinate 1,555 downwards.
ACTTGACCAACACAATGAAGAATGGATTTCCCAGGCACATCCACCTGATTGGCAAAACCCAACTGCAAACGGCCGTTACAATCTCCTCGTCATTGGCGGCGGTTCGGCCGGATTGGTCTGCGCAGCGGGAGCAGTGGGCGTCGGCGCAAAAGTCGCCCTCGTCGAAAAATCTTACCTGGGCGGCGACTGCCTCAATGTTGGCTGTGTCCCCTCCAAAACCATCTTGCGCACGGCCAGAGCCGTCGGTGACATCCGGCGTGCCGCCGCTTTTGGTGTTCACGTCCCCGGCAATGTCACCGTTGATTTTGGCGCAGTGATGGGCCGGATGCGCCAGGTACGCGCCAACATCAGCCACCACGATTCCGCTTACCGCTTTCGTGACCTGGGCATCGATGTCTTTCTTGGCGATGGGCAGTTTACCGGTGCCGATACCTTTGAGATTGACGGCAAAACCATTCATTTCAAGAAGGCGGTTATCGCTACCGGGTCACGCCCGGCATTCATCCCCATCCCTGGTCTGGCCGAGGCAGGGTATCTGACCAATGAATCGATCTTTTTCCAATTGACGGACTTGCCGCCACGGCTTGCTGTCATTGGCGCAGGGCCGATTGGGGCCGAACTGGCGCAGGCGTTCCGCCGTTTTGGCAGCGAGGTGACGCTGTTTGACATCTTGCCACAAGTTTTGGGGCGTGAAGATGAAGAGGCGGCCGCCGTTGTGCAGCGTGCGCTCGTTGAGGATGGCATTGATTTGCGCCTGGGCGTGACCATCAAAGAAGTGGTTAAGCAAGGCGGCGACAAAGTTGTGCGGTTTGTGGAGGCGGGTGTGGAACGGGAAACGGCCGTTACCGATATTCTCCTCGCCGTAGGCCGTGCCCCCAACGTAGAAGGATTAAACCTGGAAGCGGCACACGTCGCTTACCACAAAAAAGGCATACAGGTCAACGACCATCTGCAAACCACCAACACCAACATTTTTGCCGCCGGAGACGTGTGCCTGCCTTACCAATTTACGCATACGGCCGATGCCGCCGCACGCATTGTCGTGCAAAACGCGCTCTTCTTGGGGCGCAAAAAGTTCAGCGACCTGACCATTCCCTGGGTTACATACACCGATCCCGAAGTGGCGCATGTTGGCCTTTATCCGCGCGATGCCGCCGCCCAAAACATCCCCATTGACACGTACACCGTCTATCTCAAAGATACCGACCGGGGCCGTGCCGACGGCGAAGAAGAGGGGTTTGCCAAAGTGCATGTCAAAAAAGGGACAGATAAAATCTTGGGGGCAACGATTGTCGGCCCACACGCCGGGGAGATGATCAGCGAAGTCACGCTGGCGATGGTCACGGGGGCGGGCCTGGGCACGCTGAATCAGGTCATCCACCCGTACCCGACTCAGGCGGAAGCGATTCGCAAAACGGCCGATGCCTGGAATCGCACACGCCTCACGCCTACTGTCGCCGGTCTCTTTGACCGCTGGCTGACCTGGACACGGTAACGCGATTCGGCAAATCGCGCTATATTTAGGTTGAGGTCAACCTCCCGAAGGTTTCTCTAA
>JACKBV010000044.1 GCA_020634315.1 Ardenticatenaceae bacterium | reverse complement strand
GCACTAGCCCTATTTTGTCTAACAGCTCGTGCCCCTCGGCTTGAGCCAATGGCGTTTGTACCGCTATATCTTTGATAGCCAAATCGGCCGTGGCTTCATAACAAAGCAACAAGGCCAATTCGCGCACCAATTCGCGAAATTTTTTGGGCTTGGTTGCTTCATTGCGTAACAATGTCAGTTTGTGCTTCACCAATGGATGCTGGGATTCATGGATCATCAGTCGCCTCCAGTATAGTATGTTAAATCGCTTGTTCACGTCGTTTGCGTTTCATGAATGACGCTTATGGCGTATAATCGCACGCAACTTAAACATATGCAACAAACGAGTTATGAGTGATCAATCCACGTCTGACAGATTTATTTCGCCCAAACAACAATCCGAAGATACACGATTAGCCGGTGTTTTACGCCCACAACGCCTCGCAGAATTCACAGGTCAAGAAAAGTTAAAAACCAACCTGGGTATTTTGATTGAAGCGGCGCAAGGACGGCAGGAATCGCTTGACCACATTCTCTTTCATGGGCCGCCTGGCCTGGGTAAAACCACGCTGGCGCATGTGGTTGCCAATGAAATGAATGTCAATATTCGCATTACGGCGGGGCCAGCGATTGAACGAGCTGGTGATTTGGCAGCTATCCTGACAAACATGCGTGCTGGTGATATTTTGTTCATTGATGAAGTTCACCGGCTGGGGCGGGCTGTTGAAGAGATATTGTATCCGGCCATGGAAGATTTTGTGTTGGATATTGTTGTGGGCAAAGGGCCTGGCGCTAAAAATGTGCGGCTCAAACTGCCAAAATTCACGGTTATTGGCGCAACGACACGCCTGGCGCTGTTAACGGCTCCGCTCAGGGCACGCTTTGGCGCGGTGTATCGCATGGATTTTTATGAGCAGGCGGCCATGGAGCAAATTGTGTCGCGTGGCGCTGGCATTTTAGGTGTGCCGATTGAGTCTGATGGGGCGGCAGAAATTGCACGCCGCGCACGTGGTACGCCGCGTGTGGCTTTGCGGCTGCTGCGGCGCGTGCGCGATTATGCGCAGGTGCGTGCTGCGGGGCAGATTGACGTGGAAACGGCCGTTGCCGCTCTCAACTTACTCGAAATAGACACCCTTGGCCTCGATGACCTCGACCGCCGTGTCTTGCGTGCCATCATTGAAAAATTTGGCGGCGGGCCAGTCGGACTCGATACCATTGCCGCTTCTATCAGCGAAGAGGCCGATACCATCATGGACGTGGTAGAGCCGTATTTGCTGCAATTAGGCTTCCTGGAACGGACATCACGTGGCCGCGTGGCGACACCGCACGCTTATAAGCATTTGGGATTGACGACAACAGTACCGCCAGCAGCACCTCCGGCTCAACCCAGCCTGTTTTCTCATGTGGAAACAGACGAGGAATAAGGCACAGGTATTGCCAAAACAGTTTGACTGTTAACAAAATGACGCCCGTTTAGCGATACATTTAGCGGTACATTAACGATGGCCTGATAAGCTCTCTGTGTAATACGCCATATTAACAATATGAGTGAGCAGGAGAGCTGAATGGATATGGTCACACAACAAAATTTGGTGACAGCAATTACGCGGGCATTGGTACCTAAATTAGCACCTTACGAAATCATGATGTTTGATCAACAGCATGATGTTTATTTGCGAGACCCGGAACACGTTTTACGGCAGGCTTTAGGGCAAGAAACAGAAGGCATGATCTTTCTGACGCCTATTTTGCGTGCTGTGCTGACAGATGTGATCAACTACATCTGCGCTGAGATTAAGCGCACGCTGACGATTAGCACGCCGTATACTTTGAATCTGGCTGTACGCCAGATGTTTCGCAATTTCCTGGCTTATGATGAGTCGGAGACGCCACAACGAATCCAAATCAGCGAACAACAATGCCGGGCAATTCGGCAGTTGGCTTTGGAAAAAGCGCGTGCGCAAAAATTGTCGGAATTGAAGTCGCAGCAATTGGCAGATATGGTTGTGCGTTGTTTAATGACACAACATTAAGGCGAATAGGTTTTCACGGTATGGGAAAGGCTGGATTACTTTTATCCAGCCTTTTTTGTTATGGCGGGTAAATGGTTACAATTGTGATATGAAAACAAGCGAGTTTGATTATCCATTACCACAAGAGCTTATCGCGCAACGGCCGTTACCCAATCGAGATGGCAGCCGCTTGCTTGTGCTGCATCGAGACAGCGGGGAGCTGGAACACAGAGCGTTCACAGACCTGGTTGATTATCTGCGACCGGGCGATGTTTTGGTTGTCAATGACAGCCGTGTCATTCCTGCCCGTTTATATGGGCACAAGGAGAGCGGCGGCAAGGTTGAACTGCTGCTGCTGGCACAGCTAGACGAGACAAAATGGCAGGCGATTGTTGGCGGGAAGCGTTTGTATGAAGGGGCTGTGATTGAATTGGTCGATAGGGATGGGCGGGAAACGGCCGTAACCGCAACCGTAACGGCCGTTTTGCAAGGTGCGCAGCGTGAAATTCAATTCAACATGCCCACCGATGATTTCCTCGAAGAAATTGGGCATACACCTTTGCCACCTTACATCCATGAAACATTGGATGATCCCGAACGATACCAGACCATTTATTCCCGTTATGATGGCTCTGCTGCCGCGCCGACAGCCGGACTGCACTTCACCCCCGATTTACTGTTTGCCCTGCGTGACAAAGGTGTGATTCTCGAAATGGTCACCTTGCATGTTGGCCTGGATACATTTAAACCAGTGGAAGCTGAAGATGTGCATGCCCATGTCATTCACAGAGAATGGGCTACTTTGTCACCGCAAACGGCAAAGCGTATCAATGAAGCCAAACTAGCCGGGGGACGGTTAATTGCCGTTGGCACAACCAGCATGCGTACCCTGGAAACCGGTTCGCTGCGTTCGGCAGGCATCACTGGCAGTTTGCAAGACATCAGTTACCGTGATGCACAAGGTGAAACCAGCGGATTTTGCCCATGGAAGCCTGTGGCGGCGTTTGAAGGTACGACTGATTTGTTTCTGTATCCAGGCTATAAATTTCGCGCCGTGGATGCACTGGTTACAAATTTCCACCTGCCCAAGTCGAGTTTGATGATGTTGGTCGCCGCGTTTGCCGGAAAGGAGCAGATCATGAAGGCTTATGAAACGGCCGTACAAGAAAAGTACCGCTTCTTCTCCTTTGGCGATGCCATGTTCATTGTTTAGACAAACCTTATGATCGAATCCACCGCTTTTGCCCTGTCCACGGTTGCGGCCGTTATCCCCACATTGCTTTACATCGGCCTCATTTATTGGGTTGATCGCTACGAAAAAGAGCCTTGGTGGTTGTTAACGACCGCCTTTTTGTGGGGAGCCATTCCCAGCATCATCATTGCCTATATTTTTAACAGCTTGCTTTCTATGCCCATCTATTTGCTGACAAGTGAGACAACCGGCGACACGCTCGCGGCTAGTTTCATCGCACCTCCCGTAGAAGAAACCGTCAAAGGGTTGGTTCTGGTCATCATTTTCTTTCGCTGGCGACATGAAATTGACAGCCCGCTCGACGGCATCATTTATGGGGCAATGGTGGGGATGGGCTTCGCGATGGTCGAAAATATTTACTACTTCGTCCACGTTTACGCCGATGGTGGCATGGAAGCTTGGGGCACGAATGTCTTTGTGCGCAGCATTCTCTTCGGATTAAATCATGCGCTTTTTAGCAGTATGACTGGCCTGGGCATTGCCATTGCACGCATGGCTACCAATCCTTTGCTGCGCTTTGCGGCCCCTGTCATTGGCTGGTCTACGGCCATGTTTTTGCATTTTTTGCACAACTTCACCGTTTCGTTTGGCAATTTGCTCTGTCTTGTGGCGTTTATCTTTGATTGGGGCGGCCTGGCGTTGACAATGGTTATCATTGTTTGGGCGTTATATCAGGAAAGGCAGTGGCTGCGTAAATATCTGGTGGAAGAAGTGCAACTGGGCGTCTTGACACTCAATCAATATGAAACAGTTTGTTCGGGTCGCAAACGCAGTGGGCACCGTTTTCAGACGCTGTTGTCACAGGGGCTTAGACCGTATTGGCAGCTTTCCCGCTTTTATTACCGGTGCAGCGAACTGGCGTACAAAAAACATCACTTTGCCCTTTTCCAGGATGAGCGTAATCAACAACTCATTGAGGATATTCGGCAAGATTTAACTACATTAGGTCGCTGACCGCTTTAGGAGCATCTTTACGCCGCAGCATCATGATTTGCTCCCAATGAATCTGGTCGTGCTTGACAACGAGCGTAAGTAATTCGTGCATGCTGGTTGGGCCTAGGTAAGAGTGGCTGCCCTTGCGCTGCCAGTCCGATGCAGTTAAGGGTTTGAGTAATGCCAGGGTGTCGGTGCGTGCTTGCAAAAACGCGTGTAAGGCAGAGACGCCATCTTGTGTCTGATACTGGCGCAAATCAGCCCATTCATTTGAAGAAACACCGGCCAGGAATGCATTTTCCTTTTCGAGAACGGTGCGGAAGCGAATCTGATGCACTTCGCCCTCTACGTCGCGTAAATGGCAGGCCACTTCGGTTAATGACCATTCCTGGGGAGCCGGTCGCCAACCCCAATCTACTTCTGGTTCTTGCAAGGACGTGGCAACGGCCGTTGCAAAATCCTGCAACTTCTCTAGCAAAATAGGAACAGAAGGCAATGTCTGCATGTTAATCCATCGATTGCTGAGTTGGTTCTGCAAGCTGAGCCAACCAACCAGATTGCACCAAGTCAGCAAAATGTGTCAGAGAACCATACGCGGTAACGGCGGCGGAGTCAGGGGGCGATGTCGTCTCATCTGGCGGCAGCCAATAACGGTGCATCTTTAGCGCGGCCGCTGGCAGCATATCCCAGTCCCAATCATCACCAACCATCAGAGCCTCTTCAGGGGGACAATTGATAGCTTGCAAGATTTCTTGGTAATAAGACAAATGCGGCTTGGTGCTGTGCATATTGTCGTAAGTCGTTACCAGATCAAATGTGTAGGTGTCAACCGGCAATCCAGCCCAGGCCAATCGTGCTTCTACGGCTCGCCGTGGAAAGAGGGGGTTGGTGGCAATGACTACTTGCAGTCCCATTTCCTGGCAGGCTTTTACCAATGTTGCCGCCTCAGGACGATACTGCACCACAGATTGCAGTTGCCAAAAATCTGTCTGGTAAAACTTGTCAAAGAATTGTTCTAGCTCGTTTGGATCGATTTGGTTGCGTGCCTGGAAGGTTTGCCAAAAGATGTCACGATTGGAAACGGCCGTATCCGTACTCTCCATCGTCGCCTTTGTGCAGACCATCAATTCCTGCAAAAAACGTTCCTTTTCCATAATTGGACGCGCATAGTCCCCCAACAATGCAAAATAATGGGGCATAAACGTATCCATATGATTACCCAACAAGGTATTATCTAAATCAAATAAAACAGCTTGTAACATGCTGGCATTCCCCTACCATTGTTCAAATAAATCTTTCAAACCAGGCCGCTCTTTTGCACACATCGGACAACCAACATGAGGCTCCGGCACATCAATAGCATGACGACTGCAAAATGCATCCACAATCACGCGGCGGTTGAACCCCATAAATCCCTTTTTAATGGTGCCTTGCAAAATCAAATCTGGGCTGCTGTTAGCACGCAAGATTCCTGGCACCGGGCAATTACGACAATCGTGAAATTGCCATTCCGCTGAGTGTGGATTCGCCTGAATCAGGCGACATTCCTGCTCAGAACGACCACGATGATAATCTTCATAATAAAAACGGCATTCTTCGCCCGCAGGTGTTTTCATGGGTTTGATTTTAAGGCAGCATCATCAAAAACAAGATAGCGGCCTTGAATAATCATTGATTTCTCATATCACCAGGCAAAAAAAAAGCGACACATCTAAAATAGTGTCGCTTTGGTACGCCCTGAGAGATTCGAACTCCCGACCTTCTGGTTCGTAGCCAGACGCTCTAATCCGCTGAGCTAAGGGCGCGTAAGACCTCGTAAAGATACCCGATTTATGTGAATCTGGCAACTAGTTTTTTGCCGGAAAAATAAAGGCGGGGAGGATGGGATTCGAACCCATGAACGGCTTTGACACCGTTAACCGCTTAGCAGGCGGCCCCATTCGACCACTCTGGCACCTCCCCAACACTATATTAGATAGCCGGGATACATCCTTAGTTGTTAACAGCCAGAGCGGAGGGAGAGGGATTCGAACCCTCGGTGAGCCAAAGCCCACTACAGTTTTCAAGACTGTCGCCTTCGTCCACTCGGCCATCCCTCCAGCAATTGAAGGTCTCTTAACGAGCGTCGGGAAGTATAACATGCCCCCTATCACGGGGCAAATTTTTACGGGCTATAATTTCATCAATTTGGCGAATTGGGTGTGATATGCAATTCGCGCACGTCCATGTATTGTGTGGCCGATAGGGGCAGTGTGCCTGACGCGAAACGGCCGTTTACCTGCGCCACCATATATTGATTATCCAACCAACAAACAAACCCCAACGGGCCACGTGGGCTAAATGGCGTTTGCCAGATCAAGGCTTCATCCACATAGAATGAGCAACCCGCGCCTTGCCAATCTAATGCGTAATGATGCCATGCTGTCATATCAACAGCCAATGGCGCGTAACTAATGCCCAACCTTTGCCTGATCATGGGCCAGATGTAGCTGCGTAAATGCCGATTTTGATTGAGCAAGAGCAGCAACGGAGCAAGTGGCACAAGGCTAACAGCAGAAAATGTTGTCGCATCCAATGTTGCCACAAACCAGCCGCGTCCTGCGCCTTGCAATGCCAATGGCAAATCAGAAGGAGCCGATGCATAGAAAAACCAGACCGCTTGTGGCAGGGCGGGCCAGCGTATGGTGGGATCGCCAAATGGCGCATTCCAAAACCCAAATCCGGCCGTGCCTTTCAAGATTCCTGCCGAATGGGAAAATCGCGCCTGCAAAGATAAGCGCACACCTTGTTGCCAGGGATAGAAGCGTCGGCGGTGATAGAAGCCATAATCATCAATCTGTGCATCAGCATACCCTTTTGTTATTGGCGGCAAAACAAAGCGCCAATAGGCATCTTCTTGCAGCACATGCCCACCGTTCAATGCCAATATTCGGAACGGCCGATTCCCATTATTTTGCCCAATTTCTTGCCTAAACATAAATTATTAGATTATCCAATAATCAGGTATAATTCCTTCTCTGAAGGAGAGTTTTATGGAACTTACTTGGTATGGATTAAGTTGTTTTCGCATCACAGAGCGCAATTATGCCACAGTTGTTACCGACCCTTATGCTGAAACGTTGGGCTTGCCTGGTCTAAAACTGAAAGCTGATGTGGCAACAGTCAGCCATCAGGCAAAGGGACACAACTATACAAAGGATATTGCAGGATTATTACATGAGATAGATGGCCCTGGCGAATATGAAATTGGGGGCGTCTTTATCACGGGCATTCCAACAAATCACACCAACAATGTCCTGTATGTGTTTAATTATGGCAATTTGACAGTGGCGCATTTGGGGGATATGCAAAAAGTTCCCTCGCAAACCCAAATTGAGGCGCTTGAGGAAATCAACATTTTGCTTGTCCCGGTTGGCGGTGGGAGTAGTCTCAATGCGGCACAGGCTGCGGAATTGGTTTCCATGTTGGAACCCAACATTGTTGTGCCCATGCATTATGCCTTGCCTGGACTAAAAGTTGACTTAGACGGTGTTGATCGTTTCTTGAAAGAGATGGGCGTTACTGATTTGCAGGAAGAAGCGAGTTTAAAAGTGACCGAAGCTCGCTTACCCGAAGAGACGGAAACGATTCTGCTAACGCCTAGAATTTAGTTAGGATAAATCTTATGCCAACAAAAATCATTATGCGCTGGGATGTGCGCAAAGAAACGGAATCAGAGTATTTTGAGTTTTTGGTCCATGAGTTTATTCCAGGCTTGAATCGACTAGGCATCGGTGATATCCAGGTGTGGTATACGGCTTACGGCGATTGTGAGCAGAAATTGGCTAGTGGCGTTACACAAAGTACAGAACAGATGCGGCAAATCTTGGACAGCTCAGACTGGCTTAAATTGACTGAGCAGTTGCAAAGATTTGTAAATGATTACAGCCAAAAGATGATTCCGGCGACGCGCGGATTCCAGCTGTAAATAGCAGTGTTGTGACAAAAAAGAACCTACCAAACAAAGTTGGTAGGTTCTTTTTTTATGCAAATGATATGTGCTATCAGGCAGCGGCCGTTTCCGTTTTAGGTTTTGACGTGTCGCTTGCCGTACTTGTCGGCTCTGCTTTGTCGCTGCTCGAACTGGTACTGCTGTCTTTCCCGTTTGTACTCAGGGTGGCATTTTTCCCACCACGATTGTCCGTGATATAGAAACCCTGCCCTTTGAAAACGACGCCAACTGAATTGACGACCCGGCGAATTTCGCCATCACATACAGGACACTCAGTTAAAGGATCATCGCTCATACGCTGACGAATTTCAAATTCGTGCTCACAATCTTTGCAGCGATATGTGTATATTGGCATCTCTCAAACCCACCTAATACAATGTTTTTGCTACATAGTCAGAAATTATTTTGCAATTGTAACGGCCGTATCTCTGATTGACAAACAACCATAGAATATGCTAAACATCTTTTGTTAGTTTTTAGTTAGATGTTGGTAACAAAACTTGAACAGAAAAGGAAGGATTACGATGTCCGTTACTGATGCGCAAGCAAGAATTAAGGCTCGTGTCTGGCAAGCAATTGCCCAAAACGAGATAGATATTAGCAAACTAGACAAAGAAACAATCGAAACGCTGGTTGACCTGGTCAGCGAAGTTGCCATGCTGGAAATTGACGATGATATGGGCAAAACGTTAGGCGACACACAAGTGGAAACGGCCGTTGCCACCTCCATTCTCGACGACCAAAAAGAAGACATCCTTTGGGAAGGACGGCCGTTCCTCTCCATTTCCTTGCACTACACCATCACCGACGAACGCATCCGCATCACCGAAGGCGTCTTCGGCAAGGCCCGCGAAAATATTGAATTGGTACGCATCCAAGACATGGATTACAGCCAAACATTGAGTGAACGCATGCTCGACCTGGGTGACATCAAAGTTCGCAGCCACGATCCAAGCCACCCCGCCGTCGTTCTCAAAAACGTCAAAGACCCAGAAAAAGTCTACGAGATTTTGCGCCGCGCTGTCCTTCACGCACGCAAAAAGCACAACTTCACCTATCGCGAAGAAATGTAAAAAAAGAGGCGGTGGAGATACCACCGCCTCTTTTTAGTTATCTGCTAGCGTTTGCAGCTGCTCCAAGTCACGCAAAATAATCCGCTTCCGCCCTGTATCAATCAAGCCATCCACTTTAAAGTCATTCAAAGTTTGTGTAATGGTCTCCCGATACGTGCCAAGCATTTCACTCAAATCCTGATGCGTATAACCGCTGACCTGTTTCGCCCCGCCCAGATCCACAGCCAACTGCAATAAAAGCGCTGCCAGACGTGAAGGAATACTCTTAAAGGCGATTTCCTCCAGGCGAACCTCCAGCTGCCGTACGCGCGAACCAATGGCTTCGAGAAAACGAAAGGCGACATCGGGCTTTTCTTGCAGCAGCCGTTCCACATCAGAGCGGCTCATGACACATAAAACGCAGCTGTCCAGTGCCTCCGCGAACGTATTGTGCATCCCCTGCCCGACAAGGGACATTTCACCAAACATAGCGCCCGCACCCAGGGTCGCAACAACCAGTTTCTTACCATGAGGCGAAAGGCGATACAACTGCACGCGTCCCTTTTTTAGCAAAAACAAGGCCTCGCCACTGTCTTCCGGCATGTAGAAAATCTTGCCCGCTTCGCAAGTGGACATGATCAATTGGCGATCCATCGCCATCAATTCATTGGGGGTCAGGTCACGAAAGACCTGAACGCCTGACAAAAAAGTTAACTTATTTTCTTGCATGGCTCTCTAACTAATCCGACCTCTGTATTTGTTGTCTAGATGCAGCCGAATTGTGCTTTCTTACGCTTGCGCCGCCGCCAATTTCTGGGCGAGCACGGCGCGTGTCGGGTTGCCCAACGAAATGACACGGCCGTTTAGCACATACGTCGGCACAGCAAATACATAATCTGGCAGCGGCGTTTGCGCCGTATCTAGCAGCTCAAAAGAGACATCCGGAAACAACAGCTGCATGTCAGCAACCAGGCGTCGTGTTTCCTGGCACGACCAACAATCTGCGGCAATGTACACTTGTAATGTGACCATCCAGGAAGCATAACGCGCTTCGGCAAAGCATGACGTAACGGGCCTTACGAAACAGTGTCATTTGGCTAACGGCAATTCAAAGCCGACAATTGCACCGCCCGCTGCCCCATTTGCTGCCCAGATACGGCCGTTATGCGCCTCCACAATGCCCCGTGCGATTGCCAATCCCAATCCCGCACCACCCGTCGCACGACTGCGTGCCTGTTCGCCTCGATAAAATTGCTCAAAGACACGCGGCAAATCCGTCGTGTTGAAGCCAGGGCCATTATCCTGCACCAACACCTGCACATGATTCCCTGCACGCATTACAGCCACATGGACACGCCCCTGTGCCGGTGTGTAGCGCAGCGCATTGCTCAACAAATTTGCCAAAACCCGGCTGATTTTCGCGGCATTCAACGACACCAACGTCATGTCTGCCCCTATATCGCCATCCAATGTAATGCCGCGCTGCTCGGCCAATGCGCGAAAACTCTCCAACGCGTCAGAAACCAGGTCGCCCAAATCGTGCAGCGATTTTTCCAACACCAGGCCGCCCGTGTCCAATTGTGCCAACTCAAACAAATCATCAATCAGCGAATTCAAGGCGACCACATCATTGCGAATCGTGCGATAGTAACGCTGCGTTGTCTCCGGATCAGAGACAACGCCATCGTGCAGCGCCTCAATCATGGCGCGAATGCTGGTCAACGGCGTGCGCAAATCGTGCGATGTCCAGGCAATCAAATCACGCCGCAGCGTGTCTAACTCTTCGCGCTGTCGCGCCGCCTGTTGTAATTGCACGGCCATCTCGTTAAAAGATTCGGCAACACGCGCCACTTCATCACGCCCTGAAACGGCTACACGAGCTGTCAAATTTCCTTCTGCCAATTGCTGCGCGGTATAAGCGAGCTGCCGCAGCCCATCGGTGACGGTTGCGGCCACGAAAATGCCAAATGAAGTGGCGATAACGCCTGCAAACAAGAGCAAAACACCGCTTAACAGTAAATCATGTTCGCTGGCAAACATTTGCTGCGCCATCACCCATACGTTGAACAAAGTCAGCAATGCCGCCCAAACATATGCCAAAATCAACGTTAGGGTTAACGACGTAAAGCGTGCCCAGCCGCGCCGGTAAAGTATGTAGCCGAGACCCAATGAAAGCAGAGAAGAGATGGCAAGCGTGGAAACCAGCGTCGCGATCTCGTCGGACGGCGCTTGCATTAACTGCCACATCAGCAAGGCAGCTAACGTCAGCGCCACAATCACGCCAGTGAGAAGGATGCGCCAGGGAGCCTGGTCAAACCAGAATAAGAAACGATTGTGCGAGACGGATTCACTCATAATCAGGTCAATTACCTTCTGCTAACTCAAATTTGTAGCCAACTCCCCACACAGTTAGCAGCCAGATGGGGTTGCTGGGGTCTTCTTCGATTTTCTCGCGCAAGCGGCGAATGTGAACGGTGACAGTGCTGGGATCGACGTACTCTGAAAAGCCCCACACTTTTTCTAGCAATTGGTCGCGCGTAAAGACCTGACGCGGGTGATTGGCGATAAACCAGAGCAGGTTAAACTCGGTCGCCGTTAAATCGATTGTTTTGCTGCGCACGGTGACAACACGGGTTAAGGGATTGATGTGTAGGGAGCCATATTGCAACGGCCGTTCCCCATCATCCGCCTTATTACCACCGGCCCGGCGCAGCACCGCCTTCACCCGCGAAACCAATTCCGCCGGGGAAAACGGCTTTGTCACATAATCATCTGCACCCAATTCCAAGCCATAAATCCGATCAACCTCCTGGCTGCGTGCCGTCAACAAAATCACAGGCACATCGGACGTGGGGTCTTCGCGCAGACGGCGCATAATTTCCAGCCCGTCCACTTGCGGCAGCATCACATCAAGCACGACCAAAGTCGGCAGCTGCTCACGGATGGCATCCAATGCTTGCCGTCCATCACGCGCGACGCGCACCTGAAACCCATCGCGCTTCAGGTACAGACTAACCACCTCAACGACAGATGCTTCATCATCAACAACGAGAATGTCTTTTGCTTCGTTCATCACACACTCTTTTACTTGTAAATTCTTACACACCGGTTACAGCGGAAATGCTGTAAGTAATTTGTAAGAAATTTCCAAGCAACGCGCAACCATTCAACCCTATAATTTTCACAATTCCCTACAAATACATAGTTGGAGGCTTATCTTTATGCGTAAACTTTTTGTTTTGTTCTGGCTGCTACTGCCCCTGTTGGTGGCTTGTGGCGGCAGCGAAACGGCCGTTCCCGCGAATACGTCTGTTCCCACAGATACGGCCGTAGACACAGCTGCACCCGGCAGCGACAAGCCAACACTCATCGAATTTTATGCGGATTGGTGACCGACCTGCCAGCGTATGCAGCCCATCGTGTATGGGTTAGAGAAAGAGTACGGCGAGCAGATCGCTTTTGAACGGTTAGATATCGACGATCCTGACACGGCTGATGCCAGAGTGCGTTATCAGTTCCGCTACCAACCCCATTTTATTTTGCTCGACGCTGAAGGGAATATTGTGCAAGAATGGCTTGGCTACAATTCAGCCAATGTCTTTGAAGAGGCGTTTGCCGATTTGCTTGAATGATGCAAAGCTGAGGGGAGAGAAACGGCCGTTTCCCTCCCCTCAACTCCATATGGCGCACAGCCCCGGATTGCGAAATTAGGCAGCGCCATTGCCATTGGCGACGAGCGCCAGGCAGTGCGGCCATGGGTCTTCACCGCGCAGCAGCGCCGCCAGCGCCGCGCTGTCCGCATAATGACCATGGTAACGTGGCGGGAGCAGCGCCGCAATTTGCACCATAATCAGGTGTGTATAGGCTGGTAAATCTTTACTGCGTACACGGGCGTCGGCTTCTGGCAGCAGAAACGGCCGTCCCACATGCACCTCAATCGCCGTGCGCCGCCACTGCTTCACATTGGCAAATAACACATCATTATTCACCAACCCGACAGGCAAAATGGGGACATGTGTGCGTGCCGCCAGGTACGCTGCCCCATCTTTGGCAGCCATCATTTTCCCGGTAAAACTGCGTGTTGCCTCTGGCGCAAGCCCAAACACCGTGCCCGCTTCCAGCGCCGCCAACGCCTCGCGCAACTGCTGCCGATCCACTTCATCGCGCCGCACATAAATTGCGCCCAACCAGGCCATCAACGGGCCGTAAATGGGATGGTATTTCCACTTCTCCACAGCGAAAAAGCGCCAGGGCATCACCGGAAAGGCCATCAACAACACCGGCGTATCAACCACGCTGGTATGATTTAACACAACAATGTAGGGTCCATGTGCGGGAATGTTTTCCCGGCCCATGATGGACACCCGCGCTCCTAGCAACCTACGAATTAGCTGCATACTGGTGCGAACAAGACGGTAGCGAAATAGCATAAGTTAGCTCGTGACCTTTATAGTCCGCGATCCGCTCAATGGATTACGGAATTTGCCCTTGGGCAATTATCTGTGTTGTAACAACCTGCCCACCCGGTGGCGTTGCGTCAAAAACAAAGGGGGTATTTTCGCCGGGTGCCAGGGTTGTGTCAAGCTGTAATTGTGCATATCCGCTTACATCTTCCTGCGCATTGTATAAAGTGGCAATCAGTAACAGGTTTGTTGCGGTCTCTGTGCCCCTGTTTGTTACCTGCCCGCTAATCTGTACACGGTCGCCATCACCGGCAACGGCCGTTTCCGTTACCAGCAAATCCGCATAGCGCGTCCCCCAATCAGTCACCGTCGCCCCACCAATGACCGCCACCGTGGGATAAGCAAACGCGGCTGGCGGTTCGGCAATCAGCACCCCAAACGGCACACGAGTTTGCGCCGGAATAATGGGCGCGGCTGTCCAGGAAACGGCCGTTGCCAACACCGCCCCCGCCTCATCCAGCAGCGAAATCTCCACCTGAACAGACTCCGCCGCAAACTCGCTTTGGTTAAAAACTTCGCCCACCAGCCATAAACTGCCCACCGGCGTCTGATACGCATGAACCTGCGTCACCACAACTTGCAGCGGAATCGGTGTGCCCAACGATTGTTGCGCCAGCGGGGTTGCCGGGGGCGGCAGCACCACCTGCTGCCCAATTTGCAGCAGTTCCGGCACGATTCCCGGATTAAGCGCTTCAATTTCATCCACCGTGACCCCTTGCTGCAAGGCCAGCGCCAACAGCGTGTCTCCGGAGGCAATGGTGTACACAATCGGCGTTGGCGAGGGGGTAGCTGTTGCCGTAGGCAACGGTGAGGGGGTGGTTTGAACGAAAACGGCCGTTGGCGGAGCCACCGTCACAAAAGCAACACCCACCTCTGGCGTGACCGTCATGGTGGGCGTCGCCGCTGTATCTATCGCCGGTTTGTCAACAGAACGGCACTGAGTCAGGCACAAGAGACTGAGCGCCGCAAGCAATAGCCACCGCCTCATACAATCACAACCTGCCCACAATATTCGCAGCGGTCTGTGCCCAACTCCAAAGAACCGCCGCAATGTGGACAAACAAACGTCTCTGGCGCTACGGCTGCGCCCAATTCGCCCAACTTGGCATTGGCATCGGCCAATTGGTCGCGCAATGTGCGCAGCCGCGCCAGATATGCCTGTTCGGCCAGTTCGCCACGCGCGTGCAAAGCCTGCAAATCTTGAATGCTTTCATGCAACATGCGCCGCCGCGCCTTTTGCGCTTCCACAGACATCGCCTGCGCACTCACTTGCAATGTGGGTGCGGGCTGCAACTGCGCGGGCAAGAAATAGGCCACAGCGGCAATGACCAGACAGGCAACCACTCCCGCGACTATGGGCGTATACCAAAATGGCGCTGTCTGTTTGGTGAGCGAGTAAAATGTAACGCTGCTGCTGTCGGCAACTAAAATCCCACTTTGGCCGCTAAATTTCGCCTCATCAAGCCGCTCAATGCTGCCAGAACCGTTAAAGTCGAACAGCTTTTCCCCGTCGGCGGCATAAACAGTTACCTGGCCGGTATCGGTCGCAAACAAGACAAGTGGTTCACCCAAATCAGAATTGGTAATGCCCAGCACTTCATTGACCTTGCCGCTGACAAAGCCGCGCCATAGCTGTTCGCCATCCTGGCTGTACACCCAAATGCCGCCATCTTTACCGCCAATGCCAATTTCGGTTGTTGCCGGGTCGCCATCGGCTTCTACCGGGCGGAACTCGTTGACCGCCTGCCCCAAACTTGCTTGCCAAAGAACTGGCCCGCCATCATCCGGGCGGTGAATGGAAAATTGCCCGCTGACGCTGCCTATCAACACGCGTCCATCCAGCGGCCCGGTAAGCGGGAAGGCACGTAGCCGCCGCAGACCACCAGCAGCCATCGTGCGCCACATCTCCTGGCCACGGCCGTTTACGGCAACCACAGCCCCGGCAGAACACCCACCGACAAGCACATCACCGCTCGGCAAGGGCGCTTCGTCCAGGCCGCGCAAGGTGTCGCAGTTCAAATCCAGGCGCCACAACTCTTCGCCAGCAGCAGAAAGCGCCAGCAGCTGACCGCTTTCGTCGGCCAGCACAATTTCGTTGCGCCCATCATTCTCAAAGTCGAGGGCCAGTGCGCGGCTGGCTGGCCCCAGGCCGGTCGGGGCAATTTGCCACAGCGTTGTGCCATTGCCTGTATAGGCGATGGCTTGCGCCGTGCCTCCCTGACCACTGTAGGCGACCGTGTCCGGCAAGCCGTCGCCATTGAGGTCGCCTTGGGTGGTGGCGAGCGGTTGGGTGAAGGAACGGCCGTCTACCTGTTCACCACTGCTATCAAGAAAGCGCACACTGTCGGGAAGCTGCACAAATATATCGCGCTGCCCGTCGCCGGTAACATCGGTGACATTCAAGCTGAGCGCACCAGCCGCGCCCACACGCCAATTTGTCACCGCCTCATACCGTTCGCGATTTGCCATGCCGCTCATCGTGACAAAAATGGCGGCAGCCATGACAACGGCCATCAATGCCAGCGCCAGGATTAGAGGTCGTTTAATCGTCATCATCAATCTCCCAAATATGCAAAAGGGGTGAAGTTGAAAACCCAGTTTTTCGCGTCAATCTTTCCAAACACGCAATACGCACCATTGCTCATGAAGCCAACGGCTGCACCTGATCATAAGCAAAGCGCAGCACATGCAGCACATCCCAGGCGTCGATGCCGCCAGTTTGAGCTACGGCGGCAGTCAGGGTGATACGGCCGTTTTCGGCCACCGCCCGTTGTACAGCAAAAGCACTGTCGGGTATTTGTTGTGTGGTGGAGGTGGGAAACGGCCGTACCGTGTACTGTTCCGGATTCGCCGTAATCGCCACCTGCAAATATTGCTGCTTATGCGTGGAGCCGCTCTTCCACTTTTGTTTGCCACTGATGCGGCTGCGCTTCCAATACCCTTTGCGATCCTTCACCTTTTCAATCAGTGACACACGCAGCACACAGCCATCGTACAACTGCACCTTCATGCGCATCCATTCGTCCTTGTAATAAACGACCGGACGCCCTGAGGGCGCTTTCTTTTGCCGTGTTTGTTTGTGTTGGCGATCAAAGCCAGTAAGGTCGAGCCAGCCCATCATTGTGCGTTTGGGCTGCACATCATCTTGCAATGTGTGCATAATCTCACGCGCCATGTCAAAACGGCTGTCAAACTGCGGTGGACGCCCTTGTTTGCGCACGGCACTTAACCCAACAACGGCACTTCCCCACAGCACCAATGCCACCAGGCTAAAAGTCAGGACGTTATAGCCAAGCCATAAATCAAGCAAAATAAAGGGGATGCCAAGCGGGAAAAGCAGCCACAGCAGCCTGCTGACGCGCTGTTTGCCGCTGCGAAAAGTTTGTGCCTGTGTTTTGACCCCATCCATCACGGCGACAATTTGTGCTGGCTTCTCATTGAAATCCATAAACACAGCCTGTCCGTTTTTGGCGTCGGGTGGCTTGGGGCGATAAGCTGGGGCGGTTGTTTTACGCGGCGCACGCTTTTTCGCAGGGGGCGCAGGTTCAGGAACAGCTTCCATTTCCCAGGCATCAACGGCTTCTGGGCTGAGCCGGTCAGCCAGATGCGGCCAGGCAGGCCGGGGAACCAGCTTTTTAAATTGCTGCCCCATTTGCGTTGCCCGCTCCGGGTTGCTGTTGTTTAGGGCAAAATATTGCGCGATTGCCGCCTCAATTCGGTCGTCCACAAAACGGCCGCACTCCGGGCAGTAGGCGGCTCCCGCAGCCAATGGCGTTGCACATTGAACACAGGCCATATCTCACCTCAATCATCCGTTTCGATCAGCAAACCTTTGTTCTTTATAGCTGAATAAACTCTATTAAACTACAATAATTGTGTGAAGCCTAGAGTTTTGTATACCGCATTTGATTTGGTGCCCAGCCCTAAGGGGGCCAGCATCCACATTACCTATTTTGTGCGTGGGCTGATTGCAGCCGGTTTTGACGTAACCTTGATTACGGCTGGCGATCCATCTCTCCCCGACTGTGAACTGTATTATGGCGCGACCTTGCTGCGCGTGCCTTGGGCCGATGATGCCCATTTTTTACGCCGCGCGGTTGCTTTTGGCGCGTATGTGCTGGAGCACATTGCGCAACAGCCCGCTTACGATGTGGTGCATGTGCGCTCCATTTGGAGCGGCTTCCCACTGGCGCAAGTGAAAAGCGAGTATGGCTTCAAATTGTTGTATGAAGTGAACGGCTTGCCCAGCATTGAGATGAAATACCATTATCCAGGGCTGGTTGGCAGCCAAAATAATGATGACGGCGACACCGTTGCCCGGCCGTCGCTCCTTGACAAACTCAAGGAGCAGGAGATTGCCACGCTGCACGCGGCTGATGCCATTGTCACACCTTCGCAGGTAACGGCCGCTTACATCACCAGCCTGCGCGTCGCAGCAGACAAAATCACCGTGATACCCAATGGATTTGACGAGGAGCAGTTTGGCAAAAGCGACGAGTGGCCTAACGAGCATGAGCAGTCGCCAATGCCCGTTATTTTGTATGTCGGCACGTTAGCCGATTGGCAGGGGCTGGATGTGCTGCTGCACGCATTGGCCTTGGTGGCTGCGGAACGGCCGTGTCAATTGCGTATTGTGGGGCGTGGACGCAAACGACAGCGCAAGCTGCTGCTTAAACAAGCGCGTAAACTGGGGGTTGAGGAAAATGTGGTGCTGGAAACGGCCGTTGCGCACAGTGCAATCCCTGCCGTCATCGCACAGGCTGATGTTTGCGTTGCCCCCTTGGGCTACAACGACCGCAATGTGGTACAGGGCTGCTGCCCGCTCAAGATTTTGGAGTACATGGCTGTGGGCAAACCAATTGTCGCCGCCAATTTGCCTGTTGTGCGCGAACTCGTGTGCCCGGACAGTGAGGCGCTTCTCTTCACGCCGGATGACCCCGTTTCTCTGGCGCAGCAGATAATCGCCGTGCTTGACCATCCTGAGCTGGCGCGAAAGCTGGGACAGCAAGCGGCGGCACGCGCCTGGCGCGAATTTACCTGGTCATTGGCCCAGGCGCGGTTGTTGGCTGTTTACGAGGCTTTGGGGGTGCGATCACTGAGTTAGGCGGTGGCGTCATTGGCGATGATAGTGTCGGTAATAACGGCCGTTTCCTCATACGTCGCTTCGCGTGCCCCGGCATAAAAGCCAAATTTGTTGTGGACAAACTCATAGCCGGGATGGACTTTGAAATAGGTAAAGGCTACATCTTGCGCTTCATAACCGGGTAATTTGAGGTCGATCCAATAACAAGTGCCTTTGTAGGGGCAGACATAGGTGCGTTCCGTGATAACCAGATGGGACATATCGACATGGTCAGCATCAAAATACCATGCCCCTTCAAATAACTGGACATGCTCTGATTCCACAGCCGATGCGAGTACTTGATCGTGATGGCGTTCTTTGATGGTGATAATTTCTCGGCTCATACTATCCTCAATTGCTTTTGTTTTGGTTCGGGCCAGATTTTACACGGTGAACATGAGAGGAAAATGAACCAAGAGCAGACGCTAATGTGTTAAAATAACGGCCGTAGCAACACGACAGGGAGAAAACATGGTCGAGTTACACCAAAAATATGCACCGATTCTTCGCTTTAACAAGGATGAACAATTTTTCCCGATGCGCGTGGAAGATATGCTCGCTTACAGCAGTTTGTTTGCCAAAGGCGAGACAAAACCAATTGCCACGCCCGGTGACGTGACGCCAGATGTGCTGCAACGATACGGCCGTTCCGCCACCACCTTCTTGCGCACCGTCACCAACGGCCCCTTCTTCGGCCAGGACGTGATCAGCGAATGGGGCGACGGAGCATTGGAAATGGTTTATCGCTGGGCTGGCGCCAATCGCACCAACCTCGCTGAACGTCTGGCGCAAAAAGCATATAGCTGGTTTACTCCCAAAACCAAAAGCGCCACACAACTTTTCTGGTGGAATGGCTTGCTCGAGCAAATTCTCACCGAATCTGTGACCAGCGCCCCACAAAATTCATTGCCACGCCTCATTTTGCCGACCACCACTTACACCAGCGCCATCACCCAATATCAGCAGCACAACCCGGCCTATGCCTACTACTATCGCCAGGTCATTGATGGCGATTATCTTTGTCTGCAATATTGGTTTTTCTACAGCTTCAACAACTGGGGCACGAGTTTTGCCGGGATGAATGACCACGAAGGTGATTGGGAAGGCATGATGCTTTTCTTCAAACGGGATCAGCATGGCCGCCCCCAAGAGCCACCGGCTTATATCACTTTTGCCGACCACGAATCGCGTCAAACCAAGCCATGGGAGGATGAAGATGTCACGCTCATTGGCACACATCCGGTGGGATATGCGGCTGGCGGTTCGCACGCCACCTATCCACGCGCAGAGACACTCTCCCTGATGCGCCTCTACAGCTTGTTTGATTATGCCACGGGAGACGGCCGTATCATCGACCACGATGATTGGGTATATCGCCTCAACCTCGATGATGCTCCCTGGTTAGGGCAATTTCATGGCTCGTATGGCACACGGTTTTGGCTGAACACGGCACGGGCACGCACCATTTTGCAAGCAGTATTGGCGCTGACGCCATTTAGCGCGTTGGCACGCCAGATTGTTCCTAATGAGATCGAATTACCCGGCGTCAGTGCCCCGCACGGGCCTATTGACCCCAACCGCCCCCAGTATGCACAACCCGTTGCCTGGGCTGGCATCCACGAACTCGACGCGAGATAAAGACACAGATTGACTATGGCCGCAGCGACATTTATTTGGCTTGGCTCCCGGCGCTCTCGAAAGCACCCGCTTCATGACAAAGGCAAATTATTGGACATCGCCACCAGCCGGGGCTTGCCCGTTCCCAATGGTGGCATTTTGTTGCATGAGTTGTATGCGCTGCTGTTGCAGGAGGGCGTCATCCAATGGGGTCAGGAGTTTCTTGTTGTGAGTGATCCTGACTGGCTATGCGAAATATTTTACAATGAAATTCGTTTTCCGCGATTGGCAAACCCTGTTGCCGTGCGTACTGCTTTTGCTTCAGGGGAAACGGCCGTTTCCCAACTAAACATTGACTTCCAAAATCCTACGGCTTTAGCCAACTCGCTATGCGCAGTTTGGTCGGCAGCCGCCCCAGCAAACGAAACGCGGCGTGACGTGTTGGTCATGGAAATGGTGCCACGCCAAACAACCGGAACGGCAGTTACCTGCACCACGCAGCCACACGACACCGTTCAGTTCCAACAAGCCAACACAACGGCTTCACTTGAATTGCCAAAATTAAGCGGCTGGAAACGGCCGTCTCCCGACATTCCCCCCTTTGCACAGCGATTACAGCAGTTACTGCGCGGCGTGCGCCGCACCTTTGGCCCCGCTGATTGGCAAATTGAATGGGCCGACGACGGCAAAATATGTTGGCTGCTTCAGGTAAACAGCTCTCTCAGCGCCTCGCTTGCTCCATCGCCTCCCGCTCAATCACCCAACGCCCCCCTAACTTAAACGCCGCCAATTTACCGCTGTAAATCAGGTGGCGAACTTGTTCCACAGAAATCTGCTCCAATTCCGCAGCCTGCCGCGTTGTTAGCAGACGCTCTTGCACAGGCGGCTCTTGCTGACTATCCGAAGCTGTTTGCAGCACGACATCGCTCTCGGCCTGCCACGCAGCCCAGTACACCCCCATGCGAGCCACAAAGGCTTGCGACGATTCGGCAAAAATGCGCTGACCCAATGGGTAAGCGGCCGTTTCCAATGCCTCTCGTCTCTGTGCAATTAGCGCCAACAAGACAGACAAATCCGACTCGGCACCAAACGCCGTCGGATTTTGCAGCAAAACCCGACGCAATTCAGCCAAATCATGATCATCGCCTAAATAGCCAGACAAAGCATGCAGTTCACCAGCCACCGCCAACAACAGCGGCGTCCAGGCATCCTGCAAAATCTCCACCTGATACCACAAATACTTCACACGCTTGCGCCATTCATGAAAGGCATGCGGCACGCCCTCTCCTTCATATGCGGCAGCCATAGCACGGCGACCGCGACGATACACGCGGCGCAGGCTGCGGGCAAACACGCCAAAATCATCGCCGGTTATAGGCAGCGTTTCCAGACGCACACGCGCCGCGCGAATTTCGCGCAGCACATCCTCAATGACCCCTTCCTGCTCCCAAAAACGATGCCAGACAGCCTGATACCGCTCCTCCAACTGCACACGCGCATTAGCCACAAAGGATGCAGGCAATGTGTCCGGATATTGTGCATCGAGCATGGTCAACGTCTCGATTAACACAAAACTATCGCGGGCAACACTTAAGCGGCGCGATATGTCACGAAAACAGATATTTTCCCGGCGAAACAAATCGGGGCCAATTTCATCACGCACCAAGCGCAGCACAGCACGCAAGCGCTTACAGGTTTTGCGTGCATTATGCACCGCCTTATCACGATCCAGCGTCTCATCCGTCAAATCCTGCTCAATGGCATCCAGACGTTCCAAGATAATACGCCGAATTCCCAATGCAATCGGCTCTTGTTTCTGCAAGCAATAAACCATCATCTCTTCCTTCAAAAAATCACCCCGCGAAGGTTTCTTCTTTGCGGCAGCATCTCGAACTAACCTTCGGGGAATTGGTTTCCATTACCCACTTTACTTCCCATTGCCCGCGCCAATCATATCATGTAATCTCCCCATCCATGATTACAAGACATCTTTCATCGCGCACATTTTCGCCAGCCCTGGTTGGCGCACTTTATTATTGGTTTTATTGGTCATTTGTAGCTGTTTATGATCCATATCTAAACGTTTATCTGGCACAACTTGGTCTGAATGGCGTGCAGTTGGGCATTCTGGCAACCATTTTGCCGTTAGCAATGCTGATTTATTCTCCGTTTGTTGCTGCGTTGGCCGATCAACACGGCCGTCTCCGCATCCTCAAACTTCTCATCGCCGGCTGGGGCGTGCTTTTGCTGTTCATGCAATTGCCACGCACGTTTTGGGGCATTTTGCCACTCATCATCATCCTGGCCGTCACCCGCACGCCAACCATTCCCATTGGCGACAGCATCGTTGCCCGCATGACCAATCGGCACAACCTGAATTTTGGCAGCATGAGATTGTGGGGTTCCATCGGCTTTGCCTCATTTTCAATCTTATGCGGCTTTATTTGGGAGCAAACGGGATTTGCCCCGATGTTCTGGACAGCAGCGGTACTCTCGATTCCTGCCATTTACATTACTGCCAAACTGGACGAAGGCCCGCTGGAGACAAGCCAATCACGCCCTTCAATGCGTCTGCTGCTTCAAGATAAAAGCCTCGTTGTCCTGCTGATCATTGCCTTTCTGGCGGGAATCCCCCTTGTCAGCACCTATGTTTTTGGGGGCATCACCATGACGGCCATCGGCGGCAGTGAAACCCATATCGGTTTTATGTTTGGCATGTCGGCATTAGGGGAAGTCCCCACCATGCTGACCAGCAACAGTATTATTCGACGGCTGCGTGCGCCACAATCCATCTTACTGTCACTGCTTATAATGAGTTTGGCGCTGGTAGGCTATGCGCTGGCAACGGCACCCTGGATACTCATTCTCGCTTCTGTTGGCAAGGGGTTGGGATATGGCTTGTTTATCATTACCCTGGTGCGGTTGGTGGACGAACGCGCTGGCGCGTGGGCCTCAACGGCGCAATCGATGATGAATGCAGCCATGATTGGGCTGGCTCCTTTGCTAACCAGCCCGCTGAGCGGCTATGTTTTTGATCGGTGGGGGGCGCAGGTTTTGTTTGCCAGTGTGAGCGGCAGCCTGTTTGCCAGCGCGGTTTTGATGGGGTGGGCGCTGCATCGCGGATGGTTCTCTAAAGGGTAAGGCTCATGGTAAAATTGGACTGATGAAGGATCTGGTTCCTCAGTTCATCATTGAGCAGTTTATCCAGGGTCATTTTCACGGCCGTTTCCACGCTGCCACCCTGTTTGTCGATATTTCCGGGTTCACGGCAACCACAAACAGCTTTATGCAGCAGGGGACAGAGGGTGGCGAAGCGATGGCCGACGTGATGCAGGCGATCTTTGACCCTTTGGTGCAGGCTGTCTATGAACAGGGTGGGTTAATTACGGGGTTTGCTGGCGATGCGTTTACGGCCGTTTTCCCCATCACGCCCACCCTCAGCAAAACCCCGCCCGCCATCCAACGCGCCCTGGCTGCGGCCGTTGCCATGCAGCAAAATCTGCGTGACAACCCCACCCGGCAAACGCCATATGGCGAATTTCGTTTCTCGATTAAGGTGGGGCTGGCAGAAGGCAGCGTCGAATGGGGCATCGTGGGCGAACCGGAATTCGGCGAACCAGGGTTCGCGGATATGGCGCATTTGGGGGAATTCACCCACGCGTTTTACTTTCGCGGCTCAGCCATTGATGGCTGCACAGATGCGGAGCAAGCCGCCAGGCCAGGCGACACGCTGCTGACAAACGGCTTGTATCTGGAGCTGGCGGCACATATTGAAGCGAGTGCGGCGGGCAAGTTTTGGCGGTTAACGGCCGTTACCGACACCCTCCCCGCCCCACAACCCGCCTACACACCACCATTCGACCAGGGACTGCTGGGGACATTCATCCCCGGAACGATCTTGCAGCAGCAAGTGCGCGGTGAATTCCGCCACGTAACCACCCTTTTCCTGAATTTGCGCGACATTTACACACACGAACAACTCGCGCCGTTCGTACAAACCATCTTCAAACTCATCAAAACCTATGGCGGGTATCTAAACACCATCGATTTTGGCGATAAGGGATGTACGCTGCTGCTGTTTTGGGGCATGCCAACCAGCCACGAAAATGACATCGAGCGTGTCATGAACTTTGTGCAAGACCTGAGCCAGCAAACACAAGTCACCTTCCGCGCCGGAATCACGTACCGGCTGATGTATGCCGGGTTTGTCGGTGCCAAACAACTGCGTCAGGAGTACAGCTGCTATGGACGCGGCGTTAATCTGGCGGCACGCCTGATGACGACCGCACCCTGGGGAGCCTTATGGGCTGATGAGGAGTTGATGCAGCGCGGGCAGCAGCAGTTTCATTTTACGCCCCAAGGCCACTTCTCCTTCAAGGGATTTCCCGAACTGCAACCCGCTTATGCGTACAATGGCCGCCGCGAAGAGGCGAATCTCCATTTTCACGGGCGCATGATTGGGCGGCAGGTGGAGTTGGCGCAGATGGTTGAGTTTGTACGGCCGTTACAAAACGGCCGTTTCGCTGGCATCCTCATCATTCAAGGCGAAGCAGGCATCGGCAAAAGCCGCCTCGTTGACGCCTTCCAACGTGCGCCAACCTGGCAGCAGCGCTTTCCACAACCACCACAATGGCTGCACAGCCAGGCAGACGAAATCCTGCGTCAGGCGCTCAATCCCTTTCGCCATCTACTCCATCGCTATTTTCAACAGGTTTATGGCGACACACCCGTGGCGAACCAAGAGCGGTTCCAGCGCCGTCTCAATGCCCTTCTGCACAACCCGCACATTCCGCCAGAGAAACGGGATGAGTTACGACCCAAACTGACCTGGGCACGGCCGTTTTTAGGCGCCTTGATTGGCCTGCACATGGATAACGACCTGGCCCCACAAATGGAAGGGCGAGCCTATTTCGACAACACACTGCTGGCCCTGCAAACATTAATCCAGGCAGAAAGCACACACCGCCCGCTGATTTTGCACATTGCCGACGTCCATTGGCTCGACGAAACATCCTGGCAATGTTTACGCCAGCTATCGCGCACCCTGACCAATTATCCAGTCGCCATCATTCTGACGACGCGCAATGAAACAACACCGGCTGCTATGGGCTTGTCGGAGCCAACACAAACAATCAATCTAACTTCCCTCAGTGAGGCTGGCCTTGCCGAATTGGCAATGAATTTATTGGGACATCCCCCCTCGCCGCGCATCCTCAAACTGCTCATCGAACGCTCTGACGGCAACCCGTTTTTTGCCGAGCAGATTTTGCTGTACTTGCGCGAACAAGAATTCTTACAGCAAGATGCGCCCCATTTAACGGCGATGCTGCTGCCCATGGATGTGCGTGCCATTTTAATTGCCCGTATTGACCAATTGGCCCAATCCGTCAAGGAAGTGGTGCAGCGTGCCGCCATTCTAGGGCGCGAGTTTGACATTCAGCTTCTCTCTTACCTGCTGCGCGACATGCCCGATTTGCATGAAAAAGTTTATGATGCCGAACGCGCGTCCATCTGGACGGCCGTTAACCAACTGCGTTAC
>JACKBV010000043.1 GCA_020634315.1 Ardenticatenaceae bacterium | reverse complement strand
TATTGTAGGTTATAGGCGTCTAGAATACCTACAAAAGGATCTGCCCAGCATGACATCAGATACAGGCTCAAAAGCTGGAAGTACATTTCAAGATGCTATCCCCTCCACGTCGGCACTGCACTCTGACTTATCTGAGGATATTGATTATGCTCCTGTGCCATATGCGCCAACTGACCCCCAGGCGCAAAAAGCGCCCATTTGGCGTATAAGGCTGGCTCTGGTTACTGACACGGTACAGCAGTTTGGCCTGGAAATTAATGGTGAAATCATCTTGGGGCGTGATGCAGACATCCCCAATCTGGTCAATCTAAAAAATTACACACAGGATACGCATGGCATATCGCGGCAGCACTTGATGCTGCGCCCGACTGTGACAAATCTGTATGCCATTGATGTGGGCAGCACGAATGGGACGTTTCGTAACGGCCGTTCCATCGGCGTCAACAACCCCACCCCCCTGCACACAGGCGACATCATCGACCTCGGTGGGCTGCAACTCATTTTGCACATCGTCGAACGCCCAGCCCTGCAAACCGCCACCCTCCAGGAAAAACTCGATCAGGCCGACGCCCTCACCCAAATCGCCAAAGCCATCACCTCCCAACTTGACCCCGACGAGGTTCTCAACCAGGTTGTAGAAACAGCCCACTTCCTCACCTCGGCCGGCGAAACAGCCATCTGGCTTGTGGACGAACAAACCGGCGAGCTTTTCTTAGAGGCAGAAAAAGGCATCGAGGACGAAAAAGTCCGGCGTATGCGCATCCCCATCCGTGAAGACAATCCGGCCGGTAAAGTCATTCACACCGGCAAACCCTTGCGTGCCGTCCGGCAACCCGGCGAAGATCAAATCAAAGTCAAAACCGGTTATCTGGTTGAATCGCTTCTCTATGTGCCCGTTAACTTAGGCGGCGTGACCCTCGGCGTCATTGCTGCCGGACACCGCGAAGGGGGCAAATCCTTTAGCCGCCGCGACGAACGCCTGCTCACAGCCATTGCCGACTTCACCGCCATCGCCATCCAAAATGCGCGTGTCTACCAGGCCACCGACCAGGCATTAGAACGCCGCGTCAAAGAGTTGGCCGCTCTCAATGAAGTAGCTCACGCCGTCTCGTCATCGCTAGACCTGGCACAGGTTTACAATGTGCTTGTCACACAACTCAATCGCCATTGGCCGGTTGAAGCCGTTCATCTCTATCTGTTTAATGAACGGCAAGGTGGGCTGATTCCACTACGCCTGGGCAAATTCCCGCCACAAGCAAAAATAATCAAGCACGGTCTTGTCTCGCAAGCGGCGAAGACAAAGACAGTTATTATGTCTCATGATGTTGCCGATCACCCTGCATACATACCAGAGGTAGACGACTATGACGGGCAAACACCAGAGACAATCGCCTGTATCCCGCTCACCATTCAAAACAAGGTTGTTGGTGTTTTGTCGTTAATCAACAAGGCAAACGGCCATTTCGAAGAGGAAGATATGGCGCTGCTGCGTGCCTTTGCTAACCCGGTGGCGACTGCCATTGAAAATGCACGCTTGTTTGCCGAATCAAAACGGCAGCAAGCAGCCATCCAGGCAACTGCACAAACCATCACCGAACCGCTGCTGATTCTTGATGAGCATGGGCAGCCACTCGTAGCCAACAAATCCGCAAGGAAGCTCCTGGAAGACAGCATGTCGCAGCTTTTCGAGGGCATCAGCCGCAGCGTGGGGCGCACGGCAGAGACAACCATCGGCGAGCAAACCTATCTCACCACAGCACAACATCTGCCAGAAGTGGGCACCATCGTCGTCATGCAAGACATTACCTACGTGAAGCGCCTGGAAAAGGATCGCGCCGAATTTATGCGTGCCCTTTCCCATGATCTGAAAAGCCCGCTCACGTCGATTAAAGGCTTTGCCCAACTGATGGACAAAGTGATGACGTTGAATGAGAAGGGGCAGCGCTTTGTCAGGCAAATTGTTGAAGCCACCGACCGCATGTTAGACATGATTAACCAGATGCTGCAACTGACACGCGATGAAGTGATTGAACCAGAACGTTCGCCTTGCCAACTGGACAAAATTGTGGCGAAAGTTTTTCGGGATTTGGAAGGAGCCGCCTTGCACAAGGAAACGGCCATCCGCTACAAAATCTTCGGAACTCCCTACGTCATTCTGGCCGATGAAACACGCCTGTATCACATGATTTTGAATTTAGTGGACAATGCCATTAAATATTCGCCGCCGTGTTCAACGGTCAGCGCATTTATTGAGTTTAAAGAGGAAGTGACTGTCGTTCGCGTGCAGGATGAAGGCCCTGGTATCCCTGAAAAAGAGCTGCCTCGTGTCTTTGATAAATATTATCGGGGTGAACATGGCAAAAAACAGTCTGGCACGGGGGTTGGTCTGTCCGTTGTTTGGGCGATTGCCGATGCACATGGGGGGCAGGCGACTGTCCGCAATTTGCCGCAGAAGGGCGCAGAATTTACTATTAATTTGCCAGTAAGCTTACGCCTGGGTGCAGAGAATCTCAATTCGAAAGAGTCGTAGTGCAGAAAGTGGATACGGCCGTTGACGTTGTCATTGTGGGCGCTGGCGCAGCCGGACTCATGGCCGGTGTTTGGGCCGGGCGCACATATCCGCAACAACAAATCCTCTTGTTAGACGGGGCACGCAAACTGGGCGCCAAAATCCTTGTTTCGGGCGGGGGACGCTGCAATGTCACCCACGATCAGGTGGATGCTGCCGCTTACGCGGGCGCTTCGCGCAACGCCATCAAAAAGGTATTGAAACGCTTTGATGTGCCGCAAACAACCGAATTTTTCCGTGATTTAGGCGTCACGCTGAAACGGGAAGACACAGGCAAACTGTTCCCCACTACTGACAGTTCGCAGACGATATTGCAGGCTTTGTTAACGGCCGTTTCCCGCACCAACGTCACCATTCAACATCCCTACCGCGTCGAAACCATCCACAAAACAGCCACCGGCTTCCAGGTACGCGGCGCTTGGGGCAGCATCGCGGCAAAGCGTGTCATCCTGGCCACGGGTGGGCGCAGCCTCCCCAAAAGCGGCTCAGACGGACATGGCTATCAATTGGCGCAAGCCCTCGGTCACACACTGCGTGAGCCTATTTTCCCGGCGCTCGTCCCGTTGACACTGCCTAACGGCCATTTTGTGCGCACGCTGAGCGGCATTACCTTGCCCGCCACCCTCACCGTTTCGGCAAGCAATGGCAAAAAGCTGGTGGAATTCACAGACTCCACGCTTTGCACACACTTCGGCCTTTCTGGGCCAGGCGTGCTCGACATCAGCCGCCATTTTATTGCCGCGCAACAGGACGATCCCGGTAGTTCGCTCTCCATCAACTGGCTGCCGTCCCTGTCTGCCACAGAATTAGACACAGCATTACAAGCGCTTGCCCGCAAAAGCGTCCTCAACTATTTGCGCCTCCATTTGCCAGAACGCCTGGCGACAGCCCTGTGTCATGAAGCGGGCGTGCCTTTGGAAATGGAAGGCAGCCAACTGACGCGCAGCGCCCGCCGCGCACTGGTACAACAAATCAGCCAATGTCCACTGCCCATTAGCGGCAACCGGGGCTACAATTATGCTGAAGTCACGGCTGGCGGCGTCCCGCTGCACGAATTAGATTTGAAGACGATGCAGTCTCGCATCTGTCCCGGTCTTTTTTGTTGTGGCGAAATTTGTGACGTAGACGGCCGTATCGGCGGCTATAACTTCCAATGGGCATGGGCCAGCGGGTACACGGCCGGTGTCTCCGTTGGGCAACCAAACACATGAACGACTCACGAACACAACGCGAACAAGCTCTACAACGCCAGGTACAGCGGCTGGCACAACGCTTAAACGAACTCCACGAAATCAGCAATCGCCTCAGCCGTTTACGTTTGGCGCTTTTCCTGGGAGCAACGGCCGTTTCCTTTTTCACCCTCTTCAAAGCAGGCCCCTGGCCCTGGGTTGGCGTCAGCATCCTCACCAGCATCCCCTTTTTGGTCGCCGTCGCTCGCCATCGCCGCATTCAACGCGCCATCACCCAACATCACCTCTGGCGGCAAATCAAGCAAGCCCATCTGGCACGCATGGCCCTGGATTGGGAACACATCCCCGCCACATTGCCCGCGCCGCCACGCCTGGAGCATCCTTTTGCCTATGATCTCGATTTGCTAGGCGAACGGTCACTGCTGCGCTTGCTGGATACGGCCGTTTCGCATGGCGGCAGCGACCGCTTGCAACAATGGCTGCTGCAAACACAGCCCGACCCGGCCGCCATTCGTCAGCGGCAAGCCGTTGTGCGCGAACTGGCGGCCATGCCCCGCTTTCGCGACAAACTTGTGCTCAACGCCACCCTCGCCGCTGGCGATGATGACGAAACGGCCGTTGGGCGCGACAAATGGCCGGGACAGCGTGTACTGGATTGGCTGACGCAGCAAGATATGCCCCATTCGCTGCGTCCCATACTCATTGTCCTGTCTAGCTTAACCCTCATCACCATTCCCCTGCTGCTGCTCAATCTGGCAAATGTGCTGCCTCCCTGGTGGCTGTTAACATGGGTTCCCTTCGTCTTGCTTTCCGGCGCACAAACACGCCAGGTCGGCCCCTTGTTCAAAGATGCCAGTTTTCTCGCCGATGGGCTGCGCAAACTCCAGGCTGTCTTTGGCTTCCTGGAAACCTATCCCTATGCGCAAAACAATGGCGTACAAGCCATTTGCCAGCCGTTTCTAGACGAACGGAAACGGCCGTCACAACAACTACGGCGCGTCACGCGCATCATCACCGCCGCGGGTATCCAGTACAACCCCATCCTTTGGCTGCTCCTCAACGCCTTGCTCCCCTGGGACATTTACTTTGCCTGGCGCATGCAGCAGCTTAAACGCGATTTACAAAACTTGCTGCCACGTTGGCTTGACATTTGGTACGAATTGGAAGCACTGAGTTCCCTGGCGACGTTTGCTTACCTCAATCCGGGCGCGATTTTCGCCGACATCGTGACAGAGGCAACGGCCGTTCCCCTCTTTCAAGCCACCGCCCTCGGCCATCCGCTCATCGCCGCTGACCATCGCGTCAGCAACGACTTCCAGATTGACCAAACCGGCTCCGTGACCATCATCACCGGCTCCAACATGGCCGGGAAAAGCTCATTTTTACGCACATTGGGGATCAATCTTTGCCTGGCTTATGCGGGTGGCCCCGTCATTGCCGACACCTTGCGCACACATCTTTTCCGTCTCTACACATCGATCCAGGTCAACGACTCTGTCACCGATGGCTTTTCCTTCTTTTATGCAGAAGTGCGCCGCCTGCAAAGCATGTTAGCCGCGCTGCAACAAGAAGCAGATTACCCGCTGTTCTTCCTCATTGACGAGATTTTTCGCGGCACAAACAATCGCGAACGCCTCATCGGCAGCCGTGCTTACGTCCAGGCTCTGGTTGGCGGCAATGGCGTTGGCGTCATTGCCACACACGACTTAGAGTTGGTCAGGCTGGCTGACTCCTCACCACAAGTCCGCAATTTTCACTTCAGGGATGATGTCGAAAACGGCCGTATGGTTTTCGACTACATGCTGCATACTGGCCCCTGTCCCACCACCAACGCGCTGAAGATCATGCGCATGGCAGGGCTGCCGGTGCCGGATGGGGATGCGCCATAAAAAGCGATGGCAAATACGCCGCCACCTCGGCGGCAGCAGCGGCAACGGCCGTTGACATGGGTTGCCCTAACTCTAGTTGAACCGGCTGTATACCCAACAAAACAACTTCGCAGCCAATTTCCGCCACCAAATACTGCGCCAGCATATGCAGGGGCAGCGTATGTGTCGTTGCGCTCAAGCCGCTTGTCTCTTGCCAGGGAATAACGCGCACGGTTCCCGGCGGCTCGCCCAGCCAGGCAGCATCCACCAGCAATACCAAATGCGGCGCAAACCGCCGCAGCGAACCGGTACAGTTTTCCGGAGCGTGCGCACCCTCTAACAGCAGCAAGCTGGCGGCATCCGATTGCAGCAGCGAACGCGCGTCCGCTTCTACGCCGTTGGCACAGTTCATCTGCCGCACCACGGCAATGCCAACGGCGTCATCGCCGCGCAGTTCGTGCCCTACACCCAAAATCGCTACGCGAATTGGCGACTCAGGATACGGCCGTTTCTGCCAAATCGCTTGCAGAGACTGCATCCAAGAAGGCATCAAGCTCCTCATCCTTGCCATAAAAGACCGTAAACGACTCTTTGTTGGCGGCCGCCAATTCCCAATCCTCGTGAGACATCTCGATACAATCAAAGCGGCAGTTCTGCACACACTGCGCACAATACGTGCAGCGATCCATGTGATAGCGCATCACAAACCGCTTGTTCTTCTTATCAATCGTGATCACCTCGACGGCATTGGAGGGGCACTCTTTGCCACACAAGCCACAACCGGTGCATTTTTCCGGGTCCCACCGCAGCTTGCCACGCAGGCGGGTTGGCGCTTCACGCCGCTCGAAAGGGTACTTCTCCGTCACCGGCCGCTGCCACAAAGCACGCAGCACATCACCCAACATCATTCCTATCCGCATGACTTACTCCCTTCTTTCATCACGCAATTTGCACAACAATTAACACAGCCCATTGCAACAGCACCAACAGTGCGCCATACCGCCACCACAGACCAACAGTCTGGTCAATGCGCAAGCGAGTAAGCAAAGTTTGCAACGCCGCCATCACCACCAGCATCCCAATGGTCTTCACAAAAAAGACAATGGGGTTAGCCACGCCACCCAGGTAAAAGGTGACAATTAACGTCAGGCCAACAACCAATTCGACGCCTTTGCCAATGCGGAAGATTGCCAGACCACGCCCGCTGTATTCCGTCAAAGCGCCAGCGACAATCTCTGTTTCCGCTTCTGGCGAATCGAAAGGAGGCAGTTCCAGTTTGCCCATCAAGCCAATTAAGGCGACTAAAAAGCCAATCGGCTGTGTAAAAATGAACCAGTGCGATTCGGCATAATGGGCAATTTCGCCGATTTGCCAGCTTCCGGCGGCAATCGCCGGGCCAAACAAGGCCAGCAAAAAGGGCGCTTCATAGGCAAAGAGCTGCGTCAAAGCGCGAGTTGCGCCCACCAGCGAAAAGCGATTGCGTGTGTTTGCGCCCGCCAGGCCAATGCACAGGGTCAACAAGCTGAGCATGTAGACGGTAACGATCAAATCGCCGGGAAAGCTGTACGCAGGTTCCAGGCCGACCATGGGGGTATAGAGAACGGCCGTTAACGCACCCGCCAATGCAATCAGGGGCAGCACCACAAAAAAGAACGGCGTCACACTCTCCGGCAGCACTTCCTCTTTCGCCAACAACTTCACCGTGTCCGCAATCGGCTGGAACCAACGTGGCCCAATCCGATTTTGCAGCCGCGCCACCAACTTACGATCCAGCCACTCGTACATCATCCCGGCAAATACCACAAACAGACCGCCAGGAAAAACAAGCAAAGCCAGAATATCCTTTACCGCTTCCATTGTCATTGTCCTCCCTGCCGCTGATAATACTCAATGCCAAAGCGCCGCACCTGCTCCCATGTCCAATGCTCACGCTGCCCGCTGGGCTGCGTAACCGTCACACTGCGGTCATTGCAAGAAAAACAGGGATCAATGCCCACCAAGATCATCGGCACATCTGCCAGGTGCTGCCCAACGGTTAGCGTCAGCACCGAAGCCATATTGCACAAGGTTGGCGTGCGCACCTTAATGCGCTCTGGCATCTCCGAGCCATTGCTCTTGATGTAGTAAAATGCCTCACCGCGTGGCGCTTCAACCCGGCTGATTGTCTCGCCCGCCTTAATCTTGCGCGGCATCCGCTTCACCACCAAATCACCTTCCGGCATATTGCTTAAAATTTCACGGATAATGCGATAACTTTCGAATAAATCACGAATACGCACGACAAAACGCGCCGCCAGATCACCATCTGTTTCCAAGATCATGTTGACATTGAAGTCATTGTAATGCTGACCGGGAGCATCAATACGCAAATCACGCGCCACGCCAGATGCACGAGCCGTTGGGCCAACAACGCCAAGCTGCCGCGCTTGCTGCTGCGTCATCACGCCAACGCCGCGCGTGCGCTGCAAGAAAAGCGCATCTTGCTGAATGACATTCAGGTAATGATGGGTGCGCTTCTCCAAAAAGTCTAACCCTTCCAGGATTCCCTTTGTCTGCTCGCCATTGATGTCGAATTTGACGCCGCCCAGCACACAGGCTGAATAGTTGACGCGATTGCCGGTCAATGATTCCAGCAAATCCATCACCGTTTCCCGGTCACGCCAGGAATACATAAACAGGGTGTCAAACCCTGCCTCGTGAGCGCCGACACCCAACCAAAGGAAATGGCTGTGAACGCGCTCTAATTCGGCAACAACCATGCGAATGGCGCGTGCGCGGGGCGGTGCTTCGACTTCTGCCAGTTGTTCCACACCTAACACGTAGGCAAACGCGTGTGTGTGGGAACAAATGCCGCAAATGCGTTCCAATAAGTACAAGTTTTGCGCCCAATTGCGCGATTCCGTCCCTTTTTCGATGCCACGATGCACATAACCCAGTCTGACGGTGGCGTCGGTGACAATCTCACCATCAACGGCAAATTCGAAGTGCCCCGGCTCTTTAAGGGCGGGGTGCTGCGGGCCAATTGGGACAATAAATTTTTCTGATTTTTGTGTTGTCGGAGCTGCTACGGTCATCATATCACCCTTGCATCACATACTCTTTACGCAGTGGATAAACGCCAAGCGGCCAATCATCGGGCAGGAATAGGCGGTCGGCGTTGGGTGTACCCACAATGGTTATGCCGAGCATTTCGCTTAATTCGCGCTCGAAGAAGC
The DNA here is from genome assembly GCA_020634315.1 of Ardenticatenaceae bacterium. GTDB lineage: Bacteria > Chloroflexota > Anaerolineae > Promineifilales > Promineifilaceae > JACSRF01. Next base: position 18,721 of record JACKBV010000043.1, on the reverse strand, counting down.
TGGCGGAGGGAATTATTGAACAAACGCTGTCAATTTGGGCGTCGTCGTAGGGAACACGCAAGCGCAGGGTGACAATGCAAGGCCCTTCGCAAAAATGGTAAAGCACTTCAACCACGCCAACGGCCGTTCCCAGATCAACGCCGGTAATAGCAGACAGGTATCCCCACTCAGCGGCAAATAAGGCAGAGATCACGGGGAGCAGGTTTTCTCTTTCCAGGGAGACATCCAGGCGATAAGGGGCAGGTTCGGCCGTTTCTGTTGCCCAAGGTTTTGTCAGGGAAACGGCCGTTTCCAATCTCACATCCATCATCATTCTCCTAAGCTGTAGCCGACTCCGGCACAGCCTGCAAACTCGTCAGCAATTTCACCACACCATCAATAATCGCTTCCGGGCGCGGCGGGCAGCCGGGAATATACATATTCACCGGGATAACCTCATCAATATGCCCAATCACGTTATAACACCCTTGAAACACACCACCGGAAATCGCACAGGTGCCAACCGCAATCACAAACTTTGGATCCGGCATCTGCTCATAAATACGCAGCAGCCGGTCGCGGGATTGCCGCGTAACCGGGCCAGTGCAAATCAACACATCCGCATGGCGCGGACTGCCTTGCAGCTTAATGCCAAACCGTTCCACGTCATATCGTGGCGTCAGCGTTGCTAAAATCTCAATATCACAGCCATTACAAGAACCGCTGTTGTAATGAATAGCCCAGGGGGAATTAATTCGTGCCCAATTCTTGATCTTATCCAGCACCCCTTGCCATTCCTGAGTTACATTCAGAGTCATGCTCATTTCTCCTGAAAACAGCCTTTCGCAGCGTCATTTCATGCGCCAAGCATCTTTTTCTCGCTTATCCCAAAATCAAGGCCAGCAGCGCCAAAATCAAGCCACCCAGATACAGCACAACCGGCCAACTGGGATGACTGCTGCCAAGCATCAACACGCCCAAATGCAAAATGGCAAAAAACAGGGCAATGACAAAAAATGGACGATAACCCGGTGCGGCCATTTGCTGGGGCGCTTCTTCACCGCCCGCATAAATCGTCGCTTTCGCGCTGTTTCGATTCTCCGGCCCGGCTAACATGCGGCCCAGCCCAGACAACACACCGACTAACAAGATGTACAGCACAAAAGCAACAGGTGGTATCAGTAAAAAGTTCATAATCCTATCTCCACGCGTTCGTTACCCGCCAAAGGCAGCCAAGAGTGCGGCACCGGCTGGCTGCACCAACCAATTCACCAGATTCGGCCAGAAACCGATGGCGACGACGCCCACGGCCAACAGCAGCAAAGGAATTTGCATCATGAAGGGAACAGGCTGCCCAGCGAGAACGGCCGTTGACGGTTGCCGCCGGTACACCATATTCACCAAAGGCGCATAATAAGCCAGCGACAGCACACTGTTCAACGCGGCAAAAGCGACAATCGCGTACAAAACCGTATTCTGCGTGGCAAAGCCAGCGGCCATAATCTGCCATTTCGACATAAACCCGACCAACGGCGGCAAACCACCCAACCCCAACAAGGCCAGGCTAAAAACCAATGCCACCAACGGGTACCGCTGCGCCGCCCCCGCCAAATCGCTGACCGTCAACGGAGAATGATCCCCTCTGGCTGTGTGCAGCACATACAACAAAGCGCCAGCAGACAAAAAGGCCAATCCCTTCATCAAGCCGTGACTGATGAGGTGGAAGAAACCGCCCTCGGCTCCGGCAACATTACCCGCGTAGATGGCAACACCCAGACCAAGCAGCATGTAGCCAACGTGTGCCAGGCTGGAAAAGGCAAGCAACCGCTTCACCTGTGTCTGGCGCAGCGCCAACAAGTTGCCAGCGACCATGTTCAAGACGCCAAACCCAATTAACAGTTCGCCCCAGGCGGCGGCAACACCCGCCAGCGCCGACAAGGAGCGCAGCAAAGCGACCAGCCCCGCCTCAATGACGACACCGGAAAGCATGGCGCTGATGCCGCTGGGCGCTTGCGAATGGGCATCGGGGAGCCAGGTATGCATGGGGACGATGGCTATTTTGACACCGAAGCCAATGACAAAGAGTGCCCCGGCTGTCAGCAGCAAGGGGGAGTCGGCAAATTGAGTGGAAACGGCCGTTCCCACCGCTGCCAAATCCAACGTCCCAGTTTGCGCCAAAACCAGCGCCACCCCCATCAACACAAACACCGAACCCACCGCGCTCTGCACCAGATACTTCACGCCCGCTTCCAGCGCCGCGCTCTCATCCCGGTAAAAAGCAACCAGCAAGTAAGAAGTGACAGCCATAGCCTCAAACCACAGCCACAAATTAAACAAATCAGCGGCACACCCCAGGCCAATCATCACGCCAGAGATCGCCGCCAACATGGCATAATATTTCGATTCCCCAATTTCCCCGGCCATATACGGGTTTGAATACAGCGTCACCAACGTTGCCAGCAGTAACACAACACCAGCCAGCAACAGGCTCAGGCCATCCAAACGCAGCGCCACAGAGCCATACACATACGTCAACACACCCTCAGCCGAAAATTGCCGGTACGCATGAACAAAGGGCACCCAGGAAGCGGCCAACGCCGCCAGCGCTACCCACCGCGCCGTTGAGGTGTACCCCCACTGCCGCCGACTGATGCGCCCCACCAGATAAATGAGAGGCGACGCGGCCAACGGCAGCCAGATTAACCAGATAATGATTGATTGAGTCATATCTTTCTCTTCGTTGTAAACGGCCTAACCCGCCAAAACCAACAAAACCAACAGCAATGCGCCGACAATCCCGACCACATTCCAGTTCAAATCACCAGTCTGTGTCAGTTGCAACGCCGACGCCGCACGTTGAGTCAAGTTGACCACAACACGGTTCACCGTTTCAAAGCCAAAACCATTGGCCGCAAACTGCGCCAATCCCCGCAAATCTTTGGCAAGGCCAGTCAAGTGGTCACGCCACCACCAGGCAGCCAACCCCAACCCCACAACAGCAATTGCCACATAAGTCGCCGGAGCCAGGGCAATATCTCGCAGGAATTCGGCCGTTGTTTTTACGTGCAAATGGTGATAAGGAAGCGTATCTGCCAGCCAATGACCAAAAGGCCCCACCACCAGCCAGGTCGTTAAAGTGCCCAAGGCTAAGGGAATCAAGGCCACGCGCATTGCCGTTCCTGCCGGATGGGCATGAGCAGCACCGCGCGGTTCACCCCAAAAGACCAGCCACACCATGCGGAAGGTGTAAAAAGCAGTAATACCAGCACCCAAAACCATACCGCCATACGCCCACAATGGCCCCCCTTCCAACCCCATTTCCAAAACCAATTCTTTGCTCCAGAAACCGTTGAAAAAGAAGGGCAAGCCGGCCAAAGCGGCCGCGCCAATCATGAATGCGACACTGGTAACAGGCATCTGGCGGCGCAATCCACCCATCTGGCGCATATCGCGTGTGCCAACGGCATGGATGACGGCACCGGCACCCAGGAAGAGCAGCGCCTTAAACACGGCATGGCTAAACAGGTGCAGCTGACTGGCAAAGACGCCGCCGACACCAACAGCATAAACCATGTAACCCAATTGGCTGACAGTGGAATAGGCCAACACGCGCTTCAGGTCGAAGGCAACCATTGCCATAAGCGCCGCTAACAGCGCTGTGACCATGCCGACTGTGGCAACGGCCGTTTTCCAACCCGCCACCCCCGCAAACGCCGGATAGAATCGCGCCAACAAATAAACACCCGCATTCACCATCGTCGCCGCATGAATCAAAGCACTCACCGGCGTGGGCGCTTCCATCGCATCAGGCAGCCAGGTGTGAAAAGGAACCTGCGCCGACTTAGCCATAGCCGCAATCAAAAAGCCAAAGGCTAACAGGCTCAAAATATTGGGAGGTAACGTGTCAGCCTGTGCCAATAACGTGCTGATTTGATAATCACCCAGATACGTGCGCGTGATTAACGCGCCAAGCAGCAGGCCAATACCACCTAACTGCGTGATAATCAACGCTTTCACGCCACCGCGTACCGCTTTGGGATCATCGTTATAAAAAGAAATAAGGGCATAAGAGCAAAGCGCCGTGATTTCCCAAAACAGGAACAGCAAAAAGAGAGAGCCGCTCAAAGCCAAACCGGCCATCGCCCCAATAAACAGAAGCACCAGGGCATAATAACGGCCTAACTGCGCCTCGCCGTGCATGTAATTAACGGAAAAAACAATCGCCAGACTGCCAATGACAGTGGCAACGGCCGTTAAGAAAACACTCAACCCATCCGGCACAAACGTAAACGTGCCAAACATCCCCCCGACAGACAGCGTAATCACAGCTTCGTCTGTCGCCTGGGGAATCAGTAAAACGGCCGTTACCGCCGCCGCCAGGGCAAACGTCACAGCCAGACTATGCTGCCAGCGTGGACGGCTATCACCTACCAGCCAAACCGCGCCCGCACCCAACCAAGTCAGAGCAATTGTGCAAATAACTAACCACGCCGTCATGCCTACCTCCGCAATGTCGCTAATGCTTTGATGTCCAACGTACCCAGATGGCGCTTCACCTGCACGGCCAACGCCAATCCAATGACGGCGACAACGGTATCAGCCACAATCACAGTCACGCCCAGGCTTTGTCCCAATGCCAGATTCCCACTGGCATACCCGGCCATGACCAGCGCCAAGACAGCCGCCTTCACCAAAACTTGCAGAGCAATGATCACCTGGAACAAATTGCGCACGGCCAACAAACCATACAGCCCCGCACCCAACAGGCCGATCACCCCGGCAACCAAAATACTCATATCGTTCATGCGCGTGCCTCCTGCGGCGCGGGCGTCTCTGTTGCTGCCAAAACAGGTTCAGGATTGGCAACGGCCGTTTCCCGTTTCACCGGTTTATGCGCCACTTGCGCTTCATCAGCCAACAACCCCAGCACACCCAAAACCCCGGCAAAGATCAGGCCAACCTGCACCAACACATCCAACGCCCGCTGCTCCCACAGCATCACCGCAAAAGAAGTTTGCTCAGGCTGTGGCGAACCTTCACCGACCGGCAGCAGCAGCAAGCCCAACGTCACAACAAGGGCCAACGCCATTCCGCCAATCAACACCTTAGGCACAATTGCCGGAGCATCCATCGCATCCTCACCGGCAATACTGATGCCAAACACAAATAAAATTGTGACCAACCCCGCACCCACACTCAGCTCAATAACGGCAACTTCATGCGCACCAATGCGATACATGGTCAGCGCCACAAATGCGCTCACACAAGCCAGCCATAAAGCCGCTCGAATTAACCGCTTCGTTTGCATAGCTTGCAATGCACAAAGGATGGCTCCACTCACTAAAATCAAATTTAGCATGGCTTCTCAGACCTCCAAGCATAACCTTATGCCATCTGTCAAAATCCTGTTAGTGACACATGTCACGCACAAAACGTGACACTCGTCCCTTTTGTGAAATACTGCACAAATGGAAAATAGAAGGAGAATTGGAGGGAGAAGACACAAAAAAAGCGCTTGCGAACCTCGCAAGCGCATGACAAAAACCCAAATTGGCGTCAATTACAGACGCTTACGCCACCAACAGGTGACAAACATCAAACCAGTAATCAAAAACGGCGAGCTGTATGCAAACGCAGCAAACCAGCGATTCTCTTGGAAGCTCAAAAAGGCAAAAATGCCGATTCCTACCGCGCTCAGGGCAGCGACAAAGCCGCCCACACCTTCTTGCCGCCAGGCAAACAACAAGCCCAATATTGCCACAATCAACAACGCAAAGAGCACCAGCACCGACTGTCCCTGATCATCTGATTGCAGAGCAAGCAAACTCTCTGCGCCTATCACCCGCAAGTAAACAATCCCCGTGAGCACTGCTAACAGGCCAATGGATTTGGTCATCATTTGTAGTTCATCAAAACCATTCACGGGTTCCTGAGAATTAGGTATTCGTGCCATGACACACCTCCATAATCAGCGAATGAACCACTTACTACAACAGCCTCATCTTCATTGCCACACAGCCTGAGGCTTATGTTCAGGATAAACGACAGCCTGATTGATTAGCAATACCGGTTGTCACTTATTTCGGGTGACAGAAATCCTAATCTGCCCGGAGCCGGCCGCTCAACATGGCAAAACATGGCTCTAATCAGCAGCACGACGAATAACAGAGAAAAAACGAGCATCATAAACTGAGCCACATCGCGAAAGACAGGAGTGTTGGCCTGTGTATAAGCCAAATGATATAGATAACAAAAAACCCAGACTGACTTGACAATCTTTAACAGAAACGAGATCATACCGACATCCCGATACACGGTAAGCCCATCCCAATAACCCGATGCCAGACTACAAAATTCTGTAGCCTTTGGTGCAAGGAGAAAACCCATGAGCAACGCCAAGAGACACTGCCTGGCAACAACCAAGAGTGGCAGCCAATGCAAAAATTCAGCACAAGCAGACTCAGATTACTGTTACCTACACCAGACAACAGCTCAATCGACAGCCACGGCAAACACAGCGCCAGCCAAAACAGCCGACTTCGACGAACTCGTCACAGAACTCAATGAAATGGCCGCCAAACTACAAAGCGAAGAGCCAAAATTCACCCCGCCACCCTTTTCGCCCCTCAACCTGCTAAAACTACTGCGCGAAAACATCGACCGCTTTACACCAGATGTCCAGCTAAATCTCCTGCGCGAACTGCAAGACAGTCTCCAAGGCGCATCCCCCAAAGATATGCTCGACCCCGATACGTGGAAAGGACTCGTCTACTTACTCACCTACTCCCTGCAAAACGAATCAGCAGCACTGCGTGGTCGAGTCAATAAACATCTCGTCAAACTACCCGGTGGCGAAACCCTTGTCAGCCTGCAAGAGATGCTCGAAGGCTCTTCACCAAAAGATTTACTCGACCCCGACACCTGGAAAGGGATGTGGTATCTTGTCAACTACTCGCTGCAAACCCAGGCACAAGACGTTAAGCGGCGCATCATGGGCGGCGAAGAAGAATAAGCACATCGGCAGCAAACTGCATTTCATTCACTGAGTTACGCCCATTCACTCACTGAGTCACGACCATTTACTCAGTGAGTCACAACCATTCACTCAGTGAGTCGCATCTTCATATGCAAAGCACAAAGCGGGGCAAACCCGTGTCATACTGAGCAAAGCACAGCATCACAGCCATCCAGCTAAGCCAAATTGCTATCTAACCCCCTATGTCTGAGATGCTGCGCTTCACCAGTTCCATTCAGCACAACACCGTCATCGTCCAATTATTTTTGCGAAAACCCAATATTGGCTCACCTAACACCCACATTAAGGAGGTAGATAAATGTTAATTCCCAGCATGATATTGAAACAACTTTACACCTTTGGCAGCCTCGAAAACATTGAAGATGGCGTTCGTTTTTCTCTGAAAAACCGCCTCAGCGACGCTGAGTTTGCCGGGTTACAAACAGTGCAAATCGACGGCCAAGACATCCCTTTAAGTGCGCTCACTCTCGACCTGGATAACGGCCGTTCCTACACCCCCGCCGACATCACCAACGACACACCCATCCCCTTCCCCCTTCGCGCCATCGTCCGCGTCAAAGCCGCCATCCCCCACCTCGCAGAAGGCAAACACGAAATCGAAATCACCTTCCGCGCCAAACCCTTCGGCAAACTCAAACTCAAAGTAGAAGACGCCATCAGCAGCGGCGACGACCTCATACGCATTCCCCGCGACCCCAAAGACGATTACAGCCCCGAAGCCATCAGCACACGACAAAAATTCGTCACCGACTTCACCGGACAACCCCTCCATCACATCGCCCAATACTCCTTCGACCCACACACCACCCAGGGCAACATCGAACACTTCACCGGCATCGCCCAAATCCCCCTCGGCTTCGCCGGGCCAATCACCATTCACGGCGAGCAAGCACAAGGCGACTTCCTCATCCCCATGGCCACCACAGAAGGCACACTCGTCGCCTCCTACAATCGCGGCATGAAAGTCCTCAACCTCAGCGGCGGCGTCAAAGTGAGCGTCGTCGGCGACGTCATGCAGCGCGCCCCCGTCTTCGTCTTCGACGACGCCCGCGCAGCACGAGACTTCGTCAGTTGGGTCCATGCACACATCGACAACATTCGCGAAGAAGCAGAAGCCACATCAAGCATCGCCAAACTACGCGACATCGACGCCTACCTCGCAAGCAAGTTCGCCTACCTGCGCTTCAACTACCGCACCGGCGACGCCGCAGGACAAAACATGGTCGGACGCGCCACCTTCGCCGCATGCAGTTGGATACTCGACCACTACCAAACAGACAAAATCCGCCACTTCTACCTCGAATCCAACCTGGCAACCGACAAAAAAGCATCACAAATCAACATCATGCGCACACGCGGCAAACGAGTCACCGCCGAAGCCATCGTCAAGCGCGACGTCCTCATACAGCATATGCGCGTCGAACCAGAAGGGCTTTTCTACCATTATGGCGTCGCCAACGTCGGCTCCATCCTCTCTGGCGCCAACAACAACGGCCTGCACTCCGCCAACGCCATCACCGCCATCTTCATCGCCACAGGGCAAGACGTCGCCAACGTCTCAGAATCATCCGCCGGGGTACTCTACACCGAACTAACCCCACAAAACGACCTCTACATCTCACTCACAATACCATCACTCATCGTTGCCACCTATGGCGGCGGCGTCGGACTGGCAACCCAGCGCGAATGCCTGGAGCTACTCGGCTGCTATGGCAAAGGCAAAGTAAACCGCTTTGCCGAAATCGTCGCCGCCGCCGCTCTGGCCGGCGAAATTTCATTGGCGTCAGCCATCTCATCATCCGATTGGGTATCGAGTCACGAACAATACGGCCGTAACCGTTAACCTGCCACCTTGCCCAAAATTTGATATAGTTTAGGCAACGACAACCTGTGGCTTGCAAAAGTTTTAGCGGGAAACAACCCTACTACGTATTGCGTATCACGTAATCACTCTTTACGAAACAAACAGGCACCTATGGAGTCATTTTGCGCGACACTCACAAAGCAAAACACGACCCATCACCAACCTGCTTGACTTCATAAACAGAGACTACCCAACACCCAATACACCCCTAAAACAACCACAAACCACATCTTATCAATTTCACTTCTAGGAGAATCAACCATGTCTGGAATCAGTCACCTTGCTCCCGGCGTCATCACCGGCGACCAAGTCCAAGAAATCTTTGCCCATGCCAAAGCGAACCAATACGCGCTACCGGCCGCCAACGTCGTCAGCACCAACAGCGTCAACGCTGTCCTTGAAACTGCCCGCGACGTAAACTCCCCCGTCATCTTGCAATTTTCCAATGGCGGCGCCATCTTCTTTGCCGGTAAAGGGATGAGCAACACAAATCAACAAGCAGCCATTGCCGGAGCCGTTTCCGGTGCCCATCATGTACACCAGGTCGCCGCCCTCTACGGCACACGCGTCATTTTGCACACCGACCACGCCGCCAAAAAGCTCCTCCCCTGGGTAGACGGCATGCTAGACGCAGGCGAAGCATTCTACAAAGTGCATGGCATTCCGCTCTACAGCTCGCACATGCTCGACCTATCCGAAGAACCTATCGCCGAAAACATCGAGATCAGCAAGCGCTACCTGGAACGCATGAGCAAGATGGGCATGACCCTGGAAATCGAGCTGGGTGTTACCGGTGGTGAAGAAGATGGCGTAGACAACACAGGCGTAGACAGCTCCCGGCTCTACACACAACCAGAAGAAGTAGCCTATGCCTACGAAGAGCTGATGAAAGTCAGCGATAAATTCACAATCGCCGCCGCCTTTGGCAATGTGCATGGTGTTTATAAACCGGGCAACGTGCAGCTGCGCCCCGTCATTTTGCACAATTCACAGCAATACGTGCAGGAAAAATTCGGCACGGCCGAAAAACCAATCAATTTCGTCTTCCACGGTGGTTCCGGTTCCAGCCCCGAAGAAATCAGTGAAGCGCTCTCCTACGGCGCTATCAAAATGAACATCGACACCGACTTGCAGTGGGCCTTCTGGGATGGCGTGCGCCTCTACGACCAGAAATACCACGATTATCTGCAAGGCCAAATTGGCAACCCCGATGGGGAAGACCAACCCAACAAGAAGTATTACGACCCGCGCAAATGGCTGCGTCTGGCCGAAGATACGTTCCGTGCCCGCCTGACACAAGCATTCACCGACTTGAACAACTTAAACCGTCTGGCTTAATAAAAAAAGGACTGCGCTCCTGCTGTGGAGCGCAGTCCTTTTATCACTGCTCTAACATTCGTTTATCGTCACAGTTTCAGCCAATTCCCCTGTTCACAAACCAACCCAATACAGTTAGGCGGCTTGCAGCGCAGCGTCAATGGCATCTATCTTCTCTTGCGGCAGCAAGTCTGGCACAAACCCGGCAAGCTGCACCAAGGTCATACCCATAGCCATGCCTGCTTCTGGATGATTTAGCAAGTCGCCCAAATGCGTCCGCAAGATGGCCGCGCCGCGTTCATCAGCCAACAGCGCCTCTAATTTCAGCCCAACGTGCAATGTGTGACGCTCACCCTGCCAGGTAAAAGCAGCATTCAGGCAAATGTCCCGCGATGAACGCCCCACGCGTACTTCAAATTGGCCCGGTTCTGTGACCCAGCCGGGCACGGCCGGATCGTAAAAAGCCAACGACTGCTGGTCTAAGTGGAAGGTGATGGTTTTCGTCTCGCCCGGTTGCAGAGCAACTTTGGCAAAGGCTTTCAGTTCTTGCAACGGCCGTACCAAACGCGCTTCCACATCATGCACATACAGTTGCACCACTTCCTGCCCGGCAACAGCACCGTTGTTCGTCACATCCACGCTCACGGCAATGTCATCACCAGGGGCAAACGAATCACCATTGACACGAAGATTGTCATAGGCAAACGTGGTGTACGACAACCCATGCCCAAACGGGAACAAGGGCGCAATATCTTTCTTGTCGTAGTAGCGATAGCCAACAAAAATACCCTCGCCGTAATACACCTTGCCATTCTCGCCGGGGAAATTGATGTAAGCGGGATTGTCCACGTATCGCTGCGGGAATGTGGTCGGCAGCTTGGCCGACGGATTCACATCGCCAAACAAGACATCGGCCAGCGCATTGCCCGCTTCCTGCCCGCCATACCACTGCTGCAACACCGCCGGAACCGTCTCCACCCAGGGCATCTCGACCGGCGACCCAACGTTCAAGACGACGATGGTACGCGGGTTTGCCGCAGCGACACGGGCAATCAACTCATCTTGCTGCCCCACCAAACGCAAATCGGGCCGGTCAAAACCTTCGCTTTCCCACTCTTGGGACAAGCCAGCGACGATGACAGCCACATCAGCCTGCGCCGCCAAATCAACCGCCGCTTGAATGGGGTCGGCGGGCAAAACGGGCGGACAACCAAGCCGCAGCATCCGCCAACGCGCATCAGGATTGGTGATGAATTCGACGGTAAGGCGATACGGCCGTTTCTCCTCCAACACCACACGCACCGGCTCCGCTACCGTGCTGTCCGCATCTGTTGCCTGCTCGCCGCTGTCAAACTGCACCACACCATCCAACAGCAAACGGCTGCGTCCGGCACTGCTCAAATGCAGTTCATACTCCCGACTCTCCGGGACAGTCAGCGTTCCTTGCAAGCGCAGCGAAAAGTGCGACGGGTCAATATATGGATTCACCGTGCCAAACCAAGAGAGCGTGCTTTTCTGAATCACTTCAGTGTGGACAGGCGTTCCACTCAATGTCAGGTTGTCAAAATACGAAAGCGTCAAGCCACGGCTTACGCCATCCTCTGCCGTTAACCAGGCAGGTTCCAGCAGCGGCGGCAATTTGTGAACAGGGCAGCCAATGGCATATGGCACCTGTGCCGTATCGCCAACTCGCGCCCGAATGCCCGCCAGCGGCGACACCACATAATGCGCATTCACCTGTGAACTACCGCCGCCCATAATTTGCGCCCACTGCGCATTTTCGCCAATTACGGCAATGGTCTGCGCCTGCGCCGGGTCTAGCGGCAGCAGTCCACCCTCATTTTTCAGCAAAACAATCGCTTCCGCTGCCACGGTGCGTGCCAGTTGACTATCGGCTGCTTCATCGACGACAACGGGCGGCTGCGGCGCAAACGCACCCACACGCTCCATCAAACGCAGCAAACGGCGCACTTTGTCATCAATTACGGCTTCGTCAAGTTCGCCTGCCTTTATCTGGGCAACGATTTTTTCCGGGTTCATCCAGCGTGCCGGGCCGGGCATTTCCAAATCCAACCCGCCAGCGGGCACAGCATCGGTGTAGGTGCCATACCAATCGGATATGACGAAGCCATCATAGCCCCATTCGCCCTTCAAAATCTCGCGCAGGGTGACATCGTTTTCGCTGGCAAAAGTGCCGTTGACACGATTGTAGGAACTCATGATGCTCCACGGATGGGCGTGCTGCATGGCAATGCGGAATGGCTCCAGGTAGAGTTCGCGCAACGGCCGTTCCGTCACCTCAGAACTGATCGATTGCCGCTCAAACTCCTGATCATTTGCCACAAAATGCTTGATACACGCGGCCACGCCCTGGCTTTGCAAGCCATTGATATAAGCCGAGGCAATGGTTCCGCTGAGATACGGGTCTTCGGCAAAACATTCAAAATTACGGCCAGCATTGGGCGTGCGATGAATGTTCACCGTTGGTGCCAGCAATACATGCCCACCCTTCGCCCGCGCTTCGGCCGCCAACTTGACGCCAACACGCCGAATCAGGTCGGGGTTCCAGGTTGCGCCCATAGCCACCCCCACCGGAAAACACATGGAGGTTTTGCCCAAATTATCATCTGTGCCGCGTGCGCCATTCGGGCCATCGGTCACTTGTACGGACGGAACACCCAGCCGCTCAATCGCCACCGTGCGCCACATGTCTGCCCCAGCCAATAATGATACTTTTTCGGCCAGGGTCATTTCGCTCAACAATGTTTCAATTTTCTCTTCCATACTTTTTCTCTCTGTAAATTTTATTTCAGCCAGACGCTCTTTTGCCCATGTGAACCGTCACATAGACTGTTTTTACCTGCTCATCGCGGGCAAAAATGTGCCGACTGGTATCAGCATCCAGGCTGTGCCCGGAAATGCGCGTGGTACGGCCGTTACCCCACACCACCTCTATCTCCTGCACATCTCCCAGTATATACACAATCGGCGTCTGGCAAAACGTGAAAGCCAGCGCGTGCGCAGGCAGCGACAATGTTTGCTGCTGCCCATCATCATCTACATAGACAAAGCAGCCCGGCTCATGCAAAAACTCTTGGGAACGCAGCAGCGTCGGCGCAAAATGGAGCACGCCATCTTGCACAAACACGCCCAATTCGCCCCAACGCGTCAAAATCTCTTCTTTCACCTGGCCGGTCATGCCCGGCTGCTGTGCTCCTCTGCCAGCGGGTGTGTGCGAATAGGGGTCAGTCGGGAATGCGCCATACTCAGCCGGCGATTTGTTGAAGCCCAACCCGGCGCGAATGTCGTAGTAGGCGGCAGCTAATGCTGTGGTAACGGCCGTTGCCGCGCCCTCGTCCAGCGCCGTCCGATAACACTCCTGCACCGCCAACAACAGCTTGGCAACCATGTGCCAATAAGTGCTGCCCAGCCCTTCATAAGCAAAAAAGGTGCCAGAACGACCGGTAAAAGCGCGATGCGCAAACGTCATTTCAAACAAATTGAGAATGGCGTCACGTTCAGCAGCAACCAGATGCGCATAAGCAGGTTCTTGCGCCAGCACATCTAGCGTGCGTGCCACATCCCTGTCATTGCGAAAACCGCCATTGAAATGATACACACCGGCCGCATCGCGGATGAGCAAACGTGTGTCGCCTGCCGCGTGCAGCGCCGTCACCAACGGCGAAGCCGCCACTTGTGCCGCCGCCACATTGTTTTTCTGGCGGAAACCGGGCAAATCACGGTTTGGATAAAGCAGATACGTGTGTTGGTCAGCACGATAAAGGTCACTGTGGCGCAAACTATGCAGCAGCGCCAGCGCCTCGTCTGCCGCCAACATGCCCGACGATAAAATCGCCACCTGCCCTTCCAACATCAAGTAGAGGTGTTCCACATCAACGCCTTGATCATGCACATGCAAAATGTTATAGGCGTGATAAAGGGCGTCGGCACGCCGGTTGGCACGCAGGGTTTGCTCAATGTACGCCTGCGCCAGCGCCAACAGCTCGGCAATCGTTTGCCCATTCAACGCAGTTTGTGTTGCGGACAAACCATCGGCATAAATGGCGGCGCGATAACCGCTGGCTGCCGTGCCCAATTCGTCCATCATGATGCGCCGCTCCTGGCTGCCAAAACCGGCTGCCAGATGTGGCTGATGGGCGGCAAAGATGGCCTGAACCTGCGCAAAGAGGTCGGCAACGGCCGTATTCACCATAAAATCGGTCGCTTCCATGCCAACCAACTGCGCCTGCCAAAACGCAATGAAGCGGCGCAAATACGCGGTCGTCACGACAGACAGCCCCTTGCCGACCAAGGCATTATTGGCATCGTTCCATTCCGGGCGCTGTGTGTTCATCCAAATGCCGCCTTCCGGCACCAGATTGGTCAGCTTAGCCAACAGCAAAACCAACAGCTTTTCCATCATCGTGACGTGGATGACTTGGCCGCTCTCGTCCCGCAGCAAACGCCCGTCTGTGCCCATTGCGGCAACGGCCGTTTCCACCGTCCGCTCCAACTCCCAATCAAAATCAATGGTGTTGTACCAATCGGCCAGCATTTGTGGATACGGCCGTAAACGGTACGGCACATTGGCATACGCAAAAACGGGGCGATTCCACAACGACTGCACCGTGCCAGGATGCGCTTGCTGCGCAATCTCCAACAACTTTTGCAGATAAATAATCTGATGGTCGCTCCAATAGCCAATATTTGCCCAGGGATTACTCGGCTCTGGGACTTCCCACTCAATGCCATCGCGCGTGACGCGATACGGGTTATAGCCATCAGCCGTTGTCGCATTGAGGAACTTGGCAATGATCCCCTCCACATACGCGGGAAAGGCCAGCGCCAACGGCTCCCAATTTTGGAAAATGTCACGCCAGTTGCCCTGGTAATCAAGCCGGGGCGAGCCATCGGGCTGTTTCAGGTTAATGGCAAATTGGTTCCAGGGGCGGCTGGGATCGCCATGGCGGCGGCTAAAGGTGAGCGGTAAATATTCGTAGCCAAGCCGCACCAAATCAGGCACGCCCGCTTGCGCCAGTGCGGCGTATAAATCATCGACTGTCATTTTGTCTGGCAGCGCCGCCAGCCAGGCCGCGTGCGCTTGCGCCAGGGGGCGGTTACGCGTGGCGACAAAATCGAGCAAATCTTGCTTTTCCACCTGATAACCGCCATTAAAAATGCCGCCGCGCATGACGTTGAACATGACGTTGGCAAAGTGATGAGCGCCAGTGGTCGGTTCGGCCGTTTGCTGCAAACCATCGGCCGCTGCGACATAGTTGAGGAGAACGGCCGTTCCCGCATCAATATCCGCCTCAAGCTGCTGCACAATGGTTTCTTTGTCAGCCAGCAGCAATTGGGCCAACGAAACGACATCCGCGCTGTCCTGGTTCACATCGGCAACAACGTGCCAGGCATGGGTTGCCGCTGCCGCCAACTCCAATTCCGCATTTACGAGGTAAGCACCCGCCCGCCCACGTATATCTTGTTCGGGCTGGATGGACAGCCCATGACGAAAGGCATCAAGCTGATTGACACTTAGCAGATAACGCGCATGGTCCAATCCAACCTGCCAGACCGCCGTTGTGCGCAGCGATTCGCTTGGTTCAGCCTGATCGGTGAGCGTGGCACTGAGGGCAAACGTCGCCAGCCCGCTCTGCGCATCAACTTCACTGCGCTTGTACGCGTGCAGCAAACTGCTGAGGGATGTTTGCATGGCGACCGTTGCGCCATAGGGCAGCACGTTTTGCAAACCATCGAGCAGCGACACCTGACAAGCGGCATCGCCATCATTGCGCAGCCAACTGCTGCGAATGAAGCCAAAGCGGTCACCGGTGCGCCAGGCTGTACGCCAGGTTAACCCCAGATCGTGGTTCACTTCCTCAAAAACGAGTTTGTTGCCGTAGATGTTTTTGTAGAGGTTACGCTGGCAGCGATAAACGCCAACATGGCAGGCGGAAAAAGGCTCCCAAAGATGGATACGGCCGTTTCGCGTCACCAGGAAAACCGTCTTACTGCCCGTGTGGCTGCTGTTAGCCGTCAGCTTATCCTCGGTCTCATAGGGAAACAGGGCCAAATCGGCATGGGTGCGACCAGCCGTCAAGCCACCGGTGCTGCTGATAAACAGCCAATGATCAGCGCCGCTGACAAGAGTCATGAAGAAAGGTGGCATCTGGTCATAATCAGCAATGCGGTAATAGGTCTCGCCCAAAAGTTGGACGTATGTGCCGGTGGGTTGTGCTTCATTCACCCAAACGGGTGCGCTGCCAAGATAGGTGTGTGTGTGTGTCATGGTTGTCTAATGTTTGTTAGCCGTAAGCCATTGCGCGGCTTACGGCTAATGATTGATGCTTTACGGCCGTATATTGTCTCTGCACTAATCAAGCACGCCAAATCAAATTCCAGCCATAAAGAAAAGCCAGGCTTTTTTGCAAAAGCCTGGCTTGCTATCAAAAACAATTACTAAGGTTGCCTGAAGACAACCGGCAAGTACAGCGTTGTGTAGTTCATCAAGCGCACCTGATCGAGATAGAACAATCCGGTGCTGTCGCTGGGCAACACAAAACCGTACCCCCAAACTTCTGTCAAAGTCAGGCCATCATCCGGCGCACCCACAGGCTGTGTCGCACTGCGGGCAAAGCCAGCAAACGGCAGCGTGATTTGTTTCCAACCCGTGAAATCATCCACAAAGGTGGCCTCAAATCGCTCTGATGTGTTTTCCGCCTGATAGACGCGCACATAGTCAACCAACATTTGCTGCGGGAAGACGATGTTGGGGTCAATGCCGCCACCAAAGTTACCGCCAATCGCCATATTGAGAATGATGTAGAAAGGATGGTTGTACACCCATTCATTCGGGGCAACATCGGCCGGGGTAGCATTGTGATAGTTGATGCCATCCACGTACCAATGGATTTCGTCTGGACCCCATTCCACAGAGAAGGTGTGATAGGTTTGCGAAACGGGTACGCCGAAATCGTAGATACCGCCAAAGGAAGCACCGCCAGAATAACCGGGGCCATGAATCGTGCCAAACACCTCGGTGGGGAGGCGGCTGACATATTCCATGATGTCGATTTCACCGCTTTGCGGCCAATCTACTTCGCCGATATTCGTGCCCAGCATCCAGAAGGCGGGCCAGAGACCACTGCCACCGTTGGGAACCTGAATGCGAGCTTCGATACGGCCGTATTCATACGCCATCCGATCCGCAGAAATCAACCGCGCCGAGGTGTACTCACAGGGGCCATACCAGCAAGACAAATCAGTCGTCGCGGTGTTCACCTTCTGCATCGTGATCGCCAGATTGCCATTGCCATCCAACGCCGCGTTATCGGTGCTGTTGGTGTAATACTCCGACTCGCTGTTGCCCCAGCCGGGGATGTCGTTCAGCGTCCCATCGCCAATTTCATGCTTCCAGGTGTTCGGGTTAGGCGGCGTTCCGGCCGTGCCGTTGAACTCATCGCTCCAAACCAATGTCCAATCAGAAGCAGGCACAACGGCCGTTGTCGTGATTTGATTCTCCAACAGTTCCACCGTAATGGTGTCACCGCTGCCGCTGCCATAATACCAGAAGCTCAACCCGTCGTAGCTGCTCCAATCACGCGGTTCCTCAAAGGTTTGCGTGAACATTGCCGCCGCACCTGTCGTGTCATACTCAACGCCGAGTACCTGCTCGTAATTCCCTTGTCCGGGCAGCGCCATCGTGTCGCCACTCATGATTTCAGCAATGGAGAGGTCTACATCGCCGGTCGTATCGAAGGAGTGATACCCTTCAAAATCATGAACCAAGGCCGGGTCAAGGGGATCGTCATCCACAATATTGAGCATGGCGCGGGATTGGAAACCCATCGTCACGCTGACCGGATTGGACAGCACCAACAGCAGTTTTTCTTCCGCTTCGTGCTTGTCATCATCCAGCGTGGGAATGGTGAAGGTTTGCTCGGTAGCGCCAGCAGGAATGGTGAGTGTGCCGTTAACCGGTGTGTAATCCCGTTCTGGTGTGGCGTAGCCTGCGGTCGTAGCGTAATCGACCATGATGGCATACGGGGCAGGGATGGTGAGGGCAACCGTGATAACGGCCGTTTCCCCTTCCACCACTTCATACTCAGCCGCAGCAAACGCTAATTCCAGCTCTTGCGCACCACCAAGATTGCCATAGATACTGAAATCATCTACGTAACGATTCTCAGTGTTGCCGTCCGTTCCAGTTGTGCCAAACGCCCAACCATGAACCTCTTCACCTGTCCAGCCATCATTTGGCGCACCGTTGCCAATATCTTTGCGCACCATTTCCGCAAACGAAATTTCGACAAACTGCCAACCGGCCGTGTCATCTGTCCACTCATAGCTCCAACGCTCGGCATCGTCAGTGGTAGCGCCAGGGTTACGGTTTTCGGCGACATCGACAAAAACAGTCGTGCCCGTGCCCGTGCCGTAGTACCAGAAGGCAATGCCTTCGTAGCTGCTCCAATCCTGGCTGACCCAGGTATCGACGGTTTCGTTTTCAAAGGCATGGGTAAAGCCAC
>JACKBV010000042.1 GCA_020634315.1 Ardenticatenaceae bacterium | reverse complement strand
TTGGAGGTGATTTTCCAGGCACGGCCGTATCCACCTGTGCCAAACATCACCGCCTTTGCCCGCATGGTATATAGCTTGCCGGAAACAACATCCATCGCCACGATGCCGCGGCAAATGTTATCCTCGATGATCAAATCCAGGCAGTACCATTCCGGGTAAAACTTAACGCCATGTCGCAGCGCCTGCTCGTGAATTGTGTGCAGCAGCACATGGCCGGTGTAATCGGCCGAGTAATTGGCGCGTGGGGCGCTGTGTCCGCCGAAGCGGCGCTGCGCGATGCGGCCGTCTGGCAACCGACTAAACACACAGCCCATGTGCTCATACTCATAAATCACTTCTGGCGCTTCCTTCACCATAATCTCGATGGCATCCTGATCGCCTAGCCAGTCCGACCCCTTAATCGTGTCGAACATGTGCAGTTCCCAGCTATCCACCAATTCGTCACCAGGAGGCACCGGTTCCAATGGGCCACGAGGGCCGGTACCGGCGACCGGGCGTACATTGCTGAGGGATGCTGCAATGCCGCCTTGGGCCGCGCCGCTGTGGGAACGAAGTGGGTGGAGCTTGGACAGCACGCCAATATCTTGGACACCTTCCCGTCCTGCCGCCAGTGCCGCCCAGGTTCCAGCCAGGCCAGCACCCACAACAAGGACATCATGGGTAATTACGTCTGTCTCCTTCATAATCTTTTCCTTTGTTGATATGGACTTGTCACAAGACTCCAGGGAAGAAGGCAGGAATCCGAGGATTAATCCCTGCTTGTGAGCGATGTGGGGTACGCAACTTCCCTATGTAGGAAAGTATAGAAGAAGCAAGGAGCAAACTCGTGCGACAGATGTCATGTAATTGGCATGACAGAATGCAGGAATGGCTTGAAAAATGCGGGATGTTTGCCCGATTTAGGGCAAATTATCCGTTATTTGGGGGTGGGCAGATGATGCTCGATTATGTCTCCATCGTGCAGCAGGAATACTTCGACCGCGTGTTCTTGCAGCAGGGTTTGGGTGAGTGTTTGCAAGTAGGCTGTGGTGGTGAGTGCTGTGCCATGAACTGGTGCGCCAAGGGTAACGGCCGTTACCCCATACTCCCCAATCACCTCTTGCAGCGCCTGTTGGAATCCCCCTTGCCGCGCCACGCCTTGCGCGGTTATGCCCGCTTTTTCGGCGCGTTCCTCCGCCATGATGAGCATAAATTCGCCCATCTCCTCCAATTCCGCTTCCATATCCACAATTTTGGGCGAGGCGAATTGATTTAGAAACGTGACATTGGCAACGTGCAAAAAGATCAACTGCGCGTGGCGCTCTTGCGCCAGGGCAATCGCGCGATCTTGATTCGGAAAACTAGATGCACCGCCCCGTGTGGCACAAAGAATGGTTGTCATGAAGCTCTCTCCTGAACATGGCCTCCCGCAGGTTTGCCCCATGAGATGGGCGTCCCGATAACCTTCGGGAGGTTGGTTTTCATCGCTAACACTAGCGGGACTTCAGGATTTGCGAGGGCAGATGCTATGCGCTAATTTGCCCCTCACCCCCGCGTATCCCGCTTTTACCAGACAAAACGAATCAATAACCAGACAAAGCCGACCAGGAGTGTCAGGTACGTCACCGGCAGGCCAATTTTCAGAAACTCTTTGAACGAAATGGGTGAGCCAGCTTGCTCCGTAATGCCCGCTGTCACCAGGTTGGCTTCGGCTCCGACGAGAAAGCCATTGCCGCCCATAGCCGCACCCATAGACAGCGCATAATACAACACTTTGCTGCTGCCCCCTGGTACAGATCCCGTGAGAAATTCGGCAACCGGCAGCATAGATGCCGCCAATGGAATGTTGGCAATTGCCGTGGACAGGGTGCCTACGCCAAACACCATCACAAAAATTGCCAGCACCAGATTGCTGCCCACCAGACGGCTGATTCCATCGGCGATCATGCTGATCAAGCCCACTTCTTGCACGGCACCGACGACAATGAACAGGGCCATAAAAAAGACCAGCGTCGTCCAATCTACTGCCTTAATCATGGCGTTGATGTCCGGTTTGAGCCAGATTAACAAGGCTGTTGCGCCAATCAGGGCTGGGACGGCGGGGACGATGTGATACTGTTCGCCAACAACGAAGCCGACGAGGACGAGTAAAAAGACAATCCCCGCTTTGAGCAGCGCAGCGCTGTCTTCAATGCTGGCATTTTGTTGCAGACGCGCATACAGGCGTGGCGAAATCCCGCCGCTCGCTTTGCGCCATTCGGCGCGATAATGAAAAATGACGTAGCCGCCCGCTGCCACAAGGGCGACGATGACGCCGGCCGTTTGGTTGGCGAGGAAATCTGTGAAGCCGATGTCGGCGTAGGCGCCGATGAGGATGTTTGTGGGCGTGCCGATGAGGGTGCTGATGCCGCCAATGTTGGAGGCCAGCACTTCGGGAATGATGAAGGCGAGGGGATTGATGCCCAATGCCAGCCCGATTTGCAAGCTGATGGGGGTCATGAGGAGCATGGTGGTGAAGTTGTCGAGCAGGGCAGAGGCAACGGCCGTTACCCCCATCAACACCAGCACCAATAACCAACTGTGCCCCCGACTGAGCCGATATGCCTGGAACGCCATCCATTGAAAAATGCCTGTTTCCTCAATAATGGCAATGATGATCATCATCGCCATCACCAGAAAAATGACCTCCCAATTGATGTAATGCAGCGCCCGCTCAAAGCTAAAAATGTAAAGCGGCTCCCAAACTGCTTCGCCGAGAAATGTGGCAAGCATCACCGCCGATAGTCCGGTGAGGGCGGCGGTGGTGCTGTGCAGTTTCTCGAAGGCGATGAGCAGCAAAACGCCCAGGAATACGGCCGTTGCCACCCAAAAGCTGGCATCAATTTGCCGGTGCAGTGTCAATGACCCGACGCGGTAGATGCCGCTGTTTGCCAGTTGTGCGCGGGCGTCATTGTCAATGACCAACGTCTGCGCCGCAAAATGATGTCGTGAAATGGTCACTTGGAAATTCTGCGATGGGACTTCGGGGATGACCAATGACCATTCTCCTGAGTCCTGGCTTTCTGTGACGGCGAGGGGGGTGCTGTCAACGGCCGTTACCACTTCAATTGTGGCCGCGGCAATGGGCTGTGTTTGCGAATCCAACAAACTTCCGGTGAGCAAATATCCATCAACCGGCGCAACGGCTTGCACGGGCTGCACCTGTCTGCTCAGCAGCAGGACGACCAAAGCAATGCACAAACTAATCAGTAGATGGCTTTTTGTCGTGGGAGGAAAAGACCAGCATCGTGGGAACCTTATATTTGGGGACATGCCCCCGATTATATCTGACTCCCCCAAATCTGGGCATTAGACCTTTGCTGTTTGGTGGTGTCTCGGAAGAGGAACCTCCGGGAGTTTTTTTGAGGAGACTTTACCGGACGCTGCCGCGTAGGTCGGATTGCCAATCCGACCCACATTTCCGAAGGGGACATTACCGGCTGTGCAAATTTCCAACCTCCGGGAGGCTCTTTTTTGAGGAGATTTTACCGGCCGCTGCCGCATAGGTCGGATTGTCAATCCGACCCACATTTCCGAAGGAGCCATTACCGGCTGCGCAAATTCCCAACCTCCCGGAGGTTAGCCGTGGAACGTTCGCTGCGAACATACCAGACCAGCATCGCGGCTGCCAGCGCCAGCAGCAGCCATTCCTCTGGCTCCGGCACGCCGGTGACAGTCAGTGCATTTTCCGGAGCCGTTTCGCCAACCGCTTCAAATTCACGATCAAAGCGATCCTCTTGCTCCGATAAATCCTTGAGCAAATTTTCTTGCCGTTCTGTTACCAGCACAATCATTGAAGAGTATGGCGTGATGATGCTGTGCTCAATAGCCAGGGCATGCAGGGCATCGAGTGTATCCAGGTCATTGAGTTGGCCGCGCTGCGCCACCATTTCGGCCAAAATGAGATGGCGTGCCGCCAGCGAGGCAAAGGCGGCATCGGAGGTGAGATCGCTAAACGCGGCTGTGTCGGTCGAGGGGATGACAGTCCAGGTGTAATTGTCCACAATGTCGGCGGCGGCGAGCCAGCGGATGCGGGCGTCGGCAATGCTGCCAACTGTGCCGCCACCGCTGCCCTGGATGGCGGCGAGGGTATCATCGTCGTAGCCTATGGGGAAACGGCCGTCTAGGTGAATCATCCATATGGGCGCATCTGGAATGGCAACGGCCGTTGCCGATGCGCCCGTCTTATATCCCGTGCCATCCGTCAGCACAAAAATGGCGTCATACGCAGCGTCTCCCTGCAAGGCCGTGAACTGCGCCAACAGTTCGGAGGCATTTTGCCCGCCAAAATAGACGATGTTTGCCGTGTCTAGCTCGCTCAAGGGGACGCGTGACGCCGCTTCACCACGAATGGGGGAGGCGGTCAGGTAAACGTCAACGGCCGTTCCCCAGGTGCCAATCTCCGTCAGCGCCGCTGTCACTTCGTCAGACAAGGCCGCCATGCTGCGCGACCGATCCAACACGACCGCCAGCCGCGCCGCGTTGGCTGGCACGGGCATCTCGGCGGTGGTGGCGGGCTGCGCGATTACCGTTTGTCCGCCGGGGAAATCTACGCGATGCGCCGCCGGGCGAATGGGCTGTGCCGTCGCAGCAAACGCCGGCAGCCAGGTCGTCTCGTCAGCTTCCATCGCGGCGCCATTTAACAGGCGCACGGTGTCATCATCCCAGTAGACATTGCGCTTTTGCGCCAGGTATGGCAGCGGCCAACCGCTGTCCGTGCCCAGCACTTGCCAGGTCAGCCACAAGTGCATGGCCGGGCCGGGCGTTAATGTACTCTGGCGGCTGTCGTCGTCCCATCCCCACATTTGCGGCTCAATGGGAAAGACGCGCAGGCGATATTGGCTGGGGCCAATTTGCTCTACCAGTGCCGGGTCGAGGTTGCGGCGTACTTCGCGGCGATAGGTGGATTGTGCCGCGCCGCGCGGTGCAACGATGTACGAGAAGCGTTCGTCACGATCATCGCTGTTACCAAGCCAGACGCCGGTGATAACGGCCGTTTCCGGCAAACTGAAGTAATAGATCACTTCCTGGCGCAGCGTCGTCTGATTCTCATACACCTCGTACAGTTCCATTTCTGCCCAGTCGCCATGTTCGGTGACAGTCACTTCCTGCCGTGTCAGGTAAATTTCGCGGTCATCTACCGCCAGCCAATTGGCGCGTGCCTGGTCAATGTTCCAGGTGGAGCGTACCGCCTGGATGACGGCGTCGTGTTCGCCTTCCACAATCGAGGTGTCGAAGAATTGTTCGTACAGGGCGGCCGCTTCTGGCGGTTCGTTGGTTAGTGCGCGATTGCCCCAGTTTTGTTGGTTGACGGGAACGGCCGTTACCGGGTTGTAGAGCATGGGGCGCGTAACAGCTTCATAAAAACGCTGTACCTGCGTTGCCCGCTCCTGCGACAGGTCGAAAACATCCCGATAAATTTCGCGAATATGTCGTACTTCGCCAACCGCGCTGAAATAACGTTGTGGCGCTAGATAGGCATTGAGCAGTCCGGTACGAATCGTCTCTTGCTGGGCCAGCAGCGCTTCCGCTTCATCAATGCTTGCCGGTGGCGTTTCCAGCAGGGCAAAGGCTGTTTGCTGCGGCTGTCGGGTGAGCGGAATGAAGCTGACGATAATCAGGATGATGACGACAACACTGATGGCGATGGCTCGTGGGCGATTGTAGCTGGCGGCGACGGCCTGGATGCCGCGCCACCACGCGCGAATGTACAAAATTGAGACGGCAATGGGCATCAGCACGACCAACGTTGCACTGTAAATGCCGATGGTGATGCCCAACACCGTGAACGGAACCATGCGCCATTGGATGCTGCTCCAGTTCATCATTGTTAATTCACGCCACATCTCGCGGAAAAAGTCATCAATGGAGAGGATGCCTTGCACGCCCAAGGGCAAGGCGTAAAAGGCGATCACGATGCTGGCATAGATGCCGGTGAGCAGCAGGCACGTCAGCCCAATCAGCCGTAGTAGGGCGAGAATGGGGCTGCGCTCGTCGATGTGGGTGTCAAGCAATTGCCAGAGGTAGACGAGAATGCCAACACCGGCAACCAGCAGCAGCATGGCAACTGGCGGTATCATCTGGCGCACGAGGAAGAAGCGCAGCGCTAACAGGATCATCAGCGGCCCTTCGACGCCATAACCGAGCGCAAAGAGCCGCTCTGGCTGCCCGCGCAGCACGGTCAGGCCCAGGATGACGGCAAGCGCCGGGATCAGGGTGAGGATGATGGCGTAGAGGATGAAGCTGGTGGGGATTTCGCCGCTTTGTACGGCCGTTAACATTTCCGGCAAAACGGTTGGTGCAAAACCGAGGGCCATGAATGCCAGGAAAATGACATTCCAGGTCCAGAACAAAGCAGAGGCTAATGTGCGTTTATTCGTGAGTTTGCCTAATTTTGCTTTCATTAGATGCTCCATGTCGGTAATCGGTGGTTGTGGGTCGGTAAGCGGCGAACGATTGGCTGCTTGCCGGGCACCATTCACTGATTGCCAATACTGGCTGCTACGACTTCATGCAGCGCCAGATACAATGAATTCAACTGTGGATTGTCTGCTTGATAGACATCATCAAATAAAATCGAGACCAATACCCATTCTTCGCGCTGCGAAAGATCGGCCCAGATGCGCGTGCCGTAGTCGTCAGTGGTGTGTGCGGCCGATTGAAACCAATAGGTGGCGGAAAGGGTTTCGTGCCAATCGCCTTGTCCCAGCGTGACAAAGCGCACCGGTATCAATGGATCGCCGTTTTCTGCCAGCGGATCGCTAACCAGATGTGTGCGGCTGTCTTCTAATGTCAGCCCATATACTTCAAAGCAGCGCTCCGGTCGGTGGTGCGCACGCCAGGTGTGGCTGGTGATCAAGATCATCGAGCCGCTGACTCCTTCCCAGGTGAAGCGATAGCGGCTGGCAGAATCTGCCCCATCACGGGTGAGCCAGTCGTATTCGTCGGGTTTGAAGGGGAGGGGGGTGACGGTTAGGGTGTCCGGGAAAGCCCAGGTTGGCGCGGGTTGGTCGAGGCCGCTGACGGGACGAGGCGTATAGATGGCGGCCATGAGAATGATGCTGGCGAGAAGGACGGGGGTGAAGAACCGCTGCCTGCTTGCCAGTCGTGAGGGGCTGGAGGGGGCGGTTGGGGTGTTGATTGCTTTTTGCTGGCGCAGCAGCCAGAGGGCGAAGGCGCAGGCGGCGATGAAGCCGAGAACGCCCAGGGGCACATGCAGCATTGCGGCGATCAGTTTCCAGCCGAGGAAGGCGCCAACGGTGACGAGGATGGCGACGCGGGTGAGGTTGGCAAGAAAGAGGGCGATGGCAAAGAGAACGGCCGTTCCCCACCAGCGCCAGGTGATGGGTCGTCGTTCGATCCAGGTGGCCGCAATGAGGAACATGGCTCCTGTCCATAAACTTTTGACGCCGCTGCACGGAATGTCCACCTGCGAAATGCCATTTTCAAAGACAAGGATGGTGTCGATGCCGATGGAACCAACGCCGCTGGCCGCTAACCCGTCGCGCACAAGGGCGGCGGTGGCGATGCGCATCGGGTAGCCGATAAACGTTTGCATGTGTTCGCCAAAGGGCAATGTGCCAATGAGCAGCAGTGCCGCCGGTAAGCCAGCACGCCAGCGTGCCGGTTGCAGCCAGAGGCCAAGCAGGCCATAACTTGCCAGGCCGAACAGGGTTGCCGAGAGGGTGTTCACGTCCAGGAAGCGCTCGCAAGCCAGGTAAGCCAGGGAGCCGCCGAGGGTCAGGGCCAGCGGCAGCGCAGCCAGGCGGGGTGGCGCGTCAAAGCGGGGGCGTATGTGGCTGTTGCGTACTTGACTGATGATGAGCGCGGCGACGGCGATGAGGAGAATCTGGTTGGTGCGAAAATCTTCGCGGGTGAAGATGGTTTGCAGATAGTCGGCAAGCGGCCAATAGAGCCATGTCCAGGCAGCGAGGATGAGGATGTTGGCTGTTAGTTGGGGAATGTGAACGGCCGTTTCCGTTTTGGGGGTCGCCGATTTTGTGTTTGTTGCCGCCATATCTGTTTGCTGCTCCAGTTACCTAATTTACTTATGCATAAAAATTTAATACGTGTCAGGCAAGCTGTCAAGCCTGTAGCGCAGCAGCGTAGGGAAATCGTTAGCGGTGACGGGGGTGGATGAAGGAGATGATGTGGCGGGTGTGGCTTCCCATACGTTTAGTGTACGGCGCGAAACTTGAGATTGGGCTAACGGCCGTTTCTCGCATTGCCTTCAAGGGGTATTTCGCATATCATCGCCCCGTGGAAAAGAAACGATGGAAAATTATCAGCATGTAGCTGTTGTGTTGCTGAGTTTTGGGGTGTTGGCTGTTGCCGCGGGGCAGATCGGCCGATTTTTTGCCCGCTTCAAATTGCCATTGATCAGTGGTTTTTTGTTTGCCGGGATATTGGTTGGCCCGTTTGTATTGGGCCTGATCTCACAAGCGTCACTGAAAGAACTCCTCTTTGTCGATGAAGTCTCCCTGGCTTTTATTGCGTTTGCCGCCGGTAGTGAAATTTACCTGGAGGAATTGCGCAGTCGGCTGCGCAGCATCGCCTGGGTGACGGTGGGCAATGCCATTGCCATTCCTGTTTGTGGCGGTGTGGCTTTGTTTTTGTTGTCGGGGATGATTCCGTTTATGCGCGAGATGCCGGTAAACGGCCGTATCGCCGCCTCCCTGCTTGCCGGAACCATCTTGCTCGCCCGTTCCCCTTCTTCCGTCATCGCCATCGTCAACGAACTGCGTGCCAAAGGCTCCTTCACCCAAACCGCGCTTGGCGTCACCATGGTCACCGACGTCGTCGTCATCGTCATCTTCGCCGTTAGCGTGGAAATCGCCGACGCCTTGTTTACCAGCCTGGCTCTGAACTACGTATTCTTAATTCTTGTCCTATCTGAGCTGTTCGCCTCGCTGGTCTTCGGTATCATTTTGGGTAAATTGTTGCAATTCGTATTGTCTTTATCTGCCGGGCAGTACATCAAATCCGCCCTGATTTTACTCCTGGGGTATGGCGTATTTGCCCTGTCCACCTTTGTGCGCCATTACAGCCACGCCAACCTGCCCTTTGAATTTTTGCTCGAACCGCTGCTGATCGCCATGATTGGCGGCTTTTTCGTCACCAACTACAGCAAGCATCGCCCAGAATTTTTGCACATCCTGGCCCAAATGGCCCCGATTATCTACATCATCTTCTTCACCCTCACAGGCGCTTCCCTCGCCTTAGACATATTAGTCGGCTCGTTGTTCATCGCACTCATTTTGTTTGCCGTGCGCCTGTTTGGCATCTTTGCCGGGTCATTTGCCGGCGGAATGGCTGCTGGCGATGATGTCGCCCACAGCCGCTTAAGTTGGATGGCTTACGTGACCCAGGCTGGCGTCGGCTTAGGGTTGGCAAAAGAAGTTGCCGTCGAATTCCCCGGTTGGGGTGATGAATTTGCCACCCTCATCATTGCCGTTATCGTCCTCAGCCAGATTATCGGGCCACCCTTCTTTAAATGGGCCATTCATCGTGTCGGCGAAGCGCACACACGTGCGCCCCGCTCCGAGTTTGATGGCATGCGCGACGTGATCATTTTTGGCCTGGAAGGGCAAGCCCTGGCTTTGGGGCAGCAGTTACGTGCGCATCATTGGCAGGTGCAAATTGCTTGCCTCGATGCGGAATATTTGCCGACGACTGTGGATACGACTCCGGCCATTAACGCCGTGCCCGATTTGTCGCTGCCCTCGCTGCGCCATTTGGGGCTGGAGCAGGCCGATGCCGTTGTCTTGATGTTGTCTGATGATGAGAATTATCGGGTATGTGAACTGTTGTATGAGCATTTTGGCGTTGAAACAGTCGTGGTGCGTTTGCAAGATCGCGCCTACTTTGACCGCTTTTACGAATTGGGCGCTTTAATTGTTGAACCGGGAACCGCTATTGTTTCGTTGTTAGAGCAGTTTGTGCGCTCGCCAACGGCCGCTTCGCTGCTGTTGGGGATGGATGACACACAAAGCATGGTGGATATAGAGGTTTATGATCCCAACCTGGAAGGGATTGCGCTGCGTGATTTGCGGCTGCCGCTGGATACGCTGGTTTTGTCGGTAAACCGCGACGGTCAGACGATCATCTCGCATGGGTACACACAGCTTAAAGTGGGCGACAAGGTGACACTGGTTGGCTCACAACAAAGCTTAGAGGATGTCGCGCTGCGCTTTGGTATGTTATAGGCGGTTAAATGTTCAGTTAACCGTGCCGTTGCTTGTTATAATTTGCACTATGCCTTTATTACCGGGTGAACTCCTGAATCAACGTTATCGCATCGTCTGCCTTTTGGCAGTCGGGCGGTATGGTGTTACGTATCGTGCCTGGGATGTGAAGGCGGCGCAAGATGTGGTCATCAAAGAGTATCTCGACCCATCGGTAGAAACGCAGCGTCTTTTTCGCAGCGAGGCACGTCGCCTCAGTGACCTGCGTCATCCGCAGCTGCCGCAGGTGTTGGACCATTTTGCTCTGGAGCAGGTGGGGCAATATCTGGTGACAACTTATGTGGATGGCGTGGATTTACAAAGTTTAATGGCGCAATATGGGCTGCTGCCGTCGGATTTGATTGTTGGTTGGCTGCAAGCGGTGGCACGGCCGTTAACCTATCTGCACGAAAAGAAACAGCTGCATCTCGACGTGAAACCGGCCAATATCCGCATCACGCCCACGGGCGACCTGTTTTTGGTTGATACGGGATTGCCCGGTTTGGGCATCCGCCCCCATGCTGACGGGTATGGCGCACCGGAGCAACAAGCACAAACGGCCGTTACCGAAACGGCCGATATTTACAGCCTGGGCGCAACCCTTTACACCTTGCTCACCGGGCAGGTGCCGCCCAAAGCGTTGGGACGCGAAAGCGGCCTGGACGAGTTGAAACCGGCACGCGAAGTGAACCCCGATGTCGAGCCATATCTTTCATTGGTAGCCGCACGCGCCATGTCGCTGCGCCCAGATACTCGCTACGAAGAGGTGGCTGATTTTGCGCGGGCGCTGCAACGGCCGTCCGGCCATCCAGCCCTCGCCCAAGATGAACAGCGACGCGTGCCCGACACCGTGCGCATAGCCCCGCCGCCCCGCTTGCCCGCCGCAACCCGCAAACAAATGGAACGGCGCACCATCATGGGATTGGCGGCGGTGCTGCTGTTCATTTTGCTGGGCATGGCCGCTTTTATCTTTATCAACCTGGAACGGCCGAATCTCGCTATCGACGAAGCCGAGGCCACCGCAACCTTTGTTTCTGCGGTTATTGCCGCGGCCACGCAGTTGGCACCGACGCCCACGCCCACACTGCCGCCCACAGAATCACCGACGCCCACGCCCGCACCCTTCATCAGTCGCACCGATGCACGCATGATTTTCATGCCCGCTGGCCCGTTCCGCATGGGCAATGACGATGCGGAAGATGCAGATGAAAAGCCATCACATGTCATTTTTCTAGATGCTTACTTCATCGACGAAACAGAAGTGACCAACGCCCAATACGCGCAATGTGTGACGGCTGGCGTGTGCGATCCGCCGGATCGCAGCAGTGCGACCTATTATTCTGCCTATTACGGCGACAGCCGATTCGATAATTATCCGGTTATTTTTGTCAATTGGTATGATGCCGACGCGTTTTGTCGCTGGCGTGATGCGCGTTTGCCGTCAGAAGCGGAATGGGAAAAGGCGGACGGTTTTGACCCCGTGCAGGGTATAAAGCTGCGTTATCCCTGGGGCGATGCCTTTAACGGGCAGCGCCTCAATTATTGCGATACCAATTGTTCGCTGGGGCAGCGCGACACGGCGTATGATGACGGGTATCAAGATACAGCGCCGGTGGGGAGTTATCCAGACGGCCGTTCCCCCATTGGCCTCTACGATATGTCTGGCAACGTCATGGAATGGGTTGCCGATTGGTATGACTTTCGCTATTACGAAAATGCGACCGAGACAAACCCGCTTGGCCCGCTGGAGGGTGAGTTCAAGGTAATTCGCGGCGGCTCCTGGTTGTCTACGGCCGATGAGATCAATGTGACGGTGCGCACTTCGTTTGACCCAACTGTGTCACGGGCCAATTTGGGATTCCGCTGCGCGATGAATGCGCCGTAGTCCGTAGCCGATTTTGGCGGTTCACGGATGGCGGCTTGCGCTTATGCATCGAAGTAGGCGCAGAGATCGCCGCGCCAGACGCGAAACGCTTCGGGGATGCGTGTTTTGTGTCCTTCGTCCAGGTTGTTGGGGAGTTCATCGGCGCTAAACCAATCTACTGCCAGGACTTCTTCCGCGTGGGAAGCTGTTCGCGGATTGCCCACCTGTACGGGGCGACAGAGAAAGAGTATGTGATAAAGATGGTGGCGAGTTTGGGAGCCACATAAGCGCGAATCGTGAATGCCAATCAGGGCTACGGGTGCTGCGGCAACGGCCGTTTCCTCCAAAATTTCGCGCACCACACCGGCTGCCGGAGTCTCCCCCACTTCCAGTGCGCCGCCGGGCAAGGCCCATTTGCCATTGTCGGCGCGTTGGATGAGCAAGATACGGCCGTTCTCGTCAATCACAGCCCCATCGCCCACCGTCATCGGGGTTGGTCGGGCGAAAACCGGAGCACGCAGGGGTTCCATATCCGCCAGAGCGCCATTTGTCGCCAGCGCTAACATTTCCATTGCAATGGTTTGGATGTTCTTGTAGTTGTCTTCATCATAGCGGTTGCGGACAAAATGTAATCCCATCGCAGAGATGTCGCGCAGTTTGTCAGCCCATAAAGCCAGCTTTTGTGCAGGGTTCACAGTTTCCTCCATAGAGTTCGCATCCTCCCGGAGGTTTCGAAACCTCCGGGAGGATCATGTTGTTTACGCACGAATCCATAGTATCCCCCCAAAAAGATTTTGAACCTCCGGGAGGATGTCGATAATTTTGTTCACACGACCCGATTGTATCGGTTTTCCTGGCAAAGAAGCATACGACTGATTGGCGGGCAGGCAACGTTTTGACGCCTCTTGTTGGAATCGTTATCATCTCAATCATGAACGAACAGATGTCGCTATCCCATTTGGTCGAGGCCTTGCGCACCGGGCAAAAGCCATTAGCCGTTTACCTGGATGAATTGGAAGCGCGTTTTGCGGCACGCGAAGCAGAGGTGTTGGCGTTTGTGCCGGAAGACGGCCGTTTCGCCCGTTTGCGGCAAGAGGCGGCACAGTTGGCGCAAACCTATCCCGATCCGCAACTGCGCCCTCCATTATTTGGGGTGCCGGTTGCTGTCAAAGACATTTTTCATGTGGATGGATTTGTGA
Organism: Ardenticatenaceae bacterium; assembly: GCA_020634315.1. Lineage (GTDB taxonomy): Bacteria > Chloroflexota > Anaerolineae > Promineifilales > Promineifilaceae > JACSRF01. Next base: position 14,975 of record JACKBV010000042.1, on the reverse strand, counting down.
CGCGTGCCGGCTGCCGCTTGCCTGCGGCATTGCTGCAAGGGGATGAATCGCCACTTGTCACGCAGCTGCGCACATTGGGCGCTTTGATTTTGGGCAAAACGGTGACGACGGAGTTCGCCTTTTTTGCGCCTGGCCCAACGCGCAATCCGCATAATTTGGCGCACACGCCGGGCGGTTCCAGCAGCGGCTCGGCGGCGGCGGTCGCTGCCGGGTTGGCCCCCTTAGCCCTGGGATCGCAAACAATTGGCTCGATCAATCGTCCGGCCGCGTATTGTGGCGTGGTTGGCTTCAAGCCGAGCTATGAGCGGCTGACAAAGGCGGGGGTGCTCCCCTTATCGCCGTCGGCTGATACGGTGGGTTTGTTTACGGCCGATGTGGCGGGCATGATAACGGCCGTTACCCCTTTGTTGGCGCACGAACCGCGCACCGTTTCGCGTCCGACCCTGGGCATCCCGCTTGGCCCTTACCTGGAACAGGCAACGGCCGTTGCCTTAGCCCATTTTGAGGAGACGGTGGCGCGGTTGGCTGCGGCGGGATTCCCAGTGCGGCGCGTGCCCGTCATGGCTGATTTTGCACGCATTGATGCGCTGCATCGAGATTTGGTGGCGGCGGAGGCGGCGCAAGTTCACGCCATTTGGTATGCGCAATATGCGTCTTTGTATCATGCCAAAACGGCCGATCTCATTGAAAAAGGGCGCAAAATCACGCCAGAGCGGATGAGGGAAAGTTTGAACAATTGTTCGGTGCTCCGTTCCGCCTTGCAAACGGCAATGGATGTCGAGGGGATTGACCTCTGGTTGTCACCGCCTGCCCCTGGCACAGCCCCTGCTGGCCTAGAGAGCACCGGCGATCCGGTGATGAATTTACCCTGGACGCACGCGGGCATGCCGACGTTGACGTTGCCTGTGTCGTTTGCGGCGAACGGTTTGCCGTTGGGGCTGCAATTGGCGGCGCGTTTTGGCGCAGATGAGGCGCTGCTGCCATGGGCGCTGCAACTTGAAGCAGCGCTGCGGGGAGCCTCTTGACACGCGATAAATCGGGATGGTTGAGGAAAGGCAGATCGGTTTTCTTGCTGGGCTTTGTTTGCCTGGGATGGCTCGCTGCTTGTGCTGCTGCGGTGCGAGAGGATGTGCCACTTCGTGTAACGGCTGCTGTCACGGAAACGGCCGTTATGACAGCGACGCCTTTTGCCACGGAAACGGCCGTTCCCCAGCCGTGTGCCAATTTATCGACAGGGGATGTTGCGATGTGGTTTTTAGCGTTAGGTGATTCGTATACCATCGGCGAAAGTGTGGCGGAAGCGGAGCGTTGGCCGGTGCAGTTGGCGGCGCTGCTGCGCGCACAAGGCGTGATGATTGCCGATCCTGTCATCGTTGCGCGTACCGGCTGGACGACAGACGAATTAGCCACGGGCATCGCGCAGGCGCAGCCACAAGGCCCTTTCGATCTGGTGTCGCTGCTGATTGGCGTCAATAACCAATATCGGGGACGCGCCATCGAGGAATATCGGGAGCAGTTTGCCAATTTGTTGGCCCAGGCAATTGATTTTGCCGGAGGCGATAGCCGACGCGTGTTTGTGCTTTCCATCCCTGATTGGAGCGTGACCCCTTTTGCGCAGCGGCAGCGCGGCAACACGGGGCAAATCGCGGCGGAGATTGATGCGTTTAACGCGGTGAATCTGGAGGAAAGCGCAAAACAAGGTGTGTTGTATGTGGATGTGACGCCCATTTCGCGGGAGGCCGCGCAAGATTCGGCGCTGCTGGCCGCTGATGGCCTGCATCCGTCTGGCGTGATGTATGGGCGATGGGCGGCCTTGGCGCTGCCGCAACTCTGTACACAACTGGCTGGAGATTGAGCGATTGTTGGTGTCTGGGTCGTCGGGCTTTCCTGCGTCGGCGTGGAAAACGGCCGTTTTTTGTGTCTTGCTTGTGGTATGATGAACAAGGTTTTGTGTGTGATGTATTGATTTTCGTGTACGCAATCCGTAAGATGTGCCGTCAGCGGCGCAGGCTGGCGGCGCGGCTTTAATTGACAGGTGGGCATATGAAAGCAATCCGATTGATGGAAGTGAAACGGCCGTTGCAAACCCAAGAACTCCCCATTCCCCAAGTTGGCCCTGATGATGTGTTGGTGCAGGTGAAGGCGGCGGGCATTTGCCATTCCGACGCGCACTACCGCGCCGGTGTTTCGCCGGTGTATCCGCTGCCGCTGACGTTGGGGCATGAAGTTGCCGGGGTGGTGGTGGAAGTGGGAACGGCCGTTGCGCAGTTCCAGCCCGGTCAGCGCGTTTGCCTGCATTACATGGCTACTTGCGGACATTGCCATTACTGCCAACGGCACAATGAACAATTCTGCACCACCGGCAAAATGATCGGCAAATATCGTGATGGCGGCTATGCCGAGTACATCGTCGTCCCCGCATCCAGCGTCTTTGTGCTGCCCGATGCCATTCCCTTTGCCCAAGGGGCGGTGCTCATGTGCTCGTCGGCGACGGCGCTGCACGCCCTGCACAAAACCCGCTTGCAGCCGGGGGAATCGGTCGCCATTTTTGGTATGGGCGGGCTGGGCATGTCGGCGGTGCAGTTGGCCTTTGCCTTGGGGGCGGCGCATGTTTACACCGTAGACATTAAAGAGAGCAAATTGTCATTGGCGCAGCAGTATGGGGCCACGCCTATCAATGCCCTGGATACGGACCCGGTGGCGACGATACAGGAATTGACAAACGGCCGTGGTGTGGATGTGGCCCTGGAATTGATTGGCTTGCCGCTGACGATGCAGCAGGCTGTTCAAGTTTTGGGAATTATGGGGCGTGCGGGCATTGCCGGACTCAGTGACCGCAGCTTTACGATTGCCCCTTACACAGAATTGCTCAACAAAGAAGCGGAAATTATCGGCGTGTCAGACCATTTGGCGCAGGAAATTCCGCTGCTGCTGGATTTGGTCACACAAGGCAAACTTGATCTGACAGGTGTTGTATCGCGGACGATTCCGTTGGATGCGGACGAAATCAACCGTGTATTGGATAGGCTGGACTTGTTTAGCGACGAGGTGCGTGTGGTGATTGTGCCATAAAGGAGGCTGAGATGTTAGAGGTAACGGCCGAAAAAAACAATCTCGTATTTGGTGAAGCGCATAGTTTTTCGCTGAATTTTCAGCGCACGTTGCGCATTCCCGATGATGATAAAACCTATCCGCTGCCGCCAGGATTAGGGCAATTTCCAATTATGTGTGTGGACGATTACCGTGATCGTGTGCCGCAGAGTTGGCGCGAACGCGGCGGCTTTTTCATTCCCATGTATCAGCGCGAAGCATTGTGGATACGTTTTCGTGGCCGCCAGTGGCATCCTAATGCGGTGAAGATTGGAATCGGCCGTGTCAACGCAGTTTCCGGCAAACCCTGGCAAGATGAACTGCTGCCATATGAAGACGATTACGTGGTGTCGCCGCCACAGCCCTGGTTGGATGGCATTAATGCGGGTGATGGCTTTATTCGCCAGTTTGTCGCGATGCCACTGGGAATGGGCTATACCGTCGAGGCACAGATCACCGGCGAAGAAGTGTTTGGCGGCATCCAGATCATTGTCTATGAACCAGTACCGGGCAAATTCCCGGATCAACCACCCACACCGTCCCCCTGGGATGACCGGGTTGGCTTTGGCTTGAAATCCTTGGGTGAAGTACCGCCATCGCCAATCGTGACGCGTGGTGCCGAGATGGGACTCGGCGCGGGCGGGCGCATGAAACAAAAGATTTACCCAGACCGACATGGGTATGATACCTGGGATGCCACAAATTATGGGCGGGTCGATGTGCATATTGTCAACAGCATGATGTTTCGGGAAATAACTGGCATGGAACCACCAGCGACACCGATCACCGCCAAGACGTATGCTAAACACAAGTATCCCTGGTTTGATTTATACGATGAACACCTGGATGACCTTCATGCGCCGTATAGCTTGCAGCAAGTGAAATCTGTAAAACAGATGGACGAAGACAAAGGTTTTGCCCCACAACAAGATGATGATTCTCTGGAAATTACCGATGAACAGGTGATTACCTATGATATGGATGCTGACAAAGGGGTAAAACCAGAAGCAGGTAACGATAAGGAACAATGAGATTTTCCTGGCAAAAAGTCACACAAACTGCGCAGTCTGTGCTGTTTGGTCCACTGCTTTCCCCGCTGCGACCGGGGAATGTGGTGCTGTTTCACATTGGGCGCAGCGGCAGCACCGTGCTCGGCGACATGTTGCAGCAGCACACACGCATCTTTTGGGATGGCGAAATTTATCGTTCCATTTTGCCGACGGGTGCTGCCAACCATGATCCTGGGGGCGATCCCATCGCCTATGTGCGACGCCGGATGCGGCAGGCGGGGCAGCGCTATTATGGCTTTGAGGTTAAGTTTTTCCATTTGCAGCAGCTTAACAAGACACTGGCTGCGTATGTGGATGATTTGGAACGCCTGGGATTTGACCATTTTGTCATTTTGGAAAGGGAAAATTATTTGCGCAAAATTGTGTCCAGCCTGATTGCCCATGAAACTGGCAAGTTTCATCAACGGAAAGCGGCAGCGGCACAGGCGCATCAGGTCACGATTAATGTGGAGCAGGTGCGTATTGACCGCGACGAGAAGCCGCTGTTGGCTTTTTTGCATGATTATCAGGCGCAGTTTGTCGAATTGGAGCGTTTGTTGCAGGCACGCCGCATGTTGAAATTGAGTTATGAGGCGGACATCGCCGCTGATCCGCAGCTGGCATATCGTAAAGTGTGCGAATTTCTGAATATTGCGGCCAAGCCGGTCGATGTGCGCTATGTAAAGACGAATCCTTACCCGCTGCCAGACCTGGTGGCGAATTTTGGGGAGGTAGCCCAGGTGTTGGCGGGGACGCCGTTTGCCTGGATGTTGGAGGAGGAGCGATGATGACGACGAAGCAGGTTTGGCGTAGTTTGCTGCCACCCGGAGAGGATGCGTGGCAGCGTGGGCAGGCGAGTCTGGTGGTGGTGGCGTGTCTTGGTGTTGCTGCGGCTGCCTGGGGGCTGGTTTTGGCGTGGCTGGTGAGTGGGGATTTGGAGTGGGAAACGGCCGTTGCCTCGCTCGTCTTTACCCTGCTTCTGGTCGGATTGTTAGCCGTCAATCGCCGCCGCCCATCGTTGGCCTTGTGGCTGCTGGTCAGTTTGCTGTTGTTGTTAATCACGCTGGACGTTTCCAGCTATGGCTTGGGCGAACCGGGCGCGGCGGCTTTCTTTTTGCCGTTAGCGTTGGCGGCTTGTGGCCTCGGTTTGCGTGCGGGGTTGGTGACGGCGGGGGTGAGTACGGCCGTTGTCTGGTTAACGGCCGTTGGCGCGGCGCTCAACTGGTATATGCCCGAAACGGCCTATCAAGAGTCGCATCTGACATTTACCGCGCCCTTTTTCACCGTGTTGTTTTGGGTGGTAGCGCTGATGATTGGGTATTGGGTGCAGTTTTTGCGCACACTGGGGAACTCAAAGCGGGAACCATTCCGGATGTAGCATTGGTGCGGAGATCGCCAATAATGAGTTTAGCGATGTCTGGCGATTAGCACGCGCAGCGCAAATTTTGGCAAGGCCAGCATGCGCCGCCAGCGCCATGGCTCATGCAGCAGGCGGTGCAGCCATTCCAGCCCTAAATTTTGTACCCAACGCGGCGCACGAATGGATTTGCCAGTCACAAAATCAAAGGAGCCGCCCACGCCAATAGCCACACGCACATTTGGCAGCTTGTCGCGGTTACGATAAATCCACTTGTCCTGTTTGGGTGCGCCATAGGCCACCAGCAGCAAGTTCGCGCCGCTCTCATTAATCATCTGCACAAGGGCATCGTTTTCCTCGAATGCAGGAGACCCGGCATGCGTTCCCGCAATTTGCAGCGCCGGGTATTGGCCCTGAAGGATGTCGGCTGTTGCCGCGGCAATGCCTTCGCTGGCACCAAGTAAAAAGGGCAGCCACCCTTCTGCGGCGCATAGCGCTGCCAGATGGTAAATCAATTCGGAGCCGGGGACGCGTTCTGGCAGTCGCGGCTGCTGCCAGCGCCAGTTTAGCCAGCGCGCGGCGTAGATGAGGCCGATGCCGTCGGGAATGCACAAGTCGGCGGCCTCTAAAATCTGGCGAAATAAGGGGTCGCGCTGGGCGGTCATCACAAATTCTGGGTTGGTGGTGCAAATCTGGTGCAGGCGCGGCTCACGCATGAATTGGCGGATGGCAGCCAATGTGCTGACCATGGTTATTGGATGAACGGGCGTGCCCAAGAGGGTGATGGGGGCGGGCGGCGCGGTCATGTCATTGGTTGTCGGTTGTTGCTGCCCGTTTTTAATGCTCATGGACAACGGCCGTTTCCAAAACCGCCAGTACCTGCTGCGCCGCCAATTCCCAGGTGTATTGGCGCACATTTTCAAGCCCCTGCTGCGTTAATTCGTGTCGCAGCAAAGGGTCTCGCGCCAATTGGCGAATGCCATCGGCAATGGCGTTCACGTCCAGCGGATTCACCAACAGGGCTGCGTCTCCGGCAATTTCTGGCAAGGAACTGCTGTTGGCGGCGAGGACGGGCGTGCCGCACGCCTGCGCTTCTAGCAGGGGGAAGCCAAATCCTTCATACAAGGATGGGTACAGCAAAGCGGTTGCGCCAGAAATCAAGGCTCCTTTGTCTTCGTTGGGGACAAAACCGGGCATGATGATTTTCTTGGCGACGGCCAATTCTAGGTGGAAAATCTCATCCAGAATGGGTTCGGCGAGCCATCCCTTTTTGCCGGCGATGACCAGTTGATGGGGCACGTTGCTCTGCACATACGCGCGAATGAGGCGGATTAAGTTTTTGCGCGGCTGCAAGGTGCTCAAGTAGAGCAGGTAGGGGGGCGTAACGCCGTATTTTTGCAAAACGGCCGTTATTTCTTCTGTCTCGGTCACCGGCTGCAAGTCCGGATCAACGCCTGGGTAAACGACGCGGATTTTGTCCGGCTCAATGTGGTAGAAGCGAATTAAATCTTGTTGTGTAGCCAGGGAATCGGCGATCACCATGCGGCTGGAACGGCCGTTATGCCTTGTGCTCCATTCCAAATACCAAAGCTGGCTGCGCGTATGTGCTTGCGGAAAATGGTGATACCCCAAATCATGCACCGTTGCTACGGTCGGCTGCCGATACGTCAATGGGATGACATGCGCTGGTGTAAAAAAAACATCCGGTGGCCGTTTATGCAGTTCACGCGCCAACCGCAGATGTGTCCACAGGCGCGGGAATGGGATGACAACCGACTCAACATGCGGCCCGGTCGGAAACAAATCGTCTGGTGGCGGCTCGTTAAAATAAAGCCGTAGGCAATGTCCGGCCTGCTGCGCCAGGGGAATAAGCGCATTTATCAAAAAATAGGCGTATCCTTCCGTTCCGGTGCGCTGCGTTTTGACAGCTCTGCTGGCATCTACTCCAATGATCATCGCACCCTTTTCCTCCTCGTTTCGCTCTTGTTTTGTTTACGACCCGTTTGTCTCTGTTGTGATGTCTGGTCCAAGGGGCCACGTTGGCGTGAAGGAGTATGAACCAAAACTAGAGGTTGGTGTACAGGCACGCGCCCCTGGTTCCCCATCCACAAAGGTTCCGGGATCGGCATATTGCCCTACTTTGAAATAGGCGGCCATGATGTGGCAGGCAACGGGGGCTGACCAGGCAGACCCTTCACCGCCGTTAAAGGTAAAGACGGCAACGACAATTTCCGGGTTTTCAAAGGGGGCAAAGCCAACATACCAGGCGTGTGTGGGCAGGACGCGCTTTTGCGCAATGTCTTCATAGCGGCACCAACCCCGTTCAATGGCGATGTTGTCACAGTATTCGGCCGTGCCCGTTTTCCCCGCTGTCACAATGCCAAAATCATCTTCCAACCAATTGACATAAGTTGCGCCCGTGTAAAACTCTTCATCACTGTTGCGTGTGTTAACCAGGCGCATCCCCTCAGCAATGACATCAATATATTCACGATCAACACTCAACGTATCAATGACTTCTGGCTGGAAAATATATTCGCCATTTGCATTAAAGCGGATGCCAAAACTATTTTCAATGGCATTACCATCCGCATCAGTCACAACTGTTTCACCATTATTTCCAAGGTGTGCCACTGCCAAAATCGCGCTGTTCTCATCAACAATGATGACGTTGCCATTCTCATCCGTCATGTGATGGATTAATGTGGGGCGATACAAAAAGCCGCCATTGGCAATCACCGCGCCCATTTGCGCGACTTGTAACGGCGTTGCCGTCATATATCCTTGCCCAATCCCCAAATTGTAATCATCACCAGTTGACCATGGCTCACCTTGCGTCCGGCTTTTCCAGGCTCGCGTTGGCAAGTTGCCCTCCGATTCCAATGGCAGTTCTATACCTTGCACACGCCCAAACCCAAACTGCGTTCCATAGGTATTGATTCCTTCCACATGAACGCCTTCTACGTACTCATTATCTTGATCAAACCCCCCTGTGATTTTGTAAAAATAAATATCACAGGAGTTAGCAAGGCCAGTGTACATATTGACTGCGCCATGGCTGCCCTTCGGTGTGCTGTACACCCAGCACACAAAAGTTTGCGCGCGCCCCGGATCGTTGGGAGCAAAGCGGTTGGCAATTTCAATAACTCCTGGGGCATTCAATAACCGGTTAGCGGTAATTGTCCCTTCTTGTAAAGCGGCGCTCCCCGGTACTATCTTGAATGTAGAGCCTGGCGGATATGTCCCTGTAATGGCGTGATTAACCAGAGGGGTGTAATCGTTACGCGCCAGCCCCAGATAATAATCAACCGGCACTTCTGTCTGAAACCGATTGTCATCAAATAGTGGATAGCTGACCAACGCCAACACTTCGCCCGTTTGTGGGTTAAGAACAACGGCCGCCGCCTGCTCAATTTCCGGGAATGTTTGCTCACCGGTGATTTCATCTACACGGGCTGTGGTCCGATTCGCTTCCAGGTATTGACCCAGAATATCGGTCGCAACTTTCTGTAATTCCAGGTCTAGTGTCAGATGCAAATTAAGGCCGGCCGCTGGTTCTTGCGCCAATCCGATTTGCCGTACTTCACGGCCGGTCCAGTCTTGCTCAATGCGGCGTTCCCCCTTTTTCCCGGACAACTCTATTTCCATTGAGGATTCCAACCCTGACCATCCCACACGATCATCTCGTTCGTAGCGGGGATTGCCATCTGCATCGACTAGATCAAGCCACAACTCATTGGGGAGAGGCCCCATGTAGCCCATAATGTGTGCCGTATATTCGCCGGCCGGATAATAACGCAATGGCTCCGGAATCACGCGCACTCCCGGCAAAAAGATACTTTCTTGCTCAATGGTATAGGCTAATGTGATAGGAATACCAGATGTGATTACAGCCGGAACATATTGCGCAAAACTATTCTCCGCAACAATTGCTTCAATGCTGTTTGGTAGTTGGGGGACAATACCGGCTTCATCCAACGTTTCTCTGACTGGTGCTTCATAAATTTCGGCCATGCGCGTGTAAGAGCTGACCAGTTCTGGATTTGCCGCAGCGATGAGTGCTTCTTGTTGCACGGTATTGGTAACAGGAACTCCCGTGAGCACAGACAGGCGCTCATAAACTGCTCGGATTTCTTCTTCTGTGTCGGGTAAAAATGCGGGAGTGATAGTGACATTAAAGCTAGATTGGTTAATGGCAAGTGGCTCCCCGTTGCGATCAAAGATAACGCCGCGAGGTGCATCAGTACGCAAAATGGCAAATTGATTTTCTTCGGCCAGTTGGGTCAGTTCATCACCGGTTTGCTGTTGTAACCAATAAACACGATACAGCAACAGCCCAAAGATAATGAGAATGAAGATGCGCATGAAATACAAGCGACTGCGTGTTCCAGGGTCATCACTCTCCTGTAATTCTATTTCTTCAATTCGTTTCCAACCCATGCGAGACATAGTTTGTACCCTGATTAAAGCAATAATTAGCTAGAAGCTTACACGGCGCGGCCGTATCCTTTGTAATAGAGTATACATGAGCCAGTAAACCGGTAAGATGAGAATGCCGTGTAAGATAGATAGTGGCAGCAAGGCAATGACCGTTTCCAGGCTGCTCTGGTAACCAAAGAGACGGAGCAGCAAAACTTGCATGGCGATATAGAGCAAGGTTCCCAAGGCACCACTAATTGTTGGCATAATGTAGCGACTGGTGGGGAAGATTTGTGATAGTTGGATCACAACCAATATGGCGATCATCCATACAAAAGGCGTGACACCAGTCGGTGTTACCGAAAACAGGTCGATAAAAAAACCGCCGACAAAAGCCCAGGTGACGCCTTCTTCAACATCGTGGAGCAGTCCCCAAGAAAGCGCAACCAGGAAGGACAATTGTGGAACAAATCCTAACAGTGGGTAGCGGGCAATGATGGCAGATTGTGTAATAGACAGGAGCATCATGATGGGAACCGCTAGATAAAAACTTGTTCTCATGGCGTTTCTGTCGTATCAGAGAAAATATCGGTTTCGATGGGCTGGAAGTCGGTGATCACAAAGACGATCTCAAGAGACTCTGTATCCACTGCCGGTTGTACAATGGCTCGTTGAAATAACTCTGCCTCACGGCGTTCAACTTCAATTACGCGCCCAATCACGATGCCTTGAGGAAATTTCCCCCCTAAACCAGATGTAGAAACCACTTCGCCGATTTCAACTTGATATTTGAGATCGAGCCAATCAATGGCCATGGATCCCCCCAGGCCACCGCCGCGCAAAATGCCAGTAGCGCGTGATGTTCCCAGGCGGGTCGGGATGGCACTGGCGCTATCTGTGATGAGGACAACCTGTGACGATTTTGCTGCTGTGCGAAAAACACGCCCCACCAAGCCGCGTGCGCTTTCAACTGGCATGCCAACCAATATGCCATCTTCTGACCCTTTATCAATGATGATGCTGCGGATGGCAGGGTTGGTGTCTTGTCCAATGACATTGGCTGTGACGCGCGTCAGTTCTGGCGCCTGACGGGCACGATTGAAGAGATCGAAAAGTAATTGGGCTTCGCCCTGGCTTTCTCGCAGTTCTTCGTTTTCACGCTCCAATGCATCGAGGCGTTCTTGCAAACGCTCAATTTCGGTCTTGGCTTCTTGCAAATCGCGCGGCCCGGAAAGGGCATCGGCCAATGTATCCGTTCGCGCTGATGTCCAGTCGAGAATTGCGATCAAGGGGTTGCGTAAGAAAGCCAGGGCATTATCCAAATTGCCAGAATTATCCAAGATGGATAGGAAGATGGCGATGCCAATGAGGAGAGCAATGACGCCCCAACGGATGCGTTGTGGTGCATTATTCAGGTTCATAGCTAGATGGGCTTAAAGGTTAAACTCGCCTTTAAGCAAGCCTGCCTAGTGGTGTGTGCTGCCACGATGCAGACCAACGAGTGCGCGTTCCCACAGGTCAAGGTTTTCGAGTACGCGACCTGCGCCACGGGCAACGCAAGTCATGGAATCTTCGGCGACCCATACGCGCATTTTGACGATGTCTTCAATGCGTTCTGCTAACCCCTGAATTTGAGCGCCACCTCCGGCCAGGCAAATGCCAACTTCCATGAGATCGGCGACTAATTCGGGTGGGGTGTCGTCTAATGTGTCGCGCACGGTATCGACGATGATGTTGATGGAAGGGGACATGGCTTCGCGCAGCTCGATGCTGCTGATCTCGACAGATTGGGGTAACCCATTGATGAGATTGCGGCCGCGAATGGTCATGGTGCGTTCTTCCGGGAGGGGGAAGGCTGAGCCTATTCCAATTTTGGCGCGTTCGGCCATGCGTTCGCCGATGAGTAGGTTGTATTTGCTGCGGACGTAGTTGGTGATGTCTTCGTTCATTTCGTCACCAGCCACACGAATGGAACGGCTGACGACGATGCCGGTCATGGCAAAGACGGCGACTTCGGTTGTGCCACCGCCGATGTCAACGATCATGCTGCCGCGAGCTTCGTTAATGGGTAATCCGGCACCGATGGCGGCGGCCATGGGTTCTTCGATGAGGAAGGCTTCGCGGGCACCGGCGTTCATGGTGGCGTCATAGACGGCGCGTTTTTCGACTTCAGTGACGCCGCTGGGAACGCCAACGACGACACGTGGACGGGGAAAGGGAACGAGCATTTGCTCGTGTGCTTTTTTGATGAAGTAGTCGAGCATTGCTTCGGTGATTTCGAATTCGGAGATAACGCCATCGCGTAACGGCCGTATCGCCACAATGTCACTTGGCGTCCGTCCCACCATCTCCCGAGCCTCTGCTCCAATCGCCAAAGGACGGCGAGTTCGCTTATTGATTGCTACCCAGGATGGCTCATTGATGACAATGCCCCGATCTCGAATAGATACCAGCGTGTTTGCTGTACCCAGATCAATGCCAATGTCCAACGAGAACAATCCGAGCAGCCAGTCTAATGGTCTAAACAACGTTCAATACCTGCTTTGTTGGGAAACCCAGTTTACGTTCTAAATTTCACAAAGTTTAAACTAACCGCTGGATTATACCACATGTGTCATGGGCACAAATTTTGCTCAAAAATACCGCCAAACTGTCACCAAATAGACGGTGTAACCTTAATACAGCATGAGCTATCCTGCCTCCACCCCCTTGCCTTGTGCCTTGTTACGAGTATTATCCGTAATGAGAAACACGAAGTTTAAGTTTATTGTAAGTGGAGAAGATCATGTCACGACAAGCTATGTTTGATGGACTTGTTTATGATGAAAATGGGCAGCTTGTTCCTGTAAAGTATGTCGGTGGAGACGCACAGTATGTCATGGATGACAATGGATTTTTGCGGCACATCGACGCGGAAACTGTAGACCGCCAGGTGTTAGGCATATTCCTGGAACAACTGGAAGGCAATAAAGAGATGGCGGTCGAGCAAATGATGAGCATGATGGGGAAAGATGATTTGTTCACCAAGGCGGCAATTGATGCCTCGCTGCGCAACATTGACATGGATCAAATCATTGCGCAGGGAATTCCGCTGCAAGCACGCAATATGTTAGGAATGCTCGGCTTTCGCATCATTATTAATTATCATGGCGATCTGCTGAGAATGGATCAGCCAACTGCCCCTGATGACGAAGGTGATTTTTAATAAGCGCCTTTGCCAAACAAGGCGTGTGGGATTGTTTGCATCAGGATGCGGATGTCTGTCCATAGCGACCAGTTTTCGATGTAGTAAATGTCGAGCAGGCATAACTCGTCAAACGTTAAATCGGAACGGCCGCTTACCTGCCACAATCCCGTAATTCCCCCAATAACAGACAACCGCTGCCGATGCCATGGCTTGTAGGCAGCAACCTCTTCCGGCAGCGGTGGTCGTGGTCCCACCAGACTCATTTCCCCACGAAGTACATTAATCAATTGCGGCAGCTCATCCAGACTGAGGCGGCGAATGACACGGCCGATTCGTGTCAGGCGTGGGTCATCCTTGATTTTGAAAATTGGGCCATCTGCCTCGTTCAAATGTTGCAGCATCGCCTTCTTTTGCTCTGCATCCTCAATCATGGAGCGGAATTTATACATTTTGAACGGCTTGCCGTGACGACCAACCCGATCAGCCGCATACAAAACGGAACCGGATGAATCGAGTTTGATGGCGACAGCGATGATCAACCCCACGAGCAGGGCCGGAATTCCGCCTATCAAGACGATCAGCAAATCCATAGCCCGCTTTAGAAGCTGCTGCCCGCGGCTGATGTGAATGTCGCGGATGCCGAGTGTGGGAATGCCGGCCATGTTGTTAAATTCGACGCGGTTCAAACTCAGTTGCAGCAAATCTGGCACAACTTGGGCACGCACATTATGTTCATGGCAAAGGCGCAGCAAGGACAAAATCTCCCGGTGCATTTCGCCGGGAAGGGCGATAAAGACGGTGTGCAGCTGTGGATTGTTAGACAAAATGGTATCTGCATCCATCAGTGAACCGATATGGGGGATGCGCCCCAGGCCAATGTTGTTTTCGCGAGAGCCGTCGTCCAAATAGCCGATAGCTTTGTAGCCCAAATCGGGGCGGGCCAATAAAGTGCGAATGACGCCACGGCCGACTTCACCAGAGCCAATGACCAATACATGATCGACAAGCTGGCCGCGATTATAGAGAAAGCCCAACATGACGCGCCGCGCCAGCCGTGCCAGCCCAATGAAAACGACGATAAAGAGCAGCGCCCAAATTAACATGAGCCGCGAAAAGGCAAGCGGGCGAAACCAAAACGTGTAAGCCATCATGAGGGCAATGCTGGTGGCTGTGGCAAACCCAACGCGCGAGATTTCGTCGATCCAGAATTCGCCGCGCCGCCGCCGCCACACTTTGTTTTGGGAAAAGGTGATGAGCAGCAAAATATTAAGCAGCAGTTGTTGGGAGAGGTAGCTTTCGTAGGGATCGACAAATGTGGTTTCGAGTAACCATTGGAAACGGTAGCGCACAATATAAGCCAGGACAAAGGCGATGTTGATGAGAACCAGATCGGTGATGACGGTGAGATTGCGAATGGTTCGTCTTGTCATACATTCCTCAATGCACGTTGGTAGACAACGGCCGTTTCCTGTCCCGCACGCTCCCAAGAAAAACGGCTTGCCTGCTGCCGCCCTTGTTCACGCATCGTCGCGGCCAGGTCTGGGTTTGAGAGAACGGCCGTTATCGCCTGTGCAAGTTGGTGCTTGTCATGGGGATCAAATAGCATTCCCGCATCCCCTGCCGCTTCCGGGATTGATGAAACTTGCGACGCCACAACCGGCGTACCACACGCCATTGCCTCCACCACCGGCAGCCCAAATCCCTCATATACAGAAGGAAAAGCCAGCAATGTTGCTGCATTGTACCAAAGCGGCAAATCAGCATCCGCCACATATCCCGTGAAGCGTACCCGCTTTTGTAACCCTAATTGGGTAATCCGTGCAAATATTTCATCATACAACCACCCCTTTCCCCCCACTAAAATTAATGGCGT
>JACKBV010000041.1 GCA_020634315.1 Ardenticatenaceae bacterium | reverse complement strand
GTAATGCCGCAAATAGGCACCTGCTTCGTTGTTCAACCGGCCAGTCTGGCTGTTGGCAATATCCCATTCTGCGGCAAGGTTGGTTGCCACGACCAGATGGGGCATTAGCTGCCCACATTTAACCCAGGTGCTCATGTCGTGCTGATTGAATCGGTAGGTTTCGCTTAAGAGTTCGACAGCAGCCGTGGCCCACACAGCTGCTCGTTCTGCGCCCATTTGATCACGGGCCACCGTTTGCACCAGGCGGTGCAGGCTCAACATGTCATCGGCGCGTGTTACCAGGGCGTGGCGTTCCAGGGCGCTCAACGCCTGGTTGCGGGCAATGGGATCGCGCAGTACTGTGGCCAGGTCGTCGGGCAAGGCGGCGGCCTGTTCCGTCAACATAGACAGCGGGATGTCATCGGCGGCCAGGAAACAGCACAGGTTCAGCAAAGGGGCGGCTCCTGGCGTTTGTCGCGCCTTCTCAAAGCTGATTTCCCAGGTGGTGGTGATGGTCGCGTGGTAATCCTCTGGCGCGGGTGTGTTGTCCCACAAATCGCGCCGCCGTTCGCGGTATAGTTGCAGGTAGGCGGCGGCATCCAGCCCATGTGTTTCCGCATAGGCGGCGGCATGTTCCAGCGCCAGTGGCAGGTGGCCCAATTCCGCCGCTAACGCTGAGAAAGACGCGCCTGGCGTTTGGCGGTCGTTTATACGCGCCGACGGCCAATCTTGACCCATCATCACGCGCTGCTGCCAAAAAGCGGCCGCTTCTTGCTCCGTAAACACCTCCAGGCGCAGCACCGAACCCATTTTTGCCCATTGTGGGCTGCGCGAGGTGATGAGAATACGTCCTTGCGGGTTGGTTGGCAGCCAGCGGCGCAGTTCGGCGGGCGTTATCTGGTCGGCGTTGTCGCAGAGCAGCAGCCACCGCTTGTCGCTGCTGCTGAGCCAGTTGCGCACCAACTGCATGGCCGCTGCCTGCTCGATGCCATCCACCGGCAGCGCCAACTGCCGTCCCAGCGCCAGGTAATCTTCAGTCAGTGCCTCATCCACGCGCAGCCACCAGATAATGTCGTATGCGTGCCGCTGTTGATGGGCAAAGTGCAGCATGAGCTGGCTTTTGCCAATGCCCCCCAACCCGGCAATGGTTTGCGTGATGGTTGTCGCCGTGCCCGGCGCGGCGGCTGCCAACTGTGTCAGCAGCGCGGCGCGGCCCGTAAAATGGGGGTTGGCCGGGGGCAGGTTGAGAACGGGAAAGGTCAGTTCTCTGGCGGCGTAGATGTGTTCGTGGATGTCACGTGCGGCGATGTTTCGCGCCTGCACCTGCCCGCCAGCGATGGCGGAGCCGGTGACGTTTCCTGTTATGTGTACATCATTGGGCGAGGGTGGTTCTTGGCTCATGGCATGGCTCTGTAGAAATCATATTCTGGCGCGGCATGTGGCTGCTGTTGGCTCAAAATAAGCTGCTGACAACGGCGAGAAGCGCTTTGACAATGGGCAGCGCTTTGATCACGGCGGCACCTGCTTTGCCCGCTTTTTCGGCGGCGGCAGCGGCGGCTGTCAGGGTTTCGGCAATATCTTGCAGGCGGCGCTGCATGCGTGTGGCGCGTGGCTGCTGCGCCTGCGCTTCGCTGGCTACCTCTTGCACATCTTCGGCGATGCTTGCTGCTTCTCGTTCATCGGGAATTTCCCCGGCGTGGATGGCTTGCTGCACCAGGTCGTGCAGCGCCTGGACGTGTTCGGCAAACTGTTGGGGATCGGTGGGCTTGCTGCCCACAATGACATCGTGCCCGGCGATGTTGTCTGCGGTGACGCTGCCGCCGCCAATGGCGCTGCCGACGACGTTGCCGTGAATGTGAATGACGGTTCCCACTGCTTCGGGCGGTGTGCTGGCAGGTGTCCCGGCAGGTGTGGCGGGTGGCGCTGCCAGGCTGTGGGGATCACGCCAGTTTAATTGTGGGCGCCTTTTTTGTACTTCTGTTACCAGTTCATCGTACATGATGTGGCGCTGTGCATATTGCACCATTTCACGGGCTTTGTCTGACAATGCGCTGCCACTCAAATCTTCGTAGGGGATATGTGTGGCAAAGCAGAGGTCTCTTAGTTCGGACAGGCTGAAATATTGATGCAGGATGTTGTAAAGCAGTTGTGGCGTTATTTGGGACATTGCGGTGTCTCCTCCTGTTGAAATTGGCTGACCATGGGGTAATGATAGCAGGATTTGGGGGAGGGGAGAAGAGGGAAGAAGAAGAGAGAGGAGGGAGAGGAGAGGAGGAGGAAGAGGGAGAGGAGGGGAGGGATGTGGTGGGCGTTGGGTGGTGGTGGTGGGCCAACGCCCAGGGTGGTGGGGGGGAGGTTAGGTGTCTTCGAGGGCGGTGAGGAGGGCGGCGATGTCTTGGGCGATTTCGCGCAGTAGGCGCTGCATTTCTTGCCGTTCGGAGCGAGCCAGGCCGTGTGTGGTGATGCGGGTGAGGTGGTTGTGGACGATGAGCAGCCGGTGTGTGCCGGTGACTCGAATGCCGCCCATTTGTGCGTTTGTCCCCCATTCTTCTTCGGATAGACCTGTTTCTTGGGAAACATTATGTTCAGCATCTGCCGCTTCACTGCCCCAGACGACCATGTCGTCTGTATCCTCGTCTTCGTCTGCGCCCATCGCCCGCGCGGGGGGCAGCGGCTTGTCCAGGATGCGGATCGCTTCGTGGACGGTGAGTTCGGGCGCTTCTTGCTTCAGGTAGCGGGCAACTTGACGGTATGCTTTGCTGTCGACGTCGCCTGCTTCGAGGGCGCGGAAGAGGGCACGCTGCTGGGAGGGTTTGAGGCCGCGCAGGATACGGGTGTCACGTTCGGAGATACGGCCGTTGCGCACGGCATCCTTAATCTCATCCGGCAAATCGAGCAGTTGAATGATCTGGCTGGCACGCTGGCGCGTAAAGCCAAGGCGCTCGCCGACCTTTGCCCAACTAATGCTGTGCGCGTGGGGGCGGCCTTCAACTTTGCCTTCGGCAATTTGTGCATCCAATTCTGCCTGCATCAAATCGCGCAGGCGCACCATGCCATAAGCGCGGTCAACGTCATTGAGGTCTTCGCGCTGAATGTTTTCCACCAACTGGCGCACAAAACGGGTGATTTCATCGTAATTGCGGCGGCGCACCACAGCGGGAATGACATCCAGCCCGGCCAGTTGCGAGGCACGCCAACGGCGTTCGCCATGCACAATCATGTATTGATTGGCGCGAATCTCGGTGACTTCGATGGGCTGAATGATCCCGTCCTGGCGAATGCTTTCGGCCAGTTCAGCCAGGCTGTCTTCGGGGAAGCTGTTACGCGGCTGATTGGGATCCGGTTGAATGGCGTCTACTTTGAGCGAGAGCAGGATTAACCCGGCGGCTTGTTCGACGTCATCGTCACTGCCAAATAATTTTTCCAGGTCTCCGGTCTGCGGCGGGATGCGGCTGCCGAGGCTGACTTTTGGTTTTTTTCGGGCCATAGGTATGTGTGGGGCGTATGGCGTAGTACGGATGACGCACTATGCCATACGGATTACGGTTTGCTGAGTAACTCTTTCGCTACCTGTCGATAAGCGTCTGCGCCCTGGCTTTTGCCATCGTAGGCGAGGATGCTTTGGCCGGCGGCGGCGCTTTCGGCAAAGCGAATGGAGCGCTTGATGATGGTGTCAAAGATGCGGATGTCGTCGCCATACTGTTCTTGAATGGCGTCGTGTACGTCTTGGGCAAGAATGGTGCGCGTATCGGCCATGGTGAGCAGAATCCCGGCAATTGTCAGGTCGGGGTTGAGCTTTTTGCGGCGCACGGTTTCGATGCTGGAGAGGATCATGAGGGCGCCACGCGCGGCGAGGTATTCGGCCTGGATGGGGATGACGACGTGGGAAGCGGCCGTTAAGGCATTGACAACCAGCAGCCCCAGTGATGGATTGCAATCAACCAGGATGAAATCGTAGTCATCCATGATTGGTTCGAGGATAGTGAGCAGGACGCGCTCTCGGCTGAGTGTGTTGATCAAGGCCAGTTCGGTCATGCTCAGTTCGGGCTGAGCGGGCAGCAGATGGAATCCTTCATCGGTTTCGTAGATGGCATCCTGGACATTGCTTTCGTAGCCGTCAATCTCTGCTTGGAAGGTGTTGTAAACGGTGGGAGAAACGTGGTCTGGGTCGAATCCGCAATGTTGGGTGAGGTTCCCTTGCGGGTCCAGGTCGATGGCCAGCACGCGTTTGCCGGATTCGGCCAGGGCCGCAGCCAGATTGACGGTTGTGGTTGTTTTGCCGACGCCACCTTTTTGCATGGCGATGGCGATGAGTTGAGTCATCCAATCCTCCTGTGTCGGTACGTGGCTGAGCCGCCAATTGGTTGATGCCATTTTGGAGGCTGACAGACCATGATCCGCGCACACAATATGGGTTTATTGAGACTTCTGACTGCCCAATTGTATAGCATGAAGCGAATTTGGCGTCAATGAAGTGTCAACCTCGGTTTACATTTCTTGTGGGAAAAGGGGGTTTTGAGGGGATGAACCTCCGGGAGGGGGTTTTGTTGGGTGTGTAGCTGGTGGGAAGCCTCCCGTTGGGGGAGGGTTTTGGGGGATGAACCTCCGGGGGTTTTTGTGTGTAGCTGGTGGGAGCCTCCCGGAGGCTAGGGGAGGGGGGTGGTTGGGGGATGAACCTCCGGGAGGGGGGTGTGTAGCTGGTGGGAGCCTCCCGGAGGGTGTGTAGCTGGTGGGAGCCTCCCGGAGGGTGGAGGGAGGGGGCAGGTTATTGGTTAAGATGCTGCACAAGCTGCTTGATTTGGTGTAGAATATTCATAACGCACTGTGTTATGTTTTGGATGTGGGGCGGCGGGCGCCGGTAATCAGCAATCGGTAATCGGTGAGAACGTAGCCAGTAAAGCGTGTTCCGATCCCTGTTTTTTGATGATTGTTCACCCATTACTGAGCAAGGTGGAGACGATGAAAAATTTCAAAGAGCATAGCGTGGATGAGGTGTTTGACTTTGTGATCGTTGGTTCTGGCTTTGGCGGCAGTGTGTCGGCAATGCGACTGGCAGAAAAGGGTTACAAGGTGTTGGTGTTGGAGCGGGGGAGGCGGTACAAGGCACAAGATTTTCCAAAGACGAATTGGAATATTTTCAAATATTTATGGCTGCCGGCTGTGCGCTGCTTTGGCATTATGGGCATCAATTTTATGGATGACATCTGGCTGTTGAATGGCAGCGGCGTGGGCGGGGGCAGTCTGGTTTATGCCAGCACCCATATTAAGCCGGGCGAGGCGTTTTTTGCGGCGCCGGAGTGGGCTGATTTGGCAGATTGGACGGCGGAGTTGGATGCACATTATGAGACGGCTAACCGGATGTTGGGCGTGACGGAGAATCCCAAGTTTTGGCCTGCGGATCACGTTTTGTATGACATTGCCAGGGAACTGGACAAGGAAGAGACGTTTAAGCCGACGCCGGTTGCCATTTTCTTTGGGGAGCCGGGGCAGACGGTGCCAGACCCGTTTTTTGGCGGTGAGGGGCCGGAGCGAGCCGGGTGTATTCATTGTGGGGGGTGTATGGTGGGGTGCCGCCACAATGCGAAGAATACGTTGGATAAGAATTATCTGTATCTGGCGGAGAAGTGGGGCGCTGAGGTGCGGGCGGAGGCGAATGTGCGGGATATACGGCCGTTATATGGCCCGCAACCGGATCAGGCACGTTACGAGGTGGTCTATGAAAAGATCACCGATTTGGTGTTCAAGCGGCAAACTGCGCTGCGGGCGCGTCATGTCATTGTCTCGGCCGGTGTGTTGGGCACGGTGAATTTGCTGCTGCAATGCCGCGATGAGACAAAATCATTGCCATTGTTGTCGCGGCGGTTGGGGTATATGGTGCGCAGCAACAGTGAAGCTTTGATTGGGGTGACGGCGCGGACGGATGAGCAAGATTTTTCGCAGGGGGTGGCGATCAGTTCCCACTTTTGGGTGGATGATGTGACGAGTGTGGAACCGGTGCGCTTTTCGCCGGGATCGTCGTTTATGCGCAATTTGATGCTGCCGTTGGATGCCTTGCAAGGGAACAGCTTGCTGGCGCATTTGGGGCATACGGTGTTGGCGGGGGTGAAACGGCCGTTTGATTTTCTCACCGTGCGTTTGCTGCCGAAGTGGGCGGAAAAGAACACGGTGCTGCTGGTGATGCAAACGTTGGATAATCGCATGAGCTTGCGGCGGGGCCGCAGTTTGTGGACACTCGGTAAAAAGGGATTGGTTACGGAGCGTGATCCCAATCAACCGATTCCGACGGTGGTGGAAACGGGGCGCAAGGTCTTGAACAGTTTTGCGGAAAAGGTGAACGGCGTGTCCTGGGTGGGCATGAATGAGCTGATGAACAAGCCGAACACGGCGCATATTTTGGGTGGCTGTGGCATTGGCGGCAATGAGGCCAACGGCGTGGTTGATATTAACCACGAGGTGTTTAATTATCCGGGGCTGTTTGTGGCTGATGCGTCGGTTATTCCGGCGAATTTGGGCGTGAATCCGAGCCTGACGATTACGGCGATGACGGAACGGGCGATGAGTCGGATTCCCAAGCAGGCTGAAGCGGCGACGCCAGCCCCTTTGCAGAAGCCGGAGGGGTTGGAATTGGTGCAGGGTGGAAACGGCCGTTCCCCCATGAAGGCTTTTCCTTTCCTGCTGGCCTTTGTGCCCTTGACGCTGTTCTTTTTGTTCAAAGCATTTAAGCGTTAACCATATACGGATGACCAACCCAGGGGAGACAAGCCTTGGGGAGGCTATTTTTAAGGGAGTTCCCGATGAGTACATTACCCTTTATCAACCCGGCAACGGGGGAAGCGTTTGGCGAGGTGCAGTCGGCAACGACTGAGGATGTGACCAGGGCGATTAAGGATATGCGGCAGGCGTTTCAGGTGTGGCGGAAACGGCCGTTAAAAGACCGCATTACCGTGCTGCGCCAATTGCAAGAAGTGATTATCGATTCCCTGGACGAAATTACGGCCGTTCTCAATCAAGATACCGGCAAAAGTCGGCAAGATGGCTTAATTGAAGTGATGATGACAGTGGACAGGCTGCACCAATATTACCGCAATGCGCCTGTCTGGTTAAAACGGCGGCGTGTGCCACCGGGGCTGTATGTGTTCAAGAGCTATTACAAAGAGCCACATCCTTATGGCGTGGTGGCCGTTATTGGCCCCTGGAATTACCCCTTTGACTTGACGATGCCGGTTGTGTGTTCGGCATTGTTAGCCGGCAATACGGTGGTGCTCAAGCCTTCTGAGGTAACGGCCGCTACCGGCGTCCTGGTCGAGAGTTTGATTAAACGCGTGCCCGAATTATCTCCCTTTGTGCGCGTGCTGCATGGTGGCCCCGATATTGGCGCGGCCGTCGTGCAAAGCAGCCCCGACCTCGTTTTCCTCACCGGTTCCACCGGCACTGGGCGCAAGATTGCCAAGGCAACTGCGGAAACCATGACCCCCTTCATTGCCGAGTTGGGCGGCAAAGACCCCATGATTGTCTTAGAAAGCGCCGACATAGCCGCCGCCGCCAAATGGGGAACGTGGGGCGCATTTTACAATACCGGCCAGACGTGCATGGGCATTGAGCGAGTCTATGTTGTCGAATCCGTTTATGATGAATTTTTGCGCCAGGCCGTCAGCGAAGCGAAGCAGATCAAACAGGGGTATGTGGCGGACATTCGTAACGAAAATAACATGGGGCCGCTGACGTTTGAGCGCCAGTTGCAGATTGTGCAGGATCAATTAGATGATGCGCTGGCTAAGGGCGCACGCATTATCTATGGCGGCAAAATTGATGGTTTGTTTGTCGAGCCGACGATTATTGTGGATGTGACGCACGACATGAAGCTGATGCAAGAAGAGACGTTTGGCCCGATCATGCCGGTGATGAAGGTGAAGGACGAGACCGAGGCATTGTGGCTGGCGAATGACAGCGTGTATGGCTTGAGCGCGTCGGTGTGGAGCAACAACATGCGCCAGGCAAAGCGCGTGGCGCACCGCCTCGATGTGGGATCGGTGAATGTCAATGACGCCATTTCCCATTATCCCGTTTCGTTGCTGCCGTTTGGCGGGGTGAAGCAGTCGGGGAATGCGCGTACGCATGGCAAGGAGGAGGTGCTGCAATTTACGCAAATGCGCTCCTATGCCATTGGCCGTCCTCCCTTGCCCATTGATCTGGCGACGCGAATGCGTGAACCGAATCATTACAAGCTGGGGGCGGCGATTATGCGCATGTCGTTTGGTGTGACGCCGCGACAACGGCTGCAACCGCTGACGGATGCGTTGACGGACGAGGAATTGCAGCCGGATATGGGGAAGATTGCGCGGTTGGCGGGGGCGGCAACGGCCGTTGCCGCCTTAGCCCTTACCCTATTCCGCGCTAAAAAATAAGATTGCGTTCTAAACAACAATCCCCGGTCAAGTTTACTCGACCGGGGATTATTTTATGAGTAACTCATAATTTATTCAATTGTGCCAGAGAGACTAACATAAAGTGAGATAAGTTAACATATTACACAAAGTTTAGTCCACATTCTTGTTTGTGGGTGTGGTTGGGTCTTCGAATAAAGGTTTAGGAACGGGTTTGATGCCTGCCGCTTTGTCTGCCTGATTACGTTTAATCACGGCTTGTTTGCTTTGTTCACGTTTTTGGCTGACGCCAAACAGGTCCGGTTGCATCACTTCTTCGTCGCTCAATGGTCCACTCCTACAAACAGATCGGGCGATTCCACGAATCGCCCGATAAATTGATGAGCTAATTATACCGCCTGAAGCAGCTTATGTCATTAACTGCTGCTGGGACGAGCCTGCAAGGTGAGGGGGACGGTGTTGAGTGTGCCATTGCGCAGCACGTCCAACTGAATGGTTTGGCCGACAGTGGTGTATTGCACAATGTAGCCTAACAGGTCATCGAATTCGGCGACGGAACGGCCGTCTATTCCCACAATCACATCGCCGCCCAGACCACTGCTGCCACTGCCACCACGCAGCCCGGCCGCTGCCGCTGGCCCGCCCGCCGTGACGCTGCTAATCAACACGCCACGTTGCGATTCGGCCAAGCCCATCGCCTCGGCAATGCTTTCTGTCATTGATGTTCCGGCAATGCCCAGCCAGGGGTGCGCCACTCGACCGCTGGCAATCAACTGGGGCACAACGGCATCGACAATGTTGCTGGGCACGGCGTAGCCCACACCGGATGAAGCGCGTACCGGCGATTCAATGGCGCTGTTGACGCCAATGACCCGTCCCTGCACATCAAGCAGTGGCCCGCCGGAGTTGCCGGGGTTAATGGCGGCATCTGTCTGGATGACATCGGGAATGCTGTAGCTGGCGCCGTTGCTCGTGCTGCTGGGCAGTAAGCGTCCCAATGCGGAGACGATGCCGGTGGTCATGGAGCCTTGCAGCCCAAATGGGTTGCCAATGGCAATGACAAACTGTCCTACTTGCAGGGCATCTGAATCGGCAAGCGTTACCGGCACCACATTGGCCGGAAGCTGATCCACGCGAATGACGGCCAGGTCGGAATCGGGGTCTGTACCGACAACGCGGGCGCTCGATTGGCTGCCATCGCTGAATGTGACGACAATGCTGCCGCCACTGTCGACGACATGGTTGTTGGTGACGAAATGGCCTTGTGTGTCGTAGAGAAAGCCGGAACCCTGTCCGCCGCCAACGGCGATGTTGACAACGGCCGGATTGACTCGATTGTAGACATCAATAAAGGCTTGTTCTTGTTCTAACAGATTGACGAGAGACCCATCCACGGAAACGACGGGATTGAGTGGGGTGGTGGGGTTGTTGGTGAAGGTGGGGGAAGTGGAAACGGCCGTATTCCCTCCCACGACCGGAATTATTTCCGCGTCCGCGCCTGTTGCAAAACCGGCGCAGCCACTCATCACAAACGCTACAATCAAAAGCAGTATCCCTTGTCCAAAAACCAATTTACGCATCATAACCTCCATAACAAACTAATGGGCTGGCTAATTGGCGGAGAAGCATGTGTCTGATGGTGAACGTGCCAATTGCCTGACCCTGTTTTGACGATGTGCTTAAGTTTGCTGTGCAGACGTAAAAGAATTGTTACCTCAACCTGCAAATTGGTTTAAAGCGACCTTAAATTCAGTTTAAGAGCTTCCCTGTAATTATTTGCCTCTGCCATGGTGTGGCTGAATAATACCAGCACAATGAACACAAAATTACTCCTTCCCGGTATAAAACACATCCTCGTTATTGCCAGTGGCAAAGGAGGCGTTGGCAAGACGACGGTAACGGTAAACCTGGCGCTGGCCTTGCAACGCTCTGGTGCCAGCGTCGGCATTTTCGATGCAGATATTTATGGTCCCAATGTGCCGCGCATGTTGGGTGTGCGACGCTACAAAGAAAGCGAAGCGTTTGTGCCTGTGCTTCGCCGTGTACATGCCCCCGCTTACATTCAACCGCTGACCCGTTTTGGCTTGAAAGTGATGTCGGTTGGCTTGCTCGTCGCCGAGCAGCAGGTAATTAACCCGCCAGCCAGTGCCGCAGGGCAATTGGTCGTACAAACACTTAAAGATGTGGTGTGGGGCGAATTGGATTATCTGCTGGTGGATTTGCCGCCTTCTGCCGGTCAGCCACAGGAAGATTTACTGCGCCTGGTGCAGTTAAGCGGCGCTGTGATTGTCACCACGCCGCAAGATTTAAGCCTGTTAGATGCCGGCCGTTCTCTGCAATTATTCCGTGATGCTGGCGTGCCGATCCTCGGTGTCGTCGAGAACATGAGTTATTTTGTTTGCCCTGGTTGTGGTGAACGTCACGAGATTTTCCAGCGGTCGCAGCAGTGGCGACCGCCAGCATTGGCAGATGTGCCGGTTATTGGCCGGGTGCCGCTGCTGCCGGAGATTTCGCAGGGGATCAACCGCGCAGACCCCTTGATGCATCAACAACCGGAAAATGTGCAAGGTGAGGCGTTTATGGCGATAACGGCCGTTTTACGGGAACAACTCAGCATCAATTCCGGCTAATCATTTTCAACCGAAAACAGCTTGATTTTGCCATCCACAATCGTTTCAATATGCACTGGCCTCCCCCAGATTTTATGCAAGTTACTTAACGTTGCTTCTGCAAAAGGGACATCCAGGTCAATGCCTTCATGCCGATGCACCAGATACAGCTCACCCCGATTCGCATAATTGGCATCCACGACATCAATGATGGGTTGACCAAAATTCGTTAACTGAAAAAGAAGCTTTTGCTTAATGGCTTGAAATTCACGGCTGGCGATCTCATAGCTTTTACTTTCGTCATTATAGGCAAACGTAAACAATTTGTGTCGCCGCGCAAAATCTTCTGTCATGAACGTGTCAATAAAGCCCACGTCGTTGTAAATTCGCCGTACCTCGAACAGCTTGGTACGCCCCAAACCGAGCTGCAAATCCCAATTTTGCTTTGCTTCCAAATCATCACATTGTTCATACTCCGGCCCAAACGCGCCGCGATTCCAGCGATCTTCAATATCTTGCAAGAGTTGCAAACCCAGGCGATATGGGTTGAGCTGCCCCGGATGCGCGGCCACAGTTCCAGAGTGATGGTCGGCATAATCAATGAGTTCTTCCGGCTCTAGCGCTTTTTGCGTCATGATGGTGCTGTGCCAAAACGAGGCCCATCCCTCATTCATGATCTTGGTCTGGCGCTGCGGCGCAAAATAGTAAGCCTCCTCGCGCACAATGCCCAGCACATCACGCTGCCAGTTTTCCAGTGGTGCATAGTGCGCTAAAAATAGCAGCACATCCCGGCGGGGTTCTGGCGGAAATTGCTTTTGTTGCTGTACGGCCGTTTGCAATTTGCGCTGTTGTTCGGCCAAAAATTCCGGCGGGTTAATATAGTCATCCATGTACTCTTTGGCCTTGATCTTGCGCACAGTTGGCGGCGCTGCCTCATCATCGGTATCCTCAAGTTGTGTTTGTCGCTGCACCCCCGGTGCATGGATGTCAATCAAATTATCGAGCGAAAGGCAGGCATCCAAAAAATCTTCCACCGCCTCCAGCCCATACCGTGCAATATAGCTGCGAATCCGAGCCGCATGGTTGCCCATTTCGTCTAACATTTTTCGGTTGGTGTGCGCAAACCAGAGATTATTCTTAAAAAAGTCGGCATGGCCGCACACATGCGCCATCACCAACTTCTGATCCACTGGCAAATTACTTTTAAGCAAATAGGCGTAAACTGGATTGGTGTTGATCACCATTTCGTAAATGCGATGCAAGCCATAGGCGTAACTTTTGGACAGCCGGTCATATTCCATACCAAAACGCCAATGCGGATAACGCGTCGGAAACCCATCATAGGCAGCCACCAGATTAATCATGCGATAATCCAGCATTTCATACCGGATTTCCCAGAAATCTAATCCATATTCACGCGCATATATCTCAATTCGAGCCTGTAAATTTGCCAGTTCGCGCGAAAGAGTCATAGCCCTTTCCCCAAAAATGATTTCAACACGTCATAAATCGCCTCGCGCCCTTTGATACGCGAGGCGACAAGCTTTTCATTCTCAATTTCTAGGAGCGTGGAAATAAACATACGGCCGAATCCGCCAGGAACCTGTCCATACCCAAACAAATTAACGGCCGGCAGCAGCTTCTCTTGCAACAACTGTTTGCAAATTTCATCGTCATGCCCGCCAAAATTTTCCCCATCCGAAAAATGGAATGCGTACAGGTTCCAATCCGCCGGGTTGTACGCTTGCTCAATCAATTGCTGGCACAATTTGTAGGCCGAAGAAATACGTGTGCCACCGCTTTCCCGCAAATGATAAAAGGTATGTTGATCCACCTCTTTTGCGGCTGCATCGTGGACAATATAACGCACCTCGAGATTCTTATAATTGGCACGCAGCCAGGTATCGATCCAAAAAGCGGTCAGGCGCACCAACTCTTTTTTGTGGTTAGTCATACTGCCCGATACATCCATCATGTAAAAGATGACCGCATTACTTTGCGGCTGTGGCTGCGTCGTCCAGGAGCGGTAACGCATGTCATCCCGAATCGGGATGATCACCGGCTTTTGCGGATTGTACGTTCCAGTTGCCATTTGCCGCTTCAACGCTTCGCGGTATGTGCGCTTGAAAGATCGCAATCCCTCCGGGCCGGTACGGCGAATGCTGTTGTATTTCGCTTTTTCGGCAGTAATATTTTGTTTGCCTTTGGGTTCAATGCGTGGCAGTTCCAACTCTTCACCCAAAATTTCGGCTAATTCTTGCAGCGTCAATTCCACTTCGATTAGATGTGCGCCGGGTTGATCGCCTGCCTGCCCGCTGCCATCGCCAGGATCGCCGGGGCCAATGGGTGTGCCTACATCGCCATCGCCTTGCCCAACACCGCCCGCTTGTTTGCTGCCAAACTTGAAATGTGGCAGCTCAATTTGTGGCACGGGAATACTGACCAGGTCTTTCCCTTGTCGGCCAACTAATTCGCCACTGGACATGTACTTGCGCAAATTGCGCCGCACTTGCCCGCGTACAATCTGGCGGAAACGGCCGACATCTCGATCAATGCGGTGCGCTGTGCTGAATTGGGTTTCAAGCATGGTAATCTCCTGCGCAAATAGCCTCCCGGAGGTTCATCTCATGTGGGAAGCCTGCCATTGATAACCTCCGGGAGGTTTCTGAACCTCCCGGAGGTTGCTCCTGCGTAAATCGGATTAACAATCCGATAGTCGGATTAGCAATCCGACCTACGATTTTCCGGCTTAGCCGGTGAAGTCTCTCCTGAAAGCAGCCTGCCGCAGGGTCGTCGTATGCTCGATTACGCTCGTTTTTCTGTGTCACCACGAGCAAAGATGCTGGCGACATAGTTGAGCACATCGCTGGCACATACTTCGCAGTAGCCCAGATTTTTGATCATGCGGCTTTTCACCACTTCGATTTTTTCTTGCGTTTCCGGGTCGATGACGTTGGAGACGAGGCTGGTGAGCTTGATCGAATCCTTTTGATCCTCAAATAATTTCAGCTCCAATGCGCGGCGCAGACGTTCGTTCGAATCCCAGGTGAACTGTTTGCCGTCAATTGCCAGCGCACCGATGTAGTTCATGATTTCGCGGCGGAAGTCATCTTTGCGGCTTTCGGGAATTTCGATTTTCTCTTCAATGGAACGCATCAGGCGTTCGTCGGGTGCTTCGTCTTGACCGGTGTATGGATTGCGTACTTTTTGTTTTTGTGTGTACGCTTTGACGTTGTCAATGTAGTTGGCGGAGAGGCGTTTGATGGCTTCTTCGTCGGCGGTGATGGCACGCTGCACTTCGTTTTTCACAATCTCGTCGTACTCGGCACGAACGATGGCGAGCAGTTCACGCACGCGTTTGCGCTCATCATCACTGGTGATGAGTGAATGGTGTTTGAGGCCAGTTTCTAACTCGCGCAGGATCATGAAGGGGTTGAGGCAGTTGCGATCATATTCGCCGACGAGGGCGTTGGAGATTTTGTCCTGGATGTAACGAGGTGAAATGCCGAACATGCCTTCATTTTTTGTTTCGGCTTGCAGTTCGATCACGGTGTCTTCGGTGAATCCGGGCAGGGAACGGCCGTCATACAAACGCAGCTTCTGCACCAGGGTCATCCCGGCTCGTTTTGGCTCTTCCAACCGCGTCAAAATAGCCCAAAATGCGGCTAATTCTAATGTGTGCGGGGCAATGTGCCGCCCAATGACGCGATTTTCGTTGAAGTCTCGCTTGTAAATACGGACTTCATCTTGAAAACGGGTGTTGTAGGGAATGTCGATCTTGATAGTGCGGTCGCGCATGGCTTCCATGTACTCATTGCTGAGCAAGCGGCGATATTCTGCCTCGTTTGTATGGCCGAGAATGACCTCATCAATGTCGGTATGCGCGAATTTCTTTGGCTTGATTTTGTGCTCTTGCGAAGCGGTAAGCAGGTCGTATAAAAAGGCAACATCGAGCTTGAGAATTTCAATGAACTCGACCATGCCACGATTGGCGATGTTCAGTTCGCCATCGAAGTTGAAGGCGCGTGGATCCGAGTCGGAACCGTACTCGGCGATTTTGCGGTAATTGATGTCGCCGGTTAGTTCGGTGGAATCCTGGTTTTTCTCGTCTTTGGGCTGGAAGGTGCCGATGCCGATGCGGTCTTTTTCAGAGATGAGAATACGTTTGATACGGACTTGGGCGATAACCTGTGTCCAATCTCCTTTGGCTTTTTCGAGCAGGTCGTTGTAGACGAAGCGGCAGGCCGGGCAAAGTTCGCCTTCAATGACAATGCGATCTGTGCCGTTGCGATTGGCGTTGAGGTCGCTTAAGATGGCGGCGCGAAATTCGGCGGGGATGAGGTGAAGCGGGTCTTCGTGCATGGGGCAGTCCATGCGTTCGCCTTCGTCGGTGTGCCAATAGAAGGAATATAAACGGCCGTCTTCTGTGCGTGAATAATGCTCCAATCCTTTCTTTAACAGGCGTACAATCGTGCTCTTTGCCGTGCCTACCGGGCCGTGCAGCAAAATGACACGCCGTTCTGTGCCATAGCGATGTGCCGCCGACCGGAAAATTTGCGTCAAATCCATCAACTGCTTGTCGATGCCATAAATTGCATCTTTGCCACTTTCCAGCGGATCGTCGAAGAAGTTGTAATGCACCAATCTGTCTCGATGGCGTGTGTACTCTTCGTAGCCATGAGAGACGATCATGTCATAGAGGCGTTGGTAAGCGGACCGTGCCACACGTGGATCTGCCTGCACAATATCCAGATACTCGGCGAAACTGCCTTCCCAATGCAGCTCACGAAATCCGCTGACATCTTGAATTTGTTGAATTTTCTCCAGGATTTTTTGCCCGGTTGATGTACTCATCTGTTGTTATCTCCACGTATTAGAAACAACGAAGGGTCGCTGTCCATAAAAGTGAGAGCGACCCTTGTCAAAGGAATGAATTTTTGCGTTATCAAGGTTCAAGAAGATAGCGGTCGCTCTGCTCATCCTCTCTAGGTCTTTACGTGGGATAGGATGCAAGTCGGGCGGGGAATCTTACAAATTGGTGGAAATACGTTGTAATGGCAATAAAAAAGCCGCTGTACCTTTTTTCAGTGCAGCGGCTTTTTTTGTTTGTAAAAAGCGAGTTTGATCAGGAACCGGCAACGGCCGTTACCTCTTCCGTTTTGCCATCTGTCTCTGCTAACGTGCCTTGCTGCTCCAGCCGCGCAACATAGCGCAAGCCTTCATACGTTTCCAGGCAGTCGGGGCATTGGTGCAGGTGGGTGTCAACGGCCGTATCCAATTCCCCCCCTTGCAGCTCATTATCAACATAGGCTGGCAGCCGCATTTGTGCTTCATCACAATCAATTTCTACTGGCTCGGTGGCATAAATACGACCAATCCATTGACGGAATGTTTTCGCTTCCAAGTTTCTCTTCCTTGTAAATTCTCTACTAAATAGGATGCACAAATCCAGGCAATTATTACAACCAAACCTCAAAAAGAGCAAGTATATCTCCACCACTCAGGTGATGGGCCAGTAAATGGGCTTTCAATTTCTTGCGTGCATCAAACAAAATTTTGTAAAGGGTATTGGTTGAGGTGCCAAGTTGGCTGGCAACTTCTTGCATCGAGTATCCTGCAAAATGAACCAACAAAATCGCCTGCCGTTGTTGCTCATTTAATTCCGTCTGGATAATGTGCAGCAGCAACTGTAACAATTCGCGGCGCTCTATCGCCAGGTCTGGGTCTAAGCCTTTAACCTGGTTGGTTGATAAAATCGCGTCACGTTCTTGCTCAGATAAATTCTCCCACGAAAGCTGTCCGCGATAGTGGCGGCGGCGCAGTTCACCGGCGGCGGCATTGATCACAAAGCGATAAGCCCAGGTGGTAAACTTTGCATCGCCACGAAATTGGTGCAAATTGGCGCGAATGGCAACCAGCGCTTCTTGCGCAAAATCATCTGCCATGCTGCGCAATGTATCCGGCGACAAATGCGTTAAATCGCTGCGTTGATCGCGCATATATAGAAAAACGGCGCGGAAAAGATACTCACGCAGTTCATGAAGGGCGGCTTGCTGCTGCGGCCCCTGATTCCCCAATTGGTGCAGCCATTCATCATTCGTTCGACTACCCATAAGAGGATTATGGCAGAAAATCGTTAAAGAAACCTTAACTCGCGCTCAATCATTTGCAAATTGCTCATGTTGATGCTGCCACCATGCTTGTAAATCACGCATCCCTTGCGCATTAAGTTTATGGCCGGTGGCATATTCATGATAGGTGAGGTTGGCGCCAGTGGTGCGCAATGTTTGCGCACACATTTGCGCACGCGCATAAGGGATGAGGGGATCGCTTGTACCCACTGCCATGAAAATAGGCAGACCATCAAGAGCCTGGATTTGAACGGCCGCATCACATGCTTCTGGCACGAAGCCTACCAGCCCGGCAATGCCTTTGATCAGCCGGGGATATGTCATGGCAAGGGCATAGGCGGTGGCTGCGCCCTGGCTGAATCCCATCAGATAAATGTGGTTGGGATCGGCGTTGTATTGCTGCGGCAGGGCATGAATGAAGTGGGTAACGGCCGTTACCGCTTCGCCAAATTCATATAAGCAAGGCCACTCATCGGGGGTGCGTGGATGCCAGGCATAGCCACCATCTGGATCAACTTTGATGCCACGTGGGGCAAGCAACAGCCATGTGGGCGGCAAAGCTTGTGCAAAGACCCACATCACATCTTCATCCCCGGAACGGCCGTGTAGCATGACCACTGTTGGGTGCGGCCCTGGTGTAAGTGGTTGACGCACACGATGTACCAGGCCTGTTGCCATCACAGCAGGCCCATCTGTGTGCAAAAATGGTTTTTCAGTTGGGTTTAACATGGTGATTATTGTAGCGTATTACAAAAAAAATGAGGCGGTCGTTAAACGGGCGTCTAACGAACCACCTCTGGGGGGGGAGCCATGAAGAGTGTAGCATAATCAAAAATGCATGTCAATAGAAAAGGTTTTTGTGATTTTAATCACAAAAACTCGCTCTTGACAATCGGCAAATGCAAATTATAATTTCGAGTATATACCCCCCCCCTGGGGGGTAGGGATGGAATATGGACGATACGACTAAAAAAGCTGTCACCAGACGTTTAGCCAGCGCCGCTGGTCATATCAAAGGCATTGAGCGTATGGTGCAAGAAGATACCTACTGCATTGATGTCATCAAGCAAATTCAAGCGGTGCAGGCGGCGCTAAACAAAGTCAGCACATTAATGCTCGATAATCACCTGCGCACTTGCGTGACGACCGCGATTCAAGGTGATAACCAGGAAGAGCGTGAACAGATGCTTGAAGAAGTGGTTAGCGTTTTTGAGGTGACAGGAAAATTGTAACTTCCAGATACTCAATTCCCGTGAATCATTCATAAGGAGAACCCGATGGAAACCAAGACTTTTGTTGTACCAAATATCAGCTGTGGACATTGCACCCATACTATTGAAGTGGAAGTTAGTGATTTGCCCGGTGTTGACAGCGTAAAAGCGGAAGTTGAATCGAAAAAGGTGACTGTTACCTGGCAAGAACCGGCATCGTGGGACAAAATTAATGACCTCTTGCATGAGATCAACTATCCCCCCGAACAACTTATCCAGCTTAACTAGGTAAACCGCAGAAAGTTTTTGGATAATCGACACGCCAAAATCTGCGGTTTCCTTCAAGGAATCGGCAACGTTTCGCGTGATTTATTTCTGAAAATTTCTTGCCGATTACCCAATCCCCAAATTTGAAAGAAATGTAAAGCGTAAAACAAGAAACGTGGCAACATGTTTCGCGTTTTACGTTTCCTGGAGGACGTATGTCCGAAAAACAGTTAACTTTACCCGTTGTTGGCATGACCTGTGCCAACTGTGTAGCGGCCGTTGAGCGAAATTCTAAAAAAGTGGAAGGTGTCACCGCGGCAAATGTGAATTATGCCAGTGAAAAGGTGACGATTGTTTATGATCCGGCACTGGTGAAGCCGCAGGAATTGACGGCAAATGTGATTGCACGCATTGAACGTGCCGGTTATCAAGTGCCAACGGCCGAATTAGACCTGGCGCTGCTGGGCATGACGTGTACCAACTGTGCGGCCAATATTGAGCGTGCCTTGAATAAGGTTGACGGGGTGTTGGATGCGACGGTGAATTATGCCAATGAAAAGGCGTCGATTCGCTATGCTACTGGCGCAGTGACGCAGATGGACCTGGTCGCGGCTGTGCGTAAAGCCGGATATGACGTGGTGGAAACGGCCGTTTCCGATCAGCCAGAAGATGCCGAAGCCGCCGCCCGCGCCGCTGAAGTGCGCCACCAGTGGACACGCCTCATTGTTGGTGCCGTGTTTGCCTTGCCCCTATTTTTGTTTAGCATGTCGCGCGATTTTGGCCTGTTGGGCGAATGGGCAGATGCCATTTGGGTGAACTGGCTCTTTTGGGCACTGGCGACCCCTGTGCAGTTCTATGTGGGCTGGGATTATTATGTTGGCGGCTACAAAAGCCTGCGCAATGGCAGTGCCAACATGGATGTGCTGGTAGCGATGGGGTCATCCGTCGCTTATTTTTACAGCATTGCCGTACTCATTGCCCTCACATTTGGCTCACACGTCTTGGGACATCACGTCTATTTCGAGACCTCGGCCGTCATCATTACTTTGATTGTGTTGGGCAAACTGCTGGAGGCGCGGGCGAAAGGGCGTACCAGTGAAGCAATCAAGAAATTAATTGGTTTGCAGGCGAAAACGGCGCGTGTGGTGCGCAGCGGTGCAGAAATGGACATTCCCATTGCCGAGGTTGTGCGTGGCGATGTGGTGATTGTGCGCCCTGGCGAAAAGGTGCCGGTTGATGGTGTGGTGGTAGACGGCCGTTCCACCCTCGACGAAAGCATGATCACCGGTGAAAGTTTGCCCGTAGAGAAAAAAGTGGGCGATGCCGTCATTGGCGCGACCATCAACAAGCAGGGTTTGCTCAAATTTGAAGCAACCAAAGTGGGCAAGGAGACGGCGCTGGCGCAAATTATCAAGTTGGTGGAGCAGGCGCAGGGCAGCAAAGCGCCCATCCAGCGCGTCGTGGATCAGGTCGCGGCATATTTTGTGCCGTTTGTCATTGGCACGGCCGTTTTGACGTTTGTCATCTGGCTGTTAAGCGGCGCTGGATTTGTACCGGCGTTGATTCGCTTAACGGCCGTTCTCGTCATCGCCTGCCCCTGTGCAATGGGGTTAGCAACGCCCACGTCCATCATGGTCGGCGTGGGCAAAGGTGCTGAACACGGCATCCTTTTCAAGAACAGCGCCGCGCTTGAACAGGCACACAAGATAACGGCCGTTGTCCTCGACAAAACGGGCACCATTACGCGTGGCGAACCGGCCGTGACGGACATGGTCATTGCCAACCATGCGCAGCAAACGCCTTCCGATGATTGGCTCCGTCTGGCAGCCAGCGCCGAGCGTGGTTCCGAGCATCCGTTGGGCGAGGCTATTGTGCATGCCGCCAATGAAAAAGGGCTGGCGTTAAGCGAACCGGCGGCATTTGAGAATATCGCCGGGCATGGCATTCGTGCGCAAGTTGATGGGCACGATGTGCTCCTGGGCA
Source organism: Ardenticatenaceae bacterium (assembly GCA_020634315.1). Lineage (GTDB taxonomy): Bacteria > Chloroflexota > Anaerolineae > Promineifilales > Promineifilaceae > JACSRF01. The sequence goes on along the minus strand of JACKBV010000041.1, from coordinate 10,489 downwards.
ATTTGCGCCTGATGCAGCGCGAGCAGATACACCTGAACGGCCTGGAAGCGAAAGCCAGCGATTTGCAAGCGCAGGCACGCACGGCCATGTGGCTGGCGGTGGATGGACAGGCCAGCGCTCTCATCGGTGTCGCCGATACCATCAAGGATGGCTCCAAAGAGGCTGTGAAGCGGCTGCATGATTTGGGACTGACTGTGGTGATGATGACCGGCGATAACGAGGCTACGGCGCAGGCCATTGCCCAAGAAGTGGGCATTGACCGCTTGTTTGCCGAGGTGCTGCCCGGCGATAAGGCAGGTTATGTCAAGCAGCTGCAAGATGAAGGGTATGTCGTGGCGATGGTGGGGGATGGCATTAATGATGCACCGGCCCTGGCGCAGGCCAATGTCGGGATGGCGATTGGCACAGGGACTGATGTGGCTATGGAAACGGCCGATGTCACTTTGATGCGCGGCGATTTGCGCAGTGTGCCCCAGGCCATTAAGTTGTCGAAAAGCACCATGCGCAACATCAAGGAAAATTTGGGATGGGCGTTTGGCTACAACACGCTGTTGATCCCGATTGCGGCGGGTATTTTGGCACCGTTTGCCTGGGCACCGGGCTTTTTGCGTGAACTGCATCCAATTTTGGCGGCGGGTGCCATGGCTTTTTCCAGCATCAGCGTGGTGAGTAATGCGCTGCGGCTGCGTGGACTGAAGCTGTAACGGCCGTTCCCGCAAAATGAAGAAGTTGTATAGGAAATAAAAAGGCTTCGTGCGTGTTGCGTAAAATGGTTTTACGCAGGGTGCTTCTGTTGTGAGCAAGGAAAGCTGTCGGAGACGGCTTTGTGGGGGCGCTTCAATGAGAATGCCGTAACGGCCGTTCCTGCTCACAGCAAAGCACAATCATCAAAAACGCAAAAAGGAGCAAGGTAGAAAAATGCGACGAAGTGTAAAAAAGCAGAAGAAGGATTTAAGCGCCCCGGCAGGCAAGCGCAAACGGTATCTGGTTTGGGGCAGCATTGCCCTCGGTGTTATTGCCGTTTTTGGGTTACTGGTGCTTGGCTTGCGCAATCCAGATGTCATTCATGGATTGCAACATTATTTGGGTTTACAGCGTGACCACGACGAAGATGTGGTTTATGACACCAGCACCGGGCTGCCTCCGGCCGGCGGCGTACACAGTCCGCGCTGGCAAAATTGCGGTATTTACGACGAGCCAATTGCAAGCAAAAACGCGGTACATTCATTGGAGCATGGCGCGGTTTGGGTGACATATAACCCGAGCCTGGCGGAGTCAGAAGTTGCGAAACTACGTGACCTCGTGCAGGGAGAATCATTTGTGTTGATGAGTCCTTTTGTCGATCAGGCGTCACCGATTGTCTTGACGGCGTGGGGCTTGCAGTTGGAAGTCGATGAGGCCGATGACGGCCGTATCCCCAATTTTATTAATGCGTATCAGTTAGGACCGCAAACGCCGGAACCAGGCGCGAGTTGTTCAAATGGCGTAGGCGAACCAGTCGGTTAAGCTTGCGCGAAGGGTCGAGAAAGAGAGAAGAAGGAATGAAAAAAGTTAGTATCGTATTGTTGTTATTGGTATGGGTATTGGTAGCCTGTGGTGGGGCGGAGGAAACGGCCGTTTCCACTCCCGAAGCAACCACAACAACCTCCGCAATGGGTGGCGGCATGGGCATGGGCATGGGAGGTGGCATGATGGCCCGTCATCGCGCCACCGTTCCCGAAGAGTACGCCGGGTTAACCAACCCCATTGCGGCGGACGAGGAATCATTGGCGCGTGGGGCAGAAATATACGGCCGTCTCTGCGTAACCTGTCACGGTGATGGCGGCATGGGCGATGGCCCCTCAGCCGCCAACATCGACCCGGTTCCCGCTCCCATTGCCCATACCAGCCAGATGCTGGGCGATGACTACCTGTTTTGGCGCGTCACCGAAGGCGGACACGACTTCCAAACCGCCATGCCCTCTTGGGAACTGGCCTTAGACGAGCAAGAACGTTGGGATGTCATCAACTACGTACGCGCATTGGGCAACGGCACAGTCACGCCGGGGCAAATGATGGGTGGCGCACAATATGATCCAGCCGCAGAAGCCGCACAGCGGGCAGACATGCTGGCGCAGGCCGTCGCGCAAGGCGTGCTTACGCAAGACGAAGCCGATACATTTGATGCCATTCACGTTGCGATGGATGGCTGGATGGCCGCCAACAACGATACCATGCAAGGCGGCATGGGCCAGATGCAGCAAACCATTCTCGATGAATTGGTAGCGGCGGGAACCATTACCCAGGCAGATGCTGACGTTTTCAACGACGTGCATGACCGACTGCTAGAAGCCGGTTTGATGCAGTAAAACCAGATATTCCCGGAGACAGCTTGTTTCCGGGAATACCTCTCTCCTTATTCATCCCAATCAACCGTCAACAATTTTAGAGGTGTGCTGAGAAAAGCCGTGATATAGCGCAGCGTCAGGTCGCGTGCCTCAAATTGCGGCCAATGGCTAACACGCGGCAAAATGCGCAAATCAGCTTCCGGCCATTCATCGGCCAAAATGCTGGCGTCACGCAAAGGCACTGTGTTATCTTCCATCCCCCAAATGACCAGCCCCGGCGCTTTCATTTGTCCGAGCTGTCCGCGCAAATCCCCTTCACGCATAGCCGTAAAACATTGCGCACGCACTTTGCCCTGTGCCGGATTGCGCACATCGGCGCGAATGCGTTCGTAATCGGTCGTGGTCATGCCGCCCCGCTCAGAAAATGCCGCCGGTCGCATCAAGCGGTCGGTGACGCCCAGGAAATACGGCTCTAGCAAGCCAACAATGCGCCCAATGATCGGCAGCCGTTCTGTGAAGGTGATCGGCGAAACGAATAGATTGATATACAGGGAAAGCCTGCCGGTGATAGTGGGCGAGAGCAGCACCACACGTTCCACCAATTCCGGGTGGCGCAGCGCCAATGTCAGGCTGATCATGCCGCCCATAGAATGCCCAATGAGCACGGCCGGTTTATCTGTCGTCGAGCGCAGCAAATCAGCCAATAAATCGGCATACCAGACAATGGAAACCGTGTGCGGAGCCGGGGGGGATTGTCCATAACCAGGCAAATCTACCGCCAGGGCGCGGTAACGTTTGCGCAGCATTGTCATCAATGGCGACATGGCGAACCAGGAACTAGACCAACCATGTGTGAGCAAGGCGACGCCGCGCCGACTGCCTTCTCCCTCTTCGCGGACAAAAATCTGCTGGTCATTGACGTTGTAAACGGTCATATCATAGGCCATAATGCACCCTGAGTTTGGTGAACAGTGAACGGTGAATGGTGAGCAGTCATCAGTCATCGGTAATCGGTGAATCGTGCATTATTGATTACCAGCAACTAATAACCGATTCTCAAATTGTAATCCCTTCGCCAAAGTCCGGCTAATTCTTGCCAAAAATGGGATAACTGGCGTATGCTGGGCTGGACAATCGTTTCAAGTTTTGGTTAAGCATCGGAAGAGCCATGAGTTTACAAATTGAACCTTCACTATTTCCCTTTTTTAAGCCGAGAGGCGTGGTCATTGTTGGCGCATCGCAAAACCCGACAAAGCTGGGTTTTGGTCTGGCGCGTAATTTGTTGCAGAGTGGATATGAGGGGGCTGTCCATTTTGTCAATCCAAAGGGGGGGACGCTGCTGGAACGGCCGATTTACCCCACCATTGCCGATGTGCCGCAGCCTGCCGATCTCGCCATCCTCTTAATCCCGGCGTCGCTTGTGCCGCAAGGCTTAATTGCGTGTGGACAACGCGGCATTCAGGCGGTGATCATCGCCTCTGGCGGTTTTCGCGAGACGGGGCCAGCGGGGGCAGAGCTGGAAGATGAATGTTTGCGCATTGCGCAAGATTACAACATGCGCTTGATTGGCCCCAACTGCATTGGTCTGCTCGACACCCATTTGCCATTAGACACAACCTTTTTGCCGCCACCTGGCCCGACGCCGGGTGCCGTCGCTTTTATCTCCCATTCGGGGGCGATTTGTGCCGCTGTCATTGACTGGGCACGCGGGCAGGGGTTTGGCCTGTCGCAGTTGGTCAGCCTGGGCAATCAAATTGATGTGCGCGAGACGGATGTTCTTGGCTCGGTGGCTGCCGACCCGCACACGCGGGTGATTACCTTGTACCTGGAGGGGGTCAGCGACGGGCGTCATTTTGTACGCGCGGCGGCACAGGTGACGCGGGAAAAGCCGGTGCTGGCGCTGAAAGTGGGGCGGTTTGCCAGCGGCCAGCGGGCGGTCGCCTCGCATACGGGCGCGTTAGCCGGGTCGGAGGCGGCATTTGAGGCGGCGTTTCGGCGGGCGGGCGTGATTCGCGCCAACACGAGCGAGGAGCTGTTTGATTGGGCGCGGGCGTTGGCCTGGTGCAAATTGCCGCAGGGGCGGCGCGTGGCTGTATTGACCAATGCCGGTGGCCCGGCGGTGACGGCGGCTGATGCGCTAGAAGCGCATGGATTGCAATTGGCGGATTTGAGCGCGGAAACAAAAAATGCGCTGCGCCAATTTTTGCCCCAGGCGGCCAGCGTCAATAATCCGGTGGATTTGTTGGCGGGGGCGTCGCCGGAGGATTTTGCCCATAGTTTGCGCCATTTGTTGGCGGATGAGGGCGTGGATAGTGTGATTGTCATTTTCCCACCACCGCCGATGTATGCGGCGGGAGGCATTGCCCGTGCCATTATCCCTATCATTTATGCGGCGCAAAAGCCGGTGATTGCCGCCGTGTTGGGCGAACGCATGATTCAGGAGGCGGTGGAGTATTTTCGCGCGGCGCGGGTGGTGGAGTATCGCTTCCCGGAGCGGGCGGCGGCGGCGCTGGCGGTTTTGGTGCAGCGGGCGGAGTATCTGGCGAGCCAGCCGGAAACGCCGCAGCGCGTGGTGGGTGTTAGCCCGGAGCGTGTGCATCATGCCTTGCGACAGCATGCAGGAATTGAGGAGCAGCCCGGCTTTTTGCCGCAGGAAGTGGTGGAGGAGATGTTGACGGCGTATGGGATGGTGACGCCGCCGCTGCGTTTGGCGGAAACGGCCGTTTCCGCTGCACAACTCGCCGATGAGATGGGCTACCCGGTCGCCTTAAAAGTGGCCTCGCCGGACATCCCGCATAAAAGCGATGTGGGCGGGGTGCGCTTGAATTTGTTGAGCGCCACGCAGGTTGAGGCGGCGTTTGTGGAGATGATGGCACAGGTGGAAACGGCCGTGCCCGCTGCGCACATTGCCGGTATCCATGTGCAGCGCATGATTCCACAAGGGCAGGAAGTGATCGTTGGTGCGGTGCAAGACCCGCAATTTGGGCCAATGGTCATGTTTGGCTCTGGCGGGGTAGAGGTAGAAGGGCTGCAAGATGTCACCTTTGCCCTGGCACCGCTGACGCGTGCCGAAGCGCAGGCGATGTTGCAGCGCACCTGGGCTGGGCGCAAACTGCAAGGCTTCCGCAACATTCCGGCGGCTGATCAGGATGCCGTCGTTGATGCGATTTTGCGTTTGGGGCAGTTGGTCGCCGATTTCCCGCAGATACAGGAAATTGAAATTAACCCACTGCGGGTGATGCAAGTGGGGCAGGGTGCTTTTGCCGTAGACGCGCGGGCAAGAGTGGGGTGAGGCCGGTAGAAACCGAGGTTTTTTGAACAATGCCGCGATTTTGTTTGCAAAATAAAGTGATAAATGGCAGCTTGGCAGGTGTCGGAAGTTCTATTGCTGTAAGGTGAAAAATTGTTTTTCCTTCATGGGAGGGAGGTGACATTTGTCAGGTGACACGGCCGTTGTGCTTGTGTTATGGTACATGCATAGTTGCCTGATGGAGGAAACTGCCGTTAATGCTAACGGCGTTACCCGACTAAATAAGTGTGGAGGATTATGTAATGAAATTGGCAAAAGCCGGTTCGCGTGTATTGATATTGCTTGTTGTTTTATGTGCCCTACTGATTAGTTGCGCAACATCTGAACCAGAGACAATTACGGTAAAGGAAACTGTCATTTCCGAAATTCCGGTAACGGTTGAGGTGCCGGTAACAGTTGAGGTTGAACTACCTGTGACACGCATTATAGAAAGCGTGGAGGAAATCGAGGTAACACGGATAGTAGAGGTTGAAAAGGTAGTAACTCCAACGCCGGAACCGACGCCCACCAGCACGCCATTAGAAGAGGATGATAACCTCTTTGCCCTCAATTATGTTGCCCAAGCTGAAAGTGGTGGGTTAACAGTAGAGGTGTCTAGGGTTTTGGTTGCCACGTTAGATGCTTTGCCAGAAAATGTAGCAGCTCAGTTCGCCGAACAGGATATATATGATGGGGTTGATGTTGTTGGTGAACTAATTCTGACCATCACAAATGACAGCGACAAAACAATAACGATATACCCCAGATTCGACGGAACCATACAGGTTGGGGGTGAACAAATCGTTTTGCAAGATTATACGTTTGGCGGAGGCTATTTCGGCGATGATCCGAATGGTGATATCTTCCCAAGCGTAACAAAAATTGGCGGGTTCTGGTTCGGCATCAAACGGTCAATGCCTGTAGATATCACAAGTATGATTTTGAGGTTTGATGGACCACGCGATAGCGATGGTGGGGGAAGGCTTGGTGATGATTTTGAGATTGTCATTGACCTTTCTGAGCATAAATGGGAACCGGTACCCGACGGTTTGCTTGATTAACTAATATTTCTCGTAGGATAGATGTATTGACATCGGTCATAAAGTAGCAAAATGGATTCCCGCCTTCGCGGGAATCCATGCTTCAAAATGTCAGATTTTGCTCGTGCAAAGCATAACACCTATTTGGGACCGTAAATCAAATCTTGTTTTAGGGACTTGTCCTTGAAAATCAATTCTCCATTAATTTTGTTATGTGGGGTGGGTGGTGGTAAACGGCCGTTCCTCCGCATCACAAATCAACTGCACCGCATTGCGCCCGGACATGGCAACGACGGGAACGCTGCCGCCTGGCTCGACCCATTGGCCGCAAAGGTAGAGATTGTCCAGACCGGGCAAGGTCTTGTCCATGCCCTGGATCATCGTCATCATCGTTTTGGTTGTCATTAGCCAGCCGCAGGTGGAGCCGAGCCAGTTGCCGGTATAGCGCTCATAGCTGAGGGGTGTCGCCACATCTTTGACTTCAACATCGGCGCGGATGCCGGGATAGATGGTTTCAAGGAAGTCGATGACGATGTCGGCGACTTGCAGTTGCTCGGTGTCGTAAAGGCGACGGCCGTAAATGCGCTGCCAGTAGGCGTAATTGCTCTCGATCATGACAATGATGCAGGATTTACCGGCGGGGGCGAGTGTGGGATCGAAGTTGTAATGTTTCACCCAAATGGCGTCGCGCTCTTCGCCGGCGATGAGCAGCGGTTTGTCGAGCAGGTAGGTGACGGAGTGCGGCGTGCCGCTCAGGTCGCGGTTGACGCCGAGGCTGACCTGTACCTGGGAGTGAATGCGGAAACGGCCGTCATAGGTGCGTTTGATGTCGCGGTCTACAAAATCGCCGCCGAGCATGTCGAAAATCGTGCCGTGTCCATCGGCGGCAGAGATGACGTAGTCGGCGTGATGAATTTCGTCGTTGTATAAGCGCACGCCGACGGCACGAGCGCCGTTACCGCGCTCATTTTCCACCAGGATTTTCTCAACCTGTGCTTTGTAATGAATCTGGCCGCCCAGGCTGAGGTAGCGCTGCTCGATGGCGCGTACGAATTCGAGCGAACCGCCTGCCGGGAAACCGGCGTTGTGCGTGTGCATGTAGGCGAGCAGGGACATGCCGACCATCACCGGGATGTCGGCCCAGCCAAACATTTGGGGCAGGGCGCGGCGCAGCAGCGGGTCTTTGAATTTGTCGCCAAACTCTTTGGCGGACATGCGCCCCCATTTTGCCAGCGGCAGGGCGAAGGGCATCACTTTCAGGCCAAACTGTCCCCATTCTTCGGCGGTGAGCAGGCTGCGCGGTTTTTCTTGCAGCATAGCCATGTCGAAGGTGGTGAATTGGCGAATGCCGTCGCAAAAGCCTTCGCTGAGTTTGCTATCTTCCGGGGAAAGCTCTTTCATGTGCGCTTCGAGGCGGTCGGGATCGGCGTAGGCAATGAAGGTGCGCGCCGCTGCGCCGGTGCCATCGGTGATGCGCATGAATTCGCTGTGGTTGATGAACGGCCGTTCCTGTACCGCTCCCAATTCTTGCCATGTCTGGTTAAAGGGCTGTCCCTCGCCAGAGCCAAAAAGGTAATGGATGCAGCCATCGAAGATGTAGCCTTTGCGATCCCAGGCGGTGCAAAGGCCGCCGGGCAGATCGTGGGTCTCGAAAATTTGTGAATCGAAGCCGTTCATTTGCGCGTAGCATCCGGCGGCCAGCCCGGCTACGCCAGCGCCGATGATGATGATGGATTTGTTGGACATGCAGCAGGTCTCCTTGTCGAGAGTCGGACAGCGGGCGTCGGTGGGGAACCGACTCGCGACGTATGCCACCCGACGCCGTTCGCATTATGCCGGAAGGGAAACGGCCGTTGCCAGTGACAAATGTCAGGTAAAACAGAACCGTTGATCATTATCGCCAGCGCCAAAACGCACAAAAAAGCGGATCGTTTTGGGATCGCTCCATTTTTACAATGCTGTGTGTAAGGTATACCTGCATTGCACATAACTCCGATGGGTTATGAACCATTTACACCATTTATTTTGGGAGCTGGACGCGAGGTATCTGGCAGCATCCATAGGGCCAGATACCCCGTTTCCAAGGGCCAAGGAGCTAAATTAATATGTTCAAGCGTATCGTCATTGTTCTTGTGAACACGATGCTGCTCATGCTGCTGCTGATCAGCGTCGTCGCGGCTGCGCAGGACATCCCCACGAACATCACCGCCAAAAGCGCAGACCCCATTTCTCTTTCCCCCATCACAGACCCTGTTACCGTTATCACCGTGACCAGTGGTACCGATCCAGACGACAGTAACAGCAAAACCTGCTACACCGATCCGGTCGGCCCTCCTGGACCGCCCACAACTCCCTGCACGCTGCGCCGTGCCATTGTCGAAGCCAGCGCATTGGGGCCTGAAGCACGCCCCATCCTCATTCGCTTTGACATTCCTGAAGACCCGGCAGAAGGGTATGATCCTGTCCTGGATGTTTGGAAAATCGAGCTGTATGCCACAACCGATACAGTCGAGTTGGGCCGTTTGAAGGATGGACAGGTGATCATTGATGGCAGCACGCAGCCCGGCGGGCGCAGCGATGGGCCAAAGATCATCTTGCTCGGCCCTGGCACCGGCAACAAAGATGGCCTGGTGGTTGGGGATGTGGCCGGAGATAATGCCAATGAAATTCGCGGGTTGGCTTTCCAAAATTTCCGCGTCCATCTGTATGTCAACACGAACGATAACATCATTGAAAATAACTGGTTTGGGCTGTCTGATGATGGCACAGAGCCGGTGCTGCGGGATGATGACCCGGAGAATGGCACGGGCACGGCCGGTATTGACGTTTTGTCTGCGGGCAGCGGCAATTTGATCCAAAACAATGTCTTTCTGGGGTTTGACGGAACGGCCGCTTCCATTCGTGGCGAAGATAACATATTCCAAAACAATCTGGTCGGCACGAAAGCGGATGGAACCATAGACAAACAGACGCTGCCCAGTCTCATTTGCACGGAAGTAGATTGGCTTGGCGGCGGTGGGCTAACCGTGCAGGGCAACGGCAGCCAGGTGCTCAACAACACCTTTGCCGGAGTGCGCCAGCAGATTTTCGCCATTTCGACCCAGCCCAGCGCCATTGTCGTTGCCGCCGATGACATTGTTGTGCAGGAAAACATCATTGGCATTGACAGCAGCGATACCAAAGTTGGCGTATGCGGCCGTGCCATTTATCTCGCTGGAGCCAACGACCCGGAAGATTCACTGGTGATTAGCAATACGATTGTCAATCCTGGCATGTCTGGCATTTCTGTGAATGGCGCGTTGGCGAATGGCAACACACTTTGGTCGAACATCATCGAGCAGTCTAATCAGTGGATTCAAGTCGATGGCAACGCGCTGCCGGAAACGGCCATTCAATTGGGGAAATCGCTGCCTGATGCCTACGAATTGTTCAATCCGGCACAGGTGACGGAGATCAACGGTACGTCTGTGACGGGCAGCAGCGGCGTGGGCAGCCCGTGCCCCAACTGCCTGGTGCAAGTTTTCCTTGACGATACGGACCTTGTTACCGAAACCTTGCAATTTTTGGGCGAAACAACGGCCGATGCCAGCGGCAACTGGTCATTGACCTTGCCATTTACGTTGAGCAACAACCAAGGATTGCGCACGACCAGCACCTCGAATCAGTTCAATGTTATTCCGGGTATGCGTGCCGGAACGACGACGAAATTGTCCCTGTTGTACACGACGGGGGGCAGCAATGGCGGCGATTATGAGGTTTTCTTGCCGTTCATTATCCGTTAGTTGGTTTTGCGGCGACAGATACGACTGGTTTTAATCGCGTTAAAAACATGA
>JACKBV010000040.1 GCA_020634315.1 Ardenticatenaceae bacterium | reverse complement strand
CGCCGCCCACACCAGACGAAGCTGGATGGCAAACTGTGCCGCCCCATTCTTATTGGGGCGGGCGCGATGTCAATTTCGTGATGTCTGGCGAGTTTACGGTTCCGCCAACATTCGACGACAGCAGTCCTGTCGTCTTGTTTCTGCCGTTGGGCGATGCCGGAGGCTTCAGCCATCCTGAGGCACTTGTTTACGTGGATGGTGAACCTTATGCGACGGTGGATCGCCATCACCAGGAGGTTTTGTTGGGGGATGCGCATCGCAACGGCCGTTCCCATACCCTTCTCCTGCACGGCTGGACAGGTGGCACAGGCTACGCGCCAGGGCAGCAGCTTTTCATGCGCGAATGTGTTCTGGCACAAATTCACCAGCCAACCCGCGACTTTTTGGTGCTGGCACGCACGGCTCTGCAAGCCGCCAACCTCCTGGATGATCTCGAACCGGCCAAAGCCCAGCTTTACAATGCGCTCGATACAGCCTGTCGGCAGTTGCCTTTGCATGAGCCATTGGGGGCCGCTTTTTATGCTGCGGTGCCAGAGGCGCTGGCTTGTTTACGCGCCGGCGTTGCCGCCGCTGGGCCGCCATTGGCTGTAGACATCATCGCCGCCGGACACGCGCACATTGACGTAGCCTGGTTGTGGACATTGGCACAAACACGACGCAAAGCGGGGCGCACATTTCAAAATGTCTTGCGCTTGATGGCCCAGTTTCCCGATTACCATTTTACGCAAAGCCAGCCCCAGCTTTATGAGTATGTGCGCCAGGATTACCCGGCGCTGTTTGCCGGAATTCAGGAAGCGGTACGAAACGGCCGTTGGGAACCCATTGGCGGCATGTGGGTGGAAGCAGATTGCAATATCACCGGGCCAGAATCGTTGGCGCGGCAATTTTTGTTGGGGCGCACCTTCTTCCGTGAGCATTTTGGTGCTGGGGCAGAGTCGCCCGTCCTCTGGCTGCCCGATGTGTTTGGCTATGCCTGGAGCCTGCCGCAGCTGATCAAGCAGGCGGGATTAGAATATTTCTTCACCATTAAAATTGGCTGGAATCAGGTGAATAAAATGCCCTACGACTCCTTTTGGTGGCAGGGCATTGATGGCACAAAGGTGTTGACCCATTTCAGCACCACCCCGGAATCCCCCTGGAATGGCGCTGCGCCACAGCCGCAGGATTTGATGAAGTCGGCGACCTACAATGCCAACTTGACCGCATTCACAGCATTGGGCAGTTGGGCTAACCTGAAACACAAAGAAGCGCAAAGTGTGATGCTGATGAGCTATGGGTATGGGGATGGAGGCGGTGGCCCTACCCGCGAAATGAACGAAAACGCCCAGGAGTTAAAGGCATTTCCCGCTTTGCCGCGCGTGAAACAGGGCAAGGTCATTGAGTTTTTCCGCCGTTTGCATGCGGAGAGCGGGCACAATTTGCCTACCTGGAATAATGAACTGTACCTGGAAATTCATCGCGGCACGTATACCACGCAAAGCCGCAGCAAGCGGCTGCATCGCAAGAGCGAGTTTTTGCTGCATGATGCGGAATTTTTGGCGACGCTGGCGACGTTGCTCGATGAGCAATACCGTTATCCGCATGAGACGCTGCGGCAGGCGTGGCGGTTGCTTTGCCTCAACCAGTTTCATGACATCATCCCCGGCAGCAGTATTCATGCGGTGTATGAGGATTCGACGCAGCAGTATGCGGAAATTCGGGAACTGGGAACGGCCGTTTCCAGTTCCGCCCTCGCCAGCATCAGCGCCAAAGTGGGCGGCGATGTGCTGCTGGTCAACCCCAGCGGCTTTGCGCGGCGCGACCTCGCCTTATGGGAAGGACAACTGCCTGCCGGGCAGCGTTTTGCCGGAAGCGTGCTGACGCAAGTTGTGGCAGCGGGCACGTTAATTGGTGGCGTGACGGTGGAGGGGTTGGCGGTACGGCCGTTAACCCGTGAAACCGGCACCCCACCACAGCCCGACACCGACCTCGCCGTCACGCCCACCTCGCTCGAAAACCGTTATTTGCGAGTCGAGCTGAACGACGCTGGCGACATCACGCGCATTTACGACAAAAGCAACCAACGCGACGTCTTGCCGCCGGGTGCGGTTGCCAATCAATTCCAGGCATTTGATGATCGCCCGCTCAATTGGGATGCCTGGGACATTGACATTTTTTATGATGACAAGCAGTATCTGGCGGCACCGGCTGAATCCGTGACCGTTGTCGAGCATGGCCCATTGCGGGCAGCGTTGGAAATTCGGCGGCGCATCCTCAACAGCACATTTACGCAGCGCATTGCGCTGACATACAACAGCGCCCAACTTGACTTTGACACGACCATCCAGTGGCAAGAACGGCATATTTTGCTGAAAGTGGCGTTTCCTGTGGATGTGTTGTCGCCAACGGCCACGCACGAGATTCAATGGGGCAATGTGCAGCGCCCCACCCATCGCAACACCTCGTGGGATTGGGCACGCTTTGAAACGGCCGCACAGAAATGGGTTGATCTTAGCGAAGGTGGCTATGGCGTAGCCCTGCTCAATGATTGCAAATACGGCCATGACATCCACGACAATGTGATGCGCCTCTCGCTGCTGCGTTCACCCACGAACCCTGATCCGGAAGCTGACCAGGGAGAGCACCGCTTCGCCTACAGCCTGTTTCCCCATGCCAATGCCGCTGGCAGCCTGTTGTCGCCATCTGATGTGGCACGCCGCGCCTATCTTTTTAACAATCCGCTGCTGGCGGTGACGACAAGCCATCCGGCAGCTCAACCACCCGCGGCGCTGCTACACGTCCCCGATAACATCGTGATTGAGACGATCAAGCAGGCGGAAGATGGCAATGGCGTGATTGTGCGCTTTTATGAATGCAATCGGCAGCGTGGCCTGGTGACGCTGCAAGCGGGTTTTGCCCTGGAAGGGGCTTACCTTTGCAATTTGCTGGAGGAGAATGAGGCGGCGCTGCTTGTGACCGGAAATGAGGTGCAGTTGGAGATACGGCCGTTTCAGATTGTCACGCTGCGTTTGCTTGCGGCGCAGTAAGCGGGAAGTGGTGGTCGGTAATTGGCGGCTGCCGCTTACTGACCACCGCTCACTGTGACGGTTGTCAGGACGAGGTGATCGGCAACGGCCGTTGCCCCATCCTCGCCCAATAAATTAAGACGCGCCCCCGTTGCCGGTTCATAGAGGCCAATCTCAATTTGGTAAGTTCCGGCAGGCGCGTGCGCGGCGATGGGGAGGGCGTAGCTGTCCACAATCACTTCGCCGGGTCGCCAGGAAGGCGTGGGGCGGCTGTTGTTCACCGGCTCATTGTCTTGCTGCCCCCACAAAAAATTGCCATTATCGGCGTTAAACGTTTCGCCGAGCAAGTGCGCAAAAACTTTGTACGGCTGGCTGACCGGTTCTTGTGCCAGCCAGTAGAGGGTGAGATAAACCGTGCCGCCGGGCTGCGCATTTTCCGTCTCCACATCATAGCCAAGCAGCTGCACATGATCGGCAAACACTGCGTCTAACCGGTGGTCGATGTTGACATCTGTTGGCAGCAGCGCCGCGCCAAAACGTTGGCGCACGTTCAAGCTGCCAAATGCCGCCCGATTTTCGACGGCATCCAGACTGTTTGCCAGCACGTAGAATTGGTAATGGCCGGAAGGCGCTTCTGGCGGAATGCGCAGCGTCACTTCCTGGCGTGCCAGTCCCACAGTTTGTGGCCGGGTCAAGGGCAACGATGTGCCCCAACCATACGAGCCTGTGTCATTGAGAATGCCAATTTCCACACTCGTTTCTCCAGCGCCTTGCCAGTAAAGCGCCAGATATGCTTCGTCGCCGCTGCGATAATCACGAATGGCCTGGTCGTAGCCGATTAGCTCGACGCCGGGAGCGAGAACGGCCGTTTCCGCAAATTGCGGTTCCGTCGCCACGGTTAGCGCCCCCAGCGACGCGGCGCGTTCCGGGGTGCGTGCATAAAAGGTGAGCAGTTTGTCGCCATAGGGTTGGCTGGAAACGGCCGTTGCCCGTTCTGCCAGCCAGGTTGCCATATATCCCTGGGGGTCACTGACCCCGGCATATGGCGTCACCACCAGCCAGATGCCGTCGTTTGCTTCCCAAATCGGCGTCAGATACGCATCAGCTTGCTGCGCTGTGATTTGCCAGGCGTGGGGCACGCCATGCCATGCGCCGGGATGATGATAAGCCCAAATCGGCCAATCTGTGTCGGTGAAGAGCACGACGGCATCATGGGGCTGCTCATAAACGGCCAATGCCCGCGCCAGCGACTTGTAATCATCTACGAGCATCCGTCCCTGGTGATAGTCACGCAGGCCAACGGCGCTGGCGTAGAGAACGGCGAGAATGAACAGGGGGGTGAGCAGGCGCAGACGGGAGAAGGGGGAGTGGGGGGTGAGGAAACGGCCGTTGCTCCATGTGACCAATCCCCAGGCCAGCAAAATAACGTAATAACCAGAAAAAATCACCAGGTAACGCGGCGCAAAGGGCGGCGCATACGATCCCACTTTGGGGATAGCGATGTAATAAACAATAGCGACCGGAATGAGTAACCCCGTCAGCAGTAACGCCAAATGGCGTGCATGTCGCCGATTGTGGCGTGCTACAGCCAGGAGCGCGGCCAGCCCAAGTAGAAAGACAACCAGCACGGGGATGGTGACACGAGCATACGCATCAACATTGAGGGGAATGCCCACCGTCAGCACCGTCCAATACGTTTTTAGAAAATCCCAAACGCCGACCGGCGTGGCTGAACTGGTGCTTAAAAATCCGCGCAGCGCAAAAGAAAGCCAGATTCCCACGATAAAGAGGATTGTGGCTTGCGCCGCCAGCCAACGCCACCAGCCGCGCCAATTTGCACGACTGGGCCAGGCGACCCATAACCAGCCTACATTAATGGCGACTGGGATGGGGAAAAAGAGATAGAGCGTGAGCAGTCCGGCCGTCATGCAGGCAATATAGCCAGCATAATCTTGCCAGCGCCCGCGTTCCCATACTTGAATGGCGGCCCACACGCCCAACGCCGCAAGCAAAGAGGCGAGGGCATACATCCGTATCTCTTGTGACCAGGCGATGTTGAAGCGGGAAAAGGTGAGCAGCAGCGCCGCCAGGAGTCCTGTTTTTTTGCCGCCAATCGTTTTCCCCAACAGGTAGATGGCGGGAATGGTTAATGTTCCCAGCATCGCTGCCAGCAGCCGCAACGCAAACTCGCTGTCACCGCCGAAGCTGCGCCACAGGTGCAGCAGCGTGAAATACAACGGCGGATGCACGTCTGTTCCTGTTTTTTGCAGGATGCCAGGAATATCGTGGCGTGCGACCCACACAGACCACCCTTCATCCCACCAGACAGCTTTGTCGCCCAGGCGGTGGATGCGCAGCCAGAAGCCGACGAGCGTGAGTAGAGCAAGCGGGAAGCGGGCGTCAACTGCCAGGAAACGAGAAATGCTAGAGCGAAGGCGATGCATCAGGCGAGAATTCATCCTTTGGTTGTTACGCTTTGCCCAAGAGGAAAGTGAGAGGGATGTGTACACGAGCTTGCCAGGCGGCTTCATCTACCTGGCGTGGCTGCACAAATTGTCCGGGGAAGTGGGGGTGATGGCGCAAGCTTCCGCTCATGCAAACAGTTTCCATTGCCCATCCCACGCCGCCAGATCAAAACGGTGTGTCTCGTCTTGATGGGGGAGTGTGATGTTGATTTGCTGCGGCGTATCGCCTAAGTTGAAGGCGACAAGAAGCGTCTCGTCTTCGTTTTGCACGGCGTAGGCATACGTACCGGCTGCTGCATCGACGTGTACCGTTTGCCGCTGCCCTTGCCAGATGACAGGGTGTTCCCGCCGCAGGTGAATGAGTTGACGATAGTAAGCCAGCATATCTGTGTCCAGCGCATCCCAGGGCATGGGCAGGCGACACTCTTCCATGCCGTGACTGTCCGGGTCGCCAATCCCGCGCTCCTGACTGAGGCCAATCTCGGTGCCATTGTAAACAACGGGCGGATGCGTCAGGGTGAAGTGGCAAAGTGTGGCTAATTTCAATTTGCGCTTGTCTCCTTTGGCAACCCAGAGGAAGCGGTTCATATCATGGTTGTCGAGGAAACTGGGGCGGCTGACGTGCGCTGGGAAAAAGGTTTCATGCAAGTGGAGGAAGGCGTCGAATTCGGCCACGTTCATGGTGTTGAAGGCGAAGGTGTCGCGCAGTTTCTGCGCCAGGAGGAAGTCGAGATTGCCATGGAAACGGCCGTCATAACTCAGCTGTGTTTGCGGGGTGTGTACCGTTTCGCCAAACATCCAGGCATCTGGCTTGCAATCGCGCACAGCGGCACGCAGCATCGTCCAAAAATCATGCGAAGGGCCAAGCGTGTAATCAATGCGCAGGCCATCGAATCCTTTTTCCAGCCAGAACTGCACACTGCGGAACATGTAGTCGCGCACGCCAGCATTTTCTGTGTTCAACTCTGGCAGCTCTTTAACTTCGTAGTAGGCCACGTAATCATCCGGCCAACTGCGCCAGCGAAACCAGTCGTGGTAAGGGCTGTCGCGGTGTGCCAGCGCATCCTGGAAGTAGGGGTGCTCGCTGCCGACATGGTTGCCAACGAAATCAAGCAGCAGGCGTATGCCGCGCTTGTGTGCTTCGGCAATTAACTCTTCGATGTCGGCCATGCTGCCCAGGCGTGGATTGACGCTGAAATGGTCGGTGGCGTGGTAGCCATGATGGGTTTTGTCGGGGAAGAAGGGATTGAGCCAGATGACATTGAAGCCGAGGTCGGCCACGTAGTCGAGCTTTTCGATGATGCCGCGCAGTGTGCCGCCGTAAATGTCGCTGAGGTGATTGACGTTGTTCCAGGAACGGCCGTTTCCCGGTGCAAACCGGTCGGGGAAAATCTGGTAGACAATGGCATCCTTCGCCCAAGCTGGCAGCGACACCTCATCAACCAGATAAGAAAAAGTCGCCCCATCATCTGCCCAAAGCGGCTCGCTGCCATCAACAGGGCAGGCACGCAGGCGATAGCGCACCAATGTGCCCGCTGGTTGCTGTGGCAGCGTCACTTGCCACGTTTGGCGGTAAGTCCAATTCAACAAATCCCACTCGGTTTTGACCGGGGTGAGGGGGAGAACGGCCGTTTTCGGGGCGCTAAGCACACATTCCACCTGCGCGATTTGCCGGTTCAAGGCGACCGTTGCCGTGAGCAGCGGCGCATCTTGCGGGCCAGGGGCAAGCGGCTGCAACTGGTTGTGATGGGTGAAACCGGCTGTCTGTTCTTGCATGTACGCGATACGTTTTTCTACTGTTGCCAGGGAGCCAAAGATTGTTTCGTTCATAATAGGGTTTGCTTTCTCACTCTTGTGTTAACAGGATGATGGTGGCACTTTGGCCGGGAATTTCTGCTAAGGGCAGGTAATCGTTGAATCCGCCTTGCCCGTTGACGATGGGCGCTGTCATCACCTCAGAGCCATAGAGGGAAACGGCCGTTACCGCTCCCGACAATGGCCCGTCACTCAAGTCCAGGCTGTAATTTTCGGCCGTGACAGGGTTGGGGTTGAGATTGACAACAACCAGGATAGTTTCATTTTCCGTGTGGCGCAAAAAGGCGTAGATGCGGTTGGAATTTGCCGTCACCGGCGTCCAATCCCCTTCGCGTAGCGCTTCGTGCGCGTTGCGCAAATGGATCAAGGCGCGATACGTGTTCAGCAGCGAATCAGGGTCAGCATCTTGCAAAGCCACACTGACTTCTGTGTAATCTGCGGCGGGTGTGCGCCACGGCGTGCCCGTCGTAAACCCGACGTTTGCTTCGTCGCTGCGCCACTGCATCGGCAGGCGAATATCCTCATCTGGTTTGGTGCCTGTCATGCCAATTTCCTCGCCATAGTAGAGGAAAGGAACCCCTGGCGAGGTGAGCAGCAGCGCCGCTGCTACTTTTGCTTTCGCCACATCGCCCAACACGCTCATGGTTCGGTTTTGATCATGATTGGTCAGGAAAATGCCAAATTGATTCGGTGGGTAAGCGGCCTCAACGAGTGCCGCCTGGTCGTATAAATCGCCCACAATGGGGCTGCCGGCGGCGCGTAAATAAGCTTCGGAGAGATTAAATTCAAAGGCAATGTCGTTTTCGTCAACGGCATATTGAGCCGCATTTTGGCTGTCTGTCCAGGTTTCGCCGACGGTGAAGGCATCGGGGTCAACGCTCTTGTAGTAGGTGTGGAATGCTTGCAGCCAGACATGCGTGTCGGGGGTGTTTTCTTGTGCAATGCCATTTTCAATGAAATGGCGCACGGCATCCATGCGGAAGCCATCGACGCCCATGTCTTCTAACCAAAAGCGCGTGATGTTGTACAGTTCAGCAGTGACGGCCGAATTGCTCAAATTCAAATCGGGCATACCTGACCAAAAAACTGCGTAGTAATAGCCATCTTGTCCGGCGTACCATACTTGTTGTCCCCAAGGGCCGAGATAGTTGGGCGCGGGGTCAGCCCAGACGTACCAGTCGCGGTACTGCGCATCGCCCGCGTTGGCGGCGGTGAACCAGGGATGTTCGCGGCTGGTGTGGTTAATGACCAAATCAACGGTGACGCGGATGCCGCGTTGGTGTGCTTCTTCGATCAGGCGGCGAAAATCTTCGGCCGTGCCATACTCTTCATCGACGCTGTAATAATCAACCACGTCATAGCCGTGATAGCTGGGCGACTCCATGATGGGCATGAGCCAGAGGCCGGTAACGCCTAAATCGGTGGTGGTGTTGGGGTCGCCATCATTGAGATAATCGAGTTTCTCGATAAGGCCGTTGATGTCGCCGACGCCGTCCCCATCTGAGTCTTGGAAGCTGCGCACGAAAACTTCGTAGAAAATGGTGTCATTCCACCAGCGATCTACCAATGGGTCGAGGGTGGGGATGGGTTTGGGGGTGGCCGTGGGTTCTTTGGTGGGGCCAGCGGCACGTGTGGCCGCATCCATGGCGATGGCGGTGGCGATGGCATTGGGGGTGGGGGTGATGGGCGTTGCAGAAGCAACGGCCGTTGCTTCCACAACACTCGTCGCTAAAGGTATCGGTGTTGCTGTGTGGCTGATTTGGGAAACGGCCGTTGCCGCTTCCGGCGTTGTTGACGCCGCATTTTGACAGGCCGCCAACAGCGCCATCAAAAAAATAACCATTACCCAGGCATCGTTCCGTTTGTTCATCAAGCACTCCATTTGCAATTACCGGCTGGCCTGCACATTATCCACATTGCCGCCAACCGCCAGCCCGCTGGGTACCGAGTCCGGGATGGTATGCGCCAGGTCTAGAGCGCTGGGCGACGTCAATGCGTCCAGGAAAGCCAACAAATCTTGCATCTCTTCTGCTGTAAGCTGCACCTCTGTGCTGGCCGAATCACTTTGCGTCGCCAGAATGGCCGTCAGTGCTTCTGGCTGATCCTGACAGGTATCTTGCAAAGCGACGGTAAGCTGCGCCACGTCATACGCTTGTAGACTGGCAGCCGGATTCAGGTGGTGGCCAATGGTTTCCTCCAGCGAAGTGAAGGCCCCATTATGCATCCAGGGGCCGGTGATGGCAACGTTGCGCAGCGGCGGCGTGCGGAACGCAAAACGGTCGCAGTCGCTGCCTGTTTCGCGGGCACGCCCTAAATCGTATGGTTGTTCGCGCCCTTTTCCTGGCCCAAGTTGGGGCACAGCCAGGTTGTAAAACTGCTGATCGGTGAGCAAACCACCGCTGTGACAACTGGCACAACCTGCTTCGCCATAAAAGAGGAGTGCGCCGCGCTTGGCGGCGGGCGATAACGCAGTTTCGTCTCCCTGAATGTAGCGATCAAAGGGGCTGT
Source organism: Ardenticatenaceae bacterium (assembly GCA_020634315.1). GTDB lineage: Bacteria > Chloroflexota > Anaerolineae > Promineifilales > Promineifilaceae > JACSRF01. The sequence goes on along the minus strand of JACKBV010000040.1, from coordinate 24,162 downwards.
CTTCAAAGGTGAATGTCACATTTTCGTAGGCGGCGATGGCGTTGGCGACATGTTCAATGTCCAGTTCCGCCAGCGGTACATCGGGGTATGCGGCCTGGAACAGCGTGACATAATCTGGGATTGCCAGCAAGCGCTGCATGATGGCATCCCAAACAGGGCGCGTTGTGTAATCTGAAACGCGTGCCAGTTCGTTGACCTGCCCAAAAATGTCATGGTCGCCGCGCTGGCCGCGCATTTCGTCGCGCGAAGTGATGGGGAATAAGGCCTGCGCCGCTAATAAATTGTCGAGGCCGGTGGGCAGGCGGTTGCTGGCGGGTGTGTCAAAGCCATGCACGGTGTCGCCGGAGACACGGCCGTCCCAGAAAAAGGTTGTCCATTCTGTGTAACCCAGGTTGAAAAGGGGTTGGGCATTACGCGGCACAAATTCTCTTTCTGTGTCGGGCTGTATGCGCAGCGTGCCCAGGCCAATGCCGCCCGTGCCAATCGGCAATGAAAGGTCGTCTCCGGTGGCGGTGAGCGAGTGATGGCAGGTGGCACAGGCGGTGTCGCGGTTGCCGCTCAATTCCGGGTCCCAAAATAAAGCTTCGCCTAGTTTGACGAGTGCGGGGGAAGGGGCAGCGGGGTTGGTTGGGGGCTGAACGTCTGCCTGGGCCATGAGGTGTTGTAAACGGCCGTCTACACTCATCGCCTGCCAGACCGGCATTCCCAAAATGGCTGAAACCCACGCTAAAATTCCGGCAATCCCCAGTACGCCAAGCGCGGCAGCTTGCCACGCCTGCTGTTTTGCCGGGGCAAACAAAAGGAAAAGACTCCAACCGGCGAGGAGCACGCCCAATGTCAGCAAAAGGGCGATGTGCCCATCCAATTGTGCCAAAGGTGCTGGCGTGCTGACTGAAATTTCATTTTGCGGCAGCATTTGCAGCGCCGTTTCGCCTGCCAATGGGTAAGCGAGTCGGTAACGATGGTCGGCGGCGATGTTGCTAAATGTCTGTTCGGTGCCATCGGGCCATTGGATGCGCAAAACGGCCGTTTCCGCCACCCCCATCCCAAAAGAAAGCGCCAATTCGCTGCCGCCACCCAGGCCAAAGCCATTGATCACATCTTGCATTTGCGTCAGGCCATCCGGCGTAGTCAGGTAGACACGCGTGCCTACCGCGTCCCGGTTAACTGGCCCCGCTCCGGTCAATTCCAGCGAAAGCCAATGATTGTTGTTGGAACGGCCGTTTTGATTTTGGTACAGGCGATAGCCTTCATCCATATTGCCCACAACCAAATCCAGCCAGCCATCATGGTCATAATCGGCGTATGCCGCGCTCAGACTGGGGCGCACATCGGCTGCCTCATTTTCGCAGCTGATCGGCGTAAACGTGCCGTCGGCATTGTTCACAAATAGCTTGTTGGCGGCAATGTCGCGGTGATTGGCCGTATCGGCTACAGCCAAATACAAATCGCGCCAGCCATCATTGTTGTAATCAAAGAAAATAGCCCCCCAGCCAATGTCAGCTGGCGTTTGCACACCAGCCGCTGCGGCTACTTCGGCAAACGTGCCATCTCCCTGGTTTTGCAATAATTCCATCGGGCCAACGTTGGAAAAATAAAAATCCACGTTGCCATCGTTGTTGTAATCGCCGACAGCCAACCCCATGCCAAACAATTTGGAGTCAGCGCCGGCTTCGGTGGCAATTTGCGTAAAGCACCAGCCAATGCAGCCAGGGCCATCGTTTCGCCATAATTTGTTGCCTACCGGATTAATAAATTCATCGTTGACCAGATAAATATCCAGGTCACGGTCATTGTCGTAATCTACAAAACTGGCGATGAACCCTGCGCCGTTCAAACTACCGCCAAGATAGTCGGATACATCGGTGAAGGTGCCATCTCCGTTGTTGTGGTATAGGCGATCAGAATCGCCATCGAGGGAACGGCCGCATTTCGGGTAACATGACCAGTTTGCTACGTACAAATCTACAAAGCCATCGTTGTCAAAGTCGCCCCAGGATGCGGACTTGCTGTTTTTGTCGTCTACAATGCCTGCTTGCCGGGTGACATCTACAAACCGCTGCCCTTCTTCGTTGTGGAACAAATTGTTGACGCCCCAATTGACCACCAGCAAATCGCGCCAGCCATCATTATCGTAGTCGGCAAACGTTGCGCCGCCGCTATATGCCTGCGCCAACTTCACCTGGTCTGTCAATGGAGAGACCGCAAATGTGCCATCGCCATTGTTGTGATAAAGGGTATTTGGGCCATCCGGATCGGTGACGTACAGGTCAACCCAGCCGTCGTTGTCGTAATCTCCCCATGCCTGTCCCACAGCCATGTCCAAACTGGCGACCCGGTTGTTTACGATGCCAGCCTGGCGACTGACATCTTCAAAGAGGGATACGGCCGTTAACGGCCGTGTCCCTACAAAAAGAGGATAGCCCTGCTGCCACAGCAAAGCTATCCCCACACAAAGCGAAAAGAGCGCCAAAATGCGCCGCATAACTTATTCCTTGACAGCCCCCGTGGTTAACCCACCGGCGATTTGATCCTGCAATGCCAGATAAGTAATTAAAATGGGGAGTGCGCCGATCAAAGCGCCAGCGGCAAAAACGCCCCACTTTTTATCAAACTGTCCGGCGGTGAAGATTTGCAAACCGACCATCAACGTGTACTTATCCACGTCATTGAGCAAGATACGTGCCAGGATGAAGTCCCCATACGTGCCGATGAAGGAGAGAATGCCAATCACAACCAAAATCGGCCGTAGCAAAGGCAGCAGCAACGTCCAAAAAATTTGGAAATTAGAGGCCCCATCTATCATGCCCGATTCATCAATGGCGCGTGGGATGGTGTCCAAAAACCCTTTCATCAACCAGATATTGAGACCCATAGACCCACCCAGGTAAACCAAAATCAACCCGGCGTGAGTATTCAACCCCAACTGCTCAATGATTTCACCGGTTTGGAAGATCAATAGGTAAATGGCAACCAACGCCAACAAGTTGGGAAACACCTGAATGAGCAGGATCCCTTTCAGCATCAGCACGCGCCCGGTAAACCGCAAACGCGAAAACGCATAAGCCGCCATCGTCGTAATCGAAAGACTGAGCACAGTGGTGATGGTCGCAATTTTTACCGAATTCCAGACCCATTTCCAGTAAAACAAATCGCCAAACTCATAATCTGGGTTTTGCCCAAATAAGTCTCGGTAATTGTTCAAACCGGCATGTTCTGGAATCAACGTTTGTGTTGCCAACGACTGCGAGTTGTCAAAGGAAGCGGAAATGATCCACAACACCGGGAAAATAGAAAAGAATATCAGAAACACGGCAATGATAAGTCTGACGACTACACTAAACCGTTTCCGAAATCGCTGTGATGAACGAAGTCCCTCGTAAGTCTGTGCAATGCTAGACATTTTCGCTAACCTCCTCCCACATATTGGTGAAGCGGTATTGAACCAACGTAATCGTTCCGACGATAAAGAACACAATAATGGAAATCGCCGATGCTAGACCATATTGCACACCACGCCCGCCGCTCTCAAACGCCAATTTGTAGACATAACTGATCAAAATATCCGTATGCCCGGCTTGTGTCGATGCACCCACGATAGGCGGACCACCAGAGATAAACAGATAGATCAGGTTGAAGTTATTGAAGTTATAGACGTAAGAAGCAATCAACAATGGGCCAACGGCAACCAGAAGCAGGGGCAATGTAATACGCCGGAACTGCTGCCAGCCAGAGGCACCATCAATCATGGCTGCCTCATAAATATCTGAGGGGATAGCTTGCAATGCGCCGCTGGTAATCAGCATGAAATATGGATAACCAAGCCACAGATTGACGAGCAAAATAGCAGCTTGTGCCCAGCTTGGTTCAGTTGTCCAGGCTGGTGCCCAGCCAAACCAATCGTTCAAGAAACGGTTAATAACCCCAAATTCTGGGTTGAGCATACCGCGCCACATAATGATGCTAATCAACCCTGGGATGGTGTAGGGGATCAAGAGAAAGGAACGAATAACCTTTTTCAGTGGGAAGTCCCTGTCATTGAACATAATGGCAATGGCAAGTCCCAAGGCGAATGTAGACAAAACGCTGATGGTTGGGAAAATAAAGTTCCAGGTGACAATGCGGACTAATGGGCCACGCAAAGCTGGGCTGGTGGTAAAGTCGATGAAGTTCTTAAACCCAACAACTGTGCGGAAACCTGGCGCAATCGTTTTACCATCTCGTGTTGTAAATGTCCCATTTACGTTGTAATAAATGTCCCCATTGGATTGGTCAACGACTGTATCCGCTGCCTCGTCATACACATAGCGAATTTCTAGTTCAGCAGCTTCACTTGGCGAGCGAATTTGAATTGTTTGGTCTCCTTCCAATCCAAATTTGATGCTCGGCAAATCTTTATTGGTAGCAGCTACCAACGGATTAAGGCGTGTATACCCATCTAAAGAAACGGGTATCCCATTGGCGTCCGCGTCACCAATACCTGCGTCTCCAAGCTGAGCGGGGACAATCTGTTCACCGGGCTTACCGATAAATGTCTCACCATCTGCGTTGACGAGCCAGAGTGCGTATTCATTTGATTCAGAAAGATACGCTGTCCAAGAGTAGGATTTTCCTTCTTCTGGCAAATAGGTCGCTTTCTGGATCAGAGGAAGAGCCTGTTCTTTTGTCAGGAGGTGCCCATCGCCATAGTTGGTGAAGGCGACGTAGATGGTGAAAATCATCGGGTAAATGGTGAATAAGACGAGGAAACTGAGACCGATAGCCATCCAACGGAATGGGTAGGCTTTGGGGATCAAGAAAATGAGGTTCAGCATCACGGCAATGACGCTGATAATGATGACGAGCTGCGTAAATCCTTTGGATAACGCATTTTGAATGAACCAAACCGCGGCCACATCTAAAACAACAACCAGGATGACAAGGATGATCCTGGACAGTGGGGCTTCTTGTGAGCGGTTTGCTTTTTTCTTTTCAATAACAAGCCCACTCATAGCATACCTCCTGTATACACTGAGAGAACGGTACGGAAGTGTCTTGTGCTGTTGATACCGAATTTATTTTGGCATATAAGAAAATACCGGGAAGCGCAGCGCGCTTCCCGGTATTTGAATTAGCGAGATTGCCTAGGGCAGGACGATCTCAAGCAGGTTGGTTGCGGGGTCGTATACGAAGGAGACGTCTCCATCCGCAGCCAGGCTGAAGGGGTAGTTCGCGCCGTCGGCCTCACCGTCCACACCGTAGTTGGTGGTCCAGGAGCCATCCAGAGCTACCTTGACTTCGTAGTCACCGGCGGTCAGGGTGAAGGGGCCGCTGACGTAGAGGCCATCTTCGCCCATGGTCATGGCGGTGACGGAACATTCGGGCTGCCAGTCGCCGGGGCAGCCAGCTTGTGCCTGATAGGAACCAGGTACGTTAACCATGCCAGTGAGCGGGTTGGCGATCAGGGCGCGGATTTTTGCGCCAGCGTCAGCCATGGCGGAGGCGGCATCTTGTTTGCCATCGCGGGCTAAGACAACGGCGTCGTTCCAGTTACCCCAGACGGAACCCATCGCGGGAATCGCGGGCATCATGGTGGCATTGACTCCAGCTTCGGCCATTGTGATCAGGTCGACGTCGTCAATCTGCTCAAGGGCAGGCAAGTATGCTGGTGGCCGTTGGCCAACTTCGTACAGAGCCAATTGGGTGTCTACATTGGCGATGAATTCGCTGAGGAAAGCTTGCGCCAACAGGACGTTTTCGCTTTGGGCATTGATGAAGAAGCCCTGTGTACCGGCGAATGGATACCCATTGTCGGGGAAGTTGGTGATGGCATAGGGGATGCCGGATTCACGAATACGGCCAAGTGCCCAGGGGCCAGCCATAATGAAGGGGACTTCGCCAGTTTCGAAGAGAGCATGGTTGTTTGCCCAATCCCAGTCGGCGGGCAAATAGCCATTGGCAACGCCGTCGGCCAGCCATTGCACACCTTCGATCATGCCTTCGCTGTCGACACCGAGGTCATCTGGGTTCCAGTCGCCATTTTCGCTCTTGCCAAAGATGTAGCCACCAAAGGCGGTGAAGAGCGGATATGCATCATAGGTTGTACCGGTGACGGCCATCACATAGGTGGCTTCGCCAGCATCGATGAGTTCGATACCCATGGCGAGAACCTCATCCCAGGTGGTGGGGGCGGTTTCTATCATGTCGGTGTTGTAGAAGAAGGCCATGTTTTCGGTGGCGTAGGGCATGCAATACAGAACGCCATCGAAGGTGCAGGCTTCCAATGCTTTGGGTGCGAAGTCGGCGTCTTTGCCAGCCAGGTCAACTGGGGCTAAGAGGCCATTGGCAACCAATGTACCGGCCTGGTCGTGGGCAATGACGATGATGTCGGGGCCTTCGCCCAAGGGGGCGGCAACCTGGAAGTCGTCACGGATAGCGGATTTCAACTCGACTACCAGTTCGAGACTGTAGGTGGCGAGTACATCATCAGCCAGGTCTTGCAAAATGGGAGCGCGGGTGTCATCTGCCCAAATGCGCAGTGTGCCAGCAGGCTCTACGGCAACTGGTTCTGCGGTTGGTTCTTCCATGGCTTCTGCGGTCGGCTCTTCCATGGGTTCCTCAGTTGGCTCTTCCATGACTTCTTCAGTCGGCTCTTCCATGGGTTCTGCGGTTGGCTCTTCCATGGGTTCTTCAACGGCCGTTTCTTCTACCGGTTGATTGGCAACTGGTTCTTCTGTCGTGTTGTTGGTATTACCGCCGCCGCAAGCGACAAGTAACAGGGCGCCCATCAGCATAACGATGAGCAAGAGATACAAACTTTTGTTTTTCATTGAAAGGTTTCTCCTCACTTTCTAAATTTAGATACGTAATTTGTGATGTATTTTGGGAAATTTTTGTCTCGACTTGAGAGAGCACCACCTCCTCATTGTTGACAGTTGATTTAGACAGGTTTACCTGCCATGCATGTTCGTAAAAAGATGGTTAAACGTGTGTTTTTACAGTGGTATTTCTTCGACTAAACCGTACAAGTCATGTTTCATGTGTTCGTTCAGTCGACTTAATCCCTCAATAAGGTTGTCTTGTTCGATTTCGTCTATGAAGTTGAGACGGGCTTCAATGTATGATTTATGGGCAATGGCGATTTGATTGAGAACGGCCGTTCCCTCGTCTGTCAGATACAAGCGCAAAGTTCGCCCATCTGTTTCATGAGGCTGCCGCACCACATACCCAACCGACTCCAACCCCTTGATGATGCGTGTCACATTGCTTTTGTCACAGACCATACAGTCACTTAACTGACTGAAAGAAATCCCCGGCTCTTCCCCAATGTGGTAAAGCGCATAATAACGCGATACGGTTAAATCGAAATGATTAAAGAAACGACGATCGCCATCGTCAAGAAGTAGAAATGTCTCTTTGATTAAATTGTAGAGCAATTCTTTGTCACTCATAAGCCCTTGTTCTTGACGATAATTTGTTGAACACGCAATAGTTGATAGGTCAACTATATCACGGCTTATAAGGCGTGTCAATACATTTTGTCTAACTCAATCATACCTTTGTTAGGCAAAATATACGATGAATGCCGACTTGGATAAGAGGCTGATGAGGGCTAATAACACAAGAGGGCAACGAATTCGTTGCCCTCTTGTATTAGTCGTGTGGGGGATGCTGTTATTCCCGTAAAGATGCACCCATTTTGCTTAGTTGCTGTATTAATCGCTTGCGATTCTTGCTGACATCTTTGTCCGTCAATGTTTTGCTGGCGGATTGGAATGTCAGGTGATAGGCCAGGCTTTTCTTACCTGGGGGAATGGGTTTCCCTTCATAAACATCGAACAATTTGACCTCTTGCAAAAGCGGGCCACCAGCAGTTAGCAGCGCTTCTTCAATGCTTGCCGCGGAGACTGTTTTATCAACAATCAATGCCAGGTCTTCACGCACGGCCGGATATGTCGGAAGTGGCTTGTACGGATAAGCCTGTGGAATGGCTGGGATAAGCGCATCCAGATCAATATCAGCCGCAAGCACTGCCTGTCCTGGTTCGATGCGAATGCCAAAACGCTCAACTACCAGCGGGTGAATTTCACCCATCATGCCAATTGGCGTCTCGTTCAGTAGAAGCTGGGCAGTGCGTCCTGGGCGATACGATGCATGACGGGCCGCTTCGTACTGCACCTGAATCTGCAAGTTATCACAGAGATGTTCCAAAATGCCTTTTAGGTCGAAGAAATCGTATAAAGGTGGTTCATCGCCTGTTTGCCAGTGCGGTACTTCTCGTTGTCCGGTCAGGACCAGGGACAGACGTGTTTTTTCCTGTGGCAGCAGTTCATCTGGCTGCCCTATGTAAATCTGCCCAATCTCGAAGATGGCAATTCTGCCCTGGTAACGGCTGTTATTGGCTGCAATGTCCATGACAGAAGCAAGAATGCTGTGGCGCATGACAGATCGTTCTGGGGAAATGGGGTTTGTCAATGTCACATAGGTGTCGGCTGAATCGGTCTGCCAAGTTTTGTCGCCAGCATAAAGCCTGTTCTCGCGCTCTGGTATGGTCAGGCGGAAGTTGATGAGTTCTTGCAAGCCAGCCTGGACAAGGATGTCTTTGATGCGCTCTTCTTGTTCCAGGGTGGGGTTGCCGCGCTGCGGGGGCAGTGTGTCGGCGAGGATGGTGGAGGGGATACGGCCGTATCCATACACCCGACACAACTCTTCCACCAAATCATGTCCGCCTTCAATGTCCATGCGGTGATCCGGAACCGTCGCCGTTAAAGATTCAGCGTGAACCGTTACGTCAAATTCCAACCGGCGCAGTAAATTTGCTATCTCGGTGCCGGATAGATTCAAACCACTCAACCGCCGCGCATAATTTAAATTCAGGTCTACTTTGACAGGTTCAGCCGGTTCAGGGTATGTGTCGATAATCCCGTTTGCCACTGTACCGCCAGCTAACCGCCGTAACAGCTCCGCCGCTCGCTTTGCGCCTAACAGAGCCTGGCTGGGATGCACACCGCGGCTGAAACGGAACGCGGCATCGGTATGAATCCCCAACTGCGTGCCGGTGCGGCGAATATTAATGAAATTCCAGGCAGCCGCTTCCAGCAACACATTTTTTGTTTCAGGTTTAATCTCGCTGTTCAGACCACCCATCACACCACCCAGACTTAAATTGCCCAAGGGGTCCGTGACCAGGATGTTATAGGGCTGCAATTTGTGCGTAATGTCATCCAGTGTGGTTAATGTTTCGCCCTCGTGTGGCAGGCGTGTATTAATATGAATGGGGCCATCTGGTGCATATTCATCGGCACGCTGCCGCAAGAAATCGTAGTCGAACGTGTGATTGGGCTGCCCCATTTCTAGCATGACATAGTTGCTAATATCTACGACGACATTAATCGGCCGTTGCCCCGCCAGGCGCAGCCGATATTGCATCCAGAAAGGACTGGGTTTTTGTTCAACCCCTTCAATCAGCAGTGCCACAAACCGTGGATTCAGCTTTGCATTTTCGGTGGTGATGACAACCCGGTTGTCCAATGGTTGGCCTTCCATGACCACTTCATAATCTGGATAACAGATGTCTTGCTCGGTAAGCGCTGCATATTCGCGGGCTACGCCAACGATGGAGGCACAACGGGCAATGTTAGGAATGATGTCGATCTCCAGCACAGCATCGCCTAGCACATCTTGCAAAGGCGTACCTGCTTTATATGCTGGAGCATACTCATCTTTGACCATGATAATAATGCCATCATGCTCTTCGCTTATCCCTAACTCTTTTTCCGAACAAAGCATGCAGCGATTGTAAACGCCACGTAACTCGCGCCCTTTAAGTTTCGTTTTCTTTAGCTCTGCTTTATGGCCGTCATATAAAGTGGCCCCTTCTAGCGCCAGTGGCGAGTATAGATTGAGATGCGCAATGTCGCCTTGCCCCACATATGGGAACAGGTTAGGCGCACCGGTCACGACGACCTCTGGTTTGTCTGCGCCATATTCAACTGTGGCCAAGACCAGTTTGTCCGCATTCGGGTGCTGCTCAACTTGCAAAATGTGCCCAAGGACGACATTGTCCCGTTCCCATTCCAGGTCGGCACCGGGAAGGCCATAATAATCAATTGTTTTCACTTCCAAACCGGCATTGGTAAGAATCATTTCTACTTCTTTTACCGGCAGGTCTATTTTTACATAATCGTTAAGCCATGAAAGTGGTACGCGCATGGTAAGTCTCCCTTAGAATTGTTGTAAGAACCGCAGATCGTTGTCCCAGAAGAGACGAATGTCGTTAATCCCGTATTTGAGCATAGCAATACGCTCTGGCCCCATACCAAATGCGAAGCCAGTGTATATTGCCGGGTCGTAGCCACCATTACGCAAAACGACCGGATGCACCATGCCACTGCCTAAAATTTCCAGCCAGCCAGTGTATTTGCACACCTGGCAGCCTTCGCCTTCACAGAGAAAACAGGAAACATCCATTTCGGCGCTGGGTTCTGTGAATGGGAAGTAGCTGGCGCGAAAACGGGTTTCACGATTTGCGCCAAACAGCCGCCGCGCGAATTCCGTCAGTGTGCCTTTCAGATCGGCGAAGGTGATATTGGTGCCGACGGCTAACCCTTCTACCTGAGTGAATTGGATGCTGGAGCGGGTTGTGATTTGCTCGTTGCGGTAACACATTCCAGGCAAAATGACGCGCACCGGTTCTGGGTAGTAGTTGTGCATTGCGCGAATTTGTCCGGCGCTGGTGTGGGTGCGCAAAATGACGTCTTCTTTAGTTGTGTAGAAGCTGTCTTGCATTTCGCGTGCCGGGTGGTGGGGTGGGAAGTTGAGCATTTCGAAGTTGTAGGCATCGGTCTCAACGTCCGGGCTGCGGTAGACCTGGAAACCCATATCACCGAAGATGCGATAGATTTCACGCAAGGTCTGGGTGATGACGTGCAGTCCGCCACGCGCTGGCCGTCGTCCTGGCAGGGTGATGTCTAATGCGGAAGACGCTATGTGTGATTCCAGCTCTACGGCCTTGACTTCTGCCAGACGTTCCTGGTAGGCGTTCTCCAGATCGGTTTTTATTTTGTTGATTTGCTGGCCGAAAACGGGGCGTTCTTCGGGGCTAAGCTGACCGACCTGTCGTGTCATCAAGTAGACAGCCCCTTTACGTCCCAGGGTTTCTTTGTACCAGGTATCGAGAACGGCCGTTGTCGTTGCCGCCTTCAATTTCTCCAATGATTCTGCATACAGTTCATCCAATTGTGCAAGCATGTTTCCACTTCCTGATTTTAAGATTGTGGCACGCCCAAGGTATATGATTGCCAACAGCCAAAAAGCATATCATACCCAATCAACCTGTGCCAAAAAACAAAAAAGACGCGGGTTTTAGCCGCGTCTTTGGGTTTACATCCATTGCTTTCGCTTTCACTCAAGCAAAAAGGCCTCCCTCTGCAAACACGGCATGGGTGGTTCTTACAAAGAAAAAGCTAAAGCTAAAAAATGATGTTTTATTCATCATAGTAGCGGCATAGTATCATGCCGTATTCCCCTTTGTCAAGGTTACTTGGACAGTTTTTGTTGTAATTGTCCAGCCTGAATGGCTTCCCAACCAAACTGTATTTTTGTACGGTCTAATTCTGGTATGGGAACCCAACGCGCATCAATATCTGCGTCAACAGATTCACCCAATGTGGTTGTGCTAAGTGTTGGCTTTTCCATGGCATAGTACATGATGCAAAGATGCCATGCCTGCTCATCATCGGTGATGTGGTATTGATTTTCGATGTGTAGCAGTGAGCCAACTTGTGGGGTACTGCCCATGATGCGGCGAAAGTGGACGCGCACGGCTTGTTTGGGCGTTTCTTGTGTGCTTAATATGCCCCCAGGGGGATGCCATAAATCTGTTTTGGTGTGGTGTAAGAGGAGAACCTGCCCGTACTCATCAATGAGAATGCCATAGACAGCCGGGCGAAATTGAACTAGTTCTGGTGCAACGGGAATGGCTTTCCCTAAATCGTTATAGCAGTGGATCATTCGGGAACTGGAACCGCAAAGAGTTCGGCGCGTAGGTCGGTGATGTGCTCAGCAAGTGTGCCCAAGACGCCATTGATAAAACGGGGCGAACTATCGGCGCCATAAATTTTTGCCAGCTCAACGGCCTCATTAATTGCGACTTTTACCGGAGTTTCATCGGAAACGAGAAATTCGTAAATGGCGATGCGCAAAATGTTGCGGTCAATTACTGCCATTTGTTCCAACGGCCATTCTGGCGCATAACGCGCAATCAGTTTGTCCATTGCTTGTTGATATTCGACGACGCCATGGATGAGGCGTGAAGCAAACTCCACGCCGGTGCTGGTCATCGGCGCTTCGAGCAGCCGGTGTTGCAACGCTTCTCCGGGGGGATGGTTGGCTATATCGTATTCGTAGAGGGCTTCAAGTGTTGCCCGCCGTGCCCGCCGTCTTGTTTTCATAGGAGATTTAACTACCTGGTGTATCCCTTAGTTACTCTTGCGAATAGACAACATCTTCAACGTGTATATTGACAGCATCAACCGGGATACCTACCATCGTGTCAATTGCTTCAACAACCGCTGCTTGAAGTGCGCGGCTGGTTTCCATGATGTTGACGTTTGGATTCATTATAACGTAAATATCGAATTTTACTTTATCTTCACTTAAATTCAGCAGGATGCCGTCGTGTTGGATGCTGCGCCGAAAGAGGCGGGCAACATCAGCCGGTACTGCGGCCATGCGCTGAATGCCTTCCATGCGAGTGGTAGCAAAATGGGCAATAGTCGTTAATACTTCTGGGGCAACTTCGATGCGTCCCAGGCTTACTTCTTGTTGCTCCTCGTTCATCTTTGTTTCCCGCCTGCCAATAAACAGGTTGCTATTAAGAGATACCGATGCCACCATCAATGCGAATGACTTCGCCTGTGATGAAAGCGGCTTTGTCCGATGCTAAGAATGAAACCATGTAAGCGATTTCGGGTAATTCTCCTAATCGCCCAAGTGGTGTATGTTCGATTGCTTTTTGCACCATGTCGTCGGTGAGAACGGCCGTTAACGCTGTTGGGAAGAAACCAGGGGCAATGGCATTGACTGTAATTTGCCTTGACCCCAATTCTTTCGCCAGGGACTTTGTAAAACCAATGATGCCAGCTTTTGAGGCGGCATAATTGGCCTGTCCTCCCTGACCGACAAGCCCAACAACAGAGGAGATATTGATAATGCGTCCACCTTGTTTGCGGCGCATCATGGGGCGCAGCACAGCTTTGCAGCAGTTGAAGACGCTCTTTAAGTTGGTTTCGATGACGATGTCCCAATCATCTTCTTTCATCATGGGCAGCAGCATATCGCGGGTGGTGCCAGCATTGTTGACGAGAATGTCCACCTGTCCATAGGTGTCAATGGTCGCTTTGATAAGCTCTTTGGCGGCCTCAAAGTTGCTGACATCTGCCTGCACAGCAACGGCCGTTCCGCCATTCCCTTCAATACTTTGCACAACTTCAGCCGCAGCCTCTGCACTGCTGTGGTAATTTACCACCACACGAGCACCATTTGCCGCCAAATCCTCGGCAATTGCGCGACCAATACCGCGCGAGGCTCCCGTGACAATTGCGACTTTACCTTCTAATAACAACACGCCATCTCCTCTTTATCAGAATGGCTCACCCTCAAAACAAAAACAGCACATGTCATTATGCCCGGCTGCTTTCCATGCATCTTATATCATGTGCTGCTTTCCCCACAAGGGGGTAAAAAGATTCATTGTTAAAGCCTACAAAAGTTGGGTTAAACCCATGAAGATAAAAAAGGCCGCAACAATGACGGCCCTTTTACCTGCGACTCTTATTACTCAGCCAACGGCGGCAAAACCTGACGCCCATTGTACGTTCCGCACTCCAGGCAAACCCGGTGCGAACGCTTCATCTCACCACAATTCGGGCAAGGAACCAGATGATAAGGATGCAAGGCATCATGCGTACGACGCTTATCGCGGCGAGACTTGGAAATTCTACGTTTTGGAACAGCACCCATTTTGATAACCTCTTCTTAAAATCTATAGGATTCAAAAATCCCTTTGCATACAAAATAAAACGGCGAAAACGCCGCGACTGGCAATTATAGCCGGGCATATTCGCCTGTCAAGGTGACTAAGGCCTTAAAGCCCCTTCTTCAACTGCTTGGGCAGGAGCCATTTGTCCATCTCCCTGCACTTTATGCAGGCCATTGCGCACAACGGCCAGCGAACGAAGCAGTTGCTCTTCCAGTTTTGTTAATTCATCGACGACGTAAGCATCCGCATCCTGGCGGAGAGCCTCTGCATCACGTCTGGCTCGTTCTAAAATATTTTCAGATCGCTGTTGCGCTGCGGCTGTAATCGCATCTCGTTTTACAAGATCGGCCGCTTCTTGTTTTGCTAATTCGCGAATTCGGTCAGCTTCCTCTTTCGCCTGCGCCAAAATGCGATCCTTCTCCGCTTCAATGCGATTTGCCCGTTTTACCTCTTCCGGCACAGCCACACGCATCTGGTCCACAATGTTATAGATGCGATCTTCATTGACCAACAGATAGGCGCTAAATAAAAATCGCGTACTTTCATTTAGAACCTGCTCTAATCGATCAACCAGATGTTGTATATCCATCGCCTTAACCTCATGTTTGTGTGAGGCGGAAGCCAATTACTTTCCACACTCGCTGCAGAGAATTGTTGGTGGCAGCAATCACCTATTAATTGCCTGTATTATAGTGTTGAATCGCTCAGTCACGCAACGGCACCGGGCGATTGAACTCATCACCATCATCGTCGTTAAAGCGTTTATGCAGCGCTTCAGCCACTTTGGGTGGCACCATACTGCTAATGTCGCCGTGCAAGGAAGCAATTTCACGGACGGTGCTGCTGCTCAAAAATGTATGTTTTTCGTCAGTAATAAAGTTAATCGTCTCAATATCCTGATTGAGGCGTTTGTTTGCCAGTGCAATCCGAAACTCAAACTCGAAATCCGAAAAAACACGCAGTCCACGTATAATGGCCGCCGCACCAGTTTGGCGGGCAAATTCTACAGTTAGGCCACTATAGCTGACGACGCGAATATTTTCATGCCCATTCAGGGTATCTTTGACCATTTGAATGCGCTCTTCAATGGGAAATAAGATGGATTTTGTGGGCTTGCTGTGATCGTAAACGCCCACCACCAGTTCATCGAAAAGCGCTGCCGCACGGTGCATCAGGTTAAGATGCCCGTAGTGGACAGGATCAAATGTGCCAGGATAGAGGGCGATGCGTTTGATGGTCAATAGAAGTCTCCTTGTAAATTAACTGATGTCTCCGGCATGTTCCCAAAATTGGGCGATACGTTCTTTTAGGAATTGATGTTCCGGTTGGGTTAGGTCGGGGTCAAAAGCAAAGATGTTTTCTGCTTCCGCCCGCGCTTTTTGCAGCGTTTCCATATCGAGAATGGATGCTAATTTTAGTTCGGGAATACCGCTCTGTCGCCGCCCAAAAAATTCACCGGGGCCGCGAATTTCTAAATCTTTCTCTGCCAGGGCAAAGCCATCGTTGGTTTCTTCCAGGGCTTTGAGGCGTTCTTCCGCTTCTGTGGAACTGTTGTCGGCGACGAGGATGCAGTAGGATTGATGTGCGCCACGGCCGACGCGTCCCCGGAATTGATGCAATTGTGCCAGGCCAAAACGATTTGCCCCTTCGATGATGATGATGGTGGCATTGGGCACGTCTACGCCGACTTCGATGACAGATGTGGCGACCAAGATGTTTGTGTCTCCGGCATGGAAAGCACGCATCGCGGCTTCTTTTTCGTCGGCGCGGAGACGGCCGTGTATCAGTCCCAATTTTAAGTCGGGAAAGACTTCATTTTGCAGACGTTCGTGTTCTTCTACGGCCGCACCTGCGTCAATTTTGTCTGATTCTTCAACCAGAGGATAGATGATGTAAGCTTGCCGTCCTTCTGCAACCTGGCGACGCACAAAGGCATAAGCCCGTTCGCGTTCGGTCGGTTGCAGCCAGCGGGTTTTGATTTCCTGGCGACCGGGCGGCATTTCATCCAAAATGGAGAGGTCTAAGTCGCCGTAGAGGGAAAGCGCCAATGTGCGCGGAATTGGCGTGGCGGACATGACTAGCAGATGGGGATTTGGCATGCCATCTTCTGTTTCTACGCCTTTGCTGCGCAGTGCGCCGCGTTGCTCAACGCCAAAGCGGTGCTGCTCGTCAATGACGACCAGTCCCAATTTGTGGAAGGAGACGGTTTCCTGAATGAGCGCATGCGTGCCAATGGCGACTTGTATTTCGCCAGAGGCTAATCCGGCATAAATGCGTTCTTTTTCGGCCGTTGAGACGCTGCCTGTCAGTAAGGCGGTGGTGATTCCCAACGGTTCGAGTTGGCTGCTCAGGCCGCGAAAATGTTGTTCGGCGAGAATTTCGGTGGGAGCCATGAGGGCTGCTTGTGCGTCAGCGCGTACGGCCGTTACCATGGCGACCGCAGCAATAATCGTTTTCCCCGCGCCTACATCACCTTGCAGCAAGCGGTTCATGGGCACATCGCGTGTCATATCGTCTGTGATTTCTGCGATGACCCGCTGTTGAGCGCCCGTGAGGCTGAAGGGTAAGTTGTCATAAAATGGTTGCAATGCGTCTGGTGGCGCTTGCAGTGGCAGACCGGGTTGTGAACGCCATTCATTGCGCTTGCGCTGCATGCCAAGTTGCAGCAAAAACAGCTCATCAAAGATGAGGCGACGCCGTGCTTCGTGTAAAGCTTGTTGGTTGTCGGGGAAATGTATTTGCTGCAAGGCTTGTGGCAAGCTGTAGAGATTTTGGTTGTGGCGAATGGATTTGGGGAGGGGTTCGGGAACGCGATTGGCCCAAATGGAAACGGCCGTATGCATAATATCCCGCATCTTGTTACTGTTTAACCCCTGCGTCAAAGGGTAAACCGGCACAATGCGCCGCGTGCGCAGCGGCTCCAAATCCATCGCCTCCCACTCTGGGGAAGGCATGACCGGGCGGCCTAAATATTGATCAACCTTGCCGCTGAGCACAATTTGCATGCCAGAGTGTAATTTTTCTACCAGCCAGGGTTGGTTGAACCAATTGGCCTGAATGCTGCCCGTGCCATCATTGACCACCGCTTGAACCATAACCTGATTGTTGCGCGTATGGCGGGCACGCACTTCCCAAACCGTGCCAATGATCGTCACTTGATCGCCATACCGCGCCTGGTTGATTGGTTTCATCAAGGTGTAATCGTCGTAGCGGCGTGGGAACAGGTAGAGCAGCTCTCCGACCGTTTCTGCCCCTAGTTTCTCCAGGCGCTTGCCAATTTTGGCACCCACGCCTTTGATCTGCACAACGGGTTGGGCCAATCCCTCCGGGTCTGGTTCGCCAACCGGGTCTTGTGGCAAGGGGGCATCTGCTTGTAGCTCATCAACGCGTGCTACTTTGACTTCAGGTTCAGGTGGCGGCGGCGGTGGCGTTGGTTCAGCGGTTGGTTTTTCGGCAACGGGGCGCTGTTTACGCGGGGGTTTGGGCGGCGGGGGCGTTTCTTTGCGTGGTGCAGGTTGTTGTGGGCCAAGGCGCGTTTCCCGTTTTTTTAGATTTTGCAGCAAAGATTGAATGGCTTTGCTGCGTGCTTCGACACCCGGTAAACGGCCGTATTCCAACAACAATTCAGATGTTTGCTCCACAAATGCCCGGTCAGCCTCGTCTACAGCTTCCTCCCGTGCCTGGGCAACCCAATACATGACAAATTGGCGGATTCCGCCAACAACGGCTTTGTTTTTATAACCTTGTTCCGCTTCTAGGGCGAGAACGCGTTCTAATCGCTTAAATGATCTTTGCATAATTTCAGACTTTATCACCAGTTGTCAGGCACGCAAATCCAACTGCGCCTACCCCTAAATGTGTGCCAATGGCCGGTGTTACTTCCGTGATTAAAGGGGGTTCTGTGGTTGGGAAAAGTGGCGCAGCAATTTGCGCCAATTCTGCCGCCGCCTCTGGCGCATGAACATGGAGCACGCCGATATGCGTAAACGGGCCTAAATTTTCCACCAATTCCATCATATGCTGCTGTGAGCGTTTTCGTGTGCGCACACGGGCGACAACGGAAATATCGCTGCTGTGAATCATCATTACCGGCTTGATTTGCAATAGGGAGCCAATCCCAAAAGATGCCCAATTGACCCGACCGCTGCGCCGCAGCGATTCGAGTGTATCGATCAAGCCGAAGACGTAGATGCGCGACACACGTTCGTTTAGCATGGTGACAATTTCGGCCATGGTTTGTCCGGCTGCGGCTGCCTGTGCGGCCAGCATGACTTGCAAACCACTGCCCAACGTGATTTGCTGTGTATCAAAAATGGTAACGGGGGCGCTGTTGGCGGCTGCGGCTCCCAGGCGTGCCGCATTATACGTGTTACTTAATGAAGCTGCGAGGTGTATTGAGAGAATTTCGGTAGCGCCTTCTCTCGTCAGTTGTTCGTACACCTCTGTAAATGTGCCAACGGCGGGTGCGGCGGTTGTCGGGTAGGTGGAGTATGTGTACAGATTCTCGTAAAATGTTTGCCGCGAAATGTCTACGTTTTCCCGATAGCTGTTTGCACCAATGTTGATGTAAACGGGGATAACGGTGATGTCGTAGGCGGCCACCACTGAGGGTGGCAAATCGCATGTGCTATCGGTGACTATTTTGATTGTCATGGTTAATTGGTGAAGGGTAAGCGGTGAATGGTTGCCATGATCCTTTTCTCATTCACGGATTACAGGTGTTACTCAGCACCTAAAATGTAGAAGTAGTATGGCTGCCCACCGGGCAGCACTTCGATTTCGACATCGGGGAAGCGAGTTTCGATGGCTTCTGCCATGGTTGATGCCTCGTCTGCGGTGATGTCCGCGCCATAGTAGAGGGAGACGATTTCTCGTTCTTCCATGTTCATGCCATTGAGAACGGCCGTTAACACAGCAGACATTTCAGGGCCAGAGGCATGGAGACGGCCGTCTACCATGCCAATAATCTCTCCCTCTTTCACTTCCACACCATCCAAATGCACCGAGCGTGTCGCCATTGTGATCTCGCCTGTGGCAACTTGTTTCGCGGCTAAAGCCATGGCAGCGGCCGTTTCCGTCAAATCACCATCCGGGTTCAAATTCAGCATAGCGCTAATGCCTTGGGGCGCTGTACGTGTTGGCACCACGGCAACATGCTTCGGGCTTAAATCGCGTGCTGCCTCTGCCGCCAAAATAATATTTTTGTTGTTGGGTAAAATGATAACTTTGTCGGTTGGCACTTCTTGAATAGCCTGGAATATCTCTTCCGTGCTGGGGTTGTTTGTCTGACCCCCATTGACAACATAGGCGGCTCCCAGACTGCGAAATACCTTACCTAAGCCAGAGCCAGCGGCGACAGCAACCACCCCCACTTGCCCTGGTTCAACAGTCACAGTTACTTCTTCTACTGTTTCCGCCGCCTGGTTGCCCGTATGGATGATCTCTTCCATTTGCAACTGCATGTTTTCCACGACGACATCGGTGATTTTACCGAGACTAATGCCATAGCTGATGGGTTCACCGGGGTCTTTGACGTGAATGTGAACCTTAATGGTGCTTTCGTCGCCAACGACAACGGTGGAATCCCCCATCGCGTCGATTTTCTGGCGCACTTCTAGCACATTCAGGTTTTGGCCCATCAAGATGAACTGTACATCATACGGGTTTTCCAAAAGGCCGCTTTCTGGGGCGGCTAATGCCTGTGCCGATTGTTCAGCTGTCGCGTGCATAGCGGCTTGTTTTTCTACCTCATGCAAATTAATCTGCCCGTTGACGTAGCGCAGCATTCCTTCAAGGATAAAAACAAGGCCCTGGCCGCCGGAATCGACAACGCCCGCTTGCTTCAGAATGGGCAGCAGTTCTGGTGTCCGTTCCAGTGCTTGCTGGCTGCGTTCCAACACTCGTTCCAGCACGAAGCGCAGGTCTTCGCTTTTCTTGGCTGCGTCCGTTGCTTCGGCGGCGCTTTCGCGAACAACCGTTAAGATGGTGCCTTCGACAG
Source organism: Ardenticatenaceae bacterium (assembly GCA_020634315.1). Classification (GTDB taxonomy): domain Bacteria; phylum Chloroflexota; class Anaerolineae; order Promineifilales; family Promineifilaceae; genus JACSRF01. The sequence continues at coordinate 4,144 of JACKBV010000040.1, read as the reverse complement.
GGCGCATGACGCCATGATAAGCCGTGTCGGCTGCTTGTTGAAATGCTTTGGCCAGGTCTGTGGCGTTAAAGTTTTCCTTTTCGCGCAGTTCGCGTGCCAGGCCACGTAAAATCTGGCTGAGGATTACGCCGGAATTGCCGCGGGCGCCCATTAATGCGCCGTGGGCCAACTCTTTGGCTACCTTGCCAACGTGCAATTCTTCACTGTTTTGGATACGGCCGTATGCCGAGCGCATTGTCAACAGCATGTTTGTGCCCGTATCTCCATCCGGAACCGGAAACACATTCAATTCATTAACATGATGGCTGTTCTTTTCCAGCCACAACATGCCTGCTTGCGCCAATTTCCGGAACTGCTGTCCATTGCAGTGCCGCCACTTTTGTGAAGTCGGTGGTGTCATGTAGTCGGTCACGAGACTATCTCCCTAAGTTTGAGATTTGCTTTGTCGCAGCCCTTGTACGTACACATTGACCGCGCGTACCGGTAATCCCAACGATTTTTCTACGTGGAATTTCACCGTATTTTGAATACTTTCGGCTACCGCGCGAATCCGCACGCCATATTCAACGATAACATATACATCTACCATGATGCCGCCATCTTCAATTGTGACATCAATACCGCGTTTAATGTCGCGGGAGAGCAGGCTGGCAATGCCACCTGCCAAATTTTTGCTAGCCATGCCAACTACACCATAGCATTGATTAATGGCGCGGCTGGCGATGGTTGAAACGGTTGTTTCAGATATATCAATTGTTCCGAGTGGTTCGTCATGTGTTGCAGACATGGTATCTCCTAGTGGGAACTTATCCAGTAATCGTTCTTTAACGTTTATACCAACATGTCGTGTTTGCACAAACTCAGTTACTTGTTATAATTTTAGGTGCTCATTCATAAGTCAAAAATCGAGCGACCGCAGATGGTCGCTTTTAATTTGTCAGGGTAAGGTGAAATTATGGCTAAATGTGAAGTTTGTGGCAAGGGGCCAAGATCAGGTCAAAACGTTAGCTTTTCCCAAAAGAAAACAAAGCGCTTATTTCGGCCAAATATCCAAAAAGCGACTTTTGTAGAAAATGGGACGAAAGTACGTAAGAATATTTGCACACGCTGCTTGAAGACTTACGCAAAGTAAACGTTTTTGTTGCTTGTTAAACCTCTGCTGCCACGCAGAGTAATAAATAAAGGTCAGCTATTCGGCTGGCCTTTTTGTTTGCAAATAATTCGTTTGTAATCATACCGCATTGTGCGCGATTATGGTAGTGAGGACGGTTTGTGCGCCGTTGGTTAACAAGGCCTGGCGAACGGCCGTTTCCATATCCTCTGTCACTAAGGCAATCATATTCCCCCCACGCCCCGCGCCGCTCAGTTTGGCACCCAACGCGCCTGCGCTCACTGCTGCTTGCACCAACGCATCCAATTCCACACTGGAAACCGTCATTTCAACTAATAGGTCGTGATTTTCCTGCATCAGGCGTCCAACTTCGGCAATGTGTCCCTGCTCGATAGCACGCCGTGCCGTTTCCGCAATTTGGCCGCAGCCGGTAAAAATTGCTTCAAAACGCGCTGATTCTGCTTCCCATTGGCGGCGCACATCGAGCACGACATCACGTGTGTGACTGCGCACCCCTGTGTCGGCAACCAGCAAGCGCAGGGGGTGTGCTACAGCAAACGGCTCGATGCGGTTGTGGGGTTGTTGACGCATGAAATAAACAGGCATTTCATAGGCGACAACTGTGTTATCAATGCCGCTGGGCGTGCCATGATGAATTTTTTCTACTTCATAGGTAAGCGCCGAAACCCAGGCAGGTGTGAGCAAATCTGTGCGGCCTAAGAATTCAACGACGGCGCGTGCCGTGGCGGCGGTGATGGCTGCGCCGCTGCCTAAACCACTGGCAACCGGAATCTGGCTGGTGACGGTAATGGTCATCGGCGGCAATTGCTCTATGCCGGTTGCTGCTCGTATATGATGCAGGGCCGCCGCTAATGCATCATTGGGGTCGGCTTCATGCAGCCATTGGGCTGTGTTCAAATCGGGGGCAATCAGGCGCACGCCTGTTTCTGCCGGGGTGACAGTGGCTGTGGCGCGTACTTGGGAGACGGGTGCAGCAATGGCGGGACGGCCGTATACCACAGCATGTTCCCCAAACAAAATGATTTTACCGGGCGCAGAGGCGTGAATCATGGCTTATAGCGGGATGTACAGGGCGACAAAGGCAACCATTGCATATAGCAGGAGGGTGACTTGAAACGGCCGATCCCGCAACAATATCTCTTCTGGTGCGCCACCCTCTCCCTTGACATGAATCAAATAGAGATAGCGGAAGATGCCATAAATCACAAAGGGGATAGTGAGCATCATCAAATGATTGGCGGGCAGCCCTTCGGCCAGAAATGTGTAGAGGCTGTAGGAGGCAATCGCGCTGGTGGTGACAATGCTCAACATGCGATCAATGAGTTCCAGGTTGTAATCTTCTAGAATGGCGCGGTGATTGCTGGCATTGTTGCCCAGCAAAATCAATTCCTGGCGACGTTTGCCTAGAGCCATGAACAAGGCAAGAAAACCGCCAAACACGTATAACCAGGGAGAGAAGCGTTGTACTTCGATTACGGAAACGCCGGCGGCAATGCGCAGCACAAATCCGGCCGCAATGATGCAAACATCAATGAGGACGACATGTTTTAGGCGGAAGGTGTATGCGATCTGGATGACTAAATAAGCCAGTAAAATCCAACCAAATGCGGGAGCGAGCCAGAAACCGGCCACGAGACTGCCTACAGCAAAGAGAATTGCCGCCACACGCGCGACAGCGGGACTGAGCTGACCGGAGGGTAACGGCCGTTTCCGTTTCGTTGGGTGCTGCCGGTCGCTTTCGATGTCGGCCAAATCATTCATGATATACACTGCGCTGGACATGAGGCACAGCAGCAGAAAAGCACTGACTGTTTGCAGGATGCTGGTAATGTCGCCTAATTTGCTGTCATAAAATAAAGCCACGAAAACAAACCCGTTTTTGGGCCATTGGCGTGGGCGCATTGTTTTTAGTAAGGCAGGTAACACATCATTCTCCTGATAAGCGTGTAATGTAACTGGTTAGTTGTTGCTATAACGTCAGGCAAACGTTTCTATCACGAATGGCACGAACAAGCCAATTTCCACTAGACTTGCCACCATGCAAACTTTACTCGCTTATCTGGCAGAACAGGAGGTAACGGCCGTTTGGCCTGAAGCGCGACAATGGCAGCAGTGGCATTTACAGCGCATTGGCGGTGGCGCAAATAATGTTTTGTATCGCGCTACCAGCGCCGAAGCAGATTGGGCCGTGAAATTTACCATTCGTGACAGCCGTCGGCGTGCCTGGCGCGAATTTAATGCCTTGCGGGCGCTGCAAGCAGCGGGCCTTCCCCTGGCGCCACAGCCCTTGTGGCTGGATGAAGCCAGTTATCCGCTGCCAGTTGTGGTGCAAACATGGGTTGAGGGCGCGGTAACGGCCGTTCCGCCGCAAACGCCACAAGAATGGGAATCGTTGTTGCGCCATTACGTGACCCTGCACAAGGCGATGCCAGAAAATGTCGCCATCCCTTTGCAAGCGGCTACCGTTAATTTTGTCAGTGCGGCTGCGGCGCATCGTTTTTTGCAGCAAGGTTTGGCTTGTATTCCGCCAGCGTTCCGGCCAAATTCGCTGTTGATTGTGATGGACTTGGCTGATCGTTTTGCTGCCGTGCAGCCAGAGCTGCCGCCAATCACCCTGTCATTGTGCCGCACCGATCCCAATATTTTGAATTTTGTGCGCCAGGGTGATGCCTGGCTCTCGGTTGATTGGGAAAACAGCGGCTGGGGTGATCCCTGTTTTGAGATTGCCGATTTGTTAGCACATCCCTGTTACCTGGACATAGATGCCGCAACACGACAATGGATCATGGCTTGGTATGCAGAAGCAGTGGGGGAGGAAACGGCCGTTGCCCGTATCGCCACTTATTATCCTCTCATGTTAGCCTGGTGGGTGGTGCGCCTGACGCGAATGTTGTACGAAATTCCTCGTGGTTTAGATCAACGTTTGGTCACACGTCCGTCCGATTGGCAGGCACAGACACAGGCAAAGTATGAACGCTATGTGGCTTTAGCCACCGCTGCATTGCAATGAAA
>JACKBV010000004.1 GCA_020634315.1 Ardenticatenaceae bacterium | reverse complement strand
AGCGGACAGCGCCGTTATCCTGATCGACCAGACGCAAATTGTCGAACCAAAGCGTGAGGACATCGCCATCGTCCCAGAGGCCGCTGTTGCCGTTGACTGTGTCATTGTCGCGGGTGTGAAACTCCATGCGCGTGATGTCGCTCAGGTTGAGGCCGTCGGCCGGCCAACAACTGTCGAGCGGGTTGAGAGAGACGCTGGCCGCGTTCCATTGATTCAGCGCCAGCGGTGGCCCACCTTGCGTGATGGAGCTGCCGCCACAGGCGTTATACAGCTTGAACCAATAGAGATCGGGCGCTTGATCGATGGCACTGGCGTTGACTTGCGGCCAGACATCGTAGATAAACGTTTCGTAGCTGCTCCAATTGGTGAGGGGGTCGCCGCTGGCGATGTGGAGTTCGACGCCGGGATAGCCGTAGCCGCCGGGCAGATTTTGCACGATGGCTTTGACGGAGCCGGTACCTTGGGTGAAACGGCCGTTATCCGCCATCGCCTCGCCATCATTCACCGTCCAATAGGCACCGCTGCTGCTCCAGCCTATTTGCGGATCATCGGCATCGTCGAGCAGCGTGCTGTAGCTTTCTGCATAGAGCAGCGGCGTGCTGCCATTTTCCGGCAGCACGCGGATAGAGCGCAGGTCGAGCAAAGCGTGATTTAATCCCAGGGCGTTGAGTTCGTTGGTGAAATTAATATTGGCGGCGACAACCCCTTCTCCACCGGCGCTAACGGCAATACGATAAGGCCAGTCATCATTCCACCATGTCGCTGCCCCGGCCCGTGTGGAGGATGCGGATGTGTGCAAACACATTAAAAGAGCTAGAAAAACTGTCACGCCGAAAATTGAGCGTGCCTTCACCATGATCCATCTCCTTTTGGGCGTTTTTATTCGCCCCTTAACCTCCCTGTTGTGGCGCGTGACCTCTGGCTACCCTTCTTGGTGAATCCCTATCTTTGTCATTCATCATAATGTGATTTTCACACAAATACAACGGGAAACCGGGCACGCAATCGGTGGCGGTTGTGATAGAATTGGGGCATGATGCAGCAGTTATTAGTTATTGGTGGTGGTTTAGCCGGTTCGGAGGCTGCCTGGCAGGCGGCAGAATTGGGAATACGTGTTCGTTTGTATGAAATGCGCCCACAGCGTGCAACGCCCGCTCATGTTAGTGAGCGTCTGGCGGAATTGGTGTGCAGTAATTCGATGGGATCGCTGCTGCCGCACAAAGCCCCCGGTTTGCTGAAGGCGGAACTGCGCGGCCTTGGCTCGTTGATTTTGGCGTGTGCCGAGGAAACGGCCGTTCCCGCTGGTTCCTCGTTGGCTGTTGACCGCGACCTGTTTTCGCAGGCAGTGACAGAACGCATCGCCAACCACCCCAACATCGAACTGGTGCGCGAAGAAGTGACGCATGTGCCCGATGTCCCTTGTGTGGTTGCCTCTGGTCCCCTGACTTCAACCGCGCTGACGCAGGACATCAGCCGCCTCACCGGACAGCAATACCTTTACTTTTATGATGCGTTGTCGCCAATTGTCAATCACGACAGCATCAATCTGGATGTGGCTTTTCGCCAATCGCGCTATGACAAAGGCGAGCAGGAAGAGGGCGATTATCTTAACTGCCCGATGACGCGTGAAGAGTATGAGCGTTTTTGTGACGCGCTGTTACAGGCGGAGCGGATTTCACTGCGACAGTTTGAGCAAGAAGACCCGCACTTTTTTGAAGGGTGTATGCCTATTGAAGTGATGGCCGCACGCGGGCGTGATGCTCTGGCGTTTGGCCCAATGCGTCCGGTTGGGTTGGTGGATCCGCGAAATGGGAAACGGCCGTATGCCGTTGTCCAACTGCGCCAAGACAATCTGGCCGGTTCTCTCTACAACATTGTCGGTTTCCAGACCAACCTGAAATGGGGTGAACAGCGCCGTGTACTGCGCCTCATCCCCGGCCTGGAGCAAGCAGAATTCATGCGTTATGGCATGATGCATCGCAACACATACATCAACGCGCCGCAGCTATTGCAGCCTACCTTGCAATATCGTGGGCGCGCCGACCTCTTCTTTGCCGGGCAAATTGTCGGCGTGGAAGGATACATGGGCAATGCCGCCTCTGGGTTGCTGGCCGGTATCAATGCTGCCCGCTTACTTTTGGGCAAAATGCCGGTCATCTTCCCGACCAACACCATGTTGGGCGCACTGCACCATTATGTCACCCATGCCGAAGCCAAAACCTTCCAACCCATGAAGGCCAACTTTGGCTTATTCCCGCCGCCGCCGGCAAAGACAAACAAAACAGATCGTTATCACTGGTACAGCGAACGAGCGTTAACAGCAATGCGCCGTTTTGCACGCGCCAACGATGTGCGTTATGACCAGCAAAAAGCTGAATCAGCGAATAATGATGGTATCATAGAGTCGGTAACAGTATAGTATCCGTGATCGGTGTCGTCCTTATTGGTGGAGATGTATTGTGGCTGAAGATTTGAAAAACTGGCTGCTCGACAAATTAGACACCCTCTGTAAAGCGACCTTGTATCGTGCGCCGAACATGCTGCCGGAAAAACAAGATGTCGCTGAATTTTTGCAGCTGTTGGCGCAAAATAGCGCTGCGCCACGCGAAGAGCAGCTTGCCACCGTACAATTTTGGGCGTTGACCAGCATTGGGCATGATGCGCCGTTTGCCGGAGATTGGGTGACGGTGCTGCGCGTGCTCAAAGAAGAGTTGGTGAAAGCGCTAGAAGTCTCTTTTCCGGCCGAAGTTGCGCTGCGTGCCTGGCGGCAGTTAGATGATTTCCTCACCTATGCCTTAATCGAAGTGACACAGTTATCCAGCGACATGGATCGGACTGCTTTGCTGGAACACATGGTTGAACTGCGCAAGCAGATGGAGCAGGTGGAGGAGACCAAAGCCAATTTCATTGCCGTTGCCGCGCATGAGTTAAAGACGCCGCTCACCATTTTGGAAGGATATGCCAACATGCTGCGCGTGGAAACTGAGGCAGGCTCGCATCTGCGTATTTATGTGGATGGCCTGGAAAATGGCACGCGCCGCATGCACGAGATTATCGCTGACATCATTGACGTGTCGCTGATTGATTTGCAGACCTTTGAATTGAAGTATCAGCAGTTTTATCTGGAGAAGGTCATTTTGATGGCGGCCGATAAACTGGATAAATTCTATGCGCAGCGTCGAGTTGACCTGGTGATTATGCCATTGCCGGTGGAACGACGCATTTACGGTGATCCGGAACGTTTGCTGAAGGCGTTCATGAAGGTGATGATCAACGCCTTGAAATATACGCCAGATGGTGGCCGGGTGACGGTCAACAGTGTCCTGACGCGTACCAATGAGTCAAACGATGCGATGGCGGGTTATATTGACGTGCAAATTTCGGATACGGGCATTGGGATTGATCCGCAGAATTTTGACATCATCTTCCGCAAATTCACCAGCCTGTCTGATGTCAGTTTGCACTCTTCCAGCAAGAGCAAGTTTAAGGGGGGTGGCCCTGGCCTGGGTCTGCCAATTGCGAAGGGGATTATTGAGGCGCATGGTGGGCACATTTGGGTGGAAAGCCCAGGTTGTAATGAGGAAAGTTGCCCTGGGTCTACTTTCCACCTGGAAATCCCGATGTTGTTGCTGAAGCCAGAGGGGCGCAAGGTCATCGAAGTGTAAAGTGGGAGTAAGCAAATGGATATTGTAGTGCAGACGCAGGTGACGCAGGTAACGGTTTACCCGGATCGGGCACGAGTGAGTGTGTCGGGGGAGACCGAGGTAGCGGCGGGAATGCATCAACTGCGCGTTGATGAACTGCCGTTGGCTATGGAAACGGATTCGATTCGGGTGACGGGGCAGGGAACGGCCGTTATCCGCATTCTCAGCGTCGATGTAGCCCGCCAACATTACACAGAAACCCCTGTCGAAAAAGTGCGCCAACTTGAACAACAAATCGAGAAGTTAGAAGACGAACTGCAAGCCATTAAAGATGGCAAAGCGGGTTGGTTGGCTCATGCCAAATACCTGGATGGCTTGCGCCAGTCTACGGCCGAATATGCGCGTGGTCTGGCGCGTGGGCGAATTGGCGTGGATGACCAGACGGCGCTCATCGGCTTCTTGCAAACACAAGATGAGCAAATGCGTGCGGCTGTGCGTGAACTCGATTTGCAGCAGCGCGACCTGAGCCGAGAGGTGGAAAAGCTGCGGCGTGAATTGAAGGAAGTGCAATCGGCACGCCCCCGGCAGCGTTTTCAGGCGCGGGTTGATGTGGAAGTGCAAACAGCCGGGACGTTTCAACTGGTTTTGACATACGTTGTCGGCAGCGCTGGCTGGCAGCCTCTTTACGATATTCGCTTGCAGACGGGGCAAAATGGCACGGCCGATTCCTTGGCCTTCTCCTATATTGCCCAGGTGCAGCAAAACACGGGCCAAAATTGGCAGGGGGTAAAACTGGCCGTTTCCACGGCCCGACCCGCCCTTAACCAGCGGCTGCCAGATTTGCATCCCTGGTATATTGATGAACGGCGTGCGCCGACACCCCGCCCCCTGCGTGCCAAAATGGCGGCTCCTGCCCCCATGGAAGATATGGCTGTGGGCGCATTGCGGACGGCGATGGCTGCGCCGGAAGTGGAAGAAGTGGTGGAGGCGGAAGTGGCTGTGGCCGAAGTGCAGGATAGCGGAACGGCCGTTTCCTTCGCCATTGCCGGTCAAGTTGACATTCCCAGCGATGGGTCGCCGCACAAAACCACCATCAATCAATTCCATTTTGCGCCGCAGCTCGACTATCTCGCCGTTCCCAAACACACCGATGCCGTGTATCGGCGGGCAAAAATGGTGAATGACAGCCCCAGCCCACTGCTCGATGGCCCGGCCAATTTGTTTGTCGGGGATGAGTTCATTGGCAAAACGCGGCTGCAATACACACCAACCGGCGGCGAAGTTGAACTGCTGTTGGGTGTTGAAGAGCGCATTACCATTACGCGCGAATTGGCGCGGCGCGATGTAGATAAGCGGCTGCTGCGCGATAATCGCCAACTGCGATATGGCTACGAGATCGAAGTGAAAAATTTGCTGCCAACTGCGGCAAAGCTGGAAATCCATGACCACATTCCGGTGGCTCGTCATGAGCAAATCAAGGTGAAATTGGAAGAAGCGGAGCCGCAGCCCAGTGAAAAATCTGACCTGAATTTGCTGGAATGGCGTTTTGCACTGCCAGCGGGTGCGGAGAAAACAGTCACCTACACGTTTTCTGTGGAACACCCGCGCTCGATGATGGTGATGGGCTTGATTGATTAGGCACATCGGTTCATAATTTGTCATCGATTTTTCAAAGGTTTTTATCAGGAGGCTGCTATTCCGAAATCAACCACTTACGAGATTAATCCTCCCCGTGAACGCGCTTTTTTGGTGGGGGCCGAGTTAAAGCAGGAACGGCCGTTGCTGCCAGTTGAAGAGAGCCTGGACGAGTTGGCACGCCTGGCCGACACGGCCGGGCTAGAAGTTGTTGGCCGCATCACCCAGCGCTTTGATCGACCGAATCCGGCCACCTACATCGGCCCTGGCAAAGTCGAAGAAGTAAAAATGTTGGTGGAAGAGACGGAAGCTGATGTCATCATCTTCGATGACGAGCTAACCCCGCGCCACCAGCGTGAACTGGAAAAGATATTTGGGGATGAGACCAAACTGTTGGATCGCACCGCGTTAATCCTCGATATTTTTGCCTTGCACGCGCAAACTCACGAAGGGAAACTGCAAGTTGAACTGGCGCAGTTAGAATATCGCCTGCCACGCCTGACACGGATGTGGACGCACTTGGCGCGGCAGGCTGGTGGGCGTGCCGGTGGTGGCAATGGCGGCGTTGGTTTGCGCGGCCCTGGCGAAACCCAGCTTGAGGCAGACCGACGCGAGATTGGACAGCGTATTTCGCATATCAAGTCGCAATTGGAAGTGGTGCGTGCGCGTCGTGGTCGTCATCGCGCCAAACGGCAGCAGACGGAGCTGCGTGTTGTGGCGATTGTCGGCTATACCAATGCTGGTAAATCCACGTTGTTGAACTGTCTGAGCGGCGCTAACGTGCTGGAAGCAGACATGTTGTTCGCCACGTTAGACCCAACGACACGCCGGGTTGTGTTACCCAGTGGGCAAGAAGTGTTGTTCACCGATACGGTCGGTTTCATTCAAAAGCTGCCTACACAAATTGTGGCCGCTTTCCGGGCGACGTTGGAGGAAATCCAAGACGCAGATGTGCTGCTGCATGTGGTGGATACGACTCATCCACACGCTCTGGCGCAAGTTGAAGCGGTGGAGGATACGCTGGCGACGCTGGAAGTAGACCATTTGCCATTGGTGGTGGCTCTAAATAAGGCGGATTTGCTGCCCAAAGATGCTGATCCTATCGCTGACCTGGGCGTGGAAGACCCGGCCGTGGTGGTTTCGGCACGCACTGGTATAGGAATTGATGCGTTGTTAACGACGCTGGAAGCATCCTTGACCCAATATCTTCAACCGTTGCATGTGATGCTGCCTTATAAGCGGGGAGACTTGGTGGGGATGTTGTATGAGCGGGGGCAGGTGGATGCCGAGACGCACAGTGAGGAAGGGGTGGAGATTTACGGCCGTTTACCGGCCCGCCTTTTCCCATATTTTGAAACTTATCGCCTGGATGATTAAGCGGCAAGAGAGGACTGCATGAAATTTGATACCTTTATGAACAACCTGCTAGACAAATTAAGCAGTTTTTTTGCCGGGATGCCGGGGTTGTTACCCATTATCGGGCTGCTCTTTGTCATTATTAACTTTATTCTGCAAATTTTCCCTGGCCCAGGCAGCAGTTGGTTTGTAGACAGCAACTTTTTGCTGCACATTGGCGTGATTATCACCATTGTTGGCATGTTACTCATTCGCGCTTTGAGCCGCGATTAATGCTGGAATCCATCAGCCGCAGCCCGTAGTTTATTGGCGGTTTGTGGCTTATGGCTTGCGGTTTTTTGGATTACAGACTACATGGCAATCTATTCGCAAATGGAAACGCTCGCGCAACAGCGGCAGGTGCGAGCGGCGTTAGACAGTTTTTCTGCCCGTCACCAAGATATTGTCGATCTCATCATTGCTATCCAGCAAATCCCATCACCAACATTTGCCGAGGCGGCACGCGCCACCTACATTGAACAATGCTTTGCCGACCTGGGGTTGGTTGATGTCGCACAAGATGCGCTGCATAATGTATACGGCCGTTTCCCCGGCCAAAACCCCGATGCAACTCCCCTCATCATTTCTGCCCATTTAGACACCGTCTTTGCCGCCGACACGGACCTGACCGTGCAGCGCAAAGAAAACCTGGTGTATGGCCCCGGCATTGGTGACAATTCCGCCGGTCTGGCCGGATTGCTGGCATTGGCGCAAGCTCTGCGCGATTTTTCATTGCGTGCGGCGGCTGATGTCTGGTTTGTCGCCAATGTCGGCGAAGAGGGGATGGGGGATTTGCGCGGGATGCGTGCCGTTGTCGAGCGTTTTGGCAGTGAGGTGATGTACATTGTGGTAGAGGGTGGGCTGTATGGGCAAATTTGTCATCAGGCCATCGGCGTGCGCCGTTTTCGCCTTGACGTGAGTGGGCCGGGGGGACATTCCTGGGGTAGTTTTGGGACAACCAGCGCCATTCATGTCTTGGGCCGAATTATCACTGCCATTGATGCCTTGATGGTGCCCATTGAGCCGCGCACGACGTACAATGTGGGGCTGATTGAGGGGGGCACTTCCATTAACAGCATTGCCCAATCGGCCAGCCTGTGGCTGGATTTGCGCTCGGAAGACCCGGCGGCGTTGCAGCAGTTGGAAATGGATGTGATGCATATAGTGAGTGGGATGACGGCGGCGTATTCGGAAACGGCCGTTACCACACATCTTGTTGGCGACCGCCCTGCCGGTAAAGTTCCACGACAAACCCCGCTCGTTTCTTGGGCTGAAGCCGCGCTGCAATATGTTTGCGAAGAACCCGTCACATATATGGCGGGCAGCACCGACACCAATATCCCGCTCAGCAAGGGGATTCCTTCCGTTTGTATTGGCCTGACCCACTCCGCCCATGCCCATCGCTTAGATGAATACCTCGACACAACATTCCTGCCACAAGGGTTGAGCCAATTATTGCTTTTGGTCTTGACAGCCGCCGGTTTTGAACCGCGTTAGGCTGCAAAAACGCGCGTACAAAGACGCAAAAGCGCACACTTACCAGTTTTTTGCCATTGCAAAACAGGGCTTGGCGGATTGGGAGATTTTTTCTGATCCGCCAAGCCCTTAATTCCCCACTATTATTTTCACAGGAGTTGAGGTATGAAGTTTGAATTGACAGCAGAGCAACAAGAATTTCGCCATGTGGTGCATGAATTTGTGGCGAAAGAGGTCAAGCCCCTGGCACGCCATACGGACGAGACGGGTGAGTTCAACTGGACGGCCGTGCGCAAGATGGGGCCAATGGGTTTGCTAGGGTTGGAAGTGCCGGAAGAGTATGGCGGCGCTGGTGTCGACCCAATTAGCGCGGCCATCGCTATCGAAGAGCTGGGATGGGGCTGTGCGTCTACGGCGTTGGCTGTGTCGGCGCACAACGGATTGGCATTAGGGCCGGTGGTTGCCTATGGCAGCGAGGCGCAAAAACAGGCTTGGCTGCCCCGTCTGGCAACTGGTGAGGGTAAACTGGCATCGTTGTCCCTGACAGAGCCAGGTGCAGGTTCCGATTTACAAGGTGGGGTACGCACAACGGCCGTTAAAGAGGGCGATTCCTGGATCATCGACGGCAGCAAAATGTGGATGACCAATGCCTCCATTTCTGACCTGTTGGTGGTGCTGGTGCGGACAGACCCCGCTGGCGGCAGTCGCAGCCTGAGCCACATTCTGGTTCCCGCCAATACGTCGGGCATTGACATTGGCCCGGCGGAAAAGAAGATGGGGTTGGCCGGGTCGCCGACCCATGCTGTGACCTTTACCGAAGTGCGTGTGCCCCTGGATAATGTGTTGGGAGCAGAAGGGCGCGGTTTGCACCAGACATTGGCGACGTTGGACAGTGGTCGCGTGAGCATTGGCGCGTTGGCGGTGGGGATTGCGCAGGCGGCATACGAAGCGGCCGTGAAGTATGCGCATGAGCGCTCGACGTTTGGCAAGCCGATTGCGCATCATCAGGCGGTGCAGTGGATGCTGGCTGATGCCGCCACTGAAATTCAGGCGGCACGCTTGATGGTGTATTGGGCGGCGTGGCACAAGGCGCAAGGGAAGCCGTACACGAAAGAAGCGGCGATGGCGAAATTGTTTGCGACGGAAGTGAGCGAACGTGTTTGCCGTAATGCGATTCAGGTGCATGGCGGGTATGGTTACAGCCGTGAATTTGAGGTTGAGCGCATGTATCGGGATACGCGCCTGATGACGATTGGCGAGGGGACGAGTGAGATTCAACGCCTGGTGATTGCCCGGCACATTTTAGGATTGTAATGATAATGAAGGCAGGTTCGATCTCGCCGATTGAACCTGCCTTTTTCTTGCTCATGTCAACAAGATGATGGCGAGGATGATGAGGATGAGCAGCAAAATCCCGCCAGCAATGAGGCCGATGAGGCGCCATTTGTTGTTTTTTACGGGGTGATGGTGGTGGGAAACGGCCGTTTCCCATCGTTTCTCAGCTTCCAATGCCCCATCAATTGCGGCCAACATCTCTTGTGCAGTGTCGTAGCGATTCCACTCCTGCTGCCACAAACAATTCTTGACCAGGGCATACGTTTCTTGTGCCAGGTCCTTGCGCACTTCTTCGAGGGGAATCTCTTTCGGCAGGACACGCCGGTCAAAAATATCCCAATCAGAAATAGGCAGTTTGGGGCGACGTTTGCCTAACAATTCATACAAAATAATGCCCAGCGAAAAGATGTTGCTGCGTCCGGTTAGCGCCTGTCCCCGTAATTGTTCCGGTGGGGCATAATCCAATGTGCCAGTTTTTTCCAGGATTGTTTCATCAAATGGCAGTGGGCTGATGGTGACGCCAAGGTCGAGGAAGATGGGGATGTCATTGGCCTGCATATAAATGTTATCGGGGCGCAAATCGTGATGGATAATGCCAACGGGATGGGCGGCGGTTAAGGCGCTGACCAGATGGCGGATCAGCGCCAATGCGGTTTGCGCATCGGGCATGCTGTTTGTTTGCTGCCATTGGGCGAGCTTATCAGAGAGGAATGTGCCGGGAACATGTTTGATGACGGCAAACGGATATTTTTCACTGGTGTAGGCAACAGTCAAGATAGGGGCGATGTTTGGGTGTTTCAACTGCGAGATTGTTTCCATGCGTCGTTGAAATCGCCCCGCCAAGGCTTCGTTTCCCGTGATGGTGGTGTGCAATATTTCGATGAAAACGAGTTGGTCTGTCCGTGTGTCTTGTGCCAGATACAGGCTGCTTGCCGGACGCCGTTTCAGGCGTTCTTTGACTTGATAATGCTGAATCGTTTGGCCGGTAAATGAGGTGTCTGCTGTTGCTGCCATGATTCATTCCTCTTGTTCGTTTACGGTGTTATCAGATTGATGTGACGAATCTCGCTGCTGCTCAGTGTATCCTGGTTGGCTGTTTCTAATTTGACGTACCATTGGATGGAAACGGCCGTTTCCGCCAAAAGTTGAGCCGGAACGCGCACGTTATATCCCTGGCCGACATTGGCCTCCAACAGACTGCCCAACAAGGTTTCGCCGGTTTCTGTTAGTTGATAGAGTGACAGTTGCTGCCCTTCTAACAGCGGCAGCGGCCATTGCCAATAAAAGGAAATGGTTGCATCGCTGACGAAAACGGCGTTGTCGGGCGGCCCTAACAATGAGATGGTCGCCGTCGCCGGAATGGTTGGCGTGGGTAACGGCGTTGCTGTGGGCGGGATGGTGGCAACGGCCGTTGCTGCGGTGGTCGTGGAAACGGCCGTTTGTGGCAGTTGCGTTGCCGTATTCCCCGGCGCTTGTGTTGCGGCCAGTGGCGCGGCCGCCGTAGCGCCATCTGCTGCTGTTGGCCGCAGATAATAATTGAGCAAATTAATACTGCCCATACACAAAAGCAAAAACAGGAGCGGTAGCAAAATATAAATTTGTCGGCGATGTTTCGTTACGAATTGCAAAGTTGTGTTGTGGCTCCTTCGTTTGCAGATTCTCTACCCTAACAATACGGGTCAGAACAGGGCGTCTTTGTGGGTACAGGTGTGGCCGGTGCAGTTGTGGGGTTGGGGTTTGGATTGGGGTTGGGCTGTGCCGGAACCGGCGTTGCCGTTGCCGGTATCGGCGTGTTTGTTGGTGTGTTGGTGGGGCGGGCAGGAATGGTCAGCGCAATAGAAATATTGAGTAACGAATCCCCTGCCACGCTGTCGCTGACACTGGCTGCAACCCAGCCGACTGTCTGCCCATCGGCCAGCATGATGTTATACCAACTGCTGTCTTGATTGCGTGCCACAATGGTGACGATTTCCCCTTGCAGCAAGATACCGATGGATGGATAGATCGCTCCCGGCCCGCTGCGCAAATTGGTTGATTGTGCCGTAATGCGCAGCATGGGCAGCGGCGTCTCTGTTGTCGTCGGTGAGGAAGGCGGCGTGGCTGTTTGGGTGGTTGTGGGTTGTGGTGTGTGTGTTAGGGTTGCTGTCGGTTGCGGAGATGGCGTGAGGGTGGTGGTGGCGGTGCTGCTGGAAACGGCCGCTACCACAGTAACGGTCGTCGTTGTCGTTGGTGCTATTGGCGTGGGTGAAGCAGAAAAAAGATTTCTCCCCACACCGATGAGAGCGATAAGAACCAATGCCCCAATAACTCCCCAGGCCCAAATGCGTTTGCGCGGCGCATCGGCCGTCGGCGCGTTTGTTTCACTGCCTGTGGTCTGTACAGTTTCCGTTGTCGTTACAACAGGACTGGTTTTGACCAGTTCAGGTAAGTCAATGATGGGCGTGTCGCTGCGAATGACCGTTGCCAGCGCATGCGCCATCAAGGTTGCCGTTGCGTAACGCGCATCGGCATCTTTTGCCAAAGAACGGGCAATAACTTCATCAATGGCCGGAGTTAGTTCCGGGTTCACCATTAAGATGTGTGGCACCGGCTCTAGAATGTGCTTCATCAACACCTGGACAGGGGTGTCAGCTTCGTAGGGAGCTTTGCCGGAAAGCATTTCAAAGAGAACCACACCGAGGGAGTAAACGTCGGAACGGCCGTCAATGACACGCCCCCCCTGCGCCTGCTCTGGACTCATGTAAGTTGGGGTGCCCAATACCGCGCTGCCGGTAAAACTGCTGGTCGCTTCGGTCAATTTTACAATGCCAAAATCAGCCAGATACGGATTTCCTTGCGTGTCAAAAAGGATATTGCCCGGCTTCAAGTCGCGGTGAATGATGCCCTGTCCATGCGCATAATCTAATGCCGAAGCCAGCCGCGCCACAATCAACAACGCCTCAGACAAAGGCACAGCGCCGGCTGCCTTAATCCGGTCAGCCAGGGATCCCCCCGGCATATAGCGCATCACCAAAAAAGGTTGTTCACCCTCTTTGCCAAAATCATACACAGGGACAATTGCCGGATGTTCAAGCATGGCAATGGTTCGTGCCTCGCGCTCAAAGCGGGACAGGAACATCGGATCATGCGTGAATTGGCTGGGAAGGACTTTGATGGCGACATCACGTTGGAAGCGAGGATCATGTGCGCGATAGACGGTTGCCATGCCGCCGCGCCCTATTTCCTCAATGATTTGATACTGTCCAATATACTCTGGTATCATGCTATATTCCTTCGCACCAGATCGTGAAATATGCCATCTGTTAGCGCATTATACCGTAAATTGGTCTGCCGCTTAAACGGGGAACTGTCAGATCAAAGGATTCTCACACTTCTGCGTGCGTTTCCCGGTTCCCTGGCAACCTGTTAGAATTATGTGTGCGGCGTTGCGTAGGCGTAGACAAACCAGGACATTAAAAATGACAGACGTATTGGATCGCTTTTTATCGACAGATGTTCGCACCTATATTGAAACGCACTATTATGCTCCGGTAAACGAACAATCCCGTTTTGAGTTACTGCGTCATAATGTCGATTTTTTGGTGCAGCCGGAAGAGCATGTCGCCCTTTTCTCTGATCATGGCGTGGTTCATGTGCGTGATGTTGCCCGACACGTGCCTGAACTGCTGCGGCTGGCAAATGGCGTTTTGATACCGGCCCGTTCCCCACAGCGGTTGGCGCGTATGCAAGGGTATGGCGTCCTGGTGGCTTATTTGCATGACATTGGTATGCGCGATTTTTCCGCTTTTGGCCGTGCCGTTCATCCAGAATTTGCGGCGCAAGCTGTATTTACGCCGGAGTTGGCAGCGGTGATCCAGGCGATTTGGCAGGAAAATAGCGGCAATGTTGCCTGGCATTTGTTGCAGTTAGCGGATAAGGGCGTTTTGCAGAATCCGCAACGTGTGCTGCAAGAAATGTTGTCTTTGTCGGTTTGCCACAGCAAAAGTAGTGTGCCGATGGCTGTGTTGATCGATCTGGCGCGTCTGCGGGAATTGATGCAGGAGATTGTGACGACGGATTTGCCGACGCTGTACTATGGGCAGCAGGTGCGTAAATTGCGGCGCAAGTTGGCAACGGCCGTTTCCCCTAAACGCGAACAATTAGCGCAAGAACTGGCCGCCGCCGAAACCGCCTGGCAGCAACAGCGCCAATCCCCCGCGCCCTTGGGCTATCAGCTTCCTTACCAGGATGTTGCGCAGGAATCCTACCAATGGCTGCTGTCGCCGGAAACGGCCGTACAAGAGCTGGTTGCCGATGTGCAAGACGTACTGCGCATCTTACGCTGCGCCGATGCCCTGCGCCAGCGGGGAACCGTGCTCAAAACATCTGGCGGCTACGAAGTGTTTGTCAATCAAGATACCGGCAATGCCATTTATGCCCTGCGCGGTGGTGATGAGGAACTGTTTTTGCTGGAGATTCCCAGCCCACTCAGCGCCGGAGAAGCCAACATTGCCAGCAGCGAACTAGACCCAACCGGGGATTTGCGCATCTCTTTTGAGCGGGGCAGCTTTGCGACCCCGGCCGCACAAAAACGGGCAGAACAGTTTGCCGCCGTTGTTGTGCATGACATTCAGCGAGATGTGCTGGACAGCTTTCAGCGACCCAATGCCGCTGACGCCGCCATGACGAAACCGCCGGACACTTTGCACATCTTGCTAGAGGAAACAGACGATTATTTGCAGTTTGCCGCGCATGTCAAAGCGGAGTTGTTACAGCTCGACGCCGCTTTAACGGGACGTGTCTATGTGGTTCCTTCCTTGCAAATGGCTCCCCAGTTGGAGCGTGACCGGTATTTGTTGGCTGAGCCAATCGCCTGGGATGAAGCGACGCGGCTCGACTTTTTGAAGCGTATCGGCCAATCGGGCCATCGTGTGGTTGATGTGCATATTGAGCGGGCGTTTGTGCATGTGCGCCTGACGACGGTTTACAGCGGCGAGGTGCTCATCGAGGCGGGCGCGTCGTCAACATTTGTCTATATTCCCCTGGGAGCGGGGTTGCAGGTACGGCCGTTAGGCGGGTATCGCTCCTTTTCTGTGCAGCCCTGGATGCCGTTGGGGGTGACGGGTGTTGTGCGCGGCGCTAATCGCAATGCGACAGTCGTTGCCGACCAAAAATTACAGTTGTTGATGATTCCCAAATCCGTTTATTTGCAGCATTGGCATCACACCCATTCGCCTGCTTCTTTGCGGGAGGCGTTGGGATATGGCGAGGCGGGGGCGGAAACGGCCGTTTCCCCACAACTAACCTCGCTGGAACGGGCAACACGGCTGCAAACCATCCCCCTCTTTGCCGGATTAAGCTACGAGGCGCTGCTGGCATTGGCGAACCAGGGCGAAGAATTGTTCCTGAAAAAAGGGGCGCAGCTTTTTGCCAAAGGGGATTTGGGCAGCAGCATGTATGTCATCCTTTCCGGGCAGATTGTCATCGTGGATGATGGGGAAGTGGTGACTGAGCGCCATGCTGACGATGTACTTGGTGAGATGGCCGCGTTAATGCCTGAGCCGCGCCGCGCCTCCGCAATTGCGGCCACTGATACGCATTTGTTGCAATTGAGGCAAAAGGCCATTACACAATTATTGGAGGCACACCCACGCGTCGCCCGCGAATACATCATCATTTTGGCGGAACGGTTGCGCACGATGACGGCCGATCTGGCTGCGCTGCGCAAAGGCCAACCCCCGTCATCGGCTTAAATCAATACGCTTTTGTCCGGGTCAAGGAGGGTTAACGCCCAAACGGCCGTTTCCCGCACCACCGCATCCGCATCATCAACCAGACGTGCAATCATTGGCTGGCACCGCAGCAGCCCCAACTTTGCGGCTGCATAAATAGCACATGCTTGCAGCCAGGGTTGTGCGGCCCCTCCATTTTCCTGCTCAATAAGCGCTAAAATCCGGTCGGCGCGTCCCATTTTTGCCATGTCAAATTGGCGGCGCAGCGCCTCTGCACGCTGTTCTGAGGACAGTTTGGGGTCAATCAAGGGAAACAGCAACTTTTTTTCGGCGGTGGTTAATGTCACGTCAAACAATTCCAGCGCCAAAGCGCTGCTGCCACTTGCTTTGCCAAGCTGTTCCCCGGCTTGCAACAAGGCTGGCATTTTGTAAATGAAGGCGAGCAGCAAAAAGAGACGATGGCGCAGCGCGGCGACCGCCTCTTCTAAGCCACGGCGCAGGGCGACCAGCTCTGGCGCGTCGCCGACATCTTCCCAGGCGGCGCACAAAGATGCGGCCGTTTCCACTTCATGCGTCAGTTGTGTGCGCAAGGCGATTGTTACCTCTGGCGATGGTTGATAGCGGCATAGGTGCAGCGCGGTCAGCACTTCGCTGCGCACTTCAGCGTGGGGGTGATGCAGATGTTGGATGAGTATGCCTGCTGCCGCTTCCCCGCGAATTTGCCCACACAGCCGTACCAGACGAATGGCCTGATCGCGTTGCGCCGGTTCAAATTGTGCTAATGCGTTGTCAATAACCGGCAAGATGTCCGGGCCATAAGCCAGCAAGGCGGATACGGCGGCGGAACGTGTGGCGGGACGGGCCAGATTTTCCAGCAGGAATGGCAGCAGGCGAGGATGGTGTACCTGGACAACGGCATCGAGCGCCGCCTGACGAACGGCCGTTTCCTCATCCTGCAACAAGGCGACAAGCGGCTGGTAAAAAGCGGGTACGGCAACATCGCCAATGGTTTGCGCGGCCAGGTGGCGGGCTGCCGCTTCGGGGGATTGGGCCAGGGTTTGCACATGTGCGCCTGCCGCCAGCACGCCGGGTATGCCGCCATAGCGCAGCAAACCAGCCATCGCGCTTCGGCGAACGGCCGTTTCTGTGGCATCTAAATAGGGCGTGATTAGCTCGACGGCATCGGCTTCTGCCAAGGCGCAAAAGGCGCGGATGGCAGCCGCACGCACATGAGCCGGGTGTTGGCGCTGCATGAGGGCGATAACGGCCGTTTTGACCGCTATCACTTGCCGTGCTTCCACACGCCGCAGCGCTTCCACTTGAACGGCCGTGTCTGCGTGGGACAGCAATGGCGGCAGAAATGTATCGGCGGCAATTGGGTCGTGGTTATCCAGCAGCTTGAAAGCGAGTTGAATGTCGCTGACGCGCTCACTTTGCATGAAACGCTCGACGACAGCCAGACTGGAACTGTCATCCAGGAACAGCGTTGCCGGGTCGAGTGTGCGCTGGCGCATCGCTTGCAGTAAATTGGCGGCATAGCCGCGATAGACGATGACACCGGCCGCCGTCCACAACATGGAGATGAAGAGGGTGAAAACGGCCGTATGTACCAGTTCCAGATGCGGGATGGCGTTAAAAATCAAGAGGATAACCCCGACCAACCCTTGCGCGACCGGGACACCAATCCCTTCAATGCCAGCTTGCACACCAGCCCGTTCGCGTGCCGGTAAAGCTTGATAGACAGCATTGATCGACGTGCGTGTCGTGCCATCTGTCAGCACAATGTCTAAGGGACGGGCTACCACAACCAGCCAGAAAAACAGCATGACGCCTGCCGGGCCGCTGATTCCGGCCAGCACAATGCCTACCAAGATGACTACGACAAGGCCAGGATTTGCTGCCAATCCGAAGCGCAAACCAAAGCGATTGAGCAAAAATCCGGCAAACAAGGCGAGAAAAAGAATGTCGGCCGTGTTTAGCCAGAAGGTGTAACTGCCGAAAAATGTGGTTAAGACGGCACTATCGCTAAAACGCGCACCTGCCGCATCCAACACCATGAAGTCGAGCAACTGGCTGCCCATGGCCGAGAGCATCTGGTAGACAAAGATGAGGATGACAAAGCGTTTGCCGAGCAAATGGCGCAGCGGTGGCGGCGGCTGTTGTGGGCCGCTATCGGCTGTCTGTTGCAGCGCGTCGTAAAAGCGAGCGTTGGTCGCCAGCAGAAAACCGAACATGGCGCAGGCCGTGAGCGCCGCGCCAAACAGCAAATGCTCTGGGCGGCCAAGCCAGCGCTGCAATATGGGCACAATGGCTCCACCGACGGTGAAACCAACGGCAAATCCACCGACTACACGTGGAAAGTATTGCTTGATCTGACGCACATCGAGCAGCCGCCCAGCCTGCCCTCCCAAGATGACGAACCCAACCTGGATAATCAAGGAAAAGGCAACCATTGCCGCAAAGGAAAGCCAGCGCATGTCGGCAAAGGCCAGCCCAACCCAGGCGAATAGCAGGAAGAGGGCGATGATGATCTCGGTAGCGATGAAAACCCGCAGCAGCGGCCAATGGCGTTGTAGTTCGGCAAATCCATAGAAAACGGCCGATCCCAGCAGCGCCACAACAATATACACATAGGGCAACACGCTGGAGCCGTAGTTCGCCAGCAAAAGGGCGATGGCGGTGACGGCGAGTAGGGCTAACGTTAATCCCAGGCAAACGGATTGCGCGATTAACAATGTGATGCGTACGCGCAGGTCATTGGCCGTGTGGTGGCGAGTGATGGTCGTCATGTCAGGTGTTGGGGGTGCCGCTGTCGGCCATCAGGCGCCCTTGTTCGCGGATGCGCTCGCACAAGGCGCGGATGACGCCCTGGGCGATTTCTGGTCGGTCGGCCATGACTTCATCGAAGAGGGGTTTGTCAATGCGGAAGAGGCGGGTATCGGTAACGGCCGTTACCGATGCCGAGCGCGGTTCTGGGTCAAGTACAGCCAACTCGCCGACACTTTTACCGGCTCCCAGCGTGATAATCGTCTTGCCCTGGCTGTGTACGCGCACCGTGCCCTCAATGACAATGTACATGCAGTTGCCAATCGTCCCTTCCTCAATAAACGTTTCGCCTGCTGTTAAGTCAACCATATCGACAATACCGGCAATGGCTGCCAGCACATGGTCGGGAATGTTGGCGAAAATAGCCACTCCTTTGAGAATGGAAACTTTCTCGATGGTCAACAACATAGGTCTATCTCCTGATATAGTAACGACATTTGTACCGAATACAGGTGATCCCATTCAGTATAGTCATGCTGCGTGACACCAGCGTGACAGTCATGGCGAGGGCTTGCCAGCAGGCAATTGACAAGCCTCCGCACGCTCGCTTTGCCCTGGGGGCATTTGACCGATACCTGTAAACACGGTACACTGACCCGGTATTGGGAAGGTTAGCTAATCATTCATCCGCCATGGATTTTTGTCGATAGTTCCCCCTTTGGGTCTTCCCCATCGCTCAACAACATTCGTGATGAATTGACGACAAGAGCATAAATGATGCTTTATTTGCGCATTGATGTGCTATTACGTCGTCAGTGTCGTTAATCACCAATACACGCTGAGAGCTTGCTACCTGGGTAGGGGTAATGCCACAGTCGTCAGCAGGAGCCTCCTGGAAGGGATTGTTCACCATGTTTGTTTGTGGTTAAGAGCTATAAGCCGTTCTTCGAGAGGTTAAATCCAAATATTTGCTGCTGTCTGGATGCGCCAGGTAGTTATTTCACAATAAGGAGGTGAGACAATTGCCCAAAGTTACTGCACGTTCTAACGAATCACCGGATCAACTGCTGCGTCGTTTTCGCAAAGAGGTGATGAAGAGCAAGGTGCTGGCTGACGTGCGTCGCAAGCGTTGGCACGTTCCTAAAAGTGAGGTGCGCCGAATTAAGAAAAAGAAGGCAATTCGGCGTATGCGGCGGAATCAACGATATTGATTCCGGCCATTTTCATGAAACCCTCAGGTTTACTGGGGGTTTTCTTGATTTTGGTGTGCAAAATCTCTGGCATTCCTGGAGAAATTTGCTACACTTTTCCAGTCTAAGGATTTGGCGGCTGTAACAATTGCTTTAGCAATGTTCATTCCCTGATTGTTCACATTTTTAAGTGAATCATGTAATGGATTTGGCGCAAGGATGCGGCCGTTTCTACTGTTTGTTTTTCCAAATAGACCCTTACTCAATGGCAGAATCGCGTTTACGTTTTTGATGACGTTCACGACGAGAATCTTTATCCAAGAAGGGGGTGAAAAAGCTGCCGAAGGTCATCTTACGTTCAAGTGAATCACCGGAACAACTGCTGCGCCGCTTCAATAAAGAAGTGACCAAGAGCAAGGTTTTGGCTGATGTGCGCCGCAAGCGTTGGTTTGTCTCCAAGAGCGAACTGCGTCGCATTGAAAAGAAGAAGGCTACACGTCGCGCACGGCGTGTACAACGAACAACCCCGTAAGTTTTATATTTTTCTTGTAACAGATGCCCCAAGTGTGTGGTGATTTCTTTTGCCATATGCTTGGGGTTTTTGTTTGTAGCCAGAGGGTGGGGCGGGCGTGGGGAAATGGTGACGTGTTGTTGTTTATAATACGGGCATGAAGAAACTGCGTCGAGTATTGTTGGCTTTGCTGGTTATTGCTGTCCTGTCGGGGTGGGGTGTCTATCGTTGGTTGTTTGTCGATTTGCCCTCTCCTAATGAGATTGGGGAGCATTTGGTGCTGCCAAGTGTGCGCATTACGGATCGATACGGCCGTCTCCTTTATGATGTGGTTGATAGTGAATACGGCCGTCACACCAACTTGCCGCTCTCTGAAATTCCCCTTGCTTTGCAGCAAGCAACCATCGCCACTGAAGATAAAAAATTTTACAGCAATCCCGGCGTCGATCTACAAGGCATTATGCGTGCCTTTTGGATCAATTTACGTGGCGGCGAAGTGTTAGCTGGGGGCAGCACCATCACGCAGCAGGTAGCGCGTTCGCTGCTGCTGGACGCAGACGAACGCGCCGGACGCACTGTGCGCCGCAAGCTGCGTGAAAGCTGGCTTGCCTGGCGGCTGGCGCGTGAATTCGATAAAGAGGACATTTTGGCTCTTTACCTGAATCAGATGTATTACGGGGCAATGGCTTACGGCGTGGAAGCAGCCGCCAACACCTATTTTGGCAAAAGTGTGGCTGATTTGACTTTGGCGGAAAGCGCCTTGATTGCGGGATTGACCCAAGCCCCGGCTATTTATAACCCCTTAACCAACCCGGAAGCGGCGCAGGCGCGGCAGCAAGTTGTGCTAGAGCTGATGCGTGCCGAGGGTTACATCACCGAAGCGGCGTATACGCTTGCTTTGCGCGAGCCGCTGCGCTATGCCGCTACTCCTTATCCGGTATTGGCGCCCCATTTTGTGATGATGGTGCAGGCAGAGCTTGACCAAATTGTGAGCCAGCAGCAAATTTATGAGAGCGGCGGCTTGACGGTGCGCACCACGCTCGATCTGGATTGGCAGCAGCATGCGGAGACGATTATCACTGAGCAAATTACCCGCTTGAATTCACCGGCCGATGGCGCACCCAGCCATAATGCACACAATGCCGCGTTGGTCGCGTTAGACCCGACAACGGGCGAGCTTTTAGCGCTTGTTGGCAGCCCTGATTATTTTGATGGGAATATTAGCGGGGCAATTAACATGGCCTTGGAACCGCGCCAGCCCGGTTCAGCGTTGAAGCCGCTCATTTATGCAGCCGCATTAGCGCCCGATGCGCCCGCGCACTGGACGGCGGCGACGATGCTGCCAGATGTGCGCACGGTGTTCCTGACGCACGAGGGGGAATCTTATGTGCCGGTGAATTTTGGACGAGATGAGCATGGCCCGGTGCGGCTGCGGCAAGCGTTGGCTTCGTCGCTCAATATTCCGGCGGTGTTGACGTTGGATGCGGTGGGTGTGGAGCAGGCGATTGACTTTGCCGGTGAATTGGGGATTCGCACCCTCGGCGACCCGGATGAGTATGATCTGTCGTTTGCTTTGGGGGGTGGCCCGGTGCGGCTGTTGGATTTAACGGCCGTTTACGCAGCCTTTGCCAATGGCGGGTATCAGTTGACGCCGAACTTCATCCTGGATGTGACCGATGTGGCTGGGGAAGTGGTGTATACGGCCGTTTCTCCCGATCCCATTCGCGTCATGGACGAACGCGTGGCCTGGCTGATTAGTGACATCCTTAGCGATGATGAAGCGCGTTCGCTCGGTTTTGGGCGCAACAGCTTGCTCAATATTGACCGTACTGCGGCCGTCAAAACCGGCACCACCAACGATTTTCACGATAACTGGACAGTGGGTTATACGCCCGACCTGGTGGTGGGCGTTTGGGTGGGCAATGCCGGTAATGAGCCGATGCGCGATGTGACCGGGCTTAGCGGCGCGGGGCCAATCTGGCATTATTTTATGCGTACCGTGTTAGCCGGGGAGCCGGATGCTGTTTTTCCGCAGCCACCAGGATTGGTGCAAACCGAGGTGTGCGCTCTGTCTGGACTGCTGCCCTCTCCCGATTGTCCATACCGGGTCACGGAATGGTTTTTGGCAGGCACAGAGCCACAAGAAGTGGATACGTTTTACCGAGAGGTGGTGGTGGATAGCGTTACCGGGCAGTTGGCAACAAGCAGCACGCCAACCGCGCAGCAGACGGTTGTGCTGGCGCTTGATTTGCCTGCCGTGTTTCAGCCGTGGGCGCGGGCGCAAGGGTTAACGCTGCTGGATGATTTGTTGCAAGCGGGTGGGGGGACGGAAACGGCCGTTGCCACGGCCACCGACACGACAACCTTGCCCACGCTGCGCATGATTTCCCCCGACCCCAATACCATTTATCGTTTGTCGCCGACGCTGCCAGCGGCGGCGCAGCAAGTGCAGTTGGCGGCACTGGCCCCGCCAACGGTGGCGGAGCTGACTTTTTGGCTGGATGATGTGCCGCTGGCGACGTTAAGTGCGCCTCCTTATGAAATGTGGTGGCCGCTGGTGATTGGTGAGCATCGTGTTTGGGTGGAAGGCTGGGATGGAAACGGCCGTGCTCTGCACAGCGAACCCGTCAGCTTCGTTGTTCGTGATGCCGTCGACGAGTAAAGTCATCTGTGTCACCTTCTCCCTATTCCTGCATCTAACTGGATGATGCGGACAAAATGGCTCAGCCAGTGTGCGCAATTTAGAACGAAATAGATGGAGGCTCAACATGGCTTTATTAAAAGAACAAGACCAACAACATTTACGTCAAGAATTTGCGGCGTTAGAGAACCCGGTGAAATTGATTGTTTTCACGCAGCCGTTTGAATGTCAATATTGCACGGAAACGCGCATGATTGCCGAAGAAGTGGCCGCGCTGTCCGACAAAATTTCTGTTGAAGTGTATGACTTTGACAACCACCGCGAAATTGCCGAGCAGTACAACATTGACAAAATCCCGGCAACCGTCATTATGCGTGGCGGTGATGAGGCCAAAGATTACGGCATTCGTTTTTATGGCATTCCCTCTGGTTATGAATTTAGTTCAATCATTGAGGATATTATGCTCGTTTCCAGCGGTGATTCTGGCCTGTCTGATGAAGTGCGGGCGTGGGCATCCAATCTTACAGAAGAAGTTCACATGCAAGTATTTGTGACGCCAACCTGTCCCTATTGCCCACAGGCAGTCATTTTGGCACATCGTTTGGCAATGGAAAGCGATTTGATTCGCGGTGACATGGTAGAAGCGATTGAGTTCCCCCATTTGTCCAACAAATATCATGTGCAGGGTGTGCCGCGCACGGTGATTAATGAGACTGTGCATATGGAAGGGGCTGCGCCAGAAATTATGATGTTGGGCAAGCTGAAGGAAGCGGTCGCCTAAAAGTGGGAGAGGGCTGATGGATTTAGGATTGGATTTGGGGTTATCGAATCTGGGCGCGGCTGCTGATAACGCTTATGACGTGGTGATTATTGGCGGTGGCCCGGCGGGAACCTCTACAGCGATTTATACGGCGCGAGCCGATTTGCGGACGTTGGTCATTGATAAAGGTCTGACGGCGGGCGCGTTGGGCATTACCACAAAAATTAGCAATTATCCCGGTGTACCGGGGCCTATCTCTGGGGCGGAATTGGTGGAGATTATGCGCCAACAGGCTGAATCGTTTGGCGCGACGTTCATCACGGATAAGGTGGTCGGGCTTGATTTGAGCAGCGACCCGAAGATGGTGATGGCTGGCACAGGCACGTTCACGGCGAAAGCGGTTGTGTTGGCGACTGGCTCTATGGGGCGTACCAGCAGTGTGAAGGGTGAAGAGGAATTTCTGGGGCGCGGCGTCAGTTATTGCGCAACGTGTGATGGTGCTTTTTTCCGTGACCAGGATGTGGCGGTCATTGGCAACAATGACGAGGCGTTGGAAGAAGCGCTGTTTTTAACGAAGTTTGCCGCTAAGGTTTACCTGATTGTGCCGACGCCGGAATTGAAGGCGCGGGAATTTCTGGTACACGAGATAACGGAGAGCGCTAAGGTCGAGGTCATGTTGGGCACGCGCTTGAAGGAAGTTATTGGCGAAACGCTGGTGACGGGTGTGCGTGTGCAGCCGCGTGGCGGCGCGGAACAGGTGCTGCCGGTATCGGGTGCGTTTGTCTATTTGCAAGGTGGCAAACCGATTACTGATTATTTGATGGAACAGCTGCCGACGTCGGTGGAAGGGTGTCTGGCGGTGGATGCGGAAATGCAAACGGCCGTTCCCGGTGTCTTTGCCATTGGCGATTTGCTTTGCACGCATATCAAACAAGCTGTGATTGCGGCTGCCGATGGCGTGATTGCGGCCGTCGCTGTGGACAAATACATTCACGGCCGTAAAAAATTGCAGATTGATTGGAATTAGATGACTTGATTTCCAAGGGCGATTCCCACTGAATCGTTGAAAAAAGCGTGGCTTAGCCACGCTTTTTTATTTTGGATAGTCTTGCCGTTTTTTTGAGAATGAATGGGTGGGTGGAAACGGCCGTTTCCTCATAAGTCAGCCATTTCAGCAAAAGTTCAATTGTGCCAATACGAAAAAAACAACATGGATTGTGTCACGTTAGTGTCACGAAGACTTGTTATACTGCCAGCATCTAGTAAATCGTTGGTCCTCTACAACAAATTCATCCTCAACCAACAAGCTCTTTGATTGATCGGGAACGACAGCGTTCCACCCACACAAAAAGGAGAATGTGACAACGCCCCAATCAGCTGTTCGCGAGATTTGTGTGTTTGGGTCTTGATTCTGCTTTATATGATCGGGCAACGTGTTCAGGTTGCCTAAAAAAGCAGTTTTATCACGCAAAACGGGTTGTCATTTCCCTTTTTCAAGTTTTCCTATTGTCCTGGTAGTTTAGCAAACAAACTTTGCTGGATAAGAGGAGCAGAATCCAGGTTTCGACCAAAGCCTCTGCTTCAATCGGCAAAACAAATTTGGTGGAGTACCAGGTTGTCGTATAGGTTTGTTCAATTACCCATTTAGTTAGAAAGGAGATAAAAACATGAGTAGTTTACAGGTACGGGATAGAAACAATAGCCCTGCATTAGAAATAGCGTTTGCAAGCCAATATCAACTGGCTTGGGGTGATTGGGGTTCCGGTGCAGATACTGATTTTAGTGGGTGGAAGGCTACCCCTCCCGCTGGCTTCTTGCGTTTAGGAGATTATGCCAAAACCGGTTATGACTCTCCCCAGACTCCTATGTTGGTTGTGCGTGCCATACAACCCAATGCGCTTGCTTATCCAACCGGCTATAACCAAATTTGGAACGACAGAAAGTCTGGTGCTGACAGCGACGGCAGCTTTTGGGAACCCATACCGCCGGCCGGGTACAAGGCTTTAGGGTGTGTGATTGTCAATAATCATAGCCAACCTGCTTTGGATCAAATTGTATGTGTACGCGAAGACCTGGTTACTTTAGGTGTTGTTGGTTCTCGAATCTGGGGTGATTGGGGTTCCGGTGCCGCGTCTGATGTAACTTTATGGCAAATTGTTCCGACATCACCACCCGTAGATAGCAAATTAAGCTATATCACATCCGGTTCCTTTTGCGGACATAATTCATACGCTGATATGTTAAGTTCGAATGTTGCTTATGCCTTGGCCGTACAATTGCCTATTGACAGCAACAATCCACCAACCACATCGCCTGTTTTGACCGGTACCCGCGAGCCAGACCCGAAGACGCCGCCGCAGCTGGACGCTGTCTCCTATTTGCCTTGTATCATGGTACAAGATGATGCCTACCGGAACAGACTGCAAGCTCAGGTGACAGATACACCTTTCTACAAGTTGGAAAAGTACGTTTTCTACAAATTGCAATCCTTTGACACCAATTCTGGAGAAGGTGGGGAAGTTAGTTTTAGTGCGACTGTGGGTATGTCTACCACGGAACAAACTACCGTGACAAATACAATCGGTATTTCCATGACGGCCGGTTACAGCAGTCCAAACACGACTGGTGGCCCTTCCTTTTCTGTGACAGTTTCCTATTCGTTTGCTTTGAGTGAATCTTTTTCAACAACACTTATGCAGTCACAAACGCGAACAAGAACATACCCCATTCCGAAGGATGGTGCCGGGGCGCTCTATTCACGCACGTATGAGTATCAATTGAAGCGGGCAGATGGCACAATTATCAAGACATGGCAGTTGGCTACTGATTCGATGCACTTTGCGGTTTATCCTCATAATGGCAGTTAATAGGCGTGTTGCCTATCGATCTAAAACATAATTGTGACAGGTAAACAAGCTCCCGGTTTTTACTGCTAAAAACCGGGAGCTTGTTGTTTGCTGCTTGAATCTCGTGTTTTGTCAGTTATTTGATTTATATGCTTGCCAGTGTTGCTGTAGACAAGTCTGTTTACGGCCGTAAAAAATTACAGATTGATGGGCGTTATCCGCTCTGATCTTCTCCCTGAATCATTGAACCAGCGTGGCCCAGCCACGCTGGTTTATTTGCATGTGCGCTGAATGAGTCATAACCACTTTTTCCTCTACGATTAATTCTCTTTGCCCCCGGTTTGTGTACAATATTTTTGTCAGAATATGCGCAGATCACTGCGCACACAGATACGCACAATCCCTAATAAGCCGCTCTCTTCGCTGTGCTTTCTCTGTGTTGGTCTTGCAAGGAGACAATATGGGCGATTGTCCACCACGGTAAATGAAAACCAACCTCCCGGAGGTTATCAATGAAAGGCGCGTCACATGAGATGAACCTCCGGGAGGCTTTTTTTTGAAGGAGACAACATGCGTGGTACGCACCACCATGAATGAAAACTGTAGGTCGGATTGCTAATCCGACAATCGGATTAACAATCCGATTTACAGAGGAGTAAACGAGATGCTGGCACTGTTTGCAGATTTTTTGGAGCGATTAACAGAGTTGCACAATGGCATGGAAACGGCCGTTTCTGGACTGCCCCCAGAAGCGTTGGATTGGGTTCCTGGGCCGGAAATGAACTCCCTGACCGTGTTGGTGGCACACACAGCCGGGGCGGAGCGGTATTGGATTGGCGATGTGGCCGGGCAGGAGAATTCACATCGTGTCCGTGCCACCGAATTTGAAAAGACGAGTTTAAGCGAAAGCGAGTTAAAGCAATTGCTGCGCGAAACGTTGGCACACAGCCAGGGCGTGTTAGCGCGGTTAACGGCAGCGGATTTGGAACGGGAATATGTGTCAGCCGTACATAACGGCCGTTCCTTCCGCGCAGCCTGGGCATTGTTGCATGCCCTGGAACATACCGCCACACACCTGGGTCATATGCAGTTGGTGCGCCAACTCTGGCAGCAGCAAATGGAGGTATGATGAACAAACTACGATTTTTTACGATGTTGTTGGTTGGCGTGATGATGTTGGGGATGGGAACGGCCGTTTCCGCTACAGACGATCATTGGACAGCCAAATATTGGAACAACACCAGCCTCTCTGGTGATCCCGTGCTGGTACGCTCTGAGTCTGAGTTAAACCATGTTTGGGGCGAAGACGCGCCAGCCAGCGGCATGAACGCCGACGGCTTCTCCGCCCGTTGGACGCGCTACGTTTACTTCACCGCCGGAACATACCGTTTTGTTGCCACCACCGATGACGGCATGCGCGTCTATGTAGATGACACGCTCATCATTGATTCGTGGTACGACAGCCAATCCCACTCCGTTTCCGCCGACACCTACTTGAGCACAGGCGATCATCGCATCAAAGTGGAATATTACGAAGCAGGCGGTGGCGCGGTCGCCCAGTTATCCTGGTCGCTCGTCGGCAGCACCATCAACAATTGGCGCGGCGAATATTACAACGATGTCAACCTCACCGGTCAACCCGTGCTGATTCGCGATGATGTCAATGTCAATTTTGCCTGGGGCACCGATTCCCCGGCCTCTGGCATTGCCGCTGATCAATTTTCCGTGCGCTGGACACGCGATTTGCCGGTGCAATCTGGCCTCTACCGCTTCACCGTCACCGCCGATGATGGCGTGCGCTTGTGGGTGAATGGTGTCCTGGTGGTGGATAAATGGCAAGACCAAATTGGCGCAACATACAGCGCCGATGTCTCCCTGGCCGGAGGCACAGTGCCCGTGAAGCTGGAATATTACGAAAATCGAGGCGGCGCATTTGTGCAGCTCAATTGGGTGCGCGTGGGTGATGCCCCGACACCGGCCACACCCGTGACAACGCCGCCGCAGTCAGCCGGAAGCTGGACGGCCGAATATTACAACAACATTGATTTGGCGGGGCTGCCTGCGGCGACGCGCACCGACAGCGCCATCAATTTCATTTGGGGATCAAGTTCGCCCATTCCCAATGTGATTAACCCGGATAACTTTTCCGTGCGCTGGACGGGCAACCTTGATTTGGCGGCTGGTCGTTATTACTTCACAACGGCCGTTGACGGGGGTGTGCGCGTTTGGGTCAATGGACAGTTGGTCATTGACCAATGGCTTCACAATTACGAAGTGAAAACCTATACAGGTGTCATTGATTTGCCGGGCGGCGTGGTGCCGGTGCAAGTGGCGTATTTTGAGGATGCGGGGTTGGCGGAAGTGCGCCTCTCCTGGACGCGCGAGGGTGCGGCGATGCCAGCGACGGAGACAACTTCCACGCCCGCTTTCCCGGCGGGTACGCTGGCGGCAACGATGACCGGTGCCAATGTCTTAACGGTGCGCTCTGGCCCCAGCCTGGACTCAGACCCGGTAACGTATTTGAGTCATGGACAGAGTGTGGCTCTCACGGGTTATCGGGATTATGCCGGTTACTGGCTGGAAATTTCCTTGCCCGATGGGGGCACGGGATGGGTTAGCGCTCGTTTCATGACCAGCAATGTCGCGGTTATGAGTCTGGCGGTGAAAGCGGCGCAATAGTCAATTGGCAAGGTGATTCCAAAGCGGTGCGAGATTCTCGCTGACGACTTTGGAAAGTTTGTTGGATATAGCTTGTTATCCCCGGCGATCAGCGCCGGGGATTTTGTTTATAGGGGAATAGTGATTATCTCGTATAAAAACCGGTGACATCTGTCACTGATTTCCCGCTACGATGTAGATAACATTTATTTCAGGCGGGAGATAGACTGATGCGTAAACTGATTTTTGCGACTTTTTTGTTCTTTTTGGCGTTACCGGCGTTGGCTTGCCAGCTGGTGACAGGTGTGGATGAAGCGACGACGTTACCGACTCCGCCATCGCTGATTGCGGTGCCGACTGCCTTGAATCCACCGCCAACGTTTTCGGCAACGGCCGTTATCACGGCAACTGCCACCACCACCGCCGCGACGCCAGCGGCGACAACGGCCGTATCCTGTGCGTATAACGCCGCCTTCGTCCGCGACGTAACCATTCCCGATGATACGGAGGTGGCGGCAAACAGCCCATTCACCAAAACCTGGCGTGTGCGCAACAATGGCGACTGCCCCTGGCCGCAGGGCACAACCTGGGTGTTCCATTCCGATAATCAAATGGGCGGCCCGGCTTCCAGTCCCTTGGCAACATTGGGCGTGGGCGAAACGGCCGATATTTCCGTAGACCTGACTGCGCCTGCCAGTTCTGGCACTTACACAGGCTACTGGCGTGTGCGTTTACCAGATGGGACGCTGCTTCCGGCTCGCTTTTTTGTGCGTATTGTGGTGCCTGCGCCTGCGGCTGCGGCGACAACGGCCGTTGCCACCATTGCCTACTTCCGCGCGGACGTCACCCTGGCTGATCCTGGTGATATTGTCAATTTGCAGTGGCAGACTAGCGGCGACCAGGTGACCATCTACCGGCTGCGCGGCGGACAGTTGAGCGATTCCTGGAGCCAGGCGGCCACCGGGACGATGGCGTACCAGATTGATGCCAGTGAACGCAACGCTGTTGAGTTTGCGCTCTTTGCCGGACGTGATAATGTTAGCGATTACGCGCAGGCGAATCTGACCCTTCCCTTGACTTGCCCGCACGCCTGGTTCTTTACCGAAGCTCCTGATGAGTGTGCGCAAGATGCGCCATTGTTTTCTGATGGTGTGGAACAGCATTTTCAACAAGGGGTGATGATTTGGGTGGCGGCTCAGGATCGCATTTACATTTTATATGATGATGACCAAGTCTCGCCGCGTTGGGAAGTGTACACAGACGAGTGGGAAACGGGTGATCCTGTGAATGATCCGACGATCTTGCCGCCGGCGGGGTTGTATCAGCCGCAGCAGGGCTTTGGCTTGCTGTGGCGTGAGACACCGGGGATTGCTGACCGTTTAGGGTGGGCAACGGGAGCTGAAGAGGCGTTTACGGCCGTTTACCAGACCACCGCCCGCTACAAGTACAACGAAACCTACCTGCGTGCGCTGGATGGAAACGTGTGGCATTTACTGCCCGAACGCAGCGATTGGGAGAAATTAGACGACTGACCATCGCTGACCGCGGCAATCGGTGAACCGCATTAGCCGCTAACCTTTGCAATCATGACCAATAAATTATCGCAAACGGCCGTTACACAGGGCCTGCGCGATTATGCCAACAAAATCAGATTGTTCCGTGCCAATGCTCGCCTTTACTTGCTGGTGACAATTATCAGCGGGCTGGCTTATGGCGTATATCGCCTGCTCTTCAACTTTTATGTGCTCAGTTTGGGCTACGACGAAGCGCTGTTGGGGCAGCTGCTGACAACATCGAGCCTTGTCTCGCTGCTTTGTGCGCTGCCTGCCGGATATGTCAGTGACCGTTTGGGGCGCAAGTCTGCCTTGTTTCTTGCCAACTTGTTGACATCGCTGGCTGTTGTGGGCATGCTGGTTTGGCCGACGACGTTTGGTTTTTACAGCATGAATGTGTTGATGGGCATGGCGCAAAGCCTGGGCGGTGTCACTTTTGGCCCATTTTTGATGGAAAACAGCGGCGAGGAGGAACGAACGTATCTCTTCTCCTTTAGCATGGGGCTGCAAATGATCGCTGGCTTTGCCGGGAACTGGGTAGGCGGGCAGCTGCCGACCTGGACGGGGGGATTGGTTGGGGTGGAGGCGACGAGTGCTGCGGCATATGGTTGGGCGTTAACGGCCGTTTCCATTGTCAGCTTTTTCGTTTTGCCACCCATTCTCCTCATGCGCCGCCCAAAACAAGCCGCTGCTGGCGACGCCAAGACCTCTATCTCCCCATTTCAATATGCGCGGCAGAATCCGGTACTGCTGTTAAAACTCATCTCGCCGATGTTGATCACCTCCTTGGGGGCAGGGCTGCTCATGCCCTTCATGAACATCTTCTTCCGCCATACTTTTGAGAGCACGGACAGCGCCATTGGCACATTGTTTGCCGTTGGCTCGCTGTTTATGGGGATAGGGTTGTTGGCTGCGCCGCCGTTGGCCGACCGCTTTGGCAAAATCAAAGTGGTGGTGGTGACACAGGCATTGTCCATTCCCTTCCTGGCTTTGTTGGGTTTTGCGCCCTGGTTTACCCTTAGTGCTGCTGCTTATTTGATTCGCCTGGCGTTGATGAATATGAGCAATCCGGTGTATCAGGCGTTTGTGATGGAGCAGGTGGATGAGGAGGCGCGGGCGACGGTTGCCAGCCTGGTGAGCATGAGTTGGAATGTGGGTTGGGCTTTTAGCCCGACTTTGAGCGGTTGGCTGCAAGTGAATTACGGGTTTACGCCTGTATTTTTGGGGACGATCTCTACGTATATTGTGGCTATTTATCTGTATTGGCGCTTTTTTGGGCGGGGAGCGGCAACGGCCGTACAGGCCAAATCTTTTGTGGAAGTGGAGTAAATATGTTTGGTATTGATGTTCCGCCGCTGTCTTGGGCAGTGCTGGGCGCGGCGGCCTGGATATTTGCCTTGCGTGTGATTGGCGTGACATTGAGCACAGTGCGTGTGTTGGTCATGCTGCGCGGCCGCAAATTGGCCTCGATGGTCATGGGCTTTTTTGAAGTGTTGGTTTATGTGATTGCTATTGGGCAGGTGGTCAATAATCTGTCTAATATTTGGAATGTGCTGGGCTACTGTTTCGGCTTTAGTGCAGGTACATTGGCCGGAATGTGGCTGGATGAGCGCACGGCGACAGGCTTTGCCACGGTGCGCATCATTTCGCGCACGAAGGGGCCACGCATTGCCGAAAAGCTGCGCGACGCGGGCTATGGGGCGACTATTGAATGGGGCATGGGGCGCGAAGGGCGTGTTGGCCTGGTTTTGGCGATTGTGCGCCGCCAGGAGGTTGATGATGTGTGCCACCTGGCAGATGCGATTGATGAGCAGGCGTTCGTGACGGTGGAGTCGGCGCAAGCGGTGCGGCGCGGTTATATGCATTTGGCGCAGCGGGAAAGTTAGAAGTGGTGATGATGGAATTGTAATGACCAGACACAAGGATCGAGAGTATACGCAGGCGTTGTATGACAGTGTGAAGCAGATTACGGTGGGGGAGTGGCTGCCGTGGGAACGGGTAACGGCCGTTAACCACAGCCTGGCCCTCATCCTCGAAACCGGCTCGCAGCGGGAACGTGAACTGCGCAAAATGAAAAAGTTTCGCTTTCAACTGCTGCACCGCTGGCTGGTCGAGCAGTTAGAGCCATGCCGGGTAGCAGACATTGGCGGCGGCAAGGGGCTGCTGGCATATCTTTTGCAGCAAAGCGGCTGGCAAGCAACGGTTATTGATCCGGTGCCGCAGCCGCTGCCCGACAAGTACAAAGACATTTTGAGCGATGAGCGCGTGCGTGTCCCCCCGACAGCGGTTGTGCCGCATATTGATGCGCCGTTTGCCATGGAAATGGGGGCGCAGTTTGATCTGTTGATAGGAATGCACGCGCATGGCAGCAATGCACAAATTATTGATGCGGCCGTTACCTATGGCTGCGGTTTCGTTTTGTTTCCCTGTTGTGTGATTGATGAGCCGTTCTTCCCGCCGTTGGGCGTGGATTGGGTGGAGAGCGTGGCCGGGTATGCTGTGCAGCAGGGATTGGCGGTGTATCCGTTTCGCTTGAATTTTAAGGGGCAGAATATTGGGTTGTGCAGCCTGGGGCGCTGCCAGCATCGGACATGACGTGGTGCATGTCGCAAGAAGAGGGCATGGGTGATTGCCCATCACGATAAATGAAAAGCAACCTCCCGGAGGTTATCAATGAAAGGCTCGTCACATGAGATGAACCTCCGGGAGGCTTCTTAGAGGAGACAACATGCATGGTACGCACTACCATGCATGAAAACTGTAGGTCGGATTGTTAATCCGACTATCGGATTAACAATCCGATTTACAAAGGAGACGCCACCGGCTGCTGCCGACCACCATGAATGAAAATGCGCGAAGGACGCTAGAATTCTCTTTTTCTCTGCATCTTTGCGTCTTTGCGTTAAGTTATTTCCGAAGGGGACAACATGCATGGTACGCACTACCATGCATGAAAGCTGTAGGTCGGATTGTTAATCCGACTATCGGATTACCAATCCGATTTACGAGGAGACAAGATGGGCGATTGCCCAGCACGATAAATGAAAACCAACCTCCCGGAGGTTATCAATGGAAGGCTCGTCACATGAGACGAACCTCCGGGAGGCTTTTTTCTGAAGGAGATGAACATGATTATTGGTGAAGTTGTGGAAAGAACAGGCGGCAGTTATTTGCGCTGCACGCCGGAGAGCGCGTCGATTGATAATGAGCAGGGCGTGCTCGATTTGTTGGGATATGGGTATGAGATGGAGACGCCCCGGCTTGTGTTGGATGAGGCGCATTTGCACCCGAACTTTTTTGATTTGAGTACGGGGTTGGCGGGGGCGCTGCTGCTTAAACTGTCGAATTACCGTGTGCAAACGGCCGTTGTCGCCGATTTGCAGGCGATTAAGAGTGCGCGTTTTCAAGAGTTGATTCGTGAAAGTAACCGACGCGGGCCAATACGGTTTTTCAATACGGCGGCTGAGGCAGAGGATTGGCTGTTGGGCTGAACGGGAGTGTGATTCAAAAGGATAGCGGGGGTTGGGGGCGCAGCAGATTGTGCGGGGTGTCTGTATAGACCAGGGAGTGCTCACTGTGTTTTGTGTGTCTGCTGTACTGGTGCCGGTTGGATTCCCTAAGTCTTTTGTCATTTGTATCAGGTCGTGAGCATGACTTGGCAAAGTCATGCTGATGACTTTATTGAGTCGTGCCCATGACTTCATCAAGTCGTGCCCATGATTTCAAAAATCGTGCCCATGATTTCAAAAATCGTGCCCATGATTTTGAAAATCGTGCCCATGATTTTGAAAATGGTGGGCACGATTTGGGTAAATGCTCAGCATGATGTGGGGAAGTTGTCCGCAGGCAGGCGAGGAGGGGTGCTGAGAAAGTAAGTTTGTGCTGCGCATATATGACTTTCTTCATCTTTATCCCTTCCTTTTGTCACTACTTAAACGGCCGTTGCTGGGTCATACTGATTAATGTCGTGGCCTGTAGGCACGGATAAAAGCTTGCAGATGAAACCCGCTCTCCCAAAGGTTATAACAGGACACACGTTTTGTGGAGCCAACCTTTGGGAGGCTATTTTTGTAAGGAGAGCCGCATGAAAAATAGATATTGGTTTGTCTTTTTAGCCTGTCTGTTTGCGCTGTTGTTGATCGGTGTGACGCAGATGGTGACGGCAACGGCCGTTGCCGCAACCGATTTTCCCGCAATGACAGACGACCCCACTTCCTCTACTTCCCTCATTCTTGTTCCCACGTCCGCCACAACTGATTTAGATCAATTAGCGCAAATCGACATGACGGTTTATGCGCGTTTTGATGGCGGGCTGCTTGTCGGTGCCGATGCTGCGGCGCTGGCACAGTTAACGGCCGTTGACATGGCACCGCAGTTGTTAGACGCGGACACCCGTGACGCAGCCTATTACCTGGTCTCTTTAATGCCGGGACAAAGAGAGGTAGATTGGGAGAAATACGGCACTTTCCTCTTTGCCACCGAGCAAACCATCCTTCTACGCAGCACAGCAGAGCAGGCACTCCAGTTGAGCACCGACGGCTTCCGTATGCAAGCCGTCACCTTTGACCCCAAACCATTGCGGCCAACCTCCTCCGGGCACATCCCCAGCGACATCCAGCCCGACCCCCTCATTCAAGGTATGATGGATCAAGTGCTCAGCAGCACCGTCTACCAATATGATGGCAACCTCAGCGGCGAATGGCCGGTAAGCATTGGCGGCAGCGATTACACCATCGCCACTCGCCACACCAACAGCAACATACCCATTCAAAAAGCCACCCAATTCGTCGGCGAACATCTGGCTAACTTAGGTATGGCTGTTGAATATCACCAATGGAGCGGCGCAACCTATCCCAACGTCATTGGCGAAATCACAGGTCAAATTAACCCGGACGAGATTTACATTATCTCGGCACATCTTGACGACATGCCCTCTGGCTCCCTTGCCCCTGGTGCCGATGACAACGCCAGCGGCGTCGTTGCTGCGCTCATCGCCGCCGACATTCTCAGCCAATACAACTGGGGCTGTACCATTCGCTTTGGCATCTGGACAGGTGAAGAGCAGGGGTTGAACGGCAGCGCCGCCTATGCTCAACGCGCTTATAACAACAGCGAAAACATCGCCGGTGTTCTCAACCTCGACATGATCGCCTGGAACTCGCCATCTAGCAGCCGCGACATAGATTTGCATGCCACTACCAGCATACCGGCTACGCAAGACTTGGCGCAGTTGTTCAGCGATGTCGTCGCTGAGTACAACCTTGATTTGGTTCCAGCTATTACGCCAAGTGGCAGCAGCGCCAGCGACCATGCTTCATTCTGGCAATATGGCTATACGGCCATCTTGGGCATTGAAGATTTCTCTGACTTCAACCCGTATTACCACACAACCAATGATTTGCTGCAATACGCCGACCTCGATTACTTCACTGAATTTGTGAAGGCGTCGATTGGTGCGTTTGCCCACATGAACGGCTGTCTCATCCCCAGCGGCCTTGGCTATCTGGATGGAACGGTGACGGAAGCTGGCAGCGGCACGCCTATTGCCGGGGCCGAAATTGCTATCCAAAGTGCTGGCGGCAATACGTTTATGGCGACAACGAACGGCAGTGGTTATTACACACGCACGCTGTTGTCGGGGACGTACACGGCAACGG
The DNA here is from genome assembly GCA_020634315.1 of Ardenticatenaceae bacterium. Lineage (GTDB taxonomy): Bacteria > Chloroflexota > Anaerolineae > Promineifilales > Promineifilaceae > JACSRF01. The sequence continues at coordinate 230,726 of JACKBV010000004.1, read as the reverse complement.
CCGTTGCCTATGGCTATTTGCCCACCACCATCACCAGCATCTCTGTCGCCACCGACACCGTAACCACGCAAAACTTCTCCTTAACGGCCGCGCCCACCTACATTGTTTCTGGCACCGTCACAGAAGATGGCAGCGGTACGCCACTGCTGGCACAGGTTACATTTGACGGCTCGCCTGTGGTCATCGGCACCGACCCTGCCAACGGCACTTACCAGGCGGAACTGCCACAAGGCGACTACACCATGCACGTGACCGCCGCAGCACACCGTCCGGCGGAGCGGGCCATTACCGTCGATCAAAACCAGGTGCAGGACTTTGCTCTCGAAACATTGCCCTGTATCTTGCTGGTGGATGATGACAATAATTCGCCCGACGTGCAGTCCTATTACACAGCAGCCCTCGATGCCCTCGGCTACGACTATGACCTGTTTGATGTGGGCGGCGGCGCTGGCAATGGGCCAACCCTGGCTGAACTGCAAGGCTACAGCATCGTCATCTGGTTCTCTGGCGATAAATATGGCAGTACATCGGCCGGGCCGAACGCTACGGATGAGACAAATCTCGCCACCTATCTGGACGGCGGCGGCCACCTCTTCCTCTCCAGTCAGGATTATCTGTACGACATGACCCTGACCAGTTTTGCGCAAACTTATTTGGGCGTAGCCAGCTTTACAAATGATAGTGGCAATGCCACCACCAAGTATGGCCTGAGTGGCGACCCCATTGGCGATGGCTTAGGGCCATATTCCCTGACTTATCCGACGAACTTCAGTGATTATGGCGATATTGTCAATGCAGCGGCTGGCGCATCGTTGGCCTTCCAAAGCGGCGCGAACGGCGGCAATAGTTTGGACATAGACAAAGAGAGCGGCGCTTGGAAGACCGTTTTCTTTGGTACGTCGTGGGTTCCGATTTACAACAACAATGCGGACAATGGCCTTGCGGTGTTGCAGCGCATTTTGAGTTGGTTTGGGTGTGGCGCGTGTGAAGCGGTGCAGATTGTGGATGTGGCAACGGCCGTTAACGCTTGCACTGTCAATTTCACGCCGACCTATGTCGGCACGCCTCCCTTCACCTGGAATTGGACGTTCCAGGGTGGCACGCCCGCCAGCAGCAATGTCGAAGCGCCAACCGGGATTCACTTTGGCAGCAGCGGCACGTATACATACACATTGGCGATGAATAATTGTGGCGGCAATATGGATGTGTATGTGGACACGGTGACGGTGGACTGTGCGGCTTGTACGCTGATCACGGACGTGATGCTGACGCAGATGACGACGGGAACCGTTTCTGCCGGGGATGCTGTCACGTTTGCGATGGAGGTGCTGCCAGCAACGGCCATGCCCTATAACTATACAGTGATGGTGGGAGAAACGGCCGTTATCAGCGGGCAGACCGGTCTAACCAACACCTTGCAGTTTACACACACCTTTGCCCAGGCGGACAGCTACACTGTCACCGTTTCTGTCTGGAACTGCGACATGGTCACACCGCTCAGTGCAACAGTCGTTGTCGATGTCGCCGCTGCTTATCAACTTTATCTGCCGCTTGTGGTGAAATTGGCGGAGTAGTGACTGCTTGCTAACTTGCTAGCAAACAGTTTGAGGCGCCACGCTTCTGGCCAGAAGCGTGGCGCCTTTTGTTTTATTGCAGAACTGGCAGGCTGCCAATGGCGCTGCTGAGATAGCTGGCATTGACCCAACCAATGACCCCATTGCCCAACTGAATTTTGGCCCAGGTAGAGGCACTGTTGCGGCCAAGCAATGTCACCGTTGTGCCGCTGCTAATGACCGTGACAACCTCATAGGTTGCTGCGGGTCCCTGGCGCACATTCAAATAAGAAGCGTTGACCACGGTTGCCGTGCCGCTGCCTGTCACCGTAGTGGAACCTGACCAGACTGGCAGGCTGCTAATGGTGATGTTGCTTTGCAGATAGGCTGGTTTTGCACTGATCCAGGCTGTGCTGCCATTCCAATTGATCATGACCCAGTTTGCATCGGCGCTGCGATACCCGGCAAACGTGACCACTTGCCCTTGTGTCAGTTGGCTGATGATGGTGTAATCCACCCCTGGGCCACTGCGCACGTTCAGCTGGGCGCTGACGATTGTGCCGGAATTGCTGCCGGGTACAGGTGTGGGTGTTGTGCTGCCGCTCAACTGCTGCCATGTTAAATGGGCCATCGCGGTGCCCTGGTTTTCGTAATATTCAAGCTGGATGGGAACGGAGCCACCCGGTAAGTCGATGTCGGCGCTGTAGGCGTTGCCGGTGGCGTCGTGCCATTGGTCGATGAGGAGACGGCCGTTTACCCACAACCGCACCCCATCATCCGCATTCACGATGAACTGATACCGCCCCTGGTTAAACGTGAGCGAACGCGTCCAGCGCACGGAGAAGCCATCTGTGGGAATTGTGCTGGCAACGGGCGAACTGCTGCCCCAGTCAAAATCAATGCTTTGGTCAGTGCGTACCACAACCGGCGTGCCAGAGAATGTCTTGTTGTTGTAGTATTGTCCTTGCCAGCCAGTTGTTGGCGTTGGCGTGGTGCCACCGATGGCTGCCCAGGTCAATTTGGCAATTGCCCCGCCACCTACTTCGTAATATTCCACTTTGACGGTGTGGTCGCCTGCTGTCAGGTAGACATCTCCGCTTTGGGAATGTACCTGGCTGTCCCACCAGGAGTCGATGATTAAAACGCTATCTACCCAGACCCGCATCCCATCGTCCATGGTGGCCGTGAAGCGATAGTTGCCGGCGGCAAAGTTGATGGAGCGTGTCCAACGCGCTGAGAAGTTGTCATCTGGCACCAGGGTATGCGGCGCAGCATCGCCCCAATCATGGTCGATGTCGTTTTCTTGTCGTTGCAGCACAGGGGTGCCGCTTAATGTGGGATTGTCCCAATATTTGGCTGTCCAGGTTGAGTCTGCGGCCGCAATATGCCTGACATGGGTAACGGCCGTTATCAAACCAACCAGAACAACCACACCCAAAAAGCCAAGACGATAGGGATTAATATGCTTGTGACGTATCATTGTACATCTCTCCTAAAAATAGCCTCCCGAAGATTTGTTCCATGAGATGCCGCTTCGATGATAGCCTCCGGGAGATTGGGGTTCATCGCATTTAGTGTGTGCTGGCTCATGGAAACACCTTGTACACCCAGACAGTTTAGTTGCAAGTCCAAACACCGTTTCGTTGTGTGACAACAGGTTGCTGTATTCAGTGAAGTAGATTGTATGGAGCGAGTGTGTGAGGAGACTTCACCGGCGGCTGCCGACCACTATGAATGAAAACCAACCTCCCGGAGGTTAGCAATGAAAGGCTCGTCACATGAGATGAACCTCCGGGAGGCTTTTTTTTGAAGGAGGGTGTGTATGGAAATGAACGGATAAGAGCTTCTTGTCAGTTTACCTTGTTCGCAGAGCGTTTACATCCGCCTTTTGATGGATTTTGCTTCTGTGAAATCACCGTACATGGCAGTATAAGCCTGCGCAGAAACGCTTGCCCGACGCCAAGCCGACGTGAAAGCTGACGGAGTCGCTGATTGATAAACGGAGGCGGCTGATGGAGAGGTGTATTTACCAGACGATGTCAAGAACGCAGGTGATCTCGTCAATAATGGTGCGTTCAATGTGTAAATTGTCGTCGGGATGGGCCAGTTGATTGGTCAGGCCATAGAATGTGCCGTACCAGTAATCATGAGGCCAGGGGGTACACAAGGTGAGGCGAACGTGACGGCCGTTAATTTGTTCAGGGGTGATACTGCCAGGGACTTCTCCCTGATAGGGAACTGCATAGAATTGGTCTGTTGCCATCAAGTATGTCACCATGTCCTGATAGGGGTCAGGGATGACAAAGTTGGCGCCAATGTGTTTACCGATGCCGATAAGATCGAACATGTCATAGTGCGTTTCGACTTCGGTAAGAAACTCTAACACAGGACGAATGGGATACCATCCTTCTGCATCAACCGTATCCAGACCATATTTTGCCAGGAGTGTGTTGATTTCTTCTTCATACATGGTGCCTTTCCAACCAGAGAGAAGTGCGCCTTGTATTTTTGTGTCATTGTCAAAAGCTGTGAAGCGTTTATGTGTCATACATGTTACCGGGTAACTTGTAAAGCAAAATATTTTTCGGCTATCATTTTAGGGGGAGAAGCCTCATATCGCAAATATTTGGGGAAAATGGATGTGCCCAAATGGGAGGAGTGGGTAAAATCCTTGTGGTTGGGCGCAGTAATGACTCGCGAAGTTATTCCGCTAACTTTTATCGTACAACATGAAGGTGAAAGCCAACCTCCCGCAGGGCATTGTCAAAGCGCTTATCTTAATAGAATAAGCCTCTGGGATGGGAGGTTATTTTTAGGAGAGGAATCATGACCAAATTACAAGAGTTGTTGGCTTTGGGACAGTCGGTCTGGTATGACAATATTAGCCGTGAGGTGCTTGACTCTGGCGAAATGCAGGCGTTGATTGATGCTGGTGTGGTTGGTGTTACCTCAAACCCGTCCATTTTCAAGAAGGCGATTGCCGACAGCCATCATTATGACGCAGAGATTCGCACATTGAGCGGCGCGGGGAAGAGCACGGAAGAGATTTATGAAGCATTGGCTTTGGCGGATATTGCGCGGGCGGCTGATTTGTTCCGTCCGGTGTATGAGGCAAGTGATGGGTTGGATGGATATGTGAGCATTGAGGTTGATCCGAACCTGGCACACGATACGGCCGTTACCATCAGCGAAGCCCGCCGCCTCTTCAAAGCCCTCAATCGCCCCAATATCATGATTAAAGTTCCGGCAACGGCAGCCGGTGTGCCTGCTGTTGAGACGTTAATCGGTGAAGGCATCAACGTCAATGTGACCTTGATGTTCTCCTTGCAACATTACGAAGATGTTGCCTATGCTTATATTCGTGGGCTGCAAAAGCTGGCGGCCAATGGGGGCGACCTCAGTCGTGTTGCTTCGGTGGCCTCTTTCTTTGTTAGCCGCATTGATACGGCCGTTGACAAAGCCCTTGCCGCCTCCGGTGACGATGAAGCGTTGGCCTTGCAGGGACAAATTGCCGTGGCGAATGCGAAAAACGCATACGGCCGTTTCCAAGACATCTTTAGCAGCCCCGACTGGGACGAATTAGCCGCCCAAGGCGCTCGTGTGCAACGGCCGTTATGGGCCAGCACCAGCACCAAAAACCCCGCCTATCCCGACACCCTTTACGTAGACACCCTCATCGGGCAGCACACAGTCAACACCATGCCCCCGGAAACCGTAGATGCGTTTATCGACCATGGCACAGTCGCTTCAACCTTGACACGCGATCAAGACGAAGCCGAAGAGATGGTTGCTTACCTGGATGATTTGAGCATTGATTTCAATGCCATTACGCAAAAATTACAAGATGATGGCGTGCAGTCTTTCTCCGATGCCTTCAAGGCATTGATGAAAGCCATCGACGAGAAGAAGACGGCGTTACAACCGGCGTAGTTAATAGGGGAACTTGTTATGAGCACTCTGACTCAATCTTTAGCCTGGCAGGCGCTGCTTGCGCATTATGAAGCGGTGCAAGGGCTGCATATGCGTGATTTGTTTGCGCAAGACCCGGAACGCTTTGCGCGGTTTTCGCTCAAACTGGATGACATTCTCTTTGATTATTCCAAGAATCGCATCACGCCGCAGACAATGACGCTGCTGCTGGATTTAGCGCGGCAGGCGGACGTGTCTGGGAAGATCGACGCGATGTTTAACGGGCAAAAGATTAACAACACAGAAGGGCGGGCGGTGCTGCACACCGCCTTGCGCAACCGCGCCAACCGCCCCATTGTGGTTGATGGCGTGGATGTGATGCCGAGCGTCAATCAGGTGTTGGCTAAGATGCGCCAGTTTAGCGAAGCGGTGCGCGGCGGTTCCTGGCGTGGGTTTACGGATAAACCGATTTATGATGTGGTCAATATTGGCATTGGCGGCTCTGATTTGGGGCCAAAAATGGTGGTGCAGGCGTTGACGCCTTACGTGAAGCGGGATATGCGCTTTCACTTTGTGTCGAATGTGGATGGCACGGATATTGCCGAGACGTTGAAGCAGCTTGACCCGGAGACGGCGTTGTTTCTCGTTGCCTCAAAGACGTTTACGACGCAGGAGACGATGGCGAATGCGCACACGGCGCGGGATTGGTTTTTGCGCAAGGCGAAGGATGAAACGGCCGTTGCCAAACATTTCGTCGCCCTTTCCACCAACCAGCAAGCCGTTGCCGCTTTTGGCATTGATCCGGCCAACATGTTCGAGTTTTGGGATTGGGTTGGCGGCCGTTATTCCCTTTGGTCAGCCATTGGCCTTTCCATTGCCCTGGCAATTGGCATGGACCGTTTTGAGCAGTTGTTAACCGGCGCACATCTGGTAGACGAACATTTTCGCGCTGCGCCCCTGCAACGTAATCTGCCGGTGATCATGGCTTTGCTTGGCGTTTGGTATAACAACTTTTTCGGCGCACAAAGCCATGCCATCTTGCCTTATGACCAATACATGGCGTTGTTTCCTGCCTATTTCCAGCAGGGAGACATGGAGAGCAATGGCAAAAGTGTAGACAAAGCGGGGCAGCCGGTAGATTACACGACCGGGCCGGTGATTTGGGGACAGCCGGGCACAAACGGGCAGCACGCCTTTTACCAACTAATTCACCAGGGCACGAAGTTGATTCCGTGCGATTTTCTGGCTCCGGCACAATCACAAAACCCACTAGGCGCACATCACACTTTGCTGCTGTCTAATTACTTTGCGCAAACGGAAGCGTTGATGAAAGGGCGCACAACGGATGAGGCGCGTGCCGAATTGGTGGCGCAAGGGGTTGGCGGTGAACAGCTTGACTTGTTGGCAGCGGCGAAGACGTTTGCCGGAAACAAACCGTCGAACTCTTTCCTCTTCCAAAAGTTGACGCCTGAGACGCTGGGCAAATTGATTGCGCTTTATGAGCATAAGATTTTTGTGCAGGGGGTCATCTGGCAAATCAATTCGTTTGATCAGATGGGGGTGGAATTGGGCAAGCAATTGGCAAAGGTGATTTTGCCAGAACTGGATGGGGATACGGCCGTTACCGGTCACGACGCCTCTACCAATAATCTGATCAACTACTTCAAACAACTTCGCTAAAAACAAATCTAGACACGTTATTAAAAAGGTCTAGACACGTTGACAAACGTGTCTAGACCTTTTTGCAAACAAGTCTAGACCTGTTGCTCAACGTGTCTAGACCTGTTGCCCAACGTGTCTAGACCTGTTGCCCAACGTGTCTAGACCTTTTACGCAACAAGTCTAGACATGTTTATCAACGTATCTAGACTTTGCCTCTCACCGGTCAGTTTGCCCCACGCCACAGACCCTGAATGATCACCCATCACGCGCAATCGTGACAGTAGGAAGAACGGCCGTTACACCGCAGCCATCCGCAAAAAACACCGCACCCGTTTCCGCCAAATGCGTATCTTTCTGCCCTCTGGTGAGGTATACTACCCATACATCACACGTTCGTTGCACTGGGAGCGGCAACGGAACTTCAATCCTCTCCCTGATACCTCAAAACAGACAAACCTGACAAACTGGCGTCTCCATGCAGTGCGCCGGTTATTGATGGGCGATCCATTACCTGGTTATGAAAAAGGGGGCATCATGACAAACTTACACACCTTTGCACAGTTAGGGCAATCAGTCTGGTTAAATTATTTACGTCGCGCTTTTCTTGAATCGGGCGAATTGGCAGACGTATTGGAGCTGGGCGTGTGTGGCATCACCTCGACACCTGCATTGTTTGCCAAAGCGATCACGCATAGTTCCGATTATGATCAAGTTTTGCAGCGTCTGAGCGCGGCGGGCGTTCCGGTCAAGAAGATGTATGAGGCGCTGCTCATTGACGACATGCAGCGGGCGGCAGACCGTTTGCATGGGGCGCATGAAGCGTCTGATGGCTTAGATGGCTTTGTGAGCATGGAACTAGACCCGGCATGGATGCATGACACGGTGAATATGGTCGCCGAGGCGCAGCGTCTCTTACGCGCCATTGACCGGGTTAATGTGATGATCGAGGTACCGGCGACTCCGGCCGGCATTGATGCTATCCGCATCCTGACGACGGATGGCGTCAGTCTAAATGCCACGCATATTTTCTCGGTGGATGTGTATGAGCAGGTGGCGCAGGCGTACATTGATGGCCTGGAGGCGTATTTCCAAACGCATAGTGTGTGGCGAATTGCGCCATCGTCGGTGGCGTCGTTTTCGTTGAGCCGCACGGATACGGCCGTTGACGAGTTGTTAGCGGCGCAGGGACGATTTGATTTGCAAGGGCGCACGGCCATTGCTTTGGCAAAGATCGCATACGGCCGTTTCCAGAGCGTCTTTACCGGGCCACGCTGGCAGAAATTGGTGAAACATGGGGGACGGCCGTTACGCCTCAAGTGGACACGCACCACCCCCTATCAATTCCACTACACCGACACCCACTACGTCGAAGCACTCATTGGCCCCGACACCGTGATCACCCTATCGCCCGTTACCCTCAATGCAATGCGTGAACACGGCCGTATCGAAACAACCTTATTCAACTGGCAAGAACGCGCACAAGACCATCTCGCCACCATTGCCGACCTGGGCATCGACCTCGACGCCATCACCGCCCACTTGCAAGCCGCAAGCCTCGCCGCCTATGACCGACAATTCCAGACACTCATTCACAGCGTGAGCAAAAAGCGAGAGCAGTTAGAAAGCGGGTGGCAGCGTCTGGATGTGCGCCTGGGGGCATATCAACCCACTGTCAACGAAACATTGTCCCGCTTATGCACAGATCGCGTCGTCAGCCGTTTCTGGCGACATGATCGCAGCTTGTGGAAAGGCATCGCTCCCGGCGTCGCCGACCGGCTTGGCTGGCTGCATGTCGTTGAGGCCATGCAAGAGAACCTCGACCGGCTAAACACGTTTGCGAAAACCATGCACGAGGAAGGTTTCACCCAGGTTTTACTGGTTGGCAGCGGAGGAGCAACCAGTCCCGGCAACATGTTTAGTCGCATCTTTGGCAAAGGTGCGGCGCTGTTGTCCTGGCAGCAATATCAGCCGGGCCTGACTTTGCGCGTCCTCGACACAACCGATCCCGTCATGATTCGCCAGCAGGTGAATCAGCTTCACCTGCCGCAAACGTTATTTATCATCGCGGATAAGGCCGGGCATGATCGGGAGACACGGGCGCTGTTTAACTATTTGTACACCCGGCTGCGAACTGTATTTGGGCATGATCAGGCAGGCAAGCATTTTGTCGCCATCACAGACATCGGCAGTCCCCTGGCAGAAGTGGCCTATAACTATCGCTTCCGCGACATCTTCCTCGATGACCCGGCCATCAGCGAGCCATATGGCGCATTGTCTTATCTTGGCCTGGTTCCGGCCGCTTTGCTCGGTGTCAATGTGGCGCAAATTTTAGACCAGGCCTTGGCGATGCAATGTAATGCCAGCAGTTGTAATTGTCCTTCTGCCGGGGACAACTTGGGAGCGCAGTTGGGGGTTATCCTGGCGACGCTGGCGCAGGCTGGCCGTGATAAGCTGACGCTGGTGATGTCGCCCGCCATCGCTCCCTTCGCAGATTGGATTGAACAGTTAGTTGCAACCAGCACGGGCAAAGCGGGACGTGGGTTGGTGCCGGTGGTGCATGAACCATTAGGAACACCGGCTGTGTACGGGGATGATCGGCTGTTTGTGCAAATGCGGCTGCGGGGCGACGATGCGGCTGATGTGGCTGCGGACGCGGCGTTAGCTGTGCTGCAAGCGGCGGGGCATCCATTGGTGAAGATTCATTTGCAGGAGCCAGCGGAGTTGGGTGGTTGTTTGTTTAGCTGGCAAATGGCAACGGCCGTTGCCGCCCACCAGTTACGCTTAGACCCCTTTGCCCAACCAGACATTGACGAAACCGAGCAGTTTACCGAGCAGCTCCTGGAAGCGTATCAAGAGCAAGGGCATTTGCCAGCCGGTAAAGCTGCACCGATAGCGACGACTTCCTTGGAGGCGTTTCTGGCGACAGTCAAACCAGGGGATTATGTGGCTTTGCAGGCGTATGTTCCGGCAACGCCGGAGACGGATGCTGTGCTGCAATCGCTGCGTACGCACATTCGTGACGAATACCACCTGGCAACGACGGTTGGGTATGGGCCTCGTTATTTGCACACTACTGGTCAATTGCAAAAGGGCTGCCGCAAGTGCGGGCACTTTATCCAGTTGACGACGCCTTTACCGGCGGACGATGTGCCTATTCCCGATGAACCGGGCAAATTGGATGGCTCGTTGACATTTGGCACGCTGCGGTTGGCGCAGGCGTTAGCCGATGGTCAGGCGCTGCTGGAGTCGGGGCGGCATTTGCTGCGCTTCCATGTGCAGGGCGGCATGACGACGGAACTGGCCGTTTTGCTGAATTAAAGTGAGCTGTAACGCAAAACGCCCAGAAGATTGCACAATCTTCTGGGCGTTTGTTTTTGTTGGGAGATTGTTTTGTCAAGCAGCGGTGGGGGTGAGGGAAACGGCCGTTTCCTCTTGTTCACTCGTCGTTGTTTCCTCGCGGTAAAGCGGGAGGATAATGGTAAACGTGCTGCCTTTGCCCGGTTCGCTGTCTAGCGCGACCTGTCCGCCGTGCCGTTCAATGAGATGCCGGGTGATTGGTAATCCCAGGCCTGTGCCAATGCGTTTGCGAGCGGCCGTTTCATCAATTTGGCGGAATTCCTGGAAGATAACTTCATGATATTCCGGGGCAATGCCAATGCCGGTATCTTCAACAGAAATGTGTGCAAATCCATCTGCTTCGCGCACGCGCAGCGCAATGTAGCCTGTTTCTGTGTATTTTGCCGCGTTGCCGATCAAGTTGATAATGGCTTGTTTTAATCGGGTACGATCAACATGTACTATCGGCCAGCTTTGTGGATAATCGACAACTAACTCCAGCCCTTCTTTTTCTAAGATGAGGCCTTGCACACTGGCAATCGCGTCATCACAAATATTTTGCAAATCGGTCACTTCGAGATACAGCTTAAATTCGCCCGATTCGATTTGGGCCATGTCCAATAAGTCGTTGAGAATATTGAGCAAGTGCCAGCCTGATTTTTCGATACGGTCTAAATAATCTCGCTGCCAATCTGTAACTGGACCAGCACCACCTTCTCTTAAAATGTGCCCAAAGTTGACGATTGAATTGAGCGGTGTGCGCAGTTCGTGGCTGACATTGTTCATGAAGCGTGTGCGAATGTCGCGCTCGGTAACAGCTTGTTGTCGGGCAACATCCAATTGCTGGTTGAGATAGGTCAGCCGTTCATTGCTGTGGGTGATCTCTTCCTTCACGGTGAACAGCTCGTCTCGTCTTTCTTGTGCGCGGCGATGCAAGATGCTGACAGACTCAACGGCCGTTTGCCATTCCAGGGCGGAGAGATACATGGCAATGGCGATCATCAGGTTCAAGGCTAAGGCTGGCACCAGGTAAACAGTATTGGCAATGGATAGTTCGCCCGCAAAATGGTCGACAACCAAAATCAAAAAAGTTGATATGTTCCAGGTGTAAAGACCTGCTGCGGGCCAGAGGAGCATGCTGGCAAGGACAGTAAAGATAATGAAGAAATAGGGGATGGGCGATCCCGTTTGCCAATTTTGATAATAAACAATGGATATCAAGAGCATGTGGACAAACAGGAAAAGCGCTGTTCCTAGCAGGTTGCGGTTTTGATGGACAAATTTCCAGGCGGCGCGTGCCGCGATAGGGGAAATGACAATGATGACGATGTAAGGCCAAAGCCTGTTCGCTCCGAGGCGAACGAAGTTAGCCAATCCTATCAATGCCAGGGTGACGTAGAGACCAGAAACAATGGGGATGATGATCGTGCTGGAATCAGCACGGAGTTCATTGGAATAAGCCCTATTTGTGCTCATTGAATTATTGTAAGGAATGTAATGATGATATGCTGTGTAAACTCAGTGAAAATGAGAACGGCCGTTGCCACAACCGTCATTCTCCTATAAGCAAGCGCGTGTTCATTATACTGAGGGGGGGAGTGGGGGAAAAGGTGACTTTAGTATGGAAACGGCCGTTTTACTCCTTTGCATGGAAGCTTGTGGGGAAACGGCCGTTTCCCAAACTTGTGAGCAACGGGGCTATACTTTCTCTTTGGCAACAGCATGATCCGGATACGCAGCCAGCACTTTGCCGTAAATTTCTTGTGCCTTTTCAAACTCGCCAGCTTCCTCTAGCGCCGCTGCGGTTTCACACGCTTCATCCGGTTTCATCGATTCGGCCGTCATGCGATTGGTGAGCATATAACAAAACGCTTTGTAGCCAACCTTTGGCCCGTCTGTTGTGCAAATGCGGCGAATGTCATCGGCCGTTTGTGCTTGCGCCAGGGCCACATCAACACGCTTCAGATCAGAATAGGAGGCTACCGGTGCATAACTGCTTTTTGCCATGAAAGATTCTCCTAAAAAGTGGCTCCCGGAAGTTTATTTGTGGAGTGAGAGCGTTGCGATGATAACCTCCGGGAGATTGTTTTCATCGCTTTTGCTCGTCGCCATTCTTGTTTATTCGCAAGACAAAATATGTAATTTAGCATGGGGAATCGTTTCAAACGCCCCCAGGTGAAACTTAATCGTAAAGCCATTGCCTAGATTTTCGTATTTGTCCGTCAAGGCTTTGGTCTGGTTGATGGCAAAATTCAGCAAATCCAAGAAGCGAGCACGATTGTGCGTCTCTAGCTCTTCGATGCTGGGAATTGGTTCAAAAGGAATAGCCAGCCAATGGATGGCTGCTTCTGGTTGGACGCTTTCAATAATGGCAAATTTGGCCGTATCGTCGCGCACAATAATGGTTCCTGGGGCGGTGCCATTGAGAACGCTGACAAATGGGCTTTCGTCAATGGGTAAGGGGAATTCTTCTAACATGTTGTTTGTCTCCTCATGATAGGCTTTTTCGCGTCGTCGTGTGTGAGTATGCAATGCGAATATAATTGGGGTAACAGATTGTAGCACATTATCGTTTTTGGCATCATATGCTTATCATGTTATGCTAGAAATACGAAAATGGTATGCGCATTGATCTTGGCGACTTCTTACAATGCGCACGTCCCCCCAAAATTTTTGCTTGAGGATGATGACATGAAGATAAATTTCTTTGCCACCTTGCGGCAGATTGTCGGGCAAAAAACGGTTGAGTTCCATTTAACAAATGGTACAACTGTGCGCGAAATGGTTGAAATTGTCGTGACGCAGTACCCGCCGATGCGCCCGGAGTTATTGGATGAGGATGGGAATCTGTGGCGACATGTACATGTTTTTGTTAACGGCCGTGACGCGCCCTATCTGCCCGAAGGGATGCAAACGGTTGTTCAGCCCAATGATGTGATCAATATTTTCCCTGCTGTGGGTGGAGGGTGATGTGGCTGATGTTGATCGTGTTATTCGTGGCATTCCTGCCTGGTTGATGGGGGAATATTTGCAAGAATTAGGCGGGGTGGCGCAGGGAAACGGCCGTTTCACTGGCCCCGACTGGGTTGCACACGTCACCCAAATCGAAGACTTTCACCTTGGCTCCTTACACATTGGGCAAATTCACTTTGTCTTACAAGGAACCGATGCGGCCACCACAGCCCTGCAAAAAAAGTTAGAAGTAAAACTCCTGCGCGGCGGGGGATAAAAAAACCGCGTTCTTGTTACAGAACGCGGTTTTCCATGTGTAATAGTTACACATCTATGACGGAAACAATACTAAATAATCGCTAACGCCTTCAACTTTGCTTCCGGTACAACACCATTTTCCCAACCACGTGCCGTGTAATATTCATCCAGCATCAGGTCTAGTTCGCAGACATGCCCTTCTGAGCCAGGCATGGTCGATGGTTCTTCCAGGAACCGTTTTGGCAAGTAATCGCTTCCTTCGCGGAACCCAGCCAGATTGTTAAAATAACGCTCCAGATTGTAAATGCGTTCGCCGGCTGTCAGCACATCGTCTACTGTAAATCCATCCAACCCCAGCATTGCGGCATATTGCGTGGCATACTCTTCTGCCCCTTCAGCAAATGCACTGAATTTGCACAAATCCAGGCTGTCGGAGAATGCGTGCAAATCTTGCAGCAGCTTGGTGGTTTCGCCCTTGCCTTTCCATACCAGGGGATCGGCCGTTAACGGGATCAAGCTCAATTCAACAGCAGGCGTGTAAGCGCGTAAATGGCAAGCCCCGCGATTGCTGGTAGCGTAGGCAATGCCCATACCCTTCAAACCACGTGGGTCATAGGCGGGGATACCCTGGCCTTTCACCGTCATCGCAATTTCGGGATGTCCAAAATGCTTGGCAACGGCATTGCAGCCATCTGCCAGCAAATCGCCAATACCCTCACGGAAAGCGACCTTCTCGATAGTAGCCACCATTGCCACATAATCGCCTTCTTTGAGACCGCCATCCCCGTTTGTATAGCCTTTTGTTGTGGCTTCGATGTAGGTTGCCATGACATCACCAATCTCGATGGCGTCCATGCCATAATCGTTGGATTGGTCGATCATTTTGGCGACAGAGGCAATGTTGTCATTGCCGCAGTTTGCACCCAAAGCCCATGCCGGTTCATATTCCACACTTTCCATCTGCAATCCGGCATATTCACCTTCGGTGATGCGAACTTCCTTTTTACAAGCAACAGGGCAGGCGTGGCATGTGGGGTTATTAACCAAAATATGGTCGTTGACGTATTCGCCACTGAGCAATTCGGCCCGTTCGCCAAAGGATGTAACACGGCCGTTTAGCGCGGGCAATCCACCCATATTGCTGGTGATATTCATCAACACATTCGTGCCATAAACCGACAACCCACCTTTACGCGGGCTGGTGATATTTTTCTCGTCCATGATGGTCGCCAGGGCACGCGCATGAGCTTCTTTCCAGGCATCTGGATTCTTGGGCTTCGGGAAGTTTTTCTTTGCTTTGACGACAACGGCCTTCAAGTTCTTGCTGCCACCCACGCAGCCCGTTCCACCACGCCCACTGGCACGATCATCTTCGTTTACCCAGCAAGCATACTTCACCAGATTTTCGCCAGCTTGCCCAATGGCAATGACGGTTAAATCCTTCTCGCCATACTTTTCCTTGAAGTGGTCGATGGTTTCATGAATGCCTTTGCCCCAAACTTCGGATGCATCACGCAGTTCCACTGTATCATTTTCGACATAGGCATAAACCGGTTTCTCAGCTTTTCCTTTAAAGATCAAGCCGTCAAAGCCAGCCCAGCGAATGCGTGCGGCTGCCCAGCCACCTTGGTGGCTGTCTGTGACAGTGCCGGTGAGGGGGGATTTGGTGACGACAGCCAGGCGACCACTCATGTTAGCGGCCGTTCCTGTTAGTGGGCCATTCATGAAGCAAAGGACATTGTCCGGTGATAAGGGATCAACTTCTGGCCCATTCTCAAATACATACTTGACTCCCAAGCCCCGACCACCAATGTATTTCAAAGCCCATTCTTCTGGAATAGGTTTGTAATCTACTTTTCCTGCGGTCAGGTCAACGTGAGCCATTCGATTTGCATATCCACCGAGTTCCATCTTTTGCCTCCTATAAGGTTCCATGCTAATTGGGGATAATTTTTTCCATGATTCAATAGCACTTTTATATGAATTAAGCTGATTATAACAAGCGGATATATATAAAAATATCTGCTGAGAACGCTAAGAAAAAACTTAGTGTTAAGATATAATTTAACAATGAATGATTTACTCCCTATTGATCGCGTACAATCCATCCAGGACTTTGAGCTTCTAAAATTGCTCGCCGATCCACATCGGCTGGCAATTTTGCGCCAACTTATGGCTGGCGCAGCCACTTTGTCGCAACTAGGGAAAATATTGGACACATATCCGGCACGGATACGTCATCACGTCAAACTGTTGGAAGATGTGGGTCTAATTGCCTTGACGACCACTCATGTCAGCCGGGGATTTGTCGAAAAATATTATCAGGCAACAGCGCGTGCTTTTGTCATCAATCTGGCTGTCTTGCCAGAATGGCCGCAGTCAGGCGCATTAGTTGCCTGGGGTAGTCATGATCTCGCCCTGGAATTAATGGCACAGCAGATGCAAGAGAAAAAGAATACACCGGGATTGTTTACACTGCCGGTTGGCAGCCTGGATGGCCTTATTGCGCTGCGGCAAGGGTTGTGTCAGATAGCGGGTAGTCATTTGTTAGACCCGGAAAAGGGTGAATACAATGCTGCGCATGTGCGCCATCTGTTTCCTGGCGAGGAGATGTTGTTGTTGACGTTGTCTTATCGGCAGCAAGGGTTGTTGGTTGCGCCAGGAAACCCTTGTGGGATTCGTGGCCTGGCTGATTTGGTGCGCGAAGATGTGCGTTTTGTCAATCGGCGGCGCGGTACAGGGACACGGCTTTGGCTCGATTTGCATCTGAAACGCTTAGGTCTGGATACGAACTTTATCAGAGGGTATGATGTGGAAGCTAAGACGCATTTGCAGGTGGCGCAGCGTGTGGCGCAAAAGCAGGCGGATGTGGGGTTGGCGATTTTGGCGGCTGCACGGCCGTTTCAATTAGACTTCATTCCCCTTTTTGAAGAACGATATGATCTGGTTGTGCCAGCACGGGCGGCTGGCAATGTGTTATTACAGCCATTGCTGGATTATTTGCAAAGCGCCGAACTGCGGCAGCAAGTCGCAAATTTAGCAGGATATGATGCCACACATACTGGCGAAGTGCTGAAAGTGTCAGGTTAGCGTATAATTCTGTTATGCAGCCGATTGGTTATCCCATACGCCGCGACATCCTTAAACAAATGTGGCACAGCTTTATGAAAACGGGTCAGGTGACTCCGATTCAAGGCGTTGACCCAGACCCGATTGTTGTGCGCTCCTGGCAGCGCTGTGCCCCGCGTTCTGACCCCAGACAACGACCCCGACAGGTTAGTCTCCAAGCGCCTAGCTTTCAGGCAACGTTAAAAGCACATGCTGACGTGATGATGTTGGCACGGCCGTTTCTCGAAGACATCTACCAATTTATGGAAGGTTCATATTGTGCCATCGTCTTCACCGATGGCGCTGGCTGCATTTTGGATATGCAGGGCGATCAGGCAGCGTCCATTGAACGCCTCAGCGCAACAACCACTAGAGCGCGTATGGTAGGCGATGATCCCGGCATTGGTGGACTGCAAGCTTTTGGCTTACAGCCAGGCAGCATGTGGGCCGAGGGAAATGTCGGCACCAATGCGATTGGCCTGACCTTGATTACGGCGATGCCCATTCAGGTTGTCGGCGCAGAACATTATTTTGAGGTGTACCATCATTTGGTGACGTCAGCCGCGCCAATTCATGATGTCAGCGGGCGAATTGTGGGAACGATTGGCCTGGTGGAGCCGGTAACGGCCGCTACCCGTCACACCCTTTCGTTGGTCATGTCAGCGGCGCGGGCAATTAGCAACCAGCTCCAGGCAAACCTTTACCTGGAAGAAGCAAATCATCGCCTGGCAGAAGTAAACATCATTCTCGAATCTATTAATGAAGGAATCGTTGTTTGGGACGAAGGTGGGCGTTTGCATCACCTGAACAAGCAGGCTGGCAATATACTGCATCTCAATCCGGCGGCTGTGATGGGCAAGTTGATCAGTGACATTCTCACCCCGCCTGCCATTTTGGCCGAAGCGATTGAAGTTAGGAAGGAATTGCGTGACGCAGAAATTAGTTTTCGCGTGGGCGACGAGCCTATACGTTTGTCGGTCAGTTTGCGTTTTGTGAGTACAGGTGAAGGGCGGCCGCTGGCTTATCTGGTAACAATTCGCCCAATTGAGCGCATTCGCCAGTTAGTGCATCAGCAAGTCGGGAGCCAGGCCTCCTTAGCCCTCGAAGATATTTCTTCCTATTCGGCCGCGATGCGCCCGGTACTGCGCCAGGCACGCACGGCAGCACGCGGCACAGCGCCCGTGCTGCTGCGTGGGGAAGGGGGCGTTGGCAAAAACCATCTGGCGCGTGCTATTCATAATGACGGTTCCCGTGCCAGTCGGCCATTTATGGCGATTAACTGCCGCGCTGTTCCCCACGAGTTAATGGTCAGCGAGTTTTTGGGGCATGAGGAGGACGCCGTGCATAACGGCCGTCCCAGCAAATTTGAACTGACAAATGGCGGCACCTTGTTGTTAGATCAGGTCGAAGGGCTTTCATTAGAAATGCAGGCCGCTTTGTTGCATGTCATTGAGACCAAACACGTTATGCGCCTGGGGGGGACACATCCGATCCCTGTGGATGTGCGTATTATTGCGGCGACGGCGGCCGACCTGGAACAGTTGGTGGCTGAGGGAAATGTTATTGCACACCTTTATTATCGCTTTGGTGTGTTTAACATCGCCATTCCACCCTTGCGTGAGCGCGTTGATGATATTCCTATTTTGGCTGAACGTTTTCTGGCGCGTATTACAGACCGCAATAATCAACCGGTGTGGATTGACGACGAGGCTATGAAAACGCTGCGCCGTTATCCCTGGCCGGGCAATGTGCGTGAACTGGAGAGTGTGCTGGAGCGGGCGCTTAACCAGGGCAATGATGCGGTTATCTCGGTGGCGGATTTGCCAGAGAATATTCGGCGGGGGCGGGTGGTAACGGCCGTTTCCCCCCAAGCGCAGCCGCTACAGACAACAGCCGAAGCGGAGCGAGAAGCGATTTTGCAGGCTGGCTGGGCCACACATGGACGTGTCACAGAAATGGCGAAACAATTGGGAATCGGCCGTACCACCTTATGGCGTAAAATGAAACGATTAAATATCGACCCTGAGCACTTCAAATCGTAAAAATCTTACACTTCCCCTTACAAATTCTTTCCTACCCTCAATTATTAATCGATAATTTATAACGTCCGTTTCAAAATGAAACGAAACAATGTGCGTGCTGTTCCATTCTGGAACCAAATGCACTGGCTTGTTGAAGTTGCTGGTGAAAGACGTATGATTAGGAATTGTGCATTAGGCACATTGTCCAAAGCTTATTCTTCTGGGTAGTTAGAAATGACCGAATTCATTGTTTGTCAATTGACCTGGTCTGTTTGCGATATTGAGGTGCAACATCTAAGCATCTTGCTGCGGTAGCGGCAAGGTGCTTTTTGTTTGGCAGTTTCTACAACTACCCGCTGCGGCGTGAGTGAAGGAGGTTGCTTATTGAATGGAGTGTTAAGGAAGGAGAACTGGTTGTTTGGATGGCATTTAAAATGCGCAAGTTGTTTCGCATAAAAAATTCTTCAGAAGAGTAGATTTAAGGAGAAAGACATGAAAGACAAAGGTTTGATGGGCGAACTGGTGGGCGAAGTCTTCGGCACCTTTATCCTCATTCTTATGGGTGATGGCGTTGTAGCCAATGTTGGTTTGGCGCCCCGTTTGGCAGCTCCAGCTTACAACTGGAATACCATAACCATCGGCTGGGCCTTCGCGGTGATCATTGCCGTTTACGTATCGGGTGGCGTTTCTGGCGCACATCTGAATCCGGCCGTGACCATCGCTTTAGCTGTGAAGCGTGGATTCCCCTGGGCCAAAGTAGGCCCCTTCATCTTGGCACAATTGGTTGGTGCTTTCCTCGGTGCATTAGGCGTTTACCTTGTTTACATGGAAGGTCTGCAAGCAGCTGGTATGCCCAACATATGGTGTACAGGCCCCGGCGCCGTTTTCAGCACAACCTTCTGGGGTGGTGCAGCAGGCACGTCAACTGGCAGCTATTCCCTATTAAACGCCAGCATCGCCGAATTCTTTGGCACAATGGTTCTGTTGTGGGGTATTTTGGCCAGTGGTGATGACAAGAACATGGGCTTGAAGAACAACATGGGCCCGTTCCTGGTAGGTTTCACCGTATTGGCGGTTGGCCTTTCTTTGGGCGGCCCCAGCGGTTATTCCATTAACCCGGCTCGTGACCTTGGCCCGCGTATTTTTGGCGCTTTGGTAGGTACAACGGGATTGTTCGATGGTCTTTACTGGTTAATCCCACCGGTATTGATCCCGGCTATCTCTGGTGCAGTTGGTGTTTTCTTCTACGACTGGTTCATTTCCCCATACCTGCCGAGCAAGAAATAAGGTTTTTAGGGGCAAGTTTTGTATAAGCTTGCCCCTTAATTTGCTTTGTTGTTGATGTGTGGTGATGAAAACTTGGTAGTTTTGGGAGAGTGCGATGAAAAAGTTGATTAATGCGGTTGATGATGTTGTCAAAGAACAACTTGAGGGCATGGCGGTAGCACATCCGGATATGCTTAAAATAAATTTTGAGCCAAAGTATGTGTATCGGGCAGATGCACCTATTGCCGGTAAAGTTGCCCTTATTTCTGGTGGTGGTAGCGGACATGAGCCAATGCATGGTGGCTTTGTCGGTATGGGTATGCTAGCTGGTGCTTGCCCCGGTGAAGTGTTCACATCACCAACCCCAGATCAGATGTATGAATGTGCGAAAGCCGTTGATGGTGGCGCTGGCGTTTTGTTCCTGGTCAAGAACTACACTGGCGACGTTTTGAACTTTGAAACGGCCGCTGA
Source organism: Ardenticatenaceae bacterium (assembly GCA_020634315.1). Taxonomy (GTDB): domain Bacteria; phylum Chloroflexota; class Anaerolineae; order Promineifilales; family Promineifilaceae; genus JACSRF01. The sequence continues at coordinate 210,190 of JACKBV010000004.1, read as the reverse complement.
GTTGGCTTATGCTGACGGCATCAAAGTGCAAAATATCCTCATTGATGACGATGTGGCTGTGAAAGATAGCTTGTATACAGCAGGTCGTCGTGGTGTGGGCACAACCGTCTTGTGTGAGAAGATCGTTGGCGCAGCCGCCGAAGCAGGGTATGACCTGGATCAATGTTCTGATCTGGCACGCAAGGTGAATATGTACGGCCGTTCCATGGGCATGGCTCTTACATCCTGCACCGTTCCAGCCGCTGGAAAACCCACCTTCGAATTAGGCGAAGACGAAATGGAAATCGGTATTGGCATTCATGGTGAGCCTGGCCAGAAGCGCATGGCGATGACGTCTGTAGACGAAATCACAACCTTGATGACCAACGAAATCCTTGATGATGGCCCATACTCCCGCACAGTACGTGAATGGGATAATGAAAGCGGCACCTGGGTCGAAAAAGACATCGTAGACCAACCATTCCAGGCCGGTGATGAAGTGATCGTTTTCGTCAACAGCATGGGCGGCACACCAGTTTCTGAATTGTATGCCGTGTATCGCAAGGTTGCCGAAATTTGCGCTGATCGTGGTGTCAAAATTGTTCGTAACCTGATCGGCCCCTATATCACATCACTCGAAATGCAGGGTTGCTCCATTACTTTGCTCAAGGCCGACGAAGAAATTCTTAAATTCTGGGATGCCCCTGTTAATACTCCGGGATTACGTTGGGGGGTATAACCCTATCATACGATGTAGGGTAAACAGACATGTTTACCCTACAGTTCGCTAACAATGTAAAGGAGTGAGTCATTCATCATGGTAACAAAAGATCAAATTGTCGCATGGCTGGAAAATCTGACCGTTGTGCTGACTGAAAACAAAGAATACTTAACTCAGTTGGATTCTGCCATTGGTGATGCCGATCACGGCATCAACATGGATCGCGGCTTCAAAAAAGTAAAAGAAAAGCTGCCCAGCATTGCTGACAAAGACATTGGCAATATCCTAAAAACAGTGGGCATGACGTTGATTTCCAGTGTTGGTGGGGCTAGTGGTCCGCTTTATGGGACATTTTTCATGCGCAGCGGCATGGCAATGGCTGCTAAAGAAGAACTTAACAACGAAGATCTTGTCAAGCTGTTGCAATCCGGTGTCGATGGAATCGTGCAGCGAGGGCGTGCACAACTTGGTGACAAAACTATGTATGATACATGGGCGCCCACATTAGAAACCCTCAACGCAGCGTTTGCCACCAATGACAATACGATTGAAGTCTTACAAGCGGCCGTAAACACCGCCGAACAAGCGATGAAAGACACCATTCCCATGCAGGCGAAAAAAGGGCGGGCCAGTTATCTGGGTGAACGGAGTATTGGGCATCAAGACCCAGGGGCTACGTCTTCCTACCTCATCTTAAAAACATTACTGGACACATTGGTAGAAGGTTAGACTCCGCGGTTAGCACCGTGTTAATGGAAATTGTAGGGTAGCCGCCGGGTATATACCTGGGCAGATTGTTCATGTACCCTACAGAGCCAGTTTCCTGGTGTATTAGCTTGCCCAGGTAGTAACCTGCTTTTCAAAATATTGCTGTTGTTTGTTTTCTGGGCGGGATAAACAAATCCCACTATTTCAGATAAGGAGAATTGAGGAAATGGCTAAATATGTAGCTGCAATCGATCAAGGTACAACCAGTACCCGTTGTATGATTTTTAACCACTCTGGCGAACCGGTTGGCGTACATCAGTTAGAGCACGAGCAAATTTATCCCAAGCCCGGTTGGGTCGAACATGATCCAATGGAAATTTGGGCGCGTACACAAGATGTTGTGAAAGGTGCTCTCAAGCAAGCTGGCCTTACATCTGCTGATATCGTAGCTGTTGGCGTTACCAATCAACGTGAAACGACGGTGGTTTGGGACAAAAACACCGGCAAGCCCTATTACAATGCGATTGTCTGGCAGGACACCCGCACCGACAAGATCTGTAAAGACCTGGAGGGTGGTGTTGGTCAAAATCGTTTCCGTGATAAGGTTGGTCTGCCATTGGCGACCTACTTCTCTGGCCCCAAAGTGAAGTGGATGTTGGAGAATGTCGAAGGTTTGCGCGAAGCAGCCGAGAAAGGCGACGCCGTTTTCGGTAACATCGACACCTGGGTTATCTGGAACCTGACCGGCGAACATGTGACGGATGTGACCAATGCCAGCCGTACCATGCTCATGAACCTGAATACCTTGGATTGGGACGATGAAATTCTGAACATTATGGGTATTCCCAAGTCCATGTTGCCGACCATTAAAGCTTCTTCGATGGTTTATGGACATACCAAGGCGGATGGCCCGTTTGGTGGTGTGATTCCTGTTGCTGGTGACTTGGGCGATCAACAGGCAGCGACCGTAGGTCAAGCTTGCTTCAGCCCCGGCGAAGCTAAGAATACATATGGCACTGGCTGCTTCATGATTTTGAACACCGGCACGAAGATTGTGCCCTCCAAGAGCGGTTTGTTGACAACCCTGTGCTACAAGTTCGGGGATGAACCAGCTGTGTATGCTCTGGAAGGTTCCATCGCCATTACCGGTGCCTTGGTGCAATGGCTGCGCGACAACCTGGACTTCTTTGATTTCTCACCACACATCGAAGACTATGCCAAATCTGTTGAAGATAATGGCGGCGTTTACTTTGTACCTGCGTTCTCCGGTTTGTTTGCTCCCTATTGGCGTTCGGATGCTCGCGGCGTTATCGCTGGCCTCACCCGTTACGTGAAGAAGGGACACATTGCACGCGCTGCTTTGGAAGCGACCGCTTACCAGACACGCGAAGTGCTGGATGCGATGAACAAGGACTCTGGCGTAGACCTGACTGCTCTCAAGGTTGATGGCGGTATGGTTTACAATGACCTGCTCATGCAATTCCAGGCAGACGTGTTGGATGTGCCTGTGGTACGGCCGAAAGTGGCAGAGACAACGGCTTTGGGTGCTGCTTACGCGGCTGGTCTGGCTGTTGGCTTCTGGAAGAACACCGACGAAATGCGCGAAAACTGGGGCATAGACAAGACCTGGGATCCGACCGCTGGCAGCAATGCAAGCACGGAACTGTATACCCAGTGGAAGAAAGCCGTTACCCGTACCTTTGATTGGGTTGAGTAATTGTTAGTTGATTAGGATGGATGTTATCGCACAGATTGCATCCATCTGTGAATGAGATAGAGGATGGTTCAACAGACAGAGTTGGACCATCCTCTAAGGAACCGCGTGGTGAAAGGGAGCGTGCAATGTCTCATTTTCACGTAGTAATTATAGGCGGTGGAGGAACTGGTGGCGCGTTGGCGCATGACCTGACTCTGCGCGGCTTGAAGGTCACATTGGTTGAACGCGGAGAAGTGACCTCTGGGACGACGGGCCGTCATCATGGTTTGCTGCATAGCGGTGCTCGTTATGCGGTAAAAGACAAAGAATCGGCGATTGAGTGTATTGAAGAAAATACAATTTTGCGCCGTATTGCGCCTGGTACTTTTGAAGAAAATGATGGTTTATTTGTGGCTGTTACCGACGAGGATGTGGCCTATAGTCATTCCTTTATTGAAGGGTGTGGCGATTGCGGCATTCCGGCACAGCGTTTAACCAAAGAAGAGGCTTTACGCCTGGAGCCAAACCTTAGCGAGAAAACAATCATGGCTGTGCGCATCCCTGATGCGACGATGGATGCCATGCGGATGCCTTTGCGCTTTTTTGCAACGGCAAAGAAAAATGGTGCTTCGGTCAAGCCATATACTGAAGTGCGTGAAATTTTGCGCCAGGGAAATACCGTTACCGGCGTCAAAGTTGTTGACCATACTTCTGAAAAATCGTATGAAATTGGTGCGGATTTGGTGGTGAATGCGGCTGGCCCCTGGTGCGGCAAAATAGCAGATATGGTTGGGGTGGAAGTGCCGATACGGCCGTCTCCCGGCGTCATGGTTGCTGTGCGAGGTCGGTGGTGCAACATGGTCATCAATCGCCTGAACACATCCAGTGATGGCGACATTGTTGTGCCTCAACGTGGCCTTTCTGTTATTGGTACCAGCTCTTGGGTGGTAGATGATCCTGATAAATTAGGATTACCGTCCGATCATATTCAAGCCATGTATGATCACGGGGCGTTGATGTTACCCGCCATTAAAGATGCCCCCATGCGTGCAGCCTGGTCTGCGGCACGGCCGTTAATAGGCCCACGCAAAGCTGATGCAGATACCGGCCGTGAATTGAGCCGTACCTTCAAATGCTTCGATCACATAGACGAAGGCGTCGAAGGATTTGTGACAATTACCGGTGGTAAAGCCACAACATTACGCGGAATGGCTGAAGCGGCAGCCAATGTGGTTTGTCAGAAACTAGGTGTCGATGAACCTTGTCGTACCCGCGATGTTGTGCTGTTACCATACACGGCTTACTATGCCTGACAGTGAAAAGAATGCCTGTCGTTCTTTTCTTGAGGAGTTCCGATGGCTGAGCGAAAAGTAGAATTAAAAGTTTTCCGCTACAAGCAGGGACAAACCCCACATTATGATACATACAACGTTACCGTTGATGAAAACACGACGGTGCTGGTAGCGCTGCAAGATGTGCGACGCGATCAGGACACCTCGTTAATTTTGCGTCATTCTTGCCACCATGCTTCTTGTGGCACATGTGGGATGCGGATTAATGGACAGGAGCAGTTAGCTTGTGTCGTCAAAGTTCTGGAATTGGGAACGCCAACTGTTGTAGTCGAGCCATTACAAAATGCGCCATTGATCAGTGATCTGGTTGTGGATATGGCTCCTTTCTACGACAGATACAATACACCAGAAATGCCCTATATCCGCGCCAGCGAGTTTTGGCCTAAAACCGACTTGCCGGATGGGATCGCTCAATACACCCGTTATGAGAATTGCTTGGAGTGCGGTTTGTGTGTTTCCGCTTGTCCGGTCGCTGGCACTGACTCTGAATATTTAGGGCCGGCAGCTATGGCAGCGGCAGCGCGTGTTGTTGCTGAACCACGCGACAGCGATCCAGAATTTGCCCTCAATTGGGTGGATAATGAACATGGCTGCTGGCGTTGTCATGTGGCTTACGAATGCACAGAAGTTTGCCCATCTGACGTGAATCCAGGCGAAGCGATTATGTCGCTGCGTGGCGCATTGACCCGGCGTAAATTCCGCCGCGTCTTTGGCTTGGGCAAATAGGCAGGAGGTAATACAGTGCAAGAAATACGAACAACACATGATGCAGTGAGACCAAAGAACCCCCTGCGTGCCTGGTTTGATGTGCGCAAGCGCAATCTTGGCAGTTGGGCTTTTGCGCTGAACCGCCTGACTGGGCTGGCGTTAACTGTTTACCTTTTCTTACACCTGGCTATTTTAAGTAAATTGTTGCAGGGAGAGTCGGGTTGGAATGAGTTCCTGGCATTGGCACGCAGTCCATTGTTTTTGCTGCTGGACATCATACTGATTTTCGGCATTTTGTTTCATGGGCTAAATGGCATTCGGGTAGCGTTGGTAGGAATGGGTGTTGGGGCGCGGCAGCATCGTCGTCTGTTTTGGGTTTTGATGGTGATTGGTACATTGCTCCTGCTTGTTAGCGCCTGGAAGGTGTTTACGATTTGATGACTCCGCAGCGTGATTTGCTAAATCGCGCTGCGCTTTCTGAGGAGACTTCACCAATTGTCGTTGACCCCCATGAATAAAAATCGTAGGTCGGATTGCTAATCCGACTATCGGATTAACAATCCGATTTACGAGGAGTATGATATGCAGGCTGGTTTATCTAAACAAGGGACGAAACAGAAGAGTGTACAAGTCGGGCGGGCTGGCGCTTTTTGGCTGATACAGGCTGTGTCTGGTTTGTTGTTGGTGCTGCTGCTGCTGCTGCATATGGTGGCGCACCATTTTGTGGTGGAGGGGGGCTTGCGTGATTTTGCCGAGGTTTTGGCATATGTTTCGAACCCGGCGATTTTTACTATCGAGGTTGTGTTTTTGATTGTGGTTATATCGCATGCCATGTTAGGGCTGCGTGCGGTTATTTTTGACCTGGGTCTAAATAAACGTCATGCTCGTGTGGTGAATTGGGTTTTGGGCGTGATAGGAATTGTGACTTTGGTTTATGGTGTTTGGTTAGCGGTTGCCATTCAGCAACTGTAAAATAGTGAAGAAGTACAACTTGGGGCAGCCCGAAATCTGTTTTTTAGGAAGGGATGATGGCTAAGAAAAAGGCACGGCAAAAGAAGGAAAAGCAGGAAGAAGTAGAAGTGAAGATTCCGCTGAATGAACCGTGGATTAGCCGTCGCAATGGGTTTACGACGATTGGCTTGTTGAGCCTTGTTTTGGCGGTGTTTATGGCCTGGCAGTTGTACCCGACAGAAGGTTTGGGACGTGCGATCATGTTTGGCCTGGGATTCGCCGTGGCGATCTGGGTGATTTTCATGGTTAGTCTTTCCTTCAATACGTGGGTGCGTCGTCGTAAGGGAGATTCATAGTGGTTTTGTCGGCACAGGCCTGGGAGCAAATGTGGTCGCCGTATGATGAGGTGACGTATGCGCAGGTTTTGACCTGGGTACGGCCGTATCACGTTGTTCTCGATATTGGTGCTGGCGATTTGCGGCTGGCACGGCGGTTGGCGCAGCAAGCCAAACGGGTTTATGCCCTGGAAATGAATGATACCTTGCTGCCAGCGGTCGCGACATTGCCCGATAATTTACAGGTCATTTGTGCGGATGCCCGTTCTTATCCTTTCCCTTCAGATGTTACTTTGGCGGTGTTGTTGATGCGTCATTGCCTCCATGTTGCTGTTTATTTGGAGAAGCTGCGTGCCATTGGCTGCCGTTATTTGGTGACAAATGCCCGCTGGGGATTTGGTGTGGAGTGTATTGATTTATTTGCGGTGCGGAAACCGTTTACGGCCGTAAACATGGGCTGGTATGCGTGCCGTTGTGGGGCGACCGGTTTTGTGCCGGGTCCGCCAGAAAAATTGACGCCTGGGGTGGAAACGGCCGTTCATGAAGTACACCACTGCCCCGATTGCGATTCAGGAATCTTATCCCATCATTGGTATGGCGATGGGATGCCTGCTAACTGGTAGAGAAGCGAGAATCGATAATGGTTGGTATTGTCATTGTCTCACATAGCAACAACCTTGCCATTGGTGTGCAAGAACTGGCGCAGCAAATGACACCGCAAAGTGTGCCGATTGCTGCCGCTGGCGGTATTGAAGACCCAGAAAATCCTATCGGCACCAACCCCATTAGAGTGTACGAGGCCATCAACGAAGTCTATAGTGATGATGGTGTCTTGATTTTAATGGATTTGGGTAGTGCCCTTCTCAGTGCGGAAACTGCTTTAGAAATGCTGCTGCCAGAGCAGCAAGAACGTGTGCAGCTTTGTGCTGCTCCTTTGGTTGAAGGTACCATGTCTGCCGTGGTGCAAGCCTCGATTGGGGGAACGTTAGAGCAGGTCGCGCAAGAGGCGATGGGCGCTTTGGGGATGAAGCAGGATCAGCTTGGGGAGTATGTTGCGGGTGGCGAGTCTGTTAAAACCACCCTCTCTCCATTGGTTGGCGCACAGGAGCTGACGCTTGTTGTGCGTAATCGCCTGGGCCTTCATGCCCGTCCGGCGGCGCGTTTTGTGACGACTGCCAATCAGTTTAAGGCTGATTTGCAATTGCGCAAAGGCGGCCAATTGGCGAATGCAAAGAGCATCAATCAGGTGGCGACATTGGGCGTGCGCCAGGGTGACAAAGTCGTTGTCCTGGCAAAAGGGCCTGATGCCACAGCCGCATTGACGGCTATCCAGGCGTTGGCGGCTGATAATTTTGGTGATCGGGATGATGATGTCAGCGATGCCCCTGTGCCAATGGTCATTGCCCCATTGGCTGAAGGAGAATTGGGGGGAATTCCGGCGTCACCAGGGATTGCCATTGGCCCGGTTGCTTTGTATCGTCCCCGCCTGCCCGATGTTGAAGTGCATACGATTACGGATACCAATGCGGAATGGCGACGTTTGCAAACGGCCGTTACCGCTGCCCAGGCAGAGATTAACAGTGTTTATCAACAAGCTTTGCAGCAAGTTGGTAAAGACGAAGCGGCGATTTTTGAGGCGCATCTCCTATTTTTGCAAGACCCAGACATGATTGACGCCGCTCGTGATGTGATTATGAGCCAGCGTCTTAATGCGGAAGCTGCCTGGCAGCAGGTTGTCACGAATATGGCGGCCTCCTATCAGGCGTTGACGGATCCGTACATGCAGGCGCGTGCTGCCGACGTGGTTGATGTTGGGCAGCGTGTCTTGGCGCAGATGATGGATGTGGAACGGCCGTCTCTTGATTTTGAGCAGCCATCCATTTTGGTTGCCACCGATCTCACTCCTTCCGATACGGCACGCATGAACCCGGATAAAATCTTGGGGATTTGCACCGAATTGGGTGGTTCAACTTCGCACAGCGCCATTTTGGCTCGCGCTTTGGGAATTCCCGCTGTTGTCGGGATAGGCAACGCGCTAGCCGCACTGAATGAAGGGCAAATGTTAGCGTTAGATGGCGCGTTGGGGCGTGTTTGGGTTGATCCCGATTACGATACGCAGGCAGATTTGCAGGCGCAGCGGCAGGTGTGGCTCGGCGACCAATTGCGTGCCAAAGAAGTTGGACAACAGCCCGCTGTCACCAAGGATGGACATGCTGTAGAGATTGTCGCCAACATCGGTGGCCCCAATGATACGCGCATCGCGTTGGAGTACGGCGCAGAAGGCGTTGGTTTGTTCCGCACGGAGTTTATGTTCCTGGGACGGGAAACTGCCCCCACAGAAGAGGAACAGTATGAGGCGTATCGGCAAGTTGTGCGTGATATGGGGAAACGGCCGTTAATCATTCGCACGCTCGATGTCGGTGGCGACAAACCGCTGCCTTATTTTGAGCGTGACCCGGAGAGCAACCCATTCCTTGGTTGGCGCGGTATTCGTTTCTGCCTGGATCACCCCGAAATTTTCAAGCCGCAGCTGCGTGCCATTTTACGCGCCAGTGTAGACGAAGCTGGTGATCCGTATAGCGTCAAAATCATGTTCCCCATGATTGGTTGTGTTGCCGAACTGCGTGCGGCCAAAGCCGTGCTGGCTGATGTGCAGGCGGAATTGCAAGCTGAAGGTCAGCCATTCGACACCGAGATGGAAGTCGGCATTATGATTGAAGTGCCGTCAGCCGTTGCCGTGGCCGATCAATTAGCCAAGGAAGCTGACTTTTTCAGCATTGGTACCAATGATTTAACGCAGTATGCGATGGCTGCGGATCGTGGTAATGCCAAAGTGGCTGACCTGGCAAATGCGTTGCAGCCGGCCGTGCTGCGGCTGGTGCAGCAGACGGTGTCTGCTGGTCATGCGGCTGGCATTTGGGTTGGGATGTGCGGCGAGTTGGCTGGAAAGGCAACGGCCGTACCAGTGCTCATTGGCTTAGGATTAGACGAATTAAGCATGAGTGCCCCGGCTGTGCCAGATGTAAAAGAAGCCATTCGCCGCTTAAAGTTGGCGGATGCCCAGCGCATCGCTGGCGATGTGTTGCAGCTTGATACAGCCCAGGCGGTGCAGACCTACTTAACGAATTTGTGACGATCTCTGGGAAGGGAGATCGAGGAAGAGGAAAGGGAAAAACCGCCCTGGGAATAATTCTCAGGGCGGTTTGGCGTTAGCATGGCTTGAAGAAACTGGTTTCTTGGAAGTTCACAGGACGATCAGGTGAATAATGGGAGCGCCAACACCTGCCGTAAAAACTTACCTGTGTAGCCCGCGTTAATTTGTGCCACATCTTCTGGCGTGCCGGTAGCAATAATGCGCCCACCGCCATCACCTCCTTCTGGCCCCAAGTCAATCAGGTAATCGGCCGTTTTGATCACGTCCATGTTGTGCTCAATCACGATGACGGTGTTTCCGGCATCTACCAGCCGGTGCAGCACATCCAGCAGCTTTTGAATATCGGCGAAGTGCAGCCCCGTTGTTGGCTCATCTAGAATGTAAACGGTACGCCCCGTTGCCACCCGGCTCAATTCCTTTGCCAGTTTGATGCGTTGTGCTTCGCCACCGCTGAGGGTGAGCGCACTCTGTCCCAGTTTGACATAATCGAGGCCAACATCGTGCAGCGTTTGCAGCATACGGCTGATCTTTGGATGGGCGGCAAAGAAGTCTAAGGCATCTTGCACATCCATATCTAACACGTCCGCAATCGTTTTGCCTTTGTATGTGACGGCCAGCGTCTCCCGATTGAACCGTTGCCCATTACATTCACGGCACGTTACCCACACATCTGCCAGAAAGTGCATTTCCACTTTGCGCTGCCCATATCCGGCACACGCTTCGCAGCGACCGCCCTTAACGTTAAAGCTGAAACGGCCCGCTTTATAACCGCGCAGCTTTGCTTCTGGTGTCGCGGCAAACACTTGCCGGATTTCGTCAAACAATTTGATGTACGTTGCCGGATTGGAACGAGGGGTGCGTCCAATTGGGTCTTGCGTGATATTGATCACTTTGTCGAGATGCTCTAACCCTTCCAGGCGCTCATAGGGGCCGGGTGTGGTTTGTGCCCGATTCAGTGCGCGTGCCAGTGCCGGTTCTAATGTCTCTGCTACCAGGCTGCTCTTGCCGCTGCCACTGACACCGGTCACACAAATCATGGTGCCTAGCGGAAATTCGGCCGTGACATGCTTCAAATTGTGCAGCCGTGCGCCTACCAGCCGCAGCGCACCATTTTGTGGTATGCGCCGTTGTTGCCCGTTGGGGGCGCTTACCTGCATTTTGCCGCTCAGATAATGGCCGGTTAACGAATTTTCATCATCTGCAATTTGTTGTGGGGTTCCGGCTGCGGTGATGTAGCCGCCTTTTACGCCTGCACCTGGCCCCAGGTCAATCAACCAGTCTGATTCGCGCATCGTTTCTTCGTCATGCTCCACTACCAGAACTGTGTTGCCCATGTCACGTAGTTGGTGCAGCGTTTCAATTAAGGCGCGATTGTCGCGTGCGTGCAGACCGATAGAGGGTTCATCGAGAATGTACAGGACGCCTACCAGTCCACAGCCTATTTGGCTGGCAAGGCGAATGCGCTGCCCTTCGCCACCGGACAATGTGGGCGCCGGCCGATCCAGGGTCAGATAGTGCAATCCTACATTGAGCATAAACTGAAGCCGGTCGCGGATTTCTTTGAGAACTTCAGCGGCGATCTCATATTGTTCATCGGTCAATCGCGAACTGGATGCGGCATTGCGCATCATGTGGTGCGCATGGGATGTGCCGTTAGTGCCATTCACCGATAATTGATTTTTGTTGACGTTTGCAGGCTCGCTGTATAACCCGATTACCCAGCGGTATGCGTCGTCGATAGCCATGCCGCTGACAGTGGTAATGGTTTGCCCTCCCAACTTGACGGCGCGGGCTTCTGGGCGGAGGCGCGTTCCCTGGCAGGTGGGACACGGCCGTTGATTCATAAAGCTCAGGTAAAAAGCGCGTGTGTATTCGGAGCCGGTCTGGCGAAAGAGGCGATTGACATTGGCAATGATGCCTTTAATCGGCCGTCTCGATTCTCCTTGCCATGAACTATCCGCATTTTCATGCCCATACTTAAAATGAACCTGCTCATCTCCCGAACCATAAAACATGATTTGTCGGAATTGTTCCGGTAATTCTTGCCATGGAGTATCCAGGTCAATGTTGTAATGCTCGGCGATTGCCTGCAATTGTGATGTCGTCCACTTATTCTTTTTCTTGCGCACATTGCCATACCAGCGCAGCGCCCCATCCATAATTGAAAGCGTCGGGTCTTCCACAATCAGGTCGGGATCGACTTGAAGCTGCGTGCCAATGCCATTGCAGTCCGGGCACATACCCAAGGGGGAGTTAAAACTGAACAACTGCGGTGACAAATCCGGGAAACTAATGCCGCATTGCGGGCAGGCATTGTGTTCGCTCAGCAATAACTCTTCTGTGCCCAAATCGGCGATTAGCGTGCCTTCACCCGCTTTCAATGTGGTTTCTACCGAGTCAACCAGGCGTGGTACAAACGCAGCATCTGCCTCGTCTGGCACGCGCAGCCGATCTACCACCAATTCAACCGTGTGTTTTGCCTTTTTATCCAACCTGGGAAGTTTCCCGGTCAGGTCTACCATTTCGCCATTGATGCGAGCACGCACAAAGCCTTGCTGCCGTGCTGCTTTGAGGGCATCAAGGTGAGTTCCTTTGCGATTACGAGCAATGGGGGCGAGCAGTTGGAATTTAGTGCCGGGCGATAGCGCTGCCAATTGGTCGGCAATTTGTTGGGGTGATTGTGGCTGGACGACACGCCCGCACTCTGGGCAATGCGGCACGCCTGCTCGCGCAAACAAAACGCGTAAATAGTCCATCACCTCTGTCACGGTGCCTACCGTAGAACGTGGGTTTTTGCTGACAGCTTTTTGTTCGATGGCGATGGCGGGACTAAGGCCGGTGATAGCGTCTACTTTTGGTTTTTCCATTTGCCCGATAAACTGCCGGGCAAATGAGGAAAGGCTCTCAACATAGCGTCGCTGCCCTTCAGCGTAGATGGTGTCGAAGGCCAATGATGATTTACCGCTGCCGCTAACGCCTGTTAAGACCACTAATTGGTTCCGTGGGATGGTAACGTCAATATGCTTTAAATTGTGTTGTTGTGCGCCATGCACAAAAATATGCTTTGGTTCCATTTGTAAACCCCTATTATCGAACGGACGTTCTATTACCCATCCTTTATTGTACCATGAATGGGGGACATTGCCAGCAATCAGTTTAGTGAAAAAACCTGACATCTTTTGTCATGAATGATAAAAGCGGCAAAAACCACACAGTTTTTGCCGCTTTAGCAAGCAGATGTGACGCTTTTGAGGCTCAAGGTTTATCGGATTTCATTTTCCATAATGTCGTTGTTGAAGTTGGTCATTTGCAGCCCACCGCCGACATTGTCATGGATCAGGGCATGACAGACGGTGTTACGGCCGTTATCACCAAGGTTAACGCCGATTTGATTCCAGCGAATGGTGTTGTTGCCGTCGAATCCGGCACAGCCTGTGCCATCGTGCCCGATGATCACCTGTTCTGTCGCTACTAAGATGCCGACGCCGGGCGCTCCGGTATGGCACTCGATGATATTGCCATAAATCCAGGCATGTGTCGCTTGGGGGTCGGCGGCGTGTGCGTTGATGTAAATGCCTGCATAAGCCTGGTTGTTTTGCCCACAATTGCCGCTGGGCGCATCATCATCGCCAATGATGTTGTTGGCAATGGTTGCGGCAAAGGCGGTTCCGCTAATCATGATGTTCGCATAACCAGCACCGGCGCCATAAATATGCAAGCCGTCAACGGTGACGTTTGCCCCGGTGATGTCAAAAATCGCGCCAGGCAAGTCGTTGCCTTTGACGTGGATTTCTTGGCCGGCCGCGGCGCGAATGATTGTGCCATCTTCGCTTAACGCTGGCAGCGGTTGATTCAACGAAATGAGATAGTGATCGGCAAAAGTGATGGTCGTGGGTGATCCATCGTTGTTGGCGATCTGGATGGCGCTGCGCAAACTGCAATCGCGGGGAGCTTCGGTGCATGGCAGCATTTCGGCAGGGTCATCATCTCGATCTACTTGGGTTAGAACGGGCAAAAGTGTGGGGAGGATGGGATTGGCAGGATTCGTGTCATTATTGACGTTTTCGGGAATCGGCAGCGATGGTTGCGGCAATGGGTTGATAGCCATTGCACCTAGGCCAAAGATAACAACAAAGAGGGCTAGCACGTAGCGCATGATTCCCAACTCCTGCTCTGGTTATCTTGATTTGTGTGGGGCACTACAAGCTGTAGCGTCAAGATAAGCCGGAGCGACACGCATCTGTTTACGATAGTTGCTGTCAGGATGGGGAGTTTGACAGGTTCTGTCCTTATCATACAGGAAAGCGGAAAACGGCCGTGTAGCCTGTTTTACATTTTTCTTTGAACATACCCGGTGCGGGATCAAAACAGCCATCCACAATGTTCTGTGGATGGCTGTTAAATTGTGTTTGCTTGAGCGATTTTACGCTGTTTTGCGGTGCATGGGGGACAGGGTGCGCACCTGTTGTTCTGCGTGGTAGCTGCTGCGTACCAATGGGCCGCTCTCTACCCATTGAAAGCCCATCTCTAGCCCCAATCGTTCCAATTCTGCAAATTCGTCTGGGTGGTAGAAACGGTCAACCGGCAAATGTTGTTGTGGATTGGGCTGTAAATATTGACCAATGGTGAGAATGTCTACGCCGCGATCAACCAAATCCTGCATCACGCTTAATATCTCGTCCCATGTTTCGCCTAAACCGACCATGATGCCGCTTTTGGTGAGGACATCTGGCTCAAGCTGTTTGGCATTTGCCAATGTAGCCATTGCCCATTCATATTTGTCTTGTGGCTGCACTTGTTTGAACAGGCGCGGTACGGTTTCGACATTGTGGTTGAGAATTTCGGGGCGAGCATCCATGACGATTTTGAGGGCGTCGCGGTCGCCTTTGAAGTCTGGAATAAGAACTTCGATGGAGCAGCCGGGTTGTACTTTGCGGATTTCTTCGATGCACATGGCGAAAATGGGCGCACCGCCATCTTTGCGCTCGTCGCGGTTGACGGAGGTGATGACGACATGACGCAGGTTCATCCGCTGTACGGCTTCGGCGACGCGTTTCGGCTCTTCCCAGTCGATGGGTAACGGCCGTCCCGTCTTAATGTCGCAAAAAGCACAACTACGCGTGCAAATATCGCCCAAAATCAAAAATGTGGCTGTACCCGATCCCCAACATTCGCCAATGTTGGGGCATTTGGCTTCTTCACAAACGGTGTGTAGTTGTTTAACGCGCATCAAGTTTTGCAATTCGTGGTAATTCTCGCTGGTGGGGATGCGCACTTTAATCCAATCGGGACGCTTGGGGCGTGCCGGTGTTTGTTCATCAGACTGAATGGAATCTAAAGATACAAAAGACATAATCGTTACCTCTCAGAGGTTGATTCAATCTCGGTGATTGAACCGACCGGAGTTACATCGAAAATTTGTTGGAAGGCGTTGACGATGGGTTGGAGGAGGGCGGTGGTGGGTAACGGCCGTTCCAACACCCGCGCCATACTAGTCACCCCATGATCACGAATCCCACAAGGGATAATGTGTCCAAAATGCGTCAGGTCAGGATTCACATTGAGGGCAAATCCATGGCTGCTAATGCCATCCTTGCTAATTTTGACACCAATTGCGGCGATTTTCTCGGCACCGCCGGGCGTATCTACCCAGACACCCGTGTATCCCTCATAGCGCCAACTGTTGATGCCAAATTCTGCCAGGGCACGAATAATGACCTCTTCCAGATCACGTAAATAGCCATGTAAATCTGGCAAATCATAGCCGCGCAAGGCATACAGCCGCTTCAAATTCATAATCGGGTAGCCAACTAGCTGCCCAGGGCCATGATAAGTAATGTCGCCGCCCCGGTCTACCCAGCGCACTGTAAACCCTTGTTCAGCCAACGCCGTCTCGTCTAGCAGCAAATGTTCTAGCTTGCCACGTCGTCCCAGCGTATAGGTGGGTGGATGTTCTAATAAAAGGAATTTGTCCGCCTGGGTCGGATCATTTGTTAAGGCTGCCACCGCTTCTTTCTGCCAATCCCAGGCAGTATCATAAGCCAGTTGGCCGTGCCATTCTATATTAACGACTTGTTTCACTGGGAAATATCCTCATGTTAAATTGATGTGTGAAAACAGCCTGTCGAAGGTTTGCGCCATGAGATAAACATCATTGCCAATAAAATTGGCCTTTATTCATGGCTGTGTTTCTCTGCTGATTATCCGCAACAAAGGCGGGGATGCAAGCTCTCTTCATAATACAGTCTCGTGAATGCCGTGTGGGCAGATTAAAGAGAAATCAATTAAAGGCGGGCTGTTTTCACGCCTATTTTCCCTTTTGCGCTATCTCGTTGCTGTATAATGTCGGCTCATTCATAAGGAACATTCAATGACGATTTACAACGGAGCAAATACCCCACCAGTTGCCCCTTTTGCATTCTTCTATTCATGGTTGAGGACATCGTTGTGACTTTAGAACTGCGCCCGCTTGGTGTCAAATGCAATATTCAATGCCAATACTGTTACCAGAACCCACAGCGCGATGCAGGCAATGTGCTGCATCTGTACGATCTGGAAAAGATGAAGGCGACGGCGTTGGAATTGGGTGGTTCTTTCACTTTGTTTGGTGGGGAACCGCTGCTGCTGCCGGAAAAGGATTTAGAGGATATTTGGGCGTGGGGATATGCACGAAACGGCCGTAACGGCATCCAGACCAACGGCGTCCTCATTAACGACGCGCATGTGCAATTGTTCCATCGTTACAAAGTCCATGTTGGCATTTCTGTAGATGGCCCCGGTGAACTTAACGATGCACGCTGGGTTGGAACCCTGGCTGGTACGCGGGCGGCAACGGCAAAAACCCATGCCGCCATTGAGCGCCTTTGTCGTGAGGGCATTCCACCCAGTTTGATTGTTACGCTGCATCGCGGCAATGCCACTGCTGATAAACTGCCCGCGTTACACGATTGGTTCCGTTATGTAGAAGGATTGGGCGTTTCATCAGTGCGTATTCATATCTTAGAAGTTGAGAATCCTTTCATTCGTCAAAAGTATGCGCTGACAACGGCCGAAAATGTAGCCGCTTTTAAAAGTTTTCTCGCGCTGGAACAAGAATTGACGCGGCTGGATTTTGACTTGTTCACCGACATGCGCCAATTGCTGCGCGGCGATGATCATGCGGCAACCTGTGTTTGGAATGCGTGCGACCCGTACACGACGCGTGCCGTGCAAGGTATTGAAGGCAACGGGCAGCGTACCAACTGCGGGCGCACCAATAAGGATGGCATTGATTTTGTGAAGGCGGATGAGGAGAGTTTTGAGCGTTATCTGGCGCTGTATCACACGCCCCAGGTTTACAATGGCTGTCAGGGCTGCCGCTTTTTCCTGATGTGCAAGGGGCAATGTCCGGGAACGGCCGTTGCCCATGATTGGCGTAACCGTACCGAGCATTGCGATGTTTGGATGGCGCTTTACGCACACCTGGAAGCAGAAATGGTGGCCGCCGGAGAGACGCCGCTGTCGCTGCATCCTTCGCGCGTGGCCGTTGAACAGGCCGTTCTGGCTGCCTGGACACAAAATCAATACCTGAGTGTAGCGGCGGCAATGGAACAAATAACTCGTGGAGGGGAAACGGCCGTTTCCCCTACCACAACCACGCACGGCGATCATACCGATCATGGCGATTCTTACCATCGAGACGTTCACGGAGACCACCTGGATCATGCACACCCCTATCGAACGGCTTGATTTCCTCCTCCCCGATTTTGTGCGGCGCAGTTGGGTCAGCGATGACGCACGCGCGGTTTGGGAACCCCGCCTGCAACGCATAACACACGCCTGGTTCGACATAGAATGGCGTGCCGTGCTCGCTGGCGTGCGTGCTTGTGGCGTGACCATCATCTCGCCGCAAGCGTTCATCGAGAAGGCCGGCGTCTGGGCGGCGCATGGCCTCAATGCGCTGCCGGTCGAATTGCAAGGGCTAAATGGCAGTTCCTATGCCAGCACCGGCATAAAACCTGAATTGGGCAAGCCGTTTGTGTACCGTGTCGTCGTCGGCACACCGGCTTCGGTGACGGCGTTTAAGGCTGCCTGGGATGACGATGACCACCAGCGTATTGGTGAATTGCTCGGCTACCCTGCCTGCTGCCACAGCTTTTTTCACGATGTTTGGGTGCAGCAGGGCATGATCGACACAACCTGGCCGATGGCGGCGAATACGGCGGGAGCAACGGCCGTTACCCCTGAGCCGCACACACTCGCCCTTTCTGGCCCGCCCGAAGCCAATATTTTGTGGCGCTGGATGGGAATTCGCGCCGTGCCCCATTTGCCGTGCAGCTTCACTTGCGCGGCGACCGTCGCTTTGGGGCAGCAAATGGTGCAAGTTGGCCGTGATGCCGGTTATGACGAGGAGATGGATTGGCTGCTGGAAATTTTGAGCTGGCCGGTGGAATGGTCAGCGCTGCACGGCATTGCTGAAATCAAAACGCCGGTGCTCAAGGTGTCCACGCGCAGCGATGCCACGCCGCACAAGTACGTGGTGCGCCGCGCAGGCAGCAGCTATCCCGCGCAGGGTGTTTCCGGGTTGGCGTTCCCGTATCAACTCAACCGTGCGCCGCGCCTCACCGGCTCGGCCGCTTTTCAGCGTGGTTTGGACAACCCAATCCCTGTGCAGGCTGTGCCGCCAGCCTGGTTGGCTGCCGATAATGGCTTTGCTTCTGTGCTGGCAATGGCGCAGGCGCATGACCCCATTGTGCAGTTGGCAACGGCCGTTCTCGCCGACAAGGGTGGCAATGTCATTGACCTTGGGTGTGGCAATGGGGCGCTGCTGCAAAAAATTGTAACGGCCGTTGCCACTGTTGTGCCCTATGGCTGCGATCTCGATGCCGCACGCATTGCCCATGCGCAGCAATTGCAGCCGCACTTTGCCGCTAACTTTGCCTGTGCCGATCTGTTCGACCCGGATGCGCCGATTTGGGCCGCACAGCGGCGCTACCAATTGGCGCTGTTGATGCCGGGACGGTTGTTAGAAGTGGATGCCGCGCGTGCGGCTTTCTTGAAGCAATGGCTTCAGCAGCATTGCGCAAACATTCTCCTTTATGCCTATGGTGACTGGTTGACACGTTACCAAAATCTTGACGGCCTGGCGGCTCAGGCCGGTTTGACCTTGCTCAACCCAGATGAAGATGACGTAGTTGTTGGGTTGGCACGAATAAATATTTAGATAGATTGAAATATGAAACGTAACACATTTGTGGAATGATAAAAGCTGCGAAATTATGGACGAACATGTAGACGAGCAAGACAAGAGGCAGCAGTTTACGCGGCGCGACCTGTTACGGGCGGGTTGGACTGTGCCCGTTATTGCTGCTGTTGAGCTGAGCCGACCGCGAAAAGCGTTTGCGCAAGGCACATCGCATCTCGACTACGTTGATTACAGTGATCACACCGATCATGGTGATACAGCCCATTACGATCACACCGACGGCAATCCTGGGGGGCATCAGGACACGCCAGGACACGCTGACCATCGGGACCACGCCGATGGCGGGCATCAGGATAGATTTCAGGATACGCATGGCGACCATATGGATGTCCATGAAGATACACATGGCGATTGGCCGCATGTTGATTTTCTTTCCCATGACGACCACCTGGATCATATAGACACTTAATGTCGATCCTGATCCCAAGAGTGAGGCAATAGGGTGTTGGGATTCTTTCCCAGTTGGCTCTGTGACCTTTATACCCAACAAGGTGATTAACTTTTAAATATTGTTATGCTGCAAGATTTACGGCCGTTTCCAAACCCTGCCGTCGAAGTTCATTGCCTTCTGGATGAAGCTGTACTCTATCATCCAGAACGTGATGCCGTGCTCGCGCTGAACCGCACGGCTCGCGTCATTTGGGAGATGTGCGATGGCAAGCGCACACTCCTTGAGATGAGTCGGGAACTGGGGCAAGAGTTGGGTTACACCACGGACGAGGAATTTGCAGCCATTTTGGCCGATATAGAAACGACAGTCAAGCAGTTACAAGAACTGGACGTTCTCATGCTTGTCTTATGAAATGGAACATTGAGTACATCACATTCAATCAACAACAGGTAGCTGTCCAGACCCACACACCAGACATTCAAGCGTCTATTGCCAGACGTTTCCGCGCGATGTTGACGCCGCGTCCGACTCAGGTACTGACCCATCTCACCGTCAAACAACCCGACACAAGTTATCGACTGGAACGGCCGTTTCCACAAACTGATATTCTCACCGACTCGGCTGATGACATGGTGCAAAAATTAGAGCACGAAATCGCGGTGCAGTTCATTCGTGCGCATACCGCTTTGTGCTGGTTTCATGCGGGGGCCGTGGCGCGGCATGACGCTGCCCTGCTGTTGGTGGGCGATTGGGGGCACGGCAAAAGCACCCTTGTCACCAATCTGGTCGCGCAGGGATGGCTTTATCTTTCAGATGATATTGCCCCTGTCGATATGCGGACGCGGCAGGTTTTGCCATACCCGCAAACGCCGCGCGTGCGCCAACAAACGGCGACATTGCTGCCACGGGAACAGGTTCCACACCTGCCCCGGCGCGATGTTCATTTGCCTTTGGCGGCGGTAAGCCAAACGGCCGTTTCCATTCGCGCCATCATTTTCCCCACTTACAAACCGGGCTTTTCCCCAAGTTTGACGCCGCTTTCTCCGGCGCAAGCAACACTGAGTCTGTCACAGCAATGCTTGAACATCGAGCGGCACAAGGCAACGGCCGTATCCCAATTTATTCGCCTTACCAGCGCGGTTCCCCTTTTCCGCCTCACCTATCATCGGGGACAAGAAGCCGCTAACCTTTTAAGCGAGGCACAACTTACTACATTGGAGTTTTAAGGCAAAATGGAATTGTTACATTATCTAGCGCTTTTACGGAAATGGTTTTGGTTGATTTTGCTCGGCACTGCCTTGTCTGGCGCGATTGCTTTTGTTGTCAGCCGCCAGCAGCCACCTGTTTACCGTGCTACCACAACCTTGCTTATCAGCGGCAATAGCAACGACGTTATCAGCGACTACCGCGCCATTCTCGCGGCAGAAAATCTGATTCCTACCTATGCGCAGCAGTTAACCAGCCGTTCCGTTCAAGAGGCGGTGATGGCGCAGTTGGATTTACCGCATTGGACGGCAAAAGTGACAACACAAGCGGTTGCCGACACACAGCTTTTGCAGCTGCATGTTGAAGATACCAATCCAGAACAGGCGGCACGCATTGCCAACCTGATCCCGATGGTTTTTGTGCAGCAGGAGGAGGTTATCCAGCAGCAGCGCCTCGGCGGTGCGGAAGAGACCTTGGCGGCACAATTAACGGCCGTTCAAGCGGATATTGACGCCACTTATGCGGCCATCACGGCCTTGCAAACCAGCGATAACCCCAACTCGGTGGAATTGCAGCGCTTGCAAAACCAGCTTTATGAATTGCAAGCCACGCAGTCCACGTTCACGCACAGCTATCAGGAAGTGCGTCTGGCACAGGTGCAAATATTCGACCCGATTCTGGTCAATGAAACGGCCGTTCCCCCCACCACACCCATCGGCCCGCGCATTCTGCAAAACACCCTGCTCGCAGCCGCAGTTGGCGCGATGCTGGCCGTCGGCATCGCCTTTTTCGTCGAATATTTAGACAACAGTGTGCGGACACCAGAAGCCATTCATGCATTAATGGGACAAAATGCTATCGGGGTCATTCCGCAGTATCAGGAAAAGGAAAATAAGCGCCGTGACATTATCACCGCGGCACAACCCCGTTCGGTAGCGGCGGAGGCGTACCGGGTGCTGCGCACCAATGTCCAACTGCGCACGCTAGACCATCCGCTGCACACGATTCTTGTCACCAGCTCGCTGCCCGCCGAAGGTAAAAGCCACACGGTTGCCAACCTGGGAGCCGTAATCGCGCAGGCTGATTTGCCCGTCATTTTAGTGGACACCGATTTGCGTAAGCCAACGTTGCACCACCTGTTTAACTTGAAGAATGACAAAGGCCTCACGACCGCTTTGTTAGCGCCTGACGACGAGTTGTCTAATCATGTGCAGCAGACGAGCATTAAAAATGTGCGCGTTCTCACCAGCGGCCCGACGCCGCCCAATCCGGCGGAAATTATTGGTTCGGAGCGCATGAAGGCGTTAATTGCGAAGCTGCAACAAGAAACGGCCGTTGTCATCTTTGACAGCCCGCCTTTGCTTTCTGTCGCCGATGCTTCGCTTTTGGCACATCAGGTTGATGGCACTCTATTGGTTGTGGGCGCGGGCATGATTCGTCCCGATACGCTGGCACACGCTGTAGAGAGTTTGCAGGCGATTGATGCCAATCTGCTGGGCGTTACCCTCACCAAATTTAATCCGGCGACGGCAGAAAGTTATTATTATGCAGCTTACAATGAGGCGCCTGCGCTTAACGGCCGTTTCATCTGATCAGGCTGCCGCATTTTTATAACGAGCCAGGATACAGAGCAAAGACCATACCATCCAACAAGCCTGAGGAACGACAAAACAACAAAATGTAGGGGTGAGCCGCTGGCTCATCCCTCCTGAGCGAGGGTGAGCCACCGGCTCACCCCTACTAAACTAAACGAGGGTGAGCCAGCGGCTCACCCCTACGCTTACTCCCGATAATGAGCACCCATGCTGCGCCGATTGCCCCAAGCCGCCAGCGTAATCACCACCGCCGAGCGCACAGCATTCCGCAGCCCAATCAAGCTATCGCTGAGGCGCGTCACCCGGTAAAACTGCTCAATTTCAGTTTCCAGATGGCGTAATTCACGCAAGGCACGCGCCAGGCGTGGCGTGGTGCGCACCAACCCCACATAATTCCACATAATTTGCTGAATGGTACGCATATCCTGAGCAATCAAGGCCGGGTCTGGTTTGTCGCCAATGGCGTGCTCCCATTCCGGGATGTGCGCGGCGTCATATCGTTCTGCTCCTGGCAATGTGCTGGAAATATGCTGTGCGGCGCGGTTGCCCCATACCAATCCTTCCAGCATTGATGTGCTTGCCAGACGGTTTGCGCCATGGACGCCAGTGCAGGACACTTCCCCTACTGCGTACAAGTTTTGCATGGTGCTCAATCCCCATTCGTTGACCCAAACGCCGCCACAAAAATAATGTGCGCCGGGCACAACCGGAGCCAATTCTTGTGTGATGTCCACGCCATACTGCTGGCATGTGGCGTAAATGCCGGGGAAGCGCTCGTGAATGGTTTCCGCCGACATGTAAGAGCGCAAATCCAGGTAAACATTGGGGATGCCTCTTTCCAGCATTTCGCGGTGAATGGCACGCGCAACCACATCACGTGGGGCCAAATCTTTCCAATCCGGGTCGTATTTTTGCATGAAGGGCTGCCCGTCCGCATGAACCAGCCGTGCCCCGGCACCACGCACGGCTTCGGAGATGAGGGAGTGCGGGGCGGGTGGTTGGTGGAAGGTGGTGGGGTGAAACTGCACGAATTCGCAGTTGATGACGCGCACACCGGCGCGCACAGCCATTGCCAGGCCATCGCCCCGTGATCCGGCAGGGTTGGTGCTGCGCAAGTAAACCTGGCCTAAACCGCCGGTCGCCAGGATTGTCTTTTTGGCGAGAATGCGCAGCACATGGTCGTTGTCCTGGTCGAGCACATAGGCGCCAATGCAGCGGCGCGGTTCGTAGACGGTGAGGCGGTCGCGGCTGCGGTGGGAAGGGGTGAGCAGGTCAACGGCCGTATATCCGGTCAATAACTGCACATTGGGATGCGCTTGCAACGCCTTCATCAGGGCAATCTCAATCGCCTTGCCCGTGGCATCGGCGGCGTGAACAATGCGCTCGGCAGAGTGCGCCGCTTCCTTGATCAGTTGCAGCGATCCATCTGGGGTGCGGTCGAAAGGGACGCCTAACTTTTCTACAAGTAATTCGCGCACCAGGGCTGGCCCTTCTTCGGCCATGATGCGTGCGGCTGGCTCGTAGCTGTGTCCCGCTCCGGCGTGGAGAACATCTTGCACCAGGAGATCGGGCGAATCGGCCGTGCCGCGATAGATAATGCCCCCTTGTGCATAGAGGGTGTTTGATTCGCGTGGTTCGCGGGCGCGGGTGACGACCGTGACGTGGATGCCGGCTTCTGCTAACTGCAAAGCGGCCGTGCCGCCGGCAATGCCGCAGCCGATGATGAGCACTTCTGTTTGGATTAAATCGTTCATAGGGTTATCCGTTGTTTATATCAGCCGATTTGCAGCATACGCTCCACTGCGCGATAGGCGCGGGCGCGAATCGGTTCTGGCACTTCGACGACGTGTTGCGTGTACAGCAGGGCATCGCGGGTGTCTTTCAGTTGAATCTGGTTCATGTGTGGGCAGCGCACACTGCACAGGCGCAGCATGTTTTTTTGCGGGTTAGCGGCGGCGATGTTGTCGCCCATGCTGCATTCGGTGAGCAGCAAATATTCGGGGGCGTCGGTTTGTTCGACGACGCGAATCAGGCCGGTGGTGCTGCCGCTGTAATCGGATGCGGCGACCACTTCTGGGCTGCATTCGGGATGCGCCAGGATGAGGACGTCTGGATGATCGTGGCGGATGGCTTCGATGTCGGCGACGGTGAATTTTTCGTGGACTTCGCAACGGCCGTTCCACCCAACCATCTGATAATCCAGGGTTGTGTCATACTGTGTGTGCCCATTCTTCGTTGGGAAAATGATGTGCTTGCCCGTTTCTTGCGCCACATTGGCTGCCAGATACTCATCCGGCAGGAAAATGATGGTGTCTGTGCCCAGTGATTCGACTACTGCGTGGGCATTGCCAGAGGTGCAGCAAATGTCGCTTTCCGCTTTCACATCGGCGTAGGTGTTGACGTAGGTGACGACCGGGACGCCGGGGAATTGTGCTTTTAATTGGCGCACATCTTCCGCCGTAATGCTGGCGGCTAATGAACAGCCAGCAGGCAGCGCCGGAATGAGCACCGTCTTGTGTGGGTTCAAGATTTTGGCGGTTTCTGCCATAAAACGGACACCGCAAAAGACGATGATGTCTTTGTCTGTCGCCGCTGCCTGGCGGCTCAGGTAAAGCGAATCGCCGGTGATGTCGGGCACGGAGTGGAACAGTGCCGGTTCCATGTAGTTGTGCCCCAGGATGACGGCATTGCGCGTTTCTTTGAGCTGGTTGATTTCGTAGGCAAGCTGCGCTTTGATGTGCAGCTCTGCTTCGGGGGTGTAACGGCCGATTTTTGCCATTAGCTCTTCGTAAATTTGTGTCGGGGACATGGGGGTTTTCTCCATTTGTGATTAGCGATTTGCGGGTTGTTCGTTCAGTTCCAGGCTGATGTCTAGCGCCTTGACGGAGTGGGTGAGCGCACCGCTGGAAATGTAATCTACGCCAGTGGCGGCGATGGCGGGCACGGTTTCCAGGGTGACATTGCCAGAAGCTTCGAGGGGGATACGGCCGTTTACCATCCGTACCGCCTCTTCCATCTGGGCCAGACTCATGTTGTCCAGCATAATCCGGTCAACGTTTAGGGCGACCGCTTCCGTTAACTCTGCCAATGATTTCACTTCGACTTCGATGGGTAACGAGGTGGTTGCCGCGCGGACACGCTCTACGGCGGTGGTGATGCTGCCGACGGCGGCGATATGGTTATCTTTTATCAGCACCATGTCATACAGGCCGTAGCGATGATTTTGCCCACCGCCGAGGCGCACCGCCCATTTGTCGATGGCCCGCAAGCCAGGAGCCGTTTTGCGCGTGTCTAAAATCACGGCGCGTGTTCCGGCTACGGCGTCCACAAAGTGGTGCGTCATGGTGGCAATGCCAGACATGCGTTGTAAGAAGTTGAGGGCGGTGCGCTCGGCTGTGAGCAGTGAGCGGGCGGGGCCGGTCACTGTGGCCGCGATGGTTCCGCTTTCGACGCGGCTGCCATCGGCAACCAGCGGGGAAAAGGTGAGGGTGGCGTCAACCTGGTTGAATACCTGCTGCGCCACGTCGAGGCCGGCGATGATTCCGGGGGCTTTGACCAGGAAACGGCCGTTATATTGCAAATCTGCGGCGAGTGTCAGATTGCTGGTGGCATCGCCGGGGCCAATATCTTCTGCCAGGGCGAAGGCAATGATCTGTTTGATTTGTGTAATGGTCTTGTCCATTGACAATTGCTCCGTAATTTAGTGTTTGTCTTACACTTAATATAGTGTAGATTCTACACAAATTCGGATGCAATTGTCAAGACGTGACCAGCTTTATGCAGGCAGCGAGAGTTTTTGGCGCAATGAGGCTTTTACGTGCGGCCATTCCTTATCGAGAATGCTGTAATAGACGGTGTCGCGGATGTAGCCATCGGGCATGACGATGTGCTGGCGCAGGGTGCCTTCTTTAACCGCGCCAATGCGCTCGATTGCTTTTTGCGAGCGGATGTTGCGCTGGTCTGTTTTGAGCTGCACGCGCAAACAGTTCAGGGCTTCAAAGGCGTGCTGTAACAGGAGATATTTTGCTTCGGTGTTAACGGCCGTTCGCTGATAATCTGGCCCGTACCATGTGCCACCAATCTCCAGGCCGCGATGTTGTGGGCGCATTTCCATGTAGCGGGTCATGCCCACTGCTTTGCCGTCGCCCACATGGATAACGGCAAAGGGCAGGTCGCTGCCTTGTTGTTGTTTGGATAGGAGGGATTGGATGAGGCCTTCCATTTTAACGGCCGTTTGCACCAAACCATAAGGTAGATATTGCCAGATTTCTTCGGATTGAGCTGCGGCTACAAGGTCGGCTGTGTGCGCCAGGGAGAGGGGTTCCAGGCGGATAATTTGCCCGGTCAATGTAAGCGGTTCGATCCACATCGTTATTCATGCTCCTTATCGGGTTGTATTTGCGTGCAGCATAGCAGAGTTTTGCCCGTTTGCCATGTTCCATTTTGGTATCTCGCAGCAGGGGCTGATGTGAGATGAAAAAGAGTTATCTTCACTGGCGGTTTCGCCTGTGCTTGTTTCTTTTCTACCATGCACACGGCTGCAAAATGAACGGTTTACGCCGTTGGTTGAGACAGAGCAGGGTTGGGGGATGTGGAAAACGGCCGTTTCCAGCAAGCCAGACACACGCTATTTTTGGGGGAAGAGGTGGGGGATGTTGATGAATCTTCGTGAGAATTTATCGTGTTCGACTGGTTCCGCAGCTTTTTTGAAGCCTGCGGAACCAGCCCTTCTCCTCAAGTTATCTCACGAATCTTGTCAGGTTAGAAGCGAACAATCGCGAAGCTGTAAGGCAGCTACGGCCCTACTGTAACGGTCGTTGTGCCACCATCACTTGAGGTAATGGTGACATCACAAGGACATGTTCCCTGTAAAGTTATCGTCAGACGATAATGATCAGGGTTGCCCGGTGGGTGCGGCTGCATTTGTCCCCCAGGCGAAGTTGTCAATGTGACGTTGGGATCATATCCGGTCGGTGTGGTTGCTTCTAGCGACAACTTATGGCTGTTGGGGTTGTAGTCAGCGTTGCGAACAACAATACACCCGCCCTCACTTGAAATGCCATTCAGCCCTGCGCTAACCTGACAGAAAACTTGGGCGACACTTGACCCCAGTAGAGTCAAAATGACGATAATGACAACGGCTACCAATACAAGAAGAAGTGCATACTCTACGAGTCCCTGACCTTTGTCGTCAGGCTGCCTATGAAAAAACCGATAATACTTCATGATGAATCAACTACTTCCTTTTATTTCCACAACGGGTGGAAATGAGCAAAAAATAATAGATAAATGTTGTCTAAATTTTCGCTGTAGCTGTGTTGGTGTCAATCACCATTAAGTAGTAGGACAAATGGGGGGCAGCAATCTGGTAGGTTTGGGGGGAGTTGGGTGAAAGAAAAAAGCACTATGTTTGCACTTTTCACGGTCATTCCCGCGAAAGCGGAAATCCACTCTGGGCGGATACCTGTCTTTGCGGGTATGACATCCTCTCTGGTTGGTCTAAAAACTGCAAAGGTAGTGTCAGAATAGCTGCTTAACTTTTCAAGAAAGATGCTGAGCATCTTGGAAAAGATGCTTAACTTTTTAGAAATGTTGCTTAACTTTTTGAAAATGTTGCTTAACTTTTTGAAAAAGATGCTGAGCATCTTGGGAAAGATGCTGAAGATTGGGTTTGTTTGCAGTTTGGCATGGCAAAGGAGGCCAGCATTGTTGTCTGGTGGGTTGTTTGAATGGGTTGTTATAGGATGTTGTGACGGATGTCTGGGATTATGAAGGGGAGATGTCGGTTATGGCGTCTAGCAGTGCGGCGGCAGTGGGGTAGCGGTCGGCTGGTTCTTTGGCGAGCAGGCGGAGAATGGCTATGGCGATGGCATCGGGAAGGTCGGGGCGTAGTTTGCGTGGGTCGGGGGCGGGTTGTTGTAAATGGGCGATGAGGAGTGCGCCTGGGTTGGTGGCTGTAAACGGCCGTTCCCCTGTCACCAATTCATAAGCAAGTATACCCAGGGAGTACAAATCGGCACGGCCGTCTACATCTTTGGCATCGCGTATCTGTTCCGGGGCAATATAATCCAGCGTGCCGACCATTCCCGTATGTGTTAAGGCTGAGGAGCCGCCCATCATTTTGACAATGCCAAAATCCGTCAGAACGGCGCGGTGTGTTGGTACGCCCGGTTGTTGGGTTGCTTGCGATTGAATCATGACATTAGATGGCTTGATGTCGCGGTGTACCAAGCCTTGTGTATGGGCATAGTTGAGGGCGGCCGCGATTTGTTGCAGCAAGGAAACGGCCGTTTGCCAGGGCAGCGCCGGATTTTGTGCAATGAAATCACGCAAATTCGGCCCATCAATATACTCCATCACCATGTAATACGTGCCATCCACCTGCCCAAAATCAAACAACTTCACAATTCCTTCGTGGCGCAAAGAAGCAATCGTTTGTGCTTCCCGTTCAAAGCGGGCACGAAAATCTGCCTGAGTGGCCTGTTCCGACAACATGATCTTGATGGCAACCGGTTGGTGCAAGGTTGGATGCTGTGCCAGATAAACATTCGCCATGCCGCCACGTCCGATGAGCTGCTGCAAGGTGTAGGCACCAATTTGTTTGCCTGTGGTGGCGTCGGGAATGGAAACGGCCGTTACCGGGCGCGGCTTCTGATAAGCAACCTGAATACCATAAACCTGTTGGTCAACCAATCGTTGCAGCGCATTGCGCAGCGGTTGAAACAACGCACCAGCGGCTACGGCCGCAATAACCAGCGCAACAGTCGCCTGATCCTTCCCCGTGAAAACAACAAACAACTGGCGCAAAATAAACAATTGTCCGGCAACCAACAGCCCCACCGTCACCGTCACCGCCCCATAAACAAGGCCGCGATTGATCAGAAAATCAACATCCCACAGCCGATAGCGCAGCATAGAAAAGCCAATCATAAAAGGAACAAACGAAAGCGTAATCTGGACAGCAAACTGGCTGACCATAAGAAAAATGCCGCGCGTTGCTCCTGGCTCCTGCAAAACAGGGACAAATGCCTCCGGTAAGAAGCGGATGGCAAACCCTGATAAAGCCAATATCAGACCCACATTAATCCACTTCACTTGCTGCTGCACACTAGAAAGGGCACGGGTGTTTTCCCTTGGCAGAAAAAAAGGCGCACCATACGCCAACACAGACATCACCGTGGCAATAGCGGGCGGAACCTCCATTTGTGGCAAAAGGAGAGACGGCACAAGGTAGAGGAACAAGAACCAGCAAACCGCGCCAAAAGCAATCACCTTGACCAGACGAGAAGGAAAACGCCCTTCTGGAAACAGATAGAGAAACAACACAAACAATGTGTTGCCAACTAAGCCCAGCAGAAAAAGCGGAATTTCCCAACTGCTCAGCCTCGTTGTTAACAGGTAGCTGGTATTGTTGATAAAAACGCCGCCAAACAAAGCCAGCATCAGCGAGACAAGCATCATGAACCAACTGTCCCGTTTCCGCCAAAAAAGAAACAAAGCGACAGTCAAAAAAGCGAGGCTGGTAATCGTGTCCAGCACCCAAAAGTAGAGATCAATGCTTGTTGGCGAAAGCGCTGGCAGCCATGTCGGCTCAATGCCATAAGGCAGCAGCTGCCCTAGTTGACTCAGGTAAAACAGCGTCGCAAGGACAAACACAAGGGTCGCCAACAGCAACAAACCACCCCAAATTAGCTGCGCTCCCCGCTGCCAACGCGGAGGGAAAGGGTGGTTTGTGCTGGTTGCTGTGTATGCCCCGCTGTTATTCATGCGTTAAGTCTATCATTCTGCCAGGCTGCACACCATAAGCAATGGATACTAAAACAGCCAATACCCGGCAACAATGCAAATACCACTCACAATTTCTACCGCTAATTCAACAAAGCCAAACTGTTTGACATGCGGCACCGGTCTTGGGGCACGTGCTGCCCAAATGGCTCGCAGCAAAATAGCCGCAAAGGGAATGATGACCAACATTGGGATGATTTGTCGCAAGCTGAGCAGCAACACAACAGCTAAACCAAGCAAATGCGCCAGCACCACGCCCTGACGATTAAACGGCCGTTGATGGGTGTCGAAAATACGCAAACGCACATACAAAGCACCGAGCATGTTTTGTGCAGCCATGATCAGCCACAACAGCCAGGTTGTTGTTGTCGTTTCGCCACTGGCGGCGATCATGGCCGCAGGGGCCATCATGGCCAATGCTGCCGCACCAGCCAGTTCCATGCCCAATGAGCGTAACCCGGAACGGCCGTATCGCGCCGCCCCCAAATAAAATACAAAAATCAGCAGCAAAGGAGCCAGCAGCCAAAGCAAAGCTGTGCGCCCCAACCAGAGCAGCCCACCGCCACTCAACAGCGCAACCATCCCCAACAAACCCAGCCATTGCTGTGCCAATGGGCCATCACTGCGGCGAGCCTTGCCACGCCGCACCCGCAGCCACACCGTTGCCGGTTGTCGCATTAAAAAAATAGAAAGCCCGGCAATAAGCGTCAACCAAATAGACAGCGTCCCCTGCCGTGCCACAAAACTACCCACCGCAAACGGAACCAACAGCCACGCCCAAGAACCATGTTCGGCCGGCATAATTAATTGTTTACGCCACATAGACTTCAACCTGATAACATTGCTTTGCTTCATGGTCATTAAACTTGCCTTCCCACTTGTTTTGCTTGTTATATCTCATTCTTCTCTAGAAGTCTTTGCCCTATCGCAAACTAAACACACCCATCAGTTGCTTGCAACCCCACACAAAACAGCCCACCCTCCCACACCCTCCGGGAGGTTTCCCAACCTCCCGGAGGCTTCTCGCAAAGCACCCCCTACCCATAAACCGCAAAAGGTATGGTTGACGGCCGTTTTCCCCCTCGTTATAATCCCCAATAACAAACACGCAACGACGACGACAGAGACAAGTACGGTAATCCGGCTCAACAGCGAGTTGGCGGTGGTGCAAGCCAACAGAACCCTTACCCGAAATCCACTCCCGAGTTGCAGCCGAAACAAGGCATGCCGGGTCCGCCCGTTACAGCGATGATGAGATCGGACATAGGTAACAGAATCGTTACCAACACCGATAAAACCAGGTGGCACCACGGGCCCCCTCGTCCTGGCAAAAGACGAGGGGGCTTTTTTATTGGCGAGGTATACAGATGAAACATGTTTTTGGCATGAACGGCATACCCAACTTCACCGCACTCCCAATCTCTGCGGCTTCGCGCCGCATAACCCGATTGCCTTCCCTGCTGCACAAGCAAATCCATAAACTGACACACAAATAAACCGACAAACCATATAAGGAGTAATCCATGTTAGACATTAACCTGATTCGTGAAAAACCCGAATGGGTCAAAGAACAAATCGCCAAATTAAACGATACCGCCCCCATCGACGAAATTATCGCCGCCGACAACCGCCGCCGCGAAATCTTGGGCGAAGTCGAAGAGCTGCGCCGCCAACGTAACGAAAGCTCGAAACAAATTGGTTACTGGATGGGCAGCCTGAAAAAGATGGAAGCCGATCTGAAACGGGCTGAAGCCGGACAAGATGTAGAAAAAGCCGAGCACCTACGCACACAACTCAACAGCCTGCAATTTAACGCCGACGAAGCAAAAGAAGAGACGCGCAAAATCGGTGAGCGCATCGGCGAACTAGATGAAGAACTGCGCCAGGTAGAAGCTGCCCTGTATGAAAAGATGCTCTGGGTGCCCAACATCCCACACGAAAGCGTGCCCGTTGGCCCAGACGACAGCCACAACATTGCTTACCCGCCGCTCGGCGCACCAGAACCGCAATTCGACTTTACACCCAAGCCTCATTGGGATTTAGGACCAGACCTGGACATCATTGATTTTGAGCGTGGCGTCAAATTAAGCGGCAGCCGTTTTTACCTGTTAAAAGGTTGGGGCGCACGGTTACAACGTGCTTTGATCCAATTCTTCCTCAATTACCATGCCAACAAACATGGTTACACAGAAATCTATCCTCCCTTCATGGTGCGTTCGGCCATGTTTGAAGGTGCGGCACAGCTGCCCAAGTTTGCCGACAATATTTACCGTGATGCGGAAGAGGATTACATGTGGTTGGGCACGGCCGAAATCGCCCTCACCAACATTCACCGCGACGAAATCCTGGAAGAAGCTGACCTGCCCAAGAAATATGTTGCTTACACACCCTGCTTCCGCCGCGAAAAGATGAGCGCCGGACGTGATGTGCGCGGCATTAAGCGTGGGCATCAATTCGATAAAGTAGAGATGTATCGCTTCACCACACCAGAAACGAGCTACCAGGCGCTTGAAGAGATGCTGCAAGATGCCAAAGACATCTGCGAAGCGTTAGGGCTGCGTTACCGTGTCATCGAAATGGTGACAGGCGATCTCGGTTTTGCGGCCAGCAAGAAGTATGATTTGGAAGCGTGGGCGGCCGGTTGTGGCGAATGGCTGGAGATTAGCTCGATCAGCAATACGGAAGCGTTCCAGGCGCGGCGAGCTAACATCAAATATCGGCCAGAGGATGGTGGACGTACCCGCTATGTGCATACGCTCAACGGCAGCGGTCTGGCGCTGCCACGGGTGATGATTGCTGTTATTGAGAATAACCAACAGGCAGATGGGAGTATTGTTGTGCCGGAGGCGTTACGGCCGTATCTTGGGGTGGATGTAATTCGTTAAAGCGTCATCTAAAACCCTCCCGGAGGTTTCGCACCTCCGGGAGGGTCACTTGCCTAAACCGTTTCCCGTTCAACACAGGGCGCACCCTGGATGACAGCCTCATAAACACGCAGCATGCGGTTAACGATATGCTGCCAATCGTAGGCCAGTGCGTATTCGCGTGCCTGCCGACCAAGCCGGGCGCGGTACTCTTCATCCGTAAGCAGTTCGTAGATGCACTCAGCCAACGCTTCCGGGTCACGCGAAGGTGCATGCAGCCCATTGACGCCATCTTGCACGAGGAAGGCCAGCCCGCCTACTTCCGAAGCGACGACCGGCGTGCCCATTGCCATTGCTTCCAGAGCGACCATGCCAAAGCTTTCGTAGTGCGACGGCATGACGATCATTTCCGCTGCCGCATAATAATTGGGCAGCACATTTTGATCTTTCGCCCCCAGGAACGTGACAAACTCATGGATGCCGAGCGAACAGCGCAGCTCTTTGAGGTGTATCATTTCCTCGTCGGGATCGTCGCTCCAGGGGTCGCCGCCAATGATAGCCACGCAAACCCCTTTCATGATGCCCGGATGCCGTTGGTGAATGAGGGCCATTGCCAGCAGCAGTGTGTCAATCCCTTTCAGCGGCTCAATGCGGCCAGCAAACACAATGTTTTTGTCTTGGAGGGGAATGCCAACCCACTCTTTGGCCGTTTCTTTGGCGATGGGGGCGAAGCGTTGCAAGTCAACGCCGGGCGGGATGATGGCGACTTTGTCCATGTCGGCATCATAAAGCCAGTTGAGTTGTGCCTGTTCGGCAGGTGTGGCGGCAATGATGCGGTCAGCAATGCGGATGACGTGTGCTTCGCCATCGATGCGGCTTTGTGGGGCACGCTCGCTGTCACTGAGGGCGATTCGGTTTTTCATGTGGCCGAGTGTGTGGAACATTTGCACGATGGGGACGTAACGGCCGTTTCGTGACCAGGCATTGCGCAGCCGTTCCGCAACCAGGCCAGACAGCCAGTAATGGCTGTGAATGATGTCGTAAGTGATGCCTTCTTCGGCAGCAAAATTGAGGACGCCGGTTGTGAATTCATCCAGGTAGTCGATGATGTCGGCGACAGGCACCGGGCGTTCCGGGCCAGCCGGAATGTGGATAACGCGTCCCCCGTACCCCAAATCGTGGACGACGCGCGGCACACAATCATCTTGCGAGCGCGTGAACACATCAACCTGAATACCCTGGCGTCCCAACTCGCGGCTGAAATCGCGCACATAGACATTCATGCCACCGGTCTTTTTGCCGCCAAGCATAGCCAGTGGACAGGTGTGTACACTAAGCATGGCGACATGACGGACGGGACGGGAACCGTTAGAGCCGTTGGAATGTGACACAAGGCATCTCTTTTGTGTTGTGTGTTACGAGTGCCGTAATACGCAACACGCTAAGCGTTTTTCTGCAAACGAAGTTTGTAAATTGTGGTGTCTGCCGCGCCAAAGCGATATTTATATGCTTCGTCGCCGCGTAAAAAGTCAAAAATGGTACGGCCGTTTTCAATCGACCACTCGATAGCTTTGGCGGTAAGGACTTCGCCGAGACTGAGCTGTCCAAAGGCGGCGGGGTCGAGGCCGGAGTTGTAGACGAGGACAGCGTTGTTGTAGTCGAAGTTGAAGAGGGCCGAGGCTTTACGGCCGTTTACTTCCATAAACATGAGCAGCAATGTGCCATCGGCCTGGGCAGCTTTGGCGGTGGCGTGAAAGACGGCGCGGCGGCCATCGTTTAGCCAGTCGCGTTTTTCGAAGGTGCTTTTGGTCAAGAGGTCGAGGAAATCGTTAACGGCCGTTTCCACATCATCTTGCGCACTGACAATGACGAGTTGGGCATCTGCGCCCTGGGCGCGACGCATTTTGCGGCGAATTTCACGCCGCTGCTTGCTGTCAATCATTTCCAGATATTCATCAAACGTGGCCGGCAGGGTGATGATGGGGCAAACCTCATGGATCGTTTCGTTGAATTCCAGGTTATGCTCTGCCGCCAGGCGCGGCACAATTTGCCGTGACAGCGAAGCCGCAGGCACATTGCAAAGGTCGATGGTGTGCCATTGGGGGAATTCGCTGCTGAGAAGGGCATCGAAAACGGCCGTCCATACGCTTTCCGCATCAGATTCTGCGGCTATCAGGTCAAGGTAGTCGGTCTCTTCAACACAGCCATTGAAGTGAACCAGCCCATCATAAACATAGAGGCAGGCAATGCCGATTAATTCGCCATTGTCATGGCGCACGGCAACCGTGTGCAATGAGGCATTATCTGGTTGTAAATATTGCCACCATGCTTGTTGGTACGCTAAATGTTGGAAAGGAGTATCGGTCATGCCACGTCGGGCGAGTGTGTCCCATTCGTGAGCCAGATCGCTGAATACAGAATCACCGTGAATTATTTGCACTTGCATTGTTTTGTTGTGTCCTTTTGCGTGCGGGGATGAGATATCGATGTTTGATAAAGGTCTAATATTGGACGCCTTTATTATATCGGATTTGCCGGATAGGGTAGGGGAGTTGTGTTAGAGTTGTGTAAACAGTAGGCGTTTGTGCCAGCAAAGGGCATTTGGATTATCGTGGGCATTTGCCAGCTAGCGACGCAGATGAAGCCGCCAAAAGAATTTCCAGTAGTCGATAAATTTGGGGACGTTGCGCTCGTAGCGCACCAGGAGGATGCTCACTAACAACACCAACGCGCCCAGCCATTGTATCAGGGTAAATCGTTCTCCCAGGAACAGAATTGCCAGCACGATACTGACAACGACTTCCAGCATACCGAGCAGTGCAGTTTGCAGGCTGCCAAGATGCTTGACGCCAAGGAACAGGGTGAGGCGAGATAATCCGGTGGTGAAGCCCATGAGGAGAATGGCTGTCCAACCAGTGCTGGAAACGGCCGTTAAATCGGACGGATTGATCACCCAGGCAATGGTCACCACACCGGCCATGGCCGTCATAGCGTACAAGGCCATTGTCGGGGCTGGCGTGTCATACAAAATTCGTTGGCTGAGCACAAGTTGAATGGCATACGTCAGGGCGCCAATCGCCATCATACCGACGCCAATCCAATCCGGGTCACCCAGGCCGCCCTGTGTCAGAATGTAAATGCCTAAAATTGCCAAAATGGTGCGGAGCGCAGTCAGCAGCGAGACGCTCTGTCCGGCCAGTCGCAGCAGAAGCGTGACAAAAACGAGATATGTGATGTTGATCAGCTGTCCTAAGGACGCATCAATGCGGGTGAGGCTGGCATAGAAAAACAGAGAGCCGATGCCGTTAATGGTTCCGGCAACCAAACTGCTGATGATGGCGGGACTGGAACTGACTATGTATTTCCGTTGGAATGTGAGAACAGCGCCCCACAGCATAGCGGCGGCGAATACGGTGCGAAAG
This sequence comes from Ardenticatenaceae bacterium, assembly GCA_020634315.1. GTDB lineage: Bacteria > Chloroflexota > Anaerolineae > Promineifilales > Promineifilaceae > JACSRF01. The sequence goes on along the minus strand of JACKBV010000004.1, from coordinate 174,079 downwards.
GCGACGACGGTAACAACATCAACACCAGCCGCATAGGCAACTTTTGCCAAAATGGGAATGGTTCCCAAAAAAAGCGGGGAAATAAGCGCCCAGAATAGTCCTTGCTGCCAACGACGCTTACTTTGAGACGGTGCTGCTGTCTGCCCCCCAATGAACTTGTGCATGAATGGTCGGAACCGTGAATCATGAGAGGACATGAAGCTATCTCCTAGACGACGACATGACTGTCTGGTCTAAGGTTTTGTTTTAGATGTAAACGGCCGTTACAAGAACGGCAAGCAATTGCCAATTAAAGGCTTGTCTGTTGGCTGGCTTGGCGAATGGGCAGCAAAATATGGAACGTGCTGCCGGGCGGGTTATCCAAGTCACGCCGTTTGCTTTCGACCCAGATACGGCCGTTATGCGCTTCGACAATGCCACGAGCAATCGCTAACCCCAGCCCCAATCCACCACCTTGAAATGCCGATTTGCTGGTGGAGTGGTGCTGAATAGACCCAAGTACATAAAATTGATCAAAAATGCGACGCTGTTCATCAACAGGAATACCAATACCGGTGTCCCTGATAATCAGGTCAACTGCGTCACCGACACGTCTGCCCACAACAAAAATGCCACCGCCATCTGGCGTAAACTTAATCGCATTGCCGATGACATTCTCAATCGCCACACGAATGCGTTTGCCATCTCCCTCAATGACCGGCAGCTTTTCAAGATCGCCAATTTCCATTGTCAGGCGGCGCTGCCCCAAAACATCCTGTAGCTCTTCGGACAAATCATCAAAGATTTGCGAGAGGCGCACCGGGCCAACGGCCAATTCCAGATTGCCAGATGCAATGCGCGACACACTGATGATCTCGTTGACCACTTCGCGCATGCGCGTGACACCCATTGCCAACCCGTCGGCAATGCCTTTAACCGTTGCTGCGGGCACGGGTGAATCTTGCGATGATTTGAGCTGCTCTTCTAGTAAATGCGCATAGCCACTAATTAATGTTAAGGGTGTACGCAGCTCATGCGAAACCAGGACAATGAAATCGCTCTTCATTTTGTCCAGTTCCCGCAGCCGTTTGTTTGCCCCTTCCAGTTCACGAATCTTATTTTCCAGGCGTTCTACCAGATTTTGAGCATGTTTTTGCAGGTGAACGGTATGCTCTTCTGGGGGAAGGGGTTCGACGCGCCCTTGCAAGAAATCTTTGACTTGCTGTGGAAACTCGGACACGTTGATTGGCTTTGTCAAAAAGCCAGTACATCCTGCGGCCAATGCCAATTCACGGCTGCCGGGACTAATGTTTGCTGTCAGAGCGACAATCGGTGTATTGGTAAAATTGGGTAGCCCACGAAGTCGGGTTGTGATTTCACGCCCATCCATGTCTGGGAGATTGATGTCCATCAGGATAAGCTGCGGCTCTTTTTCGCGCGCCAGGGCGATGCCGTCCAGTCCATTACTGGCGACATGCACATCATAACCGCGACTTCCTAGCACACGTTGTACCAACAACCTGCTAGCGGTGTCGTCTTCGATATAAACGATGGTTGCCTTTTCCTCTACCATGTTTTTGTTGGGCGGTGCCTACTTGCCTGATACTTAGTAATCGTTTGCTTTTAACTTGGTTAGATTGGCTCAATCTTGAAGATTGAACCAATCTAGAAATAACCAGCTTGTTTATGCACGTTTACTTAAGGTAAAGCCTGACGAATGTCATTGAGCAAGTCGGAATCCATAAAAGTGCCTTTTTGAAGTAGTGCCTTGATTTTACCGTTTAACCGCGCTCTTTCAATAGCCGATAACTCCTTAGCCGTAACGACAATAATCGGAATATGGCTGAGGCGTTTATCTTTTTTGACTGCTTCGACAACACTGAATCCATCAATACCGGGCATCATCAGATCGAGAATGACCAGATTAGGTTGATTTTGCTGAATCAATTGTAACCCACTTTTGCCGTCGTGGGCTTCATCAATATGAAAATCGCCTTGAGCTTGTAAGATACGGCGGATAAGGCGGGCCGAATCAGGGTTATCTTCAATGATAGCAATGCGTTGTACGCGGCTGTCTAGTTCTTCCAGGGCTGTTAATAAACCTTCAGAACGCTGTTCGCTTGTATCCTCTTCATCGGTGACGGCCATGTCACGGGTGAAATGTTCACCGATGATTTGTTTTTCGACGGGGAAGGTGTGCCCGGAGCAGTTGACGACGACTGTTTCGTCAGGTTGGATGACACCCTCACGAATGAGTTTGAAGAGGCCGGCAAAGGTAACGGCCGTTGCCGGTTCCACAGAAATACCATCCATCTCCGCTACAACACGCAAAGCGCGAAACGCCTCTCCGTCCGTAACAGAAGCAAATGTACCACCATATTGCTGAATAAGCTCATAAAGCACTTCATAAGCCTGGCCTGGCTGTCCAGTAGCCAGTGTGATGATGTCCGTCATTGGCTCATCCACACCTTCAGCTTTGGCTAATCCTTTGTGGAACGAATGAACCATTGGCGCACAGCCGCTTGGCTGGAATAACCCCAACTTGGGCAATTTAGACACAAGGCCCATTTGTTTCAGCTCAGAGAACCCTTTCATGACGCCGACCGGCCCCAATCCGCCGCTGACGGATTGCAAAAACCAGTCGGGAACTTGCCAGGGGTGTTGATCGCCATTGGGGATGCTTGGATCTGCCCCTGCTTTGACCATGCCAAGTTGTTCGGCAATCTCGAAAGCAACGGTTTTCATTCCCTCTTTGGCGGCGATACCTTTGATGCCCCGATCCAGGAAGATGTTTTTGCTGGTGGCAAATTCGGTGGCAATCACTTTGGTTTGATCATAGGTTGCGGCAACTTTGATAACCTCTGAACCGTAGAGTGCCATTTCGCGCATTTTTTCGACGGGGACAGAACTGGGGACGAAGACCCACAGCTTGATTCCGGCGCGGGCGCAGTAAGCTGAATAGGCGATGGCAACGTTGCCGGTGGAGGCGACGACCGCTTCCGTGATGCCAGCTTCTTTCATGGCGCTGACGGCAATGGCTGCCTGGCGGTCTTTGAAGGAGCCAGTGGGGCCTTGCCGTTCATCTTTGATGTAGATGTGTTTGTGGCCGAGCATGAGGCCGAGGTTTTGGGCGTGTAAGAGCGGCGTCCAGCCTTCGCCCATACTGACGATATTGGCATGGTTTTGCACTGGCAGTAAATCGCGGTAGCGCCAGAGGCTGATGCCATATTTTTGCAAAGTATGAGGCCAACTTGTATCTGATTGTCCGTTCGCAGGTTGGAAACGGCCGTATTCATAAACAGCATCTAACCAGCCTGCGCCACAAGCAGGGCAGGCTGGGATGGGTTTGGGTGTGGCTTGTTGGGCGCCACAGGCCCGACATTTTATTAAATATTTACTCATTGTCGCATATCCCTCGATGTTGTCATTGTTGTAGCGATTCGCTAAAAGTTATGTCTTCCGTAGCAACTTCTAAATCGCGCTCAATTGGCAGAACCACATGGAATGTGCTCCCTTTACCAACTTCGCTTTCCAGGGAGATTGTACCCTGATGCATGTCTACAAGCCATTTGGTAATTGGGAGACCCAGCCCTGTCCCACCGACAGTTCTGGTCGTGGAGCTGTCAATTTGTTCAAAAGCAGCGAAAAGTTTATCAAAATCAGATTGTGAAATGCCAATACCTGTATCAAAAACTGTGATGCGGACGTAGTGCTCATCTTCACGAGCAACGCGCAACGATACATGTCCGGCGTCGGTATATTTTACGGCGTTAGATAGGAGATTGTTTAAGATTTGGCGCAGGCGAATGGGGTCAGCTTCGATTAGGGGGAGATTAGACTCGATGTCCCAGGTCAGTTCCAGACCCTTTTCACTGGTGAGGCTGCGGATGGTGGAGATGGCGGCCATGGCTGCCTCTTCCAGATTCACCGGCTCAAATGTGAGAACCATCTTGCCCGCTTCGATCTTAGCCATGTCCAGCACTTCGTTAATGAGCCGGAGCAAGTGCTGCCCATTGTTGTAGATGGACGTTAAATCTTCTTCCTGGTCGTTGTTGATTGGCCCATCAATTCCTTTGAGGATGACGCGCGAGAAGCCAATGATGGAGTTGAGCGGTGTGCGCAGCTCGTGTGACATGTTTGCCAGGAACTGGGTTTTTAATTGGTCTAACTGTCGTAACTGGTCATTGGCTGTTTGCAACCTGCTCAGGAGGCGCTGGTTTGCCAGGATGATGGCTGCCTGGTCGGCTAAGGTGCGGAATGGCTGTAAATCTGCATCGAGAATAGGAGTCATGTTGGAACGGTACAACGCCAGTGTGCCCAGCCATTCATTTTCCATATGGATGGGGATGAAGACGCAGGATTTTACTGTTGTCGATGCATAAAACTGGCGTGTGTTGGCATCAAGCCGTGGATCGGTTTGTGCCTGGGCAATGGTGATGAGCTTGTTTTGGGCAAGCTGTTTCCAAAAGGAGTAGACATGGCGCGGATACCGCTTTTCTGGTGTGAGCGTTTTGCTGGCGCTGCGGCTCCAGAAGAGGGGCGAGATGAAAAACTCAGGCTCGGTTGGTTGGCTGGTGATGATTTGTGCGGCATCGACGAGTTCTGACAGCATGGTAAAGTCGATCAGGGCCTCGTAAACGGCCGTTTCATCCACTGCCGCACTCATACGACGACTTGTTTCGTACAAACGGCTTGTCTCCGCCAACGTGGCCTGAGTTTGCGCGAACAAACTTGCCGTCTCAATGGCAATTGCCAGGTGATCCGACAAGTTCTGCAACACGGCCACCGTCTCATCTGAGAAGGCGTGGTGTTCCACACTCTGCACCGTTAACGCGCCGATGATGCGGCCACGCGTGCGCAGGGGAAGCGCCAATTCAGACCGTGTGTGCGGCAACAATGGGTTGAAAGTAAAAGCTGCCGCTTTTTGCACATCTTGTTCGACAATTGCCTTTCCTTGGGCAATGGATGTGCCAATCATCGAAGAGCCGCCAATTTTCAACTGATGGCCTTGTTCAACCTGATGTTTCCCGGCTTCACCGGTTCCAGCTCGCAAAACGGCCATTTGCGTTGACTCTTCAACAATGAACAAGCCAACGTAATATAGATCAAACCCAGAGCGAATGAGGTTCACAACTTCTTGAATGAGGATGTCCTGATCAAGAATTGTTGTGGCTGCGCGTGATACATCCGTTGCCAGCGCAAGCTGATTGGCGTAAGAACGTGTCGTTTGCAGCAAATAGGCATTGTTTAATGCGTTGCCCATTTCGCGTACCAGCGTTGTCACAAACTCCATCTGGTCATCACTGAATTGGGTTTCTTGTGGCAGATAAACTTTGCCAAAAGGCGTATCGCCAATGAGCAAGGGGTGGGTTTGGTCAGTTGGATTTGGCTCTGTTGTTTGATGCCGCGAAATCTGAAAGCCCTGAACGCTGTAGTTTGCCTGCAAGGTGGCTGTTTGTGTGTGCCAGATGCTGTCGATGTATTGCCCTTGCAAGATTTCCATTGCTTGCGCTTGCCGCTGGATTTCGTCGCGCAAAATGATGTTGTGCCATAGGCCACCCAGATTTTGCGTGAATGACTGCAACAATGCGGGAAATTCTTCAGGCGTGTAGGGGTTGGTGTGCTTAATGATGTGATTGGCTAGCAAGACGCCCAGTAATTTCTCTTGTATTTTGAGTGGGAAGAGGGCGGTAATGCTGCCGGCATGTCCGTTGTCCTGATGGTAGCGGACGATGCCATCTTCCTGGTCGGGCACAATTTCTAGCAGATTGGCGATGGCAACGGGAATATGATGACCGGGATGCCACTTCGGATTTGTCGTTGCACGAATGGCCCAGTGCCCTTCTGGAAGATGTTGCTCAAAGCAAGTGATGTCTTGCAGGTCGAGAACCTGGCAAATACCGGTCATGGCTTCAGTTAGCAAGGTTTGCTCGTCGGTGATCTTTGCCAACTGTGTGTTAAGCTCTAATATTTGGTGTAGATTTTCAGCGTATCTTGCTTGCGTTATATCAGGCATGGGTTACTTTTTCACCGCTTCTTGTTGTCCGTTATTATGTAAAATGCCTAAACGCAGGGCAACGGCCGTACCGTCAAGTTCCTCAGAAATAGCCTGGAGGCCGGTACGAATAATTTCGCTAACGTCGCCGGAGCGGTATAGTTTTGTGCTGATCTCATTCAGTCGCTGCTGCTGCCGTGCTTTTGCTTCTGAACTTGCTAATAGCTCGGCATTTTCAATGGCGATGGCAAGCTGGTCACTCATCGTTTGCAATGTGCCAATGAGTTCCTGGTTAAATGCTTGTGGCTGTTCGCTTTGCACGGTTACTGCGCCAATGATTTGCCCGCGCACTTTGAGCGGCAGAGCTAATTCTGATTTCGTGTTTGGCAGCATCGGGTTGGGATGCCATTCTTTGTCTTGCGACACATCTTGGGTGATGCGGTTTTTGCCATCGTTGGTGACGCCACCAATCAATGAATGTCCGCCAACCGGCAGCCGATGGCCGTTTTCAATTTGCAATCGTCCAGCTTCGCCAGTCCCTGCCCGCAAAACGGCCGTTTGTGCATCCTGGTCTATCAGGAACAACCCGACATAGTAAAGATCAAAACGTTCCTTAATTAACGTAACAGCCTGCTCCATCAACTCTTGTTGATTCAAAATACTTGTCGTTGCCGCAGCGACCTCTGCTGCTGTTTGCAATTGCAGCCGTTGTTCCGACTGCGCGGCTAACGCCGCCTGAACCTCTTCAAATTGGATCAGGTTGTTGATGGCGATGGCTAGCGGGCCAGAAATGGTTTGCAGGAGTTCAATATCTCGCTCCAGAAAGGCATCGGTGTCATGCTCATTTTCTACAGCCAAAACGCCAATCAATTTGTTGGCGACAATGAGTGGCAGCCCAAGCCAGGAGCTAGGAAATGCACCGACCGTAATAGATTGCAATTCCTGATGCAGTTCGGCAATTTGCCGATTGATGTGCAAAACCTCTCGGTTGCGAACGACATAGCCGCTAAACCCGGTATCAATATTCAGCAAAGAAAGGTTGGAGAGATCAACTTCTTCCCCGTACTCAAAGCCATATACCCACTGTAGAGCTTTCTCGTCGGGGGTCAACAAGATGATGGACATGCCTGTTGCTTCCACCAGAGACATAATTTCGCGGCGTGCGCCTTCAAAGACATCTTTGAGCGTGGGAGCGAGCGAAAGGATGTTACTGATGCGGTTTAACATACTGAGTTGGGCTACGCGGGCACGGGACTCCGAGGCAATTGTGGCGTTGTATAATGCGTTGGCAATTTGGCTGGCGATGGTTTGGGCGAATTGGATGTCCGTGTGGTCAAAATCATATTGATCTTGTGTGCGGAATAGTTCAACCAGACCAATGGCTTCAACGCCACGTACCAGGGGGATTTCTAAGCAATAATCTTGTTTGAATTTGAGCAGTTGTTCTCGTTTTGAGGCGCTTAATCCTGGTTCTCGCAATCTGTGTTGCAGCGGCTCTAGCGTGTGCAAGACACGTTGTGTGTTGCTGTTTGGCTTGAGTTGGTAGATGGTGTGCTGCAAATTGTAAACGGCCGTTTCCCCTTGTGTCTGGCTGTTCGTAAAATCAATTTGAACCGTAATGGCGTTTTGACTCGATTCCCAACTGTAAATGGTGCAGTGGTTAATGTTGAGTTGCTCCGCAAACGAGATTGCCGCACGACGGTAAATTTCACCAACATCAAGGGTCGTTGTCAGGAGCGTATTTAACGTATAGAGCGCCTCCATTTCCGTGAGGCGTGCTTCAGTTTGCGTAAATAATTGGGCATTATCAATGTTAATTGCCGTTTGATTTGCCAGAATTTGCAGGATCGAAATGTCTTCTTCTTGAAAAGCATGCGTTTCAGTGCTTTGCACATCCAGAACGCCGAGCAATTCATCGCGAGCTATAAGCGGAATGGCTGCTTCTGTTCGTGTCTTTTCAAGAGATGGGTGCATGAGGTAGACCGGGTCCTGACTGACATCATGCGAAATGTGCGCCTGACGATGTTTTGCACTCCAGCAGACAATGGAGTTGGTGTCAAGCCGCAATTTGAAATGCTCTTCTTTTAACTGCTGCCCGATACGGCCGTTTGCCTCTCGTAAAACCAATTGGTTTTGCTGCTTATCGAGCATGTAAATGGCGACATAGTAGTAATCAAATTGATCTTGAATTGACGTAATGGTTTCTTGGAAAATGTCCGGCAGGCTCAATTTTGATGCCGAACGCTGGCTGGTTTCCGCTGCTGTTTGCAATTGACGTGCGCGTTTTTGCATCACTTTATTAGCCGTTTGCAGTCGGAGACTTTGCTCTTGTAAGTTTTGTGTCAGTTGCTTGGACTTTTGTAATGCCTGTTGCAAATTGTTTGCTGTGAACCAGACTGTGAGGCTAATTGCAAGCGAAGTGATGAGATACCCAACAAAAAATGGATTGAAAGGGACAGTGGTGGCACGCCATGCATAGATATAAACAGCGATGATAACAGCCGCAATGTAAATGCCGCTGGCTTTGGGCGTATCAAGGATAGCAATGGCAATGATACTGATCAGCATCATGTAAGGAATCGCATCTGTGTCGCTGCTCAGTAATAATAGAACGATAAAACCAGCTGTTTGTAGGCCAAAATGGAGATGGGTCGCGAGGCGAATACGTCCCTGGTGGATGACGAAGATGGTAACGGCCGTTAACAACATATTCAAAACCACCTGAAAAAAAAGAAACAAAGGCCTGGCTTGCGGCCCTGCTGCTTCTATATTCAAGTTCGCCACAGCTTCTGTTGCCAACCCCGAAATTGGGATCAATATTCGGGCAAACAACAAGAACAGAACCAAATTCTGCAAAATACGGCCTTTGCGCTTAATTTCTGGATCGTCTGATTGTATGCTAAACAGGTTGGCGACTCTTGTCATCAGATACCCAAATCCCACACTGCATCACCATCTAAAATTTTACGAATCTGTTCGGGGAATTGATCTGCGTCCAGTGGCTTGGCTATAAACCCATCAAATCCAGCCGCCTTTGCTTTTTGCAATTCGGCAGCGCTGCCTTGTGCCGTAACAACGACCACACGCGTATCATGCAGCCGCTCATCGGCACGAATTTGGCGTAAGGCTTCATATCCATCGTCATGAGGTAGACGTAAGTCCATCAACACTAAATCAACGCGGGGCATTGTGTTTGCAAACTCCACAACCCCCCATCCAGTTGTTTTCCATTCGCACTTTTGAATGCCCATAAATGCGAGGAGCCGGGCAATCAAAACAAAATTGGATACATTATCTTCTACCACAAGCACATGAGCTTCGTTTGGATCAAGGGATCGACGTGGCTTGTCGTGTTCACTACTCATAACAACTTGTTCCTACTTAAATATTCTCGAATCTGGTCGGGTAATAAATCAACATTAATTGGTTTTTGAATAAAGCCATCACAGCCGGCCGCAACTGATTTCTCGCGGTCGGCTTTCATGACATTGGCTGTCATAGCAACAATGGGTATTGTCGCCAATTTATCAATTTGGCGTAGCTGTTGCGTCATCGTGTACCCGTCAATTTCGGGTAGGTTGATGTCCATCAAGATTAGATCAGGTGTTTGCTCTGCAAGATAGGCAAGAGCGCCTTTGCCATCTTCGACGCCATGAAACTCGAAGCCAGAAGCCCGTAAGACGCGGCTTACAAGTTTGCGATTGTCTAGATTGTCTTCCACGTAGAGGATTAGGGGGGCGTCACCCATCTGATAAAACGTTCCTTTCAGGTTTATCTTTGCAAAAGAGAATGATTGCGTGCTGCTTGCCTCTGCTTTGCAGCTAGTTTTTTAACTGTGTCTGGGTAATTAATAGAAAAAAACATACTCAATCATACCTGTTATTTGTCTGGTTGCCCGTTAAGTAAGCGATAAATACACATCTATGAGCTAGTTTGACCATACACGCGCACTACGGCCGTTTATGGTATATCGCCCCTTCGCCACAAATTGCTCACCATGGTCTGTCAATCTTTCCGCCAATTTCGGGCTAAATCCGGCCGGACAAACGACAGTGTGTGCCGTATCGCCAGCATTAAATGCAATGATGGCCGTCTGATTTTGGTAGTGGCGTTGGTAGACCACAACCTGCCCGCTGGCGTACAAAATTTGGAAATCTCCTCGGCGCAAAACTGGCAAGGAATGGCGTAGATGAATATAACGCTGGATGTCCTCGCGCAGCTCCTCATCCCAAAGGGATTTGTCGTGCCAGGGGAAGGCGCGGCGGCAGTCCGGGTCTTTACGCCCGGCCATGCCAATTTCATCCCCATAGTAAATATTCGGCGCTCCGGCTACGGTCATCTGACAGAGAATCATCAGACGAACGGCCGTTTTGTCATTGTTAGCAATCGTCAACAGCCGTGGCGTGTCATGGCTGCCGAGCATAGTGAGCTGTGCCTGCACAATTTCCGGGTGATATAACTCATTGTGGATATGGTTGAGGGCATTGGCAAATTCTGACGCATCCAATGTTGGCATAAGCCCATAACCCATGCCCTCGGTGTCTTCTTGATTCATGGTGTCGCCGACGAAATAGCCAAACGCAGCTCGCGTAAAGAGGTAGTTCATTTGCCCATCAAACTGATCGCCTTGCAGCCAACGCTTGGCTTCACGCCACAGCTCGCCCACAATGTAGGCATCGGGATTAACAGCTTTCACACGCCGACGAAACTCTTGCCAAAAGCTGTCGTCATCAATTTCATCTGGTACATCAAGACGCCAGCCATCAATGCCCTGTTCAACCCAATAGGTGGCAACATCCCACAAAAACTCACGAACAGCTTCTGTGTCTGTATTAAATTCCGGTAATGCCGGAATGTTCCACCAGGCATCGTAATTGGGTTTTAGCGCGTCTCGATCATAGGCGTTAATGGGCCACTCATGAACGCGAAACCAATCGACGTAGGGGGATTCCGGCCCACATTCCAGCAGGTGATTGAATTGGAAAAAGCCACGGCTGGCGTGGTTAAAGACCCCATCGAGTACCACACGGATATGCTGCTTGTGAGCCGCGTCGAGGAATTCACGAAAAGCGTGGTTGCCCCCTAATATTGGATCAACTTGATAGTAATCGTGGGTGTGATAGCGGTGGTTAGAGCCGGAAGCGAAGATTGGATTTAGGTAGATGGCATTAATGCCCAGGTCTGACAAATAATCGAGTTTGTCGATTAAGCCTAATAAATCGCCACCATGAAACCCATGTGATGTGGGTTTTGCGCCCCAAGGCTGTAAGTTGGTTAATTTTGCGGGATACCCATTTGTCCCAAAGGCACTTTTGCGGTGGGCAAATCGGTCGGGGAAAATCTGATAAAATATGGCATCTTTGACCCAGTCAGGGGTTGCTACATTCATGCAATTAATCTCCCTAAAAAATGCTTATGTAATTATAACCCGTTGTTCTTAAGAAGACGGTTTCAAATTGTAGGTTAAGAGTCCTATTCTTGCCATTAATAGCAGATACAATACATTTTGTGGTTTTTTGCAAGGGGACTTTGTTGGGGTAGCCTATCATGATGGATGAGAACTAACCTGCCGAAGGTTGTTGTTGAAGGAGATGCAGAAAGATGGATACGTTGCCCAAGTTTAAATTAAAAGAACCACTTCTTATGTTGGTTGGTTCTATTTTTGGTATTTGGTGGCTTGTGAATACATTTAACACGGGTAATCCTCTGTGGTTTTTGCCGATTCAGCCCACGTATCGACCAAGTCGAATACTGGTGCATGATTATGGTACGGCCGTTACCATCATGCCTGGCACAAATGAATACGAAATTTTGGCACAAGCCCTGGATGAAAGCCTGTCTGGCTTCAAAAACACAGCACTCAGCAGTTTGGGGCTTTCCGATGAGACACTGCGCCGCTATAACGAGGAAGAATTGGTATTAGAGATTTTCTATCCCGAAGAGATTCACTTTAATACACCTGTGCGCATGAGCAAAATTAATCAACTTCTCATTCCCATTGACGCCACACACAGTGGTAAAGGTTATGTATTCATGGGTTCAAGCGGTGCATGGCGAGTAGGGACTATGGAAATGGAAAATGATGAACCCTTGCTAAATGCGATGCGGCAGTTGGGCTATTTACAAAAATAAACGACTTATGCAACGAGCACGACATCTTTTACAATCATCTGTTCTTGTTATTGTTTTTTTAGGCATTGGCAAACTCACCGGGTTAATTCGAGCCAGAATGGTGAGCATTACATTTGGCACGGGCCAGGCTTTTGACGCATTCACCGCCGCCAATCAGTTGCCAGAGGTCTTCTTCACCCTCATTGCGGGCGGTTCGCTAGCCGCTGCTTTTATTCCCGTTTATGCCGCTTATCTGGCACGCAATGAGGCCGCAAAAAGCGCTCGTCTGGCAAACACCATTTTGACCTTGGTCATTGTGTTGTTGAGCATCGTCTCGGCTTTAGGCGCATTGGCTGCCCCCTGGTTAGCGCGTGTGGTGTTGGTGCCAGATTTTGCGCCGGAGCAGCAGCAATTAACGGCCGAAATCATGCGCATTATTCTCGTGCAGACCACATTATTTGGAATTAGCGGCGTTTTGAGCAGCATCTTAAATGCGCATCAACATTTTGCATTACCCGCGTTGGCGCCGATTGCCTTGGATATCGGCTACTTTATCGGCGTGACCCTGTTTCGCCCCTGGGGAATTCATGGGTTGGCCTGGGGAACTGTGGTTGGTGGCGTGTTGCACATTGCCATTCAGGTTCCGGCGCTGTTGCGCTATCGCTATCGGTATCGCCCCTCATTCTCTTTCCAGATGGAAGGCGTGCGTGAAATTATTCGTTTGATGGGGCCGCGCGTTGTCACATTGGGCGTGATACAGGTAGCCGATTTGTTCATCATTCGTCTGGCTTCTGGATTACAAGCGGGCAGTACATCAGGATATTTTTATGGTTATGCCCTCATGCAGCTTCCCGAAACTTTGTTTGGGACGGCCATTGCACTGGTCGTGTTTCCCACGTTGGCCGAGCTGTACAATGCGGGTGACGTGGCGGGCATGAAGCGAACGGCCGTGCAGACCTTGGGCATCATTTGGACATTGACAATTCCTGCTGCGGCCGCTCTGGTTTTGCTCGGACAACCGGCCGTATCTTTCTTGTTGGAGGGTGGCGAATTTGACGCGGCATCAACCGCATTGGTCTATAACATTTTGCTTGCTTTTAGTGTGCGCATCGTCAGTGAGGCGACGCTAGAGATGGTTGCACGCCTTTTTTATGCCCAGCATAACACACGTACGCCAATGTTCGCTTACCTGGGCTGGTTGGTGGTGAATGTGGGCACAGCCTATTTGTTAGTGGACCGCCTGGGTATTGTGGGATTGGCTTTAGCCAGTACCGTTGCTTTTACGGTGTTGTCTGCCGTGCTGTTTTTGTTGAATCGGCGCGTGCTGGGTGGGCTGGATGAGCGCGTGTTGGGGATCAGTGCTGTGCGTGCCTTGGTAGCAACCGGGGGCATGAGCCTGGTCATTTGGGGAATTGGGCAGTTGATAAACGGCCGTTTACTCTTCCTCATTGTCGGTATGGCCGGAGGCGCTGTCAGTTATCTGCTTTTGAATTTGTTATTGGGAGGGCAGGAAATCCCCAAGTTAATCAAACTTATCCGTCGCCAGAGTTAACTGGGCCTTATCATTTGCTTGGTCTCAAAGAATTGAACAGTCGTTCTAGCGAATGAATTTGGTGTTGACGCAAGCGAACATCTGTGCTAAACTTTGCATGTAATTGCAAAGTAATCAGCCCAATCTATCTGTTCAATGTATAAGGAGATAACTCATGGCCTCTGCAAACGGAAACGGCCGTACTGCCTCGCTGGAAAAAACACTCGATTCGCTCACAAAACGCTTTGGTGATGGTATCATCATGCGTTTGGGGGAAGCTCAGCACATGAATATCGAAGCTATCCCAACAGGTTCCCTTTCCTTGGATATTTCCTTAGGGGTGGGGGGCGTGCCGCGTGGACGCGTTATTGAAATCTATGGCCCGGAATCATCCGGTAAAACAACCCTCTGCCAGCACATCATTGCTGAAGCGCAAAAGCGCGGCGGGATTTGTGCCTTTATCGACATGGAACATGCGCTGGATCCCGCCTATGCTGTCAAATGCGGTGTAGACATTGACAATCTTTACGTTTCGCAGCCGGATACTGGCGAACAGGCGTTAGAAATCGCCGATGCTCTAATTCGTTCCGGCACAATGGATGTCGTTGTTGTCGATTCTGTCGCCGCACTTGTGCCACGAGCCGAAATTGAAGGCGAAATGGGTGACTCGCATGTCGGTTTGCAAGCGCGGTTGATGTCGCAGGCGCTGCGTAAACTATCTGGCGTCATTAAGCAGACCAACACAGTCATGATCTTCACCAACCAACTGCGCCAAAAAATCGGCGTCATGTTCGGCAATCCCGAAACAACCAGCGGCGGCAATGCGCTAAAGTTCTATGCTTCTGTGCGTATTGACATCCGACGAATTCAAAGCATCAAGGCTGGTGGTGATGTCATTGGGAATCGCACCAAAATTAAAGTGAAGAAAAACAAAGTCGCTCCACCTTTTGCCGAATGCGAATTTGACATCATGTACAACGAAGGCATTTCCTTGACGGGTGATGTGTTGGATCTTGCCGTGGAAATGGGGATCGTTGACAAGCGCGGTGCTTATTTCCGTTATGGCGAAACCTTATTAGGACAGGGTCGTGAAAACGCTAAATTGTACCTGGCTGAGAACTCGCAAGTGCTCGATGAGCTTGAGTTTTTGATCCGCCGTCAGGTTGGTTTACCCACTGATGAGTTCACCGCAGAAGCAGAACCTGTTGCTGCTTGATGCCTTTAAATGAGGTTGCAGGGATGTTTTGCGAAAATGTCCCTGCAATAAATAGATTTTTGTGCCTAGTTTTGTGAAATTCATCCCTAAATTAGGTTGACACGCAAAGCGCCCTTGCTATAATTGCCCTTTGGATTCTGGAGCAATGAGCATACTACTGCGTTCTAGTCCCCGGATGTGGTGAACAATAACAAAAAGAATGCGCAGATTGCACATGCCATACCCCTGCGTAGGAGACTTCAGCTATGGATGATATCACAGCAGTCGTTGACACACCTTCCCTGGAAGCCCCAACTAGCATTAATGAGTTGAAACCCAAAATGAAACTCACCGGGCGGGTGGAGAGACTAGAACTTTATGGGGCTTTTATTGACATCGGTGTCGGTGTCAATGCTCTCATTCACATTTCACAGTTAGGTGAAGAGCGGGTAAACCGTGTCTCTGATGTGTTGAAAGTGGGTGACGAGGTAACTGTGTGGGTTGACAAAGTCAATCCTGAAGCACAGCAAATTATGGTCACAATGATTCAGCCGCTCGCTGTTGATTGGGGTGATCTCAAGACCGGACAGGTTTATACCGGAAAGGTCACACGCCTGGAGACGTTTGGTGCGTTCATTAGCATTGGCGCCGAACGTGAAGGCTTGGTTCATATCAGCGAGTTAAGTCACGACTATGTTAAGCATCCCAGCGAGGTTGTGAAGGTCGATGACGAAGTTCAGGTGCAAGTGCTTGGCTTTAGCAAGCGGAAGCGGCGCATTGACTTGAGCATGAAAGCGTTGATGGAAAAACCTGAGCCACCAGAAGAAGTTTTCACTGCACCAAGAAGCAATCGCAAGCAGCAACAGGTAGAAGAAGTTGTCGATTTTGAAGAAGATGAAGATGAAGAATTGCCGACGGCGATGGAAATAGCGCTGCGTCGAGCAATGGGCGATGACAGAATTGATGACTTAACTCCGGGTGGCCGTCGCGGCAAACGCGGTGGACGGAGACGGCAACATGAGAAGACTCGCCGTCAACAAGAAGATTTGTTGAGCCGTACGTTGCAGATGCAAGATTAGACAGTAAAAGACCCGCAATTGCGGGTCTTTTTTATATCATCATGCCTATCTCGTGAAGTAAACCTTCGTAGGGCTTGGTTTTGGTAGAAACTAAAAGACGGTTTCGGGCCAGTCGATCATCATAGCCGTCAGGCTAGTTCCCGCGATGACTTGTTTAACTCCCTCTGGAATGATGAGTAGGGCATTGGCTTTGATCAATGATGTCATCATGTGGGAGCCTTGTTCTCCTGTCGTAACGGCCGTATACCCCATTCCCTCTTCTCGCGTGACCACCGCCCGAATATAACTCTCCCGACCGTCAGATTGAATGTCCTCTTGTACCACCACGGTGATACACGGCCGTTCCAATCTTGTGTGTCCCCCCATTTTAAGTATGGCGGGGCGGGCAAAGCGCTCGAAAGAAACCATTGATGAGACGGGATTGCCTGGCAAACCTAGATAAGGGATTCCCTTATATTGTCCGTATGCCAGGGGTTTGCCAGGACGCATGCGCACCCGCCAAAATCCTACATTTCCTTCGTGTTCCAAAACTGCCTTCACAACATCATACACGCCTACGGAAACACCCGCCGAACTGATAAACAAATCAACACCCGCTTCTAGTGCTTTTTGCAACTTGGCCCGTACATCAGCCTCATCATCGCGGGCGACTCCCAATGAAATGGGAATTGCTCCTAAGGCGGCAACTTGTGCGGCCTGTGCATATCCGTTGCTGTTGCGAATTTTGCCAGGGCTTAATGCTTCTTCTACGCCAATCAGTTCATCGCCCGTTGCCAGGATAGCGACGCGAGGGCGGCGGATAACGGGAACCTGGCTGATACCTAAGGAGGCAAGGACGCCAATTTCTTGAGGACGTAGCTGGTGACTAGCAGCCAGAATGTGCTGCCCGGCTTCAATATCTTCGCCAATGGCGCGGACATAGTCGCCTGCCTGCACCTGACGCTTGATGAGAATGGATGTGGGCAACGGCCGTTTCTCATCGCGCCAGGGTTCATTGGTGTCTTCGACAGGGATGACGGCGTCTGCGCCGGGGGGGATGGGAGCGCCGGTCATAATGCGCACGGCCGTTCCCGGTGACACCGTTATCGTTACCTCGGCTCCGGCAGCAATGTCGCCCAAAACACGGAGCGAGATAGGCTGGTCTGTTGTTGCGCCCACTGTGTCAGCCGCTTGTAGCGCATATCCGTCCATTGAGGAGTTGGCAAAGGGGGGCAAACTGTCTTGGGCCACAATGGGCTGTGCCAAAATGCGGCCAAGCGCCTCTGGCAAGGGCACCGTTTCCGCTGCCAACACAGCAACGCCATCTAGAATGATTTCCAACGCTTCGGCTACCGTAAGATATTCTAATCCTGTCATAAAGCCTCCTGATACAAAAAAAGCCTATCAGGTATCATACTCTGATAGGCTTCAACGTGACAATATCATCTTCTTAAGCGGCAAAACGGCCGTCTAGTTCCAACAGTTCGGCTGCTCCTTGCATGGCGTTGAGTACATTTCCGATGTGTGTCCACAAATCAAGCTGCCCATCAAAACATGCCTGACTGAAATCGGCCGTGACCTCTGTGACATGATCGCGTCCCACGCCAGCGGCAAACCGTGCATCTTTCCACTTTTTGCGAATAGATTTTAGCTCGACATCGGCGATATTTTTAGACGGCCGTACCAATGCCGTAGCAATGATCAATCCCGTAATTTCATCACAAGCCAGCAGCGCAAAATCAATCGGCTTTACGCGTGCCACGCCGGTTCCTTCGCTGTAATGGGACAAAATCGTGCGGATAGTATCTTCATCCCATCCCCGTTCGCGTAAAATATCCGCTCCCTTAATAGGGTGTTCATTTAAATTGGGATGAATTTCCCAGTCGAAATCATGAATTAATCCCGTGATTTCCCAGGCGTTGGCGTCAAATCCTAGCTTTTCCGCATAAAAACGCATGGCTACGGCAACGGCCAGCATATGCCGCCGCAAGCCGTCATCCTGTACAAACTCGCAAACTAGCTGCCATGCCTCATCCCATGTTTTCATAAACTCGATGCCTCTCCGCGAATTATCCCTTAGCGCCGCAGTCGCAGCCGCCCTCTTCATGTTTTGTGCAGCCTTGTTCCGCTTTTTTCTGGAGAGCTTCCAACTCTTCCAGCGGCTCTAACTCGTGGCGAAACACTTCATATCGCTCTACTTGCTCGCCTTCAACCACTTCCACAATCACCGCTTCGCGCAGGACGCGTACATCTTTGACCTTGCCCACGCCATAAGGTGTGCCCACACGTTTCCCCACTTTTGGCAGCGTCTTTTTCGCCTCTACATACTGTTCGTATTCATAAATGAGGCAGCAGCGTAAACGGCCGCACATACCAGTGATTTCCTGTGGACTGAGCGAGATACCCTGTTCCTTTGCCATGCGAATAGAGATCGGGCTGAAATCTGTGAGAAACGTTGAACAACAACGTGGCGCACCACACGCGCCAAATCCACCCATGATTTTCGCAATATCACGTGGGCCAACCAGACGCATCTCAATGCGTGTATTCAAATGTTGGCTTAGTGTGTTTTGTAATTGGTGGATATTGAGCTTTTTGTTCTCAGTTGTATAGCTGATGGTTAACCATGTGCCATCAAAGCTATATTCTGCTTTCACAAATTTAGCATCTTTAATGCCCAATTGCGCGGCTCGTTCACGGCAAGTGATCAAGGCATCTAATTCCTTGGTTTCCCATACTTGTTTGAGCACCAGGTCACGGGGGGTTGCCTTGCGGTTAACATACTTCATCCCCTTGGTGGTGTGAACCTGTTCCGGGTCAATATAGGCGATTACCTGCCCCAATTGGCGACCGCGTTTTGTTTCCAGAATAACATGATCGCCCGGATCAATCTCTGCTGGCTCCCGAACTTTAAAGTGGTACAACTTCCCCAATTTTTGAAAGCGTACTCCTACAATATTAGAGGGCTTTTCTAGTACACCCGCTGTTGTCATAAATTGCTCCAATTGTTCGGTTAAGATAAGTTCGCTTATTTATAGCGAATTTCATAAAAATAACCAGTAGCGCTTTGCATATAGAGGACTTTTCCGAAAGTCATCAAGAAAACGACCTGCTTTCTATAGATATTGGTAGAAGTTTGTCGCTGGCAGCACATCACTTCATATTGACATCCATATGCTTTTGCGGCAAAATCCGCTTTGTAGCTTAGTATTCTATTAAAAAGCGACAAATTGTTTGCCTTGCGGTTAGATGAGTAGTTAAGCAAACACTCTTTGAAAGAACAAACCGTGAAGGTATAAAGCCCTACACCCCCTTCCTCTCCACATTTATACCATTGCGGATGTTTCGTTGATACTTTTTTCAGGATCGGCGAAACAACATACGCTGCTTCGCCGATCAGTTCCCCAGATTTAAGGAGGTCATAATGAGAAAGTTTGTCTTTGTAACGACTGGCTCGATAGTAGGATTGAGCTTGCTTATGCTTCTCCTGTTAATGAGTGGAGCATCGCAAGCGAAGGCTAGTGGCCCCGCAGAGCCGATTTATGATGTGTGGCAATTTGCAGACCCGTCTGCATTTGCTTTTACCCGTTTTGATGCCGAGTATTCACCGACAACTGAAAAGGTATATATCTTGGGTGGCCGCTTGGCCGACGGTAATACGGATGGAAGTGTGTGGGAATTTGACCCCATGACTGGTGTTTATACAGACATGGGGGTGGATATGCCGGTTCCTGTTTCCAATTATTCAATTGCACGCGTGGTAGATGGTGGCAGTAACGAGATACTGATGCTGTTTGGTGGCCGTCCAGCAGCTGGCGGCGTCACCAATGTTATTCAAGGTTACTTGCCAGCCACTAATTCGGTTGTCAATTTTAGCCCCGCGGATGTTTACCCTTTCAATACAGCCCCTGGTGGTATTGAGGTGGTTGATAACTTGGTCTACATCTTTGGCGGATTTGATGCGGCAACGGTTGTCGATAATACATATATTTTCGACATTACAGCTTCGGCTGGTAGTCGCTTTTCGGCTGGCCCGCCTCTCAATTTGGCGCGTAGTTATATGGCAACGGCCGTTGTCGATGGTGTTATTTACGCGATAGGTGGCGATGATTGGGATGGTGCATCTCTGATCGCTGTAGACATCGTGGAAAAACTCGATACGGCAAACCCTGTGGCCTGGGATGATGCCAGTGTTGCCGATTTACCACTGCCCTGCGATGAGAATCGTGCAGTTGGTTTTGATAGCACGACTCTGTACGATTTGGCTGGCACGGTTGTCGTTGCTGGATGTGGTCAATGGTCAGACGAACTGCCAGAGTCATTGTTATATGATGTAGCCAGCAATACTTGGGATGCCGCGTTCCCTGACCTTAACGACGCACGGCGGAATCATGCTGGCACCTTCATCCCTCTTGGCGATGGTACAGATGGCCTTCCCGGTATCTGGATTTGGGGTGGGCGTCAGGCATCGGACTCAACGGTACTGAATACAGTCGAATACTACACAGTTGTTCCTTTAAGTGAACTTACATTGTCACCGCGTGACCAAACCATTGACGCTAATGGAACGGTTAGTGTAACCCTCAATGCGACTAATCTCAGTGGTGCAGATGAGACATTCGATCTGGCTTATGCCGGCTCTGCTACCTGGACGATTGATGGCCCGGCTGCGATTTTTGTCCCTGATGGCGAGACTATTTCCTTTGTCTTCACGGTCGTCATCCCCGAAGATGCAGCTTGTTTTGCAGCAGATGAGGTCGAAATTGTTGGTACGGGTCAGGTTTCCATGTTTACCGATACAGTGTTTGCGACAATCCGTCAGTTTTGTCCTACCGGCATAACTGGCACAATACTGGATGCAAATACAGGCCTTGGTATCCCGCAAGCTTATATCTACATGGAGAAGGTGGACGATGATTCTGTGAGTGAAGAGACATTTGCCGATAGCAGCGGCGTCTTCACGATCACGGAAGTGATGACCGGGACTTACTACATTGTTTCATCAGCGCAAGGGTATCTGTTTACGCCTCAAGTTGGTGGATGGCCTACGGCTACCGAGCAGGTAACAATTGATTTGGGCGTCGTGTTATCTCATGACCTAACTCTGGATGCCCCGCTTATGTCCTGGTCAGAAAATGGCTTTTGGGAGACGTTACCAGAAGGGTCCCAGGTGACACGGACATTGACAATTACGAATGATGGCACGTCTGACCTTGTGTATGCCATTGATACCATGGAAAACAGTGAGGCACCTTTGGTTACGCCAGTAGCTCCATGGCTTAGTAGTAGTAAGATCGATCCCCGTATCTTGTCTGATATATCAGCTTCCCCAGAAGGCACGGCCGATTTCATTATCGTGATGCAAGAACAAGCTGATTTACGTTTGGCTTACGGTATGGCTGATTGGGATGCACGTGGTGAATATGTGTATCAGACATTGGCCGCGCTTGCCGAACAATCGCAAGCTGCCATTCGTGCAGAGCTAACACAGAAAGGTATTGAGTATCGGCCGTTTATTGCCACCAATGGCCTGCTTGTGCGTGCAGGAGACATGGAGCTGGCAAACCAAATGGCTGCACGTGCTGATGTTGCCTTCCTAATGGCGAATGATGAAGTTCTCTTGGAAACCTTCCGTCCATCTGTGGCCGATCAGCTTTCGCAACAATTACTGAATATGCTGACGCCCATCACCATCACTTGGGGCGTGCAAGCCGTTAACGCCGACGACGTTTGGGTTGACAATGGCGTTTTAGGCGAGGGTATTGTTGTCGCAAATATTGACACTGGTGTTGAATGGACGCATGAGGCACTGGTCAATCAATATCGTGGTGGCGTTGGGGATCACGATTACAACTGGTACATGCCAACCTCCGGTTGTGCTGGCGCAACGGAACCTTGTGACAATGATGGACATGGTTCGCACACAATGGGCACGATGGTGGGGAGTATCACGCCAACAGACCCATTGAGTGACACCAATATGGCAATTGGCGTGGCGCCTGGCGCACAGTGGATTGCCTGTAAAGGCTGTGAAGGGCGCGGCTGCTCCTATGAAGCGTTGTTGGCTTGTGGTGATTGGATGGTTGCCCCCACAGATCTCAATGGCGAGAATCCTGATCCCAGCCAACGGCCGCATATCATCAACAATTCTTGGGGCGGCGGCGGTGGCGACTTCTGGTATGGTGGCGTTGTCGCTGCCTGGCGTGCATCAGGTATGTTCCCGCAATTTTCCGCTGGCAACAGTGGCCCAACTTGCAGCACGACAGGTTCTCCTGGCGATTATTGGAGCAGTTTTGATGCAGCAGCTGTGAATGTTGAGTTGGAAGCTGCCGGTTTCTCCAGCCGTGGCCCGGCTGATGTGACTGGTATTCTCAAGCCCAATATCAGCGGCCCAGGTGTTCGTGTCTATTCCAGCATCCCTGGCAATACATATGCATTCTATGGCGGAACCAGCATGGCTTCACCGCATGTTGCCGGTGTGATTGCTTTGCTCTGGTCGGCCAAGCCGGAGTTGATTGGTCAGGTAGAGGATACGATGTGGTTGTTATCGCAAACCGCAACACCGCTTTACACGGTTGACGGTTGTGGTGGAGATACGGCCGATTCCCATCCGAATCATACATATGGTTGGGGTTTGGTAGACGCGGCGGCCGCCGTTACCTCAACGATGCAAATTGTGCCGTCGTGGGTTATTGTAACACCTGACGGTGGCGTCGTTGCTCCGGGCGAATCACAAACGGTAGATGTTGTGTTTACTGCGCCGATGAGTGGGGGTACTTACGATGCAGTCTTGCAACTGACAGCAGACGAACCCTACAACCCAGAGGTGATGCTGCCGTTGAGCCTATATGTTGGCCCACGGTTGTTCCTGCCTATTATTTTCAGTCCGTAACGAATCTGAGTATCAAAAAAGAAGGCCGAGACACATGCTCGGCCTTCTTTTTTTGAGGAATTGTGCCGAAGTTGCTATCTTGCCTGTACTTCGGTGATTAATTGTTCGGAGCGGAATTTGAGATTTTCCACCCATGTTAAAATGGCCTGGTCGGTTTCTTCGCTAATGGATCCCCCATTGTTAAGGCAGACTTGTGTAATCGGGTCAACTGCCACGAGAAATTCTTGTGTGATGACACGATATCTGTAGTAAAAGGGGTACCAATCGTCTGGTACATCTGTGAAGCCTGGCTGGCTTTCCCACATTCCGTAGTAACCCCAATAAGCACCGCAATTGCCAAGATCCCCCTTTGTGATGGGGCCAAAGAAGCCAAGAAAATTATCAATAATGGTTTTTGAGGTATTAACGGCCGTTACAAAAACCGTTGCATCCCAGCCTTGAATAGGTGTTTTCGGAGCCAGGGGTGCATCGGGCAAAACTGGTGTTGGTGGTGGCGCTGGTGTATTTGTAACGGGGGGCAGGGTTGGTTGTGGGGTGTTGGTGACGGTCGGCGTCGCTGTTGGCGTCGCCGTTTCTGTGGCTGTGGCGGTTGGCGTCGCCGTTTCTGTGGCCGTTGCGGTCATGGTGGCCGTAGCCGTATTGGTGGGAATGGGTGTCGGTGAAGATGTGGCTGTTTGTGTAAAGGTGGGAACGGCCGTTTCTGTTGCTGTTGCGGGAACGGCCGTTGCTGTTACCAGGGCAACCTCCTCATCCCCTTGTGTTCCTGTTTCATTGACGATGTTTGTTGTGTTTGCCTGACACCCAAGCAAAAGCACAACCAGCGCAAAGCTGCAAAATATTTTCCACATGAATTGACTCCTTGTAAGGTATTGTTGATGTCAAACGCATAGGCATTTTCACATGTGCAGAATTCTATTTGCAAAGTTGATTTGTGCAAGAGGGAACAATCGCGAAGATTTGGCGTGCCACACGCAATAAACTCTCCTGCGCATGGCAAGTTGGGCTGTTGGCAAACTGGCATAAAAAAGACCTTGTTGAATCCATCCAACAAGGTCTTGTGCATTAAATTGTTTGCGTAACGGCTGAGCTAAGATATTAGCCGCCAGCCAGGAATTCTTCCAAAGCAGCTTTGCTGATACGGTAAGCACGGCCGATTTTACGCGCTTTCAAGTCGCCTTCTTCGATGGCCGCGATAACGTCTTCTTCCGCTACCTGGAGGAATTGGGCAGCTTGTGCCGGTGTCATCACGTCAGGCATGCCACTGCCGCTGTCTGCTGCGGCTGGGGCGGCTGGCTGTTGTGCGCCTGCTTGCTGCTGCATGTTTTGCATCATTTGCTGCTGCATCATTTGCTGCTGCTGCATGTTTTGCATGGCAGCCATACCCATGGCCCCCAGGCCAACATCGGCCATGCCACCACCGGCCGGATTTTGTGCGCCGGCGAGGAAGGCGTCAGCTTGTTGTTTCTGCACGTAGCTGGTGCCGTAGCCCATGTTGGTAACGACTTCCAAGGATTTGGGGTGCAAGGCCAGGCGGATGTTGAAATCAACCATGGTCATGCCAATGGCGTCGAATTCCCCTTGCAGCAGGCCAATGAGCAGTTCGTTGAGATCTTTGGAGAAGGATTGCAGTTGTGCCGGGCCAAGCTCTTTGGCAATTGCCAGTTCGCTTAATTTGTCCTGCATCATCACGCCCAACATGGGGTCGAGACGATCCTTGAGTTGTGGCTGGCGCACGCTTTCACGGAAGGCATCCATGGCGTTAAGGAAGCGCCACGGGTCTTTGACTTTGAGGACGTAGGTGCCGTTGCCGATAATGGCGCTGGCGCCGGGCGAACGTTGTGGATGTTCGATGATGATGGGGTTTGCCGTGCCCCATTTCATGGTGAGGTCGGTGGTTTTGACGAAGTAGACGTCGGCGGTGAAGACGTTTTTGCCACCAAACAGCCCTTTTTCGAGCAGATCGGTGAGGAAGGGGATGTTTTCGGTGGTGAGGATGTGCCGTCCAGGGGTGAAGGTTCCTAATGCTTCACCACCACGCACGAAAACGGCCGTTTCCCCCGGATTTACGATACAGGGAGAACCCAGCTTAATGTCTCCCAGGCCGCCGCGTGGGAACTTTTGCACAACTTCGTCTCGCAGCCAGGAATCTACAGCAACACGGTCGAATACACGAGGCATAATGTTTTCTCCTATTTACGATTTGCGATTGGGCAGTTTGCTTTATAGTCAAGCGCCAATCGGCAATCAAAAATCAATTGACTCCTAAGATGACCTCATCACGCGAGGCAAATGTGTCGTTAGCGGTACGAACGGCCGTATCCAGATTACGAATCGCGCCTTTGATGTCGCTGTCATCTGCGACAGCTTTTTCCAGAGCAGCAACGCTGGCCTGAATATCATCGGCGTGATTTAGCATGCTTTCGTCGAAAGCATAGATACGTGCCAGATCATCTTCCTGAACCTTGACGGCGTCGAAAAATCCGGCATAGCCTTGGGGGGCATCTTTGATTTTGCCAATGAGGCCCATCAGGCGGTTGTCGGCGCGTCCCAGCGCTTCGGCGTGATCCATCGCTTTAATGATGTCGCTGCTTAATTCTTCACTGACCGCGCCCAATTGCAGGCGTGATCCTTCGAGGCGGGCGGCAATGGTTTCGCGCAGCAGTTGATCTGCTTCGCGCCGCTTACCTTTTTCCATATAGCCGCTCAGGCCAGGAATTTTGCCGAGCAAGTTTTCCAGGCCCCGAGATTCGCCGGTAATTTTGTCATATAAATCGGAAATCTGATCTTTCATCATAACGCGTTCTCCTTGAAGGCATAAATCTGAGATACTGCGAAATTTATTCGTGCGAAATTCATTCGTCGTATAAACAAGTAGTCAGCCTGGACATGGGGGAAGTGCTTGTCTGGTTGTTGCCGGTCGCTGACCTGACGAGAGTATAGCATACCTTTGTGCCTGTTTACAGTCTGAAATTCATTCGCCCGCTTTGTCAATGGGAGGGGAAACGGCCGTTTCTCTCTGCCCACGTTGTAACAAATAAATGCCAAATCCCACCTGCGGCGAAGCGATGAGCAATATGCCTGCCACGCTGCCCGCAATGGCGATGCCGACGCTAAACGCGCCGTCCTGCACATAAATGCTCATCACCCACACGATGATGGCGCTGACGAGAATGCCGCCGAGAATGAGGATAAGGCCAAGTAAACGTTCGTTGTTGTTCATAGAGGTCGATACGGGTTAAGGGCCAAGCCACTTTTCTGTAATGGTTGCCAGTTCGCCGGATGCTTGCAGTCGCTTCAAGCTGGCATCGAGTTGTTCGAGCAAGCTCTGGTCGTCGCGGCGCACAACGATGGCATAGGGTTCTACCGTCACCGGATCGGACAGCCACGTTAGCCCGGCTTCCGGGTTTTGGTGCAGGAATAATCGCCCGCTAATGCTGTCAATGAGCGCGGCGTCGGCTGTGTCACTGATAACGGCCGTTAACGCCTCATCTGCTGAGTTAAAAGGCTGTACGGTCAAATCGGGCAATTGTTGCGCCCATTGCAAAGCTTCTACATGCCCTTGTGCCCCTAATTCGACGGCGAGGATACGGCCGTGTAAGTCGGCCATTTCTGTAACGTCGCTTTCTCCCTGCTGCACAATCAAAATTTCGCCTGCATTAAAATAAGGCTCACTGTAGGCAAAATCCTCCATGCGTTCCGGGGCAATGACCAAGGCCGAAATGAGAACGTCCACCTGTTCCGTTAACAAGGCATCATACAAGCCGTCGTAGCCAAAATAGACAAACTCAGCACGAACACCTAAATCGGCAGCCAACGCTTCGGCCAGATCAACGTCCAGGCCAGCCAATGGCTGCCCATCGGCCAACTCAAAGGGCGGGTAGGTTGGATCTAGCCCTACTTTTAATATACCTGTGGCTTGTACACGCTGCCAACTGGAATCCCGCTGGCAGGCGGTTGCCAGGATTAAGAAACAGAGACAAAAAATAGCGAATTTTTTCAACGAGATTTTTATCGGTTGCCAGATAATCCTGACAAAATCTTCTCGGTTTGTTCATCCTGGTAAGGATGATACCGGTAAAACGATCCCATACCGATCCCCTTGCTGTTATTGACGCAGATTTCCTGTGTAATCTTGCAATTCCTGATAAATCGGTTTGGGGACAAACTCTGGTGTAACCAGGGTGTAATAATCCATATAACTTTTGGTCGGTGCCGGAAAGCGGAATGCCCAAATGCCCATCATTTTCACGTAAGGCCAATTTTCTTCAGCATATTGCAGGGCGTCCCGCGTATATTGGATGCGCTGCCCTGAGCGCACAGCACGTGTCCAGCGAGGATGATCGTTCCAGCCTGTTTCTGTGATGTAAATGGGGGTGTCGCCATCTCCATATTGGGTCATTACGTCATGTACTAACTCGACACGGCGGAAATTGAGCACATCGGCCCCTGGTTCGGCGTCTGGCGGGAAAGTTAGCCCATAGCTGTGAACGGACAGGCCATCAAAGTAGGCGGCTGCGCCCGCTTCATACATCCCGCTCAGATAGGTGAGGTCGTTGAGTCCCCAGGGGGAACCCTCTGGTTCCAGGGTTGGCGCTAAGGCTCCGGCTAATACCACCATGTCGGGGTTGGCTGCTTTAACGGCCGTATACACCACCGCCAACAAATCCACATAATCTTGCGGGGTAGTTGTGCGATAGCCCCACTCATAGCTCAAGTTTGGTTCGTTGCCAATGATGATGTACTGAACTTGCCCGCGATACCGGGCGGCAAAAGCCGCCGCATACGTGGCAAAGTCATCATATGCACTGGCATCCAGATATGTGAGCGGCGTGTCTTCCGGTCTGGCCCACTCTGGCGTCAGACCCAGGCGGGCGATGACGGTCAACCCCTGTGTGTGGGCATGGGTAATAACCATGTCGGGATGTCCCCAGGCAAACCCGCCATCTTCGGCCGCATAGTAGGCCCAAGGGAAAAACTCGACAATCCACTGTGCGCCCATTTGCCGTACCATTTGCAGCGTGCGCTGAATCTTCCACTCTTCAACTTCATCGGTGAGGCGTGTGTGGACGCCAACAATGGGGTGTTCGGTGTACACAGTTTGCGCGGGACCTGGCGTGACAAAAATAGGCGCTGGCGCAATTTGCGACAGCAGCCCAACGAATAACAACAGGCGCAGCCCCATCCGCAAATTCAGAGAATGAAGGCGTGCGTGCAGCACGGATCTCATGCGGCGGCCTGTTGCATATGTTTGATGTAATGATCTGCCCAATCGTTCAAATGTCGGAAAATGGCATCGATCCGTACCTGTGGTGGGGCTTCTCGCCCTGGTACGGGTACAGGTGCGCGGTAGCGTTCGGCTAATTTCAGGCGGTTTAAGAGTTCGTTTTCCAGTTGAATATTCAATAATCGGTTTTGGAAATCGTGGATGATGATGTGCAGATGATCATCGCTTTGTGTCAGGTAAGCGTTTGGCAGCAAGTCGATGGCGATGTCGGAGGGCAACCGCGCGGCCTGGCGCATCTGGTGTATGGGGCTGGCCTGCAAATTGCCAAGTGGGTCTACGCCCCAGGTTAATTGGCTGCGCTTGAAGAGGAGATCGAGCGGTGTCTCATATTGGTGAATCAGGCGTAATTGTGTGGAAGAAGTGACGTAAATGGCCTGGTAATCTTTTGCCAGGCGCTGCGATAATTTGTCCCAGCCAATGCTGCCTAATTGGAGCGCGGAGATTTGGCTAAAGATGAGGGCGATGTTGTCCAGGTCTTTGGTGTAGGTGGCTTGCAGACCGGGGAGCAGGGGCGATGTTGCCGTTCGTGTTGTCAGCCAGGGTTGATCGGTGGGAAAGGCGTTGATGATGGGATCGATGGTTTCGTGAATGTTGGCGAAGAGGTTAACGGCCGTTTCTCGTGGGTTAACCGGCTCCTGAAAAACACGACGCGCAATGCGCCGTAAACGCACCATATTCGCCTTTGCAATCTCATCCGTGAACATGTAAGGCGTCATTGCTGACGAGGCCAACATTACCTCATGTGCCAGATACGCATATTTGTCTTGCTCAGTGAGGGGCGGTGGCGTGGGCAGCTTTTGCAGCAGTCCGCTGCCACCAAGCAATGGCTGACCAACCGTAGCCAGGTGATGCGCCAATGCGGGGCGCAGCAGCATATGACGCGCCAATGTTTTGCGCGTAGCAATGAGAGGGGCGCGGCGCAAACGGTTGCCATATTCAGCCCAAAATGGCAAGAAGGCTTCGCGCAGGTCATGGATGCTCGTGTTTTCTGACAGAATGAGGAGCAGGTTGACATCTGATTCGCCCAATTCATACGTGCGCTGGGCGACACTGCCAAACAGATACGCGGATTCGATTTGACTTCCCAATTTGCGGGAGAGGGCTTGTAAGAGGGCGTTAACGATCCTTTCCATGTTTGGATTATACAGGAGATTTGATGAACATGGCACACACCCATGAATGAAAAGCGGGGATTTGGGGATTTTCTTAATGCGGTATAATCGTCATAAGTTTTGATCCAGAGTCATTGTTGGAGTGTGTATGCGTGTATTCATCACCGGGGCAACCGGTTTTGCCGGGTCTCATTTAGTTGATGCACTGTTGGCTGATGGCGCCGAGGTGTTTGCACTGGTTCATGGCGATTCCAGCCATCAGGCGCTGCCGGAGCATGAGCGTGTCCATCAAATAGTCGGCAATTTATTGGAGCCGGAGTCTTTGCAAACGGCCGTTTCCACAGCCCAGCCCGACGTAGTCTATCACCTGGCCGGGCAGGCTTATCCGGCGCTCTCCTGGCAAAAAGCAGCCTTCACCTTTGCTATCAACACAGGTGGCACGGCGAATTTGTTGGATGCGGTGGTCGCATACGGCCGTCCCCGTACCGTGATTGTCACCAGTGCCGAAATTTATGGGTTGGTACAGCCGCAAGATTTACCATTGACTGAGGCATCGCTCCCGCAGCCGCGCCATCCTTATGGCGTCAGCAAATGGGCGGCGGGGCAGTTGGTCGCTTTGTATGCGCAGCGGTACCAACTGCCGGTTGTGGAGGCACGGCCGTTTAATCATATCGGCCCCCGGCAGGCATTGGGTTTTGTCGTGCCTGATTTTGCCAGCCAATTGGCCGCCATTCAACTGGGGTTGCAGCCGCCACGAATGCGCGTGGGCAACCTGGATGCCCAGCGTGATTTCACCGATGTGCGTGATGTGGTGCGGGCGTATATGGCTGCGGCGCAGGTGGGCGAACCGGGCGAAGCGTATCTGATTTGCTCCGGGCAGCCGGTGACCATTCACTATTTGTTGGGAACGTTGGCGGAGTTGGCCGGTGTCGCCATTGACGTGGAGTATGATCCCACGCGCATGCGTCCATCGGATGTGCCGACTTTGTATGGCAGCTATGACAAGCTACGCCGTGATACTGGCTGGCAGCCGGAAATTCATTTGCGCCAATCGCTGGCAGATGCGCTGGCCGATTGGGTAGAGCGGCTGCGCCAGGATGGTTGATGGGTAATGGCAAAAAATAAGGAACGCCTGGATAAGTTGTTGGTGCAGCGCGGTTTGACGCCGACGCGGGCGAAGGCGCAGGCGTACATTTTGGCTGGCGAGGTGTCGGTTGATGGGCAGCGGGTAGATAAACCGGGAACGGCCGTTTCCCTCGACGCCACCATCGAATTGAAGGAAACCATGCCCTATGTGGGGCGGGGCGGGTATAAACTGGCGGGGGCGCTGGAACAATTTCAGGTGGATGTAAACGGCCGTGTTTGTGCTGATGTCGGCGCATGTACCGGCGGTTTTACCGATGTCTTGTTGCAACAGGGCGCGGCGCGGGTGTATGCCATTGACGTTGGCTATGGTCAGCTTGATTGGCAGTTGCGCCAGGATGCACGCGTGGTGGTGATGGAACGGACCAATGCCCGCTATGTGGAAACGCTGCCGGAACCGATCCAGTTTGTGTGCATTGATGTTTCTTTTATCTCGCTAAAGTTGATTTTACCGGCGGTAAAGCAGTGGTTGGCGGCCGAGGCGGACATTGTGGCGTTGATTAAGCCGCAGTTTGAGGCGGGGCCGGAGCATGTGGGCAAGGGCGGGATTGTGCGCGATACGGCCGTTCATCGGCAAGTGCTGCAAGACCTTACACAATGGGCCGTTGCCCATGACCTGGCTCCATCGGGCCTGGTACGCTCTTCAATTGTCGGTACAGATGGCAATGTGGAGTTTTTGGTGTGGCTGCGACCGGGGCCGGTCGCCGATGTTGATTTGGATGCGGTCATTGATCATGTGCTAGCATAAATGTCTTTATCAGATTTCGGTTTGTTCGCTGGCAGTTTGGGAGGTGGGGGCCAGACCAAAAATTAACCATAAACCAAAGCATAATCAGCGGGAGTTTAGATGAAAGCGACCTTTTGGGTTGACTTGACGCTAAATTAACGGTGTATTAGCGGAGTTCTGTTATGATCTCGTTGTCTTGTTAATCAGTTTGTCTTAGTTCTACAAGGAGCAAAAAATGACACAGTCGATTTGGGATAAGCGTGCTTCGGCTCTCGAGCAAATTCTTTCATTTATCCAACAACAATATGCAGCAGCTCCAGATCCGGTTGTAAATACGACCGTGAAATCTATTGTGGCCGCACTAAATGTTTTTGGTCAAAGCCAGGTTCAATTTTTTCGAGATGGAATTAATCAGGGTAAGTTACAACCCTCTTCATATTTTCCATGGGATTATGTTTGGCAGACCACGTTAACGCAGATTGCAAATGATACGGCCGTTTACCAACAAACTGCCGCGCAACGTTTATCTGGTTCGCCAGAAATGCAGGCGACGTTAACCAAGGCAGATCAACTGGCACAAGATGCCCTCAATTTGGCGGTGGATGCCAAGTTGCTGCCCGTAAGCTGTGTTCTTACCTATTTCAACAAAACTGCGGATATTCATGTCATTCCTTACGCTCCGGTGGCAGTGGTTGGCATTTCCTTCACGGCGACCAATGCTCCGCGCGACTATTTGGCAATTGCGCATGAGGTGGGGCATCATGTCTTTCGCCATACGCCGGGATTGGCGAAGAAGCTGTACCGGGCGCTGCCGATGGATCCGCTCTGGCGTGAGCCGTGGCTGGAGGAGATGTTTGCAGATGCGTTTGGTTGTCTGGTTGCCGGGCCGGTGCTGGGTCTCGATTTCCAAGATTTGATGCTGGATGACAGCCTTGAAGATTTTATCGGTGACGATGGTGAGCATCCGGTGGAGATGGCACGGCCGTATTTCTACAACAAAATGCTGCAAGAATTGGGATTTACAGAGGCGGCCAACGCCTTGGCCGAACGTTGGGAAGCGGCGCTGCTCACGCGCAATGATCCGCAATATTTTGTCGCTGCCGGCAGCGATGAGTTGGTGTCGCGGGCTGAGGCGAAGGAGGCTTTGGAAACGGCCGTTCCCATTTTGCTAGACGCCCTCAAAGACGTGCTTGCCCTTCGCCAACAAACCCCCGCCGCTTACTGGTCACAAGATTTGGCTCCCGGCGAATCGCCTGAATTGCTCTATGATCGCTTCGACCAATGGGTGCAGCAAAATCCGCAGGTCACAGTGGCGCAGTTAGAAGAATTTGGTGATGACATCGGCGTTGTCATTGGCGCTTCCCAGCCGCAAAATATCCGGCGTAAGGGAACCGTGCAAACCTGGATCGACGGCCTGAAATCACTGACCGCTTCTTATCAATTACCGCCAACTGCCTGGACTGAAATTTTATCGGCTGGCAACTGGAACGTAAAAGGTCCCGATGGGGATAATGGCACGAAAGGCTAGATATTGCAGCTTCTGTGCTGATCGGTTCAGATAATTACAAAAAACTCTCCCAGAAACGCGTGTCATCACATTGGTTTCTGGGAGAGTTTCGTTGCTGGCGGTTACGCCGCAGCTTTGTCAATTATGATGCCTGCTCGGTCGCTAATTTGGACAGCCGCCTGCTGAATGATTGTTGTAGATTTTCATATTGCAGCGAGCGGCTCATCTCCTGACCCGCTAGCCAGACTGCTTGCGCATCTGCCGGCCGCCCCAGCGCCACATACAAATCACCGACATGTTCCCGCAGCAGTGCCCCATGATAAACATTTTGTAAGCTATCAAAGATGGCCGTACTCTCTTCGCCAATTGCCAGCGCCTTATGATAATCTTTCCCATCCTCATAAATGCGGCTTAATTGGTACATCACACGCCCTTGCGAGAACAAATCGCCTGTTTTTTGCAGCAGTTCCAGGCTTTCCAGGGCTAAAGATTCCGCTTTGTTGAGATTGCCGCAAACCCGGTGATAACGAGCCAGTTCGTTAAGAACGACCGAGCGTTCCGCTATATCTTGTAATTCCTCACAAATAGCCAGCGCACGTTCGCCATAAGCTTCTACCCGCACGGTGTCTTGTGGTGGTGGCTGATGCAGCAAAGTTGTCATCAGCAGACGCAACGTGCGTACCATGTTTTGTTTATTGGCCGCTTTCTCTTGCATTTGCAAAGCTTGTTCCGCTTGCTGTTCCGCCTGCTCCAAGAACCCATGCCGAAATGCTAAGCGTGCTTGTAGGTGAAGGATGTCTGCCACGCCGCTCGTGTCTTGCAGCGCCTCGCGTAATTGTCGGCTTTGGGCTAGCAAAGTTTCTGCTTTGTCATAATCGGCCGTTTCGATAGCCAGCCGCGCTTGATAATAGTAAGTAGTTGCCAGCCCTGCATCGTCTTGCAATGTGGCAAATAGTTGTTCGCTGCGCTGTAACCACATGCCGGTTTCTGCCAGATCGTTTTTTTCCAGTGAGGTTTCGCCCCAGCGCAGCAGGCTGTAGGCCAGCGCCTGTTGATTGTTTTGGGCTTGGGCTGCTTCAATGGCTTTTTTGTGGGCTTCTTGTGCTTCAGCGTAGCGACCACGAGCTAACCAGGGTTTGTGCAGGGTTTGCGTATAGCCAATGACGACATCCCATAATTGCAACTCGTACGCATGGCGAATACCGGCCGCCAGATTTTCCCATTCCGGCCGCAAGGCTATGTAATTTTGCTGTTGCGCTGTCGCGTAGGCGAGGTAGTAGTGCGCCATGCGTTGTAGCGGCGCGTTAATCTCTGCGATCTGTTCGCGTGCGTAATCGGCCAACAAGGAGTGTTGTCGATAGTGGTATTCCTCTTCTTCATTCAGGAGTGACAGTGTTACCAGGGAATCGAGCCGATCCATAGCTCCATAACGGTCGATGTCGGCAATGGCTGCCAATGCCTCGGCCGTAAAGGCACGCCCTTCAAAAACAGCCAAAAGGCTGAAGATGTGCTTTTGCATCTGGTCTAGTGCTTGCCAACTGATGGTAAAGGAAGCACGCACGGCCTTGTCGCTTTCTCGCAGTTCGACGAGGCGATTGGTCTCGTTGCGCAGCCGCGCCGCAAAGTCGGCCAGGCGGCGGCGTGGCCGAGAGGCCAGCCGTTGTGCGGCAATCGAGATGGCGAGGGGGAGGTTTTGCAGGAGTTGGCAGATTTCGATAACGGCCGTTTCCTCTTGCCGCGCTCGTTCTTCACCAATGATACGGGTCAATAATTGTTGCGCGTCTGTGGCTTCTAGCTCGGAGAGATAGATTGGCTCTGCATCCAGGGAATAGGCCAGATCGGCATTGCGCATTGTAAAAAGGATGGCATTGGCGGAAGTGGGCGGGGGGAGTAACGGCCGTATCCGCGCCGCATGCACCACATCATCAAAAACAAGCAGAGCTTGCTTTTCCGCCAGCACACGCCCTAACGCAGCCGCCTTGCTTTCCAGGTCAGGCAGGCTGCTGAAATCATATCCATATGCCTCAGCCCAATGCTCCACAATCTCATTGGGATCATCCGTAGCCACATGTGCCCACAATACACCATCAACAAACTGGTCACGCAGTTGATGCGCCAGATGCAGCGCCATGGACGTCTTCCCAATACCCCCCATCCCAATCAATGCAAAACGCCGTGGTGTGCCAGGCGTGTTCAGCTTTTGCTGCAACACAAGGGCTTCATGTTCCCGTCCGGTAAAATTCGGTGTTGGTGCCGGAACGTAAAACGGATTCGAGGTGGGCGCAGTTTCCGGAAGTGGCGGTAATGCCTTAACTTCTGGCACATTGGGCATCCCCATATCCCGAATCTCATGGTAAAGGTTGATTGTGTCCGGCAGCGGCTCCACACCCAATTCATCTGCTAAGATTTGTCGGCAAGTGTCAAATTGCGCCAGCGCCGCATTGCGCTGCCCGCTGTAAGCTAACAGCCACATCAATTGGCGGTGTGCCGTATCTCGCCATGGATCCAATGCTAATAATTGATTGGCATACTCAATACCGGCCGTAAACGAGCGCTGCGCAATGTAATATTCCACCAATGTATCAAGCGTATTGACCACCATTTGATGTAGACGTTCGCGCTGCGCCAGCATCCATTCTTCAAAAGACGTGGCATCGCGTGCATCGAAACCGGCGAGAAAATCACCACGATACAGCTTAATAGCCTCACGCAAAGCTGCCGGATCAATCTGCTCTTCTGCTTGACGATTTAGGGCGAGGTAATTTTCAAAAGCTTCAACATCAGACCAATAGGGGCTTTCCAGGTTAAAGGCGACGGTCTGCCGGCTAACAAGCAGATAATCTTGCAGAACCTGACGCAATTTAGTCAGCTCAACTCGCAAACTGCGTCGCGCATCCTCTTCCGGCTTATCTCCCCATAAGAGTTCGGCAATGATCGCTCGTGGCTGCGGGCGTTTGGTTATCGTCAGATAGCAAAGGAGAGCCTGACCCTTTGTGGAAATTTGGTCGGTGATCTCAATATCACCAAGCGTAAACTGCACCCCACCCATCAGGGCTAATTGCAGTTCTGTTGTTGTGGACAAATCCTCTTCCCTATCAATGGAAACCATAAAAGTTACCAAAAACTTGTATCGTTTCCGCCTATCCGCAGCTTCATTAGCGATAATTTAACGATGACCTTGTATGATGTTCGCAATGAAGTTGAGGGCATTTTGAAAGAATAATCATTTAAAAATCATCAATGTATCCCTCAAACCAGCAATTATAACGAAATTACGAGAAGGATGTAACGGATATGGAACAAAATTATCAAGCCTATATGCTGCGCGTTTGGAAGGAACGGACTGAACATACTGAAATCACAACTCCGATTCGCCTGAGTTTGGAAAATACCAAGACGGGGACGCGCATTGGATTTACTGATCTCGATCGCTTGATTCAATACCTGCATGAGCAAATGAGTATCGGCAACGGCGGAATTTCTTTCACGTAGACGAATAACTCAGTCTCGGTATTGATTCGGACGTGGGGTAAACATGAAGTCAATACTGATCATAGAAAGCGATGAAGCAACCCGGGGGGCTATTTGTGATTTGTTACAGTTGGAGTGGCCGTATCTAAGCATGTACACGGCCGATTCTGGAGAATCAGGTGTCCGCGTCGCGCAACAAAAGCGACCAGACCTGATTCTAGTAGGAAGTGATTTGCCGGGAATGAACGGGTATCAGACAGCACGAACATTACGACAAATGCCGGAAACGACATTGACGCCATTAGTCGCCATTACGTCATCGACATTTGATCGCAGTCAATTGATGGCTAGCCTTTGTTCAACGTGCAACGCCTGGCTGCTCAAACCATTTTCGGCGCAACGGCTGATTCAAATTATTCGGCCGTTTGCCCTTCACCTTCCCAATTTAAAGCAGGGGCACAATAGCTACCTGCATTCGTAGTGGAACCCTGTCCCTGGTTACCAGTCCCGGCACAGGATTCCATGATGGTCGGTTAATAGCTTTTGCCGCATCAATGAAGAAGCCTATAAATTAACCGACCATCCTTGGACATCCAGTCGTATCTCTTTTCTCCTCTTCTCTTTTTCTTTCTCCTTACCCAGGAGAAGCCAGGGGCTTGCTCAACACTGAGCAAGCCCCTGGTGTATTACGCTACAACTAACCCAAATCCGCTGCGTATAGGCAGCAAATATTGACAGCTTAAAGTTTATCTGCGAGCATTTTCCAAAGATGCTGCCTCTACATTTCTATTACCAGATACTGGCAAGCAAATGTGTGGGAGAGGCGTTTTTGCGTAAATGCTTTAGTGGGAGTGTTGATTATGGCAAAGGTTGATGAAACATTAGCCCGCGAGTTTGTATGCGCCCGGTGTAAATCTCAAGGTGGCGAGGTGCAGCGTTTAGCGATGTCTGGAACAGGGGTTTCCCGCTTGATGGATATTCAGCCGTATCGTTATCTCTTTGTCTCCTGTAATCAATGTGGCTACACTGAAATATTCAACCTGAAAGCCCTGGAAGACAAAAAGGATGACCTCGGCCTTTTTCTGGATGCACTTTTTGCAGGCTAAAGCGTTTGGGAGGCTGTTGGCGATGGGGGATGGACGAAAAAGCCCATCCCCATCAAAAATCTGTGCTTTTAATGGTTTATGGCAACAGTTCGATAATCGTTGCTTCTCCCTGACCAACCCCCACACAAAGCGTTGCCAATCCGTAGTGCATTTGCTCACCCAGAGCAGCACGCCGCTTCATTTCGTGCAGCAACGTCGTCAAAATGCGCGCACCGGAGCAGCCCAGTGGATGCCCCAAGGCGATTGCCCCGCCATTGACGTTGGTGATTTCCGGAGACATGCCTAATTCGCGCATCACGGCCAAAGATTGCACCGCAAAAGCTTCATTGAGTTCAATTAAATTAATATCATTCAGGGTTAAGCCTGTGCGCTGCAAGACTTTACGCGTTGCGCCAACCGGACCTAAACCCATGACGCGCGGGTCTACGCCAGCGGCGGCAGAGCCAACCCAACGCGCGATTGGCTGCAATCCCAATGCCTTTGCTTTGGCAGCCGACATGAGCACCAATGCCGCGGCACCGTCGTTAAGGCCGCTGGAGTTTCCTGCCGTGACGGTTCCACCTTTGCGAAAGGCGGGGCGCAGCTTTGCCATTTGTGCCGCATTGGTGTCTAGCTCATATCCCGAATCGCTTTTTCTGATGCGTGGATGTTCATCTACCGTGACCATGAGCGGATCCCCTTTGCGCTGTGGAATGGGCACGGGGATGATTTGTGTGTCGAAGTAGCCGTTATTGATGGCGGCACAGGCGCGGCGTTGACTTTCTAGAGCAAAGGCATCCTGGTCTTCGCGTGTAATCTCGCCGCCGTTAATTTCTCCGGCGCAGCTCATTTCGTAGATATTTTCGGCCGTTTCGCCCATTGCTTCTAGGGGGAACAACGCCTCCATGTTGCGGTTGGGGTAGCGCCAGCCGAGGGTGGTGTCATAGCCGGTGATGTTACCGGGAGGCCCCCAGGCACGGGAATTTTTGGGGAAGGAGTAGGGGGCGCGGCTCATGCTTTCTACGCCACCGGCGACAAAGATGTCGCCTTCGCCAGCCATGATGGCACGGGCAGCCTGGTTGACAGCGTTGAGGCCGCTGGCGCAAAGGCGATTAAATGTGACACCGGCTACGTGATGGGGCAGCCCGGCGAGGAGGGCGGCCATGCGGGCGATATTGCGGTTATCTTCTCCAGCCTGGTTGGCACAGCCAAAGTAGACTTCTTCGATTTCAGCGGGGTCGATTTGGGCGTCGGCCACGGCCGTTTTTATTGCCAGCGCAGCCAAATCATCCGGGCGAACATCGGCTAAGGCGCCTCCATGACGGCCGATTGGTGTGCGTAAGGCATTGATAATGACGACTTCTTGCATAGTGGGAATCTCCTGGTTAATGGGTTGGGGGTAGACGGTGGCGTAAACGGCCGTTATCTCCACCCCCAAGCCTGCTAATTGTTTGCGTACTGTTTCAACTTGCAATCTTTGCGTGATTGGCGATTTTAGCCTTATTTTTCCATTTCCAATTTTGCTTCAACCGCTTCCTTTATTGTACCGTTTGCCACAAGCTGGCGCACTTGCTCAATAAGTGGGGAGAGGATGGCGTCGTGTTCGAGGAAGGGAACCTGTTGCCGAACGAGATCATAGGCAACGGCCGTTCCTCGTCCCAGGTTCGCCTTTTGCCCTAACGTTTGCTGCCGGAAATCAATGCCCTGCGCGGCCAGCAGCAGTTCAATGGCGACAATTGTCTCCACATGATCGAGAATTTGTGCCATTTGGCGAACGGCCGTTGCCCCCATACTCACGTGATCTTCCACATTGGCGCTGCTGGGGATGGAATCGGCACTGGCAGGATGCGCCAATACCTTGTTTTCCGAGGCGAGCGCGGCGGCCGTGTACTGCGCCATCATGAAGCCACTTTCCAGACCGCCATGCTGTGTGAGGAACATTGGCAGGACGCCGCTGTTGCTGTCCGCATCGACCAGACGCGCACAACGGCGCTCGCTCATATTGCCCAGTTCAGTGAGAGCCAATGCAGCATAATCCATGGCAATGGCAATCGGTTCGCCATGAAAGTTTCCGGCAGAAATCACGTCAGCGCCGCCAGTTACCTCATCTACAAAGATGATGGGGTTGTCATTGACGGCGTTCAGCTCGATGTTGATAACCCATTGCGCATAGGCAATAGCGTCACGCACCGCACCATGCACTTGGGGCACGCAGCGCAGGGTATAAGGGTCTTGCACGTTCAAGGAGTGACGGTCACGTAAAAGCTGGCTGCCCGCTAAATTTTTGCGCAAGTAAGCCGCACAATCAATCTGGCGAGGGTGGGGGCGAATGGCGTGGACACGGGCATCAAAGGCGCGATCTGTGCCATGCAAGGCTTCCAGGCTGAGGGCGGCGGCTGTGTCGGCGGTGAGGGCCAGGTTGATGGCGCGGCGCACTTGCAGCGCCCCCATGCCCACCATAAAAGTTGTGCCGTTGAGCAAGGCCAGCCCTTCTTTTGCTTCTAGTTCGAGTGGCTGCAAACCGGCGCGGGCGAGAGCGGAACGGCCGTTTAGCCATTCCCCTTCGTAACGCGCTTCACCTTCGCCAATCATGGTCAGGGTGAGATGTGCCAATGGCGCTAAATCGCCGCTGGCTCCCAGCGAACCTTGCGCGGGCACGCGTGGATGAACGCCACGATTGAGCATGTCTAGCAGCAAGTAAATGACTCTGGGGCGGACACCGGAATGTCCCAGAGCCAGAGTATTGGCGCGTACCAGCAGCATGGCGCGTACCACTGATTCCGGCAAATCGGGGCCAACGCCAACGGCATGGCTGCGTACCAGATTTACCTGTAACTGCTTCACTTCATCCGGGGAGATGATCTTGTCTTTGAAACGGCCGAATCCGGTCGTAATGCCATAGACGACGCGTCCTTCCGCGACAAATTTCTCGACAGCGGCGCGGGCAGCTTCGATGCGCGGCAGCACCGCCGGGTCAAGCTGCACAGGGCGTCCTTTGGCGACCGAGACAACGTCGTCAACTTTGAGTTCAGTGCCAGAAATAGTTAAGGGATTCATGCCGGTATTATACCTGAAAGCGTATTCCACACTGAAAGAGGCGTTACGGTTTACGGATCACCGCTTCCGGCTTACAATTCTTTTCATGACAAATTGGAATCACATCATTGGGCACGATTGGGCCGTGCAACTTTTGCGCAGCGCCATTGAACATGATCGCGTTGGACACGCTTATCTGATTACTGGCCCGGCGCAAATTGGCAAGACGACGCTGGCGCGTACATTCGCCCAGGCATTGAACTGTTCGGCAGAGGTCGGGGAACGGCCGTGTAATGCATGTCGCGCTTGTCAATTGATTGCTGCCGACCGTCACCCGGACGTGCGTCTGGTGGAGCCAGATGTGAGCAGTCGCGGCAAACCAACCATTAAAATTGACCAGATACGGGAACTCCAGCAAGGACTGAGCCTGGCGGCATATGAAGGGCGTTACAAAGTGGCGATTTTGACGCAGTTTGAGGCAGCTAATGCCAGTGCGGCCAATGCCTTTCTGAAAACATTGGAGGAGCCGCCCAACAATGTCGTGCTGCTGTTGACGGCAAATGATGCTGATACGCTCTTGCCGACGATTGCGTCGCGCTGCCGCACAATTGGGTTACGGCCGTTACCCACTGACCTGATTGAGCAAAATCTGACCACACGCTGGCATGTTTCCGAGACGCGGGCACATTTGTTGGCTTGTCTGGCAGACGGCCGTTTAGGGTGGGCGGTGCAAGCCAGCCAGGATGAGTCGATTTTGCAACAGCGAGCAATGCGACTGGTACAGTTGCACGAAGTGCTGGCAGGCAATCGCGTGGCTCGTTTTAACAGTGCAGACAAACTGTCGCGCAAGGCAGACGAACTGCCGGAGATATTGCAAGGTTGGCTCAGTTGGTGGCGCGATTTGATGATATTGGCACAGGCGCAGCGTACACCTGCGGCGCAAACGGGACTGGCGCTTACCAATGTAGACCATGAAGCGCAGCTGCGTGATCTGGCAGCCCTTTGGTCGCCTCAGCGTATTTTGGAAAGTTTGCAGCAGACAAACCTGGCTTTGTGGCAGTTACAGCGCAATGCTAACACGCGGCTGGTGTTGGAAAACCTGTTTTTGGCATACCCTTTGGCCGTGCCATAAGCTGGATTTATGCGACTTGTCCAGTCTTAAGGTCATAAATATATTATTTTCTAAGTATTGCTTGAGATTTTATTTTAGGGCTTGCCAAACAATTTATTTATGCTACACTACTAATGGCTCCCCCCCCAGAGATGCTCCCGTAGGCGCCCGCTTGCGGGACATCTCATTTTTTTTGCCCCATTACAGAATTGATTTGCTGAATATGTGATTAGTTTGCCAGGGCAGTGCGCATGTCTTTCATGTGGGTTGTTTCGTGGTCGGCGATAATCTGGCAAATTTGGGCAATGCTCATCACCTGACCGCTGCCATGCCGCCCTTTCTTTTCCCAATCATCATCGGTTAATGAGTTGATGAAGCTTAGAAGCTGTGCGCGATTTTGCACTATTTCTGTGTGTAGGTCGGTGACGGGTTTTTCTTTGCTTTTTTGCACGACGCGGGCATTCCAGCGGTTCAGGTCGAAATCTTCGGGAACACCTTCGCCGCCATCGCGGATCAGGATCATGAGCCGGGTCATGCTGCTTTCGGCGCCGACGAGGTGGCGCAGCAGATCGGCCACTGTCCAGTCGGATGCTTCGGAGTAAACGGCCGTTTCCCATTCTTCATCTGTTAATCCTGCCAACAACGCCAGCAATTCTTGCCGCGTCTCCTGTAATTGTGTGATTAAAGCGTGTTTTTGTTCGTCGGTCATTTTTTTCCTTTGTTGTGTATTGCGTATTGCGTATTTTGAGTACGCAATACGCAATAAATTATTTCTACGCCGGTTTCATCTCGAATTGAAGGCCAGCGCCATTGCTGTCTACCGTGACAATGGTTTTGCCTTCAGCCCGTTTTTGGCTGAGCAGAAAATCGGCCAGGGGTTCGCGCAAATGGCGGTTGATGATGCGGCGTAACGGCCGTGCCCCAAACTCTGGCTGGTCATTTTGCGCCAGCAGCCATTCTTTGGCGGCCGCAGTGATTGCCAATTCCATTCCCTGGCTGCCTGCCAGTTTGAATTCCTTTTTCAGCAGTAAATCGAGAATTTGCGCCAATTGTGGCGGAGTAAGCTGGTGGAAAAGAATGATTTCATCGAGGCGGTTGAGAAATTCGGGGCGGAAGAAATCGCGTACAGATTCCATGACCAGGGCGCGTTCTCGTTCGCCGATGACGGGGACAAGCATGTGCATGGCGCCCAAATTGCTGGTCATGATGATCACCGTTTCGCTGAATGTGGTGAGGCGGCCTTGTCCATCGGTGAGGCGACCCTCGTCCATGACTTGCAGCAGCACGTCGAGGACGCGCGGGTGTGCTTTTTCTACTTCGTCGAAGAGGACAACGGTATACGGCCGTTCACGCACAAAATCAGTAAGC
This sequence comes from Ardenticatenaceae bacterium, assembly GCA_020634315.1. Lineage (GTDB taxonomy): Bacteria > Chloroflexota > Anaerolineae > Promineifilales > Promineifilaceae > JACSRF01. The sequence goes on along the minus strand of JACKBV010000004.1, from coordinate 131,474 downwards.
TGTCCACCGCCCTCAAAACCAACATAGCCGGGCGGTGCGCCAATGAGCCGGTTGACACTGGCCTCTTCCTGGTATTCGCTCATGTCCAACACCAGCATCGCATCTTCGGAGCCAAACATGAATTCAGCCAACGTCTTTGCCAGTTCCGATTTGCCGACGCCGCTGGGGCCAAGGAAGAGAAAAGAGCCAATGGGGCGCTTGGGATCGCGCAGGCCAACACGGGCCGTTTTGACGGCGCGGCTGACAGCCATGACCGCTTCTTCTTGCCCGATGAGGCGTTGGTGCAAATAGTCGACCATGTTGGCATATTTGCTTTGCTCGTCTTCGTTGAGTTTGGTGATGGGGATTTTGGTCATTTGGCTGGCGGCAACCATGACATCGCCAGGGCTGAGAATGCCATCGGCTTCGACCTGGGGCAAATTTGCGCCGTGTTCTTGCATCACCATGTGGACAAGGGCGCAGGCGCGGTTGGCTAGCTGCACGGCGGAGGCGGGCAGGGCAATGGTTTTGATGTATTGGCTGGCGAGGGTAACGGCCGTTGCCAGGGCCTCATCCGTCACTTCAATCTCATACTCAGCGGCTAACTGCGCCTTGTGGAAGCCAAGCATGGCGACCGCTTCATCCTTTGTCGCTGGCGGCACATCGAGACGGTTGGTATGTTGGCGCACCAAAGAGACGGCTGACAGGCGCTCATAATTGCCGGGCGTGGTTGTGCCAATAATGACTTGTTCATTGCCAAGAATGAGCTTTTGCACTTCGCGGTTAAGCTGCTCATGTTTGTTGGTAAGCGGACGGTCAAAAAAGCGTTCGATTTGTGGCAGCAGCAGCACACCGCCACTGGCGCGGCGCATGGCTGCGCGAATGGCTTTAATCGGGTCTTCAAGCAAGGCGGTTTCATTCATTTGCACCAATGAACGCAGTTTAAGGCCGTTGCTGGCGACGAGCATTTGCCCCAGGCTGTAAGCTAAGGTGCGTTTTCCCGCTCCTTCTGGCCCGACGAGGATGACGTGCCGTTTTTGGCTGAGGGAGAGTAGGCTGAGCAGTTGTTGCAGCAGGTCGGCGCGTTGGTAAACGGCCGTTGCCCGTCCTTCCTTTGCCTCTGTCACCATGTCACGAATGATAGGCGTGCCATCTTGCGCCACATCGCCCAGCAGCGCCGTCACCGCGGCTGTGGTAATGCCCAGGCGTTGCAGCATGCCCGATGTCGTCACGGTTTGCAGCGTCATGGCCGCCAGAATGTGCCCGCTGCCTGCCTTCAATTCATCACGCGCCTGAGCAATCGTTAGCCCCTCGTCAATCACCACGAGCATTTCTTCAGCCAAAGGCACATCTTTGCCAAAATCATCGGTAAAGTTAAATTGGGCATCGTGCCCTTTGCTGCTGCGGGCCATCATGTCAACGCGGCTAACCAGTTCTTGCCAGTTAAAACCGCGTTGTTGCTGTAACTGCCGCATAATTTGGTGGGCGGCAGCATCTTGACTATCCAAGAAGATGCGCAGGAGTAATTGGGGGGTCAACAAGCGCAGTTGGTACTTGCTCATCTGGCCGGCCGCTGTGGTGAGCAGTCGCGCCAATTCAGCAGTTGGGATATTCGGGTTTAAGTTGCTCATAGGATGTCCTGGATTGCAATTTTAGACTTTGTCAAAAATAATTTTGTGTCACATGGGAACGCAGGCGTGCAGAGGTTTTCCTCTTGCATTTTCGCGTTTTTGCGCGATTTTGGTAATCGCTATGTCGTCTTATGGTACATCGGGCAGGCAGGATGTGCCAGGGTTCCCGATGGCCCGTTTCGCTAAAAAGACGCTCGAATTGTACGCGACTTCCAGTGTCGGGTACAATGATGCGAAGATATCGTCGTAAAGCAACTTTCTTTTTACCTGTGATCCGATCATAACTTGCTTCAGAAACAAATGAGCGAGAAGAAGGAAATCGGCCTTGTTGTATTGGTAAATTTACTGGTGATGCTGGTGTTGGTGGGAATGACCAGTATTAGACCCCCTGCCATCGATTGGCTGCCGATTCTCTTGTTTCTCTTGCTGACGATTTTTTCGATGTCTTTCAGTATTGTGCTGGCTGATGGTTTGGCATCGCTTCTCCCTTTGATCTCGATTGTGATGTATATGGTTTTGGGGCTTTCCACAACAGGGTGGGTGGTCTATATCGCCGCGTTGGTTCATGGTGTGGTTCGTTGGCGATTTGGCGATTTCTTGTTGTTGCGGCGACAACCTACCCACACCAGGCTGATCAGCCTGACGTTGTGGAATGCGGTGAGCAGTGCTGTGTGTATCCTGACTGCTGGCCTTGTTTTTGAGGGCGTGGTTTATTCGCTGGATGAGCTGAATGGCACGGTGGCTTATTTGTTTGGGCTTTTATTGATGGTGCTTGTCTATTTCACCCTCAATCATTTGTTTAATGCTGCTTTTTTCTATTTGTTTATCCCTAGCAGTACCCGTACTTATTTATCACAACTGCCGATTCTCTTGCTTTATGAAGCTGTGCCAGTCTTTTTCGTCCCCTTTGTGACGATTATTTATCAAGAGCTTGGCTGGTCTTATTTTTTGTTTTTTGCCTGTATTTTGATCACGTTTTCGCTTATTACACACAATTTGGATCGCACGCGGCAGCAGTTGGTGCGCCGTTTGCAGCAGTTGCAGAGCTTGCAAGCGGTGGGGCAAACGCTTAACAGCAGCCTGGACCTGGATGTCATCATGTTGAAAATTTATGAGCAGGTGCGCCGCTTGATGCCTGCTGATACGTTTTACATTGCTTTGTATGATCGTGATACAGACTTGGTTTCTTTCCCGGTGTTTTTTCGTGAGGGCAACCAGATGGATTGGCCGACGCGGACGTTGCAGCGGGGGCTGACGGAATATGTGTTGAAAACGAAACGGCCGTTATTGATCCGGCGTCATTTTGACAGAACTTTGCAAGAATTGGACATCGAACAAATAGGCATTCCGGTTACTTGTTGGCTGGGTGCGCCCATCATTATTCGCGATGATGTGCTGGGGGTTATTTCGGTGCAATCCCTCACCAAACCGGATGTGTTTGACGAGTCTGATCAAGAAGTTTTGGTGACCATTGCCAGCCAGGCGGCTTTGGCTATTCAAAATGCCGGTTCTTTTGCGGCGATCAACCGTTCCTTGTCCCAACGTGTACAAGAGCTGGATTCTATTTTTCGGACAACGCAAGATGGCATTTTGCTGTTGAGCCATAGCTGGCAGATTGTCGCTGTCAATCGGGCGTTCTGGCGGTTGGTGGGATGGCAGCCTGGGGAGTTTGGCGAACAGACGATTTTGCAATGCTCGCTGGATGGGGAATCGTTGGCCGAGCGGTTGGGCTTTACGGCCGTTTCCCTGACAACCGACTGCGAATATTTACAAGAACAAGGTGAAGGAGCGCAGATCAAAACGCAAATTGCCATGCCACAAGGCAATTACCTGGATCGCACGTTGACGCCCGTGTTTAACCGGAATCAGCAGGTTAATGGCTGGCTGCTGGTGCTGCACGACGTGACAGAAGAGGTAGCGTTGGCGCAGCTGCGCGAGGAAATGATGCACATGATGGTGCATGATTTGCGTGCGCCTCTCTCGATTTTATTGGGCAGTTTAGAATTGGGGCGAGAACAGGTGCAGCAAGGATATGGCGATCAAATTCTCAATTTGCTCGACATGGCGGAGAAAAATGGGGAGCGCATGCTGCACCTCATCAACGAACTGCTGGACATCTATAAATTGGAAAATGGCAAGGTTCCGCTGCGGCGGGAAACCGTCTCTGTCGGGGTTTTGTTTAGCGATGTGCGGCGGCAGTTTGATTTGATGTTGACAGAATTGAACCTGGATTTGTCGGTGACGATAGCCAAAAATTTGCCGGTGCTGCTGGTGGATTACGATTATATGAGCCGGGTTCTTTATAATTTGCTAGACAATGCGGTGAAATTTACGCCAGATAACGGCCGTATCCATCTTTGGGCACGCCTGGATGAAACGACGGAATTAGCTGCTGTGTTGTTGGGCGTCAGCGATACCGGGGCTGGCATTACCGCCGAAACAAAAGCGCAGCTTTTCCACAAGTTTAAGCGCGGCACAGTCGAGGGGCGGCGTAAGGGAAGCGGCCTGGGTTTGGCCTTTTGTCGCCTCGTGGCGGAAGCGCACGGCGGGCAAATTTGGGTGGAAAGTGATGGCATTCCAGGCCAGGGCAGCACGTTTGTGCTGCGCCTGCCTTTGCTGTCTGAATCAGTGCCAATGGTTGGGAATTGGTAACGTTTATCCCTTGTCGGAATCTGTCTTGAAAAGCCCCCACAAAATGGGAAAGAGGACAATGTTAAGCGCCGCCAGCAGCCAGAAAACGGCGGAAAAGCCAATGTTGTCTGTTAGACCGGTGGCGATGCCTTCGCCAACGGCCGTTCCCAGGTTCGACAGCGCCATCATGATCGCAAACATCGAAGCGGCAATACGCGTGTCTGATAAATCCATTGCCAGAGCCACAAAAATCGTCTCCTGAAAACCCCAGGCAATTCCCCATACCACACCCAACGCCAGCACCAACCCAATCCCCTTGGTTAGCCCCAACAATGCCGCGCCAATAGAAATGGCAACGACGGCAACCAACGCACTGCGTTTGTGTCCCAGCCGATCTACCAAAAGACCGCCACCAACGGCTCCCACGGCCGCGCCAATGCCGCGCAGCGCCCCATATTGCCCAATGATGGCATCGCTTGCACCCAATGATTGGCTCATGAAAAATGTCACCAGCCCATCCACACCAAAGGAGACGATGGAGTAGATGATGGCATAAGCGGCAAAAATGAGGAAACGGGATTGCTTCAGCGCCGCGAATGCATGCCAATTAAATGTCTGGCTGTTGTCGCGCTGTGGCGGTTCCTGTACGCGCAGCACCCACAGCAGCGGCAGCAGCATTGATGCGGCAATGATCAAAAAGACAATGCGATACCCCTGGCTTTGTACCAACAGGCCAAAGATTAACGAGAGGATGATGAACCCCAGGGCACGCCCGCCAACCATTGTTCCTTGCACGGTGCCATATTCGGCTGACGGTGTGCTGTCAATGGCAAGGCCATCGGTGGTGGAGTCAAACAGGGCGACGCTGAAAGAACCAAGGGTGATGAGAATGGCAAACAAGGTGAAGTTCTGGTCTGGCGACACAAAACTAACGGCCGTAAAGGCCACAACCGCCAACAGCAATCCCAGCACAATGTATGGCTTGCGATGCCCGTGTCCAAACAGGCTAACCCGGTCGCTCAACATGCCGATGAAGATTTTGAGGATGAAGGGCAGCAGCAAAATGGTGGTCAGCAGACCAATCAGGTCGGCGTCAATGCCAAAGCTGTCTAGATAGGGTTTCTGGAAGTTGCGGAAATAAGCGAGAGCGGAGCCTTGCACAAAGTAGAGCATGGCAAACAATATGAGACGGAAGCGGCGTGAGGGTTGGGTCGTGCGTGCTGTCATCATTCTCCTAAAAAAGCCTCTTGGAAATTGTGTCATTTAGGCGGAAGCGCCAGAGTAGAATTTTACCCCGAATTTCCAGAAGTAACGCGAGATGAACAGCAAACTAACGGTCAAACCAATGGCGAGCAGCATGGTTTGTGTGGTCAACCGGCCAACCAGCCCTTCGGCAGGGACGGTGACGGCAAAGGCAACGGGGATAATGAAGGTGAGGGTGAAGCGCAGCCAGTTGGGATAGATGCCGACCGGCCAGCGACCGGCCATGTACATGCTTTGAAAGATGACGAGCATGTTTTCTACGCGCACGAACCAGAAAGAGAATGTCGCCAGGATGAGCCAGAAGCAGTAGACGATGATGCTGCCACAGAGCATGGCAAGCAGGAAAACGGCCGTTTCTCGCACCCCAATTTGCTCCCCCAGGCGCACCAACGCAATGATGATGACAACCAACCCCATGATGACATCTACCAGTTTCCAGATTTCCACCCGCTGCACGCTTACTAGAAGCTGTGAATCGGCTGGTTTGGTCAGCGTGAAATCGAGCGTGCCTTTGCGCACATCCTCCATAAATCGCTGCATACTGGGGTTAATGATCAAGTTGATCAGACCGCCAACCAGGATATGAATGCCGACCAACGCCACCAGATGGTCTGGCAGCCAGCCGCCGAGCGTGTCGGTGTGGTCAAAGACAACGGCTAACCCGCCCAAAGCGACGATTAACCCTAGCATTGACTCGAAAATTTGGATGAAAAAGTTGACGCGATATTCCAGCTCACCGAGTATGCCGATGCGGAAATATGTCCAGATGATGTGTAATGTTCTCATAATCGTTATGCGCCAAAGGCTGAGTATCGTTTTACACCGGCATGCCAGATGAGCTTAACGGCCGTTACTCCCAACCCCGTCCAAATAAGTTGTGCCAACAGCCCCCACCAAATATCGGCTGTCTCTACCCGCCCCAATAAAAGCTCCACCGGAAAAGAGAGCATCCAGCGGTAAGGTGAAAAAGTGGCAATCGTTTGTGTCCAGGTCGGCAGCAGGGCAATTGGTGCCAACTGCCCGGCAAGAAACAGCTTGCCGAGAAAGTACATGCGAATGATGGCGTTGACACGCGTTGTCCAGAAAGCGATCATCGCCAGCGCCCATCCCCAAAGAAATTGAATGGAAAAGGCCAGCGTGAGGGCGGGAATGAAGGCAAGTACGTGGATCGGTGTCAGGTCAAAGGTTGGCTTGAAGATGAGGATGAGAACGATTGTGGCCGGAATCATGACGAGAAGCGTGATCACCTTGTAACTCAGGTTTTCGGCAAAGTCGGCATGGATGGGGTGTAACGGCCGTAACAACAACGGCGACAACAGCCCTTCGCGAATACGATAATCATATTCCCACATGTGCCAGGTAAAGGTGAGATGATTGACGACCATGGTGGCAATGAAATAAGCGGCAAAACCGGCCGCCGTGAATCCATTAACCGTGCCACCGCTGGCACGCGCCACATTTGTCCACACCACCAGGTAAACCACCGGCTCAATGACAATGCCAATAAGCCAGATGATCATCGCCACGCGGTATTGCAGCTGCACGGCCGTCATTGTTTTGAATTGTTGTTGGTAAATGCGCCCTAATTGAGGCAGACCAGAGAAGAGTGAATGGAGCATATGTTTTTGTTCTGCAAGTCGTGGTTTATGGTTGGCTTGCCAGCTTCATGGCACGTGCGACGAACCAGTCAACTGTGCGTGGGAAAAGCCGGTTGAGGTGTGTAAACGCCCAATCGATGGGCGTGATGTAGACTTCCGTTTTTTGCTTTTCGATGGCTGTCGCAATTTTGGCGGCAACCCGTTCTGGCGCAACGCCGCGCATTCCAAAACGATTGGCACCGGGCTTCCCTAATTTGGCATCGGCAAATTCGGTGGTTGTGAGGCCGGGATAGACGAGGGTGACGGTGATCTTGTCGTGGCGCAGTTCCATGCGCAAACTGCGGCTGAGGAAGTTAACGGCCGTTTTGCTGGCGCAATACATGGCACTGAATGGTAACGGCCGTTGCCCGACAATTGAACTCACATTGATGATTTGTCCTTGCCCTTGCTGCTGCATGTGCGGAATGGCGGCTTGCGTGGCCGCCAGCAAGCCCAACACATTGACATTGAAGATCGTTTGCACATCGGCCAGGGGCATCGCAGCCAATGCGCTTTGGTGGCCGAGACCGGCATTGTTGACAAGCACGTCAACGCGACCAAATTCGCGCACGGTTTGTGCCACCAATTCGCGTGCAAAAGCTGTGTCGCCAATGTCGCCAGCCAATAAAAAGCAGCGGCCTGGATAAGGTTCCAGTTCCGCTGCCAGGGCTGCTAATCGTTCTTGTCGCCGTGCCGTGATGACGACGTTTGCGCCACGTTGGGCCAGGGAAACGGCCGTTGCCCGCCCAATTCCCGCTGAGGCACCGGTGACGATGATGACGCTGTTGCTGATGTGCATAAACGGCCGTTATCCTTCCCCTTCAACCAACCTGCCCGATTCACGCCAGGCGCGTTTCGCATCCTCATACCCTTGTCGATACAGCTTCTCATGCCCTTCTTCCGTGTAGGTGATAATCTGTTCAACCGGGATTGCCTTGCGTGGGGCAACAATGATGGGGTCAGGCAATTCTTTGTACCCTTCTTCTAGCAAATCAGGGATGCCATTGCCATTTTTATCTTCAAACTCCACATCTTCGCCTTGCAGCTTGGCCATCAGCAAGGCATTGGCTGCACGCAGACGGGCATTCTCCACTTGCAAACGCACCAACTCATTGATGCGCTTGAACATTTTCAGGTCAGCCTGGAACGAAGCCAGCAAAGCCCATTCCAGCGTTGTGCTGGCTGCGGTAATTAAATTGCGCGGCGTTTCGGTCTTCGTCTCTTCGTCTTCTTCCCAGGGCGTCATAATAACAACGACAATTTCCTCCGCCCCAGCATCAATGGCTGGGCCTAAAGGTGTGTTGGCAACTGTCGCCCCATCCCAATAAAGATTGCCTTGTAGTTGCGTGGCCGGATAAACAATGGGAATGGAACAACTGGCGATAATATGATCCAACTCCAATGCCTCTAAGCGCATATTGCTGGGGTAGATGTCTGGGCTATTACCGAAAATGTGGAGATGGCCTGTGTTCACTTCGGTCGCTGTGACCCGCAAATGCACGGCCGCTTCGCTTGAATTGATGCGGTCAAATTTGACCCAGCCATCACGTTCTAATGTCTCTCGCAGCGGGCTTGTATCTAATAGGAAATTGCCCGTGATAGGATTCAGATTTGGCTTTTGCACATCTTTGGTGCGCAGCCGCTGCCATAAAGCCCATAAGGAGTGGGCGCTGTGCCCCGAAGCCAGGGCTGCGCCGTTGACAGCACCAATAGATGTCCCCACCACCACATCAGGAACCCACTCGTGTTCTTCCAAAAAGCGGAGAACGCCGACGTGGTAAGCTCCACGCCCTCCACCGCCAGAAAGGACTAATGCGCGTTTACGATTTGCTGATGGCATAATACGCTCCTATATCGGTATGTCATAATCAGGGTGAAGTTGAATTTATCTCTGGCTATTATACGACATGTGGCAAGCGTAACTGTGAGAAGGACGCCAATTTAGCCAATCAAGTAGGAGGGGCGAGCCGTATCGTGTCGCGAAATCCGGGGCAGTTCGGGCGGGCGTACAGGCAGCACGATGTGGAATTGACTGCCGGGCAAACGTTGCTCATCTTCGCCCTCAGACTCAACCCAGATACGGCCGTTATGCGCCTCAATAACCCCCTTCGCAATTGGCAAACCCAAACCTGGCCCTGCCCCCTTAAATTTCGTACTGCCCGTTGAATGCAATTGCGGGTCACCAATGCGGAAGAACTTCTCAAAGATCAAATCATGATATTTGGGGTCAATGCCAATACCCGTATCGGTGATGACAATCTCCACATGTTCCTCATCCGCATTGTGCATCGGCAGCAGCCGCCCGCTAATCGAAATATTGCCATGATCGGGCGTGTATTTAATGGCATTACCGATCAAATTGGTGAAACATTGCACCAATCGCTTGAAATCCGCATTAATCGGCGGAATATCACTCAAACCCTGCGTTTCATAATGAATGTGACGGTCGCGCAGTGCGTTGCGCAGCGGGTCTGTTGCCAGGCGGATGATCATATCCAGCGTTGTTTCCATGAAGGTAAGCTGCATGCCAGCTACGTCAAGCTGGCTGGCATCTAACATGGCTGTAATTAACCCTTCAAGCTGCAATGTGGCACGATTGATATGGCCGACAATTTCGCGCGTTTGGTCACGCGTCAGAATGTTTTCATCATTCATCGCCGCCAAAATATCTGCATACCCTTTTACTTGCGTCAATGGCGTGCGCAGTTCATGCGAGGCGATTGTGATGAAATCTGACTTAACCTTGTCCATCACTTCCAATCGCTCATTTTGACTGACCAAATCAATGTTTAATTGACGGATTTTCTCGTTTTGTTCTCCCAACTCACTGTAAAGCCGGGCGTTTTGCAGGGCAATAACCGTCTGGTCGGCTAATGTCTGCATCAGTTCCAGTTCATCTGGCTGGTAAGGAATACCGGAAAGTTTTGGCCCAATGGCGATTAAACCATCGAAGGTGGTGTCCGTGCCGATGGGCACATAGACATCCATTTCCATATTTTCTAGCCAACCACGTTCTTCGCGGCTCAATTTGTTGTAGGCGGGGTTAAAGTCTAATTCGTATTGCAGCAAGGGCTGGCGTTGTTGCGATAACGATTTCAAGAAGAGTGCATCGTGGAAGAACGTGACTTTTTCCTGCTTGATTTTCCCTTTGGCGGGAATTGCTTCAATTTCCCAGCCCTCGTCTTTTTCTGTGAGCGTGAGCAGCGCCCCTCTGTTTGTTTGCAGCAATTCGCTGATGGAGTTGATGACGACCAGAGCTAGTTGATGCACATCGAGTGTGCGACTGGTCGCTTGACTATAATGGCGCAGCACACGATTAACATCTAGCCCTTCTCCCAACAGGTAATGGTAAACGCCGCGCTGAATAAAGCTGCGGAATGGTTGGTAAAAGAAAAAGCTGACAGTTAAAACAATCAGGGTAATCAAAATGGTAACGCTGTTGTTCCAGGCAAGCAGTGTCCCAATTTGTTCCACTAATAAGATGATTGCCAAAATGGGCAGCGCGGAAATCAGCGTGATGATGAATTGCGCCAGTGCTTTTTGTGAGCGGGTGCGCACATCGATGATGCGGTGCGAAGAAACGGCGTAAGCCAGAGCGATGACACCCATGAAGCGAATGCTTTGCCCGGCAATGGTCAGACCTGAAAAGAGAATGAACAGGAGTGCTTCACCGAAAAATGTGAGCACGAGTGCGATTACCCAGAAGAGCAGGCGATTGGCATGCCAGGGAAAGTGTGTTTGGCGGTATTCACGCCAGGTACGAATGAGAATGTAGCTGCTTAGAAAAAACCAGGCGAGGAAGGAAACAAGGCCGCGGTAAGTGATGTTGGCATTGGCAATGGGCATAGAGATTGCCAGATCGGGCAAAAAAATGTCGGCCAGAATGGTGATGACAATGGAGGCACCACCTAATAAGAGCCATTGCCTTGGTTGCGGCCATTTAACGTAAAAGGCTGTCGTCATGCCCAAAGATAATGTGCCAACCAATAATGCTTTTAACGGTGAGTTGAGGGGTAAATTTAGGTCAGGGGCGAAAAAGCGCAGGAATTCCCAAATAACTGAAGTTACCAAAAAAGCAAGAAACCACTTGGCCTGGGTTTCCTGTTGGCTGCGTCGTGTAAACGTCACGATGAGGAGTAACGTGTAACAACTGGCAGCTACAAGCGGCAGCAGATTCAAAAAGACGGAAGCACTCATGAACTAATTCTGTGCATATAGTTGTCAAACAATGATGTTTGGCAACAAATTCAAGCTATAAATAGTTACCTTATTGTAGCCTTCGTCAGGGCTGGTGACAATGACAGGAATGTCATTTTTCCCCCTATAACCATTAAATAGAGAAAAGGCGTGACATTTCGTCACGCCTTTTGCAGCGGACAGGGTGGGATTCGAACCCACGGTACAGCGAACCGTACACAGCATTTCCAATGCTGCACCTTCAGCCTCTCGGTCACCTGTCCAAATATCTTTGTTAACTTTGTGTCAGCAGGTGCTGATTATAACAACGGCGAGCGGGTTTGCAAATCGGAATTGAGCAGTTACCAACCGACAGCCATGCCGTCATTACGCGGTTCGCTGCCCGCAATTAAAATGCCATCTTCCGGGTTGCGCACAATCACTTGACCACCGCCATAATGGGTTGCTGTTGCTTTGTCGCGCAGGTGATGCCCACGACTATGCAAATTGGCGCGGATGTCGTCGGCAACGGCCGTTTCCAGGGCCACTTCCATGCCTTCGATCCAATTAAAGCGCGGCGCGTCCAACGCCGTTTGTGGGTCCATTGCAAACTCCACCAGATTTAGCCCGACTTGAAGGTGTCCTTGTGGCTGCATGAAGCCACCCATGACGCCGAAACTGCTCCAGGCCTGTCCATCTTTGGTGATGAAGCCGGGAATGATGGTGTGATACGGCCGTTTCCCTGGCGCAACTTCATTCGGATGGCCTGGTTCCAGGCTGAAATTAGCGCCCCGGTTTTGTAATTGCACGCCTGTCGTTCCGGCGGTTAATCCGCTGCCAAACCCCATGTAAAGGCTTTGAATCCAGCTTACCATATTGCCTTCGCCGTCGGCGACTGTCAGATAAACGGTATCACCATGGCGCGGCGGCTGACCTGCTTGCGGCGGTGCGGCCGTTGCCATGTCAATCGAAGCATAACGCTGCTGTGTGTACTGTTCGCTGAGCAGTCCATTGAGGGGGATGGATGTTTGTCGCGGATCGGCAATATAGGCGTGGGCGTCGGCAAAGGCCAGTTTGGTGGCTTCAATCAGGGCATGATAATAATCGGCCGTGCCGTATCCCAACGCTGGCAGGTCAAATTGCGCGGCGAGGTTTAGCGCGAGCAATGCTGTCAATCCCTGCCCATTCGGTGGGATTTCATGAAATGTGTATCCTTTGTATGTCGTGTTGATTGGTTCAACCCATTCAGCCTGGTATGCTGCCAGATCATCTTCACTGAGTACGCCACCTGCCTCTTGCACGCATTGGGCAATTTGCCGGGCAATGTCGCCCTGGTAAAAAGCATCATAGCCATCGTTCGCCAAGATTTGCAGCGTGCGGGCGAATTCTGGATTGCGGAAACGCGCAGCTGCACGCGGGGCAACGCCACCCGGCAGCCAGACGCGCTGTGAATCAGGATGAGCGCTCATTTTGGCTGTGGAATTGGCCCAGGCGCGTGCAATGCGCTGGCTGACAGGAAACCCGTCGCGGGCGTATTGAATGGGTTGTGTCAATAATGTGTCTAGTCCCAGGCTCCCGAATTTTTGCAAGGCAAGCTGCCAGCCGCGTAAGCTGCCGGGTACCGTAACCGGCAGTGGGCCAAGGGCGGGCATGGCTTGATGTCCTTGTTGGCGAACGAAATCGGCCGTTAATTTTTGTGGAGCAGGGCCACTGGCATTGATGCCATATAGTTTGCCTGTTGCTGCGTGCCAAATGAGGGCAAATGCATCCCCACCAATGCCCGTTGAGCAGGGTTCGACGACACATAAGGTGGCAACGGTGGCAATGGCGGCATCGACAGCGTTGCCGCCCGCTTTCAGAATATTTAGGCCAGCCTGGGCGGCGAGAGGCTGACTGGTGGCAACGATGCCGTTTGCGGCGATAACATTGGATCGTCTGCTTGGGAATGCGTGAGTTTCAAATTGCATAATATGCCTCAAATTTGGTGATTATGTAGACCTTGACACCGAACACTTGTTCTTGTATACTTCTTTCAGAACAAATGAGCGATTTTGCCTGTAGCATGGGTGTTTACCTTGCATATACCATGCCGGAGGCAATGGAGTAAATCAGATGAAAAAACGAGAAAAACCATTGTCAGAACGGCAAGTAAGTATTCTACGATATATCTGGAGTTACTTACAGGAAAATACTCGTCCGCCCACAATTCGTGAGATTGGCTCGGCCACGGACATTAGTTCCACTTCGGTGGTCAATTATAACCTGACCAAACTGACGGAACGAGGGTTATTGGAGCGAGAGGCGGAAGTCTCTCGTGGGCTGCGCCTGACGGAAAAGGCGATGCACGAAATAGGGCAGGTGACTGAGGCGGTGGCCGCCGTTGTCGAGAATGTCATGGAAACGGCCGTTCGCATGGTGCGTGTGCCATTATTGGGGAATATTGTTGCTGGTGAGCCAATCGAAGTTGGTAACAATGATTTCAGCACCTATGACGAAGATGATGCCCTTGAGTTGAGCGCCACCATGCTGCCAATGGGCAAAGCAGATGAACTGTTTGCCTTGCGGGTTAGCGGGGAATCTATGATTGATGCGATGGTTAATGACGGCGATATTGTTGTCATGAAACAGCAGCAAATGGCAAAGAATGGCGACATGGTTGCGGTCTGGCTCAATTCGAGCGATACCACGACACTCAAGTATTTTTTCCATGAGGGCAATCGTGTACGCTTGCAGCCAGCAAATCCGACGATGGATCCGATTTTTGTTGATCCAAACGATGTGCGCGTGCAAGGTAAAGTGATGATGGTGCTGCGCAACACGGCTTAATCTTGTTTTTTGAGCAGTGAATTGAAGGACGGCAAGAAACGGCCGTCCTTTTTTTGAATATATTGTCAGAACAAACGTTCGCAGAGAATGGGCAGAGGATGATTGAGCCAGAAAAAGAAGAGACGCTCTGGGAGCAGAGGCGTTTACAACATCAATTAGAAGTTCAATCAATGCAGATCGAACGTGTCTTTGACCGCAATCAGGTTGATGCGCAGGTTGCCGGTGGCGTTGTTGAGCCGGGGGCTGTCCGGTTTGATTTGTACACGCCGTTTGCGCAGGGTCTTGAGCGGTTACGTGGCTTAAAGAATGAGTTGATGGCCGCATTGGGCGTGCCCGATGTGCAGATGGATGAGCGAAACGGCCGTTTCCAGGTTCAGGTTGCCCGTCCCGACGCCCCGCCCGTGCCGTTGCTTGATTTGATGCCACTCATTGCAGAATTGCCGCCGTTAACGGCCGTGTTGGGAATGGCGGAAGATGATCGTCCCCTGTTACTTAATCTCGCGGAAGAAGGCATGACCCATATCTTGATTGCTGGCGACGCAGGGGCTGGCAAAACTTCCCTGCTGCGCACGATGGCTGTTTCCTTGGCTTTGCGCAATCGCCAATCACAACTGCAATTGCTGGTTATTCAGCCAACTAGCGATGATTCGGAGCCATATACCGACCTCGCTCCTCTGGACTATTTGCCCCATATGCTGACAACGCTTGTTTCAGACCCAAAGGAAGCGACGGACATTTTGCAGTATATGCGCCGGGAAATGCAATATCGGCAGGAACAAAATGTGACACATCCCGCTGTGGTGATTGTCATTGATCGTTTTGTGACCCTGTTGGAAACTGGGGAAACCGGTCTGACCCCTGCTTTAACTGATTTATTACAGCATGGTGCCGATGTCGGCATTCACCTGATACTAGGCACCCGGCGTCCTGCACATGAACTTTTGGCAAGACCCTTACATGCGCTTTTACCGGTAAGGATTGTGGGGCAGTTGGCGGATAGGCGTGAAGCGCGTGCTGCCAGCGATATGGATGAGTCAAGGGCGGAGTATTTGCTGGGGCAGGGTGATTTTTTGGCGATTGGCAGTGGCAGTTTGCTCCGTTTTCAGGCGGCGTTTATCGGGGATTATGATTTGCATGTTGCCTTGACCGAACTGCATCGACGTCGTCCCCCAGCCTTGTTGGCACGCGATATGGATCCAAGAAAGCAAATGGTGCCCGGTCAAGAAAGTGATGGTGCTCCTGAGGGGCCATATCCTTTTTCTTTTAATGGATGGTCTGTGCGTTGGCAAGATTCGCGCAGAAATGGTGATAATTTGGAGATACAGCAATGAACGTGGGAATGTTATGGTTGGATGCAGATAAGGGGCGTTCTTTTGATGAGAAGGTACAACGTGCGGCTGAGTATTACACAGAAAAATACGGCCGTTTCCCGGAACTATGCTTTGTCAATATGGCCGCCTTACCAGATGAGCGAAAAATTGGGCAAATTATGGTTAAACCGGCAAAAACCATTCTACCAAATCATTTTTGGCTAGGATTTGATCAACCTGTCGAAAGTTAAGCAGAATAGATGAGTTCCTGAAATAAAAAAGGCCTTGGTACTGTCCAAGGCCTTTTGCTTTTCACAGTTCGTGATTTGTTTATACAATAACATTCATCCAGACGGAACGACGACCGCCTTCGATAAATGTCATGATAGCTTCATACGTGTGTCCATCGTCGCCAGAAATTTCTTCCTCTATGTGCAATCCTTCCTCGCCTACCTGACCCAAAAGCTTCACAAGAGCATCATTTTTGATCAGGTTAGCGGCAGGTTGACCACTCAAATCTGTGTCTGGCAAGTTGAATGCCGAGCGAGCCGCTTTATTGATTAGTAAAATTTTATTTTCTTCGTCAATGGCTAAAATGGGATCGCCTGTTTGATTGACAACACTGCGCAGCAAGGTGCGCTCCCGCTCAATGTCGCTGAAGATATTGGCGTTATTGATGGCGATGGTTGTGTAGCCAGCTAATGCCGACAATGCGCGGGTATCATTGCTATCGAATGAAGTTTCTTTAATGCGATTGGTGACGCCTAGGACGCCAATCGGTCTGTTTTGCAGGATAAGCGGTACGTAGATAAGAGATTTAACAAGCAGCGCAGTATGGGTTCGCTTCCATTGCGAATCGCCACCAACGGCGATGGCGCGTTTCGTTTGCAAGACTTTGCCCGCCAGACTGTCGGAAACACGTTTGCGCATGGAGCGGGCTTTGGAGTCAAGGTTTTTAGAGGCGCGAATGTACAGCTCACCTTGTTCTTCATCTAAGAGCATGAGCATGCCCTCTTCTGCGCCAACCACGTAAACGGCCGCTTCCACCACCCGGTGCAGCACTTCTTCCAGGTCAAGCGAGGAAGAAACGGATTTCCCCACGCCATAAAGAACGTTTAGTTCTTGTGCGCGTCGTTGTAATTGGGAGTTGCTTTCCATCAACTGTTGCACCAGTTGATCGCGCTCACGTTGTAGACGGCTTTCGCGCAAAGCCCGGTCTACAGATTCGCTGATCTCATCGACGTCAATAGGTTTGATGATGTAGTCACGAATTCCCAAACGAAATGCGGCAACGGCCGTATCTTCTGAGCCATGAGCTGTCACCAAAATAGCCGGAATGTTAATATCTCGTTCTCTAAGCTTTTGCAAAACTTCCAGCCCGGTTAAACGGGGCATTTGCTGGTCAATGATAATAAGATCCGGCTCTTTGGCAATCGCCATTTCCAGGCCCATTAACCCGTTAGTCGCCATGAGCACCTCAAACCCTTTGGGTTTCAGGATGTAATCACTCAAGAACTCTCTAATTTCCTGGGAATCGTCAATAATCAATACGCGCTCGTACATGGGCAACCGTTCCTCGGTCAGGAGGTAAAATGGAATCGTCTTATATATTACTACCCGACTTACAACCTAGCAACTGTATTTTCACGCAAATTTAGGACGCTGCTCTTATCCTCAATTTGGTCTGGGCAGAAATCTATCAAAATGTAGGTACTACCGTGTTGTGATACTCCTGATACCTATTTTTCTCCAAATAACTTATAAGTGGACTTACAGTGCTTACTTGTCGCTGCCAAATTCCTGCGATAGCATGGCAGTGTGAAAAAATCAAATCAGTATCAATTATACATAAAAGATCGTTTTTGGTGGATATTCAGCCTGTTATTGGTTGGATTGCTGGTTGGCTGCCAGGTTAATAACGAGGATACACCTGTTGTCGTCACAGAAATTGTCATGGTAGAAGGGGAGGAAATTGTCGTAACCAGACTGGTGCGCCAGACTATCTCGGTCACGGTTACGCCCGATGCTAACGTGGTAAGCCAGGAGCCTGTTGCTCTTGATGTTGGGTATGTTGGCGACTTTCCTAATGTTGATCCACAAGTGACAGTTAGTGATAATGGCATCGACTTGATTGAGAATTTGTTTGTTGGATTAACTAACTATAATCCCGAAACGAATCAAGTCGAGCCAGAGCTGGCTATGAGTTGGGATGTTGAAAACGGCCGTATCTGGACCTTCCATCTGCGCGATGACATCTTCTGGGTGCGCCCCGCCGAAACTGGCACTCCCCAGTCAGCGGCAGAGTCGGTGCGTCCAGTGGTCGCTGCTGATATGGTGTATGCCATACAGCGCATGTGCCAACGTGCCACTCAAACTCCTGATGTCGTCATTCTCTTCCTGATCCAGGGCTGTGAACAAGTTTATAACCTGCAAGAACCATCAGCGACTGATTTAAACACCATTGGGGTTCAAGCTGTAAATGATCAAACTTTGCAAATCACACTAACCAAACCCGCCAGCCATTTTCTCACAATCAGCAGTATGTGGTTGTTTCATCCCGTTCCCGGAGTTGAAATCGAACAACTCAAAGAAGAATCTCCAGACGCAAACTGGTTGGATGATGTAGAGACACTTCTAACCAGTGGCCCCTTTTTCCCACAGGCTAATTCTTGGGGAGGGTCGCGCGTTGTCTTGCACCGTAACCCATTGTGGCCTTTAGCCTGGCGCGGCAATGTGGATATTGTCAATGTTAATTTTCTTGATAGTGAAGAAAATGCCTTAAAACTGTGGGAAGCCAAAAGCCTGGATATTAGCCCAATACCGGCCGCTGAGCGTGAGCGATTGGTAGAAGATTCCCCAACCAAGGTTCACCTGGTGTCAGATCAAACAGTCTTTTACTTGGCGTTTAATTTTGATAGTGGTGTGTTTCGTGAGGCAGAGGTGCGGCGTGCATTTAGTGCTGCCATTGATCGTGACGAGTTGGTAGCGCAAGTATATGGGGGGCGAGCCTTAAGTTTGCGGCATTTAACGCCACCGGGTGTGTTTGGCGCACCTCCTCTTGCTGAAGTTGGTGTGGGCTACAGCCCTGATTTTGCGCGACAGCAGTTGGAGGCCAGCGGGTTTCGCAGTTGTCGCCTCATGCCGCCCATTACGTTGATGGTCAGTACCTCGGATTTATCTTTGTTACAGGCAGAGCTGATCCGTAATATGTGGATCAATGAATTGAATTGTGAAGAAGACCAGATCCAATTTGAGCAGGTGCAATTTGGCACGCTGTTAGCCAATACGCGGGCTGACGCTGGCGCAGCCAGACCCGATATTTGGGAGTTAGGATGGGCTTCTTACTATCCCGATGCCCATAATTGGGTAGGGGATTTGTTGCACTGCACAGAGAGCGAAAACCGGCAAAATCGGCCTTGTTCGCAAATTGATGATCTGATTGAACAGGCTGATACGGTTACAGACCCGGCACAAAGGATAGTGTTATACCGTCAAATAGAGAACACGTTATTTGGGGCAGATGGCATCATGCCAATTATTCCTTTGTATGTTCGTGGTGATTATCAACTTGTGCAAACCTGGCTGGTGTTTTCTCCGACTACATTTGGTGGGGAGCAATTTGATACCTATGTCATTGATGCTGTGACGAAAGAGTTGGAGCAGGAATTGGAGCGCAGTCGTTAGAAGTGGGAAAAATGACGAGTTGCGTGCATTGCATTAAGGTGAAAGGATTTTACTGTGGAATTGGATTTATTGATACAGGAAACGGCTAAGCTGGGTATTGTGTTAACGGCCGTTCAGCTACAGCAATTTGCGCATTATCAGGCATTGTTACTCGCCTGGAATAAACAGATGAACTTGACCGCTATTCGGGAGCCGGCCGACATTCAGTTGAAACATTTTCTCGATTCGCTGACCTGTGCCTCGGTTATGGGAGACCTGGCGCAAACCCAATTGTTGGATGTTGGCACAGGCGCCGGGTTTCCGGGCTTGCCGCTCAAGATATTGGTTCCAGAATTGCATGTGACCCTGGTGGAGAGCGTGGCAAAGAAGACGCGCTTTTTAGAGGTGGTTGTTGCTGAATTGGGTCTGACGGGCGTGGAAATTATTGCTGAGCGAGCGGAAGTTTTAGGACAGCAAGCGCAACATCGTGAACGCTATGATTGGGTGGTGGCTCGTGCGGTTGCCGAACTGCGCGTTTTGCTGGAATATTTGCTGCCTTTTTGCCGGGTAGGGGGGCATGTTTTGGCGCAGAAGGGGGAGAATGCTTCGGCTGAGATTGCAAACGCACAAAATGCGCTTACCGTTTTGGGCGCAGGGAAGCCACACTTGCACACTGCGCCATTACCTGAAAGTTTAGGGCCTCGTTTTTTTGTGGTTGTGCCTAAAGTGGCGGCTACGCCTGCGTTGTATCCTCGTCGAGCGGGTATGCCAGGGAAACGGCCGTTATAACCCCTACTTAACCAATGGCGGACGCATAATCTGAGTCATGTAAACAATTTGTGCTGCGCCGATCCCTTTCAAGTGAATTGGCCCTGTTGGCTGAAAATTCATGCGTTCAAGTAAGTCTGGCGCATTGGCGCGTAGAGCCTCGTACATCAATGTAGAAACAACCACTTGCCCATCTTCTGCCGCTTCCACCAGCCGATGCGCTTTATTCATCGCCTCGCCCACCATGCGGAAACTCATACGCGATTCAGCGCCGACATTGCCCATCACAATATCACCCAAGTCGATGCCAATGCCTAACCCCAATTCTGTTCCGGCACGCTTGTACCACCCCTGGCGTAACTCATTGAATTTGTTCTGCATGGTAATTGCCGTTTTGACAGCCAAATAATGTGCATTTGGCTGGTCAAAAGGTGCATTAAAGCCAACCAAAAGCTCATCGGCAGTTAGCTCGAAGACGGTGCCTTCGTTTTCCAGCGCAATTTCCATCATATTGGTGAAAAATTCGTTGAGCTGCTCAATGGCGACATCTGGCTCTACCTTCATGATCATGCCACCTGTCCAGTTACGCAAGTCTGCAAACATGACCACTGCACGCCGCCGTTCACGGCGCGATAGCAGCCCAGGCTCATTGGACAAGACATGTTCAACCAGCTTTGGCCCCATGTAACGGGAAAAGGTTTCTTTGACACGTTGTTTCTCGCGGCGTTCTTGCTCTAAGCGCATTTCCTCTATCCGCTTGAACTCGGTGACATCTTGCATGACGGCCGCGTAACCCACTCCTTGAATGGGCGAGATGCTGGCGTAGAGAATACGGCCGTTTCCCAACGCAATCTCTTGTTGTTCCCCACCATTGACAGCATCCTCAAACAAAGGATTTAAAACCTGCAACTGTGGCAAAGAATGGACAGCCAATCCCTGAACATCTGCTGCGCGAATGTCAAAGAGCTTTTCTGCCGAATGGTTAAGCAGCGAGATAAACCATTCCTCATCAGTTGTAATAATGGCATCGGTTGATTGCGCCAAAATGGCCTCAAGTTTACGCCGTTCTTCGCTCACCTGTGTGAACAAAGATGCATTTTCAATGGTCGCTGTGGCTTGTGCGCCAATTGTCTCCAACAAAGCCAGGTGTTCTTTGGTGAAATATCCTTCTTGCGGATGGTTGAGAATCAGAACTCCCACTGTCCGCTCTGCTGTAGATAGAGGCACACCAATAGCTGAACCCGTTTCTTCCATATCATCAGGAAGCGTTACCCAACGTTCATCCTGCTTGATATTTTCAACGATGTCCCCTTGCCTATTGGTAATCAACCAGCCACCAAGCCCGCGTGTCATCACATCCTGGTTAACTTGATCAGATACTTCTAGTTCCAGACCGGCACGAATGAGGAATTTAGCACTGACATTCCCATCCTCATCCAGCAGCATGATATTCCCTTTTGTTGCCCCCACCGCTTCTCGTGTCTGAACGATAATTTCGGACATGGTTGAGTGCAGATTGAGACGCGTGCCAATTGTCAGCGCACGGCTGACATTATTAAGCAGTTGCAGGCGATTTCGTTCTTCTTCCAGGCGCACACGGGCGCGTTTAAGCTGGATTAGTGTGCGCACCCGTACCAGCAATTCTTCACGCACATGCGGACGCGAAAGAAATTCATCGGCTCCGGCCTCGATCCCTTCGATGCGATATTGGGTTTCGCGTAAGGCCGTCACCATAATCACCGGGATAAGGTGGGTGTTGACATCATCTTTCAGTCGCCGACACACTTCAAAACCATTCATGTCTGGCATCATGACATCCAGGAGAATGATGTCGGGATTGTGTTGTTGGGCCATGGCAATGCCATCAACACCCCCACTGGCCTGAATGATGCGATACCCTTCCATGCCAAGTTGTGAAGAGAGCAGCAGTCTGTTTTCTGCATTGTCATCAACAATTAAAACGGTAGAGGATAATATTGCTTTGACTGGTTTTGAAATATTGTTTTTCACGATGACTAACTCGATAAGTTGGATAACTGTTTTTCTATCTGAATACGGCCGTTTTGTACCAATAACCGGCTTGATTGCTGTAGAAACTCTTCTGTAAACATACCGAGATCTGTAGCCGTAAGCAGCGCTTGTGCTACGGTTTGTACATAACGCAGCAGCAAAGCACGACGCTTTTCATCTAGTTCCGCTGCTACTTCGTCCAACAACAAGATGGGCGTATCGCCCGTTTCATTTGCCATCCAATTAATCTCAGCCATTTTCAAGGCCAGGATAGCACTACGTTGTTGTCCCCGTGAACCGTAATGGCTCAGGTCACGGCCGTTTATCCAAATCCGCCAATCATCACGATGTGGTCCGATACTGCTGGCGCCACGCGCAATGTCACTCTCCTGCACGCGTTCCAGAGCCGTCATGAATCGTGTGGCAATAGCAGAACTATTCGTGTGTTGCCTCGTCAGCCACTCACCTAAATCACTCAATTCAGATACTCTTTCACTACGTGACAGTTGATTCTCTTGTAAATGTGGTAAATAACGCAAGCGAATGGATTCAGCACCATCTGTCAATTCTTCATAGTAGATACGTTGTGCCTCTCGCGCCATTGCGTCACAGAAGCCAGCACGCCTGGCAAAAATAACGCTTCCTGACTTTACCAGCCTTTCATTATAAACTGACAACAAGTCACGGCTGCCGGAACCTTCTGCGAGTTGACGCAGTAATGCGTTGCGTTGTTCTAGGACTTTATTGTAGTGAGATAAGGTACGACAGTAAATAGGATCAATTTGGCATAAAGTAATATCAAAGTATCGCCTGCGCTGGCTTGGGGAGCCGGTAATTAACTCAATGTCTTGCGGCAGAAACAAAACCGCCCGTAAATTCCCTAACAAATCCATCAGCCGCACCTTGCGCCGGTTGACCAATGCCTCGCGGCGAAAGCTGACCTGATTGCCCTTTATCTCGCGGATCAGCCGTAACTCTAGCAGGCGTTCCCCTTCCTGCGAAGTTACTTGTGCCACCAAACGCCCAACAACAATGGGATCATCAGTTTGCCGTGCATCCCAATTGATAAGCTGTTGATCTTGTTCAGCATGAGGAGACTTGGTTGTAGCCAGATAATAAATTGCTTCCATCAAGTTGGTTTTGCCTTGCGCATTGTTGCCATGCAATAAAGTGGCCCCAGGCGAAAGATCAATTTCTAAACGGCCGTAATTACGAAAATTAGTAAGCGATAGGTGGCGAATGTGCATGATGAAAACAGTTTGCCCCGTTTTTAAGAGTTTATGCCAAGACTTGTTCAGATTTTAACAAAACCCGTTACGCCTGTCATAATCATGATAAGCAATTAGCAATACACGTGTTAACTGCTTATCATTATCTTGATAAATGCAGTTGCGATGCCCAATCCGACATGCTATGCTATGCTCCTGATGATTAAATGCAGGGGAATACCTTGCAAAACCTGTGACCCATGTGTTCACCTGGAGGGTATGTTGCATGGCAGAATCAAACGGCTCCGGTCGTTCTCCCTTACGCCTTATACTACTATTTCTTTTCGTCATTGTGTTACCACTGGCACTTGGCTTATATGCCGCACCACGCATTATTGCCAAACCAAAAGTGGGCATCATACGCCTGAGTTATGACATTACGAGTGACACCGCTTATCTGCTTTCCGAGCAGTTAAAACAGGCTCGTAATGACGGTTCAGTCAAGAGCGTTGTGCTCATTCTCAACAGCCCCGGTGGCTCTGCTGCTTACAGTGAAGAGTTGTACCTGGATGTGCTGCACACGCGTGAACAAATGCCGGTTGTGGCAAGCATCGATTTATTGGCAGCCAGTGGGGCCTACTACATGGCCGCCGCCGCCAATGAAATTTACGCCAAGCCTACTTCTAGTGTGGGCAGCGTTGGGGTAATTGCCTATTTACCGGGTGAAGTGTTTATTGAGGAAGAGTTGTTGACCACTGGCCCTTATAAAGCATTTGGTGGTACACGGGATGGCTCTGTACGACAAATTGAGCGTGCCAAATTCACCTTTTTAGAATCTGTGCGCATTGGTCGGGGCGAGAAATTAAACATTAAGCTGGAAGATTTGTCGCGGGCGGAAATTTATACCGGTGTGCAAGCCTGGGAATATGGGTTGATTGATGATTTGCTCTCTACTGATGAGGCCATTGCACGCGCTGCTGAAATGGCTGGTTTGAAGGATTATGATGTGGTGGAGATGTATCCTCTGACGTTTGGTGAGGACGCTAATTACTTCTTTGGTGAATACCAGCCCGAAGCGATTAACGTAGAGAAATTGTGGGCGTCTCCAGTAAACTGGTCTGCTGGTCTGTACTATCGCTATATTGTACCGGTGGAACATTAAACCGACGTGTCGGCCCAAAGCAGTGATTGATTTAAGCGATTTTTAGGAAGGTCATCATGCGTAAAGCATTCATTTTTCTGCTCGTTTTTCTCGTGTTGTTAGGTGCGCCAACAGCGATTCGCTATTTCCAGTTTTATGATACGGGGGCTGAAGAAGTGGCGCCACCCCCTGATTATGACCCGGATGTTATTGCAGAAGTGTCGGAAGTGCCTATTCCGGTGTCACGCGAATTTGTGGATGATCCAGAAGTGGGTGAGGGGAATGTGCTGTTGGATGTGGCACATGCTAATGAGTTTACGTTAGAGGAAATTTCGTATCTAGACGGCCGTTTAGCGGCGCGTGGTTTTGAAATGATTCCTTATCGTACCGGCGATTTGGCGACTCAGTTGCGCGGCGTCAATGCATTTATCGTCATTACCCCCATTGAGCGGTATGACGAGGAAGAAGTGCAGGCTGTTCAAGACTTTGTTGATCGGGGTGGGCGTTTGCTCATGATCGGCGATCCGACGCGATTTGCTGTGGTTTTTGATGAGACGGATTTTTCATTCACCTACAGCATTGAAAAAGATGACATTTCGCTCAATACGTTGGCGAATGCTTTTAACATCGCCTTTAACGGAGATTATCTCTATAACACGGTGGAGAATGAGGGGAATTTCCGCAACATTATTCTAAAAGGCACGGCTTTTGCGGAAGATAGATTGACGGATGGGCTGGAGGAAATTGCTTTTTACAGCGCACATTCGTTGCAAGTTGGGCCAGATGCGGAAGCTCTGTTGTTGGGGGATGACAATACGTGGTCTTCGGCGACGGATCGCCCCGGTGGATTGGTGTTGGGGGCAACCAGTATGAACGGCCGTGTCCTGGCGTTGGGCGACATTCATTTTATGATCGAGCCGTATTACACTGTGTTTGATAACGGCCGTTTCATTGCCCAAATCGCTGATTTTCTCACCGAGGCGAGCAGTCGCGGTTTTGTATTGGCTGATTTCCCCTACTTTTATCGCCATCCAATTGACCTTGTTTACACAGGCAATCCAGATTTAGGGCCAGATGCGTTCGATGAGATCATCGCCTTGCAGGATGCTTTTCGTCGCGTAGATCGGGATTTGCAGCTGGTTGCTGCTCCAGATAGTGACCATGATGTTCTTTACCTTGGCCTGTTCAATCAAACCACTGAAATTGCCGAGATTCTTGCCAGCGAAGGCATCTCGCTCACCATTGAGCCACCCGTTTTAACTGCGGATGAAGAAGAAGCCTTGGCTGCTGAAGAAGACGCCGAAACAGAACCGGCTGATGAAGAAGTAATCGATCAAGAAACGATTGCTGCCGACGATATAGCAGATGACATGGATACCATGCGCCTGATTCAGTCAGGCTGGGGAAATGTGCAAATGTCGGGCACCGCCCTCATTCTGCTGCATGAGACAGGCGCACAGCGCAGTGTGGTGGTGCTTGCGGCCAGTGCCGATGGTCTGGAAAACACAGTAAACCGCATTTTGGAGCTGATTCCTCTAAATGCAGATTATGCGCTTTCCGATTGCCTGGTTCAGGACAATCTGGCTTTGTGCCCCACAAATGTGGCGAATGAAGTTGTTGAGGCAGAACTGCTATCTGGTGGACAGCCGGATGATACCGGGAATCAGGGAGGCACTTCGTCAGGCGGCGGTGATGATATTGGTGGCGGCTTCATGCCACCAGTTGATGCTGATTTCCAGGGGTTTATTGGCCTGGATGATTCGGTGTCTGGCTCGTTGGGTGAGAATGAAGCTCATTCTTGGGTGTTTCGTGATGGCCCGGCAACGATTGACATTGTCATGGAAAGCGATGATTTGGATGGCGTCTTGGAATTGTATAACCCGGACGGCGACTATATAACATCTGCCGATAGCGGCTTGAGCGGTGACTCCGAGGCGATAGAAGGCATTACAATTGAAGATGATGGTGAATATACGATTGTGGTGCGCGATTTTTGGGGCGAGGTTGGCGATTACACGTTGTCTGTGACGGAGGCTGCTGCGGCTCCTGAAACGGGTGATAGTGGCGGTGGCGGTAATCGTGTTTTTATTTTGGCTGATGATGATGGGGAAGCCCTGAATGGCGGATTCACCAGCGTGGATTTTTTCGCGTCGCAATTGTCCGCTGATTATGATGTGACGGTTTGGGTGACTTCGGTAGACGGCCGTTTAGATTTCGATACGCTCGACGGTGTTGATTTACTGATTTGGGATACGGGCGATTATCAAGACCCCGAAGGATTCCTGGATGAAGACACCACTGTCATCTTCAACTATCTGGATGCGGGTGAGGGCGATATTCTCATGGTGGGTTCTGCTCCAGTTTTGTTTAGCTATTTGGATGCCACCCCTTTGTCTGACCTGGAAGTAGCGGGTGGTGATCCAATCCTGCTCAATGGATTGCAGGTTGGGGACATCATTGACCTGGATCAAACCTATGCGACGATTTCCCCTGACGTTGTTGAAGGCGACATTGGCGAGGAAGATACACTTTTCCTGCTGCGCGGGCCGGCGAGTGAAGATGCTGGTGCGGCGGTTGCTGTCGCCTCCAGCGATGTTAATGAAGATGGGCAAAAGCTGGCATTATTGGCGTTCCCCTTTACGGCGTTGCCCGAAGATATTCAAGACATCCTTTTGGCTAATTTGTTGGATTGGTTTGCTCAAAATTAGCTGAAAATCATACCAGAGGCCTGATTTCTTATTGGGATGAGGCGCTGGTATCGTTTGTGACTATATGTCTGGACGAATTTTAGTTGTTGACGACGATGTGCCTTTAACCAAGACAATTGAACGTACTTTAGGCTATGCTGGCTATACGGTACAGGTAGCTTATACGGCTGAAGATGGGCTGCATCAGGCTTTTGCTGAGCAGCCCGATCTCATTTTGCTCGACATTATGGTGCCGAGTATGGGCGGGTGGGCGTTTTGCCGTCGTGTGCGCGAAGTTTCTAGCACCCCGATCATTTTTCTCACCGCTTTGGGAAATACGGAAAATATTGTTTATGGCCTTGAAGTGGGCGCTGATGATTACATGGTGAAGCCGTTTGAAGAGGCGGAACTGTTGGCGCGTATTAAGGCGCATTTGCGCCGTATGCAGAGTGTGCCACCTGCTTCGCAGTTGACGTTTGGCGAGGGGGCGGTGCTGATTGATTTGCAGGCGCGACAGGTGTTGGTAAACGGCCGTTCCGTCGAACTAACCCCGCGCGAATTTGACCTGTTAGTAGCCTTGGCTGTGCAGCCAGGGCGTGTCATCCCGACGGCCGATTTGGTGGAACGAGCCTGGGGGTTTACAGATAAAGCAGCAGCTGAGAATGTAAAGCCATATATTCACTATTTGCGTAAAAAAATCGAGATCGATCCGGCATCTCCCCGATGGATTCTAACGGTACGCGGTGTGGGGTATCGCTTTGCTGAAAAATGAGGGTGGGAATTCGCCCTGATCCCCTGCTATAATAGGCGGCTGAGTTTAGAAGGACATCGGAAACGCATGAAAAAACCGGACATCATTTTTGTCGTGCTGGATACACAGCGCGCCGACCGCCTGGGAGCCTATGGTCATGAACGTGCCGTGACCCCCAATTTGGACAGATTCGCAGAGGCTGGTGTGTTGTTTGAACAAGCAGTGGCACCAGCACAATGGACAATTCCTAGCCACGCATCCTTATTCACCGGTCTCTATCCCACCGCTCACCAAATTACACAATCTACACACAGCCTCAATCCTGATTTGCCACATCTGGTGGAAGTTATGCGAGCCGCTGGTTACGAGACAGTTGGCTTTTGCAATAACCCGTTGGTTGGCATTTTAAACAATGGGTTTAAGCGTGGGTTTGATACGTTTTACAATTATGGGGGCGCTTTTCCCAGTGTGCCGGAAAGCTCTTCCCGTTTGCCCTGGCCGCTTAATCAAGCGTCGGAGTGGTATACGCAGTTTTTGCGCCGCATCTCTTATCCCATTCAAAACTTTTTTGGGCAATCTGACCTGGCATTTCGTGTTTCACTGAATGCCTGGTTGACGCCGCTTTGGTCCAAGTTTGCCAATTTTAAGGGGCAAAATGAGCGCTCGGTGCGTGATGTGACCCATTTTTTGCGGGAGCGAGAACGGCAGAATGCGGAACGGCCGTTATTCCTCTTCCTCAACTTGATGGAAACGCACATGCCTTTTTGGCCTCCTGGCGAATTTATCGATCAAGTGGCTCCCTATT
Source organism: Ardenticatenaceae bacterium (assembly GCA_020634315.1). Classification (GTDB taxonomy): domain Bacteria; phylum Chloroflexota; class Anaerolineae; order Promineifilales; family Promineifilaceae; genus JACSRF01. The sequence goes on along the minus strand of JACKBV010000004.1, from coordinate 102,988 downwards.
TTCGCCACAACAAAGAGGCACGCACCATCATGCGTACCTGGAATCGAGAGGCTTATCGCTGGGCTGCGCCATTGGACGAGCCATTGAGTGACCTGGAAAGCCAGGTGCTCAGCGATATGTATGATGCCGAAGTCGCTTACCAGGATCATTACTTAGGCCAATTGTTGACGCTGCTAAACGGCCGTCGCAACCAGGAAAACACCCTCACGCTCATCGTGGCCGATCATGGCGATGGTCTGGGCGAACATGGTTACATGGGCCACGCTTTTGTGGCGTATGAAGAATTGGTGCATGTCCCGCTGATCATGCATTGGCCGGGGCAAATCAAGCCGAATCGCATTGCCACGCCTGTCAGTACGCGCCGCGTCTTCCACACGCTGCTGGATGCTGTCGGGCCACTGCCAGAAATGCCAACGCTCAATCCCACAGAGATTCATGCGCTGACTTTGATGCAGACAATTTACGGCCGTGACCCGGAACGGCACACCGCGTTCAGCGAAATTTACCCGCCCATGAATTTTGTGAAGGCCATCGAGCGGCGGCAGGTGCATTTGCTGGAACAATACCGTTGCCTGTCTCTGCGCCGTGCGGTTGTCAAGACGGATGAAACGGCCGATACATTGAAGCTGATTGAAGTGGATGAACAGTTAGATGAACTGTTTGATTTACGCAGTGACCCGGCTGAAATAGAGAATTTGCTGTCGCAACGGCCGTTACCCGCTGCGGCGATGGCTCAAGACTTAAAGCGCATGGTTGCGGCGGTGGAGCGACAACAGCAGGCTTTTGGAAACGGCCGTGTTGCCGAAGTTGATATAGACGAAACATTGTTGCAGCGTTTGCGCGGGTTAGGCTACGTTGATTAACTGCCACTAGGCAAAACCTGGAGAGAGGAAAACTATGTTGGATGCAATAAATATTGAGCGAGTTGCCTTTACGATACCCATTGGTGATGGGTTTCCCGTTTATTGGTACGGCATCATCATCACCATTGGTATCGCCATTGGCGCATTTTGGGCCAGCCGCGAGATTGAGCGGCGCAAACAAAACGTAGATGAACTTTATAACGGCCTCATTATCGTTGTCTTTGCCGGTTATCTGTTTGCGCGACTTGCCTATGTGCTGTTAGATGTCATTGCTGGCCGTGGCGCGTTATATGCATCCATTTGGGATGTATTCAACATTCGCGCCGGTGGTGTCAATATTTTGGGTGGGTTTATCGGCGCGGCACTGATTGGCATCTGGTACATTCGCTGGCGGCGGCTCAATGTGTGGCATTACGCCGATGTGGCCGGGCCGGCGCTGTTAATTGCTCAAGGCATTGGCCGTTGGGGCAACTTCATTAACCAGGAACTGTATGGACCGCCGACGGAATTGCCGTGGGGTGTTCACATTGACGCCGCATACCGCTTATATCAATATGCAGATATAAACACATATCCGCTAGAAACGCGCTTTCACCCGACTTTCTTGTATGAATCGCTTTGGCTGCTGTTGGGCTTTGGGTTATTGGTCTGGCTGAATAATCGGTATCGGGATCAATGGCGTCCGGGTACGTTATTTGGCGCGTTTTTAATCTGGTGGGGAAGCGGCCGTACCTGGATTGAGTTTTTCCGCCCGGATCAACCTACCATAGGCAATAGCTTTATTACCTATTCGATGGTTGCCGCATTTTTGATCGCTGTGGCTGGCGTGCTGGTCATCATGGCTCGTTACGGCAAACTCCCTATGCCAGACCGGCGTGTCAAGCGGCGGCGCAAGATAAAGCCAAAGCCGCGCCGCAACGAAAATGGATAATGATGGATGGGAAGCTGTGAACTGCGTTGGGTTTAAAGACTATAATCGGGTCATATTGAGCGGAGTCTGCGCAGCGAAGAATCCCTCCTGCCTTTATCAATTGGGATTTCTTTATAACATGTTTGTTGCCCGACCGTCTTTAACACAAATGCAGTTTGCAGCTTGTGAATGATGACAGACGACGGATTTCTAGTTTACCAACCGGAGGTACACTGTGGAGCCTACAGAAAAATTTGGCAAATTGGCACTGACTTTTGACGATGTTTTGTTAGTACCAGGATTCTCTGAAATCTTGCCCGCGCAGGTGGATTTGCGCACGCGCCTGGCTGGCGACCTATATATGAATATTCCCGTTTTGTCGGCCGCCATGGATACGGTGACAGAATCACGGATGGCGATAGCCCTGGCGCGTCAGGGTGGGATTGGGGTCATTCACCGCAATTTGTCGCCAGAAGCGCAGGCCGAAGAGGTAGACAAAGTGAAGCGGTCGGAGGCGGGGATGATTGTCTCGCCCATCACGTTGCGTCCGCATGACACGCTGGCAACGGCCGAAGCTATCATGAGTCGGTATCACATTTCTGGCGTTCCCATCACCGACGATGACAATAAATTGGTTGGCATTCTCACCAATCGGGACACGCGTTTTGTGACGCCCGGCGCACAGCTAATTTCCCAGTTTATGACCAGCGAAAATCTGGTCACGGCCGCTGTCGGCACGACGTTAGAGGAAGCGAAAGCAATTTTGCATCAACACCGCATTGAAAAGCTGCCATTGGTGGACGAAAACGGCCGTCTCAAAGGCTTAATCACCGTCAAAGACATCATGAAAAAAGTGGACTTCCCGCTGGCTGCTACCGACAGCCAGGGGCGGTTGTTGTGTGCGGCGGCTATGGGCGTTGGCGAAAAAGGCTTGGTGCGGCTCGACAAACTGGTTGCCGCTGGCCTTGATGTGGCCGTCATTGACACGGCACACGGTCACACGGCCATTGTCCTGCAAACCTTGCGTGAAGCAAAAGTGCGTTATCCGCATTTGCCGATCATTGCTGGCAATGCCGCCACCGCCGACGGTGCCGAAGCCCTTATCCGCGCGGGTGCCGATGCGATTAAGGTCGGCATTGGTGCCGGGTCAATTTGTACAACGCGCATTATCTCTGGTACAGGTATGCCGCAAATTACGGCCATTATGGAAAGTGCCACCATTTGCCGCCGTTATGACATTCCTTGTATTGCCGATGGCGGTATTAAATACAGCGGTGACATTGTGAAGGCTTTGGCTGTGGGTGCGGACAGTGTCATGCTTGGCTCTATGCTGGCCGGGTTGGAAGAAAGCCCCGGTGAAATCATCCTTTACGAAGGGCGGCGTTATAAGGTCTATCGCGGTATGGGCAGCCTGGGTGCCATGCAGGGACATGGCGCAGATCGGTATGCGTCTGCTTTGGCCGATAACACGCGCAGTGAGCGCGATAAACTTGTCCCCGAAGGTGTTGAAGGGCAGGTGCCTTACAAAGGTACATTGGGTGATGTCATTTACCAGATGATGGGAGGACTGCGTTCTGGTATGGGATATGTGGGAGCTGCAAGTCTGGCCGAATTGCGTCAAAAAGCTCAATTTGTGCAAATTACCAATGCGGGTTTGCGCGAAAGTCATCCGCACGGGGTGCTGATCACGAAGGAAGCGCCAAATTATCAACTGCGTAATTAGGGTCATCCGACCCTAATTTTTACCTTAAATCTGACAGTGACGCCTTGAATTTGATGTAAAATTGGGAAAGATGAGGTTCGTGTAAGGCTTCATGTTACCGGATAGGAGAGAGAAACATGGCTAGACGAAAGGTTACATTGACAGATGAACAGAAGCGCAAAAACGATGAAATTCTGGAACGTCTGGAGGAGGAGCGGGAAAGATTGATCGAGGAAACACGTGCCTTACAACAAGCTGAGCGCCGTCGCCCCGGAAGAAAGCGGCGCAAGAAAGCGGCGGAAGAAAAACAAGTAGAATAGTTTGACCAGATTGCCTTATGAACTTTGATCACAGCACTTTTATCTCTCCGTTGACCTGGCGTTATGGCAGCCCTGAAATGCGCGAAATCTGGTCAGAAACCCACAAGCGGCGGTTGATGCGCCGGGTGTGGGTGGCTCTGGCAACAGCACAACATGAAGCGGGTCTGGTAACGGCCGTACAATTAACCGATTTGCAGAGCCAGATGGACAACATTGACATCGAACGCGCTCTGACCATTGAAAAAGATACACGACATGATGTCATGGCTGAAATTCGGACATTTGCCGAGCAATGTCCGGTAGGTGGGGGAATCATCCATTGGGGCGCAACCAGCGCCGATATAACCGATAATGTGGATGTACTGCGGCTGCGTGAAGCGGCCGTTTTTTTGTCCCGGCAGCTGACAGCTTTGCTTCATGCGCTGCTGGATCGCATCGAGAGCACGGCCGATTTGCCCGTGATGGCGCATACACACATTCAGCCCGCCGAACCAACCACGCTGGGCTATCGCTTTGCCGTGTACGCACAAGATGTGTGCGAAGATTGGCGTGATTTGCAGCACCTGATCGTTAATTTGCGCGGCAAAGGGCTGAAAGGAGCCGTCGGTACGCAGGCGGGCTACGCGGAACTGCTGCACGGAACCGGCATGACACCGGAAGCGATGGAAGCGGCGGCGATGCGTTACCTGGATTTGCCTTATTTCCCCATTGCCACACAAACATACACACGGCAGCAAGATTTACGTGTACAGCAGGTGTTGGCGCGTATTGCCGCTTCGCTGCATAAGTTTGCGCTCGATTTTCGCGTGCTGCAATCACCCCCATTTGGCGAATGGGCGGAGCCGTTTGCGCAAAAGCAGGTCGGTTCATCGGCGATGCCGTTTAAGCGTAACCCAATCAACACGGAGAACATTTGCTCGTTGGCGCGTTACATCGCGGCCTTGCCGGCCGTCGCCTGGGATAATGCCAGCCAGGCGATTTTGGAGCGCAGCCTGGATGATTCGGCGAATCGACGGTTATTTCAGGCAGAGGGTTTTTTGGCGACCGAGGAAATTGTGCGGCGTGCGCTGCGCATTGTGCGTGAAATGGGCATTGATGAAGAGGCGATCCGGCGCAATATGGCGATATATGGCCCGTTTGCGGCGACGGAACGGGTGTTGATGGCGCTGGTGGCGGCAGGAGCCAGCCGCCAGGATGGACATGAGTGGATTCGGGAAGCGAGTTTGCGTGCATGGACGGCACTGCGTCAGGGGGAGGAAAACCCTTTGCTGGAACTATTGACGGCGGATGAGCGGATCGGCCGTTTCCTGGAACCGACAGCTATTCATGATTTGATGGATGCGGAAGCACACATTGGCACGGCGGCACGTCGTGCCCGCGCCTTTGCCCAATCAATTAGAGAGGAACTTGCCCAAGTTTCGTCATCACAACCTGCCTGATGCAGAAGGCGCTGAAGGCGGCGCAAGGCAGGGTGAGGTAGGCGGAACGGCCGTATTCCTGGAACAAGCCCCCTGCCAGAATCGGCCCCATAAACAAACAGCCCCAGTTGACCCGTCATAAAGAAAACGGCCGTTGCCCGGCTGCGATATTCAGCGTGAACCGGACTGGCCGCCATCGTGCCGGTGGGATGGAATGTACCTGAACCTAATCCAGCAATGGTTAAGGCAATCCGTGCAGCCGATAACGCCTGTTGGATGAAATCGTTTGGCGCAGTCGTCATGATTCGTTCGTTTGCGTGGATTTGTTCGGTTTGGGGGGAGTGCAGCGTAGCTGCGGGAATTGGGAAGCGTTTGTGAGGATTTCTGATGTTTGGGTAAGAGTTTACGGGAACAGACAATCCATTGCCTATAATACGTTTGCAGACCACACGTGAGGAGACACAAAATGTTGAAACGAGTATTTGGGCGACGCGAGCAAGAAGAAGCGATGCAGCAGGCACACCGACTACCGCCTGGGCAATCGCTGACGGAAAAATTCCCTGTGCTGCATTATGGCCCCATTCCCCAGGTTGACCTTAATACCTGGACGCTGCGTGTTTTTGGCGCAGTTGAAGAGGAAGTGGCGTGGAATTGGGCAGATTTTAGTCGGCTGCCACGCACGAAAATAACGATGGATTTGCACTGTGTGACACGTTGGTCAAAGTTTGATACGGATTGGGAAGGTGTGTCGTTAGGACAGCTTATACGGGATGGCATTATCAAGCTCAAGCCGGAAGCGCGTTATGTGGTGCAGCATTGCGAGTATGGCTACACCACCAACACGCCTATTGAGTTGGTTTTGCAGGATAATTTTTTGTTGGCGACACAGTATGATGGTCAGCCGATTGCACCGGAGCATGGGTATCCGCTGCGTGGGTTGATTGGCACGTTTGCCGACCGCAGTGAGTCAAAATCGGCTTATTTGTGGAAGGGTGGCAAATGGCTGCGTGCATTAGAGTTTCGCGCTGATGATCAGCTTGGTTTTTGGGAGCGGGCGGGTTATCACAATGAGGCAGACCCGTGGAGAGAGCAACGTTTTGCACGTGGCTGGTAGGGAGAAGAGGGAGGAGAGAAGAGAGAAAAGAGAAGAGAGAGGAGAGAAGGGTGCTCCTCTCTCTTTTTTGTTTACGGCCGTTCCCCAATCGTAACAGTTAGCGTTTGCATCTGCCCCCCGCGCAAAATTTGAACGGGTGTTTTCTCGCCAACACGGTCGCCGCTGAGAAGGGCTAACAGGTCGTCGTGTTTGGTTACGGGGTGTTCTGCCATCCGCAAAATTGTGTCACCCAATGTAAGCCCACCTTCTTCTGCCGGACTGCCCGCCTCTACCGAGACAATAAGCAGCCCTGCTTTTTGCCCTTGTTCCGCTTGAACGGCATCTGGTAAATGAACGCGCTGGGTGCTTACGCCCAAATAGCCTCGTTTGACGCGCCCATCTGCCAGCAGCGATGTGGCTACGCGGCTCAATGTTGCGGTGGGAATCGTCAGGCTGACGCCTTGCATGAGAGCAGAGCTGTTTAAACCAACCAACTGCCCCTGCGCGTTCACCAATGGGCCACCGGAAAAACCAGGGTACATGAGCACATCGGTTTGCATGTATTGGTCAACAAGGCCGCCCATGCCTGTGCGCCAACTTGTGCCCAGGGCACTGATGATGCCAAATGTGGCCTGCACACTTTTGCCAGGACGTCCCAATGCGAGCACGAAATGGCCGACGCTCACTTCTTTGGCTGCGGCATGGGGGAAGGCAGTCAGGCTGCTGGCGTCGGCTTTGAGTACGGCCAGGTCGGTTGTTGGGTCGCGGCCAATGAGGGTGGCAGAAACGGCCGTTCCATCTTCCAGCCCGACGCTAATGCCACTATCTTGCCGCACAACATGGTTGGCGGTGATGATGACCCCATCGCTGGACCAAACGATGCCGGTGGCGGGTAAACGCCGTCGTGCCTCGATACGAACTACGCCTGGCGCCGCATTGGCGACGGTTTGTGCCAGAGCGTCAGAAAAATCAGATAAAGCTGTCATATGCTTGTCTCCTTGTGTCAGATGGCGCAATTGTTTTTTTGAGGAAAACGAATCGCGTCACGGAATAATCATGCTTGTGAAGGAAGGTAATCTGTTGATGCTAGAAATGATAGGTGTTTCTTGGGGAGCGCACATCAGCGTTTTGGCGAGGCAGGAACCTGGAAGAATGGGTAGGTGGGGGCGTGGTTAACCGTAATTCGCAGGCGGATTACAACAGGATTAATCCCAGGCGGGTGGCCCGCACGACGGCTTCGGTGCGGCTTTGCGCACCAAGCTTGCTCATGATGGCGTTGACGTGGAATTTGACTGTATGGTCGCTGATGTCTAGCTGCTGGGCAATGGCTTTGTTCGTCAGCCCTTCGGCGAGGAGTTGCAGCACTTCAGCTTCGCGCGGCGTGAGGTCGGCAGGGGAAACGGCCGTTTCCCGTCCCTCTCCTGTATCCATCGCAAATGCCCCCGTAAAAGATGGCTCCACGACTACCAATTTTTGTGCTGCGGCCTGAGCCGCCAACACCAGCCGCCTGCTGTCTATGTCACGAGATAACAGCCCTTGAACGCCACAAGCCCAAACGGTCGGCACATCTTCGCTATCGGCAAGCAGTGCAATGACTGGCAAATCAATCTCAGCCCAATCGGGCAGGATGGCCGCAGCTTCCCAGCCCACATCCCAGATGATGACATCGGGGGCGGGGGTGTTGAGGGAAACGGCCGTAATCTCACCACTGCCGATCTGATCGATAACCACGCAGTCGGGATTCTGGTCTAACAACATTGACAACCCGGCACGGGCCAGCGGATCATCCGCAACGATGAGCAAGCGCAAAGATTCCATGCGTTGCAGCATATCAGCTAAATCTATGAGAGAGATAAGAAAGTTACCCCTCTTTACAGTTGTCTGGGCACAAATTGGGCAATTAGTTTTTCACGAGAACGATGGTGTAGGTCATTGGATTAAAATCGAACTCACCGAGGCGTACCGAATAAAAACCGGTTGCTGGCAGCGTCAACGTATACTCTTCGGCTTCGCCAACTCCCCCTTCGTCAATAAACCCGCTAATATCTTCAGCTTCCCCGTCGTACAACTTCAGGAAGGCGTCCCCAGCGGCATCTGGCAAAACTGTGATGCTAATTTCATCTCCAGCCTGCCCTGAGAAATGCCAGAAATCATCATTGTCGGCGGGTAAACTCACTTCCTGGCTGTTGCCATAGCTCAAGATACCCCTCAGGACAAACGCATAAGATTCATTGAAGCGCAGCATCAAGGCGTAATCGGTAGCCGTGGCCGTATTGCTGCTGACATGCAGCACATAGGTGCCATCATTGGGAATGAAGTGGACAAATGTCTCGATTTCTCCGGCCGGAGCATTGTTTTGTGTATCAATCACCGTGCCGTTTTCATCCAAGAGAGTGATGACCATATCTGCGTTGGGAGCGGCCACATAAGCGGTGAGAACTTCATTGGCCTCAATGGCAACGCTCCATTGGTGCGCTTCATTGAGGCCAAGCGTTTCTACGGCCAGGAATTGATCTTCAATATCGCCCATGTCGATCAGTGTCGGTGTGCTGCTGGGCGTGGGGGATGGCCCCGCCGTGCTTGTCGCTGTTGGTGTTTGCTGAACGGTGTCATCTCCAGGGGTGGGCGTGGCGGTGTTGATGCCGGGCGTGCCAGTAATGGTCGCTCCTGGCGTAATGGTTGGCGTTTCAGATTTGGCGTCAGCTGTCGGTGTCACCGTAATGGTGATGGGCATGATGGTAGGCGTGATGGTGATCACCAATGGCGGTGTTGATATAGACGGTACTGTGGAGATGGGCGGTAGTGTGGGGGGAACGGCCGTTTCGTCTACCTCAATCGTTGGAGTTGCCGTTGGCGGTATCGGGGTCTCCTCGCTAATGACCTCTGCCGGTGTTGGCGTCTCTAGCTGGGCAATGACGCCCTCATCATTCCCTGCTGGTGTCAACGTGACACGCGTAATGGGGCTGGGGTCCACTATCTCCGATGCTGCCAGATACCAGATTTCTTGATGGGTCGCTTCCTTGCCGCAGCCAACCGGCCCTTCCCAGTGTCGCCATTGCCCTTCGACGGTCATGGTCAATCCAGACGGGAGCAGCGTGCGCAAATGCGCATAGCCGTCAATATAAGCGAGATAACCATCAGCAACCAATCCCCAGGTGGCTGGCGAAGGGTGCGCATCTGTGGCGCAAACCAGAGTTGGCAGCGGTTTGTATAACCCGGTCAGGCGCAGCCGATACCCTTCATAGGCGGCGGGCGCTGCTGCTAATTCTGTAAACTCGATGGTATAGACATCGCGATTGACGGCCAATGGCACAGGGTTCCCGGTTTGGGTAGGTGTGGCAGTCCTATCTGCCATCTCCTGGCAACCTGTTAAGATAATAGCAATCCATAACACAAGAAAGAAAAAACGCCGATAAAATTTCATAGTTGATGCTGTTTGGCGGGCGGTCATTAGTTTGCAGGTGTTGGTGCGCCGGTTACTAATTCCTTACTGCCTCTGTGCCAGTATAACACTATAATTGCAGATTGCATGAGCTTACAAAAAAGGATGAGATATGATTTATCAAGATGCCATTTATGGTTCTCACCAGATTACAGAACCTGTTTTAGAAGCCTTGATGGAAACGGCCGCTTTACAACGTTTACAAGGCGTGTTGCAGCATGGTATTAGCGCATTGATTGGCGTGACAACCCCCATCACCCGTTTTGAACATTCCGTTGGGGCGATGCTGCTGGTGCGCCGCCTGGGCGGCACATTGGAAGAACAAATCGCTGCATTGCTGCACGATGTCAGCCATACAGCCTTTAGTCATGTCATTGACTACGTGTTTAATGGGCATAACAGCCAGAGTTACCATGATGACAGGAAAGCGGAATATTTGGCGCAAACCGATATACCGGCTGTGTTGGCGGAATATGGCTATGACTGGAACCAGTTTGTGCATGAGGAAGATTTTTCGCTTTTGGAGCAGCCGTCGCCGCGACTCTGTGCCGACCGTTTGGATTATTTCTTGCGCGACAGCCAGGGTTTGAACCTGGCGACGCCAGCCGACATTCAAAATGTGCTCGATCATTTGGTGGTTGTCGATGAGCGTATTGCCGCCGATGATTTGCAAGCGGCACGCTGGCTGGGCTACACCTTTATCAAAGCAGATGATGCCAGTTGGGCAAATTTCCGCGAGGTTGGGCTGTATGAGTTAACGGCACAGGCCATCCGGCGCGGCATGGAAATCGGATTGATTAGCGAGGCGGATTTTTGGGGGACGGATCGGCCGTTATGGGCAAAGATGCATGCTTGTCGAGATATAGAGATGCAGAAGTTGCTGCGTTTAATCTCGCCGGCGACGCAGTTTGTGTGGGACGATGATGAGGCGACGTTCCAGGTGAGCACAAAGCTGCGGGCGATTGATCCGGATGTGGCGTTGGCGGAGGATTTACGGCCGTTATCTGCCCTAGACCCCGCTTTTGCCCGCCATCGCGCTGATTACATTGCCGGTAAACAAGGCATGTGGTCGATGCGCGTCATTCCCGCTTTTTAGATACACGCCATTTTATTATTGATGGTTAAGGAGCCTGGCTGCTTTTGCGCCAGGCTTTTTTTGTGCCTGTTTCCCTTGTTTGCAAAACGTACCAATATCATGGATATAATTCATAAAATGAACAATTTGCTTTTTACCAGTTGATATTACTGGCTAATTCAATTACAATGAGTTCATAAACTCTATTGTTGGTTGGCGTGATGGTAACTTTAGACGAAATAGACCGTGAACTCCTGATTTATCTGCAACAAGATGCGCGCATCACCCAGGCGGAATTAGCCCGGCGCGTTAATTTGTCTCCTCCCGGCTTGCAAAAGCGTATTCGTAAACTTGAAGAATCTGGCGTCATTAGCCGTTATGTGACACTGCTTGATCGAGAAGCGGTGGGATATGACATGCTTTGTTTTGTCCAGGTGACGCTGCAACGGCATGAACCGACAGCGGTGAGTAATTTCAAGATGGCGGTGCGCCATATGCAAGAGGTATTGGAATGTCACCATATTACGGGGGAGTACGATTACCTGCTAAAGGTTGTGGTGCGCAATCGGAAGCACCTGGAGCAGTTTATTTTGGAAACATTGACGCCTGTGCCGGGAATGGACAAGGTCCGTACCAGTTTGGTGCTGAGCGAAATTAAACAGACAACGGCCGTTCCCCTTTAGTTCTCGCTGTGGAAGGAAACAGATGATTGCAGAAGCCCCCATGCATACGTTGCAGTTAGCCGATTGGACGCAGACCATGAGCCGTTCCGTGCTGCGCCAGATGATCGCCATCGTCTCGCGCCCCGGCATCCTCTCTTTTGCTGGCGGTCTGCCAGACCCCGATTTATTTCCCAGGGTGGAATATGCACAAGCCATGGAAACTGTGCTTGCCGCCGATAAATTTTCTTTGCAATATCGCCCGCCACTGGAAACCCTCAAACAGCATGTTGTGCAGTTAATGGCGCAGCGCGGTGTGACTTGTACTCCTGAGCAGATTTTCTTGACGACCGGAGCGCAGCAAGGGTTAGACATTTTGTCGCGCCTGCTGTTGAATCCTGGCGGCGAGGTTATGCTGGAGGAGATGATTTACACCGGTATGCAGCAGGCGGTTGCGCCCACACAGCCACATATTTTGGCAGTGCCCACTGATTTGGAAACGGGTATTGATGTAGATGCCGTCGAGGCACATTTGCGGCGAGGGGCACGCCCCGCGTTTCTCTATGTCGTGCCGGATGCGCATAACCCGTTGGGTGTGAGTATCAGCCCGCAGAAACGGGAGCGGCTGGTGCAGTTGGCGCGGACATATGGCGTGCCGATTGTGGAAGATGATCCGTATGGCTTTTTGTATTATGAGAATGAGCCATATGCGCCGCTGCGCTCATTGGATGCGGATTGGGTGTTTTATCTGGGGTCGTTCTCGAAGATTATGGCTCCGGCGCTGCGCCTCGGTTGGATGGTGGCTCCGGAATGGTTGATCCCGAAGCTGACGGTGGTCAAGGAAGCGGGCGATTTGGAGTCGTCGGCGCTGACACAGCGGGCCGTGGCGGCTTATCTGGACGCGGGCCATTTGTCGGGCCATGTGGCAAGGCTGCGGCAGGAATACGGCCGTCGCCGTGATGCGATGTTAACGGCGCTGCACCGTTATTTTCCGGCGGAGGCGCAGTGGACGCGTCCGCGTGGTGGCATGTTTATTTGGGTGGAATTGCCGCCGGAGGTAGACACGGCCGTTTTGTTGGAAACGGCCGTTAACCAGGCGCAAGTCGCCTTTATCCCCGGTTATGCCTTTGCTGTGCCCGGTCACGTTGTCAAAAATTGTATGCGCCTCACTTTTTCCACCTGCACCCCCGATGTCATTGATGAAGGCATCAAACGCCTGGGTGCTCTTCTAAAGTAATCCAGAAGAGAGAAGAGAGGAGAGAAAAACGTTCCCACTTTTCTCTCCTCGCCCCTCTTTCTTCATGCTTCTCTCTTCAAAAAAACCTGGAGGTAGACAAATGGAAGATTTCTTACCGATCAAGGGCACTGACCACGTGGAATTCTACGTGGGCAATGCCAAGCAAGCCGCGCATTATTACCGCACAGGCTTTGGGTTTGCCAATACGGCCTACAGTGGCCTGGAGACTGGCAACCGCGCCACGGCATCGTATGTGATGGAGCAAGGGAAGATTCGCCTGGTATTGACGACATCGTTAAGCCCGGATCATGCCATTGCTCGCCATACCCATCTGCATGGGGATGGTGTAGGGGTGATTGCCCTATCTGTGCCCGATGCTGAAAAATCTTATTATGAATCCACAAAACGTGGCGCGACAGGAGCCATCCCATTCACCGAAGTGACAGATGAATATGGCACGTTTCGTTACGCGGCGATTCGCGCTTATGGCGATACGCTGATCAAGTTCGTGGATCGCTCGGACTATAATGGTGTTTTTGCGCCAGGGTATCAGGCGCGGCCAGGATATGAGGAGTGGGAAGGAAACGGCCGTAACCGTTACACCGGCTATGGATTAGCGCACATTGATCATATTGTTGGCAACGTCGAACTTGGAGCCATGAATCGTTGGGTTAACTTCTTTGCGCACACAATGGGCTTTAGCCAGCTGCTGCACTTCGATGACAAAGACATCTCTACCGAATACTCCGCCCTCATGTCCAAAGTGATGCAAGACGGCAGCGGTAAGGTGAAATTCCCCATTAACGAACCAGCCGAAGGCAAGAAAAAGTCACAAATTCAAGAATACCTCGATTACTACATGGGGCCAGGAGCACAGCACCTTGCCTGTTCCACAGGCGACATCATCGCCACCGTGACCCGCTTACGCGAAAACGGTGTTGAGTTTTTGCGCGTGCCCCACACATACTACGAAATGCTTGAAGCACGCGTTGGCAATATCAATGAACCCATCGATAAGTTGGCAGAGCTTGGTATTTTAGTAGACCGCGATGAGGAAGGTTATTTGCTGCAAATCTTCACCAAGCCTGTGCAAGATCGCCCAACAGTCTTTTATGAAATCATCGAGCGTCATGGCTCGCGCGGTTTTGGCAAAGGCAACTTCCAGGCTTTGTTTGAGTCCATCGAACGCGAACAAGCTCTGCGTGGCAACCTATAACCTGATAACGAACAACCTCCCGGAGGTTATCAGTGGAACGTTCGCTGCATGAGATGAACCTCCGGGAGGCTGTTTTTAGAGGAGACAACATGCGTAGTCCGCACTACCATGAATGAAAACTGTAGGTCGGATTGCTAATCCGACTATCGGATTGACAATCCGATTTACGAGGAGACAAGGAAGCGATGACTTATTATCTAAAGTTGGGGGAGCTTCCGCATAAACGGCACACACAATTTCGGCAGCCAAATGGCTCTCTCTACCATGAGGAAGTGATGGGGATTCATGGGTTTGCCGGAATTCAATCTATTCTCTATCACATTTACCCGCCAACGGCCGTTCGCCGCATTGCTGAACCATTGGCGATTGACATTCCCTATGTGGATGGTGAACTACGACACCGACATCTTCGCTCGACGGGGGTGGTAAGTGAGGGCGACGCCATCACTTCCCGCGTACCGCTGCTGGGGAATGGCGATGTCATTCTCTCTGTGGCTACACCCACTGAACCGATGAATTATTGGTACAAATTTGCGCATGGTGATGATGTCCTCTTTGTCCACGATGGTGTGGGTGTGTTAGAAACGCAGTTTGGCACGCTGCGTTACCGCCCTGGAGATTACCTGGTGATTCCTACTGGCGTCATGTGGCGACTGCTGCCAGATGATAACGTCGCCCAGCGCATGTTTGTGATTGAATCATATGGGCATGTGGTTCCGCCAAAACATTACCTCAACAATTATGGGCAGTTTTTGGAGCATTCACCTTACTGCGAGCGTGATATGCGCCCGCCCGATGGCCTGGTGACGCATGATGAAACGGGCGAATTTGAAGTGCGTGTGAAAGCGCGTAATATGATTAACCGTTTTATTTATGATCATCACCCGCTAGATGTGGTGGGCTGGGATGGGCATTTATGGCCGTATGCTTTCAACATTGAAGATTTTGAACCCATTACGGGGCGCGTGCATCAGCCGCCGCCTGTACATCAGACATTTGATGGCCCAGGTTTTGTGGTTTGTTCCTTTGTGCCGCGTTTGTTTGATTACCATCCACTGGCGATTCCTGCGCCCTACAACCATTCTAATGTTGATTCTGACGAAGTGTTGTACTATGTTGAGGGTAATTTTATGTCACGTAAGGGCATTGAGCGGGCATCGTTGACCATCCATCCCAATGGGATTCCTCATGGGCCACATCCTGGCACGTATGAGGGGTCGATTGGCAAGGAAAAGACGGAAGAGTTGGCGGTGATGGTGGATACGTTTCGGCCGTTACGTTTGACTAAATATGCGCTGGCTTTGGAAGATGCGGGATACGCATATAGCTGGTTAACAGATAGCCACAATTCGTAATCTGTGGCCGGTAATTTGTAACGATAGACACGCTAACATCTTCTCC
Source organism: Ardenticatenaceae bacterium (assembly GCA_020634315.1). Classification (GTDB taxonomy): domain Bacteria; phylum Chloroflexota; class Anaerolineae; order Promineifilales; family Promineifilaceae; genus JACSRF01. Next base: position 87,652 of record JACKBV010000004.1, on the reverse strand, counting down.
GGTGTTAGCGTGTTTGCGTTTTAGGGTATCTTTCATTACGATCCAGGCTGGACACTGTCTATTAAAAAAGTTGGCGTGAGGAAATCCATGATTATTGATCCAGGTAAGTTGAATAACCAGGAACGTTACAAGCTGATGATTGGCTCGATTGTGCCCCGGCCTATTGCCTGGGTGAGCACGATGGATCGCGAGGGAAGGTTGAATTTGGCGCCGTTTAGTTATTTTACGGCCGTTTGTCCTGAACCCATGACCCTCGTTTTTTGCCCTGGCTGGTCTTCAGTGCGTGGGCAGCGCAAAGACACCTGGATCAATATTGAGCAGACGGGCGAATTTGTGGTAAACATCACCAATGAAGAGACCAAGGAAGCCATGAATTTGAGTGCCACTGAATTTGCGCATGGCGTTAATGAATTTGAGTGGGCTGGGGTGACGCCTGTGCCTGGTACAGTGGTGCGCGTGCCGCGTGTGGCCGAAGCGCCGATTGCTTTTGAATGCAAATTGCAGCAAATTGTCGTTGTCAGTGATCAACCCGGTGGCGGCGCGGCCGTTTTCGGGGAAGTGCAGGCCATTCATGTGCGCGACGATGTGTATGCGGATGGGCGGATTTTGTTGGAGGCGCTGCGCCCCATTGGTCGCCTGGCGGGAGCCACTTATGCGCATATTAATGACACGTTTGAGATACCGCGCGTTCCACCGCCGCAACCGTAATATAACGATCTGCCGATTTTGCCCCTTCATTATTTGGCGGCCTTATGCTAGAGTATAGGTAATAAAATCGGTAATGAACAATCAGGTAGTTGGGGATTTTTCCGGGTCAGAAGTTACCAACGCACTTTCATAGTTGAGCAGATCAGAAAGGTCTTGTTGACGTTTTTTACATGATTGTTCTTGTTACTGGCCTGAGACATTGAGGTTTGCAGATGTCTGAAGCGGCAACAAACCACTTGTTTCTCTCTCCAAAGCTTGGCATTACACGCATTGATAAATACGAATTAGTTGAGGAAATCGGCCGCGGCGGCTTTGCTACGGTGTATCGTGCCCGTGACACACGGATGCGCCGTGAAGTGGCGCTTAAAGTTATTGCCGGGGTGTATACGCAAGATGAAGATTTGCTGCGCCGCTTTGAGCAAGAAGCGCGTGTTGCCGCGTCTTTACACCATCCCCACATCATTACAATTTATGATTTTGGTCAGGCGGAGGGCATGCTGTTTCTGGCTATGCGTTTGATAAACGGCCGTACCTTGCGCCGGTATCTTCGTGACAAAGGCGGTCGCCTTGACCTGGAAGAAACCCTCTATTTGCTGCGACAGTTAGCCGATGCACTAGATCATCTGAAAGCGCGACAATTGGTACACCGTGATTTGAAACCGGCCAACATCATGCTGGAAGGGGAGACGAGCAATCTTACTCTGACGCTGACAGACTTTGGTCTGGTACGCTCGTTGGCCGCCAGCAGCACCTTGACCATGACCAAAGGGGGCGTTTTGGGCACGCCCGCTTATCTTGCTCCGGAACAAGTTGATTCTAAGCGATGGGGAACGGTGACGCCGTTAACCGATGTGTATGCACTCGGCGTCATGGTTTACGAAATGTTGGTTGGACGGCCACCCTTTGAGGGAGATTTAACCAGCCTGCTGCTGGCTCATGCCCATGAACTGCCACAAGTTCCAGAGGAATTGGTACAAGACCTGGATGCAGACCTGGTGGATGTGCTGCTGCGGGCACTTGTTAAACCGCCCGACGAGCGCTATCCCAGCGCCAGCGCGATGGTGGCAGCGCTGGAAGGGGTTGCCACAGCGCGGCGACAACGTGAAGCGGCATTAACAACGTTGGATCGGCTGTTGGCGCAGGCGCAAGATGCGCGTAAGCATGAAGATTGGCTGCGTTTGCAGACGTTATGTGTGCAAATCATGCAAATAGATCGTTCTCATTCTGAAGTGCTGCCCTTGATGGCGGAAGCCATGCACGGTTTAGAGCGGGAAAATGCGGAGGAAACAGCACGGCGACAACGTGCTGAATGGTTTGCCGATGGCGAGCAAGCTCTTGCTGATGACAAATGGTCGGTAGCCGTAGCTGCATTCGAGAAAGTTAGCGAGAGTGATCCCACTTATGAAAATGTGCAGGAACGCTTGGCGTTGGCGCGTGATGAACTGCGCCGGGCACAGTTGTTTCACGAGGCGGTGGCGCACGGCGAGTCTTATCATTGGGCGGATGCGGCGCTGGCCTGGATTGGGGTGTTAAACGGCCGTTTCGATTACCGTGATGGCGAAGCGGTGACACGACTGCTGCATGTTTTGGTGCCACTCCTGCGCCGCTATCATCAGCTTGAAGAGCTGTTTCACCAATATCGGCAGGATTTGAAGCAAACGCAAGACATGGCGCAAACGTATCAACAGGCGATTGCCGCCTATGAAAAGCTGCTCATTGCCATGGAGCAGACCGAGTGGTTGGATGCTTTGACGGTGGGCGAATCCTTGCTGCAACTGCTGCCGGATTTGGCCTATGCTCCCTTGCTCGTGGAACGCGCTTCACATCGCTTAGGGCCGGCTATTATCCAGGATGAAAATTGCCTGCTCTGGCGCAAAGATGGCAAGGAGATGGTACGGGTAGCGGCGGGCGAGTTTGTTTTTAGTGGCGCAAAGCGGAAGCGGACGCTGCCGGAGTTTTGGATTGATCGCACGTTGGTGACGAATGCCGAGTACAAGCTGTTTCTGGATGAAAACCCAGATCATCCTGTGCCTTACTCAGAATTGGAAACGGCCGTTCTCCATAATTGGAACCAAAAGAAACGCACATTTCCCAAAAATCGCGCCAACTACCCCGTCGTCTTGGTCAGTTGGCAAGATGCGTTGGCCTATGCCGCATGGGCCGGTAAACGACTGCCAACCGAGTTGGAATGGGAAAAGGCGGCGCGTGGCACAGACGGCCGTTTATATCCTTGGGGAGACGACCCGCCAACGCCAGAGTTATGCAACTTTGGCGGCTTTCATGACAATCTGACACCGGTTGGCACATTCTCGCCACAAGGCGACAGCCCTTATGGCTGTGCCGACATTTGCGGCAACGTTTGGGAATGGGCAACCAGCTCGTTGAGCAATATCGGCCGTACTTTGCGCGGCGGCAGCTGGAGCTTTCCTGAAAAATACGTCCAAACCATTTCTCGCTATAATTCCACCCTCTATTACTCGCCCGACATTTGTCACGAAAATGTTGGCATTCGTTGCGTGGCGATACTATCAGAAAAGAAGCCATAACTGGCTGTCAGCCTTGTTGGATTGCGAAAAATCAGGTCATCTACCCGTTTGCTAGAGCTTGAAACGGCCTTAGAACTGTTTGCGCTTGCCATATTCCCCACTATAATGCAGCCAAAGGAGTTGAGATGGTACCAATTTACAGAAGTGACGGTGAATGGGTTGCCGTTTTTGAGCAGGGAAATTTATTCAATGTGGATGGTGAGTGGCTGGGCTTTGTGGTCGGCCGCGAGGTATACGACGCCGGTGGTACATACCTCGGTTTCCTCAGCAATGATAGACGCTTGCTGCGCAAACGCAGCATGTCTGAAAAGCGCCACCGCCTCACCCCACCGGCACGCCCGGAACGGCCGCAAATGCCCGCAAATATGCCGTTAGCCCCTTTGCTACCGGCGCTGCCCTATTCCATCATCGACTTGTTTGAGGAGTTCCCAGAGCGACTCATGTACATCTCCGATACACGGCCGGACATGGAGTAACCTGTCTGCCCGCTCATGTGGATTACAGGCAACAGACGAATATATGAATGCAAAATCGGTAAGTGAATCACGGGTAACGTTGACCCAACTAATGGGACCACAGGATGCAAATATGCTCGGTAATGTGCATGGTGGCATCTTGATGAAATTGTGTGATGAAGCAGGCGGCATGACCGCCACAAAACATGCCCGCCATCCGGCCGTGACCATCACGGTCGATTCGATGACGTTTCATTCCCCAGTACACATTGGCAATTTGGTGACAGTGAGTGCCGAAGTGACCTGGGTTGGGCGTACCTCGTTGGAAACGCGCGTCCTTGTCACGGCCGAAGATGTCATTACCGGCAAAGTGACGCATACCAACACGGCTCATTTTGTTTATGTGGCGTTGGATGAAAACGGCCGTCCCACACCCGTTCCCCCGCTTTTGTGCGAAACACCCGATGAAATTGCACGCTACGAGCGTGCTGTGCAGCGCCGTCAACTGCGCCTGCAACTGTGCGAGCCATAACCATGACCGAGGAGACCCAATCCCCGCCCGGTAGTTCCCGTTTGCTCGATATTTTGCGCCAGGCACCGGCGCAAAAAATAATGCGTATGCCCGATGCGGATCATGGGTTGGCCGATGCCGAACCTTTCCCGTTTCTGGCAATTGTGGGACAGCAAGAAATGAAATTGTCGCTGCTGCTGTCCCTGATTAACCCGCAAATTGGCGGTGTGTTGCTGGTTGGCCCTCGTGGCACCGCCAAAACAACGGCCGTACGCGCCCTTGCCGATTTGCTGCCCGACGTGCGTCGTAGTTTGTGTGTCAATGGCTGCACCGAAGAAATTGCCGAAGCGGAAGGCATGGGCAGCATTTGTGAACATTGCGCCCAAAAATTTGCGTACGGAGAACCGTTGACCATTATTGATAAGGTGCGTCTGTTGGAGCTGCCGCTCAATGCGCGGTTGGAGGATGTGGTCGGCGGTATCAATGAACGGGTTGCTCTGGAGCAGCAGCGCGTGCGTTTAGAGCGCGGCATTTTGGGGCATGCAGATGGCAATATTTTGTACATCGACGAAGTCAATTTGTTGGATGATGCGATCACTGATGCGATTCTTGATGCGGCAGCCCAGGGCAGCTACACAGTGCGCCGTGGGCCTCTCAAGCTGACTTATCGTTCCCGTTTTGTGCTTATTGGCTCGATGAATCCGGAAGAGGGACAACTGCGCCCACAGTTGATGGATCGTTTTGGCTTGCGGGCCATTGTGCGTGGCCTGGATGATCCGGAATTGCGTTACCAGGCTTATGAGCATGCCGCCTCTTATCGGCGCAGCCCGGAACAATTTGCTGGTGCGTTTGCCAGCCAGACAATCGCTCTGGCAGAGGAAATTGAGGCTGCACGTCAGCGCTTGCAGGGTGTGCGGATTGATCCGGCGGCGCGTGATTTGGGTTTGCAATTGATTAAGCATATGCAAATTGAGTCGAATCGCGCAGAGATGACGTTGTTTGAAGCGGCACGGGCACATGCCGCCGCCGATAGTCGGGATGTGGCGGAAGTGGCTGATGTGCAGGCTGTGTCGTTGTTGGCTTTGCGCCAACGTCGCAGTGAGTATCTGCTGCAATTTTTTGCGGAGCAGGCACGCGAAGATGATGCGATGCATGCGTTTTGGGGGCAGCGGGAATCATAATGCGGCGTGGGGAGCAGCTGTTGGTGGTGGGATATACGGCCGTTTTCATTGGCTATCTTTCCGTTTGGCTGCCAGGGCCAGCGGTGGGGCTGCAATTCCTCGGTTTTGAAATTGGCGAATGGATAAAATTTTTAGGGGTGCGCGGCAGCCGTAATTTGTTTTATTTGCCACCCATCACCTTGGGGCTGCTGCTGGCGTTGTGGACTGTTTCCTGGCCGCGTCGCTGGCAGACATGGGCTATGCGTGGCGTGGCCGTCGCTGTCAGCTTGCTTGCCTTTCCCGCCATCGAAGCGATTTTAGGCGAGCCGCCCAGCGAGTGGCTGCTGCGTTTGTTGTTGATTGGGTTGGTGGTGTTTGTGGCGCTATTGGGCCGTGTGCTGCATCGTTGGCCGCAGGTTGCCGCCTGGTTGATGTTGGCGCTGAGCCTGATTGGGGTCTTGCTGCCCACGTGGCGCTATCTGACATTGCGCCCCTATCTGACCGATGTGCTCGGCGTGCCCATTGGCATTGGGTTGGGGGTATGGCTCAATGGAGCAGGGCATTTGCTGGTAACGGCCGTTACCGCTGCCAAACTGCGTAGGCGTCAATTGAGTTGAACGAAAAAGGACGATACCACGTTGATATCGTCCTTCATTTCTTGCGCTTGATGGGGGTGCAGGTCTTTAGTCCCGCATGTGTGTGTCAATGTAAACCACAGCTTCACCGACAGTGGTGATTTTCTGTGCTTCTTCGTCGGAAATTTCGCCGTTGAATTCTTCTTCAAAGGCCATAATCAATTCGACCAGATCCAAGGAATCAGCTTCCAAATCTTCGCGGAAACTTTTTTCGGGAGTAATATCCTCTTTTTCTACACCAAGCAGTTCTATAATAATTCCGGTCACGCGTTCCAATGTATCGCTCATTAAATCCTCTCCTTACGGGAATTGTTCATCGGCCTAACGAAGGATAATTTTAGATTTACTCATGAGTTTGGTCAAGAAATGAGGCCGTTCGCCTTTGCTGTCCTTCGTTACCGTTAGAGTAAACCCCAGGAAATGGGGGAAGTTACGCGGATGAGGGATGGTTTGTGTGCGTCAGCCAAACGGCCGTTGCCAACATCAGGTAAAAGATGAAAGCAAGGTCTACCAGGAAAAAACTGTGATCTACCAGACCGTGCGCCAGCATGGCGATGAAGGCACCGCTGAAGCCAACGATTACCGGCTGCCATGCCGCATCGGCCGTTGCCCACGCTTGTTTGAGTGTGCTGCCTAACTGCCACAACAACCAGCCGCCACTGAGCAGCCCGAACAAGCCGAGCCGCGTAGCAAAATCAAGCAGAATATTGTGTGGATGATTCAGGTTTGGCTCCTGCCAGGCGGCATCGAGAATATAACGGCCGCGATACGCATAAAGAAAATTGTCCAGCCCGACGCCAAACAGCGGATGTTCGCGGAACATGTTGATGCTGGCTTGCCAGAGGTTCAGGCGGAAGACGCCGGTCGCCCCGGTCAAGTCCAGGCGACCGGCCAGAGCCGGGATTTGCTGCGCCACCAGGATGATGCTGAGTCCACCAAGGATGATTGCCAGCAGCCAGGGCCAGGGGGAACGGCCGTTTCTCTTCAACCATACTGCTCCCACAAACAGCAGCGCGGCAGGCATGCCCAAAAAGAGTGCCCCTTTGCTAAAACTAAGCAGCAGCGCCAGGCCGACAGGTAAAATGGCCGCCGTGTATGCCCAACGACGCCGCGCCTCCATTCCCTGTCCTAGCAGCATTGTCGCCGCCAACAATGGCAAAATGCGCCCCAAATACAACCCGACATTGTTCGGTGAGCCAAATACCGATTTCAGGCGCAGCAATCCCCCTTCGGCGGTGATCAACGCTGTGCGATCAAAGGCCACTTGCCACAAACCATATCCGGCTACCGTGACGCCTCCCAAGACAAAGGCATCAAGAATCACCCACATTTCTTCCCGACTCAGGCGCAGCTGCCGCAGCATCAAGTAAAACAGCGCCGGTTCGAGGATGATGACGCGCCACTCGTTGCTTGCCACATCCAGCCGCGCCGTGAAGAGCAGCGAGAGGGTGGCGACAAGGGTGAATGTGAGAACGGCGTAATCGGTAATCGGTAATCGGTGAGCGGTAATCGGTGAGCGGTAATCGGTGATTCGTGGTTGGTTGTTGGGGCGTGGTTTGCGAATGGTGAATAGTTTGTGGGTGATAGTGGCGGCAAATGTGACGAGTGTGAAAATTTCTATGGGCGAAAAAAGGTAGCCGAGTATTGGCTTGGGCAGCACGTAAAAGGGGAAGCTGAAGGCGATGAGGGCTAAGCCCCAGGCGGGACGCAAGGAGAGCAAGATAAAGAGAATGACCAGGGCAACTATGTAGATGAGGAAGGTGGGCGAGACGTAGAAGAGAACGGCCGTTCCTGCTGTCAACGCCAACTGCCCTGCATCCCCCAGGCGGCGATAGATGCCTTCCACCGGGGCGCTCCAGGTGAGCCAGCCGGTGAGCGCGACAATGGCCGCAAAAACGGCCGTTATCGCTAACTGTGCCCATTGTTCAAGCTGTGCGTAGCGGCGGCGCAAAAAAGACCAGGTTGCCCGTCGCCCAGTTCGTATAGCCAGGAAGAGAAAGGAAACGGCCGTCACTGCCAACAATCCCATTCCCCAGCGATACACACTGTCGGGCGGGTGATAAGCCACGCTAAAACCATTGAGCGCCCATTGATCCCAACCGCGCGATGCCGTGATGTGTATCGTGTGGGCACCTGGCTCCAAATGGGTGGCAATCGGCTCAATGGCGAGATAATCCTCGGCGGGGTCGGCCGCGGTGAGAATAAGCATACTGCCATTTTCATCGCGGGGGAGGGCATTGGCGGGTTGTCCATCTACGGTCACATAAAGCCGTGCGCGGAAGTTGGCGCGGCGCACACGCAGCCCCACATCTGTTCCCCAAAAGGTGAAGGTCACTTCATCTGGCGGCTCATCGCCTGCCGGTTCGCTGATGTCTGCGCCAAATTCAGGCGAGAATTCCCATCCGCCAACGTAAACCTGTGCCGGATCGTTGGGGTCGGCAAGATGAAAGCCGGGCGCGGCAGGCGCGTGAAGCTGGGTGGTTAGCGCCTGCTTGTTAGCTGCCAACGGCCAACGGCCGATTTCATTTTTGACGCTGAATCCCCAATGGGGATCATTTGCCGTGGCGTCGGGTTCCCAGTTTTCGAGGAACATAACGCCCATCCAGGGCCATTCTTGTTGGGCACGCTGCAAGCCAGTCACTGTCCAACTCGCCCGCTGTGCGGCGCTGACTTCACCCCAAATGGATTTTGCACCTGACCAGTTAGCGGGCAAACTGTTCCAGCCCCAGTTGCCCGCCCAGAGCGCCTTGCCACTATCGCCGTTACGCATCATTACTTCGCGTAGCAAGATAGCGCGGCTGAAATTAAGCACATCCAAATCTGTGCGCCGGTCATCGGGGCTGGTATCAAAGCCATACGGTTTGCCAGCGACAATGTCAAAGGCGGAGGCCGCTCCTGCTTCGTAGAGGCGCTGCAAATAGAGCGGGTCGGCCAGATTGTCGGGGCCGGTTTCTCTGGTTGGGGCTAACGGCGCGGCGACGATGACGGCATCGCTGTCCGCGGCGCGGATGGCGGCGGCTGCGGCTGTTAGCAGTGCCGCATATTCGATGGGGTTGACCGGTTGGTTGCCCCAATGGGTGGTGATGTTTGGCTCGTCCCAAATGATGTAAAACTGGAGTTGGTCGGCATAGCGAGTGGCAAATGCTTTGACCCATGCGGCAAAGGCGGCTGGCGGAATGGGGGCGAAGTTGTCGGCGGGGCTGCCGTCGAGGAGAGGGACGAGGTGAAAATGGTGGGCGGTAACGGCCGTTACCAATCTATCACTTGCTTCCCAATCAAAGTCTGGGCTGTAGTAAAAGGGCTGCTTGAGCCATTGGACGCCGCTGGCGGCAATGGCCTCCAGGTTGGCGGTTAATTCGGCGTCGCTGTACTGTTGCAAATAGACGTTAAGCCCTAAAGTGGGCAAGCCGTAATTGACTGGTTCCGGCAGCCCATCGGGGATGCCACGCGTGAGGAAGTCTTGTTGGGTTTTGCGTGTGCCCATGCCCAACAGGGCAAGGACGGCCAAAAGCAAAAAGAGAACGGTAAGCCAGTGGTTGCGTTGCATGGGATGGGTTTTAATGCAGAACGGCCGTTTCGGCAACTACGTTTTGGCAACGGGAATGATGCGCAGCAAGGTTGTAAGATAGAAACTCCCCTCTGGGAGGTTCAGCAGGCAACAGCGGTCATCTCTGGAGTCTCCCGGAGGTTTGTTTTCGAAGCAAAGGGAGAAGTTATTCTTCTGGCAGCAGGTTGTCAATGGGGGGCGTGGGCGGCAGCGCCTCTTCGATTTCGGTGGTGGGGAGGTCGGGGGTAACGGCCGTTCCCACAGCTACAATTTCCCCACAAACCGGCAGCGAGTTTGACACCCATTCGGCAGCCTGGCTACAATGCCATAAAATCACGACAGGTGCATATTATTTTTGCAAAGATAGCGGGAGAAGAGAGCATGGACCCGATCACAATTTCCATTGCCACCGCCGTTGGTTTGGGGCTGGGGCAGGTAGGCAAAACCTTGATTGACAAGGGCGTCATCGAACCGGCGTTGCAGCCAGCTACCGATAAAATCAGCGGCTATGTTGGCGGTGGCTACAATCGTGCGAAAGGGGACGTAGCCTTGCAGGAGGCGGTACAGACGGCCCTGGTGCAAACGGGTGCGCCGCAAGACGCCGACAAACTCTCCCAATATTTGATTAAATGGGGCTTTGATTTGTTGCAGGCGGAAAACAACGATGCGCTGCGTCGGGAAATTGCCCAGGCGGCACTGCTGCAATTTGCGCCACAGCCGGACTTGGTGCCGGAACGTCTGTTTCGCGTGCTGCGTATGCCCCCGGATGCACGCCCGGTACTGGCAAAATTTTTGTATCACCTGCGCCAGGAGCTAAAAGAGCACGAGGTGTGGGCCGGGTTGATTGAGCAGGCAAATGAGGACGCTACACGTGCGGCGCTCTACCAGATGGCGCACGAAACAGTGCGCACGGCCCAGGCGGCGGAACGATTTGCAGAATACATGCGCCTGCTGCTCGATTACTATGGTTTGCAGCCAGGCAAAGAAGATGGACAGGCTTTGCAGGAATACCTGGAGCACATCATCCGCGATTACCAGCACATCAATTTTGTGCTGGCGACGGCGCGGCGGCGTGACCGCTTGTCATCGGAGGCGGCGCTGGAAGCGGTGTTTGTGCCTCTGCACGTGCAAGACCCAGATGTGGGTAAACGGCGCGGGCGGCAAGACCAATTTTGGGCGGAACGGGAGGATCGTGAGCAAACGTTTACGATCAATGACGTATTACAGCGGTATTCTACGTTTATCCTGGTGGGACCGCCCGGCTGCGGCAAGACGACACTGCTGCGTCACCTGACGCTAAACTTTGCCCAGGGGGAGGCGGCAGAAAAGCTGGGTTGGACGGGGGAGCCACTGTTGCCGATTTTAATCCCGCTGCGCACTTTTGGCCGTTTCCTGACCGATAATCGCAGCAAATATACCAACCCTGCGCCGCTGGCTCTGCGCCATTTTATTGACGATTACTTTGCCGAACATGATTTACAACTGCCAGGCGATTTTTTCTTTAAGCGTTTAAAGCAAGGGCGCTGCTTGCTGCTGCTGGATGGGCTGGATGAGGTGGCTGACCGGGACGAGCGGGCGACGGTAGCTCAGTTCGTTAATCAATTTATCAAGGCATATCAGCGCAACGGCAATTACTTCGCGCTGGCGTCAAGGCCGCGCGGTTTTGAGCAGGTGCAGCATTACCTGGAACGCCCCACCGTTTGCACCGTGCTGCCCCTTACGCGGCCTGACCGTGATCGGTTGGTGACGAATCTGTTGTTGGAATTGGAGCCAAATGAGCGTACCCGCCGCCAAAATACGCAAGACTTGTTAGCTAATATTCACCACAAGGAGACAGTGGACAGCCTCTCGCGCAACCCATTATTCTGTACGACGCTGGTGCTGGTGTACAAATATCAAGGTACGACGCTGCCAGAGCGGCGCGTGGACGTTACCAGGAGTTGGTAAAGCTGATGCTCGGCTTTTGGGATACACCGGGCAGACCGTGAAAGGGTGGCGGATGTGCAGGGATTGGTACTGGTGGATGGTACGGGCGACTGTTTCGTGACGAGCGCGATGCGTGGAGGCGAAGGAGCGGGCGCTGATTCATCTGGCGCACTGGATGCAGACGACTGGGAAGACAGACGTGGCACGCGAGGCGGCGACGACGCAGTTGGCGGATTATTTTGAGGAGTATGAAGGAGCGCAGCCGTTGGAGAAAACTGTATGGGCCAGAAACTTTCTTGACGTGGCCCATCAGCGCAGCGGCCTCTTTGTGGAGTATGATACCGGCTCATGCCTTTCACATAAAAACTTCCTGGAATACCTGGCAGCGACGGCGTTGGTGGATAAATCTGATGAGGATATGCGGCAGACGGTGTTAGTACATGCCGCTGACCCTTCCTGGGAAGAAGTGATCCGGCTGGCATTTGCTCACGAGAAGCTGCCGCGCAGCCGTTATAAGCTGCTGCTGGATGGGTTGCTGGCGGCAGGGCACGTTACCCTGGCCGGGCATTGTACGGTAGATGCAGGGGCGCGCCTGTCCCTGCCGCTGCGGCGTGAAGTGCAGATGCGGCTGTATGACCAGATGGTGGACAGCACGCTGCCGCCCAAACAACGGTTTCTGGCAGCGGAAGCACTCGATGAATCGGGCTGGCTGCCGCCGGATGTGCATGAGTGGGTGCGCTGCCCTGGCTGTGCACAGGGGCGGCGGGATTTGTATGTGGCGAAGTACCCGGTGACAAATGCGCAGTTTGCCCTGTTTATGGAGGCGGGCGGCTATGAGAATGAAGCATACTGGCAGGATGGCAAGAATAAAGGGGATGGCTGGCGCTGGCGTATAAAGGAATACCCTGATTATCGCGGCCAGGAGGCGGTGACGGAGCCGCGATATTGGCATGATGCCCGTTTTGGTCGGGAGCGGCACGGCTGCCCGGTGGTGGGGGTTTCCTGGTACGAGGCGGCGGCATATGCGGCGTGGTTGAGTGACCTGCTGCGGCGCGGTAGGGATGTAGAAGGCAGCCTGAGCGAGGCGGAAATGGCACTAGTAGCCGACCTGCTGGCGAGCGGTGCGCAATTGGTGCGCTTGCCGCAAGACGAGGAGTGGGTGCGCGTGGCGGGTAATGCCCACGACAAGCGTTTTCTGGGATAAACCAGGGAACCGGTGACAGGTGAGGCGGAAGCTGTTATGATTCACGCCAATGTCTACGAGGCGAAGCTGGGCAAACGACGCCTGTGGGCATGTACCCATTAGGCAAAAGCCACCCCTTGGCTTGATGGATGTGGGTGGCAATGTATGGGAATGGACGGATTGGTATGATGAAGAGAAAACGAGCAGGTGGCTGCGCGGCGGCTCGTGGAGCGACCTTTGGCCCAGCGCGCGTGTGTCCGCCCGCGACAACTACTCTCCGCATGGCTCGTACAACGACGTCGGGTTTCGGGTTGTCGCCCCCGTCGTTTCCTGAATACTGAGATGCTTATTTCCTTCGGTAAGCTCAGGACAAGCCTGTTTTTGGGGGTTTGGCAAGCTCCCCAATCGCCGCAGGCGCTCTGTGTCGGGCAATTTGGCAAATTGCTCTGTTTCGGATATGAAATCTTATCGTAATTTGTACCCGCAAGTATGTGACTGGAACAATATTTATCTAGCGTACCAAAAGGCACGCAAGGGCAAGCGGCGCTATATTCACGCGGAGTACGCGAAGATCGCGGAGGAATTACAGAGGAAAGCTCCGCGTCCCTCTGCGCTCTCTGCGGTGATCAATGTTATTTTGTGCCAGCCCTTTGTGATTTTGGGGCGATGTGCCGCTTACTCGTTTGGCAGCAGGTTGTTGGATGGTGGGGTTTCTATGGCAGCCGGGTCTTCTATTTCGGTGGCGGGAAGGTTGGGGGTAACGGCCGTGCCATACGGCGCCCAGGTGGGATGACTCACGCGGGCGTCATCCTGCGTCACGCGGAACGCTTCGCCGCTTTCCAGGTTGAGCAGAAACAGGCCATCATCAAAGACGAAGGCGATGTCTTGCGCAGTGGGGCCCCAGGCCATGAAGTTGGGGTCGCGGGGGAAGCTGCTGTTTTCGCCGGTTGCAGGGTAAATCTGGCGCGTGTTGCTGCCGTCCTGATCCATCAACCAGAGGGTGTAGCTGCTGCGCTGGCTGTCAAGCGGGTTCGTGGTGCGCAGGAAGGCAATCTGGCTGTCGGTTGGTGCATTTTCGGGCGACCAGTGCAGGTGCGCCCACATGCCGGCATCGGGCACAAAGTCACCGGCGAGGCCCGTGCTGGCGTCAACCACCCAACTGTCGAAGGTTTGTGCTTCGGAGTCGCTGCTGTTGTGGTTGGTGAAGGCCAGGAAACGGCCGTCGCTTGACCAGCTCAACGTGGGAACCCAGACCCAATCGGCCAGCGTGTTGTACTCCGTAAACTGCTGCAATTGGCGGCGCTGCTCCTCCAGGGAGGGCGCATCCAGGTTAATGACGCCGACCTCGTTGGCGTAGCTGTAGGCGATAGCCTGGCCCTGCGGCGACCAGGCGTAGTTGCCACCCCACCAGCCAAAAGTGGCCGGGTACGATTCGACAACCTGCTCCGGGCGGAAGGGCGCGGCCTCATTTTGCAGCACGTCGCCCAGCCAGAGGTCGTTGTTGGCTTCCCAGCCAGGGGGCAGGCTGGTGGAGATGGCGGTGGTATAAGCGATTTGCAGCAGTTCCGTGCGGGCCGGGTTCCAGTCCGCCCAAAGGATGTTGCTGATGTTGAGGGAGCGGGGCTGTGCGCCGCGCTCGGTGCTGAGTACCCACAAGCTGTTGTTGAAGCCGACGGTTTGGGTGCTGGTGCGGGTATAGAGCAGGTGGCTGCCGGTGGGGGAGAGGGTGAAGACACGGCCGTCTAACGGCCCGCCGGTATTGAGTTGTTCGGGGAAGAGGGTGGAGCCGCGCAGGATAACGGCCGTGCCATCGCTGATATAAGCCAGATTCCCGGCAAAACGCAAGTTATCACGCACCGCGCCAATGCCCACCATCACAATTTCGTCCCGTGCTTCTTTGACAACGGTCACGTCAATGGGGATGCGCTGCTGCTCGATGCCGTCGTGGTAGACGATGCGCACGCGGGTTTCTTGCAGACCCGCTTGTCCTGCTTGCAAAATGCGCGGTGGGTCGTCGGCGTTCATCGCTTCGGAGCGCACAATTTTGCGGTCAAAGGGAATGCTGCGCGGAATGATGTCAATGCTTTCTGTGACGCGAATAATGTTGATGGTGAGGCCATCACTGAGCGGCTCGGTGAGGCGTGGGTCAATGAGGTCGGCGTCGCCGTAGGTGATGTTGGCTTCGGCGAGCAGTTCGCGCACGTTGCCTGCTTCGGTCGTGACGGTGTGTGTTTCGCCATCGGCGAGGATGGTTACTTGGAGGGGTTGACGAACGGCCGTTTCCGGGAGTGTCGGCGTCGTACAAGAAGCGAGGAAAAGAAAAAGACAGGCGAACAAGCCAGCGCCGAAACGCACAATCAACTTGTTCGCCTGGAAATCCGTCAAACGAGTTCTCACGCCTGTTGCCAGAGTTCGCGCACTTCTGGGGAGAGGCCTTCAGCAACACGGTCAGCCACCTGCTTGTCGATCAGGCTTTTCACTGCGCCGAACACGGCTTTTGTGGGGTAACGAGCAAAGGCAACGTCGGTGTTGCCACTGCGTCGCGATGCCTGGGTCAAAAAATCGCTGCGGCTGAGATTGGTGTCGCGGAAGTGCAGCAGCCAAAAGACGCGTGTCAGATCATTGGCTAATTCTTTCGGCAATGCACCGGCCAGTTCCTTTTTGGCTCCTTTTTCTAAGTTGAAGCCTAATGTTTTGAGAACGGCCGTACTCCAACGCTGCGCATGGTCGGGTGAGCGCAGTTTGCCATTTTTTTGTACAAGCGTGTAATAATTGTCTAAATTGCTGCCGTTTGTTTGTGTCATGATCAAGCCTCCATGGGACATGTTTGCCCAGTTTCGTCCCAACGTTGTTCGCCAAAACCTCTTGAAGGGTATGAATCGCCTGCAAAAGGATGATTATTATACCTTTAAAATTGCCCTGCTTTTTTACCCTGCTGTGGGGTGCGCGTCAAGAGAAATGCGGTATACTTAGGCGATTACAAAAAAGGCGTATCAAGATTGACGATTTGACGTAAATGGGTATACTTGCACGTCTTGATTATATAGCGCTGTAAGTAGGGTGGGTGCATCTGGATTCAGACAATGCCTGCCAGCGTTAATAACTTCGTACTATAAAATTCCCCTCAACGTGAGGAGTATAAAAGCTGAGGAATGAGAGATGACTGATCGAGTGACGATTGCAGCTGAACCGCGTGCTCAATTAAGAAAACAAACAAAGAAATTGCGTCGTGATGGGTATGTGCCCGGCGTTGTTTATGGACAACGTGAGGCACTGCATGTGCAGATGAGCGCCAATGAACTGCGTAGAGCGCTGCGCAAGGTTGGTACGACCCATTTGGCAGACCTGGATGTGGCTGGCGATTTGCGCACCGTGTTGGTGCGTGAGATTCAGCAGCACCCAACTCGTGGCGATTTGATCCACATTGACTTCTATGAAGTGAATATGTTGGAAAAATTGACCGCCGAGGTTGAATTGGTGGCAACTGGCGAAGCGACCCCAACAAAAGAGGGTCTTGGTGTGCCGGTTTTGGTGCTGCGTTCGGTGGAAATTGAATGTCGTCCTGATGCCCTGATTTCCGAGTTGCTGGTTGATTTCAGCCTGATTCAAACGCCGGATGATGTGATTTATGTGAAAGACCTGGTCGCGCCAGTGGGTGTGGAAATTTTGACAGACCCAGAGATTGTGGTGACCAACTTCCAATATGCACAAACCGGGGAAGAAGAAACCGACGATTATGCTCCTGCGGCAGATGCTGTGGAAGTCATTGGTCGTGGCAAGAAGGATGATGAATTCGACGACTAATTGTCGTTTTGACGATTAGTTATCGTTTCGACGATTAGTCATCGTTGATTGGTTATTCATAACAGATAATGTTGGGGCTGGCTTTGTGCCAGCCCTTTTTGTTTATGGGGAAGCGGGTTACAATCGTTTTATGTCACGCTGGATAAAAGGGTTGTTGTTGGCCTTCATTTTATTTGTCGCGGCGGTACTGCGCCTGACTGGGGTTGATTGGGATGATTACCATCATTATCACCCGGACGAGCGCTATATTGCCTGGGTGGCGACGACCATTGAATGGCCGCAAAATTGGCAAACTGCCTTGATCCCGGCGCAGTCGTCGTTTAATCCGTACTATTGGCCGCCGGATGCGGCCAGTGAAGGAATTGAGGTGCTCGCCGATGCGCAGCGGAAGTTTGCTTATGGGCATTTGCCGCTTTATTTGGGGGTGGCGACGACACGGCTGATGGAGCGTGTGGGGCCGACGTTGGCTCCGTGGCTGCCTGCTGACTGGCTGTTGACGCGGGATATTTTGAATGCGCGGGGGCAGGTGGAGTTTCGCCATTTAACGGCCGTTTCCCGTGCCCTAACTGCTTTGTTTGATGTGGGAACCGTGCTGCTGCTCTTTTTGTTGGGGCGGCGTTTGTATAACACACGGGTTGGGCTGTTGGCGGCGGCGCTGTTAGCGTTGAATGTGATGCACATTCAACTGGCGCATTTTTTTACGTCAGACCCGTATTTGACGTTTTTTGTGGTAACGGCCGTTTACTTCATGGTACGCAGCACCGATAATGGCTTTTCTCCGGAAAGCCAATCTCTGCTTCCCTTTTCCCTGTTCATGGCGGCTGTTTTTGTGGGGCTGGCGATTGGATCGAAGTTTGCGGCGATCATGCTGCTGCTGCCACTGCTGCTGGTGTTTTGGCTGCGCGGAGGTGTGCGCTGGTGGTGGGGTTGGGGAACGGCCGTTTTCATTGCCTTCCTCGCCTTTTTCCTCACCAATCCCTTTGCCGTGCTCGATTTTAGCTGTCAGGTGTTGACGCCGGAAACCCAACTTGGCCCATTTACCATTCCCGCGCTCGATTGGCGTTCGTGTTATCTGGAAAATATTGTGACGCAAGGAGCGATGGTGGGTGGCGATATTGATTTGCCATTTACGCGCCAATACCGGGACACGCTCCCTTTGTTGTACCCCATTGAAATGCAACTGCGTTGGGGCATGGGGTTGTTGTTGGGCGTGGCCGCCTTTGCCGGGTTTGGTTGGGCAATTTGGCAGGCGCTGCGCCAGCCAAAGATTCGGCATTGGCAGCAAAGCCTTGATCTGCAATCGCTCATTGCCAATTCACCCTTGTGGGTGACGCTTACCTGGACTGTGCCCTTTTTCCTGACAACTGCCTGGTTTTATGTCAAATTTATGCGCTACTTGCAGCCGGTGACGCCGTTTTTGCTGCTCTATGGCGCGGCGCTGCTGTTGTCTTTGCCGCGAGTGTGGCTGCGACGCGGTGCCGTGGCGATTGTGCTGTTGGGGACGGGGTTGTACGCGTTTGGTTTTGTCAGTTTGTATCATCAGCCGCATCCCTGGGTGTTGGCGTCGCAATGGATTTACGCGCATGCGTCGCCCGGAACATTGATTTTGAGCGAGCAGTGGGATGATCCCTTGCCGACAACGATGTTGTTTAATGGGGAATTACACCGGGCGACGGAGTATGACAATGCGGAATTGACGTGGTTAACGCAGGCGGGCGCGGGTGATGATGTGGCGAAGCTGCAAGCAAACCTGGCGTTGTTGGCGGAGGCGGATTATCTGGTATTGACTTCGAATCGTGTGTATGGGGTTGTGCCGCGATTACCCATGTTGTTTCCGTTATCGAGCCAATATCATCAACTGTTGTTTGATGGGAAGTTGGGGTATGAGTTGGTGGCGGTATACGGCCGTTTTCCCCATCTCGGCTCTTTTTACTTGAAGCCAGACACGTTTTCCTGGCCGGGATTGACCCCGCCAACGGCCGTTACCACTTATTTGGACAGTTTCCCCGGCGTCACGCTGGGGCGAGCAGACGAGAGCTTTATCGTCTACGACCAACCATTGACGATGATTTGGCAAAATGTGGAGCAGATGCCTGTAACGGAAATGGCGAATTTGTTCACACAAAAGTAGGGAAGGAGCCGCTTTTCCCCTGCCGCATTCTTTGCTCTCCGCTATAATTCCTGCGGTTATGAAGCAATCTATCAATCGAAACTATCTCTTTTTAACGGTATTCGTCGCTGGTATGAGTACGCTGGCGGTCGAGTTTACCACCAGCCGCATGTTGCAGACGGTGTATGGCACGTCTAATCTGGTATGGGCCAATGTCATTGGGCTGGTGCTGTTGTGTTTGACGATTGGGTATTTTGTGGGGGGACGCCTGGCCGATAAACGGCCGTATCCCACCACCTTCTACACCCTCATTACACTTGCCGGTTTTACCGCTGTTTTCTTCCTGCTGCTTACCAGCGTCATCTTGAAAACGGCCGCTTCCGCGTTTGCTGCCATTAACGTGAGCGCCATTATCAGCTCATTGATCGGCGTTGCGTTGGCGTTGGCGGTGCCGGTCATTTTGTTGGGCTGTGTCTCGCCGTTTGCCATTCGTTTGGCCGTGACAGATATTGCCGAGGCGGGACGTGTCAGCGGGCGTATTTATGCTGTGTCTACGTGGGGCAGCCTGTTAGGGACGTATTTGCCGGTGTTGGTGACGATTCCAGAGTTTGGGTCGCGGGTAACGGCCGTTCTCTTTGGCGTGCTGCTGCTGCTCGTGGGCATTGGCGGGTTGTGGCAGCATAATCAGCGGCGGAGCGTGGCGACATTGCTTTTGCCCATTTTGCTGGTGCCAATTACTTTGTTGTGGACGCGCGGCGGCATTAAGGCGTATGAGGGGCAAATTTTCGAGACGGAATCGCCGTATAACTATGTGCAGGTGGTGCGCGTCGAGGATTGCAATTACCTGCTGTTGAATGAAGGACAGGCGTATCATTCCTTTTATTGCGATGGCGGTCGTGTGCCGCGTGTCTCGGTGTGGAGCATTATGCTGGCTGCGCCTTATTTCAATGCCGGGGATGTGGCCGTGAGGGATGTGGCCGTGATTGGTTTGGCGGCGGGGACGATTGCCAAGCAGTACACGCAGGTGTATGGCCCCATTCCGATTGATGGCATTGAGTTGGACCCGGCGATTGTGCAGGCTGGGCGAGATTACTTCGCGCTGACTGAACCGAATATCAATGTGATTGTGGGAGACGGCCGTTACGAGTTGAATCAGCTTAACGGCCGTTACGATGTGATCACGCTCGATGCTTACAAAGTGCCCTATATCCCCTGGCACCTGACGACGCGTGAATTTTTTAGCGAGGTGTACGCTCATTTGCAGGATAATGGCGTGTTGGCGATTAATGTGGGGCGTGCGCCGGAAGATCGCCGCTTGATAGATGCGATTACGGCGACGTTGTTGTCTGTTTTCCCCACTGTGCAGGCAATTGATGTGCCCGGTTCGCTGAACACGATTCTGGTGGCGACCGCACGGCCAACGACGCCTGCCGATTTGCAAAGGCAATTGGCGAATTTGCCGGAGGATGCTCATCCGCTGCTGCGCGAGGCTTTGGCAACGGCCGTTGCCAATCTCGTCCCCATCAGCGCATCAGACGTTGTCTTTACCGACGAGCGTGCTCCGGTCGAAACAATCATTGATTCATTGGTGTTGCGCTATCTGTTGCAAGAGGGCGCGGCAGGATTACCGGGTTTACAGTGACCGTGAACTGTAAACTGTAGTAACGCATTCACGGATTACGGATGACGAAGACTGGAGGAAACTTGGAAAACAAAACATTTATCGGTCTTATTCGCTGGCTTATTATTTTGGCAATGCCTTTCTTTTTAGGGTTAGGCGGTATTCGCGCCATCATCGCCTGGGATTATCCGGGTTGGGAATATCAACGAATCCCATCAGACCAATTTGGCTTTACAGATGCGCAGCGGTTGGAACTGGCACACACTACCCTTGATTACATGCAGCGTCCCGAACCGGCTGATGAGGTTATTTACTTGTTGGAAGATATGCGCCTGCCTGGGACAAATGATCCGTTCTATAACGAGCGCGAAATTGAGCACATGCTGGACGTGAAACGCATTGCCGATGTGTTCACGCGCGTTGTTTGGGTGACTGGCGTGATTGTGGTGGGCGGTTTGGCCTTGCTTTGGGTGCGCCCCAGCACGCGTGCGCAAGCGTACAACGCCATTTTGGGCGGCGGCATTGCAACGACGCTTGTCCTAATGGCGATTGGCTTGTTTATCATGGTGGGGTGGGAGATATTTTTTGTGCAGTTTCATCAGCTGCTATTTCCACCAGGGACATGGACGTTTGCCTATACGGACTCTTTGATTCGCCTTTTCCCGGAGCAGTTTTGGTTTGATGTCGGTGTGTTGGTGAGTGGCGGGACGTTAGTTGCCGGGTTGATCGTGACGGTGTTGGGCTATGGTCTGCGCCGAATGGCGGTAAAGTAGTGCATGACGAAATACGTTCTCATCACCGGTATCTCGACGGGTATCGGCTACGCGGTAGCCGAGATGTTGGCGGAGCGTGGTTATCACGTCTTTGGTAGTGTGCGCCAACAGGCAGATGCGGAGCGTGTGCAAGCGGCATTGGGGTCTAATGTGACGCCGCTGTTGTTTGATGTGACGGATCATGAGGGTGTGGCAACGGCCGTTGCCCACCTTCGCGATTCCCTTCACGGGCAAAACCTGGCTGGACTGGTCAACAATGCTGGCATCTCCCTCACTGGCCCTCTCATGCACTTACCGGTGGATGAACTGCGCCGCCAATTTGAGGTCAATTTGTTTGGCTTGCTTGACGTGACCCAACAATGTTTGCCTTTGTTGGGTGCCCGCTTGGATGCGCCGCAGCCGCGCGGCCGTATTGTCAATATCAGTTCTGTCAGCGGCAAGATTGCCTATCCGTTCATGGGTGCCTATGCCGCCTCGAAACATGCCCTCGAGGCGCTCTCCGATTCGCTGCGGCGTGAACTGCTGCTTTATGGCATTGATGTGGTTGTCGTTGAGCCGGGGACAACGGCCACGCCGATCATTGGCAAAGCGAGTGCCGGTGTAGATCAGTATGCACACACCGATTATGGCTCAATGATTGCGCAAATGACGGGAACGGCCGTTGCCAAACGGCAGCAAACCGCCATTCCCGTAGCAAAAGTTGCCACAGCAATTGTAGAGGCTTTGGAGAATCCTCGCCCCAAAACACGGTATGCCATCCCGCGCAAATGGCTTACTGGCTGGTTCCTGCCGCGCATTTTGCCAGATCGCTGGTTT
The DNA here is from genome assembly GCA_020634315.1 of Ardenticatenaceae bacterium. Classification (GTDB taxonomy): domain Bacteria; phylum Chloroflexota; class Anaerolineae; order Promineifilales; family Promineifilaceae; genus JACSRF01. The sequence goes on along the minus strand of JACKBV010000004.1, from coordinate 65,857 downwards.
GACCGTCTGGTCGCCCGCGAACTAAAAATGCGTTAACTATCCAGCGTCACTTCCACAAAGCTCGTGCGGTATGGGAATACCCAGAATTCTTGTTTGTATTTTTTGTTGCCAGCTTGAATTTCTACTTCGTAGTAACCGGCGACGACATCATCAAAGGCAAAGTTTTCCTGCCATTCGTCATCCCCGTTCACTGTATCACCTGTGTAGCTGGTCGTCGCGTGATATTTGGAAGGGGCATCAATGCGGCGTAGGGTGATGGGCGCACCTTCGACTAATGCGCCATTCGGCCACACTACGCGTCCGGCTACTGTGCCATTGTCAGGGAACGGATAGAGCCAGAGCAGGGGGTTGCGCGTGGCGTCATAATCATTGCTGCCAACGCGCACTTCAAAGTGCATGTGCGGCCCATCAGCAATGCCGGTAGCCCCGGAGAGGGCGATGATGGCTTGTGCGTCCACATGTTGTCCTACCACGACAAATACTTCCGACAAATGTCCGTACAAGTTGTAGACCGGTTGTCCGTTGTAAGCAGAGTCGAGTTGGATGACGACCAGGTTGCCGTAAAAATTGGTGTGCGGACCATACACAATATCGAGGTCGTTACCGGCGACAACGACGGTGCCGCTGGCGGCGGCTAAGATTTGGGTGCCGCTGGGCACATAAAACTCAACGCCATGATGGGGGCGTAGTGAACCATTGCGCGTGCTGCCATAGGGGTAGACTTTGTCTGTCCAAACGGTTCCCCCTTCGGGGATGGGGCGGCGCAGCCAGAAATGTTCGTCATTGGATGTGAAGGGCAGCGCGGGTGGTGTGAAGGTGGGTTGTGGGGTGGTTGTTTCGGTTGGGGGTGTTTCTGGGGTGGCGCTGAGCAGGAGTTGGGCCATTGTTGTGGCGGCGGCTTGGGTTGCCGTGGCGTTTCCGGCGTTGACCTGGGTGGGGTCGGCCAAGGCGAAGGATGGCAGCGGGGTGGCGGTTGAGTCGCTGATGATGATGGCGGGGGGCTTGATGGGTGTGGGGGAGGCGGTTGGTGAGGGCAGCGGAACGGCCGTTGCCAATCCCCCCTCATCTGACCCCAAACTAACCACCGCGGCTGCTTCTGCCTGGCAGCTTGCTAACAAAAAAAGAATGGAAATCAGGAAAAACAATTTCCCAACCTCCAATCTTCCAGCTTTTTTTCTATAGTCAACGACATTGTGAATCTGTTGCAATCTGCTAAAAACCTCCGCGTTGTGCAGCGATGTCTGTCACCTTGGCGGCCATATCGTTGACCTCGGCAATCAGCTCGTCTACTTCTGTTTGCCATGATTGTGCCAGCGCTTTGTCTTGCAGGCCAGTGCCATTAATCTTTACGTTAAGCGCGGCCGTTTCTACAGCTGCCCGTGCCATCATCACACCGGCGGCGGCATCGGTGACGGCGTTATTGTTGCCGATTTCGGCGATGGTCAATGCCAACCGCGCTACATCACGGCTGAGCCGGGCGACGCGCAGCGGGACGTTACCGGCATGTGTGGTAGCGGCTTCAATGGCTTCTTCCTTTGCTTTGCCTTCCACTGTTTTGTCACGCCATGCTTCCATGACGGCGACAAACGCGGCTGAATCCTCGTCAATGGCGTTGGTCAATTGGGTGCGTAAATCGCCTGCTTGCTGCAAGATGGCGTTGGCTTCGGCGTCAACGGCGGCATATTTTTTGCGACCGACGGTCAGCCCGGCGACCATTTGCGCCAGGGCGGCGGCCAGCGCTCCGGCCAATGCGGCTGCCGCACCGCCACCTGGTGTGGGGGTGTTGGCCGCGACAGCATTGAGAAAGGCATCTGGCGTGAGATTGCTTTCTTGCTCTTCGTAGAGGCGGTACTCTAAAACTTGCTCATCACGAAAATCGTCTAATTGCAGATACCAGCGGGCGGCTTCCATGAATGCTTTTTGCGGTGTCATGCCGACAAGCTCTGCTTTGGTGATGTGCAGGCCGTAGCGGGCGGCTTCGCGGCGTACCATTTCTTGTACCCGGTAGATAGGGGTTTTCTCGAAGTTGGTCAGGTTCATGCTGACCTGGGCCTGTCCCTCGACCAGGAAGCCTTTGGCCTGGACGAAGCGCAGCCCGCCGCTGCTGAAGCGCACGGCACGCGCGATTTTTTCGGCGATGTCGGCGTTGTCGCTGTTGAGGTAGAGGTTGTAGGCGATGAGAAACGGCCGTACCCCAATCACTGTCGCCCCCCAAGGCTTTGCTTCGGCTGGGCCGTAGTCTGGTTTGCGTGCAGGTTCGGTGGCAACCTCTTCCTTCCACTTTTCATACTGCCCTTTGCGAATGTCGGACAGTTTTTCGCGGTCTGGACGAGTGGCGGCATCGCCATAAAGATAGGTAGCAATGCCCAACTCTGAACCGACACGGCTGGCGAGACGGTGCGCAGCATCCACACATTCTTTGATGGTGGCGCCTTTGACCGGGATCAGGGGGCAAACATCGGTGGCGCCAATGCGTGGGTGTTCGCCTTCGTGAACGTCGAGATTGATTAGGGAAGCGGCCGTTTCTATGGCCTGAAAAGCAGCTTCTTCTACAGCGGCGAGGGAACCGACAAAGGTGATGACGGTGCGGTTGTGGTCGGGGTCGGCACTGACGTCGAGTAGTTGGACGCCGCGCACGTTGCGGATGGCGTTGGCAATGGCGTTGTAGACTTCGGGGTTACGGCCGTTGCTAAAATTGGGAACACATTCAACGATTTGCTGCATCGTGGGAACTCCTAGGGAAAGTTTGAATTATGAAGAGTAGAGAATGCATTTTTTCGCTTGTTTTTATCACGAAAAAGATAAATTAGCGAATAGGGTGGCTTGGGGTAAAATTTGGCGTTTAGAGAAGATTTCCGTTTGCATCAGGTGTAACGGTAGATAAATTTTAGAGAATATATTGATTGAGGAGACTTCAATGATAGGTTTTTTGGTACAGGCTATGGGAAAGGCTATGGTTGCAGCTATTATGCTAGACCTGGTTAACGATTTGGGCAATGGTGCATTAGAAGGGCTGGCGGCAGGCGCAGCCGTTGGCGCGGTGATTTGGTCCATTAACAAAGCGCCAGACACAATGGGGCGTGTGCTGCTCTTCGTGATTGTCGGCGGATTGTTGATGGCTTTGGTGCAATTGGTGCTCATTTTAAGTACGCTGCCGGAAGTGACGATGGCTTCTTTAATGGCTGCCTTTCAAGAAGGTAATGCGCAAACGTCTAGAATGATTATTCAGGCTGGTCGTCTCATTGGGTTTGCAGCTTTGGGCGGGGCCTTGGTGGCTGTTCTTTTTAGCGTGCCTGGGGAAGCTCTCAAAGGCGCTTTGGTTGGCTTGGGGCTGGGCGCACTGTTGGGAGCCGGGTTGAATGTCTTGCTAAAGGAGCTGTCCTTCCCGCTTAATCCGCTGTTATTCCAGTTGGTGATTGGGTTGTTTACCTGGGGGGCGCTGACTGCTGTTAGTGGTAAGTAGCGCAGTTGGTCGCTTGTAATTCGTCATCCGTAGTCCGTATTTTTATGGGTTACGGATGACGCTTCTGACTCGTTTCCAGATTTGTTTGATGCCGTTGGCTTGATTTTTGGCAATGGGGTGGGCGCTGTAACGCGCTTCTAAGAAGGCCTCGGTAAGCTGTTCAAACTCTTGTTGTTTTTCCGGCCATTGATCGTTGAGGTTGTTGACGTATTCCAGCGGGGTTTCGCTCTGTTGGCGGGGGATGCCGCTGTCTTGTGCGCGGTGGACGATGGAGAGGTAGAAGTAGCGAATCTGGTCGCGCGGCGAGAGGGCGTTGAGGCGCACAAAGCGCCAGGATGATTTGCTCGCTGCCGGTTGCGGGTCTTCTTTTTGTTGCTGCTGCCAGGTGTGCCGTAATTCTCCCACTTGATTGCTTACATTTTGCCAAAAGTCATTGACCCAGTGCATGAACTGGTTCCAGAGTTGGTGGAGGAAACGGCCGTTTACCCGATACCCCCGTTCACGCCAATAAAACAAAATCGCAATTGCCATCGCCGCAATAAAAATCGTCCAGAAAATCGAACTCATTACCAACATCGCTGCCGGATCAGCCGCCGCCGCTGGCGGTTGTTGATTGGCCACAAAGTCGTTGAGCGGCTGTGGCGTGGCTAACGGCGTCGGCGTGGGCGGCGGCGGTTGACTATCTGGCGCACGCGACGCCAACATAGAAAATAGCGCCCCCAACAAGAACGAGAAAAGGTAAAGAATCATGGTTGTGGCATACGACAAAACCCCCAACGCTATATTCAAAAAGCGGCTGATGGGCAATGTTGAGCCAATGGGCACAAACGCAGCAATCAGGGCAATGCCGAGCAAAACAAAGAGGCTGTTGCGCTGCCAATGCCGCTCGATTGTGTCATGTTTGTGAATGCCGTTAATTAACCAGCGTGCATTGAGCGCTTCTAAACGCCCCTGGCTGGTCAGCCAAAAACCGGCGAGAAAATAGAGGACGAGTGCCATTAACAATTCTGTTGGCAATCCCAAATGCGTCAGCGAAAGCACATTGAACTGTTGCTCCAGTGTGTGCAAATCGATGCTGCTGAAGCCAACAGAGATGATGAGTAAAACGCCGCCCCACAGCCAGACCTGGATGAATTCTCGCATCAGGTTGCCGCGCCCGGTGTAAATGGGTTTGTTGTCGGCGTGCAGCATTTGTACGCTGGCTGGCTGCGCATAAAAGGTCGCTTCGCCAGGGCTGACGGCTAAATGGGCGAAGATGATGCCCACACGAATGGCAAGCAGCCAATTGAGAAAGGCGAGGATGAGCATCGCGAGAAAAAAAGAATCACTGAAGAAAAGCAGCGGCGCACGCAGGAAAAGGCGGATTGTGTCGAGGTCGGGTAAGGGTTGTTTGCTAATGAACCAGGCGGCGACGCGCAAAATGAGCAGCAAAAAGAAAAATTCTGCTGCCCGATAACCCGTGCGGGCAACGGTGCGGCGGTCGGGGTGGTGCAGCCAGTTGGTTGTGTAGACGGCTTCCAGGGCGGTCAGGAAAAAGACGCTTCCCAGAGAAAGCCATGGCTGACCAGGGGAGATGGCGTTGATGAGACCGGCAACCCCGACAAAGATGGAAGAGACCATGACGGCAATGGCTACTGGCTGTGTCAGGGAACGTGACCAGATGTTGGTGATATATTCATCTCCGTTTGCCGGTGGATTGGCGGGTTCGGTTTTCATAAGATGGTTACAAGGATGTTGCGGGCTTGCCGCGCAACGGCCGTTTCCACTGATCCATATCACGCGTTTGTGTAATGTTGTAAGCGGCAAAGCCCAGTCGTTGGGCGCGTTCACGCACCAGACCAAAATTATAATCTGGCTCAATGGCGATTAGCACCGGGTTAAAGCCTGAACGCACCAGGCGATGCAAGCCATGACAGGTCGCTTCATCGCCGCGAGGCGTGATCACCAGGATGGTGATGCCCCAACTTAAATTCAAGCAGGCTGTGGGCAGCCAGTCAGTTAGAGGAATGGTTTCATCTGCTTCAATGCGTGCCAGCCGTTCCAAGATTTTCATGAGATGGGCACGGCCGTTTCGTGGCAGGATCATCGGTGGAATGAGAGCCGTTTTGTTGCCATTAGTGCCAGCTTGGCGCAGCAAACGGCCGCTGGTCTCGTCAAAATCCAGCTCGCCTGCCCCCGTTTGCTTCAATAACGGGTCAATGCCGTTGGTGATCAGCCCAACGGGTTGGCGTTGGTTGACCAGATGCGAAGCGCACGAGGCCGCGATTTCGATGCCCCATTCGGTGTACGTGGCACGGTCGCGCCGCTGATAATCATCGGTATGCAGGTTGAGGAGAACGGCCGTTTCCAGGGAAATCGCCGGTTCCAATGTTTTAACCACCAACTGCTGCGCGTGGGCGCTTACCTTCCAGTTAATCTGGCGTGGCGAATCGCCAGAATGGTAATTACGCACACCCATCGGGCGTGCCGGGTCTTCAAACAACCGTTGGCGGCTGGCAACGGTGCCAAAGGGGAGGCGTGATGGTAAACCGAGTTGTGACAATGGCGTGATGCGCGGGTAAATGGTGATGAAATCAGGGGGCAGATAGGCTTGTTGTTCGGGCATCAGGCCAAAGAGGTCGCTGGTACTCAGGCGCAGTGGGCCGAGTTTGTAAAAGCCGCGCTGTGCTGCTTTGATGGGGTAGGTTAAAACGGCCGTTTCCCTTCCTTGCAGCGAGATCACATCCGCCACCAACTTGTTTTGGCGCAAGTGTGGTGCAATAGATTCGTTGACTTGCACCCAGGGAATGGTCAGGCGATTGGGGTTGCCGATATGCAGCGTCACCGTCACTTCTTCCCCCCGAAAAGCGTGATCGGTAAAGCTGCGCTGCCCGGTCAGCCGCGCAAAAGCACGCGGCGTATACCAGCGGCTCCAGGCGTAAACGCCAATGCACACGTAGACGACATAGAAAATGAAGTCAATCCGCAGCAAAAAAGCGACGATTAGCAAAAAAATGATCAGGCCGGTTAATTGCCCCATGATTTTTAGTGGTAAATGGTGAACGTGGCGCTCATAATTCGCCAATATCCAGGGCTGTTTCGCGCAAAATCTCTTGCAGAATCTCCTCGACTGTACGCCCGCGCAGGGCGCTTTCCGGGTGCAGCAAGCAGCGATGGGCCAAAATGGGCAGCGCCAGCTTCTTGATGTCATCGGGGAGGGCGTAATCGCGCCCTTGCAGCGCGGCATACGCTTGAATGCCACGATAAAGGGCGTGACTGCCACGCGGGCTGGCCCCTAACAGCAAATCGGCATGGCTGCGGGTGGCGAAAACGATGCTGATGATGTAGTTGCGCAGGGTTTCATCTACGTTCACTGCCCATACCTGGTGGGAAAGTTGCGGCAGTTTGATCCCATCTAATACCTGTGTGATTGTTTCGATGGGATGTGTGCCGCCCAGGTTGAGCAGCATCTGGCTTTCGCTGGCCGGGTCGAGGTATCCCAGGCTGAGTTTGAGGAAGAAGCGGTCGAGTTGTGCCTCAGGTAGGGGGAATGTGCCTTCGTATTCGATGGGGTTTTGGGTGGCGATGACGAAAAACGGCCGTTCCAACACCCGTGTCACCCCATCCACCGTTACCTGCCTTTCGCCCATCGCTTCCAGCAAAGCTGACTGCGTGCGCGGCGTTGCCCGGTTAATCTCATCTGCCAGCAAAATGTGGCTAAAGGCTGGCCCAGGAAGGAAGGTGAAAGCCTGCTCTTTCTGGTCAAAAATGGAAACACCGGTCACATCATTGGGCAGCAGATCAGGGGTGCATTGCAGCCGCTTGAAATTAATGCCCAGGCTGATGGCAATCGCGCGTGCGAGCATGGTTTTGCCAACACCGGGCACATCTTCCAGCAGCACATGCCCCTCGCACAACAAAGCAACAGTCAGCAGTTCCAGCGCTGCACGCTTACCGATAATCACTTTTTCTGTGTTGTCTAATAAAGCCTGGGCGAATTCTTGGATTTCATTCATGTGCTGGATCATATCATAAAAACGGTGGCTGGGAGATAGTTGTCATCGGGGTTGTGGGATGATTCTGTGCCGCCAACGAAGGGCTGATGAGAGTCGCTTTCACGAGAGGGATTGCCAAACTTTGGCATGAAAACTAGATTTTAAGGCAAAGAGAGGTATTATTGAGCCATTAAATCTGACAACCACAGCGCTTAGGTGAATGGCTTGGTTGTCCATAGTGATGGTATTGCGCATGGCTTCCTTATTCCAGAAATTAAGTACCCTTTTTAGAGCGAAATTGCATGATGCGGCTGATAAGGCTTTACAAAAAAGCGATTTGGCTGTCTATGACGAGTATATCCGCCAGGCTGAGCGTGAATTGGAAGAGTTCAAGAAGACGATCACGCCGATGTTTGCGCAGATTAAAACTTCGCGGCGGCGGCGTGAGGCATTGGCTGAAGAGGCGGCTAAGTTCGACATCATGGTAGACCATTATCTTCAGCGTGGACAGCGCACGGAAGCGATGGTGACGCAGCGCAAACTTAATTCGACGCTGGATTTGATCAAGACGTATGATGGGTCGTTGGCGCGTCAGGTAACGGCCGCTGAGAAGCTAAAGGATATTGAGATAAAGCTAGACGGCCGTTTAGACATTGCCCGTGCCGAACGAGAAGAATTAGGCTTTTTGTTGCAGTTAGCCAAATCAAAAGAAGTCTCGACAAAGGCCATGCGCTCCCTGGATTCGCTCATGGGTGCTGGCGACAGCGAAGTGGCGCAAGCCGCCGAAAATATCCGGCAACGGTTAGACCATGCGGATGCGGCCTGGGAAATGCAAACGAGCAGCCTCGACAATCAGTTAGATGATGCCATGCAAAGCCTGGAAGTTGAAGCCGAATTGGCGGCGCGTATGGAGCGGCTTGGTCTAAACTGATTTCGTTATCAGTAAACAGTATTCGGCCCGACCCTGTTACGCTGATTACCAATTACTGCCCACTGGTTGCTGATGAACGTTGCTCTGGTACACGACTGGCTCAATCAAATAGGCGGCGCGGAGGATGTGCTAGAGACGCTCGTTGGCTTGTACCCCGCCGCGCCAGTGTATACGTCGTTGTACTGGCGCGACAAAATGCCCTTTCATTGGCGCAATTGGGATATTCGCACCTCGTTTATTGACCGCCTGCCCAAAGCTCAGCAAAAACAGCAGCTTTATTTCCCTTTGTACCCCCTGGCTTTTGAACAATTTGATTTTCGTGCTTATGATGTGGTCATTAGCAACAAAAGTGGTTTTTGTCACGGGATTATCACTGGCCCGGAAACCATGCATGTCTGCTACTGCCTGACGCCGACGCGGTATATTTGGCGCTACCATCAATATGCGGAACAGGAGCAGTTGGGGCGATTTACACGCACTGTGCTGCCGCCATTTTTGTTGTGGCTGCGGCAGTGGGATCGGCTGGCGGCGGATCGTGTCGATCATTTCATTGCCATATCGCAGGAAGTGCGGCGGCGAATCGCCAAGGTATACCAGCGTGAGGCGACTATCATTTACCCGCCGGTGGATACGGAGCGTTTTGCTCCGGCAAACCGGGTAGAAGATTATTATGTTATTGTGGGGCGCCTGGTGCCCTACCGGCGCATTGATTTGTTGATTGAGGCGTTTAATCAGTTGGGTAAGCCGTTGTACATTGCAGGCAGCGGCCGAGACCGGGAACGATTAGAGGCGATGGCGCAGCCTAACATTAAATTTTTGGGCTATGTGCCGGACAGTGAGCTGCCGGATTTGCTGGCGCGAGCGCGAGCGTTTATGTTTCCCGGTGAAGAGGATTTTGGGATTGCGCCGATTCAGGCAATGGCGGCGGGACGCCCGGTGATTGCGTATGCCGCCGGTGGCGCTTTGGACACGGTTGTTCCGGGGGAGACGGGTTGGCTGTTTCGGGAGCAGTCGGCGGCGGCAATTGTGCGGGCGGTGGAGGCGTTTGATGCAACGGCCGTTTCCCCGGCGCGAATTCGACGACATGCAGAGCAGTTTGATACGGCCGTTTTTCAGCATAAATTGACGGCATTCATCGAGCAGAAACTGGAAGAAGGAAGCGGGAATAGAGAAGAGGAAAGGGTGTAAAGGTTTATGGAGTTGCGTCGTTTTTGGGCGATTTTTTGGCGGCGATGGCCGTTGGTGGTAATCCCAGCCGTGATTGTGTTGGGGGTGGCATTGGCGACCTATCAATCTCCGGCAGCGGTTTATACGGTGGGCGTGCGTTTTATTGTGGCGCAGGAGCCGGTGACGACGGCGGCCACGGTGCAAGAGGAGCGGTATTACAACTGGCTGACGTCGGAGTATGTGGTGAATGGGCTGACGGATTGGGTAAACGGCCGTAACTTTGCCACAGCCGTCAGCGCCCAATTAGCCAAGGAAGGGCTGGATATTCCTGCGGGAGCGATTCAGCCAGTGGCTGATAACACGCGCAGCATGTTGACGCTCTCGCTTACGGCGGGTGACGCCGAGGCGTTGGCCGCGATAATGCGTGCGGCAATAACGGTGTTGATGACGCAAAATGCAGCGGCGCTGCCACAGTTGGGTGGGGAAACGGCCGTTATTGTCCCGCTCGATGAACCCATTGTGAATCAAGTGTCGGCGGGGCTGCGGGCGCAGCTAGATTTGCCGCTGCGTGTCATTTTGGCCTTGGGCGCAGGCGTGGGATTGGCTTTGTTGGTCGAGTATTTGGACCCCACCGTGCGCACCCGTGCCCAGGTAGAAGAGCTTGGTTTGCCGATTTTAGGCGATATTCCACGCTACAAAGCGTGAGTATTTTCTGCACATCATGACAGTTCGCTCAGGCCATAAACAGCGATTGGTGTTTTGGGGGTTGATAGCCGTTGGTTTGCTTGTCGTAAGCTGGTTGGTGCGCACGAATCAGCGGGTATTGTGGGATTTTCGCAATAATTTATGGGCACCGGCTCATTTGTTGTGGCAAGGGAACAGTCCTTATCAAATTCAGTCACTCTTTCCAAACAGTAATGCTGTCTGGTTCCCACCGGTCATCAGCTTTTTTTTGTTATTAGGGGCGCTGCCGAAGGCGCCGGCCAGCATGTTGTGGATGGTGAGCAATGTGCTGGTGTTGTTTGTGTTGATTGGTCTGGCGGCTGGGAAACGGCCGTTGCCCTTGCGGCTGGCTTTTGCGCTGTTGGCTAGCTTCCTCTTTTTTCCGACAGTCACGCATCTTCGCCTGGGGCAATTTTCCTTGATGATGACGCTTTGCCTGCTGCTGGCGGCACACTTTTTGCAGGCTGGCAGTGCAGCGGGCGCTGGCCTGAATCTGGCGCTTGTGCTGGCAAAGCCACAACTGCTGATTTTGGTGTTGCCGGGGTTGTTTCAAGGTGCCTGGCAGCGTGCGGGTTGGCGCGGCGTCTGGCGTCTGGCATTGTGGAGTGGCGCGTTTGTGCTGCTGCTGCTGCTGCCATTATTTGTGCGTTATCCAGGCTGGCTGCCTGATTTCAGGTTGGCGCTGCATCACAATCCCAGTTGGCTGCAACCTTCGTTGTGGCAGCTGCTGCCACGTTGGTGGGGCTGGCCCGGTTGGCTTGTGGCTGGATTGGCGTTGCTGTTGGCGTTGGTGGCGAATGTGCTTATCTGGCGGCGCTTGCCATTGACGGAGGCTATGGCCTGGAGCCTGGCGTTGACTCCCCTGGTGACGCCGTATGTGTGGAGTTGGGATTTTGTGTTACTGTTGCCGTTGTTTTTGCAGAGTTTGTTTCGTGTACGCAGCAAGCCTGCATTGCTGGCATTGGTTGTGGGATATGGCTTGGGCTGGGGAACGGCCGTTGCCGTAGCTTTGACGACCGATGGCAGCAACCATCTTTACTGGTGGTTATCCTGGCAGATTGCCGCCACCATTGTCGTGGCACATTTATTGGAGCAGCGGAACAGAAAGTTTCATGAATGATGGTACACTATCGCAGACAAAAACGGGGATTTGGGGATAATCGCATAAACTTCCTTATCCCTGCATACAGGAGTAATACACTGTGGAATTGAGCGACTATTTACGTATTTTGCGCCAACGTGGCTGGGTAATTATCTTGGTGGCTTTGTTGACAGCCGGGGCCGCGTTTGGGTTTAGCAGAATGCAGACTGAGGTCTATAAGTCAACATTGCGCTTGTTGGTACGGCCGTCACGGCCCGATTTTGGCGCGTCGCAGTCGGCGAAAGAACTGCTAAATTCATATCGGACATGGTTGGAGAGCAGCCTGCGTGCGCAGATGGTGATTAACCAATTGCAGCTCGACATGACGGCTGGCGAATTGTTGGGCGATGCTGAATTTGCGGCCGACAGTTACAGCTATGTGGTGTCGCTGGCAATTGAAAATACAGACCCTGATCTGGCGAATGACATTGCCACAGCCTGGGGAAATCTGCTGATCATGTGGCAGGAACAGGAAAACGAGAAGAATCGCCAGGAGGATCGCATCACGATAGAGTTTGTCGATTATCCACAGGCGGCGCTTGACCGGCCGATGTGGAAAATTAATACAGCCGCCGGCTTTGTGTTTGGTGCAATCCTGGGCGTCATTGTTGTTTTTGTGTTGGAATGGATTGAGTCCGGTGTGGTGCGCCGCACGGAAGATGTAGAACGATACCTGGATATTCCAGTCATTGGTCGAATACCGAATGCATGACCTGTAAACTTTTACGGATTACGTTTACAGACTACAAAACCTGGAAGGAATTATGAGCCTGATAACATTAACGGATCCGCGCTCTCCGGCAAGTGAAGCATACCGGGCGCTGCGCACGAATTTGCAATTTTATAGCCTGGATCACCCCATTCGTACATTGGTGGTTACTTCACCAGCTCCCGATGAGGGGAAGAGTACGACGGTGGCAAATTTGGCCGTGACGATGGCGCAAAGTGGGCGTCGTACGATTTTGGTGGATTGTGATTTGCGCCGACCATCGCTGCACACGTTGTTTTCGCGGCAAACGGAGCCGGGGCTGACGAATCTGGTGTTGGGTGAAGGTGATGAGTTGCCGTTGCAGGAAACGGCCGTGCCCGATCTCTGGCTGTTGACAAGCGGCCCCAAACCGCCGAATCCGGCTGATTTGCTGAACACGCGCCGCCTTGATCAGATCATTGAGCAGCTAACAGCACGTGCTGATATTGTTTTGTTTGATGCGCCACCGGTGGTGGCTGTGACAGATGCCGCCATTTTGGGGGCGAAGGTGGACGGGGTGTTGTTAGTGCTTAGCGCCGGTAAAACGCGTCGTGACCATGCCGAACGAGCGAAGGAAATGCTGGAAAAGGCAAAGGCGCGGATTGTGGGCGTGGCGCTGACAAATGCGCCGAAAGATGCCTCTGTGGGTGATTATTACGGTTAATGGTTGTCCGCAAATAGGTTCGTGAAATTGTGTCGCTGGCTGTGAGTAAGCAGCCACGCGATTATTTTGTGTATGGTCGATTGTTTGGGGCGATGCGTTGGTTAACGGCCGTATCGTCCTTTGCCAGTTTTGAGATAACCCGTGCAAAGCTAGCGCCAGCTAAAGGGTAATAGCCAGGCAATGTAGTTTGTACCAATTGGGTGATTGTAGGTGATTTAGGACTATAGTAAAATCCCTCGCATGAAATCCCCTGCCACACAACGCGTTTGGCCCCAATGGTTCCTCTTATGGTTGGCGTTGCTGCTGCGTGTCTACCATCTGGATACACAAAGCATATGGTTTGATGAAGCAGCACGGCTGCTGATGGCTCGTGGCTCTTTGTCAGAAGTCTGGACAAATGCGGGTGGCGATACGCTGCCCCCTTTTTACCACTTATTGCTTTATGTCTGGCAGCAATTGGGATGGCAAGATTTTTGGGTGCGATTGCCATCTGTGTGGTGTGGCATTCTCTTGGTAGCTGTTGTTTTTCGCCTGGCCGCTTCCCTGTTTGATAAGCGCACTGGTTATTTTGCCGCATTGTTTGCCGCATTTTTCCCCTATCTCATCTATCATTCGCAACAGGCAAATTTGTACAGCATGTTGGCTTTGCTGGCTGGTTTGCAAATCCTCTTCTTTTACAAAGCGATTAACCACAATCGTCTGGGAGCGTGGATTGGATATGGCATTTTCGCGCTGCTGGGATGGTATACGCATTATTTTGCTGCGTTTGTTACGTTGGCCTTGCACATATATTGGCTCTGGGTAGAACGCCGCTATCTTCTCCGACTGTTTGTCGTAGACGGCATAGTCGTTTTGCTTTTTCTGCCACAGGCTGCGCGTTTTTTGTTAGGTATGCAAGCCGTATCAGATGGTTTTTGGCTTACTAAACCAATGATATTGATTCCCCTCATGACCCTATATCGATATACATTGAGTTATTCGCTACCGGGTGGTGTTATACCGTTTGCCATGTTTGTTACCATTGGTTGGCTGTTTTTAGGGATGCTAGTCCTGATTTATGCCATACGACAGAAGCGACAATATTACACGCCAGTTCTTCTACTTCTTTTGTTGATTTTTGTGCCGATTGGCGTCGTTTGGATCATATCGCAATGGGTTCCATTATATTTGGATAGGTCATTGTTAGTGACGATTCCCGCCTATCTGGTATTGTTGGCTCGTTTTGTGACGATTGCTCCGCGTCGCTCCCCTGTTTTTTTTGTGACGATAGTGGTATTGCTATTGGCTGGGTATTCGCTGTGGGATTACTATAGCGAAGCGTATGCCCAGTCTGGATATAGACAAACGGCCGTTTTCGTTGCCTCCCAATTGCAGCCAGGAGATGTGGTTGTTCATACTGGAAACGGTTCTTACATCCCGTTTTTGTTGTACTTACCTCCGCAAGATCATTATTTGTTAGCGGGTGATCCAAAACCACTTCATCCGTCTCAGCTTTACGAAATTGCCGGTGGTCGGTTGGTCACGCCTGAAGAATTATCTGATTATCAGCGCATTTGGTTGATCGTGGCCTTGGATCACAGCGTGGATTATCAAAAAGAAGTGGCGGCTGAATTTGAAGATCACTATATGCGTTTGTCGGAGAAAAGGATACAAGGGCTGGTTGTTCGCCTTTATCAAGCGAAAGAATAGCGTAAGAAGTGCAGGCTTTTATGGTTGGTTTATGACTGCTCTGATCGGCAATATGGATAAAGGTGCTCGTTGAAGTTGATGGGGGATGTTGCTTGACGAGTCAAGATGAGCACGCCATCTTGAGCGAAGGCGACACCAAAGTGGTCTGCCTCTGCCAGTGTGAGCAACTCGGCATATTCTGTGCAGGTTAAGATGGTGAGCACGGAACGGTGATCGCGAATATTGAGGAGGATTGTGTCGGCTTGACGCAGCCGCACAAATTCGTCGTTGTCGTGGGGGGTTATAAGCTGCTGCCGATGGGAGAGATGGGGACCATAGTAGTTTGTGGTGAAAACGGCCGTTTCTGGAGGGATTTGGGCGAGGGCTGCATGAACGGCCGTTTCGTTGGGCAGGTGTGGTGCCTGGGCAGGAATGGCAAGCGGGAGGACGTATAAGCTGGTTGAGAGGAGCAGCCCAATCAAAACACCGGCACGCTGCCAGGATTCGCGTAGCCAGCGAGAGAAAATCCACTCCAACCCCATAACCATGCTGGTTAAGACGAATGGGGCAATGGGAGTCACGTATTGGAAGTAAACGGACTGTTGGAAAGGAGATGCTGAGAGCAAGTTGTATCCCATTGCCGGCAGGGTAATGAGCCATTGGCTGTTCCAGAAGGACAGTAACAAAAGCGGGGCAAATAAATTTAATGCATAAAAAAGTGTGTTCCAGTCAAGAATGTGAAAAATGATAACGCTCGGATGCAAGAGCATGGTTTGTATCATGTCGCCAGGGGAATTTCCTAACCAGGCATAGCGAGCAAGCGTATCAGATGGACCCTGGCGCAGGGCAGGGATGAGAACAAACAAGGTGAGTAGTGAGGTTGTTATGCCCAATCCGAGCCAGGTAAGACCAAACCGCCAGCGCCGATACCGCCATATAGTCCATATGCCAAATGCAGCGACGGTAAGGCCAATGTCTTCTTTGCCAAGCATAGCCAGAAAGAGCCAAACGGCCGTTTCCCGCCAATTTCCTCGATCTACAGCATCAATAGCGGCAATAAATAAGGGGATGACTGTTGCCTCCCAGTGAAAATCAAAGAGGTTGACTGCGCCGACAGACGGATAAAGAAGGTATACGAAGGCGATAATCAATCCCGCCAGCGGACTGTGCAGGCGTCGCTTTGCCAATTTGTACAGTGGAATAGCGCCCAGACTGAGGGCTATTGTTTGAAAGGCGAGCAGCCAGTAGACGGAGGGGGTAATCCAATACAGTGGAGCTAATAGGATGACCAACGGTTTGAAATGGTCGCCCAGGTAATTTTTGACTTCGAGTGATGTGGCATAGAAACGGCCGTGTGCCGTGTTCCATACCAGTTGATCTTGAATGCCTAAATCGTATGTGGCGGAGTTAAAGGTGGCATGACGACGAAATGTGAGGAAACCAAAGATCAGGATGTAGGTCAGCACCAAAATACCAACACTGATTTGGGCGATGCGTTGGTTAACGGCCGTATCATCAAGAAGTCCCTGCCAGTTTAGGGGCAGCCAGCGCAACGCTAAAGTCAAATATAGGGTGATCAGGCCAAGCCATGCTGTTAATTGCAAGCGGGTGGCAACATGGTCAGGCATCATTCCTTGTTGACTGAACCAACCTGCGCCAGTCGATACCAGAAAAAAAAGGATGGTTAAAATGACAACCAGCAAAACACCGCGTAGTCGATAAATTTTCATCATTTACCCTTGACATGGTTTATACCAATTGGGTGATTGTAGCCAGTTTAGGACTATAGTAAAATCCCTCGCATGAAATTCCCTGCCACACAACAACGCGTTTGGCTCCAGTGGTTCCTCCTATGGTTTCATTTTGTACCGTTGTCTGTTCCACAGCAAGTGGGTAGATCCAAGCGTAGGAGACCGGGTTGTCTATCCCCTTTTGTAACTATAAATAGCGAGTGATTGTTCCGAATGATGATGAACGAAAAACTAGACTCTAACAAATATCTGTGGGCTTCGCTTTTGTTAGCAGCAATCCTTACGCTCTTGATTATGTTGCCGCGCCTGATAAATCCCTATAGTACCGAGGACGATTTTCGCAACTGGTATTGGATGCATCGCTTTCAAGACCCAGATTTGTTTGTAAATGATTCTTGGATAAATGAAAATGTTCTGGAATTCAATGTGGGTCCCTTACGCTTGGTGACGCTAAAGGACAGTCCCTTATATGGCCTTTTATACCAATCACTTAGCAGTTTGTTCCCAATTGTTTTATTGGGTAAATTATTTGTCTTCCCACTGACGTTGGCCGCTGTTTACTACCTGTATCGTATCAATACGAAATTAGTAAGCCCACAAAACGCTTTTATAATATCAATTGTATTTATATTGATGAATTTGTCGCTACCCTCTATGGTTTCGACAGTGGGGGGCTTTCAACGTTCATTCATGCTGCCCTTGCTATTGGCATTTTTATATTATTTATTAGAAGGGCGATTCAGAGAAACAATTATTGTCTTACTTATTTCTGGCATTTTGTATCCTCCCCTTTTTCTTTTGCAGATGGTAACCTATGGGTTAGAAATGTTGCTTTCTTGGTGGCCTAATCGTCATACAGAAGCAGGGCGTAAATATGGCAAGTGGTTGGGTGGTGCCGTTCTGATTGGAATTGTGATTGTTCTTCTCTTGCTCCCTGTTTTGCAGCAATTATTAGAGAATATTACCCGTATTGATCCTGTAGCCAATTGGCAGGCAATATTTGCAGCCACAAGGTATGGGTCAGCAGGACGAGCTCAAGTGTTTCTCGTTTTTCCCTTTGTGGGACGCGGTGGAATAGCTGATCATGGTATAACCATTTTTGCGATCCTGTTTTTGGCATTATTTGCTACAGCAATTACTGTTTGGCAGCCACAACGCATACGTGCGTTTCCACGTGTATTCAAATCTTTGTTTTGGGCCAGTTGGATTTCATTTGCCTTAGCGTGGAGTGGATTCCTTATCACTGAATCTTTTTTGTTGTATCTTCCTAGTCGGTATACACAATCAAGCCTATTATTAGTGCTGTTTTTGTTTGTAACGATTCATATCTATGATGCGTTTCTGGCGATGGCTAAAGGAATGACTAATCGGACATCTTCCTGGATGTGGTTGAATGTACCAGTAGCAGGCTTATTGATCGCCTTGTTTTTTTTGCTGCCGCCGCCGGAAACAGGAGAAATTGCTTTTGGTCGCGGGGATTCACGTTGGGTGTTACTGGGAGCGGCAATTCTACTTCTTGTTCTTACGGCTGTGCGGTTGCGTTCGCCGGTTTCTGCTCCTGTGAAGACATCAAAGCCTATTACTTCACGTGTGAAATGGGGCGGAGGAGTGCTGCTTTTATTGGTAGGTATTGCCATTACCTGGGCTTTGCAGTCCTTTTTAACTTATTATCGTGCCAGTAGTGCTGAACAGGCTATGTATCAATATTTACAAACCTTACCTAAGGATGTGATGCTGGCTGGGGATCCCAGTGTGATGGATGCTGTTCCTTTGTTTGGCAAACGCCAGGTACTGTTTGGCCGTGATCGTGTTCATCCTGATGACAAACTCGTGCAGGATATGCTTTTAGCCTATTATACAGATCAGAGCAGTGAATTATTGATGTTTTGCCAACAGTATGGTGTTGATTATTTCATAGTCAACCAGGATAATTTTGCGGATCATCTGGATGAGACCCCAACCTATTTTTATGAGCCATATAACAGCGCTGTTGCCCCAATCATTCAACAGCACCAGACTTTTGTGTTGGCAACTTTGCCGGATGTGGTGAAAACTTTTCAACAGGACAATTTGTATGTTGTTCCTTGTACGGAAAATGCATTTCAGCCATGATGGTATCTTAGTTCGGGTGGTGTTTTGCAAAAAAGAGCAAATATCGTTTATTCATATATCTTGTTGACCATTGTGTTGTTTGCATTGGGGTGGTTGGCGCAATCGTCATTGACTTTTTTTTCCAATGATACTGGTTTGCGTTTCTTGCAAATTCGGGAATTGATTGCTCATCGGTGGCAGACTTTTGCGGTTGATTATCCGGCGCGTTTCCTTGACCCAGAATTAGCACATCCTCCTTTTTACTACGCCTATTCCTTGCTGGATGGGGAATTTTATTTGCAAATCGCTCCTTTTTTACCGCTGTTAACTTCATTTGCCTATGCCGCAGTGGGACGATGGGGGCTGCCGTTGCTGCCAGTGTTGGGTGGTGTGTTAACGGCCGTTGCCACCTACAAACTTGGCGTGCTGGCACAGGTGAAATATTCACGACTGTTGTTGTGGATGGCCGTTTTTGCGACGCCGATTCTTTTTTACAGCCTGGAACTGTGGGATCATACCCTGGCGGTGGCTTGTGGCATGTGGGCTGTTTACGGTATAGCACGCGGCATTCTTTCTGAGCGTTGGCAGCCGGTACTTTGGGGCGGCGTAGCTGCCGGATTAGGATTGGGTCAACGGCCAGAAATGTATGTGTTTGTCATTGCCCTGACGCTTGCTTTGCTGGTGGTAGCCTGGCGGCGTTGGCAATTGTGGCTGGCTTATGTGGGCGGCGGCGTATTGGGAACGCTGCCTGTGTGGTGGCTGCAATATCGTTGGGTTGGGCATCCATTGGGGATGGCTTTTGCGCCACACTTCTTTGGTTACGGCCGTCCCGAAGCATATCCAGTGCAATCGTACAGCGATGTGACCATTACACAAGCGATCAAAATAAGCCGTTTGCTGCTTTACATCGAAGCACGCGATGCCGTGACCTTTTTGGCGGCACTGTTCGTCATTATCGGCGCTTTTCTTCTCATCATGGCTTTGCGCGTGCCTCGTTGGCGACAGCGGCGTTGGTTGTGGAGCGGTTTGGCATTGAGCGTGCTGGGGTACGGTTTGTTTTTGTGGCAGGCGTGGGATCATTTGCTGCCAGGTGTACTGACGACATTCCCCTTGTTTTCGTTGGCACTGGCTTATGTGGATCGTTCTGATGATCCGCGACCCACACACCGCGTCTATCAATTGGTTTTTGTGACGGCGCTATCATTTTTGGGCGTGATGTTGGCTGTGTGGCCCGCTTTTGGCGGGGAGCAATGGGGCGCACGTTATTTATTGCCCCTTTACCCGCTGCTGCTGCTGTTGGCATTTTATGTGGTGACGGTGTGGGAACGGCCGTTATCTACCACAATGACAACACTGGCTGCGGGGCTGTTGCTGTTGAGCGTGCTGTTGCAGTTGAGCGGTGCGCGTCTCTTGTTTCGCAAACATCAGGAACAGATAGAAGACAAGATTGTGGTTAGTGCATTACCAGCCAAGCTCATTTTAACCAATAGCCCGTTTTTACCATCATTTATGGCTGCCCTTGATGATAAACTATTCATGTATGTGGAAAACGAGCAGGATGTGGCAGATTTAATTTCCCGTATGGCGCAGAATCAGGTGGAGCAATTTGCATTGGTGTTGGTGACGGGACGGCCGTTAACAGTCCCGCAGCAGGTTGGGGATGTCGCAATACGAGAAATTCAGCCATTTGTTTATCAATTAAGCACAACCCATGAACCCTAACCCATTTACCGATAACCAATAACCGGTACAAAAGTGAGCATACCCATGTCGCACCCCGATTTGTCCATTATTATCCCCATGTATAACGAGGCTCAAGTCATCAGACGCGTTTTAGAGTCGCTGCTGGAAATGCTGACAACGACTTTAAGCCACATTTCATTTGAAATCATTGTTGTGGATGACGGGTCGAGCGATGATTCTGCGGCGCAAGTTCTGCAATTGGCCCATCCTGCTGTTCATTTGCAGCAGCATCCGTACAATATCGGCAATGGGGCAGCGGTGAAGACAGGAATTCGTCACGCGCAGGGAGCATATATTTTGCTAATGGATGCTGACGGGCAGCACAAACCAGAAGATGTGCCGCGTTTGTTGGAACATATGGACCGTTATGACATGGTGGTGGGGGCGCGTACGGGGGAATCGGAAACGGCCGTGCATCGTGACCTTGCCAATGCCATCTACAATACCTTTGCTAGCTACGTTTGCGGGCGCAAAATCGATGACTTAACCAGTGGGTTTCGCCTCGTTCGCGCCGACATTGCCCAAGACATCGTCTACATGCTGCCCAACACCTTCTCCTACCCCACGACGATGACATTAGCTGTGGTGCGCAGCGGCTATAGTTTAATCTACGTACCGATTGTAGCCCCCAAGCGTGTGGGTAAGAGCAAAATCAAACTATTGCGCGATGGCTCACGCTTCTTCATGATCCTGTTCAAAATTGCCACCCTCTTTTCACCGCTCAAGATCTTTGTGCCGGCCAGTATCTTCACTTTTCTGGTCGGTTTGGGTTATGGAGCGTATAAAGTCATCTTTCTCAATGCTCGTTACGGCCCCACTTCGGCCATGCTGATGACAATATCCGGGCTGATTTTTTTGATTGGCTTGGTGTCGGAACAGATTACATATTTGCGCTACAGTAAAAGCTAAGTCGAGGTTACACTTCAGCTTCTTTGGATGGATTTAGGCGAATCTCGCGAGTTAGCTGTGTGCTAAATATTGGTCCCAGTGTGAAAGCGGAAATTAATGTTGTTCCACGAATAAGCAAGGCCACCAATAATCCTTCGCCAACACCGGCCCCAACAATTTGGGAAATAAAACTTATAAATGCTTCGCGGATGCCAAAGTTGCCAGGTGTGATGGTCGTGAGTGTAGAGAAAATTGTTGCCAGACTAACCATAACGGCCGTTCCCCAAGAGACTGGGATATCCAAAGCACGGTAACTGAGCCAAAATGCTGCTGCATTGAGTACCAAGCTAACTACTGATAGCAAGACAAGTTGCCATATCAAAGAGCGGTCGCTCTTGACTGTATGCCAGCCGACGAGTGCCTGATTGAGCAAGCGAAACGGCCGTTTCTCGGACGGAAAACGTGGCATAGGAGTCAGCAAAATTATCGACAACCCTACCCAGCAAACCCCCAAAAATAACAGTAGCAACCAGGGTGCGTTAGCCTGTTGCCACAAAAACGGCATTATCACCAAACCCGCTAGCACGGATACCCAAAACGTGATCAGGTAATTTGCCGCCAACAAGGTGGCAAAATGGGTGTATGACAGTGCATGGCGGTTCTTGAGATAGGCGGCGCGGACCAACATGCCGCCAGACAGCGGTGTTAGATAATTGCCCATTGTAGTGACAAAGGGCAGTCCGACCCATTCACGCCAGTTGAGGTAAATATTCAATTTAGCGGCAAAAAGTTTGAGAAACAGCCCATTTGTTGCCACGAACAGAAAGCGCAAAATCACCAGGAAAACGGCCGTTGTCCAAGATAAATTAGCTAAAAGCGTGACTAACTCCTGGTTGGCCCGCAGATAAAACGCAATTCCCACCAAACAAAGCAACAATAAGACAATAGTGAAGATAGAGCGAACTTTGGCGGCATTCATAGCTTGTTTTCAAGCTCCAATTGTTGGATTTGCCCCATCACAAAAGCAGTCACTTTTGCCTGAGACAGTGAGGGTACAACGATGACGTGAGGGCTTTGCTCGATAGCTCGGTACAGGTTCGCTTTTATGTGGTAGTAATCTGCTTCATGCTCTCCCTCGCGCTGTTGGGCGATGGCCGGAGGTACGTCTAGCCAAAATGCCAGTGTGGGGTGGGGTACCAATCGCCAATACCAGGGAAGCCAGTTTTGCGGCAGGATGCCTTTGTAAACAGCCTGAACGCCTAAGTCATAAAAATAACGGTCACAGACTAACGGCCGTTTACGCGCCCAACAGTACCCCCACAATAGCCAAAACCGCAACACATCTACCAGCATAACCAGCATTTGCGGCCAACGGACTCTTTTAACGGCTGAAGGCTTTGGCGCAGCGTTGGTTGTCTCTTTGCGCGATTGAAAAAGCCATTCCCCCAGCCGATTAACCCACGTCCAGCGTGTTATGTGCAGCAGTTGAACCGAATGCCCCTGCTGTTGTAAGTAGGCAAACACATTTTGTGCTTGCGTGCTTTTGCCGGAACCATCCAGCCCAGAGAAGGTTATGAGCATGAAACGGCCGTTACCTCTCGCCATTTGCGGTATGCTTTGCGATACATCCAAAAATGGTCTACCAATAGATAAGAAAATAGCTGGCGCGGTAGTTTGTGCCATTCACCACGACGCCAATCAGCGGCCATCTTTTGACTGGTAACCGGCCAATTTTGGCGGACGGGAAACACATAAGGTAGCCAGATAGAATCAGAAAGGGGGACGGTGGGCAGTGGCAGCGGGATGGTGGTTGGTATGCCTAACAAGCTGGCTAGTTGGCTGACAATTCCCATAAATTGCATGAACCCTTTCGACCAACCCGCCTCTTGCGCCGTTTTTGTCAGGTACGCCCAATCTAAATCTGTCTGCACCAATTCGCGCCAATACAAAATCTCGTGCAAACTGACCAGCTTGTTTTCAAACCAGGCATGGGCGGCCATAATGAGCAACTCATCTTCGGCCGAGGGTATCCATACCGACTGGTCTGCCGTCGGCCATAAACGGCGACGTTGCCAAACCTGACCTAATGGTAAGTAGACAACGCCATTCCAAGAAACGGCCGTATGCAAATGCAGGCGCAGCCTTACCCCATCCTTCTGGTAAGTTTGCTTCATTGGCTCGCGTAAATCGGCCAGATTTCGAAAAGGACGATAGCCCAGTTCCCGTAATAGCGCCTTGTACTCTGCCTGCCGTTCGGGTTTGGCGGTTACAATGTCCAGATTGGAATCGGCGTAGGGAAAGGGCAGGAAGGATTTGATGGCGAACAAGGGTAGATCAACGGCCGTAAACTGGGGAATAATCTCTTGCACAGCTACGGCCGTTTCTGCTTCAAATTGCGCCGCTTTATTGACCTGTTCTGTCCACGCGGCATCCAGGTCTTCGGGACAGCCTTGCCCGCGCCAGACAGCCAATAGTAAATGATTTGCTTTGGCTAAAGGCCACACGGCAGGCAGAAGTGGTTCCGTTGTCGCTTGTTTGCCAAGCGATGCCGCCACAATCTGTTGGTATGCCGCCGCGCACTGTAGTTTAGGCGAAGGAGTCATACAATGCCTCATAAGCAGCCACCATCTGTGGCAATCCATAGCGTTGCTGTACGTGACCTTGGCCGTAAGTACCTACCTCTTGGCGCAAAGCTGAATTAGATACCAAGTGTGATAGCCGTTCCAGCAGAGCGTTGTCGTCGGGGGCCAACGATAGGTCGGCAAGACCTTCTATCTCGTTTAACGGCCGTATATCATGAGTCAGAATTGGTAAGCCTACCGCCATTGCTTCCAGTAGCGTCAGCGGCGTATCTATTTTGCCTGCCATTTCCGTGACCGGAAAAAAGAAAATATCGCTGGCCGATAGCAAGGCCGGAAAATCTGCCACTTCGCCCCAAAAATGTACCTTTTCTACCAATTGTTGCGCCTGCACCATTTGCTTTAACTCTTCTTCAATAGTCAGGTCAGCGGGCGAAAGTATGCGGCAGGCAATGAGAAAATGAACGTGGGGGTGACGTTTAATCGCCTCTGGCATAATGCGCTTGAGAACAGTCACGCTTCCCAAGCGAGCATATTCGCCTGCAAACAAAACTAGAATCGCTTCATTGTTCACTCCAAGCTGTTGGCGCAGGGTAGAATCGGGCTGGGCGTGTGTCCATCGTTCCATTTCAATGCCTACGTCAATTCGCGTCACGTTGTTGACGCCCAATGTGGTTAAGCGCCGTAGGCTAAAATCGGAATAAACCACGATCTGATCGGCAAAAATTAACTCGCTGATTTTTGTTGCTGGTGGAAGGGTGGCTGGTAAGCTGGGAATGGTTTGTACGCTTTTTTTGCCATGTAGTCGGCAAATGGCCGACAAGAGGCGTGATGTGATGAGGGTGGGGACAAAGTAAAAATGGAAAATATCTGCGGGGGGTGGTGTAAGGGCGAGATAACTCAGAAGACGCAATTTTTGCCGGAGGGTGAGTTGAGTTTGGGTGTAGATGGGCAACCATTGGACGGGGGTATGGGGTCGAGACTGCGGTTTCCCTCCCTTCGTCGTCAGCACATGAGCCGTATGCCGGGTCAGTCGGGAAGCCAACTGCCACGTTAAATTTTTGCTCCCCTCGTTCCACGGTGGCGCAATCGGGCGGGTGACAAACAAAATTTTCATGTTAGCAACGGCCGTTTACCACACTCTGATAAATAACGATAATTTGTTGGGAAACGGCCGTTACTGAAAATTTTTCTTCCACCTTTCGCCTGCCAGCCAATCCCATCACCCGTTGCGCTTCTTCATTCTTCAACAATTTAATGATGCCTTCAGCTAATCCGTGTGCATCTCCCGGTTGCGCTAGATAACCATTCACCCCATCTTCCATACTGTCCACAATACCGCCTACGTTTGATGCCACACATGGTGTCCCACACGACATTGCTTCTATTAGAACCATCCCTAAGGACTCAGTGTCCCCCGATTTGGTGAAAATGGATGGCAAAACAAACACGGTAGCCTGCTGCATCAATGCAGGTGCTTGTTTGGTAGGTACTTGCCCTAAAAACTGGATGTGGTCTTTTATACCTAGTACAAGCGCTTGCTGCACCAAATTATCATACTCTGGGCCTTGTCCGCCGATAACAAGGCGGCAAGGTGCTTGGGTAAGCACTAGAGATATGGCGTCAACGAGATGGGTAAAACCTTTGACGGGAATCAGGCGACCTAAACCAAACACAACTGGCACACCCTCATCAGGTAATATCGGCGGCAAAGGATTTTCCCATTTAGGCGTAAATTTCCGCAAGTCAATCCCCGGCGGCACCACGCCCCCTTTCACGTCGTCGCCAAACGCTGCGCGGCAGCGCTGCTGAGTGTAGCTGCTATTGAAGCAGACAAAATCGGCGGTCATAAAGACACGCCGGTATAGCCAGCGCCCAATTCGCCCTGGTGGGTTAAAGCGGTGGACGCTGAGAATTAACGGCCGTTTATAAACCTTGCACCACAACAAAGCCATAAAAGCCGGTTCGATCCAATGGGCATGCACAATGTCGCATTGCTTGATCATACGCCGGGCAGACAGGAAAAACGCCAATAAAAACAAGGGTAACTGCATCCGCGCCAACCAGCTTCCCCGCAAATTGTTGGGAATGCCTGCCCCATACGCGACCTTTTGCTGTGCCAATGGCCAAAAATAACGAAAACGGTGAATGCGGATTCCTTCTGTTTCTTCGGCAACGGCCGTTCCCACCTCATGCGGGGCCAATACCGTCACCTTTACCCCTTCCTCCACCAGTCCCCGCGCCAAATCATACACAAACACCCCAGCATAATCACCGGCAAAACGGGGAAAAGAAGTCGTGAGAAAAGTTACTTTTGTCATCGAGAACTGATTTTATAGTGGTCGTGATGCATAGCCCATCACGGTCGTTCTTCTACCAATAAACCTCAATTCACCCTGACCCGGCAATTGCAATCGCGAACTTCGGATGAATTGATTCAGGTTTGTTATCCTCTTTTTATATGCCCATATCTTAGCGTGTACCTGTTTGTAGAGGCAATAGGCAGCAATACCCAATTCATGTTATCAGGCGCTTTCATCGATGATCCTGCGGATGATATAGGGTATAGACATCATAAGCAGTTGTAATTGTCGTGATCTTCTGCGGTGATGCGTCAACTGTGTAACCGTGTACCTCTAATAACTTTAACAAACTTTCTCCTTGCTCCTGTGTATTTGGGGGATCATTCAAATTTATAAACGCTGTATCATCTGGTAAATCATCAAGCCAGTCTGCCGTTTTTGCCAATAGCTGTTCCTGATAGGCGGCGATCACCAAAGTCTCGTCAGGTACATGCCACAACAAAGGAAAAAAAACGCCGCGTGCCGGACTATCCATCAGAATGAGCTTTGCATTTGCCAGTTGCGGCGTTGGAGAAGGAAGGCGTGTCAAGAACATCTGCGCAGGGAAAATAATGAGCCATACAAGGGGAATAATAACCAAATAGAGCAGCACCGAGCGGCGATATTGGGTCAGGCGCAGCAAAAAAACCGGCAAAAAGGCAAGAAAAGGCCATACCATACTCAAGTATTTTGAAGACCCCATTGTGTGAATCGGCGTGCGAAAAGTCAGGTACATCCCCACAATAATGCCGCCAAACCAAACCATGAAAAACAAGATGCGCCAGCCTTGAAAATTAAGAGAGTGCAGATAAGAACGCAGCCGCTCTCGATGTCGCCAAGCTATATAGCTCCCCGCTAATAACAACATGATAAGCGGCAGCACAACATAGAGAAAGGTTGCAAAAGCGGCGAGAGTGCGTCCCAGGCGTGTGGAAAATTCAGACCAGGTTGGAGACACAAACCTTTCGCTCTGCCGGTTAATGTTGACCCAAAATTCAGGATTAAAAAGCCAGGCTAATCCATAGCTTCCCAGTATTGCGAGCAAAACTAACCACAAATGGCGGCGATTCTTCATCTGCCATATCGCATATATGAAGCAGGCGAGCGGCACGGTCAAAAAGAAGAGATAATGTGTAAGATTGCCTGCCGCCAATACGAGTGTCAGTAGAATACCATGACGCGATTGGATTGGTTTGTTGTCAATGAGGATATGAATTTGCCATACGGTCAAGATTAGGAACAAAATCAGCAAGTCGTATTGTCTGGCTTCTTTGGAAATTAAGATGATGGAAGGGTTTAAGGCATAACTGGCTGTAACAAGTAAGGCTTCGTAGCTGTTTTGCAAGATGTGTCTGGCTAACATGAAAAGGGCTGTTGTGGTAAACACGGCAATGAGGATGTTCAATACCAGCCCAGTCCAGAGGTGAACACCGAAGGCCATTACCCATAAGTGCAATAACCAAAAGTACAAAGGGGGATGAACATCAGTTGTTGTAAGGCCAAGCCGAATTTGGTCAAAGCAAAATGGTTCTTCTACTGAAAGGTATTGTTTCCATGCGGAAGCGGCTTTGGGCAGCGGTGAGAAGTCGGCATGGTTGAACTTTAATTGATTGCAGGTGGCAGCCAGATAAGAGATTGCTTCATCGTATTCCATCGTTGTCTTGTTTTTGATGATGACGATGCGTAGGGAGGATGTTGCCACGAGTATGAGTAGAAGTGTGGCAAGGATTAATTGGTTGTGGTGGCGTTTGCGAACTGGTTCTGGTGGTAGCATTGCCAAATCATAGCCAATGTGCAGCGAGAGACAATAGGTAATATCGCATGACTTTCTCGCTGTTTTTTGTTTTCTATGGTTGTTGATACAATTGTTTGGCTTTGTTTTCAGGTTTTGCCCCATGAAATTTCATTTATTTGTACAACGTTTGACACGAAACGGCCGTTTCTTTCCCCTCCTCATAACCCTCATTTTTATAGGCGTGTTATTCCTCCCCTATTATCTGGGCTACACGTTTGTTCCCTCCGACCAAGCCTTTACCGGCATTCTCATGAACCCTGAAGACAGCCAGACCTACTTTGCCAAAATGTTGCAAGGGTACGATGGGCAATGGCTGTACACCATCCCCTTTACGGCCGAACCACACGAACCGGCCCTGGTTGGTGTCTTTTACGTGTGGCTGGGGCAGGTGGCGCGGCTAACAGGCTTGTCATTAACGGCCGTTTGGCATCTTTCACGCATCATTGCCCAAATCATCCTCTCTCTTACCACCTACTGGTTTGTCGCCGCTTTTACCAAAGAGGGCAGCGAACGTTGGACAGCCTATTTACTGGCGCTGTTTGGCTCTGGCTTAGGCTGGGTATTATTTTTGTGGGGGCAGCCCTATTGGCTCGACGCCTTCCCTGTCGATTTCAAGCAGCCCGGCGCACATCTCTTCTTTACCGCACTGACATACCCACACATCACCTTGGGCACGGCGCTGATTTTGTTTAGCGTATGGGGATTGTGGCGGTTACAAGAAAAGTCATCCTGGCGGCTCGCCCTTGCTCTTGGCTTGGCCCACATCTTGCTGGGCATCGCCTATCCCTTCCTCCTCTACCTGGTTGCGCTCGTTGCCGTGCTGCTGTATCTCAGCAAATGGATTGCAGAGATGCGCAGAGAGAGCGCCGCTGTAGACGGTGAAGAAAGAAAGAAACCGGGGCTTTTCTCATCTTTTTTGTTCCCATTGCGCTCCGCATTCTTTCTTCCCCTGACCGGGCAATATGCCATTGCTTTTTTGATCCCGCTGCCGTTGTACATTTATTTTGCGTATGTGTTGTACACCAACGAGGTCTTTGCCGCCTGGGATGTGCAGGCCGCGACGCTCTCTGCGCCCTGGCCGCATTACCTGCTGGCTTATGGGCCAATGCTGTTGTTGGGTGCGCTGCATTTGTGGCGGCGACCGTCAGAGCGAACGGCCGTTACGCCATTGTGGATGTGGGTGCTCGCTGTTGCCTTACTGCTCTATGCCCCCTTAAATCCACAGCGCCGTTTTGTGCAAGGCGTTCATGTACCGCTGGCGATTTTGGCGACGCTCGGTTTGCTGCGCGTGATTTTGCCCTGGCTGACCCGCTCGCGCCCCTGGCAAAAATTGGTGCAGCATCCACGCTATTCAAGCGAAGGGCTGGCAAAACTGCTCATTGCCGGATTTTTGTTTGTCATGAGCCTGTCTAATCTGTATATCATCGCCAGTGTTTCGCTGTCGGCGACATTGCAGCCGCCCGACCTGCTTTTTCGCCCGCTTGACGAGGTAACGGCCGTTGCCTGGCTGCGCGAAAATGGGTTGGAAACGGCCGTTTTGCTTGGCGACTACCAAACCGGCAACTACGTGGCAGCACAGGCTGGGCAGCATGTCGTTCTTGGTCATTGGGCGGAAACCGTCGCTTACGAGCAAAAAGTAGCGGATGTCGCCCGTTTTTATGCAGCGGATACGCCGGAAACCTGGCGTCAGCAGTTTTTACAGGCGCAGCATGTCGCCTATGTGTGGTATGGTCCTCGTGAACAGGCATTGGGCGGATTCGACCCGGAAACGGCCGTTTACCTACAGCCCATCTATGCCAATACAACAATCACGATATACTCCGTCGATCAGACTCCCTAAATCATAAACCAACGTCTGGCAGTCCCAAGTTACTATGGATAGAAAACGAATCATTCCCATCTTTGCTGTTGTGTTCACCAATATCCTGGGTGCAGGAGTTATCTTGCCCATTTTGCCCTTATTGGCAGAGGGCGAATTTCAGGCAACGGCGCTGCAAGCGACAACCTTATCGGCTGTCTTTTTTGCCGCGCAGTTTGTGGCCGCGCCCTGGTTAGGGCGCATATCTGACCGGGTTGGTCGTCGCCCCGTGCTCATTGTCAGCCAAATTGGCACCGTGTTGTCATTCATCCTCTTCATCTTTGCTGCGCCTTTAGGGCGAATGATTGATGGCTGGGGGATAAGTTTGGGCATTACTGGCGGCTTATTCATGCTGTATGTTGCCCGCCTCTTGGATGGCATTACCGGTGGCAACATCACCACCGCGCAAGCCTACATCGCTGATGTAAGTACGCCACAGACACGGGCGCAAGCTTTGGGGATGATCAGCGCCGCTTTTGGCCTTGGTTTTATTTTTGGCCCGGCATTTGGCGGTTTCCTGGCAGGCATTAACCTGGTCGCCCCGTTTGTGGGCGCGGCAATTATCACCAGTGGCAGCGTCCTGTTGACCATCTTCATGCTTACCGAATCGCTACCTCCGGAAGCGCGTGCCGCAGAATCTGACGCTGCTCCGGCGCAAAGCAAAATTCCCACCAGCCAATTTTTGCGTCAGCCAAACGTGTTTCGTATTTTGGTGATTGCCTTTGTCGTGACGCTGGCATTTGCCGCGCTGCAAAGCACTTTCGCCTTGTATGCAGAGCGGGTCATTTTCCCTGAACTGAGTCATGCGCAGGTGGCGCGTAATACAGGGCTTATTTTGGCGGCAGTTGGTGTGACCAGTGTCATCACACAATTGTTCTTTATCAAATCATTGGTGCAGCGCCTGGGCGAGTTTAAGGTAGCGATTTTAGGGCAAATTAGCCTTTCTATTGCCTTTATCGGATTGTCTTCGATTTCCAGCCCGCCGCTGGCGGCGCTGTTTATTGTCCCGTTGGCTTTTGGCAACAGTGTTAATGAGCCAAATTTGCAGGCGATTTTGACGCGCAACAGCGACGGCCGTACCCGTGGCCGTTTGCTTGGCTTGTACCAATCTGCACGGAGTTTGGCGCTGATTTTCGGGCCGATTTGGGCTGGTTATACATTTCAGACAATTGGTCCGCGTGCGCCGTTTGCCATTGCTGCGCCGGTGGTGTTGGTGGCAATTGCCCTGACGATCTTGCTGCAAAGGCGTGACATTTCGGCTCCAGCCACTTAAACTTACAGATTATGTTGGCACGATTTCATTGGCTGCAACAGTTCAATCAACCGGTGGTGCAACTGCGGCGTGCTTCGGCGCAGGCGGCGTTTGCCGGGCGACGTTTGCTGGCGGGATTAACGGCCGTTTTCGGCCTCTGGGTAACGTATCGAGCCATGTGGCAGCCCGCCTGGATCGCCCGTTTACCGGGAACCTTCACTGAATTGCTCAGTCTGAGCGAAGTGGCTGGTGCAGTTACCCTGGTTTGTTTATGGATTGTGGTGGCGTGGCAGTACCGCCGCCGCGATGTGGTCACGATTCCGGCGGTTGATGTTGACACCCTTTATGCCCTCAGCCCATATGACTTTGAAATATTTGTCGCGCAGTTGTTTCGCAAAAAAGGGTATCGTGTGACGCATCGTGGCCGTAGTGGCGACATGGGCGTTGACCTGGAGATAGCACAGGCCAGTGGGCGGCGGGCCATTGTGCAGTGCAAGCGTTACCGCAGCACCATTGGCCCGGAAATTGTGCGCGAGTTGTATGGCACGCTTATTCATGAAGAGGCTGTACACGCTTTTTTGGTGACAACGGCTGATATTTCTGAGTCGGCACGCGAGTGGGCACAGGGCAAGCCCATCACATTGATTGATGGCACGGCGCTGGGGCAGATAACGGCCGTTCTCAGTGAGACAACAGGCAAGTGACAGACGATGCGCGAAATTGACCAGACACAAGCCGCCTATCGGCGAATTGCTGCGGTGTATGCCGATACCACCGTGGAGCGCGGTCAGATATTGCATGACCTGGAAGCCTTCATGAAACGGGTTCCTGCGCACAGCCGCGTGCTCGATGTTGGCTGTGGGCCAGGGTTTGATACGGCTATTTTGCGCGAACGGCAGCGGCAAGCTGTTGGCGTTGACCTTTCCTGGCATATGATGCAAAGTGGGCGCCAGCGTGGTGTCGATGTCCCTTGTGCTCAGGCGGATATGTGTTCGTTACCCATCGCGGCAGAGGCAGTGGATGCGGTTTGGGCGTGTGCGTCGCTGCTGCATTTGCCACGGCCGTTGCTGCCATCCGCCTTCGCCGAGTTTGGCCGTATTTTGCGGCCGGGCGGCATTTTTTATATGTCGGTGAAGTTGGGCGATGGCGAACAGTGGAGTGAACAATCGTATAAACAGCAAGCCCCCCGTTTTTTTGTTTACTGGCAGCCGGAAACCATTGATCCTTTGCTGGCTGCTGCTGGTTTCACCATTACAGACGGGTGGCAGAATGCAGGACAGTACGGCCCATGGCTGGCGCGGCTGTCATATAAACATTGATAGGAGATGAGAGGATGGAGCAAGATGTCTTAACAAAGATTGATGCGTATATTGAGCGCACTCAAGATTATTGGCTGGAACAGTTGGCGCGTCTTTGTGCGCAGCCCAGTGTGTCGGCGCAAAATTATGGCATTGCGGAATGTGCCGATTTGGTGGCGACGATGCTGCAAGAACAAGGGTTTCGCGCTGAAGTGATGCCGTCGAATGGGTATCCGGTGGTGTATGGGGAGGGAAACGGCCGTTCCGATAAAACCCTCTTGTTTTACCTGCACTATGATGTGCAGCCGCCGGAACCGTTGGAACTGTGGGACTCGCCTCCCTTCGAGATGACGCGCAAAGGTGATACGTTTTATGCACGCGGCATCAGCGATGACAAAGGGCACATCATTGCCCGCCTGGCGGCGCTGGCTGCGGTGAAAGAGGCGCTGGGCGAATTGCCGTGCAATGTGAAATTCGTCATTGAAGGGGAAGAGGAAGTGGGCAGCCCCAATATGCCTGCTTTTGTGGAAGATCACCAGCAGAAATTGGCGGCGGATGCTTGCATCTGGGAATTTGGCGGTGTGGATTATGATGGCAATCCGGCACAGTCGTTGGGGATGCGCGGCATTTGTTATGTGGAACTGTCGGTGCAAACGGCCGTTAAGGATGCCCATTCCGGCCTTGGTGGCTCGATTTTCCCCAATGCGGCGTGGCGGTTGGTCTGGGCGCTGAACACGCTCAAAGACGATAACGAACAAATTTTGATACCTGGTTTTTACGATGATGTTGTCGCCCCCAGCGCACGTGATCTGGAACTGCTGCAACTATTACCTGATCATGCCCCTAATTTGCTAGAGACGTATAAGTTGAAGGGCTTCCTTGGTGGTGTGGAAGGTGGGCTTGATTTGAAACAGCAAGCCGTGTTTACACCAACTTGCACGATTTGTGGCTTAAATTCGGGGTATCAAGGTGTGGGCACGAAAACGGTGCTGCCTGCCAAAGCAATGGCAAAAGTTGACTTCCGCCTGGTTCCGAATCAGCGACCAGATGATATTGTCGCCAAATTGCGGGCACATCTTGATACACATGGTTTTAGTGATGTGACGGTGACGTTGTTGGGCGGTGGCCGTCCGGCGAAGGTGGACCCTGACCATCCATTTGTGCGGCTGGCGAATGAAACGGCAACGGCCGTTTACGGCAAGACCCCCTTAGTTGAGCCAATCGTTGGTGGCAGCGGCCCGAACTATCCCTTCATTCATGTCCTTGGCCTGCCGGTTGTTTCGGCCGGCATTGGCTATCCAGACAGTCAGGTTCATGCTCCCAATGAAAACATGCGTCTCGACTATTTCCTGAAAGGCATTCAGCATACAGCGCGAATCATTGAAGGATTTGCGCGGATGGAAGCGTAACAAGTAACTGACCCTCCCCTGAAAAAGTGTATATCGGTTTAGCCCCAATACGCTTTTTCAGGGGAAAAGAGCAATGACAACCCATCATATGATGGGTTTTTTCTTGTTCAAGACTAGAGTACCAGTCGATGAAGTTAATGTCGTGCTATGCTCCTGCAATGAGCGGAAAGGAAGATGAAAGCCGGATGTCTTGTGAGGATGCCCCAACAGACAGTTGATATGTTCCTGGTGCGATTTCCCATTGCCGGTTTTGCGTGTTCCAGTAGGAAAACGGCCGTTCCCACGATAACGGATCCAGCTCAATTGTCACGCGCCGCCGCTTGCCTGGGGCCAACGATACCCGCGTCCATCCCACCAGCTTTCGTGGTGCGGCGGTAGCATCCGGCAGTTGCAGATAAACCTGGGCAATCTCTGTCCCAGCGTGGAAGCCAATGTTGGTCAGTTCAAATGATACCTGGATGGGCTGCTTCCCATCAGTTGTCTCTGGTGTGACCGAAAGGGGGCCATAAGCAAACGTGGTGTAAGATAGGCCATGTCCAAAAGGATAGCGTGGTTCAATTCCTTTCTGCTCATAGCCACGATAACCTACTGCAAGCCCTTCACTGTAATGGACAACACCATCCACGCCGGGGTATTGGGCTTGGGTGGCAACGGGTGTTTCTTGCTCAGTACGCGGGAAGGTGAGGGGGAGCTTGCCAGATGGATTGACATCGCCAAAAAGAATGCGTGCGACAGCATTTCCTTGTTCTTGACCAGTATACCAGGCTTCTATCACGGCAGGTACGTTATCTTCCCAGCTTGCGGTTTCCACCGCTGCGCCGCTCATGATAACGACAACGGTGTGTGGATTTACGGCCGTTACCGCTTGAATCAGTTTATCTTGCCTATTGGGCAGGCACAAATCGGGGCGATCCATCTCTTCGCTTTCAAATGTACGGACAACGATAATGGCGACATCGGATTGCTGAGCCAGCGTAACGGCCGTTTCCATCATCGGTGTCACCACATCAGCCGGGGGCTGCCAGCCAAAACGCAGCATTGCCTGTGGAATAGGCCACACCTCTTGTGCATCGGCGGCATATTCAACCTTAACAGCCATTGGTTGATTGGCAGTCAGGCGGGTAACGGCCGTATACACCTTTAATGCATAGGCGTCCCATTCATCAGGTGCAGTATTAGGCAGTACGCGTGAGTTGCTGCTGGCGACAGGTTGGGCGACTGCGGTATCAATTACCAATCTGTCACCTAGATAAAGCCGCGCTGTGCCCTGTACCGTCAACGACAAGGTATACTCGCCACTGGTGGGAGCGGTCAGACTACCCGTCCAGCGCGCGGCGAGACGGCCGTTTACTCCAGCATTCATGGGAGCAGGGGGCAGCTTGGGCGACGCAACACTCACCCCGGACATAATGTCAAAAAAGCCTTGATTTAACTCAATGCACGGTTCGTTTCGTATCAGATTTGGCTCCCCGGCAAAGTCGAGATTCGCCCAATATTCCGCTCGCACACCGTGAATCCCCTCGCTGCCTTCTGGCGGCGAAAAGTAATCAGATGGCACAGCGGGCAGTCCCGGCAGAAGTATGCCAGCCCCGATGGGATCCACACCAGGGGCATAGCCAACCTTTACCTCATCACCAACACGCTGCCGAATGCCAGCCAAAACGCTGACGCCGTAAGTTGCTTGTACGGCGGCGCTTCCCCCGCCAGCCGCGGAGATGTTGTCGGCATCTGGCCCAATGATGGCAATCGAACGCACGGTGTTGACCGATAAGGGCAGCAAATCACCTTCGTTTTTCAGGAGAACGATGCTTTGCTCGGCAATGGTCCTGGCTTTCGCCCCATGTTCATTGATGGGAAACGGCCGTATTTCCCGTTGACGTTTATGCAAGCCCAATCCATACGTTGGTCGCAAAATACGTCGCACCATTTCATCGAGACGCGTCTCAGTGACCTCTCCCGCTTGCACAGCCGCAAGCAGCTTCTCTCCCCATCTTTCATCCCCTAATTCCCACTCCAAACCGGCATTAGCCGCGGCCGCCGTACTGGGAGTAGCCATAAAATCACTCATCACCCAACCCCGGAACCCCAACTGTTCCCGCAAAATCGTCGTCAGGACTGAGGCATTTTCACAGGCATAGGTGCCGTTTATCTTATTGTAAGAACCCATTGCCAGGGCCACCTGCCCTTGCTGCACAGCAGCGGCAAAGGGTGGCAAGTAAATTTCTTGTAATGTGCGTTCATCTACTTGAACATCCACCGAAGTGCGCTGATATTCCTGGTTATTCACCAAATAATGCTTGATGCAGGCCTGCACACCATGTGCCTGGATGGCCGGAATTTCGGCAGCGACCATGCGTGCTTGTAATAGCGGGTCTTCGCCAAATGATTCAAACGTGCGTCCACCAAGTGGCGCTCTGGCAATATCCACTGCTGGGCCAAGGAGAATATTGTGACCTGTGGCGACCATCTCCCGGCCAATCAGATCGCCATATTGCCGCACCAACTCTGGATCCCAGGTAGCAGCCAGGGCAATGGGCGCCGGTAAATTGGTAGATTTACCGGGCTTGCCTTTCTCGCCAAGGATGCGTATGCCAGCCGGGCCATCTGCCAGTACAAACAGGGGAATGCCTTCCGGGAGCTTGGTCTCTTCACCTGGCTTCTCGATAACAAGATTACCGCTGACCAACTCGATTTTTTCTGCCAGGGATAAACGCCGTATAACGGCTTCGATTTGTTCATTGATTTCGGGGGTATCCCAATCTGCCTTCATGTTTTTCTGTCCTGTTTTCATGAACCAGTATTGAAGCTGGTTCAATCTGTAATCCTTCTCAAAATAGCGTTTTGGATACGAAACTGATACCGTCCTGAACCAGCCGCCAGAAAGACACGACCCGATTCCTGTTTGATAAATTGCAGGTCGGCAATTTCGGTGAGGGAACGGCCGTTTTCGTCAATATCATTCCGATTTGCAGCGGGCAAAATAATCGTCGCCGTCGTGTTGGCCGGGATTTGTACCGTCAACTCAAGTTGATTCTCATGAACCTGCCATGCTGTTTCGATTAAGCCATGAACACTATCATAGGTAACCTGGGCATTGGTGATATGACCACCCGGTTCAGGGGCAATCACCAAACGCTTGTAAGCGGGGCCATCCTTGCGAATACCGCCTATCGTCTCCACCATCCATTGGTAAACTGCACCCAACGAAAAGTGGTTGAATGAATTCATGCTGGCATCACCGAAGCCCGTTTCCGGTGTCCAACTATCCCAGCGCTCCCAAATGGTGGTCGCCCCATTCTTAATGGAAAAATTCCAGCCGGGAAACTGCTCGTTGTGCAGCAGGCGGTAGGCCACATCGTTACGGCCGATTTTCGACAGAGCCAGCATCAGTGGCAAGGTGCCAATTAGACCGGTTGTAGGCCGCCAGCCGAATGCGCGGATGTTGTCCACCAGATGTTGCGCTGCCTGTCCTGCTTGCTCCTTAGTTAGCAGATCGAAAAGCAGTGCCAGCGCATAGCCGCTTTGTGTATCGCCCGGAATACGGCCGTTTTCATCTACATAAGTCCGCTGGAAAACACGCTCGATGTCTTCGCGTAGCGAATTGTAGTATACTGCATCTTCATGCTTACCCAACACTTCAGCCGCGCGTGCTACCAATCCTGTGCTGTAAGCAAAGAAGATAGTACGAAAAACATCGTCGGGAATTTCCGCCTGATAATTCAACCAATCCCCTAGACATTTGTAGACTGGCGGTGGCAGCAGATCAGGACGGCTTGTTTGCCGATACCACGCCACCTGCCGCACCATTGCCGGATAATGCTGGGCCAATTGGCGGCGATCTCCATAGAGATCATAAATTGTCCAGGGGCAAATTACACCGGCGTCAGCCCATGCCGGGCCAGAACCGGCCCAACCTGGCCCGCTTACATCCATCTTGGTGATCACCAGCGGTGCCAGCCACGGAAATAACCCGTCGGGATATTGAGCATCATCCCAATCAACCATCCACTTCGTGTAAAATCCTTGCACATCGGCCCGTAATGCCCCTGCATGCAAGAATGTCCAGGCGGCATCGCCCCAGCCTAACCGCTCGTCGCGCTGCGGGCAATCGGTGACAACTTCTAAATAATTAGAACGCTGGCTCCAATAAACATTGTTGGCCAGCTTGTTTGCCAGTTCATCGGAGCAGGTAAATGATCCGGCGCGAGGGGTGTCCGTACTGAGAGGAATGCCGGTAATCGTTTCTTTATCCGGCGGAGTTGTCAGGCCAGTGACTTCAACATATTGGAAGCCATGAAAGGTAAAGCGCGGCGACCAGATTTCTTCGGTATTCCCGCGACAAATGTAAGTATCGGTGGCGCGGGCGGTGCGCAGATTTTTGGTATAGAGGCTGCCATCTGCTTTGAGCCGTTCGCCGTGCCGCATGGTGATTTTTTGCCCGGCAGTCGCCCCTTGAACCTTGAGGCGCACAATTCCGGCAAAGTTTTGCCCTAAATCAAAAATGTAGACGCCAAGTTGTGGTTCACTAATGGTCTGTGGGATGAAACTCTCACTTTCGAGGGCGACTACCGGTGGGCCGGGATGTGGTTGCAGTAGGGGGGAGTGTGCCACGCTGGTATCGACAAGCGTCCAGTTTGCGTCGTTGTAGCCAGGAGAGTGCCATCCTGTCAGCTCATCACGCGCGTCATACACCTCACCCATGAGCATGTCGGCCTCTTTAATGGGGCCAACAGCCACTTTCCAGTTTGCGTGCGTGCCGATTATTTCGGTTGTGCCGTCTTCATATTCAATATGAATTTGACTGCGAAAACGTGGGTGTTTGCCATAGGTGTCGCGGCCATGATACCAGCCGATATAGCCGCTGTACCAACCATCGGCGAGGACAGCGCCTAAGGCATTTTCGCCAATTTGCAGCATTGACGTTACGTCGAAAGCGCGAAAGTAGAGCCGGATATTGTAATCGCTCCAACCTGGGTCGAAGTAGCTGCGGTTAACACACTGCCCGTTCAGGTGTAGGTCATATGCGCCAAGGGCCGTCGCGTAGAGTGTCGCCTGTCGGATTGGTTTGGCGATGGTGAAGTTGCCCCGCAAGTAAGCTGGCGGAGGCAGGTGGTTTTCGGTTCCATAGAGAATACCCCAGGGTTCGGCACCATATTGCGCGACAACCTGACAGGTGGGCCACTCACGGCTGCGGTCGGGTGTGTACCATATTTCTGGCGGCCATTTGTTGCCGTTGGCAGGTAGCTGTTCGGGAATGTCGTCGCTGGCCTGCCATGTTTTATCTGAAACCAATGTGTATATTTGGCCGTCTTCGGTTTGTACGGTGATTTTGAAGAGGACGCCTGGTGGCTGATCGCCAACTTGTTCGGCAACGAGCAGGAAATAATTGTTGCCGGGGTGCAAGCGCTCGTTCATATGGCGGATATACGGCCGTTGCCATGATGCCCTCTCATCTTCACTGACGACATACTGTTCCATGCCCCAAAAGAAACGGTAGCGCCCAGAAACAGCAATGGCCATTTGTGAATCGGCAATGACAGCATCATCCGGCAGGGTGAGCATACCGACAAAAATGCCGGCTGTCTGGCTGGCCTTGCTGTGGTTCAGCCAAATCCAGGTAGCCCCTTCGAACGGAGCTGGAGGAAGTTCGAGATCGCGGGTTTGGTCGAGGCCGATCCAGTCTGACTGCCAATCAGTGGGCGAGATGGCTTGCGCGAAAACGGCCGTTTCACTCCACTCTGATGCCCGATCTGCGCCATCCCACACACACACTTTCCACCAACAGCGCTGTGTAGGGGCCAACGGTCGGCCATCATACTCGATATTGATGGTTTCGTTGGAAGCAATCTTGCCACTGTCCCACAAATCGCCCTGATTTTGGGCTAATAATTCCGGGCGAGAGGCGGCTAAAATCTGATAAGCACTCTGCCACTGATTCCGCTCGTTTGCTTGTACAATCCAGCTTAACCGGGGCCGGGGATGCGTGACTGCCAATGGATTCGTTAAGGCTTCACAACGCAGTCGTGTTGCTGATAGGGAGCTTGTTGAAACAGCCATAATTCATACCCCGATAGGCTTTTCCCACCATGACAATTCCCGTTCTTTATCTTCATACTCTTCTACACGCCATTCATCATGCCACTCAATAAACGGCCGTTCGCCATCAAAACGGATCGGAAGCCATGTGTAGCCCGACAAAGCGGCATTCCATTTAGGGCCTTCCACTTTTTCCTTAGGTGCGCCATCCATCCACCGGTCACCCAAAGCGATATACAAATCCTTTTTAAATGGATGTTGCAACACAGAACTAAACTGACTATCAAAGCTATTTCTGTGCATATCGTTGCGGCAGGCGTCGCCCAACTCAGCCCACGGGCCATGGATCAACTGTGCTGTCGCCACTTCACTTGGATTCGACTGATAACCGGTTGTTCCAGAAGTCATCAGATAAAAGCGGTGACCATGTCGGAACAGCGCCGGTGACTCGCGCCCCTCTGGTGGCCCTGTGCGGGGAAAGTGTGCCGAATAATATCCGTTCACGTTCAGATAATCTGCCGTCAGATCGGCAATGACCACTTCGGTATGAATACGTCCGAAAATGATGTAACCCTTTCCATCCGCCGGATCAGCATAGAGATCAAAATCGCCAGAGTTCATGCCCAGCGGCTTAACCGTATGAACCAGTTGGAAAGGGTTGGTGATCTTATCTGATATGGCAACCCCCATGTATTGAGTGCTCCAATCAGCAGGGTTTTCATCCGTTCCTGCAAACTTCACCCACATAACAAACTGGCGATTGCCTTTGTGATAAAGAATATGGGGACGATCCATAATGCGGTTGGGATGGAGTGGACTGCGCGGATCATCTTCTACGGCTTCCAGAATAATGCCCTCATCGGTCCAGTTATAGAGGTCTGTAGACGAATAACACCGTACGCCCTGATGCCAAAGCCCAGTTTCAACGTAAGTGTTTTCTTTGTTTTCCCCATACCAGTAGAACTTGCCTTCATGGAATAAAACAGAGCCGCCATGCGCTTGAATAAGATTCCCATTGGTGTCCAGCCATTTTTGACCGGGCCTAAAACTGTTTAGCATACTTTTATCCTTCTCCCTTCTCTCGCAATTGCGATTAGGAAGTTATTTGTGTGTCAATGTTTTCTAAAGTCGTTACATCTAATCTTGCCGGTGCATCTCATATCGTAGTCGGTCGAGGGTTAAGCCAAATCTATGACCACCTGCAACATGCACGGCAATTGGATAGAATGACCACACCTTGCCAGTCAAAGCCTTGGCGTGGTCGGGCTTTGCGGCCAGTTCATCAGATTAGCCATGGAAATAAACAGTGGTAGCGCGTTATGTGGGGGTAGTCAGGTCACATTCTGTTAACCTTTGACGGCACCGGCTGTTAATCCTTTGATCACCTTATTGTTCAAAAATAGATAAATCAACAACGTGGGAATGACAGTTAGAGAAATACTGGCAAAAGTTGGCCCCCATTCTCGTTGGCCAAATTGACCTACAAAACTTAGCAAGCCAGTCTGCACTGTACGCAGATTGGTATCACTAATAAAAGTTAGAGAGAGCAATAAATCATTCCAGACAAAGAAGAACTGTACGAGGGCCAATGTGACAATTGCGTTAGCAAGCATAGGTACAGTAATTAGATAAAAGACCTGAAAGATGCTGGCCCCATCCATAATGGCAGCTTCAAATATTTCGCGTGGTATCGCTTTCAAGTAACTGGTCATTAAAAATACGGTTAGGGGCATACCAAAGACTGTGTACACCAGAATCAGGCCGATTAAATTGTTAGTCAAATGCAATTTGTAATAGATGGTGAACAGCGGGAGCAGCACAATTTGTGCTGGCACCATAATCCCTGCCAAAAAGAGAAACAGAACACCGCTTTTGAATCGCCAGGTCAGTATTTCGATTGCAAAGGCTGCCATCACTCCCAAAAGCATGGTAAGGATAATTGCCGGAAGTGTTGCCAGAACACTGTTGCGAAAATAGATACTCATCTTGCCTGCGGTCCATGCCTGGACATAATTCTGCCAATGAAATGTCTCAGGCAAGGCATACATAGGGCGTAAACTGAACTCGTCTGGCCCTTTAATCGAAGACATCAACAGCCAGAAAATTGGATAAATCTCAATCAACAATAAAACACCAAGAGTCAGCAGAAAGAAAATTCTTCTAGGTGCAACTTTTTTCTTCATGAAACATCCTTCAACAAAGGGCTAATATTCAGCACGACGACTGAGACCTAAGACCA
This sequence comes from Ardenticatenaceae bacterium, assembly GCA_020634315.1. Lineage (GTDB taxonomy): Bacteria > Chloroflexota > Anaerolineae > Promineifilales > Promineifilaceae > JACSRF01. The sequence continues at coordinate 24,097 of JACKBV010000004.1, read as the reverse complement.
ATAACGTCACGACCAGGCTCATAAGCGTCAATAAGACGGCAATCGTGCTTCCATAACCATATTGGCTAAAGCTGAAGGCCACTTTATAAAAATAGACGGTTAGAGGGCTTGTTGCCGTTCCTGGCCCGCCATTGGTCAAGGCTAAGATGGTATCGAAAACTTTTAAAGTACCGTTTAGAGAAAAAACGATTGCGGAAACAAGGACAGGTCTGAGGAGAGGAATAATTACCTTTCGGGCGATTTGATAATCTGATGCACCATCTATACGGGCTGCTTCAATGAGTTCTGTCGGAATGTCAATGACGCCGGCATATAGCAAAATGGCGTAAAATCCCATTGCCCGCCATATATCCATAATCACGATGACCCAAAAAGCGGTATCGCCTTGTCCTAGCCATGCCTGGACAAAAGATTCCAATCCAATTGCTGCGAGTAAGGAGTTAACCAGACCATACTGAGGAGCAATCGCAAATAATTTGGAAAAAATTTGGGCCACAGCAACTGTGGGTAAAACAACTGGAAAGAATATCAGCGTGCGAATCCAGGCTGTCCCACTCTTCAGATAAAAGACATAGATAAGGGACAGAATGAGGCCCAACAATACCTGCCCTCCAGATACAACGGCGGCATATTTAAGCCCAAACCAAAAAGCGTCCCGTACAGCTTTGTCACCAATAAGGCGGATGTAATTGTCAAAGCCTGCAAATTCAAACCCACTAATTGGGGAGCCTTTGAATGCTGTAAATCCCAGTGCCCATCCAATAGGAATCAGCAGGATGACTGTGTACAACAATAAAGCTGGGCCAAGAAAGACAAAAATTGCAAAACGATTGGATAAAACTTTATTCATAGTCTCACCTCAACGGTGATCTTGCTAAAAACAGCATCCTGCCTGCTTATACAGGGTGATATAAATCACAAACAATTTCTCTACGCGAGTTCATTAGATGGAAATTTGGCCCCATCTGGGATCCCTCGAAATGCCCCTGTGTTTACATTTAGAGGCATTTCGAGGGAGTTTGTTGGGCATTGTTATTGATTGAGTGCAGATTGCAAGTCAGTCATATATTGTTCCCCTGTGTAGTCAGAATCAGATACCAGGGTTTGTGCAAGGTCGGTGGATGATTGATTGCCAACAGCATTGAAGAGTGCTTCCCACCAAAGGTAGCCAGCTTTGACGTTTTCAATCGTTTCCAGGGTCATTTGGGTGAGAGGTGGTATATCTTCAGGCATGGTGTTGACGTTGAATCCAGTGATGGCACCTAACTCGCTCATTGAGCGATCGCCAAAGTTGCTGAAGACATACTTTAACCAATCCGCTACGATTGGATCGTAATGATCGTTATTGACTGCTAAAGTCAAGCCTGCGTTCATGCTCCAATCATCTAATGATCCATTACCGCCTTCTACTAAGGGCACGTTAAAGAGGCCGATATTATCGGCGCCGATCAGATTCACCTCAGGGTTGTTAAAGGTGCGTAACTCCCAACTACCCATGTAGAACATGGCTGCTTTGCCCTGTACAAACAAGTCAACGGCCGTATTGTAGTCAATCGTGGTTAAGCCTTGGCCGAAATAACCTAGATCAACCATCGACTTGAGGGTGTCGGCAGCCGTTATAAAACCAGGATCGGTTAGTTGTAGGTCGCCACTGGCTACACGGGACATCGCATCAACGCCATAATAACGGGCTGCATACCCACCCAGCAGACGAGTAAGAGGCCAACCTTGTTGACCGGAAGCGGAAAAGGGTTGAATACCGGCTTCATTCAAGATCGCGGCAGCAGCAAGCAATTCATCCCATGTGGTTGGGACTTCAATGCCATTGTCAGCAAATATTTGCTTGTTGTACCAGAAGCCTTCGATGTTCAGTTCAACGGGTAGTTCATAGAGAGCGTTGGGATCGACTTCTTTGGATTTCAATAATGCGACAGTGCCCGAATTGAGTTGATCCCAAATCCCTAATTCTTTGAAAGCGGCTTCAATGTTAACCAACTGCCCATTTTCATACATTTGATCCAGAGTTTCGTTGGCGGGGTTGGGGAATAACGTGGGTAACGCTCCGGCAGCCGCCAATTGTTGGGTGCGACCTTGTAAGTCAGTTTGGGCGTAATATTCAAACTCAATAGAGACATTGGGGTGTTCTGCTATATATTCATTGGTCAGTTCGAGGATGATTTTTGTATAACCTGTGTTTTCGTCCTGGCCAGAAAGAAAGCTGATTGTTTTTTCTTCGGCGAGCGCTTCTTCGGATGGGGTATCGGCGGATGTAGTGGCAGCTGGTTGTGATTCTGTATTGGAAACGGCCGTTTCTCCCGTTTGCTCACCGCATGCCACCAAAATCAATCCAAGCGCCAAAAGAATAATCAGTAAGATATTGTGGTTTTTCATTTTTCTCCTAGGGGGTGCTGACGTTTAGCGCACTCAAATACCTTTTACTTTTTGTCAAATTAATCATAAGTATGTACTATGTGAGAAGGCCAACATATCCTTCTGTTCACACAGAAAGGAATATGATTGTGCTTACTCGTGGAGACGCCGTCGTCCGCCAAGATGTTCGGCGTCTCCTCTTCCTAACCTAATTGTTGACTTGTGCTTTAATTAATCACGATCCTATCGTCCTATAGTCACCTCCATATCGTCACTGCAAAAATTTGATAGATTTTCAAAAAAGGCGGTCATTTTTGTCCGAAGTGAAAAGCGAGCTAAGGACTACCGTAGCAATACCTTGTGCCCACACTTCCGTGCCACCAGGCTCAGTCGTAATGCGAAAAGAGTCAGATAGACCATCGAAAGCATACTCATGTATGGCTTCTTCCATCGGCTCCAAAAAGTGCTTTCCCAAGCAGGCCGCTTCTCCATTAATGATAAATAACTCAGGGTTAAGCACATTTACCAATGTTGCCATGCCTTGACCTAACCAGCGTCCAGCCTCAGCAACAACACGCAGAGCCACCGCATCCCCTTCCTGAACAGCTGTCGTCACGGCCTCTAGTGAAAGTGGTTTGGCATTAGCCAAAACAGTAGCTTCGCCAGACGCGATTGCCTCTTCTATCTGGCGAAAAATAGCAGGAACAGCAGCCAGAGATTCAAGGCAACCTCGTTTGCCACATGAACATAGTGGCCCATCTTTTTTAAGAACAATATGTCCAAATTCCCCGGCACCGCCAGAACCACCACGGTAAATCTGACCGTTTGTCACTATTCCAGAGCCGATACCGTAACCAATGGCAGCAGCTACAAAATGATCGACATCACGACCGACACCAAACAACTGTTCGGCAATGGTTAGCGAACGAGCATCGTTTTCTAAATGCACGGGGATTCCAAAATATTCAGCAATGGGGGAGGCAAGGGGCACATTGTGCCAATTATAGTGAGGAGCAAATAAAGCAATGCCAGCCTCATAATCCACAATACCATTGATACCGATACCAATTCCCATCAGTTGATCAGTCTTAAGCTTTGCCTGTTTTAACAGGCCATCAATAGCTTGAATGATAGCTTGGGAGATGGATTCTGGATCATATGGCATACCTGGCGAGTCCTTTACTGGGAGATTATGAATATTGCAGTAAAGGACATTGGCATCCAAGTCTGTCAGGACACAGGTAAACTTGTGCATGGCCAGGAGAACACCGACAACATAACCCGCTTCTGGATTTAATTGTAATTTGATTGCGCGGCGCCCAGCCCGATCTTCATTTTCGATTTCCCCTGCCTCTAGCACAAGGCCTAGTTCAATCAGCTCCCCAGTAATACCGGTCACAGACGCGGGACTGAGGCCAGACATATGCGCTATATCTCGGCGTGCAATAGGTCCCCGGCTTTGAATGAGTCGCAAAACCAATCGCTGATTCATTTTCTTGATTAAGGTACGGTCACCTTTTTGCATATGTTTTTCATTCCACCTTAGCGCCGCATAATTATTTGATTCAGTGAATTAAATAATTAATATCACAAACTAAGCCTGATTGTCAATACTCATTTCGTGTTCTGTTGTGAGGATTTCCAAAAACGGTGGACGGGAGAAAAACAAATGGAATGCAGGGGAAAAGCAGGCGAAAAAGCAGAAACGAGAATACCTGGCAGCTAACGGGCAGTGATTAACTTGGCTACTGTTTGGGTAGCCGATATGGAGCAAGAACTGGATACTCGGCGCTTGATACGGCCGTTCTCTATTACATATCTCGATATATCGCCCCAGCCACAATGCCACTGCCGTTAGAGTGTTGTCGTGGTCACTATCGTAAATCGTTGAGGGCGGCTCATTTGGGCATGCCGTACAAGAACCAATACTTGGTCACAGGATATGCCGCTTGCCATGTCGCATCCCAGATAAACGCTCCTGTTTGCCAACGTTGCCGTAAGTTGTTATCCAGCGAGATTACCTCATTCTTGATTTGCCCTTGCAGATTGTATGGCGCAGTTTGCATCTTATCGACCATCGCCGTAATCACAACACGGGTATCCACCTTGTCAGCAAAATACCCTTGGTCAACCAACATATGGCGGCTGAGATCGGCAAAATAAGAAACCCAATTATGTAACCTTGCATGAAGTTCCTGGTGTGTTTTTTCTTCAAAACGAACGATGGAACCTTGCAATACTGTTTCAAACTGTTCCGTTACTTTATTTAATTGTTCCTGACAGGTGGGGGAGAGTTGATCTTGCAAGGTATGGAGCCGATGCAGGCGCATCAAACAGCCACCAATTGTAAGTTTAGGCATACCTGGCTCGCGCATTTCCCAATGCGTTTCTTCACTGAGCAAATACTCTCCCAAGTAAGAAACCATTCTTTCCAGAATATTCAGGTCTTGCTCTAATACATCACGTCCCATTGCTGCACCCCTTTTTGCAAAACTACACCCTGTACATGACTGCGTTGGGGCGATGCCGGCAACGTTCCGCAGTTATATTCTTAGCATAACGATCTGAGAATTTCTGTGTCAAGTGTTAAAGATCATATTCCAGCACATTGTTGTCATGATGTGATGATAGCTGCCAGGGATGAGGCATATCGGTTTATAGAAACCCTTGGAAAGTCTGGCTCTGCACCCTTGATATTGCCTCTATTGGTAAGGCGCACTTAACCTTACTACAATTGGCAGCAAAAATTAGCGAATCGGAGCGGTAATATGCAGCCTATAGATATGATTTTAATTGTTTTTGGTTTGTTTACTTTGTTTGGCGTGATTGTCAAACCTGGCTTTTATTGGGAGCGAGGACGTATTCGCCGGACTCGTCAGGTCATCGGAGATAAGAACACGGCTATTATGTATTACATCATTGGTGGCATTATGCTTGCTGTTGGCATAATGGGCATGATGGGTATGTTTTAATTTCGTTAACTGGACAGCACACTAGCCTGCGCATCATCTCCAATTAATTCTTTGATGGTGGCAAGCAATGTTTTGCGTGCGATAGGCTTTGTGAGGTACTTGTTAGCACCGGCGCTTAACCCTTCTTCTACGGCATTAAAATTTGTTTTGGCACTGAGCATAATAATTGGGAGTGCTACTGTTGTGCCGTTACTCCGGAGTCTTTGGCAGAGCGTGATGCCATCCATATTGGGCATCATCACATCCAGTAACACAATGTCGGGCATAAAAGAACCGATTTTCTCTAGCGCGTCTAATCCATCTTCCGCTTCATGAATTTCAAAGCCAGATGGGGTAAGCATCATGCGCAATAAATCACGGGTCATAGACTCATCGTCTACGATCAATACAGTTTGAGCCACCTTGTTTCTCCTCAAATCCTTGAGGCTTATCGCCCCTTCCTTTCTCTACTCTTTGCTCGATTATATAGAACTAATACCCAATCAAGCCAAAGATGCCGTGAAAGGTATGATAATACCAGTTCATTACAATACTACTTAAGTGGATTTGTAACAATTTTCGACTATGATAATGAGTATAAAAATTTCAAACCCCGCACAACAATCAGGCAGTTCCAATGATTTTGTTCGGCACTGATCATCGAAGTTCATGGATTGCTTGCCACAGTTTATCTTGTATTGCCAAGTCCTTATTCATAAAAATTAAAAAAAAGTGGGAAGAGATCCTCGCAAAGGGTATGTGTGCAATGGGTGAGAGAAAAATATTAGTCATAGATGACGAGTTTCCAGTGCGTTACCTGGTGGAACACCAACTGAAGCGTCGCGGTTTTGATGTTATGTCGGCAAAGGATGGCCCAAGTGGGCTGGAGGTAGCCTTTGCTTATAAGCCAGACCTGATTGTATTAGACATCATGATGCCTAAAATGGATGGGTTCGAGGTTTGTGAGGAAATTCGCGAGAACCCAGATACTGCCAGAACACCTGTGATATTCCTGACTGCGTGTGTTACCAAAGAGCATAAGTTGCAAGCTTTTAAGGCTGGCGCTGACGATTATTTGATGAAGCCGTTTCAAGCTGACGAATTGGAAGCGCACATTGCGGCTGTTTTACGGCGCAATCATGCAGCCCCGGAAAAAGGTGCGCCTGCGCCAAGTAAACGCGCACGTATCACCTCCCTTTTTAGCCCAAAAGGTGGTGTTGGTACGACTACGTTAGCGATTCAATTAGCTGAAGCGGTGGCGTTGCATGAAGATCAATCTGTGATGTTAATGGATTTGGATTTACCGCTGGGGGGAATTGCTCCTGCGCTTAGTTTGTATACGAATCGCCATATCATTGATCTGCTTAATGAACCGGAAGAAGAGATAGACATTGACCGGGTGAAACGGTTTTCGCAGCGGCATCGTGCCAGCCTGTGGGTGACACCCGCGCCGGGGGTGTTGGTGGAATCGAGCCGAATGCCTAATCCAGCCCGGTTAGAACGTGCGTTGGATGTGATTGCGGAAAGTGGGCATCAGGTCATTTTGGATTTGGGATCGAATTTGAATAAGTTAACGTTGGCTGCGCTGCGTAAGTCTGATGTGGTGTATATGGTGACGTCGGGACAGCCCGTTGCCAATAAACTGCACAATGCTTTTCTTGGCTCGGCAAAGCAATTGGGATTGGAACCGCAGCGTTTGCTGCCGGTGATTAATGAGCTGCACGGCAATGTTTCTAATGGCGTAGATTTGAATCGAGTTCCTGTGGCGCGTATTCCTCATGCCAATGAGCAATCGCGGACTCGTTTGTGGTTACGTGATCAAGGTATCCAAAAATTGGTTTCGGTTATGATTTGAGAGACTGAAGCCGGATTGGGTTGAATGAACGGCCGTTTCCCGCACACATCGTTGGGAAAACGGCCGTTTTGCTTTGTAAAGTTAACGGTTCTTAAGTCCAACCAATAGGGGCATTGTTGGCGATAGCTGGAGATGATTCTTGTGCCTGGATAGGGTTTGACCCTATCTTTTTTCAGCTAAAATAAGGTCATGAACAAACCAAACTGGACAACTGTAAAAGAATACGAAGATATAACCTACAAAAAATGTGATGGTGTGGCGCGTATCGCCTTTAATCGGCCGGAAGTGCGCAATGCCTTTCGCCCGAAAACAGTGGCGGAACTGTTTGAGGCTTTTTTGGATGCCCGTGAAGACACCTCTATTGGTGTTGTGCTGTTCAGCGGTGAAGGGCCATCGCCTAAAGATGGTGTTTATGCTTTTTGCAGCGGCGGCGACCAACGTTCGCGCGGCCATCAGGGCTATGTGGATGATGAGGGGATGCCCCGCCTGAATATTCTCGAAGTGCAGCGGCTGATTCGCTTTATGCCGAAGGTGGTCATTGCGGTGGTGCCGGGTTGGGCTGTGGGCGGCGGTCATAGTCTGCATGTGGTCTGTGATTTGACGTTAGCCAGCAAGGAACACGCCATTTTTAAGCAAACGGATGCTGATGTGACCAGCTTTGATGGCGGCTATGGCTCGGCTTATCTGGCAAAGATGGTGGGACAAAAGCGTGCCCGCGAAATCTTTTTCCTTGGTCGTAATTATTCGGCGCAAGATGCGTATGAAATGGGCATGGTCAATGCGGTCATTGCGCATGACGAGCTGGAAGATACGGCTTATCAATGGGCGCAGGAAATTCTGGCGAAGTCGCCTACATCCATTAAGATGCTGAAATTTGCCATGAACCTGACGGATGACGGCATGGTTGGGCAGCAGGTGTTTGCCGGTGAGGCGACGCGGTTGGCGTATATGACGGAAGAAGCGAAGGAAGGGCGCAATGCTTTTCTGGAAAAGCGGAAGCCGAATTTCAAAGATATTAAGTGGATTCCTTGAGTGGGAGTTGACGCTTTTGTCGGGGGATGAAGGCTAATCAGGTTGCTGATGGGCGCATCATTTTTCTTTTTGGTTGCTCTGGCTTTTATGCTCGCCCATGAAATGGACGCTATTCGGCGGCATGAGTGGGCGATTTTCCCTTTGTTGTCTCGTTTGGATGAGCGCAGGGGGTATTGGCTGTTTACGGCCGTTCACATCCCCTTATATCTACTTCTCTTCTGGGGCTTGCTGGGGACAGACAGCCCCAATGCGGGCTTCATGCGCGGGCTGGACATCTTTTTTGCCATCCATGTTGGACTGCACCTGCTTTATCTGCGCCACCCGCAAAACGAGTTCACTTCTCTCTTTTCCTGGGCATTGATTCTAGGGGCAGGCGTGTTTGGGCTGCTCGACTTGCTTAACCGGATAAGAATATATTAGCGTATTCTTGTGACGTGTGCCCGCAAGCGGTCCTTTGCTAAAAACGACCACCCCTATCTTGACTGAAAACTATGAGGCCGCTTCAGACATCGCGGCTTGCTTCAAAACATCAGTAGCCCACTGATTAATGCTTTTGCTGTTGATTTCTGCTGCTGTTGCCACTGCCATATGAATTTCTGGCGGTATCCGCAGGGTCAATTTACCCGAATAAGACCGTTGCGGTGGCTGCCCGATTTTTTCGCACACTTCTAGATAGTGATCTACGGCGTCATGAAAGGCTGTTTCCAGTTCTTCAACGGTACAGCCATGAAAGCCAACAATGTCTCGAATCCCAATAATATGCCCAACAAAGATTTTATCTACAGGGTCATATTCGACTTTCGCGGAATAGTTTTGGTAAGTCATTTCATTCATGGGGTTACACCTGCCCTCTGCAAAAATTCGCGTACATCTTTCACCCGATAACGCAGCGCTTCTTTCCCAGGGTGGGGCCGATGAAAATCGGCGCGTTGTCCATTTAAGATGAAGGTCACTCGTGAACCACTTCCCTCAATAACCTGGCACTCAAGAGCTACAAGTAAAGATTCGATGCTGCGCCATTCGATGTTGCCGTTAATTGGGTCGGCAAAGATTGCGAAAAGTGTTTTGCGCTGCTTTGTGTTCATCTCGATTATGATAGCAGATTGCGCCGTCACTTTCCAGTGTTACTGTCGCTCCTAACGATAAGCATAAGCCGCCGCGCCGACTGCATGAAAAACCTAGGTACGCGCCAAAGCGCGTTTTCCTTCGCTCCAATTCCCACCATGTGGCTTTGGGGAGCTTTATTTGCTTTTTGGGAGCAGTGGTAATCCAACGAATGCAATGGCCAAGACCACCAAGCATTACTTCAACAAATCGAATAGTTTCGTCCATAGCATTTGGATACTATAGCTATAATTTGACTTATGCGGCCCTACGATTAAGGATTGATGCGGCGCAGTCGGAAATAGCTTTCAAAAACCAAAGCGTAAGCCGCCGCACAAACTGTGTTGGGCAGCACAATGTGAGCTGCTCTTTGACTTGGTTAGTGCGACTCCCATTCATCTGGGATGTCCAACCATAACGCTGGTGTCAGACATTCATCTTGAATGTAGCCGATTCTTTCTCCATTAGAAAAGGTGATCTCTTTATTCTCAATGACTTTCATAATGTCATCTACTACAGTAGTGTTAAGTTCATCGTCTGCAAAATTTATTTCAGAGAACCAACCATCATAGTAGTCGCTTTTAGGGCCACCCAGGCCATAACCTTTACTCTTGGTGTTTTGCTCAACATATTGCCACCAAGTAATGCTGTTGATTTGAACCCCACCGAGAATGAGCTTATGGATTAATTGACGGACATTTTCTCGTTTTACAATAACGTCCATATATCCACTTCCAACTGGTTGGGCTTTGTATAAAGCTAAAATATTGTCTAATTCTTCTTTGTTTATCATTTTCTTGATTGTCACTTACTCTTAATCTAGCTGACGCTGCCCAACTGGCGGATTCATTAGACAAAAGCCCGCATATTTCCATAGTACAGAACGTATTCTAGACAATTATACCTGTATGGTGGTTTATGGCTTTAGCAAAAGCGGGATATGGGGCAGGAAACGATGGCAAAATGTTGTGCCTGGGTTAAAGTTGTGCGCTATGTCAATTCTGGCTTATGCTCCCCAATTTACAGTTGATGATGCGGCGCGTTTTGCGCATGATGTGTATGACCTGACGGCAACGGCCGTTTCCCTTCCCAGCGACCGTGACCAAAACTTCCGCCTGACGGCTGCTGATGGCCGTCAATTTGTCTTGAAAATAGCCAATAGCCGCGAAGACCCGGCCATGCTCGAAGCGCAGCAGTCGGCGCTGCTTGTTGTCGGGGAGGGAAACGGCCGTTATCCCCATATCATTCCCACTATAAACGGCCGTTTGCACACAACCGTTGCTGCCGCTGACGGCACAGCCTACCTGCTCTGGTTGATCACCCATTTGCCCGGTATCCCACTGGCGCGGGCGCGACGGCACACCCCCGCGCTGCTCGCCGACTTTGGGCGCACACTTGGCGAATTAGATCGCGCTTTAGCCGGATTTGATCATCCGGCATTGCATCGTCATTTCTCCTGGGACCTGGCAAATGGACTGGCCGTCATTGCCGAGAATCTGCCCTTGGTCAGTGACACGGCGCTGCGTCAGCAGATCGGCCGTTTTGCGGACGCCTTCGCGCAGCGCACACAGCCCTTGCTGGCCGATTTGCGCCGCAGCATCATCCACAATGACGCCAACGATTACAACATACTTGTGGATGCGGACACCGCTCTGGGCACACGCCCGCAGCGTGTCACCGGCATCATCGACTTCGGCGACATGCTGTACAGTTACACGATCAGCGATTTAGCGGTGGCCTGTGCCTATGCCCTCTTGGATAAGCCAGACCCGTTGGCGGCAGTGGCGGCGATGGTCGCCGGTTATCATGAAGTCTATCCGCTGCAAGAAACAGAATTGGCTGTGCTGCATGACCTGATTTGTTTGCGCCTGGCAATCAGTGCCTGCATGGCCGCGCAGCAGCAGCGGCAGCGCCCCGACGACCCGTATCTCACGATTAGTCAGGAGCCGATTCGGCGCACGCTGCCGCGTTTGTTGCAGATGCCGCACCGTTTGGCAACGGCCGTTTACCGTCATGCCTGCCATCTCCCGCCCGTGCCACACGCCTCGCCCATCATCGCCTGGCTGCAAACCCGGCACGGGCAGTTTGCTTCTGTGCTGCCCGTCGATTGGCAGCAGGCACATGTGCTTGACCTGAGCGTGAGCAGTCCGCTCATTCATGGCGATGCGCGGCGCAATGTGGCCGCTGCCCTGGCTCCTCGTCTGGCGGCGGCGCTGGCGGCGGTCGGCGCGACGGTGGGCATCGGGCAATATGGGGAAGCGCGTCTGCCGTCTACTTTGGCGCTGGGCGCTGGGCCAATGGGCGAACGCCCCACGCTGCACCTGGGGATAGATTTATTTGCGGCAGCGGAAACGGCCGTTTGCGCCCCCCTCGCCGGTCATGTCCATGCCTGCGCCGCCACAGCAAATGACGGGCCGACAATTGTGCTGCGCCACGAAACTGACAATGGCGATCCCTTTTTCACCCTTTATCGCCATCTCAGCCGCCAATCATTAGATGGGGTGCAGGTTGGGCAGATGGTGGCCGCCGGGCAGCCATTTGCCGCATTGGGTCATGCAGATGTCAATGGCGGTTGGCCGCCTCATCTCCATTTGCAAATCCTGAGCGATGATTTAGACCTCGGCGCCGATTTCCCGGACATGGCCGCAGCATCACAATGGGCGGTGTGGCAGGCGTTGTCTCCCGACCCCAATCTCATCTTAAACATTCCCGCCGCCCATTTCCCCGCATCTGCGCCCGACAAGGCGCAAACATTAGCCGACCGCCGCCGTCGCCTGGGCGGCAACTTGTCCATTGCTTACCGTGACCCGGTGAAGATTGTGCGCGGCTGGATGCAGTATTTGTATGATGAAAACGGCCGTTGCTACCTGGACGCCTACAATAATGTGCCACACGTCGGCCATTGTCACCCGCAAGTGGTCGCCGCGGCGCAGGCACAAATGGGCGTGCTAAACACAAACACGCGCTATCTGCACGATTTGCTTAACGAATACGCCGCGCGTCTCAGCGCCACGCTGCCCGCTCCGCTCACCGTTTGCTACTTCCTCAACTCAGCCAGCGAGGCGAATGAATTGGCGCTGCGTCTGGCACGCGCCTACACCGGGCAGCGCGACATGATTGTGTTAGAAGCGGCCTATCATGGGCACACCACCGGTCTGATTGACATCAGCCCCTATAAGCATGATGGGCCGGGCGGCAAGGGTGCGCCGCCCTGGGTGCATACCGCGCCTATCCCAGACGTGTATCGCGGCGCATACAAAGCGGACAATCCACAAGCCGGAGCGCAGTACGCGCAGCATGTGGCGGCGATCATTGCCGGGCTGCAAGCGCGTGGCGTCGGCCTGGCGGGCTTTATTGCCGAATCGCTGCCCAGTGTGGGCGGGCAGATTGTGCCGCCGCCGGGGTATCTGGCGGCTGTTTATGCGGCGGTGCGGGCGGCGGGCGGGGTTTGTATTGCTGATGAGGTGCAAACGGGATACGGCCGTATCGGTACTCACTTTTACGGCTTCCAGGCACAAGGCGTCGTGCCGGACATTGTGGTGTTGGGCAAGCCTATCGGCAACGGCCATCCCATCGCCGCCGTGGTGACGACGCCAGACATCGCCGCCGCTTTTGACAATGGCATGGAGTTCTTCAGCACCTTTGGCGGTAATACGGTGTCGTGTGCTGTCGGGTTGGCGGTGTTGGATGTGCTGCAAGCGCAGAATTTACAGGCGCAGGCGTTGGCGGTGGGGGAGCGATTGTTGGCCGGGTTACGGCCGTTGCTGGATCGTTATGCGCTTGTGGGCGATGTGCGCGGCTCCGGTTTGTTTTTGGGGGTGGAGTTGGTGCGCGACCGCCATACATTGGAACCGGCGGGCGCAGAGGCCTCTTTTGTTGCCAATCGCATGCGCGAGCTGGGCATTTTGCTGGGCACCGATGGCCCGTATCACAACGTCGTTAAAATTCGGCCGCCGCTGCCCTTCAACATGGCTGACGCTGATTTTTTGGTGGCGGCGCTGGATGCGGTGTTGGCCGCAGACTTTGGGTGAGTGGGAAGATAGGCTGCTTTTGACTAAACGGCCGTATCTTCGACAGTCGTTGCGTGCCGTTGTGGGTCGCTTTGGTTTAGCCACATCCAGGGGAGCAGGGGCAGCAGGCTGCCCAACGCCAGCAAAAAAGAGAGATGGCGCGGGTCGAGGTTTGTCTGGTCAAGTAATATGCCGCTGAGCCAGACAGAGAGCGACATTGCCAATGTAAACAGCGCAAAATCAAGCGCGAACACACGTCCGAGAAAGCGGTCGGGGACGCGCATTTGCAGCAGCACATTGCTGTAAGTCCAGTTGGTGGAGCCGCCCATATGTCGCAGCAGCATGGCGAATAGAGCCAGGGGAAGGGTCGGTGCCCAGCCAAACAACAACCAACCGGCGGCGACAACGGCAAACGAGATCCCAATCGCATTTTGCAGCAGGCGCGTGCTGCCATCTGTGAGCGCATTCGCCAGCAGCGGCCCTAAAATGGCCCCCAACCCGGCGGCGGCATAAAGCAAGCCGAGCGCCAGTGCCCCATCCTTGCCATAAGGGAAAATTTGCGCGGCGTAGATGGCAATCATGATGTCGGGACTGCCAATTTGCGTGAACGCTTTAACGGAAGCGATCAGGCCGGTGCGGGGATGCTGGCTTACATAGCGGAAGCCTTCTATCAAATCTTGTAAGCCGTTACCTGCTTCGCTCTCCTCGATGGGTTCGCTGTGTGGCAGGGACTGGATACGCCAGATGAAAAACGCAGAGAGGAGAAAGGAAATGGCGTCAATGATGATGGCCGTTGCCACCCCGAAAAGACCGGTGACGACGCCTCCTAGCGCGGCACCCAAGGCCAGCATGGCAGACCAGGTAATGCCGGAAAGGGTGTTGGCAATGAGTAGTTCATCGTGACCTTCGACGAGGCTGGGCAAAATGGCGGCGCGGGCTGGTTCAAAAAATGCGGAAATGACGAATTGGGCGATGGTGAGGGCGTAGATGAGCCAGGCGCGTTCTGGGCGGTCAATGAAGAGGAAACTGAGGACGATGCCCGCACGCAGTAAGTCGGTGGCGATGAGGACGGTTTTGCGGTTGAAGCGGTCGGCGATGACACCGGCAATGGGGCCGAGGAAGAAGGGGGGCAAGGCGCGGGCGACGAAGAGGAGGCCAACGGCCGTATTTGAGTCAAGGTAGCGATTGACGAGGATGACGGAGGCGATGGTGTTGAACCAATCGCCAGCAAAGCTGACAACGGCGGCCAGCCACAAGTATCGAAATTGGGGGCGCAGGCGAATCAGGGTTACGTATCGTTGCATGGGTGTATTGTCGCAGAAACGGCCGTTTTCACCACCGATCACAAGAATCGAAAATTGTGACTTATTTCACAGCGGCGTTCCTGGATTGCCATTACTATTAGGACAGTAATCGAAAACCTAAAAATCGTATTGGTAGTGAGTTGTATTGGAAGTTTTTAATTTTTTGTCAAAGAGAGGGTCATCATGGTCGGCGCAATGCTTTTAGCACATCTAGTTGGTGATTACATCTTACAATGGGACAGCCTGGCTGGTTGGAAGAGTCGAGCATTAGCGGGCGTATTGGTGCATGGAACCATCGTTTTTATTGTCACCTGGTTATTCGCTTTGCCGTTTGATGCAAGCTGGTGGCAGGGGGTTGTTTTCATCGGCGTGGCGCACATTTTAATCGATGCCAGCCAACTGTACGTGAAACCATCCATTCCCCCTTTGCTGCGCTTTTTGCTTGATCAGTTGGCGCATTTTATTGTGATTGCCTTTGCCCTGATTGCTGGTGGATTTCTAAATTTAGCCACCATCTCACAGGATTTAGTAAATATCTTGCAAAGCGAACGCGTGCTTTTTTACTTGATTGGCTATGCTTTTATTACCATGCCTGCCTGGGTAATCGCTAAATTCCTTGCCTATGGATTGGTAAAAGGAACCGGCCCGAATTTTCCCGAAGGTTCTAACAAGTACATTGGCATCCTGGAGCGGATTCTCATCACAACGTTTGTGGCTTTGGGGCAGTTCTTGTTGGTGCCGTTGGTGGCGATACCCCGCCTGGCGATTGAATGGCCGAAGGTGGCGAATAATGATCGGGCATCTGTTTACCTGGTGGAACTGTTGTGCGGCATCCTCATGGCTGTGGGTATTGGGCTGGCTTTGAGCCATGTCTAATATCGGAGGTGGGGTGGTGATGACTTACACAAGTTTGGCTGGTATTCGGGCAAGGGCGGATGGAGTACACGGCGCAATGAACAGTAAAGTTAGCTTCCTCAAACAAACGCCGTTGTTTGCCGATATGGATGATGGACAACTGAGCTATGTGGCACGAGATATTGTGCAGCGTTATTACAAGCAAGGTGAGATCATTTTCCGTGAGGGTGATCCGGGGCAGGTGGTTTATTTGGTAGCTTCAGGGCAGGTGCGTATTTTTGTCAACGGGTGGGACGGTACAGAGACTTCGGTTATTTTGTTTGGACGCCCTGGCGACATTTTTGGAGAATTGGCTGTTGTGGATGGTTTGCCCCGGTCGGCAACGGCCGTTGCCCTGGACGACACCGCGCTTTACCTGATTAGCCGTGAAGATTTTCGGCAGCACATGGTGCAATGTCCGCAGTTGGCGCTCAATTTTATGAAGGTGTTGACGCGGCGGGTGCGGTATAACACACAACAGGTAGACAGTTTGGCTTCGTTGGGCATTCCGCAGCGGTTGGCGCGTAAACTAATGGAATTGGCGCAAAGTTACGGCCGTGTGAACAGCGATGGCGTGCAGATTGATATGAGCCTGACGCAGACCGATCTTGCCAGCCTCATTGGAGCCACACGCGAAAGCACCAATAAGAGTTTGCGCGATTTTCGTAAACAGCAATGGATTTTGATGAAAGAGGGTCGCATTATTATTCGTGACCCGGAGGCGCTGCGTGCTTTGGTGAGCGCGTGATGAGGTAAACGCACAAAAAAACGGCCGTTTCTGATTCAGAAACGGCCGTTTTTTTGTGATACAGTTTGCAATGTCGGTTGGTTTTAAACTCGTCCTAATACTTCTCGGACATTTTGTGTCAGTTCAAATCCCAACACCGGCCACACTAAAAATTTATTTACGCCAGCGGCTACTGCTTCCTGTGCATGTCGCACGAAGGCACTTAACAAGATAACCGGCAAATCAGCGGTGCTAACTTTGTTGCGTAGCATTTTGGTTACTTCAATGCCATTCAATTGAGGCAGCGCGACATCCATCACAACGACGTCAGGGCGCTCCTCTTCAATCATTTGCAGCGCGCCTGCGCCATCTTCCGCTTCCTTTACTTGCCATCCGTCCTGCTCTAGTGCCAGATGTAGCATTAACCGTGCTGATGAATCATTGTCAACAATTAAAACAGATTGTGTCATCATTCCTCCACGGATACATCTTGTTACTCTAGCCAGTACTTCTTTGCTGGAAGTAGTCTAGCATTGCCGGGAGGGGGTTGTGAATAGGAATGTTGTCGCCTTTTCAATTGTTAAAAAAGTGGATTTTCGCGTAGTCAGTTAGCCAACGAGCAAAACAACTTGTAAGTAGAGGTTGGAGGTTGAAAATTGTTGATTTTCAACCTCCAACTGGGGTTAATCATGACGAAAGCGGAGGATGCCGATGGCAAAGAAAACGGCGGCAAATCCAAGTAAAACGGCCGTTTCCAGCAGCACCGCATTAACCCCTTGCCCACGCATAACCATATCGGTCAACCCTTGCATGGCCCAAGTGGTGGGCAGCACCTTAACCACATTTTGCACCGCAGGGGGGAACAGTTCCATCGGCCACCAGCAGCCGCCAAGCAGAGCCATCGACATGCCCAGCATGATGCTCAAGTTGCTGGCCTGGCTCTCTGTTTTGACGAATGTGCCAAGCATGGTGCCGAAGGCAACAGAGGTGAGGGCAAAAGCCACAAGGAGAATGGCAAGGCCACCTAACGAATTGCCCCAATTAACATGCATCACCAGGATGCCGAAGCCGATGAGCAGGATCATTTGCACCAATCCGACGAGGAATTGACTGGTGATGGTTCCCAGCAAATATGTGGCTTTTTGGGTAGGCGTGGTCAGCAGGCGGCGTAGTGTGCCACGACGCCTTTCCAGAGCCAGGAAGCCAGATGTGCCTAACAGGGGGATGAAAACCCAGGTGATAAGCTGCCCGACAGAAGATTGCGTGGCGGGATTATAATCCCCATTTTGGGTGGTGGCTGTTTCGGGCTGGGTCAAGGTGACACGCTGCGGCGTTTCCGCTGCTAAATCTTGAGCCAGGGCCAGGCTTTGTGTGAAATACGCATGGCGTGCGGCGTTGTCGGCGAAGGGTTGGCGCTCTGCGGCGATGGTGACGCTGGCGCGAGCGGCATTGAGTGGACGGCTGATGTAGCTAACGGCCGTATTCACAGCCCGCCCGGCTATTGTCGCATTATTGTCATCGGGGAGTTGGCGCAAATCGAGAACGGCCGTTTCCCCAGTCAGCAGCGCATCGGCAAATCCGGCGGGAATGAGCAGCAGCGCCGGTGCCGTTTCATCGGCAAATGCTGCTTCTGCCTCGTCCCGGCTCATGATGTCAACGCGCACTGTCTCGGAAGTGGACAATACATCCAGCAAAGCCTGTGCCAGGTCGCTGTCATCTTCATTGACAACCAGCAGCGGAATGCGGCTGTCCGTGTCTTCTTCTGTGGCGAAGGTACTGAAACCCCCGCCCAGCAAAAAGGTAAAAACAATGGGCAGAATCAAGAAAAAGAGGATTTCTGATGCGCTGGAAAAGCGTAGGATAGTATCTTTCCAGACGAGTGTAGCTATTTTACGCATGATAAACCTCGTTAGTGCAAAATTGTTTCGGTGCGTCTGCGGAAAAGTGTGATGGCGATAGCAAATAAGAGCGCACCCATGATAAGCAAGGCGAGAAGTTCAGTGGTGATGTCGGCAATGGTGTGTCCCTGTCCCAGGGCGACAAAGCCATCCAACGCCCAGGCGTTTGGCGTGATGCGGCTGATCCATTCGAGCAATCCTTCACGCGGCAGGTCGATAAACCCGCCACCCAGAACGCCAAAGGTGAGCATCAACGCCGAGCCATAGGTCATCACCTGGTTGGGCGTTCGGGCAAAGGCCGCCAACAGCATGCCCCAACCGGTGGCGGCAATGGCTACGGTGAGGATGAGCATGATAACACCAAGCGTATCTCCCCAATTAAGTTGGAAGAAGAGGGTGCTTGCCCCAACCAACACGCCAACCTGGGCAACGGCCGTAAAGAAAATGCCTAAAACCTTGCCCCCAATAATTTGCGTGGTGGAGGAGGGCGTCACCAGTAAACGCGCCAGGGTGCGGTCATCTCGTTCCTGCAAGATGCGCCCGCCGCCTAAAGAGACGGTGTACATGAGGAAGGTGATCGCCATGCCGGGGGCAAAATAGGCAAGCGGGTTAAAGTCGCTGCTGTCGCTTGTGGCCGTGTCTTGCCGGATTTCGATGAGTTGTTGGTTATCCGTTTGTACGGCGGCAATTTGTTGTGCGCTGAGTGCTTGCCCGATGGCGGGTAGTTGATTTAGCTCGCTCATGGGGAGGGTGCCGCTTGTGACTAGCTGCGAGAGGGAGACGTTGACGGCGAGAACGGCCGTTTCCACCCGGTTCACAAAGTCTTGCACAACACCATCCACCACACTGGCGCTAATCGGCCGTGCCGGATTGGCGTAGACATCAATGGCGACCACATCACCCGTTTCCTCGCTGGTTGCGTTTTGCGGGATGATGCTGTCGGTGAAACCAGACGGAATGATAACGGCGGCGGCAATCTCGTCATCTTCAACCATGCGCCGCGCTTCGGCAACATCACCCATGGCGACCGGTTGCAGCAAATCTGCCAGGCCATCAGCGTTGAACACATCCACCAATGCTGCTCCCAATTCCCCTTCATCTTGATTGATGATTGCCACGGGAATATCTGCCAACCCTGTGCCGTTGTCTGTGTCAGAAAAAGCGCCCGATACCAGCCCCAGGCCAATGGTCAACACAAAGGGCGCACCTAACATTAAAATCAAGGCTCCCCGGTCACGGAAGATGAGGAGCAGGTCTTTCCAACCAATCGTCAGTATCTTCTTCATCGGTCTTGTCCTGTTTAGTCGCGCAATGCCCGACCGGTCAGATGCAGGAAAACGGCTTCCAGATTCGGCTCTTCAATGTCGATGGAGCGAATGGGCAGCGCGACCGCGTTGGCTTTGCTGATAACGCCGGGCAGCGCCTCCTCAGCTTCTGTGACAGAGAGGGCCATTTCGCCGTTGAGCGCGGTAGCGGAGAGAACGCCCTGCACAGCGGTAAACAGCTCCAAATGATCTTCTGCCAAATGGCCTTCACCGAGATGGAGGCGCAAGGTTTCTTGCTGCCCCACAACTTTGGTTAATTCTGCCTGCGTACCGAGCGCAATCAGTTTGCCATGGTCGATAATGCCGACGCGGTCAGATAGCTCTTCGGCTTCTTCCATGTAGTGGGTGGTGTAGAGCACGGTCATGCCCTGGTCGCGCAGTTCTTTGACCATGTCGAGGATGCGGCGGCGGCTTTGTGGGTCGATGCCAACTGTCGGCTCATCCATGAATAAAAGCTGCGGTTTGTGCAGCAGGCCAACGGCGATGTTGATGCGCCGTTTCATGCCGCCAGAAAATGTGCTGACGCGATCATTGGCGCGTTCAGCAAGGTTGACTTGGGTTAGCACTTCGTCAATGCGGGCTTTGAGTGCTTTCCCGCTCATGTTGTACATGCTGCCCCAAAAGTGCAGGTTTTGGCGGGCGGTCAGTTCTTCGTAGAGGGCGATTTCTTGGGGGACGACGCCGATAATTTTGCGCACATCCAGGCTGTTGCTGATGATGTCGTGCCCCCCGATTTCGGCCGTGCCGCCGCTGGGAGAGAGCAGGCAGCTTAACATGGAGATGGTTGTTGTTTTGCCTGCGCCATTGGGGCCGAGCAGGCTAAAAATTTCGCCGCGCAAAACGCTGAACGAAACGCCTTTCACGGCTTCTAGATCGCCATAACTTTTGCGTAAATCTTTTGTGGTGAGAATTGGTTCGGACATGAGATGCTCCTTCGTGAATCGGATTGTTAATCCGATAGTCGGATTAGCAATCCGATAGTCGGATTGGCAATCCGACCTACGATAAAAAACAATCTCCCGGCGGTTTGTTCCATGAGAGGAACCGTTTTAACCTCCGGGAGAACTTTGTTTAGCTATCACACTATTGCATGATTGTTCCGCTGCGGTAGCCTTTGAAGATGACGTAGACGCCGCTGGCGATGAGGAAGACGGGCCATACTTTGCCGAGCAGGGTCAGGGTGCTGATAAATGCACCGCCGAAGAGGAGACCGCCACCAATGAAGGCCATGATGCCACCAGGAATGAGAGGCCACCATTGTGTCTTTTTTGTAAATAGGGCGCTGAGGATTGTGATCAATGCCCAGCCGCAGGCAAATGAGAGCATGAAGACGGCGCCTTCGGCATCCCCTTCCAGGTTGTTGAGCGGCCCTTCGATGAGGAATGCGCCTAACCCTATGCCGCTGAGGATGCCACCGGGAATCATGAAGCCGACGTTGCGGGCGATGATGCCGGCGAGGAGAAAGATGCCGCCAATGATGGGTAAGACGAGCAGCCCCATCCAGGGGGATAAGTTTATGAATTGCCCTAACAGAGCCAGGAGACCAAAGCTTACTAATAAGATGCCACCAACCAATTCGTTTTTCTTGCTTTTCATCGTAATCCTCCGTTTGGATTTGTTGCGGGGGTGCTGGTTTTGTTGGGCACCACCGGGTTGTTTGTTTTTGTTGATGAGCACAGTATAGGACGGGGCGGGTCATGTTGAGATGTGCTGAAGGTCATGTGGGGGGTCATGTTTGGGGGATGACCTGACGGGATGGGTGCTTTGTGTGAAATGTGTTTGCGGCTTGTGGTAAGATTACGAAACGTATTCTGGGAGTGAGAGAATTAGCCGTATGCAGAAGAAACCATTTACGACGCTTGAAATTGTGATGTTGGCGCTGTTGGCCGCGATGGTGGTGATTAGTTTGCTTGCCACGTCTTTTTTTGCTTTAACGGGTACAGCGCCTTTGCTGGAGCTTGCTGCCTGTCTTGGCCCTGGGGTGGGGGCGGGGTTGGGGGCGGTGTTGATTGCGATGCGGCGGCGTGCGGCGTCTTCGAATGGGCTGCCGACGGTGATTGCGGCGATTTTGTTGTTGGTGGGGATGAGTGTGATGGGGACGGGGGTGTTTACGTTGTCGCTTGGTGATGCGACGACGGCGTCGGCGGGGCTGGATTTTGGCATGACGATGGCTCTTTGTTTTGCGCCGGGTGGATTTTTGAGTTTGTTGGGGTTGGGGGCGTATTGGTCGGAGTTGCAGCGGCGTAAGCATGAGGATGAGGGTGGCGGGGTGGCTTCTGCGCAGACGGGGCGTGCTGCGGGGGAAACGGCCGTTTCCCAACCAGCCCCCATTCTTGAGAAGACAGCCAACAGCAATGTGCTGCGTTACCAGGCACAGTTGGCGCGGGCGGGATTGTACCGGCAGAAAATTTTAGAGATGGTGCAGCAAAATCCCAAAGAGGCATTCCAAGACCATTTGCTGGATGTGGGCGGCGAATTGCAGCGTTGGGAAGAGCGTTTGCAGCAGTTGGTGCGGCGGCTGACGGCGTATGAGGAAAATGAGGTGGTGCAGCAAGACGTAACGGCCGTTCCCCAGGCCATCGCCAATTTAGAGCGCCAACTCGCGGCGGAGACAGACCCCGCCATTCGCGCCGAAATCGAGCAGACATTGGGCGTTTATCAGCAGCAGCAAGTTCAACTAAACGCGCTGCACCGCCTGATGCGGCGCACGCAGCTTGATTTAGAAGAGACGGTGGCCGCGATGGGCACACTTTATTCGCAGATGGAAGTGTTGGGGGCGAAGGAGATTGACAGCGGTCGTGCGCAGCGGTTGTCGCATGACGTTTCGGAACAGGTACACCGGCTGAATGATTTGTTAACGGCCGTTGACGAAGTTTACACACACACCTCCTACCAATAAGGGCACCTCATGAACCATTTTATCTTAACCCCATTCTTTTTAGATCGGCCGGAGCGCGGCCTGGATGAGTTGGTAGAGGCAAATTGGCTGATTAACCGGCCAATCTTGCCTGTGGGCAGTCCGCAAGAGCGAATGGTCTTTCTCTATCGGCCATTGGCGCGAATGGTGGCGGCGGCGCTGGCGAAGGGGCAGCGGCCAATCAGCGTGGCCGGTGATTGCTGCACGAGCATTGCCATGTTGGCCGGATTGGAGCAGGCTGGCGTGCGCCCTACGTTGATCTGGTTTGATGCGCATGGGGATTTTAACACCTGGCAAACGACGCCCAGCGGTTTTTTGGGCGGGATGCCATTGGCAATGGGTGTTGGTCGGGGTGAGCAGACGATTGTGCAAGGCGTTGGCCTGACGCCGCTGCCGGAAGCGCAGGTTATTTTGACGGATGCGCGTGATTTGGATGCCGCCGAGCGCGAGGCTTTGGCTGCGTCGGGCGTGGTTCATCTGCCGCATGTGACTGATTTGCTGGATTATGCCCTGCCTGAGGGGCCGTTGTATGTTCATTTTGATACGGATGTGCTGACGCCAACGGTGGCTCCGGCGATGAATTATCCGGCGGCTGGCGGAGCGACGGCGGCTGAGTTGAAGGGTGTCTTTCGCCATCTGGCGGAGACGGGACGGGTAACGGCCGTTTCCCTTTCCGCCTGGAACCCCGCCCTGGATCATGATGGGCGCAGCCGCCGCGTTGCGATGGAATTGCTGCATGAGTTGATACGGCCGTAACACACGCCCCCTTGAGACTTCATGCCGCTGCCCATTGCCTGCCCCGCCACACCCACCCGCCTACGCCATACGTAATACACCATCAAAAACCATCCCCAAGCCTCCGGGCATCTTCCCGAAGCTTCTGGGCATCATCCCCAAGCCTTCGGGCAGCAACCCCAAGCCTTCGGGCACCATCCCGAAGCTTCCGGGCATCATCCCCAAGCTTCCGGGCAGCTTCCCGAAGCTTCCGGGCAGCTTCCCCAAGCCTTCGGGCAGCAACCCGAAGCCTTCGGGCAACAAGCCTGCGCCAGTTTACACAAACAAGTTCGCGGCCAACGCGTAAATGCCTGTGACTTTTGTCAAAGGCAAATGTGCCATTTGTCACTTTTCTTCTGACGACAAGAATCGTACATTGCAAGTAAGGTGATTGGGTTTTCCAAACGCCGTTTTACGCTTCCTCAATAAATGGAAGGGGGTCAAGCATGTACAAGAAAATCTTAGTTCCGATGGATGGTTCGGCAAGAGCTGAGGCCATCTTGCCTCATGTAGAAGGATTGGCTGCTTGCACCGGAGCAACGTTACTTCTGCTGCACATCATTGATCCACCGCTGACACTCGTCAGCCCTTATGATGTGATGCCGAGTTTGAGCATGGAAGATTTGCAAGAGCAGAAGCGGCAGGTTGAGTCGTACCTGGAAACTGTGCAAAAGCGTTTGCAGGGCAAAGGGATTACCACCGAATGCCTGACCGAATATGGCGCAGTGGTGACGACAATCATCGAGATTGCGGTACGGGAAAATGTGGATTTGATCGCCATGGCGAGCCACGGCCGTACCGGGTTGTCGCGGGTGTTTTATGGCAGCGTGGCTGCCGGAATTTTGCATCAGGTTGATCGGCCCTTGTTGTTGGTCCGTGCCTGATACATGGAAAGCAGGCGCATGTGCCGCCTGGGTTAAGAGATACAGATGTTTT
>JACKBV010000039.1 GCA_020634315.1 Ardenticatenaceae bacterium | reverse complement strand
GAGGTTTCCCCATCCTCCGGGAGGTTTCTGAACCTCCCGGAGGTTAGCTATCTCATTATTAAGGAAGAAACATGAACGTTGTCAAGACAATCGAAGCAGTCAGAACCATGCGCTGGCAAAACCCCTCAGCGACCTGGGGCCTGGTGCCCACAATGGGCTACCTACATGAAGGGCATATCTCCCTGGTGCGTCAGGCACGCGCCGAAAACGACTTTGTAGCCGCGACCATCTATGTCAATCCAACACAGTTTGCGCCCACCGAAGATTTAAGCAGTTATCCGCGTGACCTGACACGCGACCTGGCGTTATTAGAAGAGGCAGGCGCTGACCTGGTTTTCACACCCAATGATGCACTGATGTACCCTCACGGCTTCCAAAGCTATGTCACCGTGGACGAGGTAACGGCCGTTCTTGAAGGAGCATCGCGCCCTACCCATTTCCGTGGCGTGACAACGATAGTCGCCAAGCTGTTTAACATTGTGCAGCCCACCCGCGCCTACTTTGGACAAAAGGATTTTCAGCAAACCGTCGTCATACGCCGCATGATCGCCGACCTCAATATCAATTTACAAATGATTGTTTGTCCCACTGTGCGCGAAGCGGACGGGCTGGCTCTCAGTTCGCGCAACACATACCTGACTCCGCCACAACGAGAAGCCGCCACCGTCCTCTCACGGGCGCTGAAGCATGGCCTTACGCTGCTCAACGCTGGCGAACGGAGTGGTGATGTTTTGCACCAGGAGATGACAGCCATTATCACCGCTGAATCGCTGGCACAACTGGATTATCTAAGCGTGGCTCACCCACACACGCTGGCTGAATTGGCGCAGGTTGAAGATATGGCTTTGTTATCAATGGCTGTTTTCGTTGGCAAAACGCGCCTCATCGACAATATGCCCTGGCCCTCGTTAACGGCCGTTTACGGAGAAGCATAAATGCGCTGGGTCATGCACGCCAAAATTCACAAAGCCACTGTCACAGAAGCGAACCTTCATTACGTGGGCAGCATCACCATTGACGAAGCCTTACTCGAATTAACCGGCTTATGGCCGGGTGAAAAAGTACAAGTTGTCGATAACAGCAACGGCGCACGCCTGGAAACATACATCATCAAAGGGGAACGTGACTCTGGCATCATCTGCATGAATGGCGCAGCCGCACACCTCATTCATACCGGAGATGAAATCATCATCATGGGCTACGAACTGCGCGACTCACCGTTAGAGAACCCGAAAATCATTTTAGTAGATGAAGCAAATCGCTTTGTGCGCTACTTGTAAACAGTGAGTACACAGCATGACAACGGTGACACCATGACAGGGCAAACCGATTAGCCAAGAACACCTCTAAACGAAAACAACCTCCGGGAGGTTCGGAAACCTCCCGGAGGCTAGACAAAACCAACCCTTGTAACGTTACAAAAAACACCAAGCAGCAAAACACAGGAGAGCAAGCAATGACCGAAGAACCACAAACCAATGGCGAGCGTATCCGTCAATTCCATCTGGCAATGGGTGGCACACTGCCGGATGCGCCCGCTTTACCGGAAATAGACACGTTAATCGTGCGGCGCACCCTGATTGACGAAGAGTACGCAGAAGTAACGGCCGTTTTCAACCACATCTTCTCAGCCCGTCAGCGCGGCGAAGACATCGACATCACCCCCCTCATTCACGAACTCACCGACCTGCTATATGTTACTTACGGCGCATTTTGGGCGTGTGGCGTAGACCCTGATCCTATATTTGCCGAGGTTCATCGCGCCAATATGCAAAAGGCCAATGGGCCACGCCGCGCCGATGGTAAAGTGTTAAAACCGGCTGGCTGGCAGCCACCCGACGTGGCTGGCGCCATTCAGCGCCAGGGGCAACAGCCAGAGAATTAACCTATCTCACCGTCCCAGAGATTATGAACTTCTGAGAGGATTAACTCACAAAAGCGATAAACAGCAATGGCAACACAATGGTCTGAACTGGCACAACGAATTGTACAAGGGGTGAATGTGCAGCCGGGCGAGGTGATCCTGGTGCGTGATGACGTGGTGCAGCGTGACCTGCTGCTGGAATTACTGCTCGCCATTGATCTGGCCGGGGCGACACCGCTGCCGCAGCTCACCCCACCCGATTACCTGGAACGGCTGTGGCGCGAGGCCAACACAGCGCATCTGGCCGCCTGGGACTCCCACCGCGCAGCATGGATGCAGCAAGTGGATCGCGTTATCGTGCTGGGTGGCGCACATCCCAACGTGCAGGCAGCACCACGAGCAGCCCTTACCGCCTGGGAAACGGCCGTGCAGCGGCTCACAGAAATCGAAGAAGCACGGCGGCTGCCCTTCCTGGTGGCAGCCATCCCGACAGCGCAGCGGGCACAGCAAATGGGCGTTTCCCCAGCCGAGTTAGAGGCATTGCTGCTGCCTGCCCTACTGGTTCCCGCCGCCGATTTACAGGCACGAATCGCCCACATCTTGCGAGCCGCTACAGGGGCACAGCAGTTAGTCATACGCAGTGGCACAGAGCACGAACTGCATATGCAGCATGGCAGCCGCCCCTGGTTAAGTGATGACGGCCACATTGACGCCGATGACCGCGCACGCGGTGCCATTGTCTCTAACTTGCCAGCCGGTTCCATTTACACGACGGTTCTGGAAGCGGCGACGGAAGGCTCTATCTGGCTGCCTCGCGCTGGCAAAGCGGAGGATGTTGTCTTGGTGTTTGAAAACGGCCGTATCACTGACATTCACGCCGCCAAAGGGGCTGACAGCCTGACCGCTCTCTTTGACCGGCACAGCGGCGAACCGCGCCGCATCAGCCACATCGGCATTGGCCTCAACCCACATCTGCATCAACCCATCGGCTGGACGCTGGTCGATGAGCACGTAGACGGCTATCTGTTCCTGGCACTGGGTGAAAATCGCTACATGGGTGGCGCAAACGAATCATCTTTGAATGTGGATTTTGCCGTGCCCCAGGCAACCTTACTGGCCGATGGTCACGCTTTGGTTGCCAGAGGACAGGTGATGGGCATCGCTTAACCCGCTGCGGCGTCGTGCGTTTGTGTCAACCACGCCTTCAGGCTGGCGCGATAGAGGGCGCGTTCAAAGAAATCTCCTTTCAGCGAAAGGGCGTCATACCCCACTTCGAGCAGGCGACGCAGTAACGGCCGTAACTGTTCCCCATAATGCCGCATACAAGCTTCTGGGTAAATGCCAGGCCACGAATAGCAAGAAACCACTGTGCGCCGCGCCATTGATGGAATGGTCGCAGGCACTGTCTTTCCCCAGTCAGGGTCATTTGGCAGAAAGACATATTTATTAAGATTGCCTTGCGGGATTCCCTCAATGCCACGCACCACTGGTGGATCAGCGTTTAATGTATATGGGTCTACAGCCAAGTCGGTAATAACAGCGTGTGGCGGCAGCCAATTCAGCCATGCATTGGGAATAACGGGCTGTGCTGCGTTGCGCCGCTGCGTGGCATCTACCAATACATCTGTCTGACGCAGCAGCCGCTCCATTTGCTGCGGGTGATGTGTCAGGTTACGGCCAATGGTTATAGCCACAATGCCTAGCCCATCTTCACTGATGTGCTGCTGGTTGCGTTCCAGGCTGCCTAACTTGGTTACCGCTTCTACAGCATGTTTGCCAACCATTCCCACACCAAGAATCAAAGCGTGCAGCGGTTTGCCATTTGGTTGGTGCAGTCCCGGCCAACACTCTTCCAATAAGCTAAACGCCGTTTCCAACCCGTTCCAGGCGACGGCTTTCATGTTTTCTACTAAACGAATGTTGCTGTCACTTACAATGCTGTCCAGGGAAATAGCGTGAATATCCCGCTCGTGTAACTTTTGCACGCGCAAGGGGCGCGTAGGGTAATGCAGCATAGCAATCAGGATGCTGCCCGGTCGTATCTGGTCAAATTCAGCCATCGTTGGTGAGCGCAAGACGATGATAATGTCTTTCTGCAAGACTTCCTCGCGGGAAACAGTGTGAATGTTCTCCAATTCTTTTTGGTAATCGCAGAAGGTGTAGCCAGAACGCGCACCATACTCTTCTTCCAAATAAATAGTCGCGCCTCGTTTTGCTAGAAATTGAATGAACCGGGGCAAAAAGACGCGCTTTTCGCCCTGTTCTTTGTGCATACGCGGAAAGCCGATGGTTTGTGGAATGGTCATTGCTTATCTCCAGTTTGATAGCTGTGCTCTGCTGATGGCGCGTTCAAAGAAACGGCCGTTTTTATCAATATTACCAATCCCCCCTTTGCGAATGAGGGTACGGAAAATAGGTTGCAGTTGACGGCCGTACACTTCCATGCACGCCTTCGGGTAAACACCCGGCCAGGAATAACAAGAGACAGCATAGCGGCGGTACGCAGTCGGCACACAGGCGGGAACTGCTGCGTAAGCCGGATCATCTGGAGCAAAGACGTATTGATCGAGGTTGCCATGTGGCACGCCTTCGATTCCTTTCACTTGCATGGGGCTTGTCTGGCAATTGTAAGGGTCAACAGACAAATCGAGCAACACAGCGTGGGATGGCAAATAAGCAATCCAATCATTGGAGATAACGGGGCGGCTGGCATCAGGACGCTGAGTGGCATCGACCAATAAATCTGTCTGTGTCAGGATGTCACGCATTCGATTGTGGTGATTGGTCAGGTCATAGTCAACGGCAGTTAACTGCACCCCTGGTACACCACTGGCTGCCATTTCGCGGCGCACCGCATCATCCCCATAACGAATAGCTGCCTGCGCGACATGAACACCAACAGCCCCCACGCCAAGCAGCGTCACGCGGATGGGCGGTCGCTGTAAATTGGTAAAGCCAGGAGGAGGGTAGATGGTCGCTAACGTTTCCATCGCTACTTTCACACCATTCCAAGCCACCGCGCGTAAATTTTCAATTAAGCGGCGACCAGAGTCATCTTTAATCGAATCGAGGGAAATGGTTTCCAATCCTAGTTCGCGCAGCAGCGCCACACGCCGTGGTCGTGTGGGAAAATGCACCATGGAGATAAGACACGCGTCACACTGCATCAAACGCAGTTCTGTTTCACTGGGATAACGCAGCACCAGTACATAATCTTGCCGGTATGCCTCGGCATGCGTGACAAAACGCGCGGTTGGCGCAACACGCAGATAATCGTCGGGAGTCAGGCCAAGGCCTGCACCATAACCTGTTTCCAGAGCCACATCTGCGCCACGCCGCACCAGGCGGGCGACGAAACTGGGCAAAAACGCGCGGCGTTCACCCGGCTCCTGACGCATCTGGGGCAATCCAATCTTTAATTTTGTTTTCATCTTTCACCTTGTTGCTTGACTACGGTGGCGCGGTTGGAAACCGGCCACGATGGCCTGCTATCAAAATTTGTAAACGGCCGTCACACCGTTTAGTATATCATACCCAAAAGAGGCTTCACGAGTATGGCAAATCTCCTGAGGGTATCACCACAAGTCCATCACCCGGAACAACCCTCAAGGAGATTCCCTTCAAAAAAGGCTAAATGGAGGTCAAGCAGCATGGAATACATCAATTTAGGACAAACAGGGTTAAAAGTGTCGCGTATCTGCCTGGGCATGATGACCTACGGCACACCACAATGGCGCGATTGGGTATTGGACGAGGAAAGCAGCCGCCCCTTCATCAAGCGGGCATTGGAACTGGGAATCAATTTCTTTGACACGGCCGATATGTACTCTCTCGGCGTCAGCGAAGAAGTTACGGGACGGGCGCTGCGTGACTTTGCCAATCGTGACGAAGTCGTCATCGCCACCAAGGTTTACTTTCCCATCAACAAAGGGCCAAACGGTGGCGGTCTGTCGCGCAAACACATCATGGAAGCCATCGACAATTCGCTGCGGCGGCTGGGCACCGACTATGTAGACCTCTACCAGATTCATCGCTGGGATTACAACACACCCATCGCCGAAACGATGGAGGCGCTGCATGATGTGGTAAAAGCAGGCAAGGCTTTGTACATCGGCGCGTCGAGCATGTTTGCCTGGCAGTTTGCCAAAGCACAGCATGTGGCAGAGCAGCATGGTTGGACGCGTTTTGTGTCCATGCAAAATCATTGGAATCTGGTTTATCGGGAGGAAGAGCGTGAGATGGTGCCGCTTTGCCAGGATCAAGGCGTGGGGTTGATTCCCTGGAGTCCGCTGGCGCGTGGTTTCCTGGCAGGTAATCGGCAGCGCAAAGGGGAAGGTGAGACGACACGCGCACGCTCTGATGAGTTTGCACATCACATGTATTACGAATCCGTTGATTTTGATGTAGTGGAACGGGTTGTTGAGTTGGCAAAGCAGCATGGCGTGTCACCGGCACAGGTAGCGCTGGCATGGCTGCTGCACAAGCCGGGTCTAACAGCACCAATCATTGGCGCAAGCAAGATGTACCAGTTAGAAGAAGCGGTAACGGCCGTTACCCTCACCCTCACCGCAGAAGAAATCACCTACCTGGAAGAACCTTATCGGCCACATCCTGTGTTGGGCCATCAGTAGAGTGGCACAGCCATGATTAATTGTCATAATGGGGACGATACATGCAAAACAAGGAGCTGCAATCATGAATTTTTTATATTTGAATACAGACAAAATGGGCGAAGGCGACCCTGACTTAGGGCGTAAATTATTGGCGATTTTCCTGGAAAAACTGGCCGATTCCGATGTGCCGGTTGACGTCGTTGGCTGCGTCAACAATGGCATTTTCCTGACCACTGAAGGCAGCCCGGTGTTGGGCAGCCTGGAAAAACTGGCCGCACGCGGCGCACGCATCGTCACCTGCGGCACGTGTCTCGACCATCATAACCGCCGCCATCTGCTGCAAATTGGCGAAGTCGGCGGGATGGATGGCACAGTACAAATCATGGCAACGGCCGATCGCGTGATACGGCCGTAATCATTCCCCTCACAATTTGCCAGAGCAAGCCTGCATCCTTACAATAAGGGTCAGGCTTGCCCTCGTAGCTCAATGGATAGAGCAACCGCCTCCTAAGCGGTAGATTCGGATTCGAGTTCCGGCGAGGGTATCCCAAAAACGCCACCGGTTGATGCGCCGGTGGCGTTTTCGCTTAAAAAGAGGTTAGACAGAGCGGCTTTTGTGCTGTCCAGAAAAGTTGATTGATAGTTTCCAGAAGATTGACATCAGAAATATCTGCCAGGTTGAACTGGTACAACTCATTGAAGCCAATCGCGCCGGTGATCAAAGATGAAAACTCGGCAATATCCATGCTGACGACAACGTCATCTGGTTGTGGGGCGGTGAGTGTGATACGGCCGTTTACACACAGCACACCATACTCCCCGCCATTCTCCGGCAGCAAACTGTCGGCCAGCGACAACGTAAAACGGCACGATTGCCCATTAAAGTTATGGTCTGCCAGCACAGCGAACAAGCGCGGCACATCAATCACCCGATACATAATGCCAATGCCCTGCGTGTTGCTCTCATGCCACACACTGGGAATGATGTGGTTTGAGTCATTGCGCGGGTCACCAAAAAGGAAATGCAAATTATCATCTTGCGTATTAAAGACGATACGGTCAACCTGATCCGCTTGCGTGTGCAAGAAAGCCAACAAGGCCGCCAGCGCCGTTCGGTTCTCATAAACCAGTTCGTGAATGATGATGTCCTGCCACAGAAAATTGCCCTCTTCGCGCATTTTGAAGTCGAACGAGGCGTATCCCTGCAATTCCCCTGCAGATTTGTAGCCAACCAGCTTCAACGTTTGCGATTTGAACATGCCATCCAAGGCATAGGTTTGTTTTTCCATGAGGCCGTTGGTTTGTGCCAGGAAACGGCCGTAACACGCATTCAACCCCGCCTTATCCGCATCCGTCAAAAACGACACCGCCATCCTATCACCGTGCGCCGGCAAACTGGCTGGCGACACACGATACTGCGACATTTTGCTGCCATAACCAAACCCCATGCGCCGGTAAAAATCAGGACGAAAAGGATACAACGCCGTCAGGCATGCGCCCCGCTCTCGATAATGCTGCAAAAAGAACTGCACCATATCACGGGCCACCTTTTGCTTTTTGTGCGCCAGGTCAACGGCAACACCACCCAAACCCCCGACCAGCGTCATGGCAGAGCGCAATTTCATACGGTAATCGTGAAAGCGCATCCCTCCCAACAAAACATCATCTTCAACCAGGCCGTAATAGTGAACCTCGTCACCCTTTTGCAACTGCGCCATGCGGTCCCGCGTGCGCTCTTTTTCCTCATCCGTAACCAGTTTGATGCCCGGATACGCATTGGCCGTAATCGTCACAAACTGCGCCAAAAGTTCATCAGTTAAAAGTTGTGTCTCACGCATTGATGCTCCTTCGCAAATATCCTCCCGGAGGTTCGTCTCATGTGGCGAGCCTGCCATCAATAACCTCCGGGAGGTTGCTCCTTAGTAAATCGGATTGTTAATCCGATAGTCGGATTAGCAATCCGACCTACGATTTTCATTCATGGTGGTGCATACCACAAACAGCCTCCCGGAGGTTCGTCTCATGCGGCGAGCCTGCCATCAATAACCTCCGGGAGGTTGCTCCTTAGTAAATCGGTCGGTGGCTCACCCCACACCTTAATATCCACCAAACACCGATAATCATGACAATCCCCCATATTCTACCGGACAAAGCGCAATTTTAGGTAGTAATGCCAATTTCCTATTCGACAGAGAACGATAGGCAACGCATAATTAAGCTCGTACCACGTAGTACAACAATACAAACTGTAACTGATAAGCCACTTCGACTTACCTGCTACAGTTTAGCAAAGACCAAACTATGGATGCGCAAGAGCTGTATGACAATGCCAGCCTGTTAACTGGCAACGAGTTGCGAACCATTGCCCACAAACCGGAAGTGCAAGATTTATCATCGATGTCACTGCCGGAAATTGATGCGGCCGTGGATTTGATTGCCAGAGTCGCCCCGGCCGGTAACGTGCCCGGCGTCATTCTAAACGGGATGCTGCGGCTCTCCGAACGCAAAATGCCCCTGAAAATGGTGCAGCGAGACATCGGCTTGCTGTTTCGTGGCGTCGAACAGGCATTGCGTGAGCGTGCCGTCTATGGCGCGTTCTTCGCCGGACCGGCAGCGATCATTTGGGCATACCAAAAATTGATGCAGTTGGCAGGCAAAGACCCGGAAGCATCATTTCCTGAAGGGACGTGGCAGTTTTACGTGGATTATGCACTGCGCGATGATACGGCACGTCACGCCAACGAAACTCATGGCTTTGACACGCGGCTGCGGCAAAATGGGGTGCAGCTCGCTCTGGTAGACCGCCTGACAGCCTGGGTGATGACGGCCGTTTACACCCTGCATCAATACCCCACCCTGCTAGAAAACGAATGGCGCGAACGCGTGTACACGGCCGTTTTATGTGACATCACCGCCGACACCCCCGACGCGGCCCGCTTCACCAACCTCTACCGCGCCTGGGAAAAACAGCGTCCCTACCAGCGTGGACACGATGCCAACCCCCGCGACGATTACCCAACCTACCGCCGCCAAAAATTCGACCAATTTTTGATCGAAGCCATGCGCGATCTGCCCGACACCATTTTGCAAGCGTGGAAGCAGCGTGTGCAAACGGCCGTTTCCCGCGACTTGCCCGCCTACCAAAGCCAGATGAGCATTCTCGCTTACCTCGAACCGGGCGCTTATGCCGAAACGCGCACACCCATTCCCCTGGAGCAAGCACACGTCGGCCTCATTTACCAGGGACATTACTACCTGCTGCCAGCTTGCAGCCCCGGCAGCAACCGCCCAATTGATTGGCGCATCCTCCGCGAACAAATAGCCACGTTGTTGGCCCACCCGGCAGCCACACCACCGGCCCAGCTAGAAATCCTGACGCGTGTGCGCAGAACGGCCGTTGCCGCCATCCGCGCCGAATTAGACCCCGCATTGCAACAAGAATTAGCCCAACTACGCCTCGCGCCCGTCTGGCTAAACGCCGATCCACGCCCGCGCCGCCTGCCATTGGGCTTACTGCGGCAGGCAGAACGCAGCGTCGGCGATCACCCGTTGACCATTTTCACGACAGGCGACAGCTTCGTTTTCGACCAATCGCACATCTTTTTTGATGGCGCCTGGGGTGCGGCGCTGGCCGAGATCATGACCAACGAAGCGCTCTCCTGGGCCGCTTATTTGCACACCTTGCCCGCGCAGCAGCCAGGACAGGCACGGCCGTTTTCCCCCCTCCTGCACATCTCCCCGGCCGACCATGCCCGCATCATGGCGATGCCGCGCATCGCCACCGAAGTGTGTGTAGAAACGAGCGCCATCAAGCTCGACGCGATCTTAAGCCTGCGCCGCAAATTCAAGCAGCGCAGCGACCTGTTACAGCTCACGGTCAACGACTTGCTGGTGTTGTATCGCGCCATCCATGCCGTCACCTATGCGCCGCCGCCCAGCCTTGTGCAGCGCCTACAAACATTGACACAAAATCGGACGACGCAGGCAGCGGGACGCAGCGCCCTGGCCGCTCTGGAAAGCAGCAGCCAGAATCCGGCCATTTTAATTCCGGTGGACGCCAGCCAGCGCCACCCACAAGACCGTGTATTTCCGATGACATTTGAAGTACCGCTGACACACCTTGGCCTGCTGCAAATGCACCGGCAAGCATTGGAGATCCTAGATCAAAGCGAAAATGAGCGAGGGCGGCGCAAACGTCGCCTGGCACGCGAATCGTTTGAGCAGTTACAACCGGAATATTTAGGCACGCTGGCCGGATTTGGCGAGATGATGAGCCGTGTTAAAGATATTGCCATGTCCGGAGAGAGCGCCAGTGTGGGCACGATTAAGTTACTCGCCCATCTGCCGCGCCCCTTGCAGCGCATCTTAAATCAGATTCCCAGCCGCTTTGATGTGCTTAATGACATGATTCGCGGACGCGAAGTTTTTTCCAATGTCGGTGCGGTAGTGCGCAGCAGTACCCTTTCCCGCTTCATCACGGCGAAGGATGACAACGAGAAAAAGACGCTGGCCTGGGGCGTGATGACAGATGCCGCCGGAGTGATGATGTTGACGCTGCGTGATTTCCGCCCGCACGTGGCACAGTTGGAAGCTGTGGGCGAGATGGATACGGCCGTTCTCATCGCCCAAGATTACCTGGATAGTTATGCCTATGGTCTGAATCGCTTCGTGCGCGATTTGGATCGCATTGTGACGAGGAGAAGCGTGTGACTTCAGACACCTTAATCGGCCGACAGTTTGGCAATTTTCGCCTTGAACGCCTGCTTGGACAAGGCGGCGCGGCACAAGTGTACTATGGCTGGGACGTCTCCTTAGAGCGCCCGGTCGCGCTAAAAGTGCTCGACGCGCAGGCTGACCCCAACAAAGCACAACGCTTTGTGCAAGAAGCACGCGCTCTGGCCCGCTGGCGACATCCCAATATTGTCCAGATTTACCACGCGGGCGAAGAAAACGGCCGTTTCTACTTTGCGATGGAATACATCGACGGCATCGATCTGGCAGAACGGTTAACGACACAGCCGCTGCCCCTGCCCTTTGCCGAAGTGATGCGTGTGGGTACGGCCGTTGCCGCAGCCCTTGACTATGCCCATGCACAGGGCGTTGTTCACCGCGATGTGAAACCGGCCAACATTTTGCTGGCCGCCGATAAGCGCATCGTCCTCACGGATTTTGGACTGGTGCTGGATGCCGGTTTGGGCGGGACAGGCGATGGCACGCCGCAGTACATGGCTCCAGAACAAGTGCGGCAAGGTGTGCCGATTGTGCCCCAAACA
Organism: Ardenticatenaceae bacterium; assembly: GCA_020634315.1. Lineage (GTDB taxonomy): Bacteria > Chloroflexota > Anaerolineae > Promineifilales > Promineifilaceae > JACSRF01. The sequence continues at coordinate 23,745 of JACKBV010000039.1, read as the reverse complement.
GATATTTATGCCTTGGGCGTTGTGTTATTTGAGATGCTAAGCGGCCATTTGCCCTTCGATGATCCATCGGGATCGGCCGTGGCCTTGCAGCAAGTCACGCTGCCACCGCCCTCTCCTTGCCAATTCCGCCCAGAGTTGAGCACCGAGGTTGAGCATGTTTTACTGCGTGCATTGGCGAAAAATCCGGCCGAACGATATGAAAACGGCCGTTCCTTATTGACCGATCTCGCCGAAGCATTGTCCGCACAAAGCAACGACTTGCTTGGGCAGCAGCTAGACGAGTACCAACTCGAAGCATTGCTGGGGCAAGGCGGCATGGCTCGCATTTATCGCGGCTATGATGCGCGTTTACAGCGACACGCAGCCATCAAAGTGATTGACATGTCGCACCGCAGCAGCGAAGCATATCGCGCCCGTTTTCAACAAGAGGCGCAAGCCATTGCCCGCCTCGAACACCCCGAATCGCACCCAAACATTGTGCGCCTCTACCGCTATGGCGAGGCCAGCGGCGTTTTTTACATAGCGATGCAATATATTGAAGGAGAAAACTTGCGGCAGCGGCTGGATCGCTATCAACAGCAAGGCAAGTTGATGCCGCCACAAGAGCTGCTGCACATTGTGCGCCAGGTTTGCGATGCGCTCGATTTTGCGCACAGCAAAGGCATTGTGCATCGGGATGTGAAACCGGCCAACATCATGATCAACGCCGCCGAGCGGGTTTTCCTCACCGATTTTGGCCTCGTATTACCGGATCCCAAGCAAACCAGGGGCGAGGTCTTTGGTTCGCCGCGCTACATTGCCCCAGAACAGGCTATTTCGTCAGCCAGTGCCGTGCCACAAAGCGACTTGTATGCCGTTGGCGTCATTCTTTATGAAGCCGTGACAGGTCGTCTGCCCTTTGCCGCCGCCGACCCCTTGGATACGGCCATGATGCACATGGGCGAGCAGCCGCCGCCACCCCAACAATTTCGCCCCGACCTCAGTCCAGAAGTGGCAGCGATCATCTTGCGCTGTCTGGCAAAAGACCCGGCACACCGTTATGCCAGCGGGCGAGCCTTGAGCGACGCCCTGGCCTCTGCCTTTGGCCTGGAAAAATCGCCAACGATTAGCCAGCCACAATCGCTAACTGAAGAGCGCGAACCGCAAGCACAAAAACTGCCACCAGCGATTCGCGCCGATGCTATGCAAGGGCTGCCACCTATTCCGGCGGCTGTGGTGCTGGCAGAAGCGGAAACGGCCGTTCCCACGCCACCGCCTAACATCAATCCGCCACGCAAACGACGTGGCTGCCTGGTAGGCGTCGTCGGTTTGCTCCTGCTAGCGCTCATTCCCGTTGTCTTGTGGTTCACCGCCTGGGAACAAGGGCGCCGCGTCCCAACTGAGGTCGCCGCCCTGATACCTGCCGCCTGGGGGATGCTGCCCACGTCAACAACCATGCCCGCCCCAACTGACTTGCCCGTGGAAACGGCCGTTACTGCCCTCCCCGCTATTACCCCGGCAACGGAAACGGCCGCAACAACAGCTTCGCCAACCGCGACAATGCCGCCAACGGCAACCGCGTCGCCCACACAAATCGCTTCTCCAACCATGACGACCATGCCAACGGCAACCCCCTCGCCGACAAGCACGCCAACACGAAGTGCTACCCTAACTCCATCGCCAACCGCCTCTGCGACACCGCTGCCCACGCCCATTCCCGTTATCACCCTAACACGAGCACAAGACAACATGCCGATGGTGCTGATACCGGCCACGACCTTTATCATGGGCGCAGCAGATGGGGATGAAGTGGCAGAAGCAGATGAACGGCCGTCTCATTCTGTGACACTCGACAGCTTCTACATAGACCAGCACGAAGTCACCGTCGCCCAATATGCCGCCTTTCTCAACGAGTTAGGCGGTTATGTGAACGCCTGCAACGGCTATACCTGTCTCTCCACCCAATTTGAAACCACCAACAGCTACCTGACCGACAATGGCACAAGCTATATCGCGCAGCCAGGTTTTGCCGACTATCCCATTAACAATGTCAGTTGGTACGGCGCACAAGCGTACTGTACCTGGGTCGGTGGGCGACTGCCGACGGAGGCGGAATGGGAATTGGCAGCAAGCGGGGGAAACGGCCGTATATTCCCTTGGGGTGACGATGAACCAGACGAAACCCGCGCCGTCTTTGGTGGAACCTTCACCAATTTACAACCCGTCACCATGCCCACAAATGGCTATACAGATAATGGCATAACTGGGTTGGCCGGAAACGTTTGGGAATGGGTCGCCGACAGTTACGACGAAACATACTACAACAGCAGCCCCAGCACGAACCCCACTGGCCCTGCTGTTGGAACCCTTGCTCCTCATGTTTTGCGCGGTGGCGGCTATGATAGTAACATTGCCGAATTACGCACCACCAACAGAGAAAATGCCCTGCCGAACGAGTTTCGTGGCATTCCCAACGTCGGTTTTCGTTGTGCGCAAACCGGTGAATAGGATGTGAATTATGTCCTAATTAGCCCTCGCATTGTTTCGGCATATGTTATAATCCGATTGCTCTTTGGAGGTAGCTAAATTCTGAAAAGGTTGAAGAATGGCAAAACAGTCCCGGAAATTTAGCGAAACGCGACTGGGAATTACATTACAAAACATTGCGTACGATGTCGTAAGTGCCTTGGGTTACGTCGGCGCGATGGTTTCAACCTATGAAGAAGATGGGGCAGTACCTGTGCGTGCCTTCTTCGTGGACCCCAAAATCGCCACAATGGAACAAGTTCATGCCTGGGAAGCACGCATCGCCAAAATTCTCAATCGCCCAGTTGACCTTACTGATCCCAGCTTTGCCAGAGTTTACGTAGATCGCAAAGATGACCGCGATAACCTCAGCGTACAGGCGATCCGCAAACAAAGGTCGGTTCTTAGCGACAGCCTTTTTAGCTTGTTCACTCCTGTTGTCCCGTCCAGTACCAAACCCCTGTTTGACAAAATCATCCAACCGGCCCTCGGCATCCGACAGGTCATCGCCGTACCCTTCTTTCTAGAATCATTCGACGGCACGGGCACGGAAATCGTCGGCAACCTGTTTGCCGCCAAAAATGGGGAAATTACGCGCCAGGACGAGTTGATTTTAACGGCATTTGGTCGCCAGGCAGCAGCAGCCATCGAAATTGAACGGCAGCGGCTGCAAGTGTTGCAAGTCGCCAAACAGCTTACCACCGAAATTCAAGCACGCATCCGCGATGAAGATGAAATCTTACAACAAATTGTAGAAGGCGTTGTCAGCGTTTTGGGTTACATGGGAGCCATGCTGGCTACTTACGAAAAGGACGATCATTCCTTACCGCTTCGCGCCGTCTGCTTTGATCCATCTTTGGAAATTGACAAGTGGGAAGACCGTATCTTTAAGTTGATGCGCAACCCCATTAGCATCGCCCACCCTGACCCACAATTGGCGCGTGTCTATGTCTATGACGATGGCTACAAGGAAAATCTTAGCGTCAAGGCGGTCGAGGCTCGTGGCCCGGTTGTCAGTGATGATCTTTCCTCGTTGTTTACCCCCTTTGTGCCAGGAGCGGCACGCCCTGTACTAAAGTTATTGCAGCGCACGGTTGGCATTCGTCAGGTTATCGCTGTGCCTTTCTTCCTGGAAACGGCCGAAAACAAAGAGCCAGAAATCGTCGGCAACTTATTCGCGGCAACGACTCGCGCCGATGGCTTCCTCTCCGAAGAAATCGAGCTGCTGCGCACATTTGGGCAGCAAGCCGCAGCCGGTATTCGCAATGCCCGGCTTTATCGTGAAGTTGGGCAGCTTTACACCAAGGCAGAACAACAGCGACGTGAAATCGAGGCTCTTTACCGCAAGGCAGATGAACGCCGCCAAATAGGTGAGCTTTTCGGCAAAATGGCCTTTAACGCCGCCGCCAATGTTCACACCTTGCGCAACCACATTGGCGCATTCAGCACCCATTTGCAGTTGATGATCATGTACAAAACTGATCAAGAACGGCTGCACGATTTATTGGAATCCGGGCCACGTTACGTCAAACGGCTCAAAGAGGCATCAGCCATTCTCGACAGTTTGCACGAGCCATGGCATGAGCAGTCCGATGAAGCTGTCAATGTCAACGATGCCTTGACTGAATCGCTAAAGAAAGTAAATGATCGCCTGAATTTAGGTGAAAAAATCCACATTGACCTCGTTTTGGCTGAAGAACTGCCGGTCATTTACACATCCTACGAAATGTTCGTCGAGGCTTTCAAAATATTGATCAAGAATGGCATGGAAGCTATCTTGGAAAAGAATGGCATTGGCGGAGATGGTTCTTACAATGCCGTGCCCGATGTCATATTAGGCATTCTGCGCGTACAAAGCCGCCTCGTAGACAACAATGCGCTAGAAATTGTTGTGCAGGATAATGGCACGGGCATTGCGCCGGAAAATATGGGGAATATTTTCGATTTACGCTGGTCAACCAAGGCTGCCGGGATGGGATTTGGTCTGTTTTGGTTGAAAGATTATGTGGAAGGATTGGGCGGACGCATTTGGGTGGAGAGCAAGTTACAGGAAGGGACTACCTTTCACGTGTTGTTTCCCATCAGCAGTTAGCGCGATACTTACTCCTCATTATCTGATAAACACGCCTGCCCCAACCCGTTAAGAATCCAACAATCCATGCGCTGCTCTGTCCAGGCAGCAGCGTCAACCCAAATCGCATTGACCAGTAAATCCCAATGTAGATGATTACCTGTGGAAAGCCCGGTAGTGCCTACTTCACCCACAATTTGCCCCGCAACAACTTGATCGCCAACATTGACCAAAATATTGGACATGTGATAGTAACCACTGTAAATGCCGAGGCCATGATCGACGATGACTGTGCCACCGCGCACGAAGAGGGTTTCGGCAACGGCGACCGTTCCGGCGGCGGTGGCTAAAACGGGCGTGCCCCCATAAGCCGCAAAATCAACCCCTTCGTGATAACGATCATACGGGCCACCATTGTAAGAACGGCGTGCGCCATAGTTGGAGCTGACAAACAGGTAATTGGCGAGCGGGATGATAAAGTCGTCTTGCCATTGTGGTGCAGGGCTGGCTTGTGACCAAATCGCCATTAATCTTTCTCGCTCCAGGCGAATAGATTCCTGGTCAATTTGGGCGGCGCTGCCCGTGAGGGTGAGCTGCTCAAAGTTCCACTCATTATCCACGAATATCCAGGGCTGGCTCCACAAGGGGTTATCGCCAACCTGGATGCTTAGTTCGGGCATCCCTGCGCCATAAAATGCACCGGTACCGCTGAGATTAACGTGGAAACGGCCGTTCTCAAACCCGCCAAATTCTCTACCATCCAATTTAACCGTGACCGAAACTTCCTGCGTGGTTTGCGTGCGCACGCCCAACGCTTGCCCCGGATGTGCCGGAATTTGCGAGAACTCCAATGCGCCACTTTCTAAGCCAATGGGTAAATCACGCGGGGGTTCCTCGCCACCAGCAAGGAAAAGCGGTTGATACAGCAGCGGATAATAAGGATGCGGCAGGTCATTTTGAATGGCAAGCGCCCAGGGATTGATATGATGGGTAACGGCCGTTGCCAGGCCACCACCATCCCAAACCCGCAGCAGTTCACCACGACGATCCACACCATGATCCACAAACGCAAATGAGGCTCCCACCGGAGGCTGTCGCTGTTCGTTAATCGAGCGAAACGGCGCGAGATCGGCGGCGCTCAAATCATAACGCCAGGCCAGGGCTGCCCATGTATCACCCGGCCGCACCTGGTGGTAACGCAGCAAATCTGATTGGGCGGAAACGGCCGTTGTCCACCACAACAAACAAAACATAAGCGTTAGCAAAACGAGAAGCTTGCGCATGACCCCTATTGTACGACGAAAAGAAGAAATTTCTCCCCCATTCCCATCGTCTGCTTCTCAAATAAAACCGCGAAATTTACATCAAATACTCGATTAAAAAAACGATTTGCCCACCCATTTTGGGGGTCATGAGAATCTATTAGTAAACCCAATCTGCAAGTTGACATGCATGACGCGCTGTGTTATAAAGTGAGTACAAATGACGCAGTGCATCATTTGTGCAATGTTACCAAAATCACACTGCCACAAGATCATAAGGTGCGCACATGAATCAGATTTATTTGAGCCTGGGCAGCAATCTGGGTAATCGCTTAATGAATTTGCAACGGGCCGTTGTCAGCCTGTCCCGCTTTTGCCCGGTAACGGCCGTTTCCCCCATCTACCAAACATCCCCTTGGGGCGTCGAGGAACAGCCCGCCTTCTTAAACATGTGTGTCGCCGCCACCACCACCGAAACACCTCATGGTCTGCTGACACACCTCAAATATCTGGAAGCGGCGATGGGGCGTCAGGCCACCTACCAATGGGGGCCACGCGTCATTGACATTGACATCCTTTTCTACAACGACTGGATTATCAATGATGAACAGCTCACCATTCCGCACACGCACATCGCCGAACGCGCTTTTGTCTTGGTACCGTTGGCAGACATTGCCCCCAATTTGTATCACCCCCAATTACAGTTGACCATCACACAACTGCTCCAGCAAGTTGACACCTATACAGTGACACCTTTTGCAGAAATGCCCCTGCTAACGGCATTGGAGAATTAAAGTTTGTCTGGATCAATTCAATCAACTCAATCCTCCATGAACCCCCTGGCCGCATTCGATTGGGGAAGCCGCACTTTTGTCATGGGAATTTTGAACGTGACGCCTGACAGTTTTTCAGGAGATGGCGTGCTGCAATATGACAAAGCAATCGCAACGGCCGTTTCCCAGGCACAACAATTCGTTGCCGACGGCGCCGACATCATCGACATCGGTGGCGAAAGCACACGCCCCGGCAGCGTGCCCGTCACAGTGACGGAAGAGCTGGCTCGCGTCATTCCCGTCGTCGAAGCGGTGCGCCAGGCTGTAAATGTTCCTATCTCAGTAGACACATACCGCGCTGCGATTGCTGAAGCCGCGCTCGAAGCCGGAGCCAACTGGATCAACGATGTGTGGGGATTGCGTATGGACGCAGACATTGTGCATGTGGTAGCCAATGCCGGCTGCCCGGTCGTGCTCATGCACAACCGCAGCAAACCCAAAGATGTTGACCAGGAAACAAAATTGGGCGGGCGCTATGTCGGCATCGAATATGACAATCTCATCCTAGACATCCAACGCGAACTTGAGGAAAGCATTGAGCTTGCATTGGCTCATGGTGTGCGCGAAGAGAACATCATCATCGATCCTGGCATTGGCTTCGGCAAAACAGTCAGCCAAAACCTGCAATTGATTAACGAACTGACGCAATTTTTAGATATGGGCTACCCCATTTTAGTTGGGCCATCGCGTAAATCCTTCATTGGATACACGCTTGATTTACCGCCAGAAGAACGGGTGGAGGGAACGGCCGCTGCTGTGGCCATTGCCATTGATCGCGGTGCGGACATCATCCGCGTTCATGATGTCAAAGCCATGGCTCGCGTGGCACGCATGACTGATCACATTGTCCGCTAACTGTCTATTACGCATTGCGAATTGCGTATCAAGGAATACGCAACTCGCAATACGCAACAGCAAACACGGACTTTTACAAAGACCGATAAGGAGTCAACCATGTTAGATTTTCGTTTAGATGAAGAACAGCAAATGCTGGTGAGCGCTATCTCACGCTTTGCATCGGAAAAGGTACGCAAGGTGTACCGCGATGCGGAAGAAGATGGCGTCATTCCGGCAGAAGTCGTACAGGCTGGGTGGGAAATTGGTGTCCTGCCCACCGCCATCCCCGAAGCATATGGGGGTTTTGGGGAATATTCGGCCGTGACGGGCGTGCTGGCGGCTGAAGAGTTTGCCTGGGGCGATTTAGCCATCAGCTTAAACATCATGGTGCCAAATCTGGTAGCCATTCCCTTGATGTTGGCAGGCACAGATGAGCAAAAAGAAACGTATCTGCCCGGCTTTTGTGACGAGCGTTTGCCCAAAATGACGGCGGCACTCACTGAGCCAAAGATTCAATTTGACCCGCATCATCTTGAGACAACGGCCGTTTCCGATGGCGACGACTACATCCTCAACGGCAGCAAAGTATATGTGCCTCTCGCCGGTAATGCTGAATTGATCCTGGTTTATGCCAATGAAAACGGCCGTACTCAGGGCTTCTTCGTCCCTGCGGACAGCGCCGGATTAACCATCAGCGGCCGTGACAAATTAATGGGCATCAAAGCCCTGCCCACCTACAAAGTAGCGTTAAAAGATGTGCGCGTCCCCGCCGCCAATAAATTAGGCGGGCCAGATGGCTGCAACTTCCAGGCCATCCTCAATCACAGCCGTGTGGCTTTGGGTGCCGCCGCTGTGGGTGTCGCCCGCGCCGGATATGAGTACGCTCGCGAATACGCCAAACAACGTGTGCAGTTCGGCGAACCCATCGCGCACCGCCAATCTATCGCCTTTATGCTCGCCGACATGGCAACAGACATTGACTCCGCACGCTTGCTGGTCTGGGAAGCGGCCTGGCTGTTGGACAACGGCAAAGACGCCACCCGCGAAATCACAGTGATGAAAAACTACGTTGATCAATTGGTGGTAGACGTAACCGACCGTGCCGTACAAGCCTTGGGCGGCTATGGGTACATTCGTGAATATCCTGTTGAGCTGTGGCTGCGCAATGCACGCGGCTTCGCCACCTTCGATGGGTTGTCCATGATTTAAGCGTAAACCGCGAAGCAACTGCGGATTACGAAAATGGAGCTTTGGCATGATAGACTTTACAATTCCCGATTTCATTAACAACCAACAACAATTGATCAAAATGGTGGCGGAACAGGCAATGCGGCCGTTTTCCCGCCAACTAGATGAGCACGAACACGAACGCCCCAATGTTTTTGTCGATATGACCTGGCCCTTCACCCAGGAAATGATGAAGCGTGGGCTAAAAAGCGTCGAAAAATCATTAAACGGCAACGGCAATGGCAGCAGCGCCCCGAAAAAGGAACGGAGCGGCCCCGATTACTCTACATTGGCGCTGATTTTTATGATTGAGCAGCTCAGTTGGGGCGACGCCGGGCAGTACCTCTGCCTGCCGCACCCGATGTTGGGCGGCGCGGCCGTCCAATCCGCCGGTACGCCAGAGCAGCAAGTACGCTTCCTCAAGCGCTTCACCGAAGGCAAGCCAAAGTGGGGGGCAATGGCAATTACCGAACCGGGCGCAGGCTCCGACAACTCGTCTATGCGCACAACGGCCGTTCTCGATGAAAGCACCAACGAATGGATCCTCAACGGCGAGAAAATCTTCATCACCAGTGGCAAGCTGGCGCTGGAAGAATCTGACGGCATTTGTGTGGTATGGGCAACGGTAGACCCGAAAGCGGGACGCGCTGGCATCAAATCCTTCGTCGTGGAAGGGCACACGCCGGGCGTTAACATTGCCAAACAAGAGCACAAGTTGGGCATCCGTGCCAGCGACACGGTGGCCTTGCACTTCGACAATGTGCGCGTGCCCTACGACAATCTGCTCGGCAGCGCCGAAGTGGCGCAAAAAGTCTCCAGCAAAGGGTTCCAGGGCGCTATGAAGACCTTCGACTCGTCGCGGCCAGCGGTGGCGGCCAGCGCCGTCGGCATTGCCCGTGCTGCTTTGGAGTTCACCATCGAGACGCTGAAAAAAGAGGGCATCGTGCTGGATTACACCAAGCCGAAGCATGCGTTAACGGCCGTTGAGCGTGACATCATGGAAATGGAAGCACGCTACAAATCCGCCTGGCTGCTCACCCTTCGCGCCACCGCGCAAATGGCGCACGGCGAAAGCAATCGCCTCGAAGCCAGCATGTGCAAATATCGCGCCGGTGAAGCCGTCACCTGGATTACCCAAAAAGCGGTCGAGCTGCTCGGCCCATTGGGCTATTCCCGCGACATGCTCGCCGAAAAGTGGATGCGTGACGCAAAAATTAACGACATTTACGAAGGCACCAAGCAAATCAACCAGCTCATTGTGGCCCGTAGTATTCTTGGCTACGGCCGTCGCGAGTTAAAGTAATCAACTACCAGGAATCGGCCGTCGGTGCGCAACGCGCTGATGGCCGGTTCCTGATCAGCGAATATCGAAAAGAGGAGATAGATATGACCTTTCGCATTGATAAAGTTGCCATTATCGGCGCGGGGACGATGGGAGGCGGCATCGCTGCCCATCTGGCAAATATCGGCATTCCTGTCGTGCTGCTAGATATTCCCACCCCCAATTTAAGCGAAGCGGAGCAAAACAACCCGCAAGCGCGTAACCGCCTGGTGAACAGCCTTTATGACCGCATGGTCAAAGCCAAGCCAGCCAATTTGGGACGCGCGGATCGCGCGGACCTGATCACCGTCGGCAATACTGAAGATGATTTCGACAAACTTGCCGATGTCGATTGGATTATCGAAGTGATCATTGAACGCCTGGATTTGAAACAGGCGCTCATGGAACGGCTGGAAGCGGTGCGCAAACCGGGCAGCATCATCAGCAGTAATACGTCTGGCATCCCGATTAACGAGATTGCTAACGGCCGTTCCCCAGAATTCAAAGCGCACTTCCTGGGCACACACTTCTTCAACCCGCCGCGCTACCTGAAACTGCTGGAAATCATCCCCACCCCCGACACCGCGCCCGAAGTTCTCGACTTCATGGTCGCCTTTGGCCGCGACGTGCTCGGCAAAGGCGTTGTCGTTTGCAAAGACACGCCCAACTTCATTGGCAACCGCTTCTTCGCCGTTGCCGCTTCCTATGGCATCGAGTACGCCCTGGACAACGGCTACACCATCTCCGAAATTGACGCCATCACCGGGCCGTTAATCGGCCGTCCCAAAACCGCCACCTTCCGCCTCATGGATTTGGTCGGGTTGGATGTCATGGGACACGTCAATCGCAATTTGTACGAAGCCGTCGCCCACGATCCTTACCGCGACATCCTCAAAGCAGAGAAGATTTCGGCGGTGATGGGGCAAATGCTAGACAACAAATGGCTCGGCAACAAAACCGACCAGGGCTTCTACAAGAAAGTCAGCGTGAACGGCCAGCGTGAATTCTGGACGCTGAACCCAGAGACAATGGAATATGAAGCGCCAGAGAAAGTGCGTATTCCATCGGTGGGTGCGGTGCGCAAAGTGGAAGAGCTTGGGCCACGCCTGCGCCAACTGCTGGCACAACCAGAAGATAAGGCTGTCACTTATGTGCGCGACCTGCTCTATTATGGCTTTGCCTATGCGGCGCATGTTGCGCCAGAAATCGCCTATAAACTGAGTGACGTAGACGATGCCATGCGCTGGGGTTTTAGTCACGAGGCTGGCCCCTTCGAGATATGGGATATGCTCGGTGTGGCGGAAACGGCCGTACAGATGGAAGCAGCCGGGCTAGAAGTCGCCGATTGGGTCAAGACCATGCTCGCCGCCGGGCACACCAGCTTCTATCAAAATGGCGCTTGCTACGATTGGGAAAGCCAATCCTACCAATCGCTGGCGGTAGACAAGAACATCATTGTTATTCCTGACCTGTATGCCGCAGGCAAAGAAGTGGCGCGTAACAGCAGCGCCAGCCTGCTCGACATGGGCGATGGCGTGCTGCTCTATGAATTCCACGCCAAGATGAACGCCATTGATGACCAGATTATCGCGATGGGGCATCAGGCATTGGCGAAGTTGGACAAGGAATTTGACGCGCTGGTCATTGGCAATGGCGCCGAGAATTTCTGTGTCGGCGCAAATCTATTTGCTGTTGGCGTCGCCGCTGCCTCTGGGATGTGGGACCAACTGACTCAGATGATTAAGGGGCTGCAATCGTTGACTTTTGCATTGCAGCACGCGCCCAAACCGGTGGTAACGGCCGTTCAAGGCATGGCCCTCGGTGGCGGCGTCGAAATGGCGATGGCCGGCTGGGAAACAGTCGCCGCACACGAGAGCTACATGGGGTTAGTCGAATTTGGCGTTGGCCTGATTCCTGCCGGTGGCGGCTGCAAAGAAACGCTGCGCCGCAAAATCAATCCCGCCATGCAAAACCCCCACGCCGACGTTTTGCCCGTTTTGCAAGAAGCCTTCGAGCAGATCGCCCTGGCAAAAGTGGGCACATCTGTCTGGGAAAACCGCGACCTGGGATATATACGTCGCAGTGACACCGTTGTCATGAATCCCGATCACCGATTGGCAAAGGCAAAACAACGCGCATTGCAATTAGTAGCCGCTGGTGCGCGTCCGCCGGAAGTAGAAAAGATTTATGCGGCCGGCCGTGATGCAATGGCTGCACTGAAGCTAGGCGTGCAATCCCTGGTATGGGGTGGCTATGCCAGCGAACATGACCAACTGATCGCCAATAAATTAGCGGGAATTCTAACCGGCGGTGATTTGAGCGCCCCGGCCTGGGTTGACCCCTGGTACATTCTTGACCTGGAACGAGAAGCGTTCCTCTCGCTGTTGGGCGAACAAAAGACACGCGACCGCATGACGCATATGCTGCAAACAGGGAAACCGCTGCGCAATTAGAATAGAGATTGGGAGATTGAAGAGTGGGGATTGGCAATTTCTCCATCTTCAATGACCAATCAGCACATGAATGAGGAGAACAGTGACATGAGAGAAGCTGTAATTGTCGCCGGGCTGCGCACAGCAGTCGGCAAATCGAAACGAGGCACGACGCGCAACTGGCGTTCAGATGATATGGCCGCAGCGGTGATTCAAGCCCTCATGCGTAAATTGGAAGGGCTGGACCCGGCTTTGATTGATGATGTGATTATGGGCTGCGCCATGCCGGAAAGTTCGCAAGGGTTGAATTTTGGCCGTTCTATTGCGATTCGCGCCGGGCTGCCAACCAGTGTGCCGGGCATGACGGTGAATCGTTTTTGCTCTAGCGGCGTGCAAACCATCGCCATGGCGGCTGAACGCATTATCGCCAATGGGGCAGATATTATTATTGCCGGTGGAGCGGAGACGATGAGCCTGGTGCCGATGACGGGTTATCGTATCAGCCCGAATCCGTGGCTGGTGGATAATGCGCCAGAAGTGTATATGGGCATGGGGCTGACGGCAGAACAGGTGGCGCAGGAGTTTGAGGTTAGCCGCCAGGCGCAAGATGAGTTTGCGGTGGGCAGTCATCACAAGGCGGGAGCGGCACAGGCGGCGGGTAAGTTTGTGGATGAGATTGTGCCGCTGGAGATTGAGGAAGTGACGGCTGGCCCTGATGGCCCGGTGCGGCAGACGATTCTTTTTGATAAGGATGAACATTTGCGCCCGGATACTTCGCTGGAAGCGCTGGGGCGACTGAAGCCTGTGTTTAAGCTGGGCGGGTCGGTGACGGCCGGTAATTCGTCGCCGCTTAGCGATGGCGCGGCGGCGGTGGTGGTTATGGAGCGCAAGAAGGCGGAAGAGCTGGGCTTCCAACCGCTGCTGCGATTTGTTGGGTTTAATGTTGGCGGTGTGCGCCCGGAGATTATGGGTGTGGGGCCGATAGCGGCGGTGCCGCGTGTGTTGCAGCGCACGGGTTTGAGTCTGGCTGACATTGGCTTGATTGAGCTGAATGAAGCGTTTGCGGCACAGGCTGTGGCTGTGATTCGCCAATTGGGATTGGATGAGGAAATCGTCAACGTGAATGGCGGGGCAATCGCATTAGGGCATCCTCTGGGGTGTACGGGAGCCAAACTGACGGTCCAGATTATGCATGAGATGATGCGCCGCGAGACGAAGTATGGCATGGTGACGATGTGTATTGGTGGCGGCATGGGCGCGGCTGGGATTTTTGAGAATCTAGTGCGCTGATAGCAACCTCCGGGAGGCTTTCGATAGGACAACCTCCCGGAGGTTATCGATAGGGCGTGTGCCACATGGGATGAACCTCCGGGAGGTTCTTTTGTGTGGAGGCTGCAATTGAAGATCAACCTCCCGTGGGCTGAACCTCCGGGAGGTTTTTTTGTGTGTGGAGACTGCGGTTGAAGATCAACCTCCCGGAGGTTATCAATGGGGGTGCGTTTACCGCATAAGACGAACCTTCGGGAGGCTTTTTTTTGATAGTTATCAAATGCTGGTTTGATAGCTATCAAATTTTGCTTTGATAGTTATCAAATTTTCGTTTGATAACTATCAAACCGGGACATGCCGAAAACGGCCGTTTCCACCCTCAAGCCACATACGTTCGCAGCAGGGTCGCCCCCTGTGGCGCGGTCACGGTAAAGGGGCCAAGCGCGGCGGGGAGCAGGGTAAACTGTACGGCCGTTAAGTCAACGCCATTAACATCAACCGCTCCGGCAATACAGCCCCAAATCTCCAAAGTACGGCCGTCGCAAATGCCCTGATACTGCGTGCCAGCCGCCATTTCCACGCGCTCGGTGGTGAAATATTGATTGGCGCAAAGGCGATAACGACGCACGCCAGCCTCGTCGGCCACAAGCTGTGGCTGGCACAGCCCCGGCTCTACCTGAGCAAAGTTGATGACATCGAGCGCCTTGTCGATGTGTAACGGCCGTTTCCGGCCATTCGTCGTGCGATTCCAATCGTACACACGATAAGTCGTGTTCGAGTTTTGCTGGATTTCGGCGATGACTGCGCCGCTCAGCAGCGCGTGCAAGCTGCCGCTGGGCACACAAACGACATCGCCCGCCTGAATCGGCAGGTAATGCATGTACGGTTCCAGATTTCCGGCCGTGATCGCCGCACGGAAAGCGTCCGGTGTTGTGCCCGGCTTAACGCCAAGAATAACGGCCGCATCGGCCGCCGCGTGCAGCACCACCCACATCTCTGTCTTCCCCAATTCGTTGCCCTCATGCGCCAGGGCATAGGTGTCATCAGGATGGACTTGGACAGACAGATTGTCGTGCGCGTCGAGCAGTTTGATGAGCAGCGGGAATTTTTGGCGCTCTTGTGCCCATTGGTTGCGCGTGCCGATGAGGTCGGTGCCGAGTTGTGCGTGCAAGTCGGTCAGGAGGGTGTTGGCGAAACGGCCGTTTGCCACCACCGTCGTCCCGTCTGGATGCGCCGCGATTTCCCAGCTTTCGGCCGTGTCCCCCGGCGGCAGCGCCCGCCCAAACAACGTCTCCAGATTACGGCCGCCCCAAATATAATCCTTGAGCACCGGCTTAAAGGTCAATGGATAAAAATAGTTGTCATTCATAGATAGTATTCACCGTGTTAGGTAAACCGCAGAAAGTTTTCGGATAACCGACACGCCAAAATCTGCGGTTTCCTTCAAGGAATCGGCAAGGTTTCGCGTGATTTACTTCTGAAAATTTCTTGCCGATTACCTAATAAACAATTGGCGATTAGAAACCGTCCATTCCCGATTTCCAATCGCCAATCAATTCAAAGCAAACAGCACCCTACGACAATCAATCGTGGCGGCGCTTCAGGTAAATAAACGCCAACGGCGGCAAATTCAACATCACCGAAAAAGGCTGATCCTGCCAGGCCGTTAGCTGGCTCATCATTGGCTCACTGTTAATGATGCCCGATCCCCCATACTTGCGGTCATCACTATTCAAAAGCTCCACATACGTTCCCGCCTCCGGCACACCAAGCCGATACTCATGGCGCACAACCGGCGTAAAATTACACACCACCAAAATAGACTCTTTACTACTGGGGGCATGGCGAGCAAAAGCCAAAATACTGTGCTGCGCATCGCGGAAATCAATCCAGGTGAACCCATCCCACGACGTATCATGCTCATACAGCGCCTTCTCAGTCTGGTACAGATGATTGATATGGCGCATCAACAACTGCACCCCCTTATGCTTCTCTTCCTCATCCAGCAAATGCCAATCCAGGCTGCGTGCTTCGCTCCATTCACGCCATTGCCCAAACTCCCCGCCCATGAAAAGCAGCTTCTTGCCAGGATGCGCCCATTGATACCCATAGAGCAGGCGCAAATTGGCAAACTTTTGCCAGAGGTCGCCCGGCATCTTATCCAACATACTCTTCTTCAAATGCACCACTTCATCATGCGAAAAAGGAAGCATGAAGTGTTCGCTAAAGGCATACAGCAGCGAGAAAGTCAATGTGCCCTGATGGAAAGAGCGGTAAATGGGATCATTGCTCATATATTGCAGCGTGTCGTGCATCCAACCCATATTCCATTTCAGGCTAAAGCCCAACCCGCCCTCGCTCACCGGCTTGCTAACACCCGGCCACGCCGTTGATTCTTCGGCAATCGTCAATACATCCGGGTAAAGTTCATGGACGCGATCATTGAAAAGGCGAATGAACTCAATCGCTTCCAGGTTTTCGCGTCCGCCAAAGCGGTTGGGAACCCACTGCCCATCTTCACGCGAAAAATCAAGATAAAGCATGGAAGCCACAGCATCCACGCGCAAACCGTCGAGATGATATTTATCAAGCCAGAAAATGGCATTGCTAATGAGGAATTGGCGCACTTCGTAACGGCCGAAATTAAAAACCAACGTCCCCCAATCCGGGTGTGTCCCCTGGCGCGGGTCGGCATGTTCATACAAATGCGTGCCATCAAAAAAGCTGAGGCCATGCTGGTCGGTCGGGAAATGGGCTGGCACCCAATCCAAAATAACGCCAATCCCCGCCTGATGGCAGGTATCGACAAACGCCATAAACTCTGTCGGCGTGCCAAAGCGGCTGGTCGGCGCAAAATAGCCCGTCACCTGGTATCCCCAAGAACCATCAAAGGGATGCTCGGTTATCGGCAGCAGTTCGATGTGCGTGTAACCCATCTCTTTGACGTAAGGCACAAGCTGTTCGGCTAACTCAGGATAGGTGAGCCAATGCCATTCGCCATCTTCCTGCTTCATTTTCCAGGAGCCAAGATGCACTTCATAAACGCTCATTGGCGCATTTTGCGCTTGTCGTTGAGGGCGGTTTACCAGCCATTGTTCGTCTTGCCACTGGTACTTCTCTAAATCCCAAACGATGGAAGCTGTTTTGGGGCGCATTTCGCTGAAGAAGCCAACGGGGTCTGTTTTGGTGACGGTGTAATCTTTATAGCGGGTCTTGATTTCGTATTTGTACAGTTCCCCTTCGCCCAGGTCGGGGATGAAGATTTCCCACACGCCGCTGTTGTGGTAAAAGCGCATGGGATGGCAACGGCCGTCCCAATTGTTGAAGCGGCCGACGACGCTGACGCGTAAGGCGCTGGGTGCCCACACGGCAAAACGAACCCCGGAACGGCCGTTTACCGTCATCATATGCGCTCCCATCCTCTCATAAATATGCATATGGGTGCCTTGAGCCAGCAAATATTCGTCAAAATCTGTCAACAACGGGGGGTAGGCATACGGATCGGCCGTGACATACACATGGCCGTCATGCGTGCGGATTTGCAATTCATAAACCAGACCCGCTTCTTTGCCGGGCAAAAATGCCTCAAAGAAACCAGCCTCATGCACCCGGCTCATTGCCGTTTGCTCATCGCCAATCAAAATGGTCACACTATCGGCATGAGGCAACAGTGTGCGCAAAATAAGACCTCCATCGCCCGCGTGCGGTCCTAACACGCCAAAGGGATCACCATGATACCCCCCTACAATGGCTGCCAATTCTTCGGCTGAAATAGTCGGTTCTTGTACCATCTTGTACTCCTGATCAGGTGTATGTGAGTGGGCATTGAATTATGACCATCGCTTTCCTAAACATATCAGATAGGGGCTAAAAATCAAAGGGAATACTGCGCATGCCCATTTAGCGGGATCTTAGAGACGTGGCAACAAACCTGGCACGAGGCTACTGAGCAAAACGTGGGCGGCTGTGCGACCAACGACGCCAGGCAATGAATCCGGCGCTCAATAAGGTCAGTGTGACGACAACGGCCGTTTCCTTGCCTCGTTTTTGTGGCGCAGCAGATGGCCCGGCAACGGCCGTTTCCCCCTTACCTTGCGCCAACATCGTGCGCCAATCAGGGATGCTGTCTCGTGGTGGCAGCGCATAGCAACAACGCACCAACGCCCGATACGCCGCCTCTTCTGCTGCCCAACGTCCATCATCCCAACCTAACTCCGGCTGACAAATGGCGCGAATGCGCGGCAGCAGCGCCGCCCCACCCTCCTTGACCAAAATACCCAGCCGTGTGCGCCGCAGCAGCAAATCATCCAGATGGGCTGCGCCCTCTGCGCGTGCCGCCCAACGCAGCTCTGCCCAAACCGTTTTTGTGTGGGGAATCAACTCAAATTCGTCAGGCTGTGCCGCCGCGACCAGCAAGGGCGCTTCTGCGCCATATCGCCCCAACAAGCGGCGGCGCAATGGCTCGTCTAAACCTTGCACAGCGGGCAGCGCCAGGTCAACGACATCCAACACCGGCGCATTGTCGTCTGGCTCTGGCATTGTGGGCAGAAACGGCCGTACCGCCTTTAACGCATCCAGGGCAATCAAGCGAAACGTCGTCATCTTGCCCCCCGTCACCGTCAGCAAGCCATCTTCCACCCAGACCACATGGTCGCGCGACTCCTGCGATGGGTCATCCTTGCCCGTGCCAATCACCGGGCGCACCCCGGCAAATGTGGCAATGACATCATCCAACGTCAGGCCAAGTGACGGGAACTGCGCAGCAATGGCGGCCATCAAGTAAGCCACTTCCTGTGGCGAAATCCCCGGCTCCGCCGCTAAAGATTGTTCGTGGTCAACGTCGGTTGTCCCCACCAACGTCGCTCCTTCCCAGGGAAAAATCATCACCGGCCGCTGGTCAAGGGGGTGCAAAAAGCTGACGGCTTGCGCCACCGGCAGCCGCCAACCGGGAAAGACGAGATGACTGCCGCGTAACGGCCGTATCTTCGCCTCTACTCCCAATTGCGCACGCAGCCCATCGGCCCAGGCTCCCGTCGCATTGATCACCACCGCCGCGTTCACCGCCGCCACACGCCCACCCAATTCATCCCGAAGAGAGAGACCTGTGATACGGCCGTTTTCATCACGCAGCAGATGTTCCGCAGTCACATAATTCAGAGCCACACCGCCCGCCGCCACCGCCTCGCGAATCACACGCAGCACCAATCGCGCATCATCCGTTTGCGCATCGCCATAGCGAAAGCCTCCCTTTAGCCCCTTCCCCGCCAAATGCGGCGCTAACATCCGAAAATCGGCGCTGTCGTAATATTTATGGCTCCACTGCAACGCAAGCAAATCATAAACGGTCAGCCCCGCCTGATAGACAAAGCGCCCCACACTGTCCCGATCATAGGAGGCCAGCAAAAAGCCCAAAGGGTCTATCAATCCTGGCCCTTCGGCCAAAAGCGTTTCGCGCTCCTGTACCGAGGCCAAAGTCAAGCCAAAACGCCCTTCCTTCAAGTAACGCAGCCCGCCATGCACCAACTTTGAGGAGCGGCTAGATGTGCCCCAGGCAAAATCTTTTTGCTCTACCAGCAAAACACGCAGCCCCAGCCGCGTCGCCTCACGCAAAATGCCCGCCCCCGTAATGCCGCCACCGACAACCAATATGTCCCAAGGCTGGTCAAGTTGCTGCCAAATTTCGTCACGCCATCCCTGCTGCCACATCGTCCGCCTCCATAATTAATGCCAGGACACAAAAACACCAAAAGTTCCCGCGTTCTCCCTGCCCCACTTCGGTTACAACAACTTTCCCGGATTCATCAGTCCGTCCGGGTCGAACTGCTGCAATGCGGCACGCAGGGCGGCCATGCCCAACACACCTTTTTCCGCCGCCAAGTAAGGCGCGTGGTCTGTGCCCACGCCATGCTGATGGCTGATCGTTCCCTGGTGACGCACAATGGCCTGGCTGGCTGCATCTTTCATCCGCCACCAACGGTGCAGCGACTCGTCAGGATCATCGGCCAGGCGGAAGAGATAGGTCGTGTAAATGCTGGCACCGCTGGGGTACATGTGCGAAAGATGGGTAAAGACGTGAACTTTCTCATCAATGTCCGCCAAAGCAGGACGCAGCGCGGTCTCGATGTCGGCTAAAGTTTGCGGCACAGCGTCCCAGGAAACGGCCGTTTCCAAAGTATCCACCCCATATCCACGCGCCCACAACGTATTGCGCAAATAAGGCGTGTGGAAGCGCCCCTTGTGCCACTGCTTGCCAAACGTGCGCCCGACATGAATACCGCCATGCCGTCCCGTGATGGTCAACGTGGCATTCCGCGCCATTTTCACCAGGTCGCTGCTGCCGGTCACACCAAAAAGCAGCATACATTTGCTGTCACTCACGCCGCGCAGCGACAATAACCCTTGCAGCGTACCGATGAGGCGCTCGTGTCCGGCCAAAGTCAGGGTTGTTGCCGTCTCCACGGCCGTACTCAAGCGCAGCATCGACAAAGGAATGCGTGACTGCATGATGGCACGCACAGCCGCCTGCCCACTGACAAAATCGGGGAAAAAGACCGCATGAAAATCTTCGCGCTCCGGCAGCGGCGAAATGCGCACGGTGGCTTCGGTGATGATGCCCATGCGCCCCTCGCTGCCCAAGACCAGTTGGCGCAAATCTGGCCCGGCGGCTGAAGCGGGATGTGGCGGGAGTGTCAACGTGCCCGCCGGCGATTCTAACCGTCCACCGGCAAAAAGCTGCTCGATACGGCCGTATCCCAACGACTGCTGCCCACTAGACCGCGTCGCCACCCAGCCACCCAATGTAGACAATTCAAACGACTGCGGGAAATGCCCCAGCGTATATCCATGTGCTCGCAATTGGGCTTCCAGGTCTGGCCCTTGCACACCTGCGCCAAATGTCGCCAGATGGCTTGTCTCGTCCAACGCACGCAGCAGCTTCATGCGCTGCATATTGACAGTTAGCGTGGGAATGTCACCCGGCTGAGGGTTGATATGCCCGACAACGCTCGTGCCCCCGCCATATGGAACCAGCCGTACGCCGCTGTGTTGTGCATATTGGATCAAGCTGCGCACTTCGTCATCGGTGGTCGGAAAGGCTACACCATCGGGGAAATGGGGGATACGGCCGTAACGCAGCGCCACCCAATCAGGAAAACTTTGCCCACGTGCATGTTGTGCGCGTATCGCCGCATCCACATTCACCAAAGGATGCGCCGGTAAACGGGAAGGCGGCACACCCGCCACGACATCTGCAAAAGGCACATCCAACGGTGGCCTGCCAGCGCCAACCCATTCCTGCAAAACAACCGCCGCACTCTCTGGCAGCGGGTAATCAACCGTTTCGTCACCCCACCCATTCCAACGTTGCATCTTGATCTCCTTCGCCAATAGCCTCCCGGAGGTTCGCCTCATGCGACGAGCCTGCCATTGATAACCTCCGGGAGGTTGGTTTTCATTCATGATGGTCGGCAACCGCCGGTAAAGTCTCCTCGTTAAAACAGCTTGTCGCCGACAACTTACCGCCTGGTGGCTTACACCTGACTGGTGCGCTGCCACAAAGCAACCGATTCCTGCATCACCTGGCGGCACAAAGCACTGGCGCCAGCAGCATCACCAGCCAGGGCGAGCTGCTGCAACGCCCCATAAAAAGCAAACGATGCGGCGCGTGCCTCGTCCGGCACAAAATAAACCTGGGCAATCTGCTCGTAGAAATCGGCAAAGCCGTTCAGAATCAAGGTGTAGATGGGATTGCCAGAAACAAGGGTCAATGTGCGGTGCAGACGCCAATCAAAGGCAGCATAAGCCGCAGGTGTGTCTGGCAATTCCTGGTATCCTTCCAGGCAAGCGCTAATTTGCTGTGGGTTTTGGGAAACGGCCGTTTCCGTATACGCCGGAGCCAGATTGAGCCGCACTTCCAACAAATTGGCGACAAAAGTCGGTGGCAGTTGTTCACTGTGCAGCACCAACGTACTGAGAACATTTAACCCGCCATCACGCCAATAATCATTGACCAACGTCGGTTTGCCATGCTGCACCGTTAGCCAGCCATCACGAGCCAAGCGCTGAATGGCTTCGCGCAATGTCGGGCGTGTCACGCCCAATTCCACAGCCAGCACACGCTCCCCCGGCAGCGTCGTGCCCACAGCAAAGGTGCCATCCAAAATAGCTTTGACCAATGACTGCTCAGCGTAATCGTTGGGGCGTTGTGGTGCGGACCAATTGTGCATTCGATTTGTTTACCTCATTTAGACTTACTGGTAAGTGGTCTGACCAGTTAACGGTAGTATGGCAGATTGGCCGGGGCATGTCAAGAAGCAGCAAAAAAGGGAGTGCTTCACAATCAAAGCACTCCCTTTTGGATTCAGTTCGTTTGAAGGAATCTGTGTTCGCTTAGCGCCTAATCAACCACATAATCCCAGCCAAAATCGACGGCCAAGCGCTCTTCACCGGCAGACAAAATGACACTGAGTGCGCCAACACCAGGGGCGGGGTAAGTCCAATCGCCGGGAATGAGCAAATCCACATTTTCGGCGGAGAATGCGTCAACCCAAACACAGAAGCTGCCAGCATCTAACCCGGTAAAACTGTAGAGACCATCGTCATCTGTCGTTGTCGTGGCTAAAACGGCCGTTGGGTTTGTGGCATCGGCCGGGCAAGCTGTCGGGCTGAGGGAAATCGTCAGCCCGGCAATCGGCGATTCGTAGCCAGCATAAGTGCCATCGGCAATGTAAATGCCGGAGCCATCTTCCGTCTCGATACACCCGGCTGATGGAGAGCCATCGCTGCGCAGCAGGCAGTAATCAGCCCAAACGACCCCACCAATCGCCGCCGAATTCGGTTCGGGCGTCGCCGTATCGGCACCTTCCTCAACGACGATGCGCAGGTAAATGGCATCCTCAATGAAGCCGCCAACGCCAAACAAATCGCCATTGGCATTGGTCATCTGCCAATTGCTGCGATAAGTGCCAGGGGCATCGGGGGCAATCAGGTTGACGGCGATGTCAATGGTTTGCCCAGGGGCAACGGCCGTTGCCAACGCCACCTCAGCATCCCCAGCAAGCGGCTCCTCATCAATAGCGACGAAGGCATAATCTGTTGTCCAGGGGCAAGTGCCGCTGTTGCGCAGCCGCCACTCTTTCACAAATTCCGTGCCCGGCGCGAACACCGTGTCATCGGGAACCGTGAGATCGGCAACAAAGGCCATGCTGTTGGTACAAGTTGCCAGATCGACTTCAGGAATAGGCAAGAATTGATAATCCCAGCCCAAATCAGCGCCAGTTGCTGTTTCGCCAGCGGCTACGGTGACGGTGAGGCTGCCCAGTTCTGCTCCGGCTACCGTCCATTCGCCAGGAACGAGCAATGGCTCGTTTTGCTCGTCAAGCGGATTGACAGAGACACAATATTCCCCGACGGGCAAATCGGCAAAGGTAAATGCGCCATCGTCATCGGTTGTCGTCGTGGCAAGACCCACGGCAGGGCATGCCCCTTCACCTAATTCGACCAAAATCCCGGCAATACCGGGTTCGCCTTCGTCAAGAACACCATTGGCGCGAAAACCGCCATCGGGATTGGCAATACAGCCTTCTCCGGCTTCAGCTTCGGTGTCCCCTTCACCACCGGCGACAGCGCACACATCATGCCAGATGAGGCCGCTAAGTGCGCCCGCTTCGGGTTCTGGCGTCGAGGCTGATTCGGCAGCCGCCGCTGGCGTCTCTGTTGGTTCGGCAGCGACGCTGTTGTCGGTGGACAGGGTGAAGGAACCGGTACGGCCGTTTACCTCTACGTCATATGCGCCAGCCTCCAAACCTACGACATCAAGGGGAATCGTTTCGGTGAAGGGAACGACATTTTGCGTACACATGCGGTCGCCAGGGCGCAATGTGGTAACAACAATCTGGAAGTTTGACGCATCACGCTGCTGGATGACGTTCTCAATTTGGGTACACCCATCAGGCAAGCTGCCACGGGCAATGACGTTGACCTGCACCGG
>JACKBV010000038.1 GCA_020634315.1 Ardenticatenaceae bacterium | reverse complement strand
TGGCGCGGACGCGGCTAGTGGCGAAATTGGGCGACGAGGGCGTGCCACATCTCTTGTAGTCTGGGGATGACATCGACGTTCATTTCGCTCTCAAACTCGATGATGCCGGGGATGATGGGCAGGGTGAACTTCAGCTTTTGCTCCCAGGTGGCATACTCGTTGACGGCATCGAGCAGATTGCCCCAATAGGCGGCGTCGGGCTGGTTTTGGCGCAGGCGGGCCAGGTCAAGCAGCGCCTGCTGCACGAGCAGGGTCATTTGCTGGGCGTCCCAGCGGGCAATTTGCTGCTGTGCGGCGGCTTCTTGCAAAAGGAGAATTTCTGCCTGGTGCTGCGTATCCAGTTGGGCAATGAGCCGGGTTACTGTGTCACGGTGGCGTTCGTCAATGTGGGCGCGGATTTGCTCCTGCCCGGCAGTCAGATTGTCTTCGGCCTGTTTCATTTGCTGCTGCAAGGTGTGGATGGCTTCTAGCACATCGGTCAGGCTCGGTTGGGGGTCGGGGGCGGCTTGCTGTGTGTGCTGTATTTCGGCGGCTAAGGCGGCTAACTGCTGCCGGTAATCGGCGAGGAGGCTGTTTTGTCGATCAATTTCGGTTTGGTAACGGCGGCGGTCGCGTGGGTCACGCGTGTTGTCGCGCAGCTCTTCATAGTCGCGCAAAAGGGCCGATTCACGATTGATATGTTGTTTGAGGTCGGCGAGGCGCTGCTCATAGCCGTAGGAGGCGTGGGCGCTTGGGGAAACGGCCGTTTGCAGTTGGTCGGCAAAACGGCCGTATTGGTAACTGTTACGCTCTTCTACGGCTTTTAAGAGGTGCGGGATACGGCCGTTCCGCTCCGCATAGGTAATGATTTGCTGAATGATAAACGACTTGGTCGCCGCAGTGGGCAGATCGTCATACACGGGCCGGAACAAATCAAAGGCCAATGTTTGCAGCTCACTCACAGAGAAAGCTGCGTCTAGCAGCTGGCGAATGGCAGATAGGTTATAGGATGCGTTCATTGTTTTCTTCCCTCCTGAAATTAGCCCCAGCGAAGCTTGTGCCCTGTGCCGAACAGGCTGCTCAGCCTTGGGGCGGTTGCTTTGTGCCCAGGTTCTCTTGCAAGAAACGCGTCATCAACTCATAGAGGTGGCGGCTGGTGTTCTCGCCTTCGCGAATGGCATGGGAACGGTTGGGATAGGCCATCATGCGAAAGGGCTTGTTGTGCTGGATGAGGACGTTCACCAGTTTTTCGAAGGCCTGGTAATGCACGTTGTCATCGCCGGTGCCATGAATGAGCAGCAATTTGCCTTGCAGTTGGTGGGCAAAGGTGATCGGTGAGCCGTCGCGGTAGCCATCGGGGTTATCGTCCGGCAGCCCCATGTAGCGTTCCTGGTAAATGGTGTCGTACAGGCGTTGATCGCTGACGGCGGCAATGGCGATGCCCACCTGGTATATGTCGGGATATTTGAAGAGCAGGTTGAGGGTCATGGTGCCGCCGCCGCTCCAACCCCAAACGCCCACACGAGACGGGTCGAGATACGGCCGTTCCGCCAAAATCACCTGCACCGCCGCCGCCTGATCGGCCGTGGTCACAATCCCCACCTGCCCATACAGCGACTTACGCCAGGCACGTCCACGCGGCGCAGGCGTGCCGCGATTGTCCACACTCATCACCACAAATCCATGCTGTGCCAGCAGCACATGCCACAAATAACGCTTATCGCCCCAATTATCCAGCACCGTTTGCCCGGCCGGTTCCCCATACACAAAAAACAGCACCGGGTAGCGGCGCGTCGGGTCAAAGTCGGGCGGTTTGAGGCACCAACCATCCAACTCAGCCCCATCAGGTAAGGTAACACGGAAAAATTCTGTGGGCAGACGGTGCAGCCCCGCCACCCGCGCATGCAGTTCTTCATTGGCTGTCAGCACCCGCAGCGGCTGATGGTCAGGCAGAGAAATCAACGTCAACACCGGTGGCTTGTCGATGGTGGCATACGTATGAAACGCCCAACGGCCTGTTGGCGCAATGTCGTAGCTGTGCGTCCCGGCCAACTGCGGCGGCGTTACCTGCTCCACTACGCCAGAGCCATCCAGCGCGGCACGGTAAAGATAACGCTGCGTTGCATTTTGTGGCGACGCGATGAAATAAACCCAACCGGCAGCGCCATCGGCCGTCGCCGGCACCACCTGCTGCACCCGGATGACATCATAATCACCCGGCGTCAGCGGCGTCACCGTTTGCCCATCGCGGCGGCAACGATAAAGCCGCCGCCAGCCATCGCGGTCGCTGACCCAGGTAAAGGCCGCGCCATCATCCAACCACTGCATATCGTCGCCGCGCATGTCTACCCAGGCGGCATCCGTCTCGGTGAAGATGGTGCGCGTTGTGCCATCGGCGATGCGCCCAAGCAGGACACGATTTTCGTTTTGGCGTCGGGTTAACTGCTGGATGGCAATCTCATCATGCGTGGCAGCCCATTCCATCTTGGGAATGTAATGTTGGCGCGGGTCGCCGGGCACGTCGAACCAGGTGGTGGCACCGCCGCTGGCAGGCACAACGCCCAGGCGACAGGCAGCGTTTGTTGTGCCGACTTTGGGATAGGGCAGTGGCAGCAGGCGTGGGTAGAGGCTGTCGGTGTTGTTAATCAAGTAAAATGGCTCGATGCCGCTTGTGTCAAACTGCCAATAGGCGATGTGCTGGCTGTCGGGACTCCAGCGGAAGCCGTCGCGCAGGCGAAACTCTTCTTCGTAAGCCCAATCTGAGGTGCCATTGATGATGTCCCCGCCGCCATCATCGGTAAGCTGGATGATGGGGCCGCCGGTGAGCGGCTCTACGTAAATGTTTTGTTGGCGCACATAGGCTACGGCACGGTTGTCAGGAGAAAATTTGGCGAACATAAGGGACGCGGCGGGCGCGTCGCCGCCAAGCTGTGTTAACTGCCCATCCGCCAGGCGCAGCAGCCAGTAATCGCCGCGTGTTTTTTCACGCCAGACGCGCTGGCTGTTGCTGAAGATGAGGAGATGGGTCTTGTCGGGGGACCATTGGTAGTCGTCTATGAGGAGGGGGGTGTCGCTCCCCTGCGGTTTCAGTTGGGCGGCGGTTACAAGGAGGGTGCGTTCGCCGCTGTGGATGTCGTAGCGGGCCAGTTCTTTGATTTTGGGGTCGGAAACGGCCGTTTCCAAAATCGTATAACCCGCATCATCAGGCAGCCACCGCGCCGGGCCAAAAGGCTGCACCTTAAAATCATCACTGCTGAATAAACGTTCAAGGGTAAGCGTAGGTTGTACTTGCATGGAGGAATTATAACGGATGGGGGAATAAAAAATTAGAGACTGGCGATCGATTATCTCGAATCTCCAGTCTCTAATCTCAAGACCATCTCATGCGGTGAACATGCCACTGGCAACCTGCGAGAGGTTGATTTTCATTCACCGTGACGGGCAAGCGCCCATGTTGTCTCTATAAAATACGCAGTGGACGCTGTATCTCGTACCTGTTTTGCTTAACGGAACAATTCGCGCATGATGATATTGCGCTGAATCTGGCTTGTGCCTTCGTAAATCTGGTAAATCTTGATGTCGCGCATCAATTTTTCCACCGGATATTCCGACATGTAGCCATAGCCACCAAAGACCTGCACCGCATCCACACAAACCTTCATCGCCATATCCGCCGCATACGCTTTGGCAAAGGCGGCGGCCGTCGTGTTGCGCGTGCCGCTGTCTACCGACCAGGCAGCTTTCCAGACCAGCAAGCGTGCCGCTTCAACCTGTATTGCCATATCGGCAACCATGTGGCCGATGGCCTGATGCTGCCAGATGGGCTGTCCCATGCTGTGCCGTTCACGCGCATACTTAATCGCCTCATCCAATGCACGCTGCGCCACGCCAACAGCACCCGCAGCAACCGATGGGCGGCTGTGGTCAAAGACCATCATCGCATAGAGGAAGCCTTTGCCTTCTTCGCCCAGTAAATGGCTGGCGGGAACTTTGACATTGTCGAAGATGACTTCGGCCGTGTCGGAGGCGTGCTGTCCCAATTTCTCAAACGGCTTGCCGACGCTGACCCCTTCCCACTCGCGCTCAACGACGAAGAAGCTCATGCCCTTGTAGCGATCTCTGGTGCCGCGTGTGCTGGGATTGGTATAAGCGAGCACGGTGTAGAAGTTAGCGTTGGTTGCGCCGGTGATGAAGGTTTTGCCACCATTGAGGATGTAGGTGTCGCCTTCTTTAACGGCCGTTGTCGCAATCCCCGACACATCCGACCCCGCTTCCGGTTCCGTGACGCAATAAGCGCACAACTGCCCGTCCGCCATGCGGTTGCCATATTCCATCTTTTGCGCATCGCTGCCCGCGATCAAAATGGGCAGCATCCCCAGGCTGTTAACGCCAATTGCCGTGCTGATGCCAGAGCAGCCCCAGGCCAGCTCCTCGCTCACCAGACACTCTTCAAACATGGTCAGCCCCATCCCGCCATACTCTTCAGGGATGTTCATCGTGGTAAAGCCCTGTTCTTGCGCTTTTTTGACAACCGGCCAGGGATATTCATGGCTTTTGTCGTAATGTTCGGCTACCGGCGCAATTTCCTTGCGCGCAAATGTACGCGCCAGGTCTTGAATGTCCTTATGCTCTGCGGACAAACCAAAATTAATGCTCCCATTCATGCTCATCTGATTCGCTTCTCCTTTATCCGGTTCTTTGGGATTTTGTGGGCGTGCTGCACTTGCGATAGTCACAATGCGCAGCACGCAATAACTTACGCATCTTCCGACTCGGCGGCCTTGTCGGGTTGTTTATAAAGGGCTTCCACTTTGGGCAGGTCAATGGTCATCACGCCATCGACTGCCCCGGTGTCAATCAAACCTTCGCGCGGAATGGTCGCTTTCTCGGCAATGGGGCCTTCGACATACACCTTACCCAGTGTAAAACCGGTAATGTGCCCCTCTGTGCCCACAATGATGTCGCCGATGCTGCCTACTTTGGTGCCGCCGGGCGTGTCTACGTCACGTCCGCGCAGCTTGTCCAGGCGCAGCCAGCTTTCCGCTTCGTCATACTCATCCAGACTGACGACGACGTCCGCATTTTTCACCAAAATGGCGTCAATGCCGAACACGGCAACCTGTTCGCGCGGAATCAGCAAATGTTTGCGCTTGAGCAAGCCTTCGCTGCCCACATAGATGCCGGTCATCCAGTAGAGGTCTTGATTTACGTAGATGTCTTTGACGTTGCCGAGGAAACGGCCGTCTGTAATAGAGATGATTTGTTTGCCAGTGAGGTCCTTTCCTAATCGCATACTTCACACTTCCTTTGCTCCCCAATGATGAGCAAGAATGAAAAATTTATCGGTGCTGACATTATAGTAAGTGGATCAGGTCTGGTAAAGCAGATCATATGTGGTTGGAATTTGGTCTGATCAGGTAAACGATATGTGGTCAACGCCATGTCTATTTAATTTTACCCACATGACGCAACGCGTCAACACCAAGATACAATTCCCCACAATTATGAGGGATTTCTCACCTGTCAACGGCAGCCGGTTATCGCGGAAAAGGCAATCTCATCGGGAACATCGCCCGACAAAATAGCACAAGTTATAATGGAGACATGTCCACAATAACCCCTTCCCTCAACCCTGATCCACTGCGCGCCCAATTTCCGGCGTTGCAGCAACAAGTGAATGGCAAAACGGCCGTTTATCTCGACGGCCCCGGCGGCACACAAGTCCCGCAGCGCGTCATTGACGCCATTAGCCAGGCACTCAGCCTGGGCATCAGCAATCATGGTGGCCCCTTCATCACCAGCGAACGCAGCGACGCCATCACCGACGCCGCACGCGCCGCCATCGCCGACCTGTACAATGCCCGCAATCCAGAGGAAATTGTCTTTGGGCAAAACATGACCAGCCTCACCTTTGCCATCAGCCGCGCCATTGCCCGCACCTGGCAGTCCGGCGATGAAATCATCCTCACCCGGCTCGACCACGATGCCAACATCTCCCCCTGGCTGTTAGCCGCCGCCGACAAAGGCGTGACCGTGCATTGGCTGGACTGCGATCCGACAGATTGCACCCTGCGGCTGGACATGCTGCCAGCGCTGCTCAACGAGCGCACGCGCCTGGTCGCCGTCACCTTTGCCTCCAATGCGGTAGGCAGCATCAGCGACATCCAACATGTGATAAAAATGGCGCACGCCGTCGGCGCATGGGTCTATGTGGACTCCGTTCATTATGCGCCGCATGGTTTGATTGATGTGCAGGCGCTTGACTGCGATTTCCTGGTCGCCTCTGTTTACAAATTCTTTGGTGGGCATGTGGGGGCATTGTATGGCAAATATGAACTGCTGGATGCGTTGACAGCATACAAAGTGCGCCCTGCGCCAGACAAGCCTGCCGGGAAATGGGAAACGGGCACGCAAAGTTTTGAGAGTCTGGCCGGAGTCACGGCAGCGATTGATTATCTCGCCGACATTGGCGAGGAAGGCGGCACACGACGGCAGCGGTTAGTGCAGGCAATGGCCCGCATTCAGGCGTATGAAATGTCGTTGAGTGAGCGGTTTTTGCGAGGGGCAACGGCCGTTCCCGGCCTGAAAGTCTATGGCATCACCGACATCGAAAACCTGGCGCAGCGCACGCCCACCTTTGCCGTCAGTTTGGCGGGTTATACGCCAGAGGAAGTTGCCACGCATCTGGGCAAACAAGGCATCTTCGTCTGGCATGGGCATTATTATGCCGTGGCCGTCATGGAACGGTTGGGCCTGTTGGACAAAGGCGGACTGGTGCGGATCGGCTTTTGTCATTACAACACGCCAGCAGAAGTAGACGCAGTTTTGGCCGCGCTGACCGCGCTGGCTGCATTGGCCGCAGAAAAGTAAAGTGGGACTGGGAGCACATTACATGCCATGTTAGCAGGCTGTGCGACATGGCATAAACATAGGACATAACATTGACCAGTTTACAATTTCAAGCTGTTGTTCATTTGCTGCGTGCAAACCCGACGCCGCCGGGTATTCCTCTGGCAGACCGCCGCGCCGCCGCCGATGCGTTGGCCGCACAAACGCCGCTGCTGGATGGCGTTTACAGTGAGCAAATATCCATTCCCGGCCCGGCAGGCAAGATTGCGGCGCTGCTGTTAGCCGCAGCCAGCGCCGCCGATGATAAAGTGATCCTTTATTTTCACGGCGGCGGTTATGTGCAAGGTTCACTGCTCACCCACCGCGATCTGGCTTGCCGCTTATCGGCCGTTTCCGGGGCACGCGTGCTGCTGGCGGATTATCGCCTGGCTCCCGAAAATCCTTTCCCGGCAGCAGTGGAAGATGGAACGGCCGTTTACCATTGGCTGCAACAAAGCGGCATAGACCCGGCACACATCATCATAGGCGGCGACTCTGCCGGAGGTGGACTGGCACTGGCGACGATGCTCACATTGCGTGCCGCTGGCGAGCTACTACCGGCGGCGGCGTTCGCTCTCTCACCCTGGTTCGATTTGGCACTGACTGGCGATTCCCTGCACAGCAACGCAACGGCCGATCCGGTATTGACACCCGCCCAATTAACGGAATTTGCCGCTGCCTATCTGGACGGCGCTGACCCAACTACCCCCCTTGCCTCTCCGTTGTATGCCGATTTAAGCGGTCTGCCACCGCTCTTTATTCAGGTGGGCACGGCCGAATTACTGCTGGATGACGCCACACGCCTGGCCGCCCAAGCACAGGCCGCCGGTGTAGCGGTGACGCTGGACACCTGGACAGAGATGATTCACGGCTGGCAGGGCTTTGCCGCCTTTGTGCCCGAAGCGTTTGAAGCCTTGGAACGCGTCGGCGATTTTGTGCAGCGCTGTTTCGCCTGATTCAGGCACGCAGCGTGGCAATCAGGCGGCGCGGTTCTGTAAGCAGCGCGAGGGCATCGAGAATGGTGGGGGTGACGACATCGGCCGCGGTGAGGGTGACAACGGCCGTTCCCTCCGCTTGCAGCACGGCGATACCGAGCGCGGCAGCTTGAAGCATCAGGGCATCGTTACGGCCGTTCCCCACCGCCACACACGCCGCCGCTCCCAACGCCAACACATAATCTCGCTTAGCCGCATCTTGCGCTTGCAACGGCAAAACGCCCAGTTCACAACGCACATCGGCCAAAGCGGCCCGTGCCGTGCCAAAGGTATCCGCCGTCAGCACATGGACTTGCACTTGCTCAGCCAGTGTATTCAACGTGGTCGCCACGTGGGGAAGCAGCAGGCCATCGACAGCCAACGTGCCGTTATAGTCCAACACCAGATGGTTTAATTGCAACCGTTTGTATCCGGGAATCTCAACAGTAATCATGTCCGGCTCCTTCGTAAGTCGGATTGTTAATCCGATAGTCGGATTGGCAATCCGACCTACGATTTTCATTCATGGGGCAACGACAATTGGTGTCGTCTCCTCTCAAAATAGCCTCCCGGAGGTTCGTCTCATGCGACGAGCCTGCCATTGATAACCTCCGGGAGGTTGGGTTTTCATTTGTGGCGGTCGGCGACAGCCGGTGAAATCTCCTCGTAAGTCGGATTGGCAATCCGACCTACGAGTTTCATTGATAGCCTCCGCGAGGCTTGACTTCCAGATTTTACCGACGCAGCCCTCGTGGGTAATGATTTTTGAGCACACCATTGACCCGTTTGCCCCAACCCAGCCCAAAGCCATCTACCGTGACTAACACCCAGCCATTTATGCCTGGACTGGGGATTGTTTGCCCATTGAGATAGGCAGCGAGCTGCGGGTCAGCGGGGGAAAAATCGACGTGCTGCTGAACAGCAACGGCCGTTAACGACAGCGCCAACGCATGATCCGGCTTGAGGTGATTTTTGCGCAGCTCCGCCAGAGGCAAGCCGTGGCGCAGCACATACAGCCCAGTTGTGTCAGGGGAGCAGACGGAGGGAACAGGTGCAGAAAACGGCCGTTCACCACCCCAATACGCGCCTCATCAAAATCAAGCCGCAGCGTGTCATGGGCAAACTCGCGCCACAACTGCCAGTCGGCGCGAGTCGGTCGTGACAATTGGTTCAATTTGGCAAAGGGAACCGCATTTTCCACATTGCCAGCTTTCCGCAGCAGCGCCACAAAATGCCCCTCTCCGGCAAACAGGTGCGGCCAAAAACGGAGCGTGTTTGCCAGTTGTGCGGCTGTGGGCAAATGCACATCGGCGGGCAGCCACTCAGGCCGGCCGGGCGCAAAGCCCGCAAAGCGCGGCGGATTCACGAGCGTAAAATCAGGATGCTGCGCCAGGAAACGGCCGATTACGCCCTCATCTTCTTCCGGGGCAAAGGTGCAGGTGGCGTAGGCAAGCACACCCCCAGGACGGAGAAGGGAAACGGCCGTTTCCAAAATCGCCGTTTGTCGCCGCGCACAAGCCAACACCATCGTTTCACTCCAGGCAAAGCCCCCCTGCTTGCGAAACATCCCCTCGCCCGAACAAGGCGCATCCACCAACACCCGGTCAAACACCGCCCCAAAATGCGCCGCCAACTGCTCCGGCGTATTGTTGGTGATCAGCACATTACGCGCCCCCCAACGTTCCAGGTTTTCAGCCAGGTCACGCGCACGGGCACGATCCACATCATTGGCGACCAGCAGCCCCTCATCCCCCATCCGCGCAATGAGATGCGTCGCTTTGCCGCCGGGAGCCGCCGCCAAATCAAGCACCCATTCCCCCGGCTGCGGGTCAAGCAGCGCCGCCACCGCCATCGCCGACGGCTCCTGCATGTAATACAATCCCGCAGCATGATATGGGTGTCGTCCGGGTTGGCTGTCATCGGTCACGCGAAATCCAGACGGCTCGTAAGCGCCAACCGGCGTAAGCGCAAACGGGGCAATGCTGTTAAAATCAGCCGCATTCACTTTAAGCGTATTCACCCGCAGCCCAACCTGCGCTTCCTGTTCATAACTGGCAGCAAAGGCGTCATAGTCTGCGCCCAACAAGTGGCGCATTTTTTGCAAAAATTCAGGGGGTGGCGGGTTTTGCAGCATACCGTAGTCTGTGAACCGTAACCCATACACTGACGGAACCGATTACAGATTACTCAATGACGGATTACGAAAATGAACCAGATTCTTCAATTACCACATGGTTCCATTCAACTGCCTGCCTTTTTGCCAGATGGCACACAAGGCGTTGTGCGCGGCGTCGATGCGCAGGATTTACGCGCTTGTGGCATTCAAGCCGTGCAGATGAATGCCTATCACTTAATGCAAAAACCGGGGTCATCAACCATCCAGGCGCTTGGCGGTTTACACCATATGGCGGGCTGGAATGGGCCGATATTCACCGACTCCGGCGGCTTCCAAGTGTACTCGCTGCTGCGCCAAAATTCCAAAAGCGGCTCCATTACAGACAAAGGCGCGACGTTTCGCATTGAGGAACACAAATTTAACCTGACACCGGAAAAGAGCGTACAGCTGCAAATGAGCTATGGCGCGGATGTGGTCATTTGCTTTGATGATTGCACGCATGTGGATGCGCCGCACGCAGAACAGGTGCAGTCGGTGCAGCGCACAGTCGCCTGGGCACGCCGCTGCAAGCTGGAATTTACGAAGCTGACCACACAAAAACGGTTAGCCGCACATGAAATGCCGAAATTGGTGGCGGTGGTGCAAGGTGGCGGTGCGCCAGAACTGCGCCGCCAATGCGCCGAACAATTGCTGGAAATCGGCTTTGATGGGTATGGGTACGGCGGTTGGCCGCTAGATGCAGAGGGGAATTTGCTGACGGAAATGGTGGGGCTGGTGCGCGAGTTAATTCCACCGCAGTTCACGGTGCATGCGTTGGGTGTGGGGCATCCGGCAAATGTGGCCGCGTGTGCGGCCATGGGATATGAGTTGTTTGACAGCACAATGCCAACACGGGATGCACGACACGGCCGTTTATACACCTTCACCGTTGATCCGACACAGAGCCGCTTAAGCGGCGACTTCTTCCGTTACATCTACATCAAAGATGACAAACACATCAAGCGCAACGCCCCCATCTCTGAGTTTTGCGACTGCCCGGCGTGCCAGCATTACACACTAGGCTACATGCATCATCTCTACAAAGTTGGCGACACGCTGTATCAACGGTTGGCAACGCTGCACAATTTGCGCTTTATGATGCAGTTGATGATGGCCTTGAGAAGAGAACATACAGCGTCATTGGTGTAATTATCCAAATCTGGATGCCCCCTATTTTTTATGGATGAGCTAGAAAAATTGGTAACGGCCGTTCTCGCCTCCCCCAAATACCAGCACATCAGCCCAGACCTGGTGCAGCGCATTGGCACGCGTGAATTGACCGCGCGGCGCAGCGCCAAGGAAGCACTCAAAGCCACAAAAAACAAACTACACCAGGTTGGCGGCGCCTATTTTGAGGCAAAAATTGATTACGAGCGGGCGTTGGCCCGCTTGCGCGAAACACACGACGATGCCGACGCCTTCCGCGCCACCTGCCGCGACTTGATGCGCCTGCACGCCTCCACCCGCGAACGGCTGCCGATCCTCGATGAGTTCTACCAGACAGTGCTGGCTCATGTGCCGCCTATCCATTCTGTGCTCGATGTGGCCTGCGGCAAACGTCCTCACCTGGCCCTGGCTGCCGCTCTCGCCGGACACACATTACTACGCCTGTGACATATATGGCGACATGATCGCGTTTGTCTCCGACGTGATGCAGATTGCCGGAATTAGCGGAGCGGCGGAAGTGCGCGATGTGGTCAGCGAGCCACCAGCGCGTCCGGTTGACCTGGTGCTGCTGCTCAAGCTGCTGCCGGTGCTAGAACAGGTGGAGAAAACGGCCGTTTCCCATCTCCTCGACACCCTTAATGCCCGCTACCTGCTCATCAGCTTCCCCGTTGCCAGCCTGGGAGGGCGCAGCAAAGGCATGGCCGCCAACTACGAAGCGCAGTTCGAAACCTGGGCTGCCGGACGCAATTGGCACGTACAGCGCTTCTCCTTTGCCACCGAACTCGCCTTTCTCGTGCAGCAAACCAACACGCCCTGACCATAGTCTGATTGTGTATAACGGCCGTTCCCATTATTCTTCGTACACAACAAACGGTAATCGGTTAACGACCGGCGGGAAAAAACATGCACATTGGGCGATATGAAATTCAAGATGAATTAGGGCAAGGCGGCATGGCGGCTGTTTATCTGGGCTATGACCCGGCCATCAAGCGCCACGTTGCCGTCAAGGTGATGTCCTTCGAACTGACAAACGATGACATCTACCGCGATTACTTTTTCCGCGAGGCGGAAGCAGTCGCCACGCTGGAACACGCCGCCATTGTCCCCATTTACGACTTTGGCCTGCACGGCGACCAGCCCTACATCGTCATGCGCCACATGCCCGGCGGCACACTGCGCGACAGGCTCAACGCCGATGAGCTGTCGTCGCAGCAGTTTGCGCAAATTTTAGCGCGTGTGGCGCAAGGGCTAGACTACGCCCACCAGCACAACATCGTTCATCGTGACCTGAAACCAGCCAATGTTTTATTTGATGATGCCGGGCAAGCGTATCTCGCTGACTTTGGCCTGGCAAAATTTGTGAACCGCCCCACCGGGCAAACACAAGGGTTGTTAGTCGGCACGCCCGCCTACATGAGTCCTGAACAGGCAAAAGGCGTGCCCCTGGACGGCCGTGCCGACATTTACGCGCTCGGCTGCATCCTCTATGAAGCCTTAACCGGCGCGATTCCCTATCCCGACCGAGGGCCATTTGACATGGCGCTGGCGCATGTGAAGGAGCCGATCCCTGATTTACGCCACGAACGGCCTGATTTGCAGCCCGGTTGGGCGGAGATCATCGGCAAGGCGATGGCTAAAGCGCCGCAGGATCGCTACGCAACGGCCGTTTCCTTCGCCCAAGAAGTGAACGACATGATCGCCGGACGTTGGTACCTGCGCAAACTCGACTTCACCTTTGCCTGATCGCTATACCAATTCCGCCGCATCGGGCAGGCGCACTTCCACCTCGCGCACATCGGCAATCAGATAGCCGCTCAAGCTCATCAGGCAGCCAAAACGGCCGTTCCCACAAACATCAACCCCATGCCCGCCCCTGGCCCAGTGCCCACCAGCCAGCCAAACGTATCCGCCCACATGCCGCCGGGCAGCATTGCCGGTTCAAACAACTTGTCGGCCAGCGGCCCGGCAATTAAGTAGCCCAACGGGATCATGGCCGTTTGCAATGCGCCTTGCGCAGCAAAAACTCGTCCCTGCACATCCGGGGGAACCTTAACCTGCCAGATTGCCCGGTTTGAGCCAATCAGCAGCGGAATGAAGAAGGACGAAGCCACTGCGGCGACAATCCAGACGGGCAAGGTACGGCCGATGGCAAACAAAAAATCGCCGCAGAGAAAGGAAACGGCCGTATAGCCCAACGCCCCATGAATCTTACGCCGCGGCCCGCCCCAGACACTCATCACCAGTCCGCCGAGCAGCGCACCCACACCCAATGCGCCCTGCACACTGCCCAATGCCACCTCATCCCCGCCGGAACGCGCCAGGATCATGGTCGGCAAAATGGCGAAATAGGTAATGGCGGCAAACAAGTTAATGCCCACAAAGGTAATCAGCAGCCCCAACAGGCCGCGCCGCGCCACGATGTAACGAAATCCCGTTTGTAAATCATGCCCCAATGGCCGACGCTCAGCAGCATCTGCCTTGGGCACAAGCGGGAAACGCACAAACAACAGCGTTGCCATTGCCACGAGGAAGGTGGCAATATCGAGCATCATCACGCCATCAATGTCAACCAGTGTGACCAGCAGCCCGGCTAACATGGGCGCCGCGATCTGCGAAGTGGCTTCAGCCATTGAACGCATGCCGCTGGCACGGCCGTATTGCCCTTTGGGAATCATCGTCGTGGAAGCGGCCGTATAAGCTGGCACTTGAAACGCCTCAAATACTCCGGCAACGGCCTCGGCCACGTACAAATGCCAGATTTGCAACGCGCCCAAACGATACATCACCAACAAACCAATGGTGACAACACCGGCTCCCAGGTCAGCCAGGATCATGATGTGCCGCCGGTCATAGCGATCAATCAACACGCCAGCAATGGGGCTGATGAGGACATATGGAATGAAGGCAAAAAAGCCAAGCAGGGCAACGGCCGTTGCCACTCCCGTTTGCTGATACGTCCAGATAAGCAAAGCAAAACGGGTCATCGCCGTGCCCACAAGAGACACCATTTGTCCAAACCAGATTAGTGTAAAAATACGCATGCCACTATGTTTCATTGTTTCATTTCTCCTAAATTAATTTACTCAACAAAAAAGGCCACGCTGTATCGTGACCTTTCAGGCAAGAGAAATGAAAAAGGCCACGACACAAGTGTGCATGGCCTTTGCTGCGTCAATTTGTTGACATAAAAATCATGCGCCAGGCACACTCCTTGAAGGAACGTTAACCGGGCACATTTGAATGTGCATGATGCGGCAAAAGCCGTCATCGTGGTATGTTGCCATACTAATTTTCATAACAAACAAATTTTACCAAGCGCATGGGTAAAGACAATGGGTTGTTTTAGAAACGCGCCGCAAGGCGCATTTTGTTTACCACCAGGTGCGGAATCCCAACATGGTTGTGCCCAAGGGCGCACCATCATTGGCAAGCACTGTGACATGAAGCTGCACCTGATTGCCAGGGGCACGGCCGATAAATCGAGTGATGTCTGGATACGGCCGTCACTATCTGTACGGCCGATTTCCATCACCTGCGTTTGCGAGCCATAACTGATACGCACAGAAACCGACAAATCCGGCACAACACGCCCATCTAGCGTTTGCACCGTCACATACACCACCTGCTCTTCGCCCGCATACAGGATGGGGGACTTCACCGCAGCAGAAACGTCTACTTCCGTAATCCCGGCCAATGAAACAGGGCGTGCATCATAAATTTGCCGATAATGAAAAACCATTACCGAATCAAAATGCGCCTGCCCTAGCAAACCAACCTGCACACGCTGCTCAATTGGCAATT
The DNA here is from genome assembly GCA_020634315.1 of Ardenticatenaceae bacterium. Taxonomy (GTDB): domain Bacteria; phylum Chloroflexota; class Anaerolineae; order Promineifilales; family Promineifilaceae; genus JACSRF01. The sequence continues at coordinate 21,960 of JACKBV010000038.1, read as the reverse complement.
CTGGCCGCCATTCCAGGCGGGCATTACGGAAATATTGCACGCGCAGGCCACCTTCATCGAGCTGTGGCGAAATAGGTGGGCCGAAAAGCTGTGTCCCGCTGTAGGTTTCATAAAAGGTGAGGAACTCGTCTTGTACGGCGTATCCTGTTTCGGGGAAAAGCTGGGAACGGCCGTTTGCCGAAACCGGCGCTGGCTCCGGCTCACCCACACCGGCAAAAGCCCATTCACCCAACGGGTAAACCATCACTTGCTGGCCTGGAAACTGCGCCGCGTCATAATCCAGGCGCATCATCTGAAAATATTGGGTCAATGGCTCATTGTCTGCTGGTTGAAACGCTTCGGTAATGGGGTAGCCAAAGACACGCGCACCGCCATACGTTTCGTAATATGCGGCAAATTCAGCAGCGACGGGGATACCGGTAGCACCGATGGGCATGGAAACGGCCGTTTCTCCACCGCTGCATGCCCCTAACAAAATGGCAACCGCAAAAATGACGACAAAATGAACCTTAAATGCTGCTTGCTGTCTTCCCTGCATACTTATTTCCCGGCGTCGGCACTGTATCGCGCATGGATACTCCGACGTCTGTTGCGCTAATACAGCGCATCATCTAGTTTTTCATGTTCTGCGCGCAAACGCAAGTAACTCTGGTACCGGTCTGGGTGAATACGGCCGTTCCGCACAGCAGCAATCACCGCACACCCCGGCTCATGTTCATGTGTACAATCATTAAACTGACAATCCGGCACAAGCGGCGCAATTTCCCGAAAATACCCATCCAACTCTGTTGGCTCCACATCAAACAAAGCCAATCCGCGAATACCCGGCGTATCCGCCACATATCCGCCCACATCCAGAGGGAACAATTCCGTATGGCGCGTTGTGTGCATCCCCTTCCCCGTTGCCTCGCTGACATCGCGCACATGCAGGCCAAGCCCCGGCTGCAACGCATTGAGCAAACTTGACTTCCCCACACCAGATGAACCGGTGAGCACTGACAACTTGCCCTGCAAACAGTCCAGCAGCGCAGTAATGCCGACATCCTGTCGCGCACTGGTGTAAATCACCTCATAGCCAATGTCCGCATACATTTGGAACTGCTGCCGCGCCTGCTCAAGCCCGGTTAGATCAACCTTATTGACGCAAATAACCGCTGGCAATTGATTCATCTCAGCCACAACCAAAAAGCGATCCAGTTTGCGCAAGTTGGGGGATGGGTTTTTCACCGCAAAGACAAAAACGAGTTGATCCGGATTGGCGACCAGCACCTGTTCCCGATCAGATGACAAATTACGCACCCGCGCTGACGGTCGTGCTCGCGCGAGCGTTGATTTCCGCTCCGCCACCGCTTCAATTAAATTCATATCATGCTGCACAGAGATAGTTACCCTATCTCCGGCGGCGACAATATCCGTTTCCAGACGCTCTTTCTTCAACCGCCCCGGAATAATGGAAATAAAATCTCCTTCTGCCGTGCGCACGGTAAAGAAGCCGCTTTGCGCCTTGATTACAAGTCCTTCCAGTTTTTTCAGAGACGAACCTCCAGTTTGGTCCTAAAGAATTGGCGGTACGGCACTCATTTCCTCCGTTGAATGCCAATACTCGCTCACGAATGACCGTTCATAGACGTTGCCCACATTATAACGGGAAAGCGTGGATTGTGAATGAAAAAAGCCCTGGGCTGGCACGCTCAGGGCTTTTCAATAACTTATATATCTACCGTTTGCTTATTTGCAAAATGCCAGTTGATCCCACAAATTGTCGGGGATGCTGTCGCCGGTAGTCAGCAGCACTTGCACCGAGATTTGCACGGTGTAGGCGCAGGGGGCTAAGGTGGCGACGGTGAAGAGGGGAACGGCCGTTCCGAATGTATCTGGGCTGCTGGCAATCGGCGCAAAGCTGTAGGGCCACCTGGCCCCGTCATACTCACCGTCACCGCACCCAGATTGGCGGCAGCGGCCGTATACAACACCGTCAACGACGTGGTGATTTTGGCGCAGCCGCCAGCCGTCTTCAATTCGTCAATGTCAATCGTATGCGCGGCGAGGGCATTGTCTTCGCTAGAAGGTGCCCAAGAACCGCCCTGCGGCACATTGTCATAACGCGCATTGCAAATCGCCAGCTTTTGGCACGTCCCCGCCAGATGCGCCGAAGCCGGATTGCCCGCTTCACGCACCCACATGCGTATGGCAAAGTAATGGTTTTGCGCCAAAGGCTGACCAGTGCTGGTGGCGCTCTGCCCGGCTAACAAACCCGCCATATCCAACACCTGACTGGTGAGCTGCGTCGAAATCAGGCGAATCATATTGCCATTGGGCTGGAAATAACCGGGGCCATACGCATTGCTTTGCTGCGGCACCTGAATCCAGCCGTCAACCGTCACTGAAGCAACCAGCTCTGTCGCCGGGTTGCCATTCACAAAATAGGGATCCGTTTGCACCGGATTGATGGGATCGGCCGTGACGCGCTGCAAATCGCCGATATGCGTCTTGGCAATGTGTGCCAGCGGCACCTGTGTATACCCACCCAAGATGCCGCCTGACCATTCGGCCACCTCAAACATATATTCACATGGATTGCCGTTGATGCGCTTAGGCAAAATGCCGTTCAGGCGCAGCGTGCTGTAGAAGGCACGATCATCGCTCAACGTTTTCCCATCGCCAGCAGGCAGGCTATCAATTTGCGTGAGGAAGTTGTACCCGCCAACGCGGTTGAACACCGGCAGTGGCTCAATTTGTGTATCATCGCCGGGGTCTTCCTCTAAGGTCAGCGTCACGCAAAAACAGTTGCCGATATTTTCGCGGCTGCTGGTATAACCAACGGACGGATCTTCGTGCAGCAAGGGCACATTCAACTGTGTGTCCACATGGAAATACACATCTGGGCCAATTTCGGCGGCGAACAAGGGTGTTTCCACGTTGATCACCGGGGAAAGGAAGGTTTGTTTGAAGGTTAGCGAGGTGTAGTCAATGCGGAAACGGCCGTTGCTGTTCGTCGTCGCCTGCCCCAACGGATCATCCGTAATCCAATCATTGTCAAACGCCCGCACCACCACATTAGGAACCGGCACGCCGGTTGCGCCCACAACAACCCGACCACAAATCACCCAGGCGTCAAACAGCGCACGAATCGCGCACCAAATGCGTGCTGGCAAGCAATACTCCCAATAAGCCACCAACACATTGTCCCGCTCACGCCAGGCAGGCTGCAATGTCGTGATAGTCACCTGCACCGGATCATGTCGGTCACTCACCTGATGCGGCACATGGTCCAAACGCACATCAATTTCAAAAGCATCACCACTGTAATCTAACTTGTCGCCATCTAGCTCAAAGGCAAAATTACCTTGCTCATCTGTCATCGTTTGCGCCAGCAGCCTATCTTCCTTGGCTCTGACGGCATCGGCGGGCAAGGCTGCCAATGTGTGCTTGGTCGCCGCTGCGGCTTGCAAAGCCACATTAACGCCAACAGCCGGTCGATAAAGCCGAATCACAACACGACTAAGGGGTTCGCTGCACTCGTCACAAATACGACCACATACATTACCGCGAAATATAAAGATCATCAGATTACCTCCGTAAACGTATACAAACTTGCGGCTGAATACAGAACGCCAACATGCGTCATTGCCCGAAACCGGACAGGTAGCAAGCAATGAATGCCCTGTGGCGCAGGAGTTGATCAAACTTATGGAAGCAGGGGTGGTAATAGCCAGGGGGCGTATTGTGGAGGGCTGTGTAAGGGAGAAAGGTGAAGGTGGAGGCTATAGGACAGCTGATCAACGATAACTAATGTATAGGATAATGAGGTGTGTGGGAAACGGCCGTTTCCCCACCAACAGCCTCATTGCAAAGTAGTTATCACTTGCATAAAAAAGGCGTGAAAGCAAAAGACCCGGCTGTCAACCGGGTCCTTCGCTCTCAACAATATGGATAGTTGCTTATCACAACCGCTTCTTAAATTCTTCCGTCAATGCAGGCAAAACCTTAAACAAATCGCCCACAATCCCATACTGCGCCAGACTGAAAATTGGCGCTTCCGGGTCTTTGTTAATCGCCACAATAATTTTCGATGTGCGCATACCGGCCTGGTGCTGAATCGCCCCACTAATGCCACAGGCAATGTACAAATCCGGGCTGACAGTCTTGCCCGTTTGCCCCACCTGGTGCTCATACGGAATCCAACCCGCATCAACAGCCGCACGCGAAGCGCCCATCGCCCGCCCAACACATCGACCAATGCTTGAATCGGCTCGAACCCTTCCGGGCCACCCACACCGCGTCCACCACTGACAATAATGCTGGCATCCGTCAGGCTCACCGTGCCTTCCTTGCCTTCAAAGCCCACAATCTTCGTGGGGATGTCACCTTCCGCCACAACAGCATCCACCCACTCGGCATCACCACTGTTGCCGGTAGATTCAGCTTGTGGGAAAGCGCGGCTGCGCAGGGTCACAATTTGCAGCCCATCCTTCACAAACGTTGTCGATAACAGCTTATTGGCAAATACGGAACGGGTCGCCTTCACAGTTTCGCCATCTACTTCAATGGCAATGGCATCCGGCACCAGCCCGGCATCTGTTTCAGCAGCCACCCACGCCGACAAATCACTGCCGCGCGTCGATTCACCGAACAGCAGCACAACAGGCTCACGTTCTTGCACCAATTGCGCCAACAACGGCCCATAGGCCTCTACCCGAAAATTGGCTAACGTTTCATCATCGCAGCCAATGACCTCATCGGCACCCAAATCAAACGCTTCGTCAGCGACACTGGCAACATCATGCCCCAAAACGATAGCGACAACATCTTCGCGCAGTTCATCGGCGACAGTCCGTGCTGCTCCGATAACCTCCCGGCTGATGGTGCTCATTGCGCCGTTGCTGTTTTCAATCCATACCCATACGCCGCTCATATCACCTTCTCCTCAAATAATTTATCAACCAGGATTTCGACCTGCTCTTCAACGCTGTCCCCAGCAATCATTTCCACGCTGCCCTCGCGCGGCGGAATGGGGAATACCTGCGACCAATCCACTTTACTGGCTGCTGCGCCCGTTGCACCATCTACATTTAGATCGCTGCCAGTTAACACCGGAATGGTGGCCCGGTTAGCCTTGCGAATCCCCATGAAGGATGGGTAACGCGGCTCATTAATCTCTTTAACAACGTTGATCACGACAGGCAGCGGGGCTGTTACCGTTTCTTTGCCATCATCCAACAAGCGCTCAACGGTGATGGAACCATTGCCAACTTCTTTAATGGCTGACACAAAGGTGAGTGGAGTCCAGCCCAATTTGCGTGCCGTTAACATAGCGGCAGCGCCCATATTGTCATCAATCGTTAGCTTGCCAAAAATCGCAATTTGAACATCGCCAAGCTGGTTAATCGCGGCCGCCCATACCCGTGCATTCCCCACGGCATCGGAACCGGCAAATGCGTCATCGGATACCAGCATGGCATCGGTGCATCCCATTGCCAGGGCGGTTTTCAACGCCTCTTTGCTGTCTTCGCCGCCAATAGACAAAGCAATAACGTCTGCTGCGCCATGGTTTTCCTTGAGGCGAATGCCTTCTTCAATGGCGTATTCATCCCAGGGGTTGACCACATTGGGCTTGCCACCGGGATCATCCCAACTGACAACGCCGTTATTGACAGAGAAAACGGCCGTTGTGCTTGGGGTCTGCTTCGTACACACAACTACTTTCATGTATTAACCTCCTACATATTGCGGATTGCGTATTGCGTAAAAGTTTACGCCTCATGCCTACTGTCCGTAATTCGAAGTCCACATGCCGCTATCTGCCTGGTATGATCCAGAGGCAGCGCCCTACAGATCAGCGATTACGGGTTACCGATCAAGGGTATTACTCGTTCTGCCAAAATTCCGGGTCATAGGCAGGCAGTTCACAACGCAAAGGTTTATCCTTGCGTGTGCCCAACAAATACCCGGCCTGCATTAATTGGTGAATTTCACTGGTGCCTTCATAAATAATCGCGCCACGACTGTTGCGCAAGTAACGCTCCACATCGTACTCATCCGAATACCCATACGCGCCATGAATTTGAATAGCTTCGTGCGCCGCCTGGAAGGAATGGTCGGTGGCGTACCATTTCGCCATCGAGGTTTCGCGCGTATTACGCTGCCCCTCATTTTTCATCCAGCCTGCTTTCAGGTAGAGCAGCCGCGATGTGTCGTACCACTGCTGCATGAAGGCGAGTTTTTGCTGTACAAGCTGGTAAGTGGCAATGGGCTGTCCAAAGGTTTGCCGCTCTTGGGAATATTTGAGGGAAGCGTCGAGACAGGCGCGAATGAGACCAGTCGCACCAGAGGCAACGGTGTAACGGCCGTTATCCAGGCAGCTCATGGCAATCTTGAACCCCTCCCCTTCTTCACCGATGCGATTGGCCGCCGGAACACGCACATCCTGACAGCTAATCCAACCTGTCGAACCGGCACGCACACCCAGCTTGCCATGAATATCACCCGTCGTCACGCCGGGCATATCCGTCTCCACCATGAACGCGGTGATACCTTTGTGCCCAGCCTGCGGGTCTGTCTTCGCAAACCAAAGCACATGATGTGCCTTTGTCGCCAGGCTGATCCACATCTTTTCGCCATTGATGATGTAATCATCGCCATCGCGGCGTGCGGTCGAGAGCATGGCGGCCACATCTGAGCCAGCGCCCGGTTCTGTCAGACCAAAAGCAGCATATTTTTCGCCTTTGGCTTGGGGCGTCAAAAAGCGCTGTTTTTGTTCCTCTGTGCCCCATTGCAACACGCCCATGCTGTTTAGCCCCATATGCACAGACATGACAACGCGCACGGTAGAATCGCAGCGCTCTAATTCCTCACAAACCAAGCCCAGGGTGACGTAGTCAAACCCTTGACCACCATAGCGAACAGGGATGTTAATGCCTAAGATGCCCAGTTCAGCCATGCGCGGCAAAACATCCGGGTTCATCTCGTGTTTGCGATCATACTCTTTGATGGTTGGATAGACTTCGTGGTCAACGAACTCTTTTACCATCGCCGCGGCGCTCAATTGTTCTTCAGTCAGGGAAAAATCTAGCATGGTCGTGTACTCATCTTATCCAAAAAGAATTAAGGTGTTTCAGGCAAATTACCTGAAAACATTATAACTTTGCGCCAGAGGGTGCGCAACATGTCGCAGTGCGTCATGGGAGGACGATCAGAAAGGGTTAATCTTCGACAATAAACGGCCGTACATAGACCACATCCCCCGCCAATACGCCATCCGGCGACAGCGTCCCTGCCGGAGTGCTGCCCATACTTACCTGCAAGCGTTGTCCCGTTTCGGCAATGTACAAGCCCACTTCCACCCCATACTTATCGGCAGCCAATCCATCTGGCAGCGTAATTTGGTACGTATCAACTACCACTTCCCCCGGCAGCCAGCGCGTTGTTGGGTATTGATTTTGCTGCGGCATGGTATCTTGCTGCCAAAGACAACAGACGCCATCCGCGTCTAAAACGTGGACAAATACCGTGTAATCGGTTGTGGGCGTTTGCTGCCCTTGCCAAACGAGGCGCAGCACATATTGATCTTCCCCGGTCGCCTCCACGTCATAGCCAAGCAAGGCGATCTCGCCGCCAAAAATGGCATTCAATTTGAACTGCATTGGCGGCGGGGTGAAGAGTCGTTCAGTCGCTACCACATTCACCCAACCCAACGTATGTTTGAGCAATGTTTCGTTTTCTGCGTCCAAGACACGCAATTGCAGGCGGTATTCTCCAGCAGGAAAAGCGGCGGGAATACGCGGGTCTACATGATCGATCAGGAACTGCGGCGTATACCAAAAATGGAAGGGGTAGCCGCCATGAACGGGCTGCGTGTCGAGCAAAATACGGCCGGTATTATCCAGGCGCAGCAGTTCGAGGCGGGTCGTCAGACGTGGCAAGGCTTGTGTTGCTTCCCACCAGAGGGACAAGCCCAATGTATCGCCGGTGAAAATTGTGCTGCTGCCAAGTTGGTAGCCCAACAAACGCAAGCCTGGAATAACTTGATCGCCAATACTGGAAGGAGGTTGGGGCAAATCATCGGGAATAGGGCCAGCAAGGACGCCAACGTACTCTAGAATGAAGGCGCTGCCCGCATAACGGCCGTCTCCATCCAACCGCGCCAACCGCTCTCCCGTATCTGGATTAAACAGGCCAATACGCAGGCGGTAAGAACCGGGAGGCGCACCAGGGGGAACCGGCAATTCGACATGCTGGACGATGGTGTCGCCTGGCTGCCACTGCGCCGACGGGTAAGCGTCTGCTTCGCCCTGACTCCAACGATACTGCCAGACATCTTCCAGGTGAACAAAGGGCACATAATTGAGGGTCGGCGTGTTTTGCACGCGCCAGAACAAAGTCAAAGGCATCGTCTCGCCTGTGTATGCGGTCTCGACGGTATAGCCAAGCAAGGTGATGACATTGCCAAAATTGATGTTGGTAGCGTGCGCGATGTTCAGTGTGGGGGAAACGGCCGTTGTATAAGCGACAAACGCATCCAAATCGGCAGATGTTGTGCCCACCGCCACTTGCTTTGCCGTGCTGAAATATGGCTCAGTCCACGCTGGCAGCGGGCTGTTATGCGGGAAAATGTAAAGCGCCGGGCCATTGGCCGGAAAAACAAGTGCCTGACTGCCCGGCAGCCATTTTACGGCATCATATTTGTCGCTGAGAAAAGCCAGGGTGGGATGTTGATAATGGAGCGCGGCCACGTAAACGGCCGTATCCTCCGTCTCCTGCGCATCAAGAAAGCGGGCTGCGTCCGCTAAATCGCCATCCGATGCATAATACAAATCGGGGTCACTCGCCCAAACGCGATTGTAAAGGCGATCCGTGGTAATGCTGCCTAATAACAACACAACCAGGCCAATTGCCAGCGTCGTCACCGTTACCATCCGGCTGCGCAGCCAATTTTCCAACGATTGCAGCAGCACCGCCAACCCGATGCCCGGCAAGTAAAAGATGAGCGGAATCAGGCCAATGGCCCGCAAATTACTGGGGACGATTTCAGCGGTTGCCAAAGCCGTTGGCAGCAGCATCACCAACGGATTAAACAGCAGCAACAATTTGGTAACGCGTTCCCAATCCGCCGACCGCTGTGACCAGCGCCAAAGTGTGTACAACCATCCCACAACCAGCAACGTTCCCCAAAAGCTGTTAAAGAGGGGCCGCCCCGGAATGTTGAAGCGTATGTATGGATCGCCAACGAGGAAAAACATTTGCAGTGATTTGGCAAAACTTTCGGCGAGGGGGAGGGAAACGGCCGTATCCGGAGCCACTTGTGTAATACGCACCCAAAACGCGTCCGGGTGCTGCACAAAATAGAGGAGCAGCGGCACCAAAACAACGACCCCTGGCAGCAAAACCATCAATAACTGCCGACTGCGCAGCCAACGCTGCTGTCGTGACGCCAATAAAGGCAGCAAGGCCAACAGCAACAAGACAGGGAAAAGCCGTGCCGCCAGATAAGTGTACGCCGTTAAGCCCAGCAAAATCCCGGCGGCAGCCAGCCAAGGCCACCGGTCACGGCGCAATCCATGCAGCAGTGTCGCCAACGTCAACGCTTGCAGCAACGGTTGTGTAATGGCTCGAAAACCGAGGCGGCTAAACAACAAGTGCCAAAAACTGACCGCGAGCAAAATAGCAGCAATCAAGACGACGCGCCGATCCAGTCCCATTTCGCGCCCCAACCAATAAGCCGCAGCAACGGTGAGAATACCAACAAAAGCGGCCGTGATGCGCAGGGCAAAAACAGATTCCCCCACCAGACGCATCATCCCACCCGCCAAATAGAAAAAGAGCACCTCTTTGCCGGTATAGCTGGCAATGAAAACAGGATGATCGCCGCGCAAACCAATATCGGCGGCTAAAACGCCGTTGGCGGCTTCGTCGTAATGCAATCCTGGTGGGGCGGCTGCCAAATGGGGCAGGCGTAAAGCTGCGGCAATCAGCAAGGTGATCACCATAACAGCCAGCGCCTGATAACGTCCAATGCGTGTCATAGACTGGATTGTAGCGCCGGAATGGGCGAGAGGAAAGGATGACGCGCCAAAGCCGAGCGGACTTTCATAAACGTGACAATCCGCTATGGATGAACAGCTGCGAGATGAAAATGTTCACCTCGCGGAACCCAGCAGCGAGAGGTCGTTTTCAGCAAGGAAGGGAAAAGCGAAAAGCGTGCAATAGGCGCGATTGTTCTTTTTGTCACAAGCGTAGGTTTTGCGTAGTTTTTGCGTAGGCTCGCCGTACAGCGAAAGGCAGCTTATCGTCATAAAATGTGGACGTATTAAAAAATCTCTTCTTCTCCTCCTTTTAACGAGAGTCAGGTTTCGGCGTTCCTGACTCTCAAAAAAACAATCGGGCTGGCCTAAGGGTCAGCCCGTTTTTTTGTCCCATTTTTAGTGGCGGAAAAGTCGCCAGCGTAATCCGGGTCGCCGCAAATAGGCGATGGTTTCCTGAAAACGGGCGGGCCGAAAGCCATAAACACGCAGCACACTATCTAAATCGGCAACTTCCGGGACAAAGAAGCGCTCGGCAAAGTAACGCGTCATGGCGGGCCAATGCCACCAGCCAAAGATGATGGTTGTTAACGGCCGTAACAACACCAAAGGCATTTTGAATAGGATGCGGCGCAGTCCGGTTGTCACCATAATCTCACGTACAATGTCTTGATAACGCAGCCGCTCTTCCCCGGCCACCGTCACAGTCTGGCCCAGCAGATCCTCTCGCCCTACTGTTTGCACCAGGCAGCGGGCTAAATCTTCTACCCACAAGGGCTGCATGGCAACTGTGCCGCCATCGGGCAGCCAGGCAAGCGGCCAACTCCAAATAACCAATCCCAGGACAATTTCAGAAAAGCGATCACCCAGGCCGAACAGAGTCGCCGCGCGGATAATGGTGTAAGGAACGCCGCCGCGCCGCACAGCACGTTCAGCTTCCCCTTTCGCCCGCAGCAAGGGATGGAGGGAATTGGCATCGGCACCAATGCGGCTAATCACAATGAGATGCTGCACCTGGGCACGCTGGCACTCCTCTAATACGCGTTCGGTACCTTCCACATCAACGTGTTGCAGCAGGCGATTGCGCCCTCGCCCTTCGGCCCCGGCCAGGTGAATGACGCGATCTACGCCAACTAACTGCTGGCGCAGCACAAGGGGATTGTTGATACGGCCGTCATATGCCCGCCACTCATAGCCCGCCTGTGTTAACTGCCGGGTAAGAGAACGGCCAATAAAGCCGGTTGCGCCCGTAATGAGAATCATATGGGGGATTGTATTGCGTATCACCGATTTCGTAAAAAGGGCGATGTGCCATACGCAATACGCTATAATCTGCGTATGACACGTTACTGTCTCATTGGCCCGACATACCCTTATCGCGGGGGCATTGCCCACTACACTACCTTGTTGGCGCAAGCCTTAGAACATGAAAATGAGGTTTTGTTTATCTCTTTTTCGCAGCAGTATCCGCAGTGGTTGTTTCCTGGACGAAGTGATCGCGATCCCAGTGAACGGCCGTTACAAACCGACGCCGAATACCTGCTCAATCCGCTCAACCCGCTGAGTTGGTGGCGTACACTGCGACGCATGCGCCAATGGAAGCCAGAAGTCGTCATCATTCCCTGGTGGGTTCCATTTTGGGCACCAGCGTGGATGGCGTTGGGGCAGGGTATTCGGCGACTGCCCACACGCCCCAAGTTGTTGTTCATTTGCCACAATGTCTTACCGCATGAACAGGGAAAACTGCGCCCAATATTGCCCTTGCTAACGCGGTTGGCACTGGCGGCAGGGAACGGTTACATTGTCCATGCAGAAGCCGATGCCGCCATTTTGCGGCAGATTTTGCCACAGGCGGCCGTTCGAGTGACGCCGCACCCAACATATGCTGCTTTGGGAGATGTGCCTGCGGCAGCACTGCCCTGGTCGCTGCCCGCCGATCGGCCGCTGCTCTTGTTTGCCGGGTTTGTCCGCCCTTACAAAGGGTTAGATGTGTTGTTGGATGCGCTGCCGCAGGTGTTGGCGCAACGGCCGTTACACTTGTTAGTCGCCGGCGAATTTTGGCAAGGCACGGACACGTATCGCGAACAAATCGCACGCCTGGGCATTGCCGATGCCGTGACGCTGGTTGACGATTATTTGCCAAACGAACTGCTGGCTGCCTGCCTGGCGCGTGCTGAGGTCGTCGTTTTGCCTTATCGCAGCGCCACGCAAAGTGGCATTATTCAGGCGGCATTTGGGCAAGGCAAACCGGTGATTACGACGAATGTAGGCGGGTTGGGCGAAGTGGTAACGCATGAACAAACCGGGCTGGTGGTGCCACCGGACAATCCGACTGCGTTGGCGGCGGCAATTGACCGCTTTTTTGCGGAAGGGCTTGGCGCAGGGATGATGGAGAGAATTGGGCAGGAAAACGGCCGTTTTTCCTGGCAGCATCTTGTCGAGCAAATCTACTCACTGGCAAACCATACAACGAATCTATAATTTAATGGAAATACAGTCATGAAATCATTTTTACAGCGGAACCTCCCCCGCAACATGTGGGGCTTGCTAGAAAAAGCAAAAAAAACAGTGGAACGGCCGTTTGTCACCTTAATCCGTTCTTTTGCCTCTTTTTTAGGCTATAACCTTGTGCGTAAAAAAGATTATTATTCGCCATTGCCAGTGTTAGCGGATCTACAAAAGAACGAAGCTCGCTGGAACCATCCCAGCACACTATCAGGTATCCACTATAACTTAGATGATTTCAAAGCAACCCTGACCGAAATGTTGGCAGATTACTATACAGAGTTTGCCCAATTGCCACCCTATCAAGAAATTATCCGCAAAGGGTTTGGTCCTGGATATACAGAATTAGATGCTCTTGCACTCTACTTAATAGTACGCCAGTATAAACCGCGCCGTTATATTGAGGTAGGTTCCGGTGTCTCGACATACTATTGCTCCCTAGCCGCAGCACAAAATGAAATAGATGGAAACTCGCTGCAAATTCATTGTATTGAACCATATCCTTACGATCATCTTTACACTATTTCAGGTATTCATGTACAAGTAGATGAAGTGCAGAATACCGATATGGCTCTTTTTCAGACACTAGAAGAGAATGACATCTTGTTTATTGATTCCAGCCATGTCCTCAAAATAGATGGTGATGTCGCTTACCTTTTCTTAGAAGTGCTGCCTCAGTTGCAAAAAGGTGTCATTATTCACATCCATGACATCCCCTTTCCCTATAATACTCCTTATCCCGCCGAAAAATGGGTGCTAGGAAGAAGTTGGCCCATGTATTGGAATGAGGCCATGTTGTTACAAGCTTTTCTTTGCTTTAATGATCATTTTGAAATCCTACTTTCCATGCCTATGCTGCGCTATCATGACGAAGCATTTTTGCAGAATCACATCCCCAATTACAAGCCTGTTGCAATAGAAGCAAATACTTTTAGCGCCATTTGGCTACGCAAAGTGGTCTAAGCAGTTCTTCTATTTTGCCCATCTTCGGGTGCTTTGCCCTGCTAGATTACAGATGATATACTTTTTCTTCGCATTCACGATTGCGCACATTTGCTGTGAAGCAAATTCTGATGAGAGAGGTCAATGAGTGACCAAAGTTTTGTTTTTAGTTGGAAATCAAGTAGAACGGGGATCCTTTTGGCGATCTTCTTATTTTGCCAAAGAGCTGAGTCAATTAGGCTATGATGTTACCTATTTGATTATCTCTCGTACGCGCCGTTTTGGGTTTGTTGAGCGGCAATACAAGGGTTTTACGCTCATTGAGACGCCGGACTTGTTTCCGGTAGGGTTTGATCCTTGGGATACATTAAATCGAATGTGGTGGCTAAACGGCCGTTCCTTCGATCTCATCCAAATATTTGAAAATCGCCCCGTCGTCATTTTCCCAGCCCTCTACATCAAAAAAAAGCTTAATATCCCCCTTGTCATGGACTGGTGTGACTGGTTCGGTCGGGGAGGTTCGGTTGAAGAGCGCACAAACCCCCTTATCCGCACTGTCCTGCGACCGGTAGAAACATTTTTTGAAGAGACATTTCGCCACCGTGCCGACGGGACAACCGTCATCAATAGTGTATTACGCCAAAAAGCAATCGACCTGGGCGTACCGCCGGAAACCATCTTATCTATACCAAATGGAGCCAACACAACTGATTTTCAACCGAAAAACTTACAACAAGTACGTAAAAGATTAGGCTTACCAGTAGACGCACCTATTCTTGGTTACTCAGGCGTGATGTTTCATCGTGACGGGTTGCTCATGGCCGCCGCATTTGAGCAAATTCATCAAATTTATCCAGAAGCACGATTACTACTAATCGGTTACGTGAATATCGATGTAGAACAATATTTACCAACAGCGGCTCATGCCGTCATTCGCACTGGCCCCCTTAACGATTTTAGTAAAGTCGTCGATTACATTGCCGCTAGCAACATTGGCTGGCTAACACTGGTAGATAGTGGTGCAAATAGAGGTCGTTTTCCTCTGAAAGCGTTTGACTTTATGGCCGCTGGTCGTCCTCTTATTAGTACAGATGTTGCTGATTTAGGGCAAATGGTGCGCGAAAAACAAGTAGGTTTGGTTACAAAAGACGATCCTACAGAACTGGCTCGTACAACCGTCGAACTGCTGCGCGATCCAGTTGCACAAGATGAAATGGGACGTCGTGGACGACACGTAATCGAAACAGAGTATGCTGGGCCAGTAGTAACAGCAAAACTAGACAATTTTTATCAGCGTCTGCTGAATGGTTGGAGAAACTAATGGAACAAAAACGAATCCTTGTTACGGGTGCTGGTGGGTTTATAGGGCATCATTTAGTTACATTTTTGCAAAAACGTGGTCATTGGGTACGTGGCGTCGATATAAAAGAACCAGAATTTGCCCCCACAACAGCTGATGAGTTCTTCTTGCTTGACTTACGCCGGTGGGAGAATTGCTTGCAAGCTACGGAAGGCATTGAAGAAGTTTACGCGTTAGCTGCCGATATGGGAGGCATGGGTTACATCCACGCCAATCACGCACGAATTTTGCATGACAACATTCTCATTAACACCCATACAATGGATGCAGCCCGTGCCAATGGTGTAAAGCGTTATCTGTATACCTCATCTGCCTGTGTTTACCCTGAATATCGACAGTTAGAAACAGACATTGTCCCTCTAAAGGAAGAAGATGCTTATCCGGCACAACCGCAAGACGCTTACGGGTGGGAAAAATTAATCACAGAACGACTTTGTTTACATTATCGCGAAGAATACGATTTAAAAACACACATAGTGCGTTTTCATAATATTTTTGGGCCACAAGGTGCCTGGGAAGGTGGTCGAGAAAAAGCCCCAGCAGCCATTTGTCGCAAGGTAGCTGTCGCGAAACTCACCGGGAATCATGAAATAGAAGTGTGGGGTGATGGGGAACAAACACGTTCGTTTTGCTATATTGATGATTGCCTAATTGGAATTGAGAAGCTAATGGCCTCTGATTTCTATGATCCTATCAACTTGGGACAGGATCGTATGGTGACGATTAATGAATTAGTCGATATCGTGGCTAACATTGCGGGAATCACCTTAACTAAAAAACACATTACGGGGCCGCAAGGGGTTCGTGGACGCAATTCAGATAACACATTGCTGCGTCAGGTATTAAACTGGGAACCAGAAATTTCGCTAGAGAGCGGCCTACGCTATACGTATACCTGGATTGAGGAACAAGTACGGCAATCATTACTACAAAAATCAGGCGAAGAACTGATGCACTCCCGCATTCTATAAGCAATTGTGTATTGACGATGACATCGCCGCTTGTTTACGCCGTCACGCTAAACTGGAACCACCCAGACAATACCAATGATCTATATAACACTATGTGCGCAAACATGTGTAAACTTGTTGTGAAGTATATTCCCTGGTAATCCTACAGTTGCTGTTTGAGAGTCGTTAATCCTGATATATGGCTTTAATGAACAAATCCACTAAGAAGTAGTTGACCAAGTAGCAGAATTAAAAACACATAAACGGTGATTGTATAAGCAGCCGCAAGCAACGTAACAACCATTATCAAATGACAATGCTCAAGAGCCTTATACAACTCAAAAACCAGCTATAAAAGCAAATATCGACTAATTTTCAATATTAATATAGGTTCATAAGCACCTAAGATACAGAATGATCCAAAAAACAAAATTTTTGTTTGCTGACATTTTCAGCATTTTTGCCTTACTTGTCGGAGGGTGGAAATATACAAGAGCATTAGAAACTGTTTTAGATATACGTCTGTATGATGAAAGTTCCTATTTGTGGGGAGGACTAAATCTATTTAATTTAGAAATAACGAAAGGGACAGTAACAGAAAACACACAAGTTTACGCCTTTTGGTATCATTTGTTAGCTCAATTTCAGCCAGACAGCATACTGCTCTATTATTTAAATTACAAAATACTGACTATTCTATTACCAGTAATGCTTTATCTCGTTTTACGGCGATACAAATTGCCAGTTATTCCCTGCACAATAATTTCTTTTTCCCTTTTGATCAGCTATGCAAATTTAGGGGTTTGGCCTAAAGTAAGCCATTTCACACTTTTAATAATATTGGCTTGTTTATTTATTATTTCTTTCATGAAATCTAAGCTTACAAGTTTTACTGTGATGACGATAGGCTCTCTGTTTTGTGCCTATGCTAGACCGGAGTTTTTTTTAACCTTTGTGGTTTTATTCTTATTGCTAGTTTTGATTATCTTACTGGAGATCAGAAACCATAGAAAAATATCGGTTGTGTCGATCACCTTTATAATCGTTTGTATATCTATAATGCTCACAGTTATACATTTTTGGGGTGTACCAACGACTACAACACGAAGCTATGGGGCTTTTGCACAACATTTCTCCTTAAATTGGGTTAATTGGACTAATAACCAGGAGTTATCGGCATGGGCAGATTGGGA
This sequence comes from Ardenticatenaceae bacterium, assembly GCA_020634315.1. Lineage (GTDB taxonomy): Bacteria > Chloroflexota > Anaerolineae > Promineifilales > Promineifilaceae > JACSRF01. The sequence goes on along the minus strand of JACKBV010000038.1, from coordinate 4,991 downwards.
CAAAATCATGTATCTCAATTTTGGGGAAACAGGGAGTATACAGGAAGCTTTTATTCATAACCCATTGTTATTCATAAAGCATGTTAGTACAAACTTGAAATCCGCACCCATAGAGTTACTACATTTATTTTCGACACAGATCAGCTTTGTCAGGGAATCAACATTTAGTAACTTGAGCGCTATTACTATTATTATTATGCTCGTGTCTTTAATTTTTCTTTTTAAAGAGCCAGAAAAAGTTACTTTAAAGGAAAAGTTGCATAATTATTCAAATGTACTCATCTTTATCGGGTGTTATCTTAGCGTATCATTTCTATCAGTAGCCGTTATCTTCCCTAGAAGTCATTATCTAATTTTTTTTGCTGTTCTGTCCCTTGTTATTTTAACCATTTTTCTTCCGGGCATAGGCAACAAATTTGTTTACAGAGACCACAAGTTATTAATAATACTTGTCGGGCTAATAGGAATATTCGTTACTCCACAGTATGCGCAACTAATAGATCACTCAGTAAACAAAGAAAATGTTAACACCTTTGAGTTTTTACGTTCCTTAGCTATTGAAGAGGAAGTTTATTTATTAGAAGCAAAAGGGGGCGTTCATATTTATGTGGGCAACAATTACCATCGTATCGCTCAATACAACAAAGCGACCTCTTTTGATGATTTTAGAAGAGAAAACAAGATTAATGCGATTCTTATCACAAGTTCTTTGACGAATGATTCTAGATTTAAAAATGACAAGGACTGGACTTCTTTCTTGAAAAATTATCAAGACTTAGGATTTATAAGTCTTGATATACCGGGGTCCGAAGGACAATTAATTCTAGAAAAACATCTTATCAACCAATAACTATCAGGAAAGATAATATAAACCATGCTATCAAATAATTAAGCAGGGTTCACGTCAGTTTATCATGCAACCACTTGTTTATGTTATCATTCTCAACTGGAATCATCCAGATGATACTATCGCATGTTTAAAGTCTCTAACAACGCAAACTTACGCAAACTTGCGTCTGTTGGTTGTAGACAATGGTTCTTGTGATGATTCAGTTACAAAAATAAAATCTGCTTGCCCTACAGCTGAATTAATAGTACGCACTGACAATGGTGGCTTTGCCAAGGGCATGAATACAGGCATTCGACATGCATTAAAAGCTAGTGCTGACTTTATTTTCTTGGCAAACAATGATACCTACTTGGCGGCTGATACTATTGCCCAGTTGGTAAATACGGCACAACCCAATATCGGTCTTATTGCACCTATTATTTACTATGCAGATGACCCGCAACGCGTGTGGTCTATCGGTGCTATGTTTAACCCCTGGCTTTTGGAGCCGAAAGAAAATCCTCGTGGCATGATCGATACGGGGCAGTGGCCTCTATACTTAGAGCAGGAGTTTGTTCCTGCTTGTGGTTTACTTGTGCCCCGTTTTGTGTGGGAACAGGTAGGGTTGTTTGATGAACGTTTTTTTATGTATTATGAAGACTTGGATTTTTGCTTGCGGCTGCACAAAACTGGCTGGCGGGTAATCATCATGACACAGGCTAAAATGTGGCATAAAGTATCATTAAGCAGTGGAGGCTTTGATTCGCCAAATGAACGTTACGCAATGGCTCGTTCAAGTGTGCTCTATTTCCGCAAACACACGCGTCTTTGGCAGTGGCCTCTAATTGGTTTTTGGCGTATGGGAAGTGCCGCACAAACGACATGGCGATTGGTACGCAGCGGTAAGTGGTCCGCCTTACAAGCATACTGGCGTGGTCTATGGCATGGTATGCGCGAGATACCGAGTTGAAAAGAGGCATTTTGTGGAGCAGGTAAAATGCGCTTTATGCGGAACAGATAATGCAGAGATATTATTTATAGGACGGGATGAGTGGTACGGCCGTACCGGGGAATTTCCTACTGTGCGCTGCCGTCAATGTGGGCTGATCTACCTCAACCCACGACCCGATCGCACAGAAATTGGACAATACTATCCTGACGAGTATGCACCCTACTTTCGCGCCATTGCAGATGAACCGTCGTGGTGGCAGCGATTCAATCGTCAGTTGGCAATGCGCAAACGGGTACGACTCGTGCAAAAATGGTTACCACAGCCAGGGCATGTTCTCGATGTAGGTTGTGCCACAGGCACATTTCTTGCAAGTCTACGTGAACATGGATGGAATGCACAAGGGGTAGAGTTAAGCCATTATGCCGCCGAATATGCGCGACAGCGACATGGACTAACTGTTTTTACAGGAGAATTAGCAGAGGCTCATTTGCCTGATAAACAGTTCGATCTAGTTGTGCTATGGGATGTACTAGAACATGTGCATCAGCCACGAGAAACTTTGTTGGAAGCCGCCCGTGTTGCTAAACAATCAGGGACGTTATTGTTGGTATTACCCAACCCACACAGCATTGACGCATGGTTATTCGGCAAATATTGGGCAGGTTGGGATACACCGCGCCACTTGTACATCTATACAGAACCTGTCATTCGCCGTTTGTTATATGAAACAGGCTGGCAAATGGTAGAAATGACCTGTATTACAGGGCGCATCTGGTTTTTCAACTTGAGTTTGTCACATTTGCTGCAAAACAAACTAACTCATGAAGGGTTGAGACGTTTAATCATCATGATCATGCAATCACTCCCAGTACGTATTTTAAGTTTGCCTTACTTTATGATAATTGAACGGTTAAAAAAGGGGGCCGGCATGGCTGTCTTTGCCCACCGTTTGGAAGAAGACCATGGATAAACCGCCAAGACCAGAAATCATGCTGGAAATACGTCTGCCAGAAATCGCGACAGATAGCGACAGTCGTCAAGCCTATGATGAAATTTATACCGAGGGCGATATATCGCAGCGTCAATCCTTTTACTTATGGTTGATGGACATGTTTGCATTACAACCGGGAGAGGTGTACCTCGATATTTCTTGCGGGCGTGTACATTTGCCCAAACTGGCACGAGCACGGGGGGCAATAGCACATGGATTAGACCTCTCCCATGCAGCATTGAAAATTGGGCGCGAACGTACCGGTGTAAGTAATGTAGTCACGGCAAACAGTCAAGAACTGCCCTATGCCAGTAATAGTTTTGATGTCATTAGCAATATCGGCAGCATGGAGCATTATGTCGATATGTATGCAGCTGTACATGAAATGACCCGTGTCTTGAAACCTGGAGGGCGCGTTTATGTGCTCGTTCCCAATACTTTTAGCCTGACGACTAATATCTGGAATGCAATGCGACAGGGACGAACAAGCATTGATGAACAACCCATTCAACGGTACGCAGCCAGACTGGAATGGCAGGCTCTCATTGAAGAATATGGGCTTGTGGTTGAAAAGACATATAAATATGAACGTGAATGGCCGCGTACACGTGCCGACTTGTTCTACTACTTCACCCATCCGAAAGACTTGGCAAGGGTACTGTTTCGTCCCTTTGTCCCATTAAATCTTGCCTTCTGTTTTGTTTTTGTAGCGCGGAAACCAGGTTCATGAAACACGTGCGTTGTAATTTTTGCGATGCAGATGACGCCGTAATTTTACATCATGGCCCAGATTTATTATTGCAAAAACCGGGCGATTTTTATCTGGTGCGCTGCCGCCAGTGTGGATTAATCTATCAAAACCCACAGCTTTCCATGGCGGAATTAGCCAACCATTACCCAGATGATTATCTGCCTTATCAACAAAATGCAACTAACCAACAAACACGTATGGTACAGGTGTCTCGAGATCAGGCTATTGCCAGATTTTGCGATCGGGTTATACAACACAGACCACAACCGGGACATTTGTTGGATGTAGGTTGTGCAACGGGCTCATTCTTATGGGCGATGCAACAACGTGGCTGGCAAGTGAAAGGAGTAGAGCCAATTAAACATGCGGCTGTACAAGCTCAGCAGGATTTTGGCCTGGAAGTATTTGTTGGGCTATTGCAAGAAGCTGCATATCCGGAAGCGACATTTGATGTCGTAACCTTATGGGACGTTTTGGAACATGTGGCAGACGCACAAGCAACGTTGCAAGAAGTGCATCGTATTCTGAAGCCAGGGGGTTTACTAGTTTTTAGTGTGCCTAATCCATCGTGTATAGAAGCGCGTTTGTTTGGCCGTAATTGGGTTGGATGGGAACGGCCGCGCCATCTAACATTGATCCCCCCCCGATTGGTTCCAGCTTACTTGCAAAAAGCAAGGCTGGAATTAGAAGGGATAGAAAGTTTTAACGGCCGTCTCCGTCTTACTCTATACAGCGTTGAATTCATGTTAAAAGCACGTGGCGTGCCAGAACACAAATGGCGACGTTGGCTAGACCTGGCATATACCATCCCATTTCGCCTGGCAACCTGGCCTATGTATAAACTTGGTGAACATTTTAACCAGACAAGTATCATGACGGTATTTGCAAAACGGCCGTATCATCTATGACCTCATCAGAAGACAACAATTCTACTAACAACACCTTTTTGTCACGGCCGTATCTGTCAGAACTCTTTCATCGCATCAGCCAAAAAATGTTATCTGGCTGGCAAGGAAAAGTTGTAACGGCCGTTTTCCTCATACTCACATTGCTCATTATTGCACGAATCCTGCTTGGCAATTGGGATACCATTGAAACATTTGATTGGCAAATTCGCCCCTTTTGGCTTCTATACATTATCATATTTTTTATACTAGATTTATTTGCCGCAACCTGGGTTTGGCATTTACTCGTGGTACGCTTGGCAAATTACAACAACTTCCGTCGTAGCGCCAAAATCTGCTGGTGGTCCAATCTGGCGCGACGCATACCTACACCGATCTGGTACATTGCTGGTCGTGCTGTAATGTACGAACAAGAAGGGATTAGCAAAATCACCACTTCCCTACTAAGTACATTGGAACTGCTGTTCTTCTTCTTATCAGGTTTAGCTACAACCCTACTCACTTTACCATTTTGGGCTATTCCAGACGATCTTTTGGGAAATAACAGTCAAACCTGGCTCCTC
>JACKBV010000037.1 GCA_020634315.1 Ardenticatenaceae bacterium | reverse complement strand
AGGCCGTTACCCTACCAACTAGCTGATGGGTCGCAGGCCCCTCCCAGAGCGCCTCAGCTTTAGTCAAGATCTTCTAATTCCCTTGACATCTGGGGTATTAGCCAGCGTTTCCACTGGTTGTCCCCCTCTCTGGGGTAGGTCACCTACGTGTTACTCACCCGTTCGCCACTCTCACCTCAGACGAATCCAAGGTTCCCGTTCGACTTGCATGCATTAGGCACACCGCTAGCGTTCATCCTGAGCCAGGATCAAACTCTCCGTATAATTTAGAAAATTTAATCCGTTTCTACGGAACTACTCTCTATTTCTTGCGAGTCTCCACTTTCTCTCTCTGTCACTCTTTAGTTGTTAAAGTTCTTTCGGAGCCTTGCCCACCGGATCGAACTTATGCAGTTCATAAGGGCAAAAAAAAGAACGGCGTTCTCTTTATTGAGTTACCGCTCTTGCGACTTCCATATTGTATTGATGTTTTGCACTTATTTAGTGTTTACATCGTGTCAAGCGACAGTTTGTTATTGTATCACCCTTGTTTTTTTTGTCAAGAGGAATTTTTTAGCAATTTTGCGAATTGCTTTTAACTCGCTGCGCCTGTTCTGTTGTAGAGATGTGTCACAAATTTTTGTGCTTACACCGTTGCAAAATGTTGAACGGGATAATAACTTAGACTATGGGGTGTGTCAAGGGATTCCTTGGACCTATTTTCATAACTGCTGTGATAAATCAAGGTTTTACTCTGGTAGACCCGGTGAAATCTTCATGGAAAAGCGCTCTTTAATCGTTTGGAGGATTGTTTTTGTTAAGGGTTAACTGATTTCCGATGGCAAAGCATGAGTTTTGTTATAATGGGTAGCATATCTTTGCATCCTGGATTGACAAAGGGCTACGTTTGATAAAGGGTCGTGCATGAAGATTCAAATACAAGAAGATGAAAAAGCAACTATCGTTGTCTTGGCTGGAGAACTGGATGGTCGTACCGCACCGCAGGTTGAAGAGAAGTTAATGGCGGTGATTAAACCCGGATGTAAACTCCTATTAGAAATGAGCGGGGTTTCGTATATGTCGAGTGCGGGATTACGGATATTGCTTTTACTGTATCGACAAATAACCGGGCAGAATGGGCAGGTGGTTTTGGTTGGATTACAAGAGTTGTTACGTGACACAATGTCTATTACTGGATTCCTGGATTTTTTCGAAGACTATGAATCGATTAGCGAAGGGTTGATGGCTCTCAATTGAGGTATTGTCCCATTGTCCACTTTCGACTTTTCAGCGGAGAAAACGACCAAGTTTTAAGCGGAATTGGCCTCTTGGCAAAGGTTCTTTGTGAACGGTTCCTTATTTTGAATACCTATGCAACGAATTGATTTTTATCCAACACATCGTCATGACAAGTTTATGCTACGGGCAGGACGGCCGTATCCGTTAGGCGCCAGTTTTGTGCCCGGTGGCGTGAATTTTGCAGTTTTCTCTCGATATGCAACATCATGCACTTTGGTTTTGTTTGAAAAGGGAAAGCCGGAAGCTATTGCTGAGATTCCTTTTCCAACTGAGTTTAATATCGGCCATGTTTTTGCCATGGTTGTTTTTGATCTCGATTATGAAAATATCGAATATGGCTACCGGATGGACGGGCCATATCGCCCACATGAAGGGCACCATTTCGATAAAACAAGGATATTGCTTGATCCTTATGCTCATGGTGTAAACGGCCGTTCCGTTTGGGGACAACTTCCTGATCCACACAATGCGTTTCAACATCGTGGTATGCTGCCATACGATGATTTTGACTGGATTGATGATCGACCATTGGGGACTCCAATAGAAAACCTGGTCATTTATGAAATGCATGTGCGTGGTTTTACGCGTCACGCCTCTTCAGGAGTTAAATACCCTGGCACATTCGCCGCCATCCGTGAAAAAATCCCATACCTCAAAGAGTTGGGAGTTAATTGCGTAGAGCTGATGCCCATCCATGAATTCGATGAATTTGACAACAAGTTTACGAATCCACTCACTGGCAAACGCTTGGTGCAATACTGGGGATATGACACCATCAGTTTTTTTGCGCCGAAAGCGGGATATGCAGCAACCGGTAAATTTGGGATGCAAGTCGATGAATTTAAGGCATTGGTGAAGGAACTGCATCGCAATGGGATTGAAGTCTTTCTTGACGTCGTTTTCAACCACACGGGAGAGGGCGGCGAAGATGGACATATGATTTCTTATCGAGGCATTGACAACAAAACGTATTACATGCTGCGCCCAGATGGTTCTTACTACAACTTTAGTGGCTGTGGCAATACCATGAACTGCAACAATCCAGTCGTGCGTAATATGGTAATGGATTGCCTGCGTTATTGGGTGGCAGAGTATCACATTGACGGATTCCGCTTTGATCTGGCTTCAATTTTAGGGCGTGATGCCAGTGGTAAACCATTAGCCAACCCACCGTTATTAGAAGCAATGGCTCATGATCCTGTCTTGGGCAAGACAAAACTGATTGCCGAGGCATGGGATGCTGGCGGTTTGTACCAGGTCGGGTCTTTTCCTGCTTATGGACGGTGGGCTGAGTGGAACGGCCGTTACCGAGACGCCCTGCGCAAATTCCTGATTGGCGAAATGGGGCAAGTTGCCGAAATCGGCCAACGTATCCAGGGATCACCAGATATGTACACAGGTCGTGGGCCAACCGCATCCATCAACTTCATCACTGCCCATGATGGCTTTACACTGGCCGATCTATTTTCTTATAATGAAAAACACAACACGGCAAATGGCGAAGACAGCCGTGACGGCGCAAATGACAACTATAGTTGGAACTGCGGCTGGGAAGGGCCAACAGACGACCCCGACATCAACATCATGCGGCGGCGTCTCGTGAAAAATGCCGTTGCCATTTTAATGGTCAGCCAGGGCATTCCCATGATTTTAATGGGAGACGAGGTTGGGCATACGAAAAATGGCAACAATAATACCTATTGTCATGATAACGAGTTAAACTGGTTTGACTGGCAACTACGGGAAAGCAATGCCGATTTATTCCGCTTTTTTCAAGGGTGTATCGCATTTCGCCATGCTCATCCGGCATTGCGCAACCGTCAACATTTTCGCAACGAAGATTATATGAACAGCGGCTATGCTGATATTTCCTGGCATGGCGTAGAAGCGTGGAATACTGATTGGTCATATCACAGCCGCACCGTAGCCTTTATGCTTTGTGGCGTACACGCGCAAGGCGGACAGGCACATGATGATTACATTTATGTCGCTATGAATATGCATTGGGAGAGCCATCATTTTGAACTACCTAAACTGCCACCCCAGCACCATTGGCATGTTTTTGCCAATACCAGCATGCCGGAACCAGAGGATATTTACCCTATTGGAAAAGAAGCGAGATTAAAAGAACAAAGACATTTCTTAGTAGGTGCGCGGTCTGTTGTCATTCTTGTTGGCAAGTAAAAGAGACCGTTTGCCAGGTTAAGGGCAAGCAGTATGAAAGCTTTAACGATCCCCGGCAAATTAGAATTCCTTCCCTCAGTGGCGGAATATGTATTACAAGCAGCCACAATTGCAGGTCTTGACTATAAAACCAGTTATCGCCTGCGGCTTGCCGTAGACGAAATTGCTACGAATATCATCATACACGGCTATCATGATCAAAAGACAACCGGGACCATAAAAATGTTTGCCGAGGTTGATGATGAATATCTCACCATTTATCTGGAAGATGATGGTACAAATTATGATCCCAGTGAGGCATTGCCCCCAGATAACATTCAAGGGCCAGCGGAAGAACGGCAAGTTGGGGGACTGGGCATTTTTTTGGCTTTATGGGGGGTTGACCAATTCCATTACAAGCAAATGCATTGTGGTAATTGCAGCACATTTAAAGTCAATCGCAAACGGCGTTATCGGCGTTCAATGACGACAGCGCCAGCGCGGACACACGGAGATATGCAGCAGGCCAGATGACTGTTTATATTGCGCATTTGCTCATCGTTGATACAGACAAAGCCAGACAAGTTGCGTTAATCTCACAACTTGAGCATTTGGGATATGCCGTACAAACAACCTCGCATGCCCAACGCGTATTGTTATTACGGGCCTTTAACCCCTTTGATTTGCTTATTCTCCATATTGATGTGGCGGCAGAAAATGATTTTGAGCTTTTAAAGCGTTTGCAATATGACAGTGAACTTAATCGCCTGCCTGTGATTTTGCTGGGAACGGCCGTTGACGTTGCGCGTATGTCCCAAGCAATGCCTTATGGCATCACCGACTACCTCATCATCCCCAACGAAGCCGCACTCATTGACCTGCGTATCAAAGCTAACCTGGAAAAAAAACGCTATCGCGAACAAGCTGCCTGGTATCTCCGCGAATTCAACGAGATGGAAAAACTGGCCGATGATCTACGGCTAAAAATTCTTCCTCTAGGCATCGCCCTTTCCGTCGAAAAAGATTTCGACCGATTGTTAGAACAAATTGTGGAAGAGGCGATGGCTATTTGCCGGGCAGATGCCGGTGCGCTTTATCTGCGCACAGAAAACGAGCATCTTCGTTTTGTCATTGTACGCATAGAATCGCTGGCGCTCACCTATGGCGGGCCGCAGGAACACCCGCGCATCCCCTATGCACCGATTCCCATCTACGACAGCAACGGCGCCCCAAACCGTCATAATGTAGCTGCCCATGTCACCGTTGAAGGCACGACCATCAATATTGCCGACGTTTATCACGAAGCCGCGTTTGATTTCTCAGGCATCATCTCCTTTGACCAGCGCAATAATTATCGCTCGGTTTCTTGCCTGACTGTCCCCCTAAAAAATCACGAAACCATTGGCGTGCTTCAATTGTTGAATGCACGCGATGAAAATGGACAGATCATTCCCTTTGACGTTTACCATCAACTGGTGGCGGAGTCGTTGGCATCGCAGGCAACGGTGGTGCTGCATAACCACATTTTGTCGCAGCGCCATGAGGAACTGCTCGGCTTTCAGCGGGAAATGGAGATTGCCCGTGAATTGCAGGAGGGGTTTTTACCGACTTTCTTGCCCGAAGTTGATGGTTGGGAAATCGCTGCCCGTATTCAACCGGCGCAAATTGTCTCTGGTGACTTTTACGACGCATTTACCATGCCGGACGGCAAAATTGCGCTGGTGTTGGCGGATGTGTGCGACAAAGGGGTCGCGGCGGCGCTGTTCATGGCCTTGGTGCGCAGTCTGCTGCGGGCGTTTATTACCCAGCACCATTATTTGGAGGCGCAGCGCTTGTTATCGACGGCCGCTTCTCCCGAAATACGGCCGTTTCAGACAAAAGACAACATCGCCCTCCTCAATGCCGTCATCCTCACCAACGACTATATCGGCCGTTACCATGACAAAAGCAACATGTTTGCCACCCTCTTTTTTGGCGTTCTCGACCCGGAAAATGCCAGCCTGACCTATGTCAACGCCGGTCATAATCCCCCCTTGCTCTTTAATGCCTCTGGCTCATGTACGCAATTGCAGCCCACAGGGCCAGCAGTTGGTCTGCGCACCGGCATCTATTTCCAGGCACACACCATCCAGATTAACGCGAATGACATTCTCCTGGCTTATACCGATGGTGTCACCGATGCCCGCAATCCGCTGAAACAAGCTTTTTCCGAGCAACGTTTGCAGCTCATTCTTAAAGAGCACAACGGATCAGCGGCCATGTTGCTCGATAACATCAGCAGCGCCGTACACACACATATTGACGGGGCGGGACAGTTCGACGACATCACGTTATTAGCCATCAAGCGGCTACATTAAAAGTGAGTGACTCATAATTAAGGTGTGGATGCAAAACAGCCACACTTCCTGTAAACTACCAGCCCTATTATGCAGCCAACTATCCACAACCTTCTGCGCCTGCCTAAACTCAGCTACCAAAAACGGTTGTGGCTGCTGCTGCTGCCCTATTTGTTGGGCATTTTACTGCTCGTGCTTATTCCGGCAGCGATTTCTTTTTCGCTGGCATTTTTCCGTTACGATGCTTTGTCCCCGCCGGTGTGGGTGGGCACGCTCAATTTTATCCTGGCTTATACGGACGAGTTATTTACGTTGAGTGTACACAATGCGGTGTCATTGGTGATTTTGCCGGTGCCGCTGCGTGTTTTTGGCGCGTTTTTGTTGGCACGGCTGCTGCTGCGCAACGGCCGTTTCCTGAACTGGTTTCGTGCCGCCGTTTACCTGCCCAGCATCATCCCCGGCGCAGCTTACGCCCTGGCGTGGCTTTGGATTCTCAACCCGCTCTTTGGCCCGGTCAACTTACTGCTCAAAGCAGTTGGCCTGACAGCGCCCAACTGGTTCATCGATCCCCTTTGGGCCAGACCCAGCCTTATCTTGATGTCTTTGTGGCAAATTGGTGAGGGCTTTCTCGTTAGCCTGGCTGCGCTGCAAGACATACCCGCCGACCTGGAAGATGCCGCCGCGATGGATGGGGCAAACAGCTATCAGATGCTCTGGCACGTCACGCTGCCTCTGTTGGCTCCCATTTTACTGCTGCTTTCCTTCCGCGATGCTGTGCTCACCTTTCAAGAATCCTTCACATCTGTATTGCTAACCACAGGTGGCGGTCCTTATTACACAACCTATACCTTGCCCCTCTTCATTTACGAGCAAGGGTTTGACCTGCTTTCCTTTGGCACAGCCAGCGCCGCCTTGTGGGTAATGTACCTGCTCACCGGCTTAATCGTCTTATTCCTGTACATCATTGCGCGACAATGGCAAATAGGCACAACCGATGAAACATTCGTCCTCTAGAGTTATTTTCGCGCTGCGCCTGTTGGTGCTGGTTTTGTTTTTGCTGCCGGTATTGTGGATGATCACGGCCTCGCTGCATCCACAGGGCGTGCCGCTCTCACAAAAATTGCATTTGTTGCCGCAGCGGGTGACGCTGGAAAATTATGTCCGTGTCTGGCAGCTTGTCCCCATCGGACGCTATACGTTTAACTCGTTGATTGTCGTCGGAACGGCCGTTCCCCTCACCATCGTCACCAGCTCTTGGGCCGGATTTAGCATGGCGCAACTGCCACACGCCGCACAACGTCGTTTGGTGCTGCTCTCGCTCATTGTGCTCATGGTTCCGGGCATTGCTCTCTGGTCAACCCGCTTCCTCATTTTCAAATATCTAGGGTGGCACGACTCTTACCTGGCGCTTATTGCCCCCGCCTGGATGGGCACCAGCCCCTTTTACGTCCTCATGTTTTATCGCGCCTTTCGCCGCGTGCCGACCGCCATTTATGATGCGGCACGCCTGGATGGCGCAGGTGTGTTGCAAAGTTGGGGCAGCGTCGCATTGCCCATCGCTCGCCCCACAGCCATCGGTGTCGGGCTGCTCAGTTTCATCTTTTATTGGGGAGATTTTATCAGCCCCTTGCTCTATCTAAGCTCGGAACGGCAATACACATTGCCCATTGCGCTGCAACTGTTGCAACAGTTGGGACGGTCAGATTGGCCTCTGTTGATGGCGGCGGCAGTGATGGCAACGGCCGTTCCCGTTATCCTCTTCCTACTCGCCCAACCAGCCTTCCACAAATCATAAAATCCTCTTGTCGTATCCCCCTTTTTCAGGTATTACTGCAAGGTTGTTGTGAGCATCTATCTAAAAAGCATCACTTGTGTAAAGCATTGAACGCCGTCATTCCCCATTTTACACAACACACGGTGGCGCCTTTCAGAACAGATACCTGATCAAGAGGAGTAAGGAAGAGAATTTTGATGAAATCCAAGTTGTCCGCCAGGGCAGCCTTGCCCAACTTTGTCTATTTATCTATAGCTATTTTATTTCTTTTATTGATTTTAGTTGCTTGTGGCGGCGAATCATCTTCACAAAAAGTGACATTTGCCGTTTTTGGCGATCCCGCCGAATTTACTGCATACGAAAACCTCGTTGCCGCTTTTACAGAAAAACACCCAGAAATTGAAGTTGAACTACAGCACATTCCAGGGCAAAGCGATTACCGCCAACGGCTCGCGGCAGCTTTTTCCAGTGGCGAACCGCCAGACGTTATGCTGCTCAATTACCGCCGTTTTGGGGCATTTGCCGACCAGGGTGGTCTGGAGCCATTAGGGGCATACCTGGAAAAAAGCAATATCATACAGGAGAGCGATTTCTTTGCGCCAGTTATCAATTCCTTCTATCTGGAAGGAGAATTGTGGTGCATCCCGCAAAACGTATCCAGCCTGGTTGTCTATTACAACAAAGATTTGTTTGATGCGGCCGCTGTCCCTTATCCCACAAACGATTGGACTTGGGATGACTTTTTGGCAGCAGCGCGTGCCTTGACACTGGATAATGATGGCAATGGCACCATTGATCAATATGGCGTGGGCATCGAACCCAGCATCTTTCGTTTGGCCCCCTTCATCTGGCAGGTAGGCGGAGAACTGGTCGACGACCAGGAACACCCCACCCGTCTCACGATTGACAGCCCAGAAGCATTGATGGCTTTCCAATGGTTTGTCGATTTGCAGGTGAAAGAACACGTTGCCCCGGATGCGGTCAACGAATCTGCGGAAGAGGGAGAGAGCCGCTTCCTAAACGGCCGTCTCGCCATGTACTTCAACAGCCGCCGTGGCGTCCCCACCTATCGCACCATCACCGACTTCACCTGGGATGTCGCCCCACTGCCTCAAGGTGAAACCACAGCCAGCATCCTGCATAGTGACGGGTATTGCATGGCAAAAGCCACCGAAAACAAAGATGCCGCCTGGACATTTATTGAATTTGCCAATTCAGTAGAAGGGCAAACACTCGTTGCCGCTTCCGGGCGCACAGTACCATCCCTTATGTCAGTTGCTGCTTCAGAGGCATTTCTCGCGCCAGATCAACCACCGGCAAACAGCCAAGTCTTCATTGACACGATCCCCACCTTGCGCTGGGTGCCGATCACAACCACCTGGGTCGGTGTCGAAGAAACGGCCGGTAAAGAGGTAGAACGCGCATTTTACGGCCAGATTTCGGTAGAAGAAGCCGCAGCCACGGCTATCTCTCTTGCCCAACCCTATTTTGACAAGGCCAACGCCGACAATTAAGCAAACGTGTTAGATATTGGATATTGCGTATTGCCCTTCGCACAACACGCAATGTCCAAAATAAAACAAATCCGAAGCAATCAAGCTGTCGCGATTATTATGAAGGAGATATTTTTAAATGCGGAACTTAAAATTTGTCGTCTTTATTTTTTTGCTTGGCATCCTGGCTGCTTGCAGCAGTCAAGAGCCAAAAACTGTCTCGTTTATGACATCCGGTGATCCGGCCGAACGTCAGGCTTATCTGGACTTGGTGGCGGCATTTGAAGAGCGCCACCCTGAAATCAATATTGAAGTAACCCATATTCCTTCAGACAAAGATTATCGTACTCGTTTGGCAACAGATTTTGCCGCAGGCTCAGCGCCGGACATCACCCTCATGAACTATCGCCGCGTCGCTGCGTTTGCTGCCAACGACTTGCTCGATCCCATTGGCCCATATTTGGATGAGAGCGAATTGATCCAGGCCGAAGATTTTTATGACGTTGCCATAGAGGCCTTCCTCTGGCAAGGAACCCTCATGTGTCTGCCACAAAATATCTCCAGCCTGGTCGTTTATTACAACGAGGATTTGTTTGATGCGGCGGGTGTCCCTTACCCGTCTGATAAATGGACATGGGATGAGTTTGTGAATACGGCCGTATCACTGACCCGCGACATCGATGGTGATGGCGTAATTGACCAATACGGGCTGGGCGTTGACCCATCGCTTTACCGTCTGGCTCCCTTTGTCTGGCAAAATGATGCGCCCATTGTGGACAATGAAGATGCGCCCTCACGCCTGACCCTCACCCGCCCGCCTTCGTTGGAAGCGCTGCAATGGTTTGTCGATTTGCGCCAGGTGCATGGCGTCGTGCCAGATCGTGTTGAAGAGTCAGCGCAAGACAGCGAAAGCCGCTTCATTGCCGGGACAACCGCTATGTTCCTGGACAGCCGTCGTGGCACGCCCACTTACCGGGAAATTGAAACCTTTACCTGGGATGTTGCCCCGCTGCCTTACAACAAAACAACGGCCGGTATTTTGCACAGTGATGGTTACTGCCTGTCGGAAACAACAGAAAACAAGGATGCCGCCTGGACGTTTATCGAATTTGCCAATTCGGTAGAGGGCCAGACGATCATTGCGGGAACCGGTCGCACGGTGCCATCGCTGATCTCTGTGGCTGAATCAGAAGCGTTTTTGAATCCAGGCCAATTGCCGGCACGCAGCCGGGTCTGGCTGGATACGATTCCTACCCTGCGCCGCGTGCCGGTGTTGAGCACCTGGCAAGAGATTGAAGGCACGGCCAGCGATGAGATTGAACGTGCTTTTTATGGCGATATAACGGCTGAGGAAGCCGCTGATTTGTCATTCCAACGTACTGAGGAATATTTCTTATTAGGAAAATCGGCTCTCAAGCCGTAAATAACTGGTAGTACAGAGACCGTGTTCCTCAGTGGGAACGCGGTCTCTGCTGTAGTTGATTGTGCTATAATGTTCTCATGTTGTCGCAGGGCCTTGAATAAGATGCGAGGGAAACATCATGGGAAAGAAAAAAGAGAAGAAGGCAAAGAAACAAGAGGAAAAGGAAACGGCCGTTGCCGCCGCCAAAAAACCAAAACCAACAAAACCGCCCCGTACTAACGGACATCCACCCATAACACTCACTGCGTTAGACCCCGTTATCACCATCGGCCAGGAAAGCAAACTAGACGCCGATGAACCCCCTGTCATCACCGACAGCGGCAATATTCCCCAACATTTACTCCCCCAAACACCCCCAGAATACACCAGTAATGGCAAACTAAAAGGGCGCTACTACGATCAAGAAATGGCTCGCTTGCAAGAAGAGATGGTCAAATTGCAATATTGGGTCAAAGAACAGGGGCTGCGCGTGGTGATCGTGTTCGAGGGGCGCAGCGGTGCCGGGAAAGGGGGCGTCATCAAGCGCATCACCGAACGCACCAACCCGCGCATTTTGCGCGTGGTTGCCCTGCCCGTCCCCAATGATCGCGAAAAAACGCAGTGGTGGTTCCAAAAATATGTGGCACATCTTCCTGCCGCCGGTGAGATCGTGTTATTTGACCGCAGTTGGTACAACCGCGCACTGGTGGAGCCGGTGATGGGCTTTTGCACCGAAGAACAATACCGCGAATTCCTGCGCTCCTGCCCTCAGTTTGAGCGCATGCTCGTTCGTTCTGGCATCATCTTGCTCAAATATTGGTTTTCCGTCAGCAACGAGGAACAGGAACGCCGATTCCAGGCACGCATTCACACGCCGATGAAACGGTGGAAGCTCAGCCCGATGGACCTGGAAGACCGGCGGCGCTGGGTGGAATATTCTAAGGCCAAAGATACCATGTTCGCTTATACGGACATCAAGCAAGCACCCTGGTATGTGGTCAACGCCGATGATAAAAAGCGGGCACGGCTGAATTGCATCACGCACATGTTGAGCATGATCCCTTATGCAGACATCACGCCGGAGCCAATTGAACTGCCGCCGCGTGAAGAAGACAGGGGATATATTCGTCCCCCCATTACCGAACAGACTTTCGTCCCAGAAATTTACTGAGTTACAGACCTCACTACGCCTGACAAAAAAGCCGGATTCGCCATGAACCCGGCTTTTTATATGAGACAATGCCAAGCTTTTCGCCATTTTGCACGCGGGTTGGCTATCTTTAGTCACAAATTGTAACCTGTTGCAGGAGGAATGATTTGCGAAAAAGAACGCTGTTTTATGGCTTTATTGTTTTTGTTATCACCATTGCCATCGCTGGGCTGCTTGTGTACAGGCATTTTAACCGTCAGGTGAATCTTATCGGGCAAATGGGCAGCGGCAGCGTGGCTGCGCTGCAAGTGCCGCCCGGCTTTCAGGTAACTATTTTTGCCGAAGGGTTAAGCGGGCCACGTTTTATTGCTTTTGGGCCAGATGGGAATTTATATGTGGCGGATCGGGGCAACGGCCGTATCGCCATCCTCCCCGACGCCAACCAGGACGGGCAAGCCGACACCATCCAAACCTTTGCCGCTGACCTGGGCAGCCCCCACAGCCTCGTTTTTCATGAAGGGGCATGGTATGTTGGCGTGCCCAGCGGCATCATTCGCCTCGAAGACAGCGACGGCGACGGCACGGCCGATTCTCGCACCACCCTCATCGACGATTATCCTAGCGGTGGTCATAACACGCGCACCGTCCTCTTCTTACCCGATGGGCGCATGGTCGTCTCTGTCGGTTCTAGCTGCAACATCTGCGTTGAGGATGATCCGCGCCGCGCCGCTGTCCTTGTTTACGACAACGCCCATGCAGACAACGAGCAAATTTTTGCCACCGGCCTGCGCAATGCCGTTGGTCTGGCGCTGCATCCCCAAACCGGCGAATTATGGGCCACCAATAACGGCCGTGATCTGCTTGGCGATGATTTGCCACCGGAAACGATCTATGTTGTGCGCGAAGGGGAAAATTATGGCTGGCCGTTCTGTCACAGCGGTGACATCATCGACCCAGACATGGGCAACCAAAGTTCTTGTGATGGCGTCACCGCACCGGTTGTTGAAATGCAGGCACATTCCGCCCCGCTTGGACTCGCTTTCTACACAGGCGATCAATTCCCGGCCGAATATGAGGGGGATCTCTTTGTCGCTTTTCACGGCTCATGGAACCGCAGCGTGCCCACTGGCTACAAAGTGGTGCGAATTCCGCTCAACGGCAGCGAACCCGCCGGCCCGGCAGAAGATTTTGCCACGGGTTGGCTTGACCTGGATGCAAATGTGGTAAACGGCCGTCCCGTTGGCCTTGCCGTCGGCCCCGATGGCGCACTTTACGTCAGCGACGATAAAGGGGGCATCATCTATCGCATCAGCTACACAGGGAACTGAGTTCGCCACAAAAAAACAGGGATGGGGACATGGCACTGCTCATATCTCCATCCCTGCAATTCGCATCAATTTACCTTAACGTGCCACATTCTCCTCAATATAGGCAACGGCCGCCTGGAGCACTTCATCGACCTCCGTGTCAGGATCATCAGTAACGGCAATATCTGGCACAACGCCAACCCCGTCAATTGAACGCCCTTGTGGCGAAAACCAATGACCAATGGTCATTTGCACCAACAAGTCTGGCGCAATGGGCGCAGTTGCCTGTACCGTCCCTTTTCCGTAGGTTGTGCCCCCAATAAGCGTGCCCCGTCCCGATTCTTGCACGGTTAAAGCGGACGTTTCCGCGGCCGAGTATGTGCGCTCACCAATTAAAATGACGAGGGGAACAGAAACGGCCGTTCCCCCACCCAACGCCGGAAATGTCGTGCGCCCATCCCCCTTCTCCGACACATAAAACAAATCACCCGACGCCACAAACTGACTCAAGACAGCCTGCGCCGTCTCCATCGAGCCACCCCCATTGCTGCGCAAATCCCAAATAATCGCGCGTGGTTGTTGCGCCATCAACTGCTGCAACGCCTGAGTCAACTGCTCGGCAGCATTTGTCGTAAAGGTATACTGCGCCACATACCCAATCCCATCCTCCAGCATCTCCGCCGCAACAATAGTCCGCACTTGCCGCACCGGACGAAACGTCAACAGCTGCCCATCCCGACGCACAACAAACTCAACGGCTTCGCCAACAGGGCCACGAATCAGCAGCGCTGCCTCAGTAAGGGAAGTCTCGCTGTCAACAAGCACCCCATCCAGTGACACAATTTCATCACCAACCTGCAAACCGGCCACAGCGGCCGGTTCATCAGGAAAAACAACCGAAACGATCATTTTGCCATCGGCAAACTCTGGAAACAGACCAATAACCCCCGATTCTCCGGCAAAATCTGCTTCATATCGTTGCGCCGCATCTGGTTCAAGCAAGGCAGCATAGGGATCGCCACTCCGCGCCAATATCCCCTTAATAGCCCCATACGTCAATTCCCTTGACGAGGGCGGCTTGCCATCATACTGAGTTAAAATCCCCTGGCGCACTCGCTCAATGAGGACAATATCTTCGCTCAAAAAAAAGCCGCGCCCAAACCACCCAATTAACAACCAAATCACAGCAACAACAACCAACGGCAGTATTTGTTTCTTCATCATGGCTCGCTTGACCCTTTACAAAAAAGAAACGACAGAGATGGTAAAATCCACCTCTGCCGTTTTATCCGTAATAAAACCGATTTTATTGACGAACGAAAACTTTATCCTGACCAAACACCGTAGCCGCCCGACCAGACGCCGTAGCCGCCCGACCAGACGCCATAGCCACCCGACCAGACGCCATAGCCGCCTGACCAAACGCCATAACCACCCGACCAGACGCCATAGCCACCTGACCAGACGCCGTAACCGCCTGACCAAACGCCATAACCGCCCGACCAGACGCCATAGCCACCTGACCAGACACCATAGCCACCTGTTACGTCACTGCCACTTGCCAGCGCATGCAATCCATTGAACACAAAGGGGGCAAGCAACAATGCAGCCAAGATAAACAGACTAACCCATATAAATCGTTTTGTCATATTGATCTCCTCATATGTATTCAGGAACAAGCAATTACAAAATGGTGTCACCAAACACCGGCACGCTGTTCACTGAAAAACTGCCATGAAAGACAAACCAACCAACGACGATACGAGAATGAAGAAGTAAGCCACAAAATAGCTTTACTTTCCTCAAACACAGTGCCGAAGTTACTTGAAAAAAAACTTTGGCGATAACTGATATAACTTTTGCTATTCAATTTTTGTACTACGATGCGCTAGTACTATGATCCCATAGAAAAGAAGCAATGTCAATAGTTTTGCCAGAGGTTGCCAGGCAAATTACACAAATTGGTGGAATAGAAACAAAAGAAGGGGGGATTTTTTAGAGAGGATTACGATAAGGCGACTAGCCACTCTTCCATGGTCAGGTCAACACCTTCATCTTGAGCGAGAGTAAACTCGTCGGGTGCCATATCTACAGACAAAACCGCAAGTTGGGCATTGGCTCGTTCGCGTACAACTTGCTCACTCGCCAGGTGATCGCGGATGAACGTGAGCAAAGACACAGCTTTTTGTTTTTGCCCGCGATGGGTTAGTACAGTGGCCATGCCGGTCAATACGTCGAGGATTAGTGGTGGAGCCGGATCGTCTTGCAACACCTGCCAAAATTCTTGCCAGGATTCCTCAAACCGATTTTGAGCTAAATCAATAAAGGCCAGTAAACGCTGGAAGGATATGGTAGGCAATCCCATATCGTTGAAGAGATAGATGCTTTGCTGGCACAAATCGCGTGCCTGTTCGTAATCCTCTTCATAAAGGGCGACTTCGCCCAGGTTGCCCAGCACCAAACCTTGCCCGCGTTTGTCGCCAATTTCGCGGTAATATGTCAAAGCTTTGACCCCTGCCTCGCGTGCTTCAACATAATTCTTCTGGTTCAAGGCGATATAGCTCAAATTGGTATAAATGTTGGCCTGACCATGTAAGTTGTTGTGCTTTTGGTGAATCAAGACGGCTTCATGCAGCAATTCTTGTGCGCGATCATATTGGCCCAAATGAATATAAATAAAGCCAAGGTTTGCTAGTGTATTAGCCAGGCCATGATCGTCTTGCAAAACACGGCGGGCAGCAAGGCTCCTTTCCAACTTTTGTACAGCGGCATCAATTTGACCGGACTGGAAATGGGCAAAAGCCAGCCAATTCAACGCTTCGGCAACGAGAACGAGATCGTTGACACGTTCTGCCAAAGCCAAACTTTCTTCCCAATACGGCCGTGCAGAGGGGCTGTCTGGCACGCTTGCCCCTAATTGATATAAGGCGAAGGCAAGTTCGCGATGTTGGTGTAATTCTCGGATTGTGGAAACGGCCGTTTGCAATAAGGTTCTCGCCTCTTCCAAACGCCCAACAAAGCGATAGGAAGCACCTTGACGCGCTAACAAACGCGCCAGGATGAATTGGTCGTTTGTGTTTGCATCGCGCAACATTTTGGTCGCCTGATCAAACACTTCCGCACCTTCTCTTTGTCGGCCTCGTAGCTGGTAAAAGCTGTATAAGGCATCCAGGGCAACATTGATCAGGGTGGTATTGGCTTGTTGAACGGACCAGTGCCAGGCAGCACGAATATTGCCAATCTCCTGGTCAATTTCATTGAGGGCAGTTAGTTGGCGACGGCCGTGTAGATCGGCGCTTCTCTGCCCCAAATAGTGCATGTAATACTGCGCATGACGTGCATAAGCTGATATTTCATGGGTCATGCGCATCGCAGCGAGCTTCTCCTCGCTGAACTCACGCAAGATTTCTGGCATTTCAAAGCGCCCGGATAGCGGTGAACGCTGTAGCAGGGATTTGTCGGTCAGTGCATTGAGGGCAGGCAGTGACGCCCCAACCACACGGCGGGCAGCTTCTAATGTGAACCCGCCACGAAAGACACTGAGTTGGGGCAAAGCTCGTTTTTCGTCTTCATTGAGCAGCTGCCAGGCATTTTCGAAAATAGAGCGGGCGCTGCGATGGCGCGTCGGCAAATCGGTGCGGTCAGAAGCCAGAAAGCCGTAACTGGCCTGGATATTGGCAACAATCTCAGGTGGAGTTAGCTGATTCATCCAGGTTGCCGCTAATTCGATGCCCAGGGGGCTGCCTTCCACAAACTGGCAAATTTGTCCGATGGCCTGTAAGTCGGCAGGGGTTGGCGCATAGTTGGGGCGAACCCGGCGGCTTATCTGTAGGAACAGTTTAACGGCCGTAGACTGTTGTAATGTCTCTAAATCTTCTACCTCTGGTGTGGGCAGCCCTTCTACGTTGATAACCCATTCTTCTTGCAAATTGAGTCGGCTCTGCGAAGTAATCAGCAGGCGGAGATTGAAGGCATTTAACAACATGCGCGACAAGATTCCAGCCTCGGCAGCCAGACGTTCAAAGCCATCTAAGACCAACAACATGTGTTTGTTTTGCAGGTATGAGAACAGTTGCGTTTCCAGGCTCTCTGCCCCGGAGAAGCGAAATTGAACCGCATCGGCAATGGCGATGATGAACATGGCGATGTTGTCAATGGTGGCAAGTTCGACGATGTAAACGTCTTCTTGGATTTGTTCTAAATAGGCATAAGCGGCCTGAATTGCCAGGCGCGTCTTGCCAATGCCGCCCGGACCGTGCAGGGTGATGAGCCGGTAAGCCGGATTGGTTAGCAGGCGCGTTATTTCCTCTAACTCGTCTTCGCGGCCGGCAAGCGGGGTCGTGATGGGTGGCAAATTGTGCTGCGGCCCAACAAATTCCCAGGCGGGTTCGGTAAGATGACCGAAAATGATGGGGCGCATGTCGTCTTTGTCCGTATCGGTCAAATCGAGCAAAATGTTTTCGAGTTCTGCCCCCACTAATTCGATGGAAGGGATGCGCAGGTTGGGGTCTTTTGCCAACATGCGATAGACAAGATCGGCGAGACGATCAGAAATTTGGGGGTGCAGTAACTGCAAATCGGGAGGGGGCTGGGTCATGATGTCGAGCAGTAAGCGGGATGTTTGGGGGTTGTCAAACGGCCGTTTCCCGGTCAACATCTCATAGACAATCACACCAAGCGACCAGATATCCGTTCGCGTATCATACTCTTCCCGATTACAAAACTCCGGGCTGGCATAATGGTATTCCGTAACATACCGTTCCGCAGAGAACTGTTTTTGCGGGTGAACCAGTTGTGCCGCATCAAACTTTGTGAGATAAGGCGTGCCACCCTCATCCAACAAGATGTGCGTTGAAGATAAATTGCCATGCACAATTTGCAGACGATGCACCGAGGCTAATATTTCAGCCAGGTTGATGGCGATTTCCAGAACTTGTGAAATCGGTAATGGACCAGATTGCTCGAGTAAATCGGCGAGCGACCATTCGCCGCGATATTCCTGCACCAGATAGTAACCGGTATCCTGTTTGTATGTGTGCAACAATTTAACGATTTGTGGGTGGTGCAGCTGGCGCATGATGTCGACTTCACGTGAAAATTGGGCAGCCCAGGCGGGGTAACGTCCTAATTGTTGCGCGTTAATAGAACGAATTTGAACCTTTTGTCCAGAATTCAAATCAAACGCCAGAAAAACCTCTTCCAGATCGTTCTGACTAATACGACGTTCTATCTTAAAACGGTCTTCAAATGTCATGTTTTCTTTGTCTGCGTCAATTTTCACAGCAACACGCGCCTACAGTACCATAAGTTAACGCAATCGTGCCACTAAAAACACATGAAATTTACGCGAAAATAAAATCAGGTTCCCAATCATGTGACTGGGAACCTGATGATACTTCTTTCAGGTGAATTGGTGCGGAAACGGCCGTTTCCGACAAAGCATCAATTCATAATAAAAGGCAAATACACAGACTTCAACGTCCAATCAATCTCCTCAACCCATTCATCCCAAATCACCGGCGTGTCATCAGCAGGAGGCAGCCCTTGTTGGAACGACGAAATAAAGTCAGGGTCATTATAGATTGCCGGCCAGGGATACTGCGCCGCAGCCGCCATCGTTTGTTGCAAACCCGGCGTTTCAATCCAACCCGTATAGCCACCTGCCCAAGTGCTGTAGCCACCTGCCCAAGTGCTGTAGCCACCTGCCCAAGTGCTGTAGCCACCTGCCCAAGTGCTGTAGCCACCTGCCCAAGTGCTGTAGCCACCTGCCCAAGTGCTGTAGCCACCTGCCCAAGTGCTGTAGCCACCTGCCCAAGTGCTGTAGCCACTTGCCCACGATTCCGGGGCATCATACAAATAGAACAGTCCCATTTCAGGATCGTAATAAGAAAATCCCTCGTAATGCGGCGGTTCCGGGCAAGTTGGGCTGGATTCGGGGTCTAAATCGCACAGAATATCCATGCCATAATTGGACACTTCCAGCGTATCGGTGAAAACCGCATCCGGAGCATTGACACGTCCCACACCTTGTTGCCAGACCGAATAAAGCGGGTCGCCCGTTTCTGGATCAGTCCACAACAAAGAGGTGTGCATAATGCGATACTTAACCTGATCTGGGGTCAAATCGGCATTATCCGGGTTTGAAAGGATTAAAGCAGCCAACCCAGAGACAACGGCCGTTCCCTGCGACGTCCCCGCCATCTCGAAATGTGTGCCCCCAGAGCGCACATAATCCGGGTGCTCCATCGCCAGATGAGTTTGTTGTTTCATGGTAGACAACATATGAGCGCCAGGCGCAATCACATCCGGCTTAACAAACCCATCCAGCGTCGGCCCCGCCGCCGAAAACGGCGTAATATAATCATCCGACCAATCATCAGGCGTAAAATTATCCGTAAACGCCCCAACCGTAATCACATAGGGATTGTTACCCGGCACACCAACCGTCATCGGCAGTGGGCCACCATTACCGGCCGCCGCCACCACAACAATGCCCTCGGCCCAGGCTTGCATCACGGCTTGATTCATGGGGTCTGCCCAGTAAGGCGACTGCGGCGTTGCCACCAACGACAAATTCATCACACGAATGTTGTACGTTTCCTTGTGCGCCACAACCCATTGGATACCCCGAATCACATTCTCATAAGTCCCCCACCCTTCTTCACCCAAAACCTGGATACTGATGATGTCAACATTCGGGGCAACGCCATTCCACTCACCATCATCGCCGACCTGGCTGCTGCCAATAATGCCCGCGATATGTGTGCCATGCCCATTGTCATCAAAAATGCGATTGGTCAATGTCATGGTTTCTGTCAAAAAAACCATGCCCAAGTTTAAACGATCATTGTTATTGGCATCTTTGTTCAGCGATGGCAGTTGTGAGTCAATACCACTATCAACCACAGCAACCGTGATACCTTCTCCAGTAATGGTATTTCCTGATTCTGACCAGACAAAATCAGCACCAATCACATCCGCAAAATCAGCAGTTGGCTGATTGGCGGGAATCACATCACTTGTCTGTTGCACGGCAGCTTGAACAGCCGCATTCGGGGTGATCTGCGTCACATCCGGGTCAGCAGACAGGCGAGACACAGCCTCAGCCGGCAACAAAGCGCCCACACCATTAATGAGCGACAATTCTGATGTTACCTCTCCACCATAGGCCTCCACAAGTGCCGCCACTTCTGCGGCACTATTCCCCTGCACAATGTAAGAATGCATGGTTGCCTGATCGGCCGTGTTTACTTTAGATAACAGCCACACAGTGGAGGTTAACAATACAATTACAATGAGTAGTAATGAAAATGTTCTGTACACAATTTTTTGCTTCATGCAAATCACTCCACAAATACGCACTTCTTTCAACAAAAATAGACTGTTTAGTCTTTTTGGGGTTAGCGATTTTATTAGTCTAAACGATCCTACCCGTTTCTTGTTACATATCCCAAATTAATTAGGACTAATGTCATAGCACATAAGTCAACCACAACTCAAGAGATTTTTCTTTGCCATCGCTTTGTGCGGCGGCAAATTCTGCTGACGGCATTCGGCTGTCTAATAACTGCAATTTCTCTGTAGCTCTATCACGCACAATTTGTTCACTGACCGGGTGCTGCTGCACAAATGTAAAGAGAGCTACGGCGTCTGTCAGTTTGCCTTCTTGCATCCAAATGGCAGCAATACCGGTCAGGATGTCCAGGGTAACGGCCGTACTCGGTTCCTCTTGCAACGCTTTCCTAAATACAAGGTAAGCCTCGCCCCATTCATTCTGTGCCAAAGCGACACGCCCTAAATCCTTATAATAAGAAGACGTGGGCAAGCCAAGCCCCATATACAACTCAATACATTGCAAACACAACGTACGCGCTAACTCATAATCTTCCTGCTGAAGAGCAACCGTCGCCAGATTGCCAAGCGCTTCCCCTTCCGCCTTCTTATCACCAACACGCCGGAAATAATCTAACGCCTGCTTCCCCCAACGTTGTGCCGCTTTATAATCCTCCATATTCAGCGCCGTGTGGCTCAAATTATTACTGGCCGCAGCCACCCCATGAATATCGCCTATCTGTTGGTAAGTCAACAACCCTTCTTGCAAAAGATCTTTTGCCTTCCCATAGTTGCCCAAATGGATTTGCACAACGCCCAAATTCGTCAACGCATTAGCCAGACCATGATGATCAGACAAGGCACGCCGCACCACCAGGCTCCGTTCCAACGTCTCAACCGCTTCATCAATTCGCCCTTCGCGGAAAAGGCCAAACGCCAACCAATTCAAAACTTCCGCTATTAAAGTCTGATCATCAAGCGCTTCAGCAACAGCCAAACTTTCTTCCCAATAAGCCATGATACCCGGCTCATTCGGCATAGCCGCCCCAAGCTGATAAAGCGAAAATGCCATTTCACGCAAATCGCCCAACGTTCGTGCCAGATTAAGGCTCTCTTGAAGCATCGAGCGTGCCTCTTCCAGCCGACCGATAAACCGATTGCAAACACCTTGCCGCGCTAACAAACGGCATAAAGCAATCCCCGTTTGGGCACGCGTTTTTTCTTTAAGCCCCTGCACCGCTTGCGCAAACGATTGTGCGCCTTCGCGCTGGCGACCCCGTAATTGGTAAAAAGAAAAGAGCGCATCGGTTCCCAAATCTAATAATTGGGGATCACCCTGGAGCGCCGCCCACTGCCAGGCCACACGAATATTGCTGATTTCGCGCTCAATATCCTGTAAGGCGTCCGCCTGACGTTCCCCTTTCAAGTCGGCACGCAAGCTGTAAATACCGCGCAAATAATACTCTGCGTGCCGGGTGCGAATCATAATTTGTTCTGTTTCATACAGAGACAATTTTTGCGCGGCAAATTGCCGCACCATTGCCTGCATACTAAACTGACCCGACACAGGAGAACGGCGTAACAATGCTTTATCTATCAATTTGTACAGCGTCGGAATAGATGTGCCCGTAATGCGTCGTGACGCATCAAGCGAGAAGCGACCACGAAATACGGACAAACGGCGTACCGTCTGTTTTTCTTCTGGATTCAACAATTCCCAGGCGTACTCAAACACAGAGCGGGTGCTGCGATGCCGCGCTGGCAAATGGGGCAAATCGGTCGCCAAGAACTCGAACCCTTCGCGTAAGCGCGTCAAAATAGCGGCTGGGGTTAACCGGTTGACCCACCCCGCAGCCAATTCAATAGCCAGGGGAACGCCTTCTACCAATGTGCAAATTTCGCGAATGTCGTTTAATTCTTCTTCTGATGGCGCATAATCTCGGCGGGCACGACGGCCAGTCTCGATAAACAACTCGACGGCTGGTGGTTTCTGTTCATTGCTGGTTACGAGTGGGTCGATGACTGGCAAGCCTTCCAAGGGGAAGACCCATTCTTCGCGAACATTGAGCCGCTCTTGCGAAGTGACAAGAATTTGAACATCGAAGGTTTTTAGCAAAATTCGGGAGAGGAAACCTGCCTGTGTAATGAGGTGCTCGAAGTTGTCTAGCACGAGCAACATACGTTTGCCCTGGAGATAGTTCAAGAGCTGCTCTTCGGGTTCGTCACGGCCGAAAAAGTGAAAGTGGATGGTTTCGGCAACGGCCGTTACCAATAAATCAGGGCTATCCACAGCCGCCAAATCAACCACAAACACATCTTCTTCCGTCTCCTCCAGATAATGCTGGGCAACCTGCATAGCAAGCCGCGTCTTACCAATTCCACCCGACCCATGTATCGTGACCAGGCGGTAGCCAGGATCCAACAACAAACGATGTATTTCTTCCAGTTCCCGTTGACGCCCGACAAACAACATCGGATTTGTCGGCAAATTGTGCTGGGGTCCCACCATTTCCCAGGTCATCATATCCGCAAAACTACTAACCCCCATATCTGACTCCAAAGCAAACCCATTCGTCTGCCAAATTGCCGTTAACTCAGCGACCACCAACTCCGCAGTTGGGATGCGCTGATTGGGATCTTTTGCCAACATCCGATAAATAAGGTCAGCAAACCGATCACCCAAATCTGGCCTTAACTGCTGTATATCTGGTGGCGGCTCCATCATGATAGCAATCAGCAAATGGGAAACTTTGGGGTGGGAAAATGGCAGTTTGCCCGTCAACATCTCGTACAACATCACGCCTAAAGACCAGATATCTGTGCGTGAATCAACCAGATCGCGATTACAAGCTTCCGGACTGAGATACTCATATGTCCCCAAAACCGTACCGCGTGGCAAGAATCGCTTTCCCTGGTCAAGATGTGCGGCACCAAAATCTGCCAAAATGGGATCGCCCATTTCGGACAAGATAATATTCCCTGGCTTCAAATCGCCATGCGTAATATGCTGTTCGTGGATAACACGCAGCGCATCAGCCAGAGCAATCCCAATTTTGAGCACGCGCTCTATCGAAAAAGATCCCTCACGGGCCAACAAACTGGCTAACGATCCACCATCGTAATAAGGTAACACCAGATATTGACCATCTGCCGTTTTTCCAGCATCGATGAGTTTGACGATATGCGGATGATCCAATTGTTGTAAAATTCTAACTTCCTGGCCGAATTGCTGCTGTAAGGAGGGATGGGGAAGCGTTTGCACCAGACGTTTAATCGCCACAGTCAGCCCAGTCTGCTGGTCAACTGCACGGTATACTTCCGCCGTATTACTCTGGCTGATCAGTTCTTGCAAGAAAAAACGTCCGGCAAATAATGTATGCTTATCGTCCAAATGTAATATAACCTTGAAAATCTCTTATCCCGCCATTCAAACCCATTTTATCATGTTTATAGGAATCATGTCTTTGCTTTACGTGAATAAATTGAAAGAATCAGACAAACAGGACTTTCTTTCGATACTTGACAAAGTCGGCGCAAAAACATAGAATCCCATCATACTTTGTAAACAAGTCGTATAAAGAATGGTTCTTGATGGAGCGGCAATGGCAAATGAGCAAAATCAAAACGGTCAATGTCACTTCAGTACGTGAACAAAATCTTAATCAAATCCTCAATCTGATACGCCAAAAAAGGGCTGTTTCACGCGCCAATATTGTACGCCAAACAGGGCTGAGCGCGACAACAGTTTCCGCCATTACCAGTGATTTGCTCAACAGCGGGTTTGTAACCGAGTCTGGCGTTGGTCAATCCAGTGGCGGCCGTCCACCTATTTTGCTCACATTCAATTACAATTTTCGCCATGTTCTGGGCGTTGATATAGGGGCTACTCATATAACGGCCGTTGCCATGAACCTCAATGGCACAGTTGCCGCACACCAATCCTACAAATACGACGTAGTCAACGATCCCGATGGGGCCATACAGACCCTTTACACCATGGTTCAACAAACCATGATCGACGCCAACCTCACCGCCGACCAAATTCTCGGCATGGGCGTTACCATCCCAGCCCCACTCACCGGCCCCAACCTGGATCGACTAACCACCATCTACATGCCCAAATGGGAAAATGTTGATCTGGTTGATCTGCTTCGCCAGCGCTTCCCCTTTCCTATTTACATCGACAATGACGCCAACGCCGGTGCCATCGCCGAAAAATGGTGGGGAAAAGGCCGCGAACACAGCCACCTTGCCTATATCAAGCTCGGCGTAGGTGTCGGCAGCGGGCTAATCCTCAACAATGAGATTTATCGCGGCTCAGGCGGCACCGCCGGTGAAATCGGGCACACAACCATCAATGTCAATGGGCCACCCTGCCGTTGTGGTAATCAAGGCTGTATGGAAGCTTACGTCGGGATAAATGCCGTTATCGAACAAGTCTACCAACGAAAAACGGCCGCAATCCCCTCCTGGCAGCCCGAAAAGCCATTAACCATTGAAGACATCATTCATCTGGCAAAAACAGGCGATCCCATATGTCGTTCCATCCTGCGCAGTACAGGCACCTATCTAGGCATTGCCATCGCCAACCTCATTAACCTTTTCAATCCCAAACTCATCATTCTTGGTGGCGATCTAACCGCAGCAGAAGAGCTAATCACCGACGCCGTGCGTCTCTCTGTCGAAGAGCGCACCATGTTCAAGGCTGCACGGGAAGCGACCATCACGTTGAGCACACTGGGACAAGATGCCGTCGCCATTGGTGGCGCAACGCTGGCAATACAACATGCTTTTGAACCTTCACGCCTGTCTGGCATAATGACCGGAAACCTAAAGGAGGTGATGTTATCGTCAATATCCTAAACTTATATGACCAACCCATTTTCAAATTTGATTTACCTACAGATACAGGAGAAAGAAGATAATGCGTTACAAGACATTCCTATTATTCCTCATTTTGGCGCTCGTTTTAGTCGCTTGCGGTGGTGGCAACAATGCAGCAACAAACACCGAACCCGTCGCCCCAGCCGAAGAAGAAGCCGCGCCAGCACAAGAAGAAGCACCCGCCGAAGCAGAAGAAATGGCCAACCAGGTCGAAGTTTTCAGCTGGTGGACAGGTGGTGGTGAAGCCGCCGGGTTGGAAGCAATGATCAAAGTCTTCAATGAAAAATACCCGGACATCGAATTTATCAATGCGGCCGTTGCCGGTGGCGCTGGTACCAATGCGCGTGCCGTACTCGCCACCCGTTTGCAAGCAGGCGATGCCCCCGATAGCTGGCAAGGACATGCCGGACAAGAACTCATCGGCACCTACGTTGCTGCCGGGCAGCTAGAACCTGTCAACTTCCTCTTCGAAGAAAATGGCTGGCTTGATGTCATGCCTGAAACTTTGATCCCGCTCATTTCCCAAGATGGCAACATTTACTCTGTACCGGTCAACATTCACCGCGCCAACGTCTTGTGGAACAATCCCACTGTTCTTGCAGAAAATGGCATAGATGTTCCCACCACCCTTGATGAGTGGTTTACCGCGATGGACGCATTACAAGCAGCCGGCATGGAAGCCCCTCTGGCGATGGGCGAACAATGGACTGCCATGCATCTCTTCGAGACAATCCTCCTCGCCTCTCTCGGTGCGGATGATTACAATGCCCTTTGGGATGGCGGTAAAAGCTGGAGCGAGCCAGAAGTCGCGGCCGCTCTTGAAAACTTCGCCAAGGTTCTCAGCTACACCAACAGCGACGCCTCCGCGTTGAGCTGGCAAGATGCTGCCCAACTCGTCGTCAACGGCGACGCCGCCTTCAATGTCATGGGCGACTGGGCTGAAGGGTACTTCCGCGAAATCGGCTTTGAACCCAACAGTGGCTATGGCTGGTCACCTGTTCCTGGTACCAATGGAAACTTCCAGTTCCTCTCCGACAGCTTCGTACTGCCTGTTGGCGCTCCGCATCGCGAAGCCGCCATTGCCTGGCTCACCGTCGCTGGCTCCCGTGAAGGGCAAGACGCCTTCAATCCCGTCAAAGGTTCCATCCCTGCCCGCAGCGATGGCGACCGTGCCCTCTACGGCGAATACCTGCTCTCAGCCATGGATGACTGGTCAAACAATACGGTTGTCGGCAGCTTGACCCACGGCGTTGTTGCCAATGACTCCTGGAAATCAGAAATCGACACAGCTCTTGGTCTCTTCCTTGTTGACAAAGATGCGGCGACCTTCCAGACGGCATTGGCTACCGCTTGCACAAGCTCTGGCCCCTGCCAATAATCAATAGTTAGTGATGTTCCCGGAAACTGGCCTTGCCAGTTTCCGGGAACACATTAAAGCGGTGAAATATGCAATCTAGAAAAGACCAACTCCTTGGCCTGGCGCTTGTATCACCCTCGATCTTAGCCGTCCTTATTTTTGTTTATGGCTTTATTGCCTGGTCTGGGCGCGTGTCACTCAGTCAATGGAAAGGGTTAATGCCTGATTACACCTGGGCTGGGTTGCAAAATTACATCGGCCTCTTTACCGATCCCCGCTTTCGCATTGATATCCGCAATACTGTTGTTTTCACCGTGCTCTTTGTAGGCGGCTGCCTGGTATTAGGATTAACGTTAGCCATCTTGCTTGATCAAGGGTTGCGCGGCGAAGGATTCTTTCGCAGCCTTTATTTATTTCCAATGGCTATCTCCTTCATCGTCACCGGTGTGGTCTGGCGTTGGCTTATGAACCCGGCACAAGGCAGCCGCATTAGTGGGCTTAACTTGATTTTTGATCAACTTGGGCTGGATTTTCTTATTAACAAATGGCATACCACACCAGAATGGGGTATTGCCTTCATTGCCATTCCCGCTATCTGGCAAATGTCGGGTTATACAATGGCTCTTTATCTGGGCGGATTACGTGCCATCCCTGAATCTCTACGCGAAGCGGCGCGTGTGGATGGTGCCAGTGAATTCGCCATGTACCGCCGCATCATTTTGCCCTTGCTCAGCCCCATTACCCTGAGTGCGATGATTATCTTGGGGCATATTTCCTTGAAGGTATTTGACCTGATTGTGGCCGTTGCCGGGAAGCAGATTCCATTAGATGTACCGGCAATTTACATGTGGACAACCACGTTTGATGGTAATTTTTATGGACGCGGCGCATCTATTGGCATTTTGTTGCTGTTGAGCGTGGCTGTCCTGGTCATTCCCTATCTGCGTTATACCCTGAAAAATGAGGCTGAGTTATGACGGCTATTCAATCACGCAAACGGTACTTTTTCTATATTCCCTTGGTGTTGATGGCGATCTTTTATCTGATCCCCATTTATATTATGCTGGTAACGGGGTTTAAGAGTTTCGCCGAAGTGGATTTGCAGACAATGTGGCGGCTGCCACAGGGTATTCATTTCGATAACTTTGTGGAAGCGTTTACAAAGTTAGCCCCCCATTTGTGGAATAGTATCAAATTGGTTATTCCCGCCGCGATTATTTCGTCCATATTGGGATCGTTGAATGGCTTTGTGCTGGCACGATGGAAGTTTCCCGGAGCGGATGTTATTTTCCCGGTGCTGTTGTTTGGCATGTTTATCCCTTACCAAAGTATTTTGATTCCGCTGGTGCAGTTTATGCGCGAGATTAATTTGTATGGCGGGGTGTGGGGATTGGTTTTGACGCATGTTATCTATGGCATCCCCATTACGACGCTAACGTTTCGTAATTATTATGCAACTGTGCCCAAAGAGTTGATTGAATCGGCCAAAATTGATGGCGCGTCGATGATGCGCACATATTTTTACATTCTGCTGCCGCTGTCCCTGCCAAGTTTTGTTGTTGTTTTGATCTGGCAGTTTACCTCGGCCTGGAATGACTTTTTGTTTGCGGTGGTATTAACCAGCCCGGAAAATTGGCCGATTACTGTGGCGTTGAACAATATGGCGGGCAGCCAGATTATTGCCTGGAATGTGCAAATGGCCGGATCGTTTATTGCGGCCGTGCCAACGCTGCTTGTCTATATTTTCTTGGGACGCTATTTCTTGCGTGGATTGATGTCTGGGGCGTTG
Source organism: Ardenticatenaceae bacterium (assembly GCA_020634315.1). GTDB lineage: Bacteria > Chloroflexota > Anaerolineae > Promineifilales > Promineifilaceae > JACSRF01. Next base: position 11,270 of record JACKBV010000037.1, on the reverse strand, counting down.
AAGGGTTAATTTTTGCGGTAATAAAAAGGGCGTGACATTGACCATGTCACGCCCAGTCGCAGGAATTAAGGGGAACCCAATCAGGAAGGTACGGATTCGATATTTAACCGTGTCCAGACGAAGTTTTGAAAGTCGTGTTCTTTAATGAGAAGTTTGGCAACGGCCGTTACCGCTTGCACCTCTGACTCTGCTTTTACTACATCATCAACATAGAATTCCTCAACTTTTTTGCTGTATGGATACTCTACTTCGCAAGTGCCGTTTACATGATAGTGTGTAATCATGCACACACTATACACTGAAAAACCTTACCGTAGGCCTTTCGTTGGGTAAAAATGTACAAAAGTACTGCCGTTCATTAGGAAGAAATAAACAAAACAAACCCAACCACTTAAGGGGTTGACAAGGCCGACAGAATCACACCATAGCCTCGGCCGATATTTCCGGATGGCGGCGCATAAACGCCACCAACGTATCCGCATAATCAACAAATGAAGGGCAGGTAATGCCACTCCCCTCCAGGTCGCGCAGCGTATTCGTGCAAGTGTAACGTGTCGGCAGCGTAAAATAATCAATAGATGCCGGCTCGATACGCATCACCTGATACACGCCGGGCACATATTTCAATGCCCCTTTCGCCATCCAGCCCGGCACGGGCATGCGCCAGATGGTATGCTCTGTCACCCTGGCAATGACATCGACCATTTCGGCCACTGTTAATGGCAGCGGATCGCTGATCTGGTAAACCTGCCCCAATGATTTTTCCTGAGCACTGAGATAATCAATGGCATTGACCACAAAGTCGCGTGGAACAACATTGACTTCACAACGATTTGGATCGCCAACGAGAGGCATAACCGCCTGTCGTGGTTGGCGTAAAATCCATTGAATCGCGTAGTATGGCCCATCGTACTTTTGCGTGACGCCGGTTTTGCTGTCACCAACAACGATGGCCGGACGGTAAATACTCACCGGCAGCCCTTTCTTCATGTGCTGCTGTACTTCTATTTCCGCCCAATACTTGGTTTCTTCGTAATAATTGTTAAAGGCTTGACCATTGCGCAAATCACTTTCGCTAAATTCGCCATCGTGTCGACCGCTCACATAGCATGTGCTGACATACTGGAAACGCTGCAAGCGCGGGCAGTTTTCGGCAAAGCGCAGCATATGCCGGGTGCCGTCTACATTGACGCGCATAGCCAGATCACGCGAGACGCCAAGGGCGTAAACGGCCGCTAAATGGTAAATCTCTACCGTCTCCTGATACAGCTCCTCCAATTGCGCCGCACTCAGCCCCAAATCCGTTAAAGTAATATCACCTTCAAACAGTCGGATGCGTGCGCCCCACCCTGGTTGCTCTTCATCAATTTCGGCAATATGCTGCAAAGACAGATTGCGGAATTTACGTTGAATCAGGCAAACAATGTGTGTTTCGGCTGTATAACGCGCCAGGAGGCGCTTGACCAATTCTGAACCCAAAAATCCGGGAAAACCTGTGAGAAAAACTGTAGCCATCCTCGTCTCCTCAAAAATACAAAAACTGAAAACTCCTAGGCCTAAACGCTATCATGGTACGGCAAGCCACGAGACCTGTCCAGTGATGATCGGCACCCGGAGCACGTGAAAAATGGCATGAATGGACAAGTGTGCGCGATTCCCGCAAGCTACTTTTGTAATTCTCATGGAATGAAAACGCCTTTCTCTGCTATCCTGTAACAAATTTACCCCATGATGTAGGAGGAAGTTATGAAACGTCTGATGTTATTTGGCATTGTCTTGTTTTTATTCCTCGCCATCGCCAGTTGGGAAACGGCCGTTGCCAAACCCCAACCCCACATCCAACCGTCACCCGTTAATCCGTCATCCGCCATCAACGCCCTCGTCCCCTGGCGCTGCGGCAATTGGTACCTCTCCGGCGTCAACGTGCCCTGGCACAACGGCGCATACGGCGCCGATTTTGGCACCGTCGAAGAATGGGGCAACTACCATGCCTACGACGCCACCGCCACCGCGCAAATGTTTGCCAATCTACACGCCGCTGGCGTCAATACGGTGCGCTGGTGGGTCTTCACCGACGGCCGTGGCGCACCCGAATTCGACAGCAACAGCGGCGGCGGCGTCACCGGCCTCGACGCCAACTTCCTACCCAGCATCGAGAGCGCCATCACGCTGGCGGCACAGTATGACATTTACCTTGCCTTTAATCTGTGGGATTTCGGCATGTTAGATGACGAAGTCCCCGGCGATGGCGAACATGCCGGAGGGCACACCGACCTCATTGTCGAAAACGCCAAGCGCCAATCCTTCATCAACAATGCTCTCATCCCGATGCTCGATCACCCCATTGCGGGCACATCCTACACCGTCGGCACACATCCCAACGTCATCGCCTGGGACATTATCAATGAGCCAGAATGGGGCATCGTTGAGTCTGGCGGCGTTGACCCAGACATTAGCAATCCGGTGACGCTGGCACAAATGCAGCGCTTTGTCGCCGAAATCGCCGCCGCCATCCACCAACACAGCAACCAATTGATCACCGTCGGCAGCGCCAGCCTGAAATGGAACAGCGACACCGTTCTCGGTGGCACGGCTAACTGGTGGGCGGACGAAGACCTGACCCCATTTGCGGCCAATGGCACTCTCGATTTTTATCAGGTGCATTATTACGGCTGGATGAATGGCGACGAGATTACCTGGTCGTATTCACCGCTCTTCCAAAGCGCGGCCGATGCCGGACTGGACAAGCCAACGGTGATCGGCGAGATGCCGTTAAATGCGCTGGATTTGGGCGTGTCGCTGGCCTCAGCCTTGGACACAATTTATGCCAACGGCTACGCCGGAGTCTGGTTGTGGGCATATGAAGATGACGGCAGCGGCATGTTTGGCACATGGCCGACCAGTCAGGCTGAGTTATCCGCTTTTAATCAGGCACACGCAGCGGAAACGGCCGTTTCCGATCAATGCAGCACACCCCCCTCCACCCTGCCCGACACCCTGCCGGATCGCGTACTGGGACAGCTCGACTTTAACAGCAACGGCAGCGGGACGGGCATGGATAAGTTTAACTGGCCGTCGGGAACGGCCGTTGCCCCGGATGGCAAACTCTATGTCATCGACTACCTGAACAATCGCGTACAGCGCTTCCCCGATGCCGCCACTTTCATGGCAGGCGACGCCGCCGACCTGAGCATCATTAGCAGCAGTCCCGGCAATCCCCTCATCGGGCCAGAAAGCGTCGCCGTAGATGCGCAAGGCAATGTCTACGTCGCCGAAACAGAGAACCATCGCATCCTCATTTACCCGCCAGACGAAGCGGCCCAGGCCAGCATCGTCATCGGCCAATACGGAATGGGCTGTCCGGCCGGGCAAACAACCTTTTTCTTCCCGCGCGGCCTGGCCCTCGACAGCAATGGCAATCTCTACGTCGCCGACGAATTCCATTATCGCGTGCTCATCTTCCAGCCCCCCTTCACCACCGGCATGTTACCATCTGGCGTCATCGGTCAGCCGAATTTCACCTCATGCGACCCGGATGGTGGCGGTGCCGTGAGTGGCAGCGGGCTGAATGGCCCGCGCGGGGTGGCTCTCGACAGCGACAACAACCTCTATGTTGCTGACAGCGAGAACAACCGTGTTTTGCAATTCAGTGCGCCGCTGACAAATGGGGAAACGGCCGTTGCCGTTTTGGGGCAATCCAACATGACCAACAACAGCGCCGGAACCGGCAATGATGAAATGAACTTCCCCATTGATTTAGTTGTTGACAGCCATGACAACCTTTACATCTCCGACATGTTCAATCACCGCGTACTCGCCTTTCATCCCGGTTTTAGCAGCGGGCAGGCCGCCGACCAAACCTACGGCACGCCGCGACAAATTGCCACCAACTGCTATGACAATTTTCCGGCCGTGCCCGTCAGTGAAACATTGCTCTACTGCCCACAAGGTCTGGCTGTTGACAGCAACGATAATCTTTACCTGGCCGACGCCCTGCATCACCGCATCCTCGCGTACGACCAGCCAGAACGTATATACGTCTATCTGCCACTTCTTCGGAAGTAGCCATCCTTGTTGATCGCCTGCCTATAAAAACACCGGCGCAAATGAACACAGCGCCGATGCCAATACTGGCAAACGAAATCCGACAAATGACGCATTACAACCAACTCACCTGACAGTATACTGCCCTTGTTAATAACAAACGCGACAAACCCACCACTTTTACAAGCGGTGGGTTTTATCTTGTTACCAATCTCTTTCGGAAAAGGAAAAATCATGCGTGTAGCACTCCTGGCGAATTTGAAAAAAAATGCTCCCCTTCCCCCTGGCACGTCTCCTGACATGTGGGATGATCTGGACTCAGAAAAAACAATCGACGCCATCATGGCAGCCATTGCTGCGCGTGGACATGACGTCTTCTTCCTTGAGGGAGACATCACCCTCTACGACCAACTGCGCGAAACCAAACCAGATATTTGCTTCAATATTTGTGAAGGGCACTTTGGCGATTCTCGTGAATCACACGTCCCGGCCGTTCTCGAAATGCTGCGCATTCCTTACACCGGCTCACGCGTTCTCACGCTGGCGCTCACCCTGGACAAACCAATGACAAAGCGCGTGTTGGCTTACCACAATCTCCCCACACCTCCTTTCCAGGTGTTTGAACGCACCAACGAGCCAATCGACCCCGACATGCGCTTCCCCGTTTTCCTCAAGCCAAGCCGCGAAGGCACCGGCATGGGTGTCAGCGCCGAATCCATCGCCCACAACGAGGAGCAGATGCGCCGACAATTACGCCATCTTTTTGACCGCTACGATCAACCGGTGCTGGTCGAGCGTTTCATTGAAGGGCGCGAAGTGACGGTGGGCATGGTTGGCAATCTCACCAGCCCTGTCGCCTGGCGTTTGCCAGAAAATGAGGATGCGCCGCGCATTTCACGAGGCTTGCACTTCTTCCCGCCATTGGAAGTAGATATGAGCCAATATCCTCCTGAGGAAATGGGCATTTACACGAGCAAAATCAAGGTAGACCTGGCTGACGATTTCCACTACTTGTGCCCCGCGCCTTTGTCGCCAGAGGTCGTAGAAGAACTGAATTGGTTAACGGCCGCTACCTTCCGTGTCACCGGTTGTCTGGATGTCGCTCGCGTCGATTTCCGCCTGGACAAACACGACAACAACAAGCCGTACATCCTGGAAATCAACCCCTTGCCCGGTCTCAACCCTGGCTATTCAGACCTGTGCATTGAAGCGCAGGCTGGCGGCTGGAGCTATGAGGAACTGGTCAATCGCATTTTGGATGAAGCCATCGAGCGGCAAGGATTAGCGTAAAAATATCTGGCGTATTGCGTACAAGAAACGCGTACGCAATACGCCAGACAATGCGCTCAATTACAGCGTTACCACCTGCCCCGTTTGCGCCGATTCATACAGCGCCAGCACCGTCTTGACATGATTGCGCGTTTCTGTCAATGACAGGTAATTGGGCTGTCCATCCAGAATTGCCGCGTGCATATCCTCGACCTCACCCAAATAAAGCTCCATCTCTGGCACGGAGATTTCTTGCGGCTCACCCTCTGCCGGGTGGAACAAGAGACGCCGGTCAGCATTGTCATGCCCGACAAACGGCCGATTCATCGTTAAGCGCCCATCCGTCCCGATAATCTCGGCCGTTGTGTAGAAGGGGGAGCAAAAGGCGGAGGCGATTTGCGCCATGCGGCCACCGCTGTACTGCATTTGTGCGGTAAAGAATTCATCCACGCCGGTATCCCCGATCCATTGACTGCCCAATACCGATTGTGGCGTTTCGCCCATAATGGCTTGCGCCAGGCTCAACGGGTACACGCCAACATCCCAGAGGCAGCCGCCGCCCCACTCTGGCACCAGCCGAATGTTATCGCGGGTGCCGAAACGGAAATTGAATGCGGCCCGTACCAGTTTGATGTCGCCTAAACGGCCGTTTCGCACCCACTCTTGCGCAATTTTCGTCTGTGGATGGTGGCGATACATAAACGCCTCCGCCAGCACATTGCCGGTTGCTTGCGCGGCGGCAATCATCGCGTCTACTTCATCCAGGGTGATGGCAAATGGCTTCTCGCACAACACATGTTTGCCATGCTGCAAAGCGTAAATGCTCCATTCGGCATGTAAATGGTTGGGCAAACTGATGTACACGGCATCCACCATGTCAGAATTGAGCATTGCCTCGTAACTGTCAAATGCGTGCGGGATTTCCCATTTGTCCGCATAGGCGGTGGCGCTGGACAGGGATCGGCTGGCAACGGCCGTTAATTCACCCCGCTCCGACATGCGAATCGCCGGAATCACACGGCGGTTGATATTGGCTGTAGATAATAAACCCCAACGAACTTTTTTCATGCTGCATCTCCTTTTCGCTCATTCATTTTCTTGACACCCCATCTGGCTCTACCATAATACCATTAGGATGGGAATCAGGAATCGGAAATCGGGAAACTGCTTCCCATTCACCAACTATCCAAGGAAACAGCCATGCTCACAGCAAGCGAATATGTGCAATATGATGGCCTCGGACTGGCAGAACTGGTGCGCAGCGGACAGGTAACGCCGCTAGAATTGGTGGAAACGGCCGTTTCCCAAATCGAGCGCCTCAATCCCCGCCTCAACGCCGTCATCCACACCTTTTATGATCAGGCACGCCTGGCCGCGCAAAGCGATCTGCCCACAGGCCCCTTTCGCGGCGTGCCCTTTCTGCTCAAAGACCTCTTCACCATGGTTGCCGAACTGCCGCTAAACAATGGCAGCCGCGCCTGGCGCGATTTCATCGCCCCATATGATTCCGAATTGGTGCGCCGCTTTCGCGCCAGCGGCCTCGTCTTCCTCGGCAAAACCAACACCCCCGAATTTGGCCTGACACCTTACACAGAGCCAGAACTTTGGGGACCAACGCGGAACCCGTGGGACCTGACACGCACGCCGGGCGGTTCCAGCGGCGGCTCGGCAACGGCCGTTGCCGCCGGTATGGTTCCTCTAGCCAGCGCCAGCGATGGCGGCGGCTCCATTCGCATCCCGGCTTCTTGCTGCGGCGTGTTTGGCCTCAAGCCGACACGCGGGCGCAATCCCACCGGCCCCGACCTCGGCGAAATATGGCAAGGCATGGCTGTGGAACATGTCATCAGCCGTTCGGTGCGTGACAGCGCGGCCATGCTCGATGCGACGGCTGGCCCCGACGCAGGTGCGCCTTATTATGCAGAAGCGCCACAACGGCCGTTTCTCGCCGCCGCCACCACACCGCCCGGTCAACTACGCATCGCCTTCACCACCAAGCCCTTCTTGGGACACAACGTCCACGATGACTGCCTGCGTGCCGCCGGAGAAACGGCACAACTGCTGCAAGAATTAGGGCACATTGTCGAGGAAGCGACACCGGCGCTGCACGGCGAACAATTGCGGCAAGCATACACCACCGTCATTGCCGCCCAGGCACGCGCTGACATTGAATTTTCTATGCAGATAAACGGCCGTTCCCCATCCCACCGCGACTACGAGCCAAGCACCTGGGTCATGGGATTGCTGGGGCAAACGGTTACGGCCGTAGAATACGTAACGGCCGTTCGCTACTTGCAACAAAGCGCACGCAGCATCGGCCAATTTTTCACCCACTACGATGTCCTGCTCACGCCCACCCTGGCGATGCCCCCCTTTCCCATCGGTCAGCTTCAGCCGCGCCCCATCGAAAAGCTGCTGATGGGACTCGTCAACCGGCTCAATGCAGGCTGGCTGCTGGCCGCCACCGGCGCAACCGAACCCGCCGCCAAACGCATCTTTGACTTCATTCCCTATCCGCCCCTGTGCAACATCACCGGGCAGCCCGCCATGTCTGTGCCTTTGCATTGGAATGCCGCCGGGCTGCCAATCGGCCTGCACTTCATGGGCCGTTTTGGCGACGAAGCCACATTATTCAGCCTGGCAGGCCAGCTTGAAACAGCACGCCCCTGGTTTCACAAGCGGCCATCTGCCATTGACGATTAACGGTTGACGCTTTACGATAGCTGTCAATCCTTGCATCCACGGAAAAACCCGGTTCCAGAAACCGCGTTTTTTTGAAATCAATTCGCAAAGCGGAGGTATCATGGCAGAAAAAGTCGGTTTTATTGGCCTGGGCATCATGGGGCGCGGCATGGCCCACAACTTACTCAAAGCAGGCTTCGCTGTACGCGTGTGGAATCGCACCGCCAGCCGCATGGATGACCTGGTGGCCGCCGGAGCCACTGCGGGCAGCAGCCCGGCAGATGTCGCCGCGCACAGCGACATCACCTTTGTCTGTGTCAGCGACACACCAGATGTGCAGGCCGTCATTCTCGGCGAAAATGGTGTCATAGATGGCGCACAGCCTGGGGCGCTCATTGTCGATCACAGCACCATCAGCCCGATTGCCACCAAAGAGATAGCCAACAAATTGGCCGAAAAAGGGGTGCATATGCTGGACGCGCCAATTAGTGGCGGCAGCGAAGGCGCAGCAAAAGGCACATTAAGCATCATGGTGGGCGGCGACGCGGCGCAATTTGAACGCGCACTGCCTGCTTTCCAGGCAATGGGCAAGACAATCACCCATGTCGGCCCCAGCGGTGCCGGGCAAATGGTGAAACTGGTCAATCAAATTTTGGTTGTCGTCACGATGCAGGCGGTGGGCGAGGCGCTGCTGTTTGCGCAAGCTGGCGGGCTGGATTTGGAGAAGACGTTAACGGCCGTATCCGGTGGTGCTGCCGGTAGTTGGATGCTCAGCAATCGTGGGCCACAGGTCATCAACCGCGATTGGCGACCCGGCTTCACCATTGATTTACAACAAAAGGATTTGCGCCTGGTCTTGCAAGCCGCCGACCAACTTGGCGTGCCCCTGCCCGGCGTGGCGCAAGTTTTCCAATTTTACCGCACCTTGCAGCAGCAGGGATTGGGCGGTGATGGCAATCATGCCCTGGTGAAAGCGTTGGAGCATCTTGCCGGATTTGAAATTGGGCAGCAGCCAGATGCAAATTCTTGAGGAACGCGTCGTTCTCTGGGATCAACCAACCGCTAATCGCGCTCGGTTGTCACGGGCGGAAGAGCGATTCCGGCTGGCGCCGCGTCCGCGATTTGTGCCACAGGCGCACACCCCACTCCCGAAAATGCTGCGCATAAGCCAGCGGCAGCGGCAAATGGTAATATCCCAGGCGTAAGCGCCACACGCTCGGCCACCAACGATTCCAATGCAGACGCGCACGCGGCACCAAATGGGGCGGCAAAGCTGACGAAAGTCCGCAACGGCCGTCTAGCGGCACATCATCGGCCCAGGCCACGACACGCGGATGCGTCAGCGCACGCAACGGCGTCAGGTCAAAGTGAAACAAGTGTGGCAGCGCCCGCGCCGTTAATTGCAGCGCCGGATACATCCAATTGGGATAAGTTGGGGTAAACGGCCGTAATTCCCCACTTAGCAGCGCCAAATCGAGCAAATGTATCAGGCGTCCAGAGCGAAACAACAAATGATAACTGGCATGAAAGGCAACATATTCGGCCAACACTGTCACGGTTGGCTGCCAGGTGCCTTCGGCCGTTTCCGTCGCCGTCGCCCACATCTGCTCCGTAAAATCACAACTGCTAATATCTCCCCACGCCCCTTTACGCAGCGCCCAATGCACCTCTACCGGACGTGGGTTGTCGGGGTGCTCGCCGCTCAACGAAACAACGGCCGCTCCCGGATTCTTGAAAACCATGTGCTGGGCGTGTTCGTTGCTGTCACCGGGATCAAAGCAGTAGCCCAGACGTTGGAGAATGGCGATCATCCCTTGCCGGTCGGCGGGGCGAATGAGAATGTCGAGGTCGGCCATAGGGCGCAGCCATGGCTGCGGGTAATATTGCCAGGCAAGGATGCTGCCCTTGAGCGGCATGATGGGGATGCCGGCCTGGCGCGTTTGCTGCACAATTTCTGCCAGTTCGGCACGCATACGCTGCAAGCGCTGCCGGTTCATGTCATATTGCTCGGCCAGCCAGGTTTGCAAAAAGGGGGGCAGCTGGGGGTAAACGGCCGTTTCCGGCAATGTTACATGCAAATAAGGGCCAACCCCTTGCATCAAAATCGCCAACTGCATCGTCTGCCAATCGGCCGTGTCCCAGGCGGCCATATTTTGCCGTAACTGTTCCGGCTCTCGCAGTTGCAGCCAGGAAACCAACTCCCCTAACATTCGATTTAAGCGACGATGGTCGTAATAGGCATTCATGTTGTCTCTGTTTGCACCAACTCGTCCAGCAAAGCAACGGCATCATCGGGCGAGCCATCCATGCGCAGCCGATAAACCCCCTGCGCCAACAGCGTCTCCAACTGCTGCTCATACGCCTCCGGCCAGGGTAAATCCCAAGACCAGATCACCTCAAAACGCGCACGAGCTTCCTCGGCTGACAACAGTTCCAGGCAAGCTGGCAAATCATGGTTCCGCTCCAAAAAGATCACGCGCCCGGCCGCAGCCTGCGTGACCGCGCGGCCAGGGTACAAAACATCCAGTTCCAGCTCCAGCTTCCATTCGCCGTTGGTTTGCAAGTACGCTTCGCGCTGCGCCAGCTCCGGGAAAAAGCGCACCGCATCAGGCAGCAAGTGAAATTTCCAGGGAAGTCCCCAAAGCTGCATCGGAGGCGTTGCCCGCACCTGCACCACATCCTCCGCCAAAATCTGGTAGCCGTGACGCAAGCAAGTGAAGGCCAATGTTGATTTGCCAGTTCCCGCCGGGGCGCACAGCATCAGGCTGACGCCATTTTTGACAACGCAGGCAGCGTGAACGGCCACATACCCACGCCCTCCCAACAAAATTTGCGGCATGGACTCAATGAAGGTGTGGCGCACAAAGGAAACGTCTTGAGCCAGCACCGGGTCGAGCATGGCGAAGGCAAAACCGGCGTGTATATCGGCAACGGCCGTATTCCCCTCACCCACACTGAGATAAACCAGATGGCGCTGATTGTGGACGCGCAGCCGGGGATGAGCAGCGGGGGCAGGTTCATCTGCGCGTGCGCCACCCCGTACCAACACCTGTATCACCAGCGGTTCTCGATCTGCTGGCGGCGCAGGAAAACGGCCAAATGTATCTACCGCTGCCGCCAGCAAAGCTTCGTCATTGGTCTGCACCAGCAATGGCTCACCCATCACCGCTAACTTCACTTCATGTAACGGCCGTTCATGCGTAATCGTCGTCACCCGCCGCAATTCCCCCGGCCTCGTTTCTATCGCCTTAAACATCTACCCTCCACACTCCTCTCTC
>JACKBV010000036.1 GCA_020634315.1 Ardenticatenaceae bacterium | reverse complement strand
AGCAGCAATACTTCGAGGGGGTCTTGTTTGCCTTTGGCGGTGATTTACCGTTTTTCGACCCATTGTGGGGCTGGTTTTAGTTGTTGCGCCAGTGTGCTGGACACAACCACTTCTCCCGGTTTGGCAGCCGAGACAAGGCGGCTGGCGGTGTTAACGGTGTCGCCAATAATGTTGTAGTTGCGTGTGCTGGATGATCCCATTAATCCTTCAACGACAGATCCCCAATGCAGGCCAATGCCTACAGAGAGTTGATAAGGGTGAAGCAGGCGATGGATTTGTTGGTTGAGGTGAACGGCCGTATCTATTGCCTGTTGCGGTTGTTCAAACCATGTCAGCAGTTCATCGGCTGTAAAATGAGGTTTATGGCCGCCATACTGCATCACAATACTTTCAGCCTCTTCATAAAATTGATTGAGCATACCGACAACCAGTTCCGGTGGTTTGTTCTCGCTCCACTGCGTGAAGCCACGCACATCCATAAACAAAACAGCTCGTTCGACGCGGCGCTGCTGTAACGTAGAGGCGTCTTGTAAAGATTTTGCCAGCAAATCGGGAGCCAGACTCCATTCCGACACTTGTTTTAGTTGCAGGGCAACCCGGCGCAAAACTGCCAGGTAGCGATCGAGCTGTACGTCGCGTGCGCCCAGCAGCAATCCAAAAAAGATTGCCGCCCAAAAAATGAAACGATGCCCACTATTTTCGAGCCAGTAGATACGCAGACTGCTTATTGTGGGCAGCTCTGTGGACAGTTCTGAGACAGCGTAGAGGACAGGGAAGAGCAAAACGCGCCAAAGGTTGGCGCTGAGGATGAACCAGGTTTTGCGAGCGGGCGCAATTCCCTCAAGCGCATATACGATTGCCATGCCAATGGCAAAAACCCAGTAAACGATATGATTGGGCGCTGCCCAAAATTCGCCAGGTCCTTCCAATATCATATCGACTAGAGTGTAGAGGGTTGGCGCGATCAGGTTGCCAAGTGAACGGTAGGGCCAGCGTAAGTTGGGTTGCCTGCCTAACTGCCACGCCTGAATGCCGGCCGCTATGAAAATGAGGTAGTGTGGCGGCTCTCGCAGATATTCGCCAAGACCGGTGACGCTGCTGGCGCGAATGGCGTCAAACACAGGGAAAAGGGCGGAATTGGTGACGAACTCGCGGAGAATACGGCCGGTTTGACTCCCTTGGATTTGTTGGGTTAATGAGGATGTTGTCATGTGTTTGCCTTGTTTAATCGAGGATGGGTGTGTCACTGATGGGCCAACGAACGGTAACGGCCGTTCCCTGCCCAACTCCAGCGCTGTCAATACGAATTTCCCCATTGTAAAACAAGACAATGCTTTGCACTAAGGACAATCCCAGCCCGACGCCCGATGTTTGCCGTACGCGTGCCTTGTCCACCCGATAAAAGCGGTCAAAGACATGCGGCAAATCAGCAGGGGGAATGCCCTGACCGTCATCTTCAATGACACTCACCAGCCAATTGCCCTCTTGTGTGATTTGCCAATTGATGCGGCCATTGGGGGGCGTATATTTCAGGGCATTGGTGAGCAGGTTGTGAAAGACAACACGCAAATGGGTGAGGCTGGCGGCGACTGGCGGCAATGTGGCCGGAACGTTTAACGTCAAGGTTTGTCCGTTGGCGGCAGCTTGTGGGTTGTTTTCCTGGTAAAGCTGGCGTGCCAATCGCGCCAGGTCAATTTGCTCTTGCCCAACTTGCAGCCGACCCGAATCAAAGCGCGAGAGCAAAATCAGGTCTTGTACCAGATCGCTTAAACGCCGGGCTTCGTCGTCAATGTCAATAATGTATTGCCGGGCAGTCGCCTCGTCGGTCAGATTTTCGCGTAGCGCCTCGCTGCGCAGGCGAATGGCCGTGAGCGGCGTGCGCAGTTCGTGAGAGGCATTGCTGGCAAAAGTGCGCTGTTCTTCAATCATGGCTTCGACCTGGGCAGCCATGTGATTAAAGGCGGCGGCTAGCTGTCCTAACTCATCCTGGCGTGTTGTCGGTAAGCGGTGGCTAAACTGTCCATCGGCGATGCGTACTGCCGAGCTGTGCAATTCGGCCAGGGGGCGAGTCAGTGAAGTGGAAAGCCCCAGGCTGACAAGAAGCGTGGCGACGGTGAGCAGAAGCACGACACCGGCCAGCGAAAGCCATCTTTGGGCGATCAGGGCACGAGCTGCGGTGAAGGGGGCGGTAAAGTGAATAATCGCCATGAGACTGCCATCTTCAGTGACGGGCGCCGCCGCGTAGATTGTGACTTGACCTGCATCATCCTCGCGTGTGTCGTATGTAATTTGGCGATTGCGGGCGGCGCTGATTTCGGGCAGGTTGGGGGAAAGGGGGATAACGGCCGTTTGCAGCCAGACACGGCCATCCGGGTAGAGAAGTGAAATGTCGAGATTGGCGTTACGGCCGTATTCTGTTAGCAAATTGAGCAAAGTGCTTTCGCTGACTTCCCCTTCATAGGCGTGCTCAATCGGGTCTTTTAACCCGCGTGCCACCAGTTCCACCTGTTCTGCCAGCCGACGCTCATAATCTTCAGTGGTTGCTGTTGATATTTGCCCGCCAGCAATGAAGGCCAGCCCAACAAAGCCGACGAAGATGAGGCCAGTGTAGGTGAAAAGGATGCGTGCGCGTAGACTGTGCCAGTTCATCCGTTTTCCGGTGCGGGAACAAAGCGATAGCCAGCGCCGCGCACAGTTTGAATGTAGAGCGGTTGGCTCGGTGTATCTTCAAGTTTTTCACGCAGCCAGCGGATGTGGACATCGAGCGTGCGTGTGTCGCCTAACCAATCGGTGCCCCACACCTGGTCAAATAGTTCGGCACGGGTGATCACTTCCCCAGGGCGGCTCATGAGTAAGCTGAGCACTTCAAATTCTTTGTAGCGCAAGGTTAGTTCCTGCCCATTTTTGTAAACGCGGCGTGTGCTCAGGTCGAGTTCGACCGGCCCTACGTGCATTTGTTGTGCCGATGGCTGGTTGCTGCGGTCGAATTCGACGCGCCGCAGAAGGGCGCGGACATGAGCCAGCAGTTCGCGATTGCTGAAAGGTTTGGTGAGGTAATCGTCTGCGCCGAGTTCCAGGCCTAAAATGCGGTCGACTTCATCGCCAAGGGCGGTGAGCATGAGAATGGGCACGGTGCTGCGTTTGCGCAATGCTTTGCACACTTCCCAGCCGTCCATTTGCGGCATGAGGATGTCGAGGATGACGAGGTCGGGTTTTTGGGCAAGAGCGAGGTCAAGACCGGAACGGCCGTTATCGGCCGTTTCCACCTGGTATCCTGCATAATTTAAGGCGCGGCTTAATGCTTCTGTGATTAAATGGTCATCATCTATGAGTAGGATTTTCGTCATATACACCTTGTCAATGCGATCCGTACGCGTCTCAATGATTGTGCCTGATTCCTACCCCTCTTTCAATGGGGTATGGTAAATTTAAGGTGTATTTAACAATGTTTAGGCAGTGGTTAACAACAAGGACAGGTGAATCATTTATGATTCCCGTCGCTAACTCAATTAGTGAAATTTGAAATTTGAAGCGAGGAATAAATGAAAAGCAAAGTGTCACGCTATTTATTACGAGGATTGGCTGTCGTATTTGTTGGTTTTGTACTCATTCAATTAGTGCCATATGGTCGCGCACACGAAAATCCATCGGTAGTGCAAGAGCCAAATTGGGATAGCCCAGAGACGCGTGCATTAGTCGAGCGAGCCTGCTTTGACTGCCACAGCAACGAAACAGAATGGCCCTGGTATAGCAATATTGCGCCTGTTTCCTGGCTGGTACAGCACGACGTGGAAGAAGGGCGCAGCAAATTAAACTTTTCTACCTGGGGGCAGGGTCGAAATGAGGCAGACGAAGCGGTAGAAGTTGTTCAGGAAGGCGAGATGCCAATGCCTGTCTTCTTGATTATGCACCCTGAGGCGCGTCTCTCGGCGGCGGAGAAGGATGCCTTGATACGCGGCCTGGCGGCGACTGTTGGCGGTGATGTTCATGAGGATGATTAGAGTTCAAGTGTAGCAAGCTTGCCAAAAGTAATTCAACGAAACAGCAAATAAGCTGTCAAAAGGTCAACTTTGCGCAAAGTTGACCTTTTTTATTGGGTTTATTTTGCTTGCAGCCGGGCAATAAGCTGGTTTATATCGTCTGGTAAGGGTGCCTCAATTGTGCAGAGCTGCCGTGTCATGGGGTGTGTAAAGCGGGTTAGTTGGCAGTGTAGTGCCTGGCGTGTCATGCCCTGCATCGATGGGATTGGTTGGCGCTGTTGGCACCAATCGAGGAAGGTGTCGTCATCCATTGTGTATAGGGCATCGCCGACGATGGGATGACCAATGGCCGCCAGGTGAACACGCAGCTGGTGTGTTCGCCCGCTTTTGGGGAACAGGCGCAGCAAGGCATGCTGAGAACCAAGGGGGGTGATGAGTTGGTAGTGGGAAACGGCCGTTTTCCCACCATCCCCCTCAACAACCCATTGTCGCTGCTTCACCTTGCTCCCCTGTGCCCGACCAACCGGCAGGTCTATCGTTCCCTCTTCTTTTGCCGGGATGCCGTTGACAACAGCGACATACTCCTTATGCACAAGTTGTTCGGCAAATTGTTGTCCCAACAAACGCCGTGTCTCTTCATCGCGAGCCACCAAAATTACTCCCGATGTGTCCGCATCCAACCGATTCACCAGCCGTGCTTCAGCGTAAGGAGGCTCATGTTCATACCGCAAATGATAAATCAAGTTGGCCGTCACAAACTTTCCCTTGCTGTGAACACGCAGTCCTCCTGGTTTGTTAATCCCTAGCAGCCACCGATCCTCATAGACAATCGAGTAAGCCAGATTCACGGGCGGCGGCGCAAAATCCGGCAGATCACAGGTAACGATGTCCCCCTGACTCACAAGTGTTGCCGACTGGCACACCACTCCATTACACGTGATACGTTGCTGTTCCACCAAGTCCAGCCAAGTTTCCTGTGATAAATAGGTAAACCGTGTCGCCAGATACGTAATAATGTTTGCTTGCTTAAAATTTGCTGGAACCGATGATGATACAATCATAAATGCTTGTCCAAAATCCTTTTTATGATATGATTCTCAACTCGTTGCGCAGCAACAAAAATCTAATAATTGTTCGCTGCTTTCCGCTCTTAACAGGACTTGATGGTCACTGCCGCTGGGCAAAGGCACATCCGGTCAAGGATTAAGGGCATCACTCGCTAGAGTCATACCGTGGAAAGGAGGTAAATGCAACGTGCGAGATTACGAACTCACGATTATTATACAACCTGAGCTGGAAGAACAGCCACGTAATGAACTGCTTGAACGCATTCAAGGCTGGATTGTACCCGGTGAAGCTGAAGCGGAAGCGCTAAAAGTTGATCATTGGGGTATGCGCGAAATGGCTTACTCCATTCGCAAATTCAAGCGCGGCTATTACGTATATTACGAAGTCAAGATTGACCCCAGCCGTATTACGGACCTTGAACGTAATATGCAGTTCACTGAAGATATTTTGCGCTACATGTTTGTACGCAAAGAATCATAGAAGCAAGAGAACAGGAGTGGGGTTGTTGTATGAAAGACATGCCGAAGGGCTTGAATAAAGTTCTGCTGATTGGCTGGCTTGACAGTGACCCCGAACTACGGTATACGCCTGGTGGTCGACCGGTTGCTTCCTTTAGCATTGGCACTTCACGGACTTGGAGTTCTGGTGAAGGGGATATGCATGAGGAAACCGAATGGTTCAACATCGTTGTTTGGGGTAGTCTGGCTGAAGCGTGTAATAAAAATCTGACAGAAGGTCAGCAAGTTTACGTGGAAGGTCGATTGCAGACACGTAGTTGGGAAGATGGCCAGGGGCGGAAGCATTTCCGCACAGAAGTCGTGGCTCACGATGTAGTACCGTTGACTGATTACTACGTTGATTATTGAAGTTGACATGAGCATTTAGAAAGACGTGTGCTCGTGATTATGTGGAGGTTTTGATTCATGCAAGGGAATACGAATACCCAGAAAAAACAACGTCCTCGTCGCAGAAAGAAGATTTGCGCTTTTTGTGTCGATGGTGTGAATGAGATTGATTACAAGCAATCTGATATGTTAGGCCGGTATGTGAATGAATTTGGACGGATTAAACCACGTCGCCAAACTGGAACTTGTGCCAAACATCAACGTGCTTTGGCCGTTGCTGTGAAACGCGCCCGCCATATCGCCTTGTTGCCGTTTGTGGCGGAGTAATCGTTTAAGTACAAACCACGTGATTTGAGGAATTAATAAACGCAGATTTGTTGCAAATCTGCGTTTATCTTTGTTTAGGGGACAGTATGGCTAAGAAACAGACAAAAACTGTTGAGGAAGAACGGCAATCACGTAAGGATATTTTGCGTGCGCGTCGGCATCAAGAGCAGCTGCGTCAGGTACGTCTTGGTGTAGCGATTGTCATCGGCTTGTTGGTATTGGTTATGGTTGTGGGCATTGTGAATGAATTTTTCCTGGTGCCCGGCCGTGCCGTTGCTACTGTTAATGGTGAGGCGATTACGCTGGCACAGTGGCAGGATCGCGTTACCCTGGAACGGGCACAACGCATCGCTTTTCTTGAAGGCCAATATGATGCTTTTGAGGGGAATGTAGGCATTATTCAGCAATTTTACTCGCAGGTTATTATTGATCTGCAAGACCCGGAGCAATTGGGGCAGACTGTGCTCGATACAATGATAGAAGAGACTATCATTCGCCAGCAGGCTCAGGTGCGTGGGATTGAGGTTACGGATGCTGAGGTAGATGCGGCTATTGGTGAGTATTTCTTCTACTATGGTGGTGATTCACCAACGCCGCAGCCGACGGCAACGGCTACTGTGATGCCAACGCCATCTTTGACGCCAATTCCAACGGCCGTGATCACGGAAGTTGTGCCGGTTGAAGAGGTGTTGCCAACCGCGACAACTGGGCCAACCAGCACACCTAACCCTACTGCAACGCCAGTGACAGAAGAGGCTTTTCAGGAGCAATATGGTGATTTGCTTGCTCAGTACCGCGAATATGGGGCTGATGAGCAGACGTATCGTGAAATGGTACGGGCGACGTTGTATCGTGAACGCTTGCAAGCTGCGTTAGGCGTTGAGAATGAAGTGGACACGTCGGCTGAACATGCCAGTATGTTTGTTTTGCAATTAGCCACTGAAGCTGATGCAAATGAAGCTCTGGCTATGATCGAAGCGGATGGGTTCTTAACTGTCTGGAACACTGTACACAGTACGCCCGTCGATGCGACGGATGCTGCTTTTGTTGGCGCAACGGCACGCGAATATTTGTGGCAGACTGAGGATACGTTAGCGGCGACGATTGGCGTAGAAACGGCCGCAATCGCTTTTACTTTGCCACTTGATGAGCCGAGCGGTATTTTGATCGACACAAGTAACGCGGAAACGCCTGTCTATTACATTCTTCAGGTGAGTGGGCGTGAGGTGCGTGATTTGCCACAAAGCACGATTGACACGGAAAACGCAACTTTGTTATCTGCATTGGTGGATGCGCAGTTAGCGGAGAATGTGGAAATCACAGATTTCTGGCGGGCACGTATACCAAGCCGACCGCTGCTTGATCCGAAGTTCCTGGTGCAGCCAACGGCCGTTCCTACTGAACCTGTTACGCCTACCCCGGTGCTGATCGCACCGACGCCAACGGCAGACAGCGGTTCATAATCGTTGTTGAAGGTAGATATATTAAAAAGACCGGGTTGTTGATGCCCGGTCTTTTTTATTTGGACCAAAATCTACGGCGGATGTGTGCGGCTTGTTCGCTAATTTGCGTCCAGCTGCGCAGGCGTCGCCAGGCGAGGATGGTGCTGGCCGCCCATCCTAAGACGCTAAAGATGATAAAGGTAACGGCCGTTACCCCCATCCCGGCATATTCAATCTTTACCTGACTCGTAACCAGCCCCAATATATTGAAAATCAGAATCGACACAGCCATTGCCAGGATACCAAGCGCAATTCCCCCAAACGTTCCCAACAAAACCGCGCCAAGAAAACGACCCGTCCAGGTCAACTCCGGTTGCAGCAGTTGCTTGAGGTAAGCAGGCAAAGCGTTCAAATTGACCCGCTCACCTGTTTGATGGCGTTGAATTAGTTGGTAAATGCGTTGTCGTTGCTGTGTATCTTCAATCGTATGGAACGATAAGTAAAGCTCCCCGTCACTTTCCAAGACATAGGTGTGTGCCTCATTATGCTGGCGCAATGCTTTTTCTACCGTTGCTTTGACATCGGGTTGCAGCAGGCGTAACAGCTTTCCTTCCGCAACAAGATGATCAATTTCTGCTGCGGAGTATGTGTTGGGGGGCATGGGTGTTGTGTTTGTTTTTTCCACAGATCACCTGACAGAGGTTACTATAACCTTTCTTATTTGTTTATTATTCACTCTGCCAGGAGGAGCGTCAAGAGGGACTATAGGTCTATTGCTCCTGACGACCTCCTGCAAGGAGCGTTTTTGTGCGTTTTGTTTCGCCTGCTTGCTGGGGGCGTGTTATAATTTCCCTGTTCTTTAACGGTTAGATGAATGGAGGCGAACACCCCTTGTTCGCCTCTATGTTTGTTTGTATCTGCTTTACTGAATTTATAAGACAAATAGCAAATCCCACTATGAAAAGGAGTTATCTGTGAATCTGCACGAATATCAGGCAAAACGATTGTTTGCCGAACATGGTGTGCCTATTCCCAAGGGGCAAGTGTCCAATACGCCCAAAGGGGTACGCGAGATAGCGCGTGAATTAGGTGGCCGTGTTGTGGTAAAAGCTCAGGTACATACCGGTGGTCGTGGTAAGGCTGGCGGTGTAAAACTGGCAAATGATCCCGACGCTGCGGAAAAATTGGCCGAAAATATTCTGGGCATGAATATCAAAGGGCTGACTGTCCGCAAGGTTTTAATTGATCAACAAGCTACAGGTGGAATCGCGCAAGAGATTTACCTGGCCGTCTTGATCGACCGGGCGGCCCGTAAGCCGATGATCATGGCTTCTCCGGCCGGTGGTGTGGACATTGAGCAAGTTGCTGAAGAAACCCCGGAAAAGATTTTCACCGTTCATGTGGACCCAGCTTTAGGTGTGCGCAGCTATCAGACGACCTATCTGGCTCATGCGATGGGATTCCCCAAAGAGTTGTGGCGTGATTTTCACACCATCGTTGTTGGCCTTTATGAATGCTTCAAAGAAAACGACGCTTCTTTAACCGAGGTCAATCCCCTGGTGGTGACAGGCGAGGGGAAATTGATGGCTCTGGATGGGAAGATGTCGATTGACGATAACGCTTTATTCCGCCATGCACGACTGGCAGAAATGCGTGACGTAGATGAAGAACCGGCATCGGAGCGGGAAGCGCGTCTGGCTGGCATTAATTTCATCAAGTTGGATGGCAATATTGGCTGTATGGTCAATGGTGCGGGTCTGGCTATGACGACGATGGATGTGGTCAAGCTGTTTGGCGGCGAACCGGCGAATTTCCTGGATATTGGCGGTGGTGCGCGTGCTGATCAGGTAGCCACGGCCATTAAATTGATTTTGTCTGATCCCAATGTGAAAGCGGTGCTGATCAATATTTTTGGTGGCATTACGCGTGGTGATGAGGTGGCGCGTGGTATTTTGGCGGCGCTGGAGCAGGTGCAGACGGATGTCCCGATGGTGGTGCGCCTGGCGGGAACGAATGCACAAGAGGGGTTGGAGATTTTGCAGGGGGCGGACATGATAACGGCCGTTACCCTTTCTGATGCTGCCCAAAAAGCTGTGGCTGCGGCCAAGGGGGCAAAATAATCATGAGTATCTTAGTAAACAAAGACACGAAACTGGTGGTGCAAGGTATTACCGGCCGTGAAGGCCAATTCCACACCGAGCAGATGATTGCCTACGGCACGCCCGTCGTCGCTGGCGTCACACCTGGCAAAGGCGGCATCGAAGTCGAAATCGCCGGTCAAAATGTCCCCGTCTTTAACACTGTGCGTGAAGCCGTTGCGGAGACAGAGGCAAATACCTCCATCATCTTCGTCCCGGCTCGTTTTGCCGTTGATGCTATTTATGAAGCGGCTGATGCTGGTTTGAAGCTGATTGTGTGCCTTACCGAGTACATTCCGGTGCTCGATATGATTGAAGTACGCGCTTACTTGGATAACAAAGGGGCGCGTTTGATTGGGCCAAACTGCCCTGGTTTGTTGACGCCCGGCGAAGCAAAAGTCGGCATTATTCCTGGCAGCATTGCCATGCCAGGGCCGGTGGGTGTTGTTTCTAAAAGTGGGACGCTGACCTATGAAGTGATCGATGCCTTGACGCGTTTGGGCATCGGGCAATCCTCTTGTGTGGGGGTTGGCGGTGATCCTATCAATGGGACGGACTTCATTGATGTGTTGACGATGTTTGAAGCAGACCCGCAGACGGAACACATTGTGATGATTGGTGAAATTGGCGGGAATGCGGAAGAGAAGGCGGCTGCTTTCATTAAGGAGCATGTGACCAAGCCGGTGACTTCCTTTATTGCTGGACGCACTGCGCCGCCCGGACGCCGCATGGGGCATGCCGGAGCGATTGTGGAAGGGAAGAGCGGCACGGCCGAAGGTAAAATTGCGGCCTTGCGTGCCGCCGGTATTCCTGTGGCGGAAAACCCGGACGACATCGCCAAAATTGTGGCTGAGCGAATGGGGCTTGTTTAGGCGCGACGGTTTGTAGGCGGCTGCGGCCTTAAGAGAAACGGCCGTTCGCCTGTCAATCGTTGTTTTAACGCAAAGCACGAGACGTGAAACGTGGTAAATTTATACACGTTTCACGTTTTCCTTTTTTATGAGGTAGCACTGTGCGCCTGAAATCATGGCTGCGTCACATCGACCCCGGTTTTTTCATTGTTCTAGCCATCACCTGGCTGGCGGTTTGGCCTTTCCTCAGCCGTCCTGGTTTGCCCCAAGCCACTGACGCAGAACTGCACATTTTCCGCCTGCACGAACTCAGCTACCTGATTCGCAATGGGGAGATTTATCCGCGTTGGGCGCCTAATTTTTATCATGCGTATGGGTATCCAATTTTCAATTACTATGCGCCGCTGAGCTATTATGTGGGGCTGGTGTTTGAATTAATGCCCAAATTGGATGCGGTAGATGGCGTGAAAGCGGTGTTTGTGCTGGGATTGTTGACAGCCGCGGTGGGAATCTACGGTTATGTGCGCCCGCATTGGGGACGGCTGGCGGGATATGTGGCGGCAGCTTGTTTTGTTTATGCGCCTTATATGCAGTACATCGACCCGCACGCGCGTGGGGCATTGGCGGAGTCGTTTAGCTTTGGCATGTTTGCGCTGGCGCTGTGGGCATTGGATCGGCTGCGACAACGGGTGACGGCATGGCGATGGGTAACGGCCGTTTTCACGACAGCCGGTGTTATTTTGAGCCATAACTTGATGGCGCTGCTGCTGTTTGCGATGCTGGCGGCATGGGCTGTGTGGCCGTGGTGGGATGGCTGGCAAGATGGGAAGAGGGAAGAGGGTGCAGAGAGGAGAGAGGAGAGAGAAGGGAAGAAGGAAGAGGGAAGAGGGAGGAGAGAGGAGAGAGGAGAGAAGAGGGAGGGGAGATGGGCCGTGTGGGGGGCGTTGGCATTGGCGGTTGGTGTTGCTGCTTTTTTTTGGCTGCCGGTGATGTTGGAGCGCAATGCCGTTAATCTCACGACCTTATTGGGAGCGGGGGATAACTACGATTTTCGCACTCATTTTTTGTCTTGGGGCGAGATGCTGACCTGGACGCGCCGCCTGGATTGGGGGGCGACGGAGCCTGCGTTCCGGTTTAATTTGGGTGTGGCGCAGTGGGTGCTGGCCTTATTGGGCGTTTTGTTCTTGGTGGCGCGGCGCGTGCGCCATGCGGGGCATGTCCTCTTTTTTGCGCTGGCCGCGGCGCTTCTCCTGTTTATGATGCTGCCTGTCTCCCAATTTGTGTGGGAAGCGTTTCCCTTTTTGCCTTATTTTCAATTTCCCTGGCGTTTGATGGGCGCAGCGGCGGCGGTGTTGGCGGTGTTGGCGGGCGCAGCGGCGGCGGTGATAGAAGATTGGCTGCTGCATCGACTGCCGCGCTGGCGTGGGTGGGGAACGGCCGTTCTCGTTGCCCTGCCTATTGTGCTTGGTTTACCCCT
This sequence comes from Ardenticatenaceae bacterium, assembly GCA_020634315.1. Taxonomy (GTDB): domain Bacteria; phylum Chloroflexota; class Anaerolineae; order Promineifilales; family Promineifilaceae; genus JACSRF01. The sequence continues at coordinate 28,282 of JACKBV010000036.1, read as the reverse complement.
GACACAGCCGTTTCCCTGGCCTGATTTTGGCGAGGTCAGCACGCGGCGCATGACGGAAATTGAGCATACCGGGCGTTGGCTGGGCACAACTTCCACCGCCGATTATGTCCCGGCAACGGTGGATATGATTCCAGAGCGGAATGGGAATGTGGTCTATGGCCTGTATGAAGGGCTGCCCGTTGACCACATTAATTGGGCACAAGTGCCGGAAGGGACGGAGATCGAGACGGAGTATGTACGGCCGTTACTGACTCGTTATACCGTTCATGCGCCCAAGGCTTTCAAGTTTCGCCTCTTTTTGTTTGATTTTCCCGGCTGGCAAGTGCGTGTGGATGGCGAACGGGTCGAAACGGAGTTGGGACGGCCCGAAGGGTTTATTGTGGTGCCGCTGACGGCGGGCGAGCATGAGGTTGAGGTGAAGTTTGGCAGCACGCCAGCACGGAGTCTGGCGGTTGGCGTGACGTTTGTGGCGCTGTTCCTAACATTGGCGTTGGCCTGGCGCTGGCGTCGCTCCGCACTTACTGAGGGGGCGCCGCCTTCGTTGCAGCGACCGGATTGGCTGGTGTTGGGGAGCGTGAGTTTGGTAACGGCCGTTACCATCTTCATTTTATCTCCTCTGGGCTGGCTGCATTACGAATCGACGGGGTTGACGGCCGTTGCCGCGCAACATGCCGCTTTTGCTGATTTTGGGCGGCAAATTGCCCTCATTGGCTATGATACGACAGCGGAAACGGCCGTGTCGGGTGATGACGTAACCGTTACCCTCTATTGGAAAGCACAGGCTGACCTGGACATCAATTACCAGGTGTTTGTTCATTTGTTAGCGCCGGATGGCTTTCTGGTAACACAGTCTGACAAGCTTAATCCGGGCGATTTTCCCACGCGGCGTTGGCCGTTGGATAAATATGTGCGCGATGTGCATGTGTTGCATTTACCGGCCGATTTGCCTGCCGGAAATTACACGGTAGCCGTTGGTTTGTGGGTGCAAACGGAAGGATGGCGCTTGCCGCTGTTAGATGCCGCTGGCGCACAAATTGGGGATAATCAGGCTTTGTTTACATTACAGGTGAAATAAGATGATTCGTGTGATTAGTGGCCGTGCCAAAGGGCGTAAATTAAAAAAAGTGCCCGGCGACACTACGCGCCCGATTATGGATCGGGTGAAAGAGAATTTGTTTAATATTTTAGGGCCTGATGTGGTGGGATCGCGTTGGCTGGATTTGTTTGCCGGAACGGGGCAAGTTGGCATTGAGGCGCTCAGTCGCGGCGCGGTGGGCGTGGTGTTTGTGGACAATGTGTGGCCTGCTATTCGCACGATCAAGGATAATTTGCAGCATACAGGGCTGGCGGCGGAGGCCCAGGTTGTGCAGACGGACGCGCTAAAGTATCTGACGCAAACGGCCGTTAAGCCGTTTGATGTGGTGTATGTCGCGCCGCCGCAATATCAGGGAATTTGGGTGCAGGTGATGACGCTGCTGGATGAACGGCCGTTAGCATTGCTCACACCAGATGGCATGATCATTGTGCAAATTGATCCTAAAGAGTATGAAGATTTGCCGCTGCATAATTTGACCTTGGTCGATCAGCGGCAGTATGGCAACACGCAGCTTTGCTTTTATCGACAACTCGATTCTGATTCGGAGGAAGCGTAGCGTTTTTGCTACGGGCTGCGGTTGTCAAGCGTGACTTGAATGACGCAGGCCCCTGTTTCGTTGCCGTCGCTGTCTACGGCCGTTAACCGCACCAGATACGGCCCAGATGCCCAGTCACTTAAATCCACATTGCCTAAAAAGCTGTCAATGACCTGTTTGTCGATGTTGCGCCCTAAGAGGGACGACCATTGTCCGTTTGTTTGCGGCCCATTTGCTTCCAGACGGTAGTAACCAAAGTTATCGGTGTTGGCTGTGCCGAAAAAGGAAATGGCGCCGGAAACGGCCGATCCGTCTAGCGGTTCGCTGATGTTCAGGTCGAGGCGGCAGGCGACAAAGGGGGTGGGTGTTACCATTGGGGTGGGGGTGTCGGGAACGGCCGTTTCCACTGCGTTGCCCTCTGTGCCATCTTCGGGAATTCCTTGCCCGGCAAGCGTGACAGTGGGGGCAAGCTGTGGCGGGATCGTGGGCGGCAATGGCGTGTTCAACGGCGTTGGCGACGACAGCGGCGTCGCAAAAATGTCCGGCGTTGGCGTTGGTGGTTTAAAAAGGCTTTCTGGTAAGGTCGGAAGCACACTGTAATTGACGTAATAGACAAATCCAATAATACTGCCGAGCACAACGATAAAGATCAATGCATTGTTGCGCAGGCGTGCGCCCGTCTCTTTCTCTAGCCCAAAAACGGCCCGGCTTAAAACGCGCTGGGCACGAAACAGCTCATTCAGATACCACAAAAGCCCGAATGCGCATAAGATATAAATCCAGACATCATTGTGAATGATAAAAACGTAAATTTGTTCCATAGCAAACCCCAGACAAACGAAAACTGGCGTAGAGTGAGTGAGACACACATCTCGCCAGCTTGTTTAAAACGGCCGTTTTTTGTCTGGTAACGTTCGGTGGGAATTTATAATTGGCGCACCATACCATGCAGCAGCGCCGTCAACTTCGGTATTACACGCATTCCTGTTTCCAACACCTCATCATGAGTCAATTTTGTGCCAGGAGCCGGATCAGGAACCGCCATATTAGTGATCGTCGATACACCTAAAATACGTATGCCTGCATGTCGCGCCACAACAACAGAAGGAACAGTAGACATGCCGACCGCATCTGCCCCTACCATGCGCAAAAAGCGCAGTTCGGCTGGTGTTTCGTAGCTTGGCCCGGCAACATACGCATAAACTCCTTCTTGCAGCGAAAAACCATTTTCCGCAGCAATCTGATGGGCCAAATGGCGCAAACCACTGTCATATGGTTCGGTCATGTCGGGGAAACGTGCCCCCACAGAATCATCGTTTGGGCCGCGCAGAGGATTATTGCCCGCCATTCCCAAGAAATTGATATGATCCTTGATCAGCATCAAATCGCCCGGTGCGTACTGAGCATTAATCCCACCGGCTGCATTGGTGACAATCAAGGTTCGCACGCCCAACGCATGCATGACACGTACCGGCAAGGTAATCCGATTAATTGCCAGACCTTCATAAAAGTGTGAACGCCCTTGCAAAACGAAAACCGTTTTCCCTTCCAGTGTGCCAATAATCAACCGCCCCTGATGTCCGGCTACCGTAGACACCGGCCAATGGGGAATATCATTGCTGTGAATAATGTCCGGCTCGCTAACAGCATCTGCCAGACTGCTTAACCCCGAACCCAAAATAAGGCCAATCGTTGGTTGTTTATTCGTATAGTTGCGAACGACCGATGCTGCGGCTGCAACCTCGGTCGTGGTGAGAAAATCTGACATAAGTCGTGTTCTTTTTCTTTACAAATTAACTGTCTTGGTCTTCTGCTACCAGTTCTGGTTGTTCTTCCAGTTGTGTGTAAATCTGTGTGGTCGAAATGTTGGCATGACCCAGCAGTTGTTGGACTTCTTGCAGGTCGGAACCCCGTTGTAATTTGTGCGCGGCAAAACTGTGGCGCAATGTGTGTGGCGTTACCGGCACACTCAATTTTGCTTCTTTGGCATATGCCTTAATAATCAGCCACAATCCTTGCCGTGTCAGTTGTTGCCCGCGATGGTTCAAGAATAAAGCCTGCTCGTTTTTGTTTTTCAGGAGATGCGGGCGTCCATCTTCCAGGTAAGTCTCTAACACTTTTTGTGTTGTTTTGTCGAAGGGTAATTCTCGAATTTGCCCATCTTTTCCTGGGCAATACAAGACTAAATTCTGAAGATTGATGTCATCCATTTGTAAGGATACAACTTCGGTGACACGCATACCGGTGGCATAAAGAGTCGTCAATAAGGCGGTATCGCGCAGATTTTTGGCTGTCTTTTTGGTGGTTGGCGCTTTTAACAGGCGGTCAACATCATCTAGAGAGAGCGGTTTGGGCAGTCGTTTCTCGACCTTTGGCGATTCCACGTCGGTTGTGGGGTTGTCTTCAATGACGTGGTGTGATGCCAGGTAATTGAAAAAGGATTTAACGGCCGCTACCTTGCGTGCAACAGACGACGAAGCATACGGCTGACTTTCCATGTAATGCACGTAATCGCTCACGACATCTGCTGACACACTTACCCAATCAGTGACACCATTATATTTGCTGCTTTTTAAGAAATGATGAAACTGGTTGAGATCATTTTTATAAGCGGCTATCGTGTTATGGGAATATTTGTATTCCTGTTCCAGGAATTTTAAAAAGGCGAATAGTTGTTCTTCCACCGCCTACCACTCCTGATGCTGCTTAGCTGTTACAATTATGCCGACCACCGTTGAATCTGCGTATAGCGACTCGCTGCCACACGTTTTCCTGAGATGACGTTGAGATAGAGTATGCAAAGGGAAAATTTGAGAACTTGTATTTTTGCGTATCATTTGTGCGGTGTCTGAGGCGCTCACATAGCATTTTGGTACGCTGAACTTGTACCGAAATACACATATCTCGTAGATTATGTAAGTAAAACTAGAAGCATTATAACATTACTTTTCATAATATCAAATATGAATCAACATAATCCTTTGTGATTGGAGAAGAGTTTGAATCGATATGGGAAAAAGGGATTGGTGAGATTCCGAGATTATTGATATGATAACCTGACTCTGAACACGCAGGGAAACCTGCCGTCACATTTACATCCCACTATTTTAGGAGAAATTAAAAATGAGTTCTACTGATTACCGCAAAGTGATCATCATGGGTGCGGCTGGTCGTGACTTTCACGATTTTAACACTTACTACCGGCATGATGAGCAGTATCGGGTGGTGGCTTTTACGGCAACACAAATCCCGAATATTGATGGCCGCCGCTATCCAGCCGCATTATCTGGCCCGTTATACCCAGAAGGCATTCCGATTTACCCAGAGTCTGACTTAGAAGACCTGATCCGAAAAAATCAGGTTGATGAAGTTGTTTTTTCTTATTCAGACGTTGCCCATGAATATGTGATGCATATTGCTTCGCGTGTTTTAGCAGCGGGTTCAACCTTCCGCCTGTTGGGGCCGGGTAAGACCATGATCAAGTCGACAAAGCCGCTGATTTCAGTGTGCGCTGTGCGGACGGGTTGTGGCAAGAGCCAAACTTCTCGGCGCATTTTAAGCATTTTGCAAGATGAATTGGGCTATGAGCGCGTTGTTGCCATTCGTCACCCTATGCCTTATGGTGATTTGGCGGCACAGGCTGTGCAGCGATTCGCCAGCTACGAGGATATGGATCGCCACAATTGCACCATTGAAGAGCGTGAAGAGTATGAGCCGTATGTGGAACGCGGTGCCGTTATTTATGCCGGTGTTGACTATGAAGCTATTTTGCGCCAGGCTGAAACGGAAGCTGATGTGATTATTTGGGATGGCGGCAATAATGATGTGCCTTTTTATCAACCAGATATGCACATTGTTGTTGTGGATCCACACCGGCCGGGACATGAACTGCGCTATCATCCTGGTGAAACGAATTTGCGTATGGCTGATGTTGTGGTGATTAACAAGGTGGACACGGCCGATCACGAAAATATTGTCACTGTGCAGCAAAATATCCGTGCCGTGAACAAAAAGGCTGTAATCGTCAAAGGGGCATCGCCCATTTTTGTGGACGATCCTGCGGCTATTCGTGGCAAGCGCGTGTTGGTCGTGGAAGATGGTCCAACCTTGACTCATGGCGAAATGGCGTATGGTGCAGGTGTGGTTGCCGCCAATTACTTCGACGCGGCGGAGATTATTGATCCGCGTCCTTATGCCGTGCGCTCTATTGCCGCTACGTATAAGAAATACCCGACGACGGGTACGGTTTTGCCGGCGATGGGGTATGGCAAAGAACAGATGAAGGATTTGGAGGAGACGATTAACCAAACGCCTGCCGAAATGGTCATTGTGGCAACTCCTATTGACCTGGCAAAGCTGATTGATATTCAGTTGCCGAGCCAACGTGTGCGTTATGAATTGCAAGAAATTGGACAGCCAACCTTATCAACCTTGTTAAAGGAACGTTTTGGTAAGTAGGTTGTTAGTGGATTCTGTTTTGCGTGGAATCTTGCGCAAAGAAAAGAGGCTTCTCCACGAAGAAGCCTCTTTTTTGTTTACAGTTTTGTTTTTAGGATGCGGATAAATTGGACTAGAGTCACTCGCCCCTATTGAGCAAGACGAGATCGCTGGATTCGACGACAGTCGTAACGCCCGCATTCACGTCTTGGAAAACAGTTGCCTGGGCTAACATGCCTAATTTGTATTCGAATGCTTTGAGTTGGGAACCGTCAAGCATGTAAATGTCGGCGACTCCCTGGCTGTGTACGCGGAATTTGGTGCCATCAGGTGATTCGATTAGAAATTCGGGAGCGGTTTGGGGAGTCAGGTTCATGCTGATGATTTTACCGCGGACGATGAACTCTGTTCCTTTTAAGATTTCCGGTGGGTTAACTTCTAGCCCTGTGTCGGGGTCGGTTCCGCTTAACACGAGACCGCCATATGGATCGTCGGCTGCTGGCTCTTCAGCCATTGTCTCTTCGGCTGCTGTTTCTTCGGCTGCTGGCTCTTCACTTTCGGCAACGGCCGTTTCCCCTTCCTCTTCAGCCATTGCTTCTTCTGTGGGGGCTGCTGGCTCCGCACTTTCCGTGTTAGCTGGCTCGTTAGCCATTGCCTCATTGGCACTACTATTTTGTGCTGCTGGTTCAGCGGGAGGGCTGTTATCGCCACCGCATGCAGCCAACATCAACAAGATTACTAAACCTACCAGAAATATTTTCTTCATTCCACTTTCCTCTTCTTTGGATTTGTTTGCTTGCAACACACAAGCTATAGTGATGGTAACACCTTTAATATTATTCCTTGAAGAGGTAGAAATGACAATTTTTAGGTGTTTACTGCTGTTAGATTTAACTAATTTTAATGCAATTGAGGGCAAAACACGATGAGTATATTTAATGGACAGCGCCTGACGAACGAAGTATTTAAACTTGATGTAGAGCGAATGCGTCGTGGCTGGTATTCTGACAAGTATTTTGCCAATATTTTGGCGATGCTGCGCGGCGTCAGTGAGGATGGTGGTTATCAAGGTCAATATGCGCGTGACATTGGGCGCAGCCCGCTTGGCCTGAATGTGGGCGACCTGGAAGTTGAAATGCAATTTTTCACGCGTCGGTCGGGCAAAACCGTGATTGTCGGGGTGGATAAAGCCCTGGCGATGCTGCGGCATTGTACGGGATATTTTGATGAAAATGATGTGTGGGTGCCAACATGGGAGCGTTTGCGCGTAACGGCCGTTCACGATGGCGCGACGACCGAATATCACGGTAACGCATTGCGCGTTCAGCCAGTCATCAAGGTTCAAGGCCGTTACCGCGATTTTGCCCTGCTCGAAACCCCCATGCTCGGCATCCTCAGTCGCGGCAGCCGCATTGCAACCAACGTCTACAACGTGTTGCGGGCGGCGCGTGGCAAGCAAGTGCTCTTTTTCCCGGCGCGGTTCGATTTGCACGAAGTACAGGCAGCCGACGGCTATGCCTATGACATTGCTGTGGCGCGTTTCAATAAAGATTATGAAGGGCGGCTGCAATCTTTTGTTTCCACTGACGCGCAGGGCGACTGGTGGGGCGGCGGTGGCGGTGGCACCATTGCGCATGCGGCCATCGCTTGCTTTTTGAGCGATACGGCCGCCGCCATGATGGCGTTTGCGCAATATGTACCGCCAGAAGTATTGCGCATAGCCCTCGTCGATTTTAACAATGATTCCGTCACCGATAGTTTGCGCACAATGAAGGCCATGTTTGAGGAGTATGCTGCACGCATCGAAGCGGGTGATGAAGCCGAGGCGCGTCGCTATGTGCTGCATGGCGTGCGCCTGGACACCAGCGGCGGTTTGCGTGATGTGAATGTGCCCCCCTTAGGAGACCCCGTGCTCGATTTGGGCGTGACGCCCCGTCTTGTGTTTAATGTGCGGCAGGCGCTAGATAGTGCCTGGGAAGGGTGGGATTTACCAGCGCATCGCCAAGAACTGGCGCAAACTTATTGCCGCAACGTAAAAATTGTGGCGACTGGTGGGTTTAACCCGGAAAAAATCACACGTTTTGAGAAATTAGGCGTTCCGGTAGACATTTATGGCGTAGGGTCTTCGCTGCTTTCAAATGATAAGGAGACGAATACAGACTTTACGGCCGATGTGGTGCGCGTCAAAATTGATGGCGAGTGGCACGATATGGCTAAAATTGGGCGTGGCGCTGCGCCAAACCCAGACCTGGAACCGGTAGATTTGGCCGCACTTTAATGATGGGCGCCGACTTGATTAAGTCGGCGCTCATTTTGCATTTACCAGACGCGGCAGAGGAAGCCTTTTAAGTAGGCGGATTCAGGAAAAGAGAGCAGGACGGGATGATCTGGCCCCTGGCTGAGAAATTGCAGGATTTGTACGTCACGTTTGGCGTCAATGGCCGCGCCAAAAACGATTTTTTGGAAAAGATCGGCCGTGACGAGGCCAGAACAGGAAAATGTGGCAACCCAGCCACCGGGGCGCACCAGGCGGAAGGCAAGCCAGTTTAAATCTTTGTAGCCGCGTGCTGCTTGTTGAATGTCGCGTTGGCTGTTGGCGAATTTGGGTGGGTCGAGGATGATGGCGTCAAAGGTACGGCCGTTATCGCGATAGGCTCGCAGTTGTTGAAAGGCATCGGCCGTGACATACTCGTCGTCCGGTCGCTGCCAGCCGTTCAGCTCGATATTGGCCTTGGCCAGGGTTAGGGCGCTGGCCGACGTGTCCAGATTGACGATTTTGCCCGCGCCACTGGCGGCGGCGTAGATGGCAAAGCCGCCGGTGTAGGCAAATGTATTGAGCACTTCTTGCCCGCCGACGATGTTTGGCTGCCCGACAATGGCCCGGTTTTCGCGTTGGTCCAGGTAAAAGCCCGTTTTGTGCCCTTCGTGTAAATCTACTGTGAAGTGCAGCCCATTTTCGCGGAAGTTCAGTGTGGCGGGCGGCGCTTCGCCCCATAGCAGGGCGGTAACGGCCGTTAACCCTTCCTTGCGGCGCACACTGGCATCTGACCGTTCCAGGATGCCGCGTGGTTGCAGCAGTGTGGCGAGCAGGTTAGCCAGCATCATTTTGCGTTGGTCAATGCCCAGTGTCAGGCATTGCATCACCAGGAAATCGCCATATTTATCGACAATCAGGCCGGGCACTCCGTCCGCTTCTGCGTTGACGAGGCGATAGGCGGTGGTGGCTGGTTCCAGATTGAGCGCAGCACGCCCGGCAATGGCACGCTGTAATTTACTGTGCCAGAAGTTTTCGTCTATGGTTTCGTTTTCTTCCCAGGAGAGGATGCGCCCACGAATTTGGGAATGGGGATTGTAGTAGGCGTGGGCCAGGAAACGGCCGTTGCCGTCCAGTACCGATACAACTTCACCCGGCTGCGGAGAGCCAACAATCTGGCTGATAGCGCCGGAAAAAACCCATGGATGCCGATTATGGACCGGCTTTTCTCGACCTTGTTTCAGTTTCAATGATGCTGTCATAAGGCACGAGTTTAACATGATTGTGTGTACGTGTCAGCATTGCCAACTGGCGCACATCTACACAGAATCTTTATCAATCTTTAGCAAAACGGTAACGCTTACTTAAAGAGTTGTTAACTTGTGCTCGCTACAATTTGCGTAATTGCGAAAAGGACAGCAACCACATGCACATTCTGGTGACAAATGATGATGGCGTAACGGCCCCAGGGTTATTGGCTCTGGCCCAGGCAATGCGACAATGCGGCGATGTGAGCGTGATTGCCCCCGATCATGATTGGTCGGGTGGGGGGCATGTAAAAACGTTGAAACGGCCGTTGCGCGTCCGCAAAGTCAAGCTGGCAGATGAAAACAGTGCGCTCACCAGTGATGGCGCCCCCTCAGATTGCGTAGCTCTTGGCATCATGGGTTTGCTTTCCCGCAAGGTTGATTTAATCGTTTCTGGGATAAATCCCATGGCAAACTTAGGTCAAGATGTCACCTACTCTGGCACCGTGACCGCCGCCATGGAAGGGCTTATCTGGAATGTCCCCAGCATTGCTATTTCGCTCGATGCAGGACGCAGCGATTTAGGCGACATTGATTATGATGCTGCGGCAAAAGTAGCCCGTTTTGTTGTGCGTACATTGCTAGATAAAGAGCTTCCCAGAGGCGTTTTCTTGAACATTAATGTGCCCTATATCCCGGCAGACCAATTGAAAGGGATTCGTCTCACACGACAGGGCTTACGTGTCTATCGCGACCGGCTAGATCGGCGCACAGACCCACGCGGCAATGACTATTACTGGATTGGTGGCGATTCGCCCACTGGCATTCCCGAAAAAGGCACAGATGTTGGCGCTTTAGCCAATGGCTACGTTTCCATCACCCCATTACAGCTTGATTTAACCGCTTACAAAGCATTCGATGCCTTATCACAATGGGGTTGGGTAAATGAGGACGACAACCGAACCAACGGTGTCCTTCCTCTGAACATGACCGAATTAATCGCTGTTTAAGAAGCTTTCATTTATTTTTTGCTCTCTTCTCCTCCTCTCGCAGGGACCCTCTTCTCTTATAGGAAAAAGCCAGGTATATCCTGGCTTTTTCCTTTTATGGCGATATTCAATTCATGGAGTAAGCGCAAACTATTAAACCGTGCGATGCTGTTTTTCCGTGCCTGCTGCGCCAACCAATAAATCAAGGGCATGCGGCAAAACAGGTAGCAGCACGTCTAGATTTTCGCGGACTGCTTTGGGGCTGCCGGGCAAATTGATGATCAGGGTTTGCCCCCGTATTCCGGCAACAGCCCTGGAAAGCATGGCATGACGTGTGATTTTCAAGCTTTCAGCGCGTAGGGCTTCGGCAATGCCTGGCGTTTCTCGCTCAATAACCTGGCGTGTCGCTTCGGGTGTTACATCGCGTGGGGCAAAACCAGTACCACCGCTGGTCAAAATCAGGTTGACTCCCTCATCACACCATTGCCGCAGCGTTTGCACAATTGTTTCAAACTCATCGGGAATAATGGCCTGATGGCTGATTGTCCAACTGCTCATGCGCGTTTGCATGATTTGCGCGATCAGCGGGCCACTTTGGTCAATGTATTCCCCTTTTGATCCCCGGTCACTCACGGTAAGAATGCCAATTTTCACGCCAAACTCCTCCAAAAACAAACCTCCGGGAGGTTCCTGAGATGACCTCTATTACGTATTGAACCTCCCGGAGGTTCGTCCCATGTGACGAGCCTATCATTGATAACCTCCCGGAGGTTCGTCTCATGCGGCGAGCCTGTTGATAACCTCCGGGAGGTTTGTTTTCAAGCGGCCGGTGAAGTCTTCTGCGTAAATCGGATTGTTAATCCGATAGTCGGATTAGCAATCCGACCTACGATTTTCATTCATGGTGGTGTGCCACGCTCATGAAATTTTCTGCAAAAATAGCGACCTATTATGACGATTCGCCTAACAGTGGCAGCCATTCTTCATTGAGGCCGCTGTCGGTAACGCCATAATAGATGTGAACTGCATCGTTGCTGTCACGCACAGCCAGGTCATACCAAACCAGGTCCCCTTTTTGCCGTTTTTCGATGAGTGCCATGTTGCCTTTCCAGTTCAGCTTATTGGGGTTGATGCTGCCATTTTCCTCTTGGGTGATGGCGTAGCGCCACAGCTTACGCGCCGATGATTTGGTGACATTTTTGATGAGATTGCCATTGCGCAAATCACGCACGGTGTGGTAAATGGTTCCCTGGCGTTTTTCGCTGCTGACAATTTCGACACCGGTGCGTGGGCTTTCAAAATCTGCTTGTACTGTGTTGTTGTCGGCTATCGGTGTGGGCAATGTTGGCTGTGGCAAGGGAACGGGCACGCTTTGCCGCTCTAAGATTTCGCCACTTAGTTGGCGCTCGACCAACCGCACAATTTCATCGCGGACAGCGAGGGTGGTTTCTGCTTCATCGCGCACGTAAAATTTGTTGTGATCGATGGCATAGGGCAGTTCTTTCCCCGGCTGGATGGTGACGCGCACGATTTTTTCCCCTTGCGAGGGGAGGCTGTCTACGTGAATGTCTGGCTCTGGGCTGAAGCGGTTGGAAACGGCCGCATAGATACGTTCAATGGACTTTTCCGGTTCGCGAACGCCCAGCGGTTTCTCCTTCGGGTTGTCAGATACCCCAATATAAATCGTGCCGCCGTTGGTGTTGGACATGGCGCAAATGTCGCGCAAAATGCTGTCCATGTGTCCTCCACGCTGCGCCATGCTGGGATGGAAAGCTTGCACGATGGATTCCCCTTCTTCGCGGGCTAATTGCACGAAATCAATGGCTTTGGCTGGGCCACGATACGGCCGTGTCAGGGAGAAATCATTCCCTTTTAACACATTGCCCACAGCCTCAAAGCTCAGCTCCTCAAGCAATATTTCCGTAACCCGGTCTCCAACCCCTAAATTTTTGGCATTTGCTGCATCGCGCATCAGACGATGTGCATCTGACCCCTGAATGCAGCGCATGGGGCGTGGATATTCCGGCTTCGATCCATCAAAGAAGCGGCGTGTGGCATAATGTCCCCGTTTCTCTAAATCGGTAACTTCCAGCACATGTAAATTGGGGTCTTGTGTGTAAGCAATGCGCGTCTGTCCACCAAAATCAAGCCCACGCATAATCACGCCATTGCCAGAGTTGGCATGGGCGGCGATGACAATACCCCCGGCTTCATTAATGACCTGATACGCCGTTAAGACATCAACCGTAGCTCCCACTGTCGAACTCCCTTTTTGCAGCAGTTCCAGCGGGATATGCAGTGTGAGCAGCAGATGTTCTAAATAACTGACCGGTGTTTCAGGGGGAAATAGCCCTAAAATATGGAAGCCAAATGTTGCTGTAAATTCAAAACCGGGCAAAACTAAAATCTTGTCAAGAAGCCGTCGATATTCGTCGAGGCGTCGTTGTTCAAGGGCATCAATGCGCCCCATTTCTTCTAACCACAACAGTTGTTCAAGCTCTCGTTTCAAGGCTGCAAATCCGGCAACGGTGTTGTGATCGGTAATGCCGATGATGTCTAAACCGCGGATTTCTGCCTGTCTTAAAATATCGAGATATGTGGTTGCTGTATCCTGATAATCACTTGAGGCCGGCGTATGCAAATGCAAGTCCATGCGTCGCCATTGCCGTGAAGGGTTTTTCTTTGGGCTGCGCCGACTCGGTTTTCTAGTCATGTTTGTTACCCTCGATAAGGGTTCTGAGAATTTCTGGTAGTTGGTCGGGGGGGTAGGGTTTGAGCAAAAACCGGTTGGCCCCTTTGTCGAGTGCTTCTTGTTCGCGGCGATAATCCCCGGAGGTGATTACGACGACGGTGTTACTGGAAGCGGCCGTTTCCCCATTCCGCACCATCTGCAATAAATCCATGCCACTTTCATTGCGTGCCAAATTTACATCCACCACATACGCCTTGGTTTCCAAGTTACTCGCAGCTTCTGCCTGTGCCAGATTCGTGCACGCAATCACATCAAATCCATCCATCTCAAGAAGCATTTTTGTCAGGCTTACATTGGTTAAATCGTCATCTACAACTATTATTTGCGTCATTATTATTTCCAGCTTGTTTGTCTAGGACATGAGGTTCAAGTTTTCATGTCATTTTCTCACAGCATGATTTTCATCGCATCATTAAGAATAAAATCGCCGGTAATGAAGTACCGGCGATTCCAAAAACGAATGATTTATCAAGAAAAAAGATTTGCTTGCACGGCAACAGGAATAACCTGGAAAGGCATCAATGTGAAACAGCAATGGTCAATTGGTGATAATTGCAAGCTCACTTATTTTTTGCCATCACCCAGCGAGGCAATACTACGCACAATACCAAAGACGCCAATACCAGCTTTTAACGCATCAACTGTGCTGATTTGTGGTGGCCCGCCTTGATTTTCTTCAGCGGTTCTTGCTAATAGATACGCCGTTCCTAGACCAAGCACTGCGCCAATCACAGCACCCGCAATTAAAAAAGTCGCTTTCCAATTATTTGTATTCTCGCTTAAATTTGCCATCTACTTATTCCTTGGGTTCTACAAAAATTCTTTGTATGCTTCGTGCCATTGCCTGTATCGCCGCTGCCAGAGCATGTCCTTGTATCACTGGCTTTGCAACTTTTTGCAATTGCGTGTCTTGCAAGCTGCTTTGTATCTTTGCAATGGCCTTATCCACGCGCCAAAGAAGTGGTTGTAATTTTCCTCGTCGTTCTTCTAGCGGCAGTTTGTTCTTCTTGACTGCATTTCTGACCAGATAGCCAAACAAGGCTGGTCCAATAGCGCATAACAACATCATTGGGATGATGTTGAAGAAGATGAGGATCAAATCAGCTAACCCAGAGAGCGAACCATAGAATGTTTCCTGATTGTCAGATGTTACTGTGAACACCCGCCAAAGCATCCATAGCACCAAAGCCAAGACGACAACCCCTGCCAGGATCAATGGCACATAGACAAATAGGCGATTGAAACGGTGGAGCGCTTGCTCTCTTTCCAACTGTTCAGGCGTTGGTTCGTAAGGCGACTTTTGCTCAGATATGGCAGGCATTTGTGTGTTCATCAGGTGGTTCCTACTCTGAATCTTTTGCCCAAATTCTACCACAAAAAGTAATGGAGCTAAAAACCTGGTTTTTGTGTTTCTAAAAACGGGATTTAGCCCAAACGGGCAATTATTTGATTTCGTAGCTGTGTGTCAAGTTGGCGACGCCCCGAATTGTGGCAGCAACTGAACAATATTTTTCTTCGGATAGTGCAATGGCACGTTCTACTTTCTGTGGATCGAGTTGATTGCCGCTCACAACGTAGTGCAAGTGTATATCTGTGAATTGGTATGGGGGTTCTGGCGCGTTTTGTCCATCTACCTGGACATAAAGGCCGGTAAGTTCCTGACGTTGGCGCTCTAAAATTGTGACAACATCATATGATGAACAAGAGGCCAGGCTAATCAGCAAGAGGTCTGATGGCTTGAGGGCTTTCCATTCTTGCCACTCTGGATCATCTTGTGACCAGGAGCCGGACATGACGGTGTGTCCAAAGTTATCGCGGCCTATAAACAGTTTACTCTGGTTGCCGGTCCATTTTAGGGCTATGTTGCTCACAGGTAATTTTTCTCCTTGTTAGGGTAGGGGGCAAATAGTGGTATCTACTGGTAACGTGGCTCCTGTACTGTCTGTACATTGGCAATAGGTTACATTTTCGCCCACACCTTCCCACATCATGTAGTTGATTTGTGTTTGCATGCAAGTAGGGGACTCACGTAACGGCCGTGTCCATTCAATCCCTACCCCTTGCGCACTCCGCTCTTGTACCAAAAAGACACGAACATGCCGTTGCGAATTACTGCCTAATTGTATCTCGCCTTGTGAGGCAAGAAAAACGGCAAAGAACGGGAACGTGATAGCTATTAACCAGATAATCAGAATGAAGAGATAGAGGAATCGGCGCAGCCAGATTTTCATCGCGAGGTTTGGCACAAAATGGTAGTGGTGGCCGTATGACCACCACCACTATAAATAATTGATTTTACCGATTGTTCATCGCATTGACGTACATTTCGTTTGTGTACTCTTTGACCATACGGCGCATGCTAAATTGTGCCGCATTGGAGCGAATGGTTTCGCGCATGATTTCCACCCATCCACGTGGAACATTGTCATGGTCACGGCCGTAATACAAGGGCACAATCTCATCTTCCAGCAGTTGGTAAGTGGAGTTGGCATCATGCCAGTCCTGGGCGTCAAGGCTGTCAAAATTGGTTTCGCTGCCAATCGCCCAGCCATTAGCTCCGTTATACCCCTCTGCCCACCAGCCATCTAAGATGCTGAGATTGGGAACGCCATTCAGTACCGCTTTCATGCCGCTGGTACCGCTGGCTTCGCGTGGGCGGCGTGGTGTATTCAGCCACAAATCAACGCCTTGCACCAGATAGCGTGCCATGTGCATGTTGTAATCTTCAATAAAGGCAACACGGCCACCCAACTCGCTGTTCTTTGCCAGATTGTAGACATCTTGAATCAGTCGCTTACCCGGATCATCAGCCGGATGAGCTTTCCCGGCAAAAATGATTTGGACGGGGCGGTACGTGTCTAGCATGATGCGCTTGAGCCGCTCGAAGTCGCGGAAGATCAGCGTTGCTCGCTTGTAGGTGGCGAAGCGGCGGGCAAAGCCGATGGTGAGAGCATCAGGATCGAGGATGGTTCCTCCGGTGAGGACCTGTGTGGGATCGTTACGGCCGTCTATCCAGCGCCGCCGGACATGTTCACGTAAAAAGCTGATCATCTTGCGCTTTAACTCGACGTGAACCGCCCATAACTCTTCTGCCGGAATATCCAGCATTCGCTCCCATAAAACAGGATCATCGTGGCGTTCTCGCCAATCGGGGCCAAGATATTTGGCATACAACTGGCTCATTTCGCTAGAAATCCACGAAGGCACATGTACCCCGTTGGTAATGGCGCTAATGGGAACTTCGTTAACCGACTTATGTGGCCAGACTTCTTGCCACATTTTGCGTGAAACTTGGCCGTGCAATTGGCTGACACCATTGCTTTGACCGGAAAGGCGTAGGGCCAATACAGTCATGTTAAATGCCATGCCCCATTGTTCTTCATGACCACCCAGGTTCAGGAATTGTTCTCGGCTAATGCCCATTTGATCCCAAAAACCCGCGAAATATTGGTCAATCATGTGGAAACCGAAAGCGTCATGTCCGGCCGGAACAGGTGTATGTGTGGTGAAGACCGATTGTTGGCGGACAAAGTTGGATGCTTCCTCAAAGGTCAGCCCCTCGGCCACTTTCTCGCGTATGCATTCTAACAAGAGGAAGGCTGAATGCCCTTCATTCATGTGATAGACGGATGGGTAGATGCCTAAAGAGCGCAATGCACGTATCCCGCCGATGCCCAGCATAATTTCTTGCCGGATGCGCATTTCACTGTCACCAGAATACAGGCGTGCCGATAATTCGCGATCCCACGGATCGTTTTCGTTGACATCTGTGTCTAGCAAAAACAGGGGATTGCGTCCTACTTGAATAGACCAAAGGCGTGCATACACCTGTCGTCCACCCAGCCCAACGCTAATTAGCTTTTCGTGACCATTCTCATCAAGCACAGGCAGGATGGGAGCCTCGGTCATGTCGAGTTGTTGGTAGGCAGCTTCTTGCCAGCCATGCGATGGCACACGCTGCCGGAAATACCCTTGCGGGTACATAAAGCCAATGCCGATAAAGGGTAATCCTAAATCGCTGGTTTCCTTGGCATGATCACCAGATAAAATGCCTAGACCGCCGGAATAAATGGGGAGGGAGTTATGCAGGCCAAATTCGAAGGAAAAATAGGCAATGGTCTTTTGGGTTAACTCTGGATATTGCACGGAAAACCAACTAGACCCATTTTGCATTTCCCGATCAAATTTGATCATGACCTTGTTGTAAAGCCGGACAAACGCGGCATCGTTGGCGATTTGTTGCAATCTATTGGTATCCAAAATTTTCAACATTTGGACAGGATTGTGCTGTGTTTGCCGCCACAGTTGATAATCCAGGCGACGGAAAAGCTCACGCGCTTCAGGTGTCCAACTCCACCAGAGATTGTGGGCTAATTCGGAGAGCCGGTTGATTTTTTCCGGCAATTTTTCTGTAAAGGGTATCATGAAAATTTACCTCTTCTATTTTGGGAGTAGCTATGATTGCTGTTCAGAAAAATAATGACTTACCCTAAACCTACCACAAAGTGCATTCAACGATGTTCATTCTTTCATGAAATGTTTTGACTTTTCGGTAGATTATAGATAAGTCCTCAAAAAAAGTAGTTGATGCAACAACTACTTTGATCTTCATTATAGATAGCATGGGCGGTTTTGCAAAAAAAGTGGATTGTAAAGTTTTGGCTGGATTGGCTAATCCTGGTTGCCAAACATGTTTTTTGTGAATTGGGGTAACGGCCGTTGCACACGCACCACCGTCAATTCAACCATCTGCTGCACAAGCCAATCAAACTGTTCACTGCTCATCAAGGATCGATCAATGACCGGGGCTGGGTTTGTACTGTTAATCACATAGGGTTGGTCTCCTTTGATGACAAACTCAACCATATTCATGTCATATCCAAATGCAGTTGTTAAATCCAGCGATGCTTTTGTCAGGAATTGATTGCGCGTCGTTTTGGTGGAAAGAATACCTGGAAAATAGCGCCCATTATCATGATCATATTGCAGCAGCAGCACATCTTTTTGCCCTATCACAAAGCCATGAATATGGATGTCCGACTCAATAAGCTCTTGTAGGATCATGGTTTGTGTGCCGCTTTCATCAAAGCGTTGAATGAGTTCATTTACCGTGTGAACACGATAGACTTGTCGCCTGCCGCCACTGCGCACATCCTTAAAGATTGCCGGAACGCCCACATAGTCAATAATTCCTTGCCAATCCATGGGATAGGTTAAATTGCGAAAGCTTTCTGGCACGACATCCCGTTCAATTTCTTTGTTGGGCAGCGCAACTGTTTTCGGTGTGCGCAAGCCGAGACGGTTTGCCATGATTGTGGCGAAAAAACGGTTGTCGGCTGACCATGTGAAGGGGTTGTTGATGATGTAGCAGCCTTTGCTTGCCGCATATTGGAGAAAGGCACGGTAGTATGGAATTTCATGGGACATACGATCAATGATCAGATCGTAAGGGATGTCTGTATCCATGAATGTTCCGCCTAGTTTGACGAGTTCTACCGTGACATTTGCTTGACGGCCGTTTACAGCCGCCATAAATGCTTCAGGCCAATCCCACTCCCGTCCCACCAGGATGCCAATTCGTTTATTTTCCTTGTCTCCCATTATGTTCCTTTAACCAGGGTAAGCTTTGCCGGGCAAAACTATACAGCAAATTGGATTGCCTGCCGAACAATCACGCAAAGATGCAAAATTTCACAAATTAAACTGTAAATCACCAAAATGGTGTTGACAAGCGGAAATCACTTGCTATAATCCTCGATTGTCGTTGCGGGGTAGAGCAGAGGCAGCTCGTCGGGCTCATAACCCGGAGGTCGCAGGTTCGAATCCTGTCCCCGCTATACCAAAGAGCACTCCAATTGGAGTGCTCTTTGTTTTTGTCCTGATTTGCCAGTTAATGAACCCCTGAATGTGTGAACAATTAAGCGGCCAAAGAATCCATTTTCTTTGCCAATAAAATATCCAGATTGCTGATGGCGTTGTCCATGTCATGTGTCGAGAGATCAACTGTTACACGGCCGTAAACGTTACACCACTCAGGATGATGGTCTATTTTGTCGGCAAAAATGGCGACAGAGACCATCCAGCCCATAGCAGTTGCAAAAGAATCAAACTTGTATGTTCTGTGTAATTTGCCGTCTTTTATTTCCCAATCAGGGAGTTCCGCCAGAGCAGAGGCTACGTCTTTATCGCTTAATTTGTATCGCGCCATGTCGATCCTTTTCGCGGGTTATCGGCTTGTGATTGCCAGCGTGATATATGCGAGCACAATACCTATGATGGTGCCCAATACGCTGATACCAACTTGGATGCCTACCTTGAGCAGCGTCTCTTTTTCACGGACGGCTGCGGCAAAGCGTTGGGCCAATGGGGATACCGGCCAATTTTCAGCGCCCATCATAGCCATTTCGATGATGTTGTGCGGCGTGATTTCCGGTGTATTGGCACGGCGGCCAAACTCGGCCAGTGTGCCCAGTGTGGCGGCGACGAAGGCTAACGCGGCGGGTAGTGTCACCAAACTCTCTGGCCCGGAAGCGGCCGTTCCCACAATAAGTCCTGTGATAATAGCTGGTACCAAAAAAGGCACGGCGCCTTGTTCCAGCATTTCTGTAGGGGCTTCCAACGCTTCAATAATCATGGCTTTCACGCCACGGCTGGTCAGGCCGCCAACTGCGCCAATAAGGGCAACGAGCAGCATGGGGGCGATGGCACCACTCATGGCCCCCAACACAATGCCAGAGACAGTTGGCCCGGCCAGGGCGCTTATTGCGCCTAATGCTGCGCCAGCTGTGGCTCCGGCACGAATCCATCTTGCTTGCTTGTAATAAGAGCCAAGATACCCGCCGACAATGCTGCCAAGAATCACCCCGCCCATAATGGCTTTTGTTCCGACGCCAATGAAGCCAAGGGTGAGACCGGTCATGGTTCCCACACTCCCGCCCAAAATAGTGCCCATGAACACAGACCCTACCACCAGGAACGCTTTGGTGATGAGAGAGTCTTCATCTTCACTGTCTACGCGTGTTATCAGTCCGGCAATGCCGCCGATGACGCCTCCGCGTGTCAGGCCAAATATCAATCCATTTCCCACGTTGGTGATGGTTCCGCCAATGAGCCAGTCGATGCACCCCAAGATGAGGCCAATTGCGCCGCCGGTGATCAGGCTGACGCGCAGACTTTGGGGGCGATTGAGCGCGGGGTAATAGATCGCAAATGCGGCGGCGATGATAATGGCGCTCATGATGCTGTAGAGAATGTTGCCCACAAGGGCGCTGAGAAAACCTAAAATCCCCCCTGTGGCGAGAAGGAGTAAGTGATCAGTGTTGTTGAAGAAACGGCCGTTACTGCCCATTAGCAATGATTACTCCAGTGACTTAACCCATACAGGTAAGCGTTGACCTGTGGCATAAAACCCAAACTTCTTATAGAGCGCTTGGGATGGATAATTATCTGTTTGTGTGTTGAGCGAGACATACCGTATGTCATGCTGTTGGAAAGCTTGCAGCGCGTGCGCCAAAAGCACCGAACCAACGCCTTGCCCTTGCACTTCTGGCAATACAGTCATGCGGGCCAGGTGTGCGTTTTCTCCGGAACGAGAGCTTAACTGGAAACCCACAATACGGCCGTTCCACTCCGCCACGTCAAAGCTAAACGCCTGGCGCGAAGCAAACAGCAGCCCTTCCGCACTGTGTCGCCACAGTGGCTCAAAAGCCAGGCTTTCAATTGCTGCCAGTTGTTCCATATCGTCAGGTTCAACTTGCCGAATGGTTAAATCGGGCAATGTTTTGTGGGTTGGAATCTGTAGATTCTCTTTGTAGTAGGTTTCAATTTCGTAAGGGCGAGCAAACCCAAGCTCTGGCAGCCATTTATTGGGCCAGGGCTGCATTGTCAGCCAGCCCAGTTGGGTAACGGCCGTATCCCGCAGCGTCCCTTCCAATTCGGCTAACATCGCCGCCAGCACTTGCTCGGAACGGCCGTTTCGCTGTAAGCAAACCACACGCACCCATGCAGCCGGCGGCGGGTCCGCCCCCACTGCTAGACAGGCACGAACTTCAGGTTGATTACCAAACAACTTACCAGCCAGAGAATCTTGCGCTGGTGCCGATGGCGCAAAAACAACAAAACCACCTCGTTCTAGCCAATCAATAGGTGGTCTCCAGTCTAAATGGATGTGCGTATAATCAGACATCCGCATCAAACGAACAATATCCCGTTTGTCGCTGCTCATTGCCGGGCGAACTTGCGCTTTCAAATTTGTTGCCCCCGCCCATTGGTTTGCTATTTCCATAACGCTATTGTACACTACATAAGCGATAAATTTCTATACTTTTAGGTACTTTCAGGTTAACCTATGAAGCAACAAGGACGTGACCGCGCATTAGAAAACACTCTGGCAACCCTCACTAAAAAATATGGTGAGGGTGTTATTATGCGCCTGGGTGAAGCGCAGCATTTACAAGTGGAATCAATCCCCACCGGATCACTTTCACTTGATATTGCCCTTGGTGTAGGCGGTGTGCCACGCGGACGTGTCATTGAGATATACGGGCCAGAATCCTCTGGAAAGACAACGTTGTGTCAACACATCATTGCAGAGGCGCAAAAATTGGGTGGAATCTGTGCATTCATTGACATGGAGCACGCTCTAGACCCCAGTTATGCAGCCAAATGCGGTGTACAAGTTGATAACCTCTATGTTTCTCAACCCGATACAGGGGAGCAAGCGTTAGAAATAGCGGATGCCCTGATCCGTTCTGGTACGATGGACGTTGTTGTTGTCGATTCTGTGGCGGCTCTGGTGCCGCGTGCTGAAATCGAAGGTGAGATGGGCGATGCCCATGTCGGTTTGCAAGCGCGATTAATGTCGCAAGCTTTACGCAAACTTTCAGGGGCGATCAAACAGACAAATACAGTTGTCATCTTCACCAATCAGTTACGTCAAAAAATTGGCATCATGTTTGGCAATCCTGAAACCACCAGTGGCGGTAATGCGCTCAAGTTTTATGCTTCAGTCCGTATTGATATTCGCCGTATTCAAAGCATTAAAGCTGGTGGCGATGTCGTTGGAAACCGTACGCTGGTTAAAGTTAAAAAGAACAAAGTTGCTCCACCCTTTACGGAATGCGAATTTGATATTATGTATAATGAGGGCATTTCCAAAAGTGGTGATGTACTGGATTTAGCTGTACTGCACAATATTGTTGACAAACGCGGTGCCTATTTCCGGTATGGTGACGTTCTTTTAGGCCAGGGGCGCGAGAATGCGAAGGTTTACCTGATAGAAAACCCGAATTTATTGATTGAGTTAGAAAATCTCATTCGCAAACAAACTGGCTTAAAGGAAATTCCGACTGAACAGGATGCGGAATCATAAAAAAGCATACCCTTATTTGCTTGCATGCTTGCATACAGTAAATAAGAGTGACATCTAAATCATAAAACCGAATTGCCATAGGTTTTGACCAGTAGTGACGCTCAATGAATTGCTTGAGCTTATTTCGAGAAATCTAGTTAACGTCAAAGCTATTTTGATTGTTCTTCGTAAGTGTTAACGGGGATGATCAATATTCCCTAAAAATGTAGTCCCTTAGTGACTATTAACGAGGGTATAGATCGAATAAAACACTCAACCTGAACTTTTCAGGTTATATGCTCATACCAGCATTTGTGATTATTAAAGTGGTTGTTCCATCGTGTATGGTATTGAGAAAGAGTATTGTGTCTTCAGGTGTAACCGCCGGACATTAGACGCTTAGCTAGAATGGTTATCTAAAAAGATTGCCAGCATGGCCAAATGGCCTGTCTTGAAATGAATCGCACTATCAAAGCCTTGGCATACAAGCCAGGGCTTTTTGTTTCAAAGTGGATATTGTATTGGCATGGGTAAAATTACGGGATTAACAACGCAGCAACGAGACCAAAACCGGGTTAATGTTTACCTGGATGGTGAGTATGCTTTTAGCTTGGCTGTGGAAGTTGCCATTCATTTGCAGGTAGGGCAGGTGTTGTCCCCTGATGAAATGGCTGCTTTGCAAGCACAAGATACGGTAGAGAAGGCAAGGCACGCTGCCTTGCGCTTGTTGGAGTATCGTCCCCGTAGTCGTGTTGAAATAGAAAATAACCTGCGCCAGAAAGGATTCGATGACAAGGTAATTGCTGCTGTTGTGACCCGTTTGCAGGAAGTCGCACTGCTTGATGATGAGCTGTTTGCCCGTTATTGGATTGATCAACGAGAAACATTTAAGCCGCGTAGTCGCATTGCTTTGCAACAAGAATTGATGCAAAAGGGTGTGTCGCGGACGTTAATTGATACGGTTTTAGCTGACTTGGATGAGACAGATGCTGCCCGGCGCGCGGCAAAAGCGCGTATATCACGTTGGGCAAATTTACCGGAAGAGGCTTTTCGCCTGAAGATGGGAAATTTTTTGCAGCGACGTGGCTTTAATTATGAAATTGTCAAAGAGGTAACTAGCGAGATGTGGCAAATCATTTCTGATAATACCGATGCCACAATGTGAAGGAGATATTGGTAATGCACCCAGTATTCTGGATACTTTTAGGGATTGTACTCGGAGGCGCTGCAATTGGAATTGGTTTGTGGTTTTATTTGAAGCCGCGAACGGATGCGACCTATGCGGCACTGCATCAAGAAGTGGAAAACAAGCGGGTGATGGCCGAGCGCGAGGCAGAGCATCTTTTGTCTGAGGCGCGGCAGGAAACGCAGGCGCTGCGGCTGGAAGCTGAAAAGGTGACGGAGCGTCGTTATCAGGATTTGGCGCGAACTGAGGAGCGTTTGGAGCGTCGCAATGAGAAGTTAGATAAGCAGGGCAAGCGTTTGGAAGCCCGTGAGCAGATGTTGAATAAGCGGCAAAGCAAGCTTGATCGGCAGCAAAATATGCTGGATAAGGCGGAAGAAGAGCGGCGTATGAAGTTGGAAGAAATCGCCAATATGTCTTCTGATGAAGCGAAGCAGCTGCTGTTGCAGGATGTGGAGAAGGATGCGCGGCAGGATATGGCGCGGTTGATGCGTGAAATTGAGGATGAGGCACGGGAAACGGCCGAAATCAAAGCGCGTAAACTGGTTTCTCTGGCGATTCAACGTGTGGCGACTGATCAGGTTGCGGAAATGGTGGTGTCGGTGGTGCCCCTGCCCAGCGAGGAAATGAAGGGGCGCATTATTGGACGTAACGGCCGTAACATTCGGGCATTTGAGCAGGCGGCGGGCGTCGATATTGTTGTAGACGATACGCCAGAAGCGGTGACGATTTCCAGCTTTGACCCGGTGCGGCGAGAAGTTGCGCGGCGGGCAATGGCTAAGTTGATCACAGACGGCCGTATCCATCCAGCTCGGATTGAAAAGCTCGTCAAAGATGCCGAAGCGGAAGTCGAGCAGGTGATTAAGGAAGCGGGCGAGCAAGCCGCCTATGAAGCAAATGTTCATGGCTTGCATCCGCAGGTTATCCGCATGTTGGGCCGTTTGAAGTACCGCACGTCCTATGGACAAAACCAACTGCACCACTCTGTGGAAGCGGCAAAAATTGCCGCGATTTTGGCCGCAGAGTTGGGCGCAAACATTGAAATGGCGAAGATGGGAGCCTTGCTGCACGATTTGGGCAAGGCGATGGATCATGATCAGGAAGGAACCCATGCCATGCTCGGCGCGGAATTTGCCAAGCGTTTCCGTGTGCCCAAGATTGTGATCAATGCAATTGCCGCTCACCATCACGAGGTGGAGCAAGAGTCGGTGGAAGCGATCATTGTGGAAGCGTCGGATGCTATCTCCGGGGCACGGCCGGGAGCGCGGCGTGAGAGTTTGGAGAATTACATCAAACGCGTGCGTACGTTGGAAGATATTGCCACTTCGTTTAATGGGGTGGAAAGTGCGTATGCTTTGCAGGCCGGGCGCGAAATTCGCATTTTGGTGAAGCCTGGCGTGATTGATGATTTGGGCGCGATGCAGCTTTCCAAAGATATTTCGAAGACGATTGAAGATAGTATGCAATATCCGGGGCAGATTCAGGTGACGGTGATTCGCGAAACGCGTGCTGTTGGTTTTGCCAAGTAAACGGCCGTTACCATCCCTTCTCAATGAACAAACTGGCTACCCTGTGTGCCAGTTTGTTTCTTTTTAGGTACACTTTTGCGCATCTACTAGCAATATGGAGGTGTTGTGTGTTTGATAATCTGGTTTTGATTGCAATTGTAGTCACGGTCATGTGGTTAGCCAGTTTCGGCTTTTACCTGTACACCTCACGACAGCATCGAACTTTGCAGCAAGAGGTAAATGCCCTGAAGCGCCGCTTAAATGTAGACGACGGCGATGATAAACGCTGATAGGCGGTGCCGAGACGACAAGTGAATTGTCACTTTCCATCTTTCTTCCTCATTTCTACAGGAGTGGTGCAATGCGCAAGATGACATTTTTGTTAATCCTTATCGTTGGGATAATGGCCCTGGTGTCTTGTTCGCTTGGCGACCCACAGCCGGATGCTTGTGTGGGCAGTGGTACGCTGTTTCAAGATGACTTTGGTGGCGAGCAAGAGTGCGGTTGGGCGCTCTACAATCAGGGCGGCGCTGTTACAGAAATTGCCGATGGCGTCTTGCGCATCAGCACCAGCCAGCCAGGGCAAATTTGGTGGACAAACCCCGGTCGTAATTTTGATAATGTGATTGTGACGGTGCAGGCGCGGCAAAGCAGCGGGCCAGATGACAATGCGTATGGCATTATCTGTCGCTATCAAAATGAGCAGAATTTCTACCTGTTTTTAATTAGTGGTGATGGGTATTATGCCGTTGGCAAATATCAAAGCGGCAATGATCAAATTGTTTACCTGACAGAAAATGCCCAATATCAATTCTCTGATGTGATCAATCAGGGGGTGGCGACGAATCAGGTTCGCGCAAGTTGTATTGGCAATGAGTTGAGTCTGGCGGTAAATGGCCTGCCGCTCTTCACGACGACGGATCCCACTTTTGTGACGGGTGATATTGGCGTGGGTGTCAGTACGTTGGAACCGGGAACGGCCGTTGTCGAGTTCGACAATATCGTGGTCATCGCTCCCTAATTCATCGTTGTAGTGCAAAGAGACATATGAAGCGACTGCTTGTTTCTTGGTTATGGCTGCTTCTGTTTTTAAGCGCATGTGGCAGTGCAGCAGAAACCAATTTGGAAGGGTCAGATACCCTGTTTCATGATGAATTTGTCGCCGGGCAAACGGGAAGCTGGGTGTTGGAAGGCGATGTTGCCGGCCGTACCTCGATTGTGGGGGAACAGCTTCACATTCAGGTGGATGCTCCGGCAACGATGCAATTCGCCACATTAAGCGAACCCACTTTTACCGATTTTGTGCTGGAAGTTGATGCACGCCAATTAGCTGGCGATTTGCAGAGCAGTTATGGCGTTTTGCTGCGTATGCAAGATGCGGCTCATTTTTATCGCTTCGACATCACTGGCGATGGTCTGTACACTGTTGAACGGCGTAATGGGGATGGCAGTTGGACCCGTTTTGTGGAGGATTGGACGGGTACGGCGGCTATTAACCAGGGCTTGAGTGTGGTCAATCGGCTGCGTGTGGAGGCGAATGGGCCGACGATGCGCTTTTATGTGAATGATACGCTGTTGTACCAGGTGACGGATGGGCAATATGCGGGCGGGACGATTGCCCTGGATGCCGGGACGTTTGGACAGGCGGGTTTGGAAGTGGCTTTTGATAATGTAGTGGTGCAGCAGCCGTGAGGATGGGGATGGGGAGAGAAGAGGGAGGAGGGAAGAGGGAAGAGGGAGGAGAGAGGAGGGAGGGGTATGAGAGATGAGATAGAGGCTGTGTTGGGCACGGCCGTTTTAGATGTGTCTCCGTTGAGTGGGGGGTGTATTGGGCAGGTGTATCGGGTGCGGCTGGCGAATGGGGAAACGGCCGTTGTTAAAGCCGATGATGGTGCTCATCCCAAGTTGGATGTAGAAGGGTATATGCTGCGTTACCTGGCAGCGCAGGCTGCGCTGCCGGTTCCTGCTGTGCTGCACAGCGCACCCCATTTGCTGATCATGTCTTTTTTGCCGGGAGAAAGCCATTTTTCGGGCGCAGCGCAGGCGCATGCCGCAGAGTTGTTGGCGGCGCTGCACGACATTTCTGCGCCAGCGTTTGGCTTGGAGCAAGATACGCTTATTGGTGGGCTGCATCAGCCAAACCCTTGGACGGATTCCTGGCTGACATTTTTTCGGGAGCAGCGGCTGTTGTATATGGGGCGTGAGGGCATGCGGAACGGCCGTTTACCGGCAGCGGTATTTGCGCGGCTGGAGAAGTTTTGTGGGCAGTTGCAACGATGGTTGGCGGAGCCGGAACGGCCGTCGCTGCTGCATGGTGATGTGTGGACGACAAATGTCTTGGCTGTTGGTGACCGTATCACCGGTTTTGTAGACCCCGCCATTTATTATGGCCATCCCGAAATCGAACTCGCTTTTACAACATTGTTTGGCACATTTGACCGTGCTTTCTTCGCCCGTTACCAGGAAATACGGCCGCTTCCCCCTGGTTTTTTCGAGGAGCGGCGCGACATTTATAATTTGTACCCCCTGCTCGTACATGTTCGCCTGTTTGGCGGCAGTTACGTCCATTCTGTGACAAATACTCTGCGCCGCTTTGGTTTTTAAGCAAGCGGGCGATTTTATAACTCCTATATATACCGGAATTCCCAGGTGGCATAACTGTAGCGTGTTATGCCACCAATTTATAAGCGTATATCTCATCAGTAAGGTTTTCCTAATTAACAGGCGCTTGTTCGCAAAGCCAACAGCAGCCTGTGACAAAGTCAACAGGTACTTGTGGCAAAGTCAACAGGTACCTGTGGCAAAGTCAACAACAGCTTGTGGCAGTGCCATAAGATACTGGTGAGAAAGCTACAAGCCACTGGCGGGAAGATGAAAAGCCACTGGCGGGAAGACGAAGAGCCGCTGGCAGGAAGACGAAGAGCCGCTGGCG
>JACKBV010000035.1 GCA_020634315.1 Ardenticatenaceae bacterium | reverse complement strand
AGAAGGAGGAGAGAAGAGAGAGGAGAGAGGAGGGGGGAGTGGGGGAGTGGTTGGGTTTCATGAGCCTGGTTTGTAGGGCGATTGTTTGCGCAAGTTGCTGATTCGCCAGATCGCCCTACAAAATGGGCGGTTATCGGGTGGCAAAGAGGACTCGTGCCCCGGTCGGCGCATCGCTGCCGCCGCTGGGTTCAATGGTGATGCCGAAAGCTTGATAGTTTACCAGCGGGTCTGGCGTGAAAATTTCCATGCTGGCGTATCCGTCGTGCCAGACGGAAAAGAGGCCGCCGCTGCTACGTGTGCCATCTTGTGTCAGCCAAAGCTGGTATTGTTGGGTGTCTGGCAAGTCTGGCAGGTTTTCCACGACGAGTGTGCCATATTCGCCATCGGCGCTGATGTAGATGAAGCCGGTGGCGTTGGGTGCTGCGTCGGTGGCGACGAGGGCGATTTGTGTGCCGGGAACGGCCGTTTGCCGCAGCTGCCGCCAGAGCAAGATGTTGCCGACAAGCAAAAGGACGAGGGCAAAGGCAATGGCAACCTGCCATTGGGGTTTGCTGAAGAAGCGCGAAAGGGCAGCTTGCCATGTCTGCCACCAGGATTGCTGAGGTGGGGAAACGGCCGTTTCCCGCTGCGCCTCATGTCGTATCTGCTGCATTAACTGTTGTTTCAGGGCGGTTGGGGGAGATGCTTCTGGCAGGGCCAACGGCAGTTGGTCGGCTACTGCCTGGTAAGCGAGTAATTCCTGACGACAGGCGGCACAGCTTGCCAAATGGGTGGCAACCTCTGCGGCTTCGTCGGCATCCAAACAGCCAAGCGCATAAGCGGGGAGTAAATCTAGGATGTGCGCGTGTGTCTCTGTGTGCATGATTTCCTATACGTCTTGTAACAAAAAGCGAAGTTTTTGCATACCAGCGCGGATGCGTCCCTTGATCGTGCCCAGGGGTTGGTTCAATGTTTCAGCAATTTCGCTGTGGCTGTAGCCGTTGAAATAGGCTAACGCCAGCACTTCTTGCTGTTCTTCGGAAAGGGTGGCAATGGCTGCACGCACTTTTTGCTGTTGTAGTGTCAGATGAACGGCCGTTTCCGGGCTTTCTCGTTGATTGTCCGGTTCGGTGCTTACCTCAGTCCAACTTACACTGTGGCGATGCGGGCGTGCTGCTTCGCGGCGCAGCCTGTCAATCGCGCGATTGCGTGTCATGTGCGTCAGCCATGTATTTACTTGAGCCTGATCTGGTTGATAAGTGTGCGCTTTGTGCCAGATGCTGGTGAAAATATCTAGGGTTATTTCTTCAGCGCTTTCGGGGTTTCGCACCAGACGATAGGCAATCGTATAGACAAGACGGCCGTAGCGATCATACAGCTCGCCCAGAGCCAGTTCCTGTTTTTGTGCGATTGCACGCATCAATGTTGTATCGTCTAACTGCGTTACGTCCACGTCTGTTCTCGTTCTCATCCGCATGGTGAGCCAATATTCTACTTTGGACGTACGCAAACCGCCAAACGCTTGCGCGAGGATCATCACTCTCCTTTCTATAAATTTTGGTTCATTGGAACCAATTGTGACGTGTTGCCTGATTAAACATACGCAGCCAATGCCAATTTGGATGTTTTTGCTTGCAGATTCATCCAATCGGGCTTGCGGAGCGTATCTTACTTGCAAATAGCAGTTAAAAATGAAAATTTGGGTTTTGGATTTTTCAGTTTGTGCATGGCCCATTGCCGTCAGACACGCAATCGGTGTTACCACTGCCCTAAATTCTGCAAGAACTTGGATTTTTATGAACTGCGTAACTTTTTTCGATTTGTTCCGACTCTCATGATGACGTACCGAACCGTGTTGCCGCGAGGTTCAGCTCAATAAAGGAAAGCACATGTCTGAATATATTTTTCGCCGTTCGCGCGGGTCATTGCCACGCGCCTGGAGGCTGGTGGCTGCCTTTTCCTGGCAGGAGTGGCTGCCGTTTATCCTGCCTTTGCTGCTGTATGGGCTGACATTGGCCCCCACAATTTACAACCTGGATAGTGCGGAGCTGACAACGGCCGTTGCCAGCAATGGCATCATTCGCGCTACCGGTTATCCGTTATACCTGGTGTTGGGCAAAGTGTGGTCATGGCTGCCGCTGGGGGATATGGGCTACCGCATGAATTTGTTTTCGGCGGTGTGCGGCGCGGTGACTATCTGGCTGGCGGATCGCATTTTGCGCCGTTGGCAGGTGGGCGCATGGGCACGCTGGGGCGCGATTGGGCTGCTGGCGACTGCGCCTTATATGTGGGCGATGTCTTTGATTGCCGAGGTGTACACCTTGCACACGGCGTTGATGGCGGGTGTGGTGTCGTCGCTGTTGTGGTGGGGGGAACGGCCGTCTCCCTGGCGACTGGCCTTGCCCCTGTTTCTGATGGCCTTGAGCATGGGCAATCATGCGGCGACGGTGTTGTTGATCCCCGGATGTGTCTGGTATGTGCTGACACGCCAGCCGCGCCTGTTAGTGCAATGGCGAACGTGGGTGGTGGGGGGAACGGCCGTTGCCCTTGGCCTCACCGTTTTTCTCATTCTTCCTTATCGCTACGGACAAATGCCCGCTTTCAACTATGCCGGGACATATGACGCCAATGGGCAGTTTCATCCGGTCAATTTGCAAACCTGGGCAGGCTTCTGGTGGCTCATTTCTGGCAAATCCTTTTCGGGGCAGATGTTCGGCTACACCATCGCAAGCATGTGGCCGGAAGTAGGCCATTTTGTTGCCCAACTATGGAATGCCTTCTTTGTCATCGGCATTGGGCCAGGATTGCTCGGCATTGCCGTTATCTCCCGACGCGATTGGCGTTTGGGTGGCATGTTGGCCCTCATGTTTTGTGCCAATGCCATCTTTTACATCAATTACCGCGTGGTGGATAAAGACACCATGTTCTTACCCGCCTACCTGATTTGGGCATTGTGGCTGGGCATTGGTTACGACGCACTGCTTAAATGGTTGTGGGCAGATGTCTCGGCGCGGCGTTTTGTTTGGGTGGGACGCACAATGATCGCTGGTGCTGTGTTGTTGGCGTTGGCCTGGAATTGGTCGCTTGTGGATCGTTCCGATGATTGGGGGACGCGGCAGCGCAGCGAAGACATTCTGGCGCACGCCGAGCCAAACGCCATTATCTTTGGTTGGTGGGAGACCGTGCCCGGTGTGCAATATTTGCAATTGGTTGAAGGGCAACGCCCGGATGTGCTGGTGATCAACCGCTTCTTAATTGGCGGCAATGAAATGAATCAACTGATTTTACGGGAATTGGGGCAACGGCCGATTTACATCAACAACCCATCCATTGAACTGCTGCGCGTGGCAAAAGTGACGCCCGTCGGCCCGTTGTATCTGCTAGAGCCACGCGACGGCTCCTGATCCCATTCATCAGGGAGGTGCAGTGACCATGTTGTGAGTAGCTCGTTTATCCATTTTGCAAATGGTGCAGGCGCATGACCACAAACCTTTACCTGTTTTGCCGCTGTGCTTTTTGCAAAAAATGTTTTGAAAGAGATTTCATGTGCGTGACATGCGGTCATCAATGAAAATCAACCTTTAGGAGAGTAAAAAATGCGTTTTTTGAATCGTGAACAATTAATTCGTTTGTCGTTAACGTTGGGGATTTTGCTGTGTGGCATGGCAATGGTTCCCTTTGTAGACCTGGAAGCGGCGCCCATTAGCTGGGAACGGCTGGCCGGGGTGTATGAGCCGGAGCTAGAAGTCAACGAATCTTCTGGCACGCCGGGCAGCCTGTTTGCGTTTACGGGAAGTAATTATCCGCCGGGCAGTGAAGCGGCCGTTTACGTGAATGGCGAGTTTTTCGGCACGGTCATGGTTGATGGCAGTGGTCAGGCCACATTCCTGGTTAATTCCGCCGGAGCAAACCTGGGGCAATATAACGTCACCTTGGAAGTGGACATCAATGCCTCGGCGACGCAAAGCATCGAATTAACCGCTGATGGTCAATTGGTTGTGCCGCCGCCAGGGTTCAATGGCCCGGTGTTTGACCTGGGCAATGTGTTGTATCTGCCGATTATACAGCAGCCATAGCAGGTGTTGCCGCTTGTCAGGAGCCGCGCGTTGTTGTCGAAGCGCGGCTCCTGACAGCCCTGGAGAGAAGTCGTATGGATATGGTCATGGAACAAAACAAGGAAACGCGTGTGGCGGAGAGGGCATGGCTGCGCGTTTTGGTTGCGCGTCGGGTGTGGATGCCGGTGTTGTTGTTTGCCGTGACGCGCCTGGGAATTTTTCTGGTTGCCTATTTGGGCGTGGGGTTGGTTGTCGATAGCTCTAATCCGCCACCTTATCATTTGCGTGGGACGGAGAATGTGTTGGTGGATGTGTTTGGCAGCCGTTGGGACACCGGTTTTTACGTGAGCATTGTTGAGGAAGGGTATAAGTATGAGGGTGTGCCGCTGCCATCGGTGGCCTTTTTCCCGCTGCTGCCGCTGTTGATGCGGGCGGTGTCTTCGCTGGTAGGGGATGCGTTGGTGGCTGGAATTTTGATCAGCAATGTTGCCTTGCTGCTGGCGTCGTTTTTGTTTTACCAGTTGGTGGCTGACAGTTGGGGTGAGGATGTGGCAGACCGGGCGATCTGGTATTGGTTGATTTTCCCGGCGGCGTTTTTTGGATCGGCCGTTTACACGGAATCGCTCTTTTTGCTCACGGCTATTGGCGCATTGTATTTTGCGCGACGCGGCTATTGGGAAGTGGCCGCGCTGTTGGGCATTGCCGCTGCTTTGACGCGTTTTGTGGGGCTGATTGTCGCGCCGATGCTGCTGCTGGAATGGTGGATGCAGTGGCGAAATAAGCGTCCAGACGCAGGGGCGCAGGGCGAAATGAGCCGCAAGCCTTCTTTTTGGGCGCTGCTGGCGCCGGCGGTGGCACCATTGGGCACGCTGGCTTACATGGCGTATTTGTGGCGCATGTTTGGTGATCCGTTGGCTTTTGTGCATGGGGCGGCGGCGTGGGCACGCCAGCCAACTTCGCCGTTAACGACGATAGGCGGACTGCTGCAAACGCCGGATGCGGGTTGGGGCGCAGCGTTGTTGGCGGGACACGTTCACCTGGATAACTGGCTCGATTTTGGCTTTATCCTGGTTTTTCTCTTTTTGGGGTTTGTGCTGCTTTACCAGCGGCGTTGGAGTGAGGGTGTGTTTGTGTTGTTGGGGGTGATTATCCCGTTTAGTTCAGGCTTGTTGATGAGCCAACGCCGTTACATGTGGGTGTTGTTCCCGGTTTTTATTTTGCTGGCGCAGTGGGGGAAACGGCCGTGGCTGGATCGTCTGGTAACGGCCGTTTCCTTGGTTTGTCTGGCGCTGTTTACAATTCTGTTTGCCAATGGGTATTGGGTTGGCTGACAGGATTAGTGGCGCTCAATTTTGCCAAAATTGCGCAGCACAGACAGCGTGTCTGCTGTCATTTTGCCTGCCCATTCTCGTTGGGCGATGGGCCAGGTGTCTTCGTATTGGCCCCAATGCCAGGCGGGCCACCAACCGCCATCGTCGCCCTGACGCGCAATTTCCTGGTCGAGAAGCTGGTCAACGAGGGCGGGGAATTGCTGGGCCATGATGCTTTGTGGCGTGGCGGCAAAGGCCATGATGCTTAGTTCGCCGAATGTTTCGGGCGAGGTGGGATGCCAATGGTCATAGGTGGCGCGAATTTTGGCGGTAACGGCCGTTGCCAAAGCCGTCGGTAAATAGGGCTGCGCCTGTTTCCAACACAAGATGTTATATTTTTGCACGGCATCACCGCTGATGATGGTCGAACTCTCCAGGTTTGCCTGGGCACGAGCGGTGGCGCGTGCCAGCAAAGCGGGCGGCACCAATTCAGCATAGCGATGGAGATAGCCGACCAGTTCGGCGCTGGGGTTGGGCCAGCGTGTCTCGTCGGGTGGTGTCAGTTCGTTGACGTGCCACCAGAAGGCGTGTGGCGCATCGTTAACTTGCTGGTCGGTGGCATACCAGAAATCCCCTTCTTGATAGGTTTCGCATAAGTAACGGATCGCTTTTTGCACAAGTGGCTCTGTGGCGGCGGCGTTAATGGCTGTGCAGTATTGCAGGGCGACGGATGTCGCCATTGGTGAGGAAGCGGGCAGGCGAAAGTCTGGTTCGAGGCCATGCCCAAAGCCGCCATCGTCGTTTTGATAGGGGGCAAGGGCCGCGAGAACGGCCGTTTCCGGTCCATCCTGCCAATGATAGGCAAACATTGCTTTGTCTATGTCGCGAGCGTTGGCTTGCACAAAGGCGATACCAGCTTGTAAATTCTCGGCTGTCAGATTCATGATTGTGTCCTCTTTCAAAAATAAACCTCCGGGAGGCCGGTTTTTATAGATTTTCGCTTGCATACGCACCCCAATCGGGCTGCGAACCATCCATGTCGGTGAAGCCGTACTCTTTGACTAATGTCCAGGTGGCAACGGCCGTTCCCGCTTTTGCATGCACATTGGGATCCGCGGCCAGGGCGGCGACGGCGCGACCAATGTAAAAGGGCGTTTCTGAGGCAATGAAGTGCGGGTCTTGTCTGGCACCATCGCGCCAGGTCGCTTCGGTGACGCCAAAGTGATCGAGCATCGCTTCGGAGCGCAAAAAGCCGGGGGTTAAGGCCAACGCCGTAATCTGGTAGGCGTGCAAATCGGCGGCCATCGCTTCTGCCAGGCGAATGGTGGAGATTTTGGCGAGGTCGTAGAGTAAGTTGCCGCGATACTGGTAATTATCGCCATCGGTGATTTCGATGATCAGCCCCTGGTTGTGGGGAATCATGAGGGGAACGCCGTGACGGCTGGTGATGATGTGGGTATGCACGGCGCGTTCCAGCATTAAGCGCCCTTTTTGCCAATCTAACTCCCAAAACGGCTTGCCCCATTCGCTCAATTCATCGCCGCCCCAGATGTCGTTGACCAGGATGTCCAGCCGCCCCTGTTCTTGCTGCACACGCGCAAACAGTGCCGCGACTTGCGCTTCGTCGGTGTGGTCAACTTGCATGTAATGGCCTTCGCCGCCATAGGCTGTGACGAGTTCGGCCGTTTCCTCGATGGTTTCTGGTCGGTTTTGTGTGGCGGAACGGCCGTGTACGCTGCGCCCGGTACAATAAACAGTCGCCCCTGCTGCGCCGAGCATACAGGCGATGCCGCGCCCTGCGCCGCGCGTCGCTCCGGCGACCACGGCTATTTTCCCCTTTAATTGCTGCATTATTACCTCCGCTTGCTGAATGATATGGCTCATTATGATCGGAAATCCTGACAAGGTGTGTCAGATTTGGCGCAGGCTGGGTAGGGTTTGTTTCTATGGTTGCAGGAGGGCGTAAACGGCCGTTTGCTCTCTGAGCTGTGCGTGGTCATATGGGATACGGCCGTCTCCATCCTGCGCCGTTTTATCTGCGCCATGTGCCAGCAGCAGTTCGACAAGCGCGACATTGCCTGCGGCGGCAGCCGTGTGCAGCGGCGTAAATGCATTTTGCTGGCGAGCATTGACATCAGCGCCCTGTGCCAACAAAGCGCGAACGATGGTCAAGTTGCCATTGGTGACGACGGCGTGCAGCGGCTGGATGTGCAGGTCATTTTGAGCCACAGCCTGTACATCAGCGCCTTGCGCGATGAGCCAGAGAGCGATGGCCTCCTGGTTAAAGAAACAGGCGAGTTGTAACGGCGTAAAGCCATCTTTGCTGACCAGATTGGTGTACCTTTGCCATTCTTGCACGAGCGTTTGCACATAATCCAGGTCGCCGCTGACGACTGCTTCGTGGATGCCACGTTCTGCACCGGCGGCAACCAAAATGTCGATGATGGGGCGCTGCCCCTGGTACGCGGCCGTGATGATGGCGGACAATCCCGCCTGATTCCGGGCATTTGCCAGGAGCGGTTCTGCCGCGAGCAGCTGCTGCACGCTGTCCAGATCGCCAGTTTGAACGGCCGTAATCAATTGTCGTGCCTGGGCGATGCGTGTGGAAACGGCCGTTGCGCGTGCGGTGATGGTTGCTGCCAATTCTGCCTGCTGCGCCGTGCCCAGGTCAGGCGCACCAATGAGAACGCCTTCAACTTCAGCCAGGGCGTTGTATACCAGGCGCAGCAACTGTCGCGCTTCGGTGGGCGGCTGTCCAAGCTGCGCCAATGTCTTTTCTGCCTGGATGGTGTGCTGGCGCAGGTGGGCGTCGAAGCGGTGCAGGCGGTGATGCAGGTCAAATTCAATCTCTTCCCACCAGAGTGATATGCCATCCAGTTCTGTGTCGCTGATGGTCACAAATTCGTCCATCATGCGCTGGTGCAGACCATCATAAAAGGTGAGCAAATCGGCAATTGTGCCTTCTTCCACGAGCTGCATGTATGCGCTGGTCGGACCAACAACTTTGTCTGTTTCGTCGGGGGGAAGTTGGGGTGAACGCGTTGGGTCTTGGCGCAAGCGGCGTATCGCATAGTCAACAAGGGTGAAAAAGTGGCGCTGCGAACCGATTATATGTCCTACAACAGAGCGCAGCGGCCATTCGCCGGGGGCGGGGGGTGTTTCGTACAGGTCATGGGGTATGCCGAGCAGCACGGCTTGTAGGTCGCGGTAGGCGGCGTTGTTTTGGGCGAGGAGATGGTGAACGGCCGTTGCCGCTATCCCTTTTTCTCGCCGCAGCATACCTAATTTCACGGCCAGGTCACGCAGTTCATGGTATGTGCCGATGAGGGCAAAGCGTGCGCCTTCGTCGTGAGGCCCCCATGCCCAGGGCTGTTCCAGATCAGCGTCGCTGAATGCGTGTGTTTGTGCGGCCAACGACATCACGGCTTCGGTCAGTGCATTTTGCTTCATTTATTCCTTTCCTTGGCGGGCGGCATCAATAGGGTATCAATGCTTGCCCGGTTATTTGCGGTTTGGGGCGTCGTGTGAAGGTGTGTTGCTTGTTTGCACAACTGTGTAAAAGATAGATTGATTCTCGCACGCATGTTCTACCGTGTCAAGCGTTGCGAAGATGATTTGGGGCGCTGGAATTTGGCGATTTCCCTGACGCATGCGCAGAAAGGCGTAGAATAAGTGTTGTGTCTTATGATGGGTACAAGCAGCATAGAGGTATTGGTTATGGATAGTTTTGCCGTTAGTCAAACGATACAGTCGTTGGTGCAATTAGGTGCGTTTATTTGCCTGTCAGTTGCGGTGATCACTTTTTTTGTCGGGAGTTATTGGCTGCTTTTTACAGATTTTAATTTGTTTGAAGTGGTGTTGCAGTTGCTAAATGTGTTGTTGGTGTATGGGGGCTGCATCGTGTTGGCAACGGCCGTTTTCGCTTTTGCCGGATTCATAGCGGATGCCATTTTTGATACGGGGCAATGGTTGGCGCGGGGGGGCGCTGTGCTGGGGGTGTTGCTGGGCGTTGTATGCGGCC
Organism: Ardenticatenaceae bacterium; assembly: GCA_020634315.1. GTDB lineage: Bacteria > Chloroflexota > Anaerolineae > Promineifilales > Promineifilaceae > JACSRF01. The sequence goes on along the minus strand of JACKBV010000035.1, from coordinate 34,534 downwards.
GTTTTGTACAAAAACGAGCGACGCTGTAAGCTGTAAGTGTGAGTCAGCCCTTCTCTGGATTTCTTCTTGAGCAAAATAACGCCTTTCTGGGTGAGTGCAATCTCGCTGGATTTTGCATGGACGTGATTGGCATGAATATCTCATTTGACAGGACGTACATGCCCTATATGATTCTAGGAGACATTGTCACATGGTGTTGCTCCACGGAGAGATAACGCCATCAAATATTTGCCGTTTGCAACCAACACAACAGCAACATGGAATCACGACATGGCACAAATCACTCTTAATCGTTGGCAAACTGCTTTCCAGGATGAAGTACGCGAACGGGCGTATCGTCACTATTATCGTCGGCAGGATATGTGGCAGTTATCTATGGTGATGATCACCTTTCTCTTGTCCCTGCCGTACCTGACTTATGTGGATTACCTGTTTTTTGATATTAGCCCGCTTTTTCAAGGGTTGGTGTTTATGCGGGTTGCATTTGTGGCGGTTGTCTGGGCGGGGGGGCGGTTGCTGCGTCGTATAGAGAGCCTCAAAGCCTTTGATGCCCTTATTTTTCTGTTTACCCTTTGGTTTTTAGGGATGGTGCTGGTTATTAATGGCACGCGTCCGGCCGATCAATTTCAGCACACTTTTCTCGACATTTTGATTTTGTTGACCGTTTATTTGCTTGTGCCAAATCGGTTATCTTTTCAAGTTTTGGCCGCATCGTCGTTTTCTATAGGCAATATTCTCATCATTATCACTGTTAAAGAACCCCTTCCTTTGTTAACCACAAACATGTTGTGGGTAACATACATTTTGATCAACCTGTTAGGCGCTTTCATTAGTCATCAATTACAACTTTCGCGGCGGCGGATGTTTGCGGCGTGGTCTTCGGAACGAGAATTGGTGCAAGAGTTGCAGGCGGCGCTGGCGAACATCAAACAGTTAAAAAAGCTGCTGCCTATTTGCGCACAATGTAAGAAGATTCGGGATGATGATGGTAACTGGCACCAGGTAGAGGTGTATATTCGGGAACATGTGGATACGGAATTTAGTCATGGTTTGTGCCCGGATTGCGTCCAACTTTTGTACCCGCAGTTGCATAAAGATAAGTCGGTTTGAATTCACGTTCTGTAAATGGTTTGTTGCTGCTTGCGTCAATAGAATGGGGGCAATTGAGACGCAATTATGAGCATGAAGACAAACCTGGAGCGCATGTGCAATATTATCGATAACGTTCTTGCCGGACATGGCCTGTCAGCACAGGTGGCCGGTGGTTATGTGGCCGGTAATGGCATTCTTTTTTCATTGACAGACACAACATTTTTGAATACGCAATTGCGATTGGAGTTAAAAGAGGCGCTGCAAGTGCCAAAGGTTTTGGCGACGGTGGGGGTGGTGTTGGTGAATGATTGGCGGCAGCGTGAGGGGGAAGCGGGCACGGTGCTAGAAGGCTCGTATGAGGTGGTTGAGTCGCCGCCACTCATTGCCGATGTGGAGACGGTTGATGTGTTGGATTTGATTGAGGCGCACGAGGCAGACCAGGAAAACGGCCGTTTCGCCCCATCCCTTCTCCCGACAACAAAAAAGGCCGTGATTCACACGGCCTCCTCAAAGACAAACCATTCGTCAGCAGATGTTAGTCAAACCAGCCGCCCATAAGTGCGCTGAGACCCCCAATAATCAGGAACATCGGCCAGATTAATCCCCAGTTCAAATTAAACAGAAAAGCTGAGGCTATCAAGGTGAGGATGAGGCCACCTGTTAATGAGCCGCGTGCGGAATGGGTGAAACGGCCGTTTTGCTGATAACTACGAAATGCCTGCCCAAAATTGGAAAAGGCAGGAATTAAAATAAACAATGCCCACCAGTTGTCGATGCGAAAACCGGTGATTTCGTGCAGGAGAAAAATGGCACCAATGGCGATTAACACAACGCCAGGAAACCAACTGCCACCACCACGACGGTGGTTGGTTCGTGGTTCTGCTTCCACATAGTCGCTTTCATCACCTGCAAATTTTTCTGCTTCTTTCAAGCTTTCAATATCGTCACTCATCAATACACCTCCAAAAGCCTTGCCTAACCATCAAGCATTAAAATCATATATCTGGACTCTATACGGAGATGTTATTGAGAAGTTGCGCCAGCAGTTCATTGCGTGCCGCTTCTCAATTGGCCCATCGTTGGTGCTCAACCAACATGCAGGCGTCCATGACGACATCGAGACCGGCTGCCTGAGCCAGCGCGGCCGCCTCGGCATGCACAATGCCGAGCTGCATCCATACGGCTTTGGCACCAACGGCGATGGCTTGCTCGACAAACGGCCGTACCTTCTCGCTGCGCTGAAAGATGAGGACGAGGTCGATGGCATGGGGAACGGCCGTTAAATCTGCATAAGCCTGCTCTCCCAACGCGTCTGTCATAAACGGGTTTACCGGGATGACACGATAGCCCTGCTTTTGCAAATAAGCAGGCACATAATAACCCGCCTTCTGCGGTTGCGAAGAAAACCCAACGACGGCTATCGTCTTTGTGTCGCGTAAAATTTTCTCAATACTTGCTGCCTGGTTCATGATCAATCCCTCTCTTTCGCCGCTGGCGGTTGTCCTCTCCCGCAAGAACAGCCTCTCAAAAGCCTATTCTTTAATTAGTAGATGAACGCTTCGATAATCGACACACCTTAATTGTACACAGTAACACAGATGTCATATATGCTGGCCTTAACTCGTGACATTCTGCGCTGTTTTTCCTGACAATTGACATGCCCGGTAAGTTGTTTTTACTTATGGGAAGTCGTAAACTAAGAGAGACCGCTTCCACTGTTGCCGATTATAAAACTGCATTACCTGTGACATAGCGTGTACAATGTAAACGCTTTTGTCATCTGGAAAACTAACACCCGCAAAGGAGAGAATCCATGCAAAACTTTGGACCAGCTATCAGCAAATATGGTATCGAAAATCACGGTATCAAAAACCCCAATACAGTTTATTGGAATTTGAGTACCTCTATGCTTTATGAGCAAATTATTCGGCGGCGCGAGGGTGCCATTGTTCACCTTGGCCCCATTTGTGTGAGCACCGGTGATCACACAGGTCGTTCCCCCAACGATAAATTTACAGTCAAGGAACCGACCAGCGAAAAAGACATCTGGTGGGGTAAGGTCAACCGCCCCATTGGGCAGGACAAATTTGACAGCCTGCTGCGCCGTATGATTGCCTATACCCAAAATCGCGACCTATTTGTGTTTGATGGCTATGTTGGCACTGATGAACGGTATCAGATGCCGGTACGCATTATTACCGAGTATGCCTGGCACAACATGTTTGCACGCAACATGTTTGTGCGCGAGCTTGATCATGAAAAATTGCACAACCATGTGCCGCAATTTACGGTCATGGATATGCCCCGCTTCCATGCGGAACCAGAATTTGATGGCACAAACAGCCAGACCTTTATTTTGGTCGATTTTAGCAAGCGGCTGGTGTTGATTGGTGGCAGCGAGTACGCCGGTGAAATTAAGAAGAGCATCTTTACGGCGATGAATTACTATTTGCCACGGCGCGGCGTGTTGAGCATGCATTGCAGCGCCAACTATGGCGAAGACAAAAATGACGTGGCTCTTTTCTTTGGCTTAAGCGGAACGGGAAAAACAACCCTCAGTAACGACACTGCCCGCACATTGATCGGCGATGATGAACATGGCTGGAGTGATGATGGTGTCTTTAATTTTGAAGGCGGCTGTTACGCGAAGGTGATTCGCCTTGATCCAGAAGGTGAGCCGGAAATCTATGAGACGACGCGCCGCTTTGGCACGATTTTAGAGAATGTCATCTATAACAGCGATACGCGCGAGATTGATCTGGATGATGGGTCGCTAACACAAAATACGCGTTCCAGCTATCCGATTACCCACATTGCCAATGCAGACCCGGCCGGGATAGGCGGCCACCCGAAAAATGTACTTTTCTTGACGGCCGATGCCTTTGGTGTGCTGCCTCCCATTAGTAAACTGACCAAGGCTCAGGCAATGTATCATTTCCTGAGTGGGTATACTGCTAAAGTGGCTGGTACAGAGCGTGGCGTCACAGAACCACAACCAAACTTCAGTGCTTGCTTTGGCGCACCATTTATGCCGCTGCATCCTGGCGAATATGCCAAGCTGCTTGGCGAGAAAATTGATGAGCACAATGCAAACGTCTGGCTGGTAAATACTGGTTGGACTGGTGGCCCGCATGGTGTGGGCAGCCGCATGAAACTGGGTTATACGCGCAAGATGGTGACGGCCGTTCTCAATGGCGAGCTTGACGATGTGGAAACAGAAACAGAACCCTTCTTCGGTTTGCAAATCCCCAAGCATGTTGCCGGGGTTCCTGATGAGGTTTTGAATCCACGTGCAACCTGGGCTGACAAAGAAGCGTATGATGTACAGGCACAAAAATTGGTCGGCATGTTTATCGAGAACTTTAAGCAGTTTGAAGATGGCGTGACGCAAGACATTAAGGATGCTGCGCCTAAGGGTGTGTAACGAAAACCCTGATTGCCTGGTTGATTGATGGTAAGAGCGCAGGAGATACCCTGCGCTCTTTTTCTAACACGGTTTTAACTGTAGTAAACGGCCGTTTTCAGTATCATGGTTTGGACGAGTTTTGTGCAGCTTTTCGCACAAAACCAAAGAAGGTGTGAAATGGTTGAGGTATTTGAACTCCCTTTATTCCCGCTGAACACGGTTCTCTTTCCCGGTATGTTCTTACCGCTGCACATTTTTGAAGAGCGGTATAAAGAGATGATCAATCTTTGCCTGACGGAGAAACGGCCGTTTGGCGTTGTCTATATCGCCGCTGGCACTGCCGAAAATGGCCCTTTACCAGAGCCGCATCGCGTCGGCTGCACGGCGCAAATCACGCAAATGCAGCCCCTGTCGGATGGGCGTATGAACATCATGTCGGTCGGGCAAGATCGGTTTCGCATTTTGTCGCTGTCTCATCAACGGCCGTATCTCGTCGGTCAGGTTGAATTAGCCCCCTTTACCCCGGAGCAAGATGTCACCCTCACCCAAGCATCCGACCAACTGCGCCCGTTGGTCTTGCAATACCTCGACATCTTAGCGCATCTTGGCAAAGTCGAATTCGACAAATCACAAATACCCACCGACCCCCATACCCTCATTTATCTCGCGGCCTCCCTGCTTCAAGTGTCTACGGAGCAAAAACAAGATTTCCTGACCCAAGACAAAGCCTCGCAGCTATCGCTCACCCTACAGAGAAGCTATCGTGAAGAGGTCTCCCTGCTTCGCTTGCTCCCCGACAACGACGACGCAGCCTTCTCCCTCAATTAATTTAAAAAGCCCCGGTGCATATCGCGCCGGGGCTTACAGGCTTGTCCAGCCAAATCACATCGCTCTCACATTGCGTTACTCTGACAAACGCAGCTCAATTTGCCCAATACCCCCATCAACTTCCACGTTAATCGTCACATCAGATTGATCGTACACATCGTTCCGGTAATTGTCCCCTTCACGTACCAGGCCAAAAACCTCAACGTCTGCGATTCCCGTGTTTAATTCCACAAACACACCCACTTCACGCGGCAAAATAATGGTTGTATCGCCCACGCCGCCTTTAATGCGTACATCGAACCCTTCATCCCAATCGCCGCTTAAATCAATCGTGCTTTGCCCAACGCCAGTCGTCACATCCAGTTCCGTTAAATTCAAGCCTGCCAAATCAATATTGCTTTCGCCCACACCAAGATCGATATCCAGGTTTAGCGGCACTTCATTGCTCAAGCTCAAATTCCATGTATATTCAACATCATCATCGGGGATGCCTTCAAATTCATAGGCTGGCTGCTTGACATTCAAGCGCCCACGGCTGCCCGATACCTCGTAAATGACCTCTGGCTTCCATTCCGCAACATTGTACGTAAATTCCGCATCCAACAAATTTGATGCTCCGCCAGATAGATTCAATTCACCAATGCCCATTTCAATGTTGGCTTGCACGGTTTCCGCTTTTCCCAGTTCAATCGTGCGCGTTTCCGTTTCCGTTGGCCCCACCAAAAAACGATTACAACCGCTCATCAGGAATACCATGACCCCTACCATTACTAGCAAGCTCAGTTTATGACGCATAATTGCCCTTCCTTGTCCACCTATTATAAAACGGGCAGCAAGCAAAACCTGATTTACCTCATCAGTTTTCTTCATGCTGTCAGTTTAAAAAGAAATCGCTGATTTTCTAGACAACCAGTACGCAGGCCATTGTGGATTGTTGCACACTGTAGTCTGGATTACACTGCCCGACAAAAAAACCTCCGGAAGAGCTGCATCTCCCCGGAGGTTTTACTAACGATTTCGTATGGCCGTTCTGTCGCGGACGGTTACAGCTTATACAACTCGCCGTACTTTGTGTGCAAATAGTTGATGTATGGCTGAATGGTTAATGGCGCACCGGTGACGCGTTCGATCAACTCATTGGCTGTAAATTTGCTGCCGTGTTGGTAAATATTTTGTTGCAACCAGGCATGCAGCGTGCCGAATTGTCCTTGTCCAAGCTCCGTTGGAATGTTGGGATGTGCCTTCAGCGCTTGATCAAAGAAGAGCGCACTCATGATATTGCCCAGGGTGTATCCTTGAAACGCGCCGCCGACAAGGCCGCCGTACCAATGCACATCTTGTAACACGCCATCTCGATGGTCTGGTGCGCGCAGCCCCAAATCCTGCTCATAGCGTGCATGCCATGCCTCTGGTAAATCAGCCACAGAGAGGCTGCCTTCCAGCAGGGCTAACTCCAGGTCAAACCGGATCATCACATGCAAATTGTAGGTGACTTCATCGGCATCGGTGCGGATAAGTGAACGCTGTACTTTGTTGATGGCGCGATAGAATGTGTCCAGCGACACAGAAGCCAATTGCTCTGGAAAGGTTGCCTGTAGTTGGGGGTAGTAATGCTGCCAAAACACGCGGCTGCGCCCGACCTGATTTTCCCAAAGGCGGGACTGGCTTTCATGGATGCCAGAGGACGTGCCATTGCCCAGAGGCATACCGTCGTAAGACATGTCGATGCCTTGCTCGTACATAGCGTGCCCTGATTCGTGCAGGGTGCTGAATAGGGCTTCGCTCAAATCATTTTCTTTGACGCGCGTGGTAATGCGTACATCACCAAGTGAAAATTTGGTCATGTATGGGTGATGTGTTTTGTCTTGGCGTCCACGATTGAAGTCGTAGCCATATGCCTTAATCACTTCTTGCCCAAATGCCAGTTGTTTGTTTTCGGGGTAGGGTTGGTGCAGGCAGTTATCGTCAACTTCGGTCTGGGCGGTGATGCTTTTGACCAAGGGGATCAATGCCTGGCGCAGTTCGGCGAAGAGGGCACGCACGGATTCTGCTTTCATGTCCTGGTCTGAAAAGTCGATCAGGGGATCGGCGATGTGGTCATAACCGGGGAAGCATTCGGCGATTTGGCGGCTGTAGTCCACTGTTTTTTGTAGGTAGGGGGCAACGGCCGTATAGTCATTTTCCGGTCTCGCTTTTGCCCAAACCTGGTACGATTCGGCCGAGTGCTGGAAAAAAGCAGCCAACAATGTGCTGGGAACCTTCGTCTGCTGATCATAATTACGCCGCGTGACACGAATCAGCGATGCATCATCGTGGTCATAAGGCAAAGAATCAGCATAGCTTTGTAAATCATCAAGCAGCTTGCCAACGGCCGGATCGACAAACTTCTCGTGTGCAATTCGCGCTAACGTAGACATCTGGCGACCACGTGCCGCTGCGCCACCGGAGGGCATATACGTTGTTTGATCCCAGTTCAACACAGCGCTTGCATTGTTGAGATCACTAATCTCCAGCAGGCGCATCTTTAATTCTTGTAATTTCTTTTCCACAGAAGTTTCTCCTACTCGCAGGTCATAGCGGGAAGCAGACCCTGGTTCAGTGTGTCAAGCGTTATCTTTGATGCATGACATTGCCTTGAGCCTACATCGTACCCCAAACCGAACGGAAGTCAATGACTAGCGGCGGCGGCCGACCGCCATGAATGAAAACCAACCTCCCGGAGGTTATTAATGGCAGGCTCGTCTCATGAGACGAACCTCCGGGAGGCTATTTGCGAAGGAGCTGAAATCTATGGTAAATGTGACTTTAGCTGTTATGCGTTTGCCATAAGGTGACATGCGCGTCAATTTCGATCTGTCCCAAAGCGTTCGCCACCGAGATGCGATGATTGCCATCGCGGACGAAGTAGGCGCTGCCAACCTGGATTAGTTCTACCGGAGGCAGGATAGCGCCTAATGCCTGTGCGGCGGCGATCCCGACCCAGCGATCCATGTTGTGTGAGCGCAAGGGGCGGAAGTCGGCGTCGAAGTCGTGTGTGCGGCCTTCGCTGCCAATGATCTGGTTGAGCGGAACGGTACGGATACCGAGTTCGCGCCGCCCGCTGATGCTGGTGTCGGCTATTTCGTCGAGGTTGCGCAGGTGGCGGCAACGGCCGTTTACCAGCACACGCAACTGGGCAAGAGAGGCACGCAAGCGTTGTTGCCAATACAGTTGTACGCCCCACCGCCGCGCCTGACCGACGGTTTCCAACTTGCCGTGATAGCTGTGTGCAATTGTGTGTCGAATCAATGCCGTGTTGTCGTACATGGTTTACCTCCATCTTTTTGCTTGCCGCTAATCGTGTTGCCGGTGGCTGCTTAACTTGTCTGTAGGATACGAAACGGCCGTTTCCCCTTCGTTGCGGTCAGCGTTTCGGAAAGCGTTGCGGTAAGATATAATCGGCATGGAGGCAAAAAATTGGCGCGAGTACAGCTATTTTTCCTGGGCACGCCCCAAATTGAGGTAGATGGCACGGCCGTTGCCACTGACCGTCGCAAGGCGGTGGCACTGCTGGCCTATCTGGCTGTCACCGGCACAAGCCACAGCCGCGAAACATTGGCGGCGCTGTTTTGGCCGGAAGCCGACCAGACGCGTGCCTTTGCCTATCTGCGCCGTACCTTGTGGGAAATCAACCAGATGCTGGGCGAGGGTTGGTTGGAAGCTGAGCGCAGCAGCGTCTCGCTGCGTTGGCCTGCGGAGGTGTGGCTGGATGTGCGCGAGTTTACGCGGTTGACGGCCGTCGGCGCGGGCTTAGACGACCTGGCAACGGCAGTTTCTCTTTACCGCGATGATTTCCTGGCAGGCTTCACGCTGCGCGACGCCCCCGATTTTGATGAATGGCAATATTATGAGGTAGACCATCTGCGCCATGCGCTGGCGCAAGCTTTGGCCCAGTTAGTCACTGGTTTGGCGCAGGTGGGAGAATGGGAAACGGCCGTTGCCCATGCCCGTCGTTGGCTCGCCCTTGATGCCCTGCACGAACCGGCCCATCGCCAATTAATGGAGCTTTATGCCCACATGGGCAACAAAGCCGCCGCCCTGCGCCAATACGAAACATGCGCACGCATTCTCGCCGATGAACTGGACGCCATTCCCGAAGCAGCAACCACCGCCTTGTATGACCGCATCCGTCGTGGCGATTTTTCCTCTGCGGCAAAAGAAAATGTGCATGTGGAAATACCGCTGCCGCCAGTTTCCCCGCCGCCAGCCATGCGGCACAATTTGCCCGCGGCCACAACCCCGTTTATCGGGCGTGCGCCGGAATTGGCCGAAGTAACCCGCATGTTGCTTGATCCGGCGCTGCGCCTGCTGTCGCTGGTGGGGCCAGGGGGCAGCGGCAAAACGCGGCTGGCCTTGCAAGCCGCTGCACAATTAAGCGCCGCGCCGCCGCCCATCTTTGCCGATGGCGTTTATTTTGTGCCTTTGGCCGCGCTCAATTCGCCGGAGAATATCATTCCGGCCATTGCCAAGGCGCTGCGCCTTTCCTTCTTTAAGGAGGGGGAACTGCCGCGCCAGCAGTTGTTTGATTATTTGCGTTCGCGCAGTTTGCTGCTGCTGCTGGATAACTACGAGCATTTGCTGGCAAATGGCAGCGGTGCCGCCCAGGTCAGCGAGTTGTTGACGGTCGCGCCGCAAGTGAAAATCATGACCACGTCGCGGGTGCGCCTCGGTTTGCAGGCTGAACATCTTTATATGGTGCAAGGGATGCGTGTGCCGGATTGGCAAACGGCCGTTTCCTGGCAAACCACATCCCAGCCCCTCACCGATTTGATCACGCCCTACAGCAGCGTGCAGTTGTTTGTGGCTGCGGCGCAGCGTGCCCAGCCCGCGTTTACGCTGACGCCAGCGACATTGCTGCCGGTGGTGCGAATTTGCCGCCTGCTCGATGGGATGCCGTTGGCCTTGGAATTGGCGGCGGCCTGGCTCAGCCTGCTGACGCTGGCCGAAATTGAAACGGAGATCAGGCAAAATCTCGATTTTCTGGCGACGGAAATGCATGACGTGCCGGAACGGCAGCGCAGTATTCGCGCTGTGTTTAATTACTCTTGGACGCTGCTGACGGAGGCGGAAAAAGAGGTGCTGCCGCAGTTGACTATTTTCCAGGGGGGCTTTACGCGTGAGGCGGCGCAGCATGTGGCCGGAACTTCGCTGCCCATATTGATGGCTTTGATGCATAAATCGTTGATTCGGCGCGAGGAAAACGGCCGTTTCACCATGCACGAACTGCTGCGCCAATACGCCGCCGAAAGATTGCACGATGACCCGGAATTGTGGGTGCGTGCCCGTGACCGGCACAGTCATTTTTACATGGATATGCTGCTGCGCGAAGGGCGGCGCATGCAAAGCACGGCGCAGCGTGCCGGGTTTGATGTGGTTGAGCTTGAGATTGAAAATATGCGTGCAGCCTGGTTGTGGGCGATGGTGCAGCAGCAGTATGAGATGGTGCTGCCGACGTTGAACCCGCTCCTCTACTTTTATCTGGTGCGTGCCACGCTCACCGAGTTGGGCGATTTATTGGCGATGGTCTTGGAGGATTTGGAAACGGCCGTTCCCACACCGCCGCCCGTGCCCCAGCAGCCAGACGCGGCCCATTTGCTCTATGCGCGTCTCCTCGCTTTGCAGAGTTGGGTGGTCAGCAGCAACTATACCGCGCTCCAACCCGTCACATTTTCCACCAAAGCCTTGGAGATCATTGATTCGTGGGGGATTGCTGCGCAAATTGGGCTGCCGCTGACTTTGGCCGCTGTCATTTATGCCTATCGGGTGGATGGGGCGGAGGGTCTTGAGATGGGCTGGCGCAGCCTGGCCTATTTGCGTCAGCAGGGCGACCGTTGGGCAGTAGCTCTGGCTATCAATATGCTGGGGGCGTGTCTGCACAGCCTGGGCGAACGCCATGGCGTGAAAGAGCTGCTGCATGAAGGGGTCGCCATCAGCCGTGAGATAGGCGACTATTTGGTGTTGGCCTATAACCTGACGACATTGGCCTGGGTGCTTACCGATGAACGAGCGTTCCAGCAGGCGCTGCAAATTGACCAGGAGTGCCAGGCGCTTTTTGAGGAAGTGGGCGACCGCGCCGGGGCGGCTAATAATTTGTGGAGCCTGGCTTCGGTGTATGACGTTTCTGGTGAGTATGCGCTGGCGGTGCAGCATTATCAGCGCAGCCATCGTCTCTACCTGGAGTTGGGACGTCGCCCCGAAGTGGCAAACTGCCTGGGTTGGGAAAGCCAGATGTGGCAGCGGCTGGGGGAGTATGAGAAGGCGTTGGTGCTGCGCCAGCAAGCGTTGGCGCTTTACCAGGAAATGGGTGACGATAACGGCGAGGCGTGGAGCTATTTTGAGGTGGGTGAATTGTGCCGCTTGTTGGATCGGCCGGAGGCTGAATCTTTTTACGAGCAGGCTTTTGCTGCCTTTACCCGTTTGCAGATGGATCATGGCCTGACGTTTTACTATCGGGTGCGTGGGCGGGCGCGGCTGGCGGCGGGTGATGTCGTGGGTGCGCGTGCTGACCTGGAACAAAGCATGGCTTTGTCGCATGATAACAGTGAGGATTACTGGAATCGGGCGTACACGCTGTGTGAATTGGCGCATGTGGCTTTGACGGAAAAGGATTATGAAACGGCCGCTTCCTATTTCCACGACGCGCTGCAACTGGCAGACCGCTGGGCCAGCCTCGGTATCATCCTCGTCATTTTAGCGGGCATGGCGCACATGTGGGCTTACCAGAAAAAGTATGTGCAGGCGGCGGAGATGGCGGCATTGGTGCTGCATCATCGTGCGGTGTGGGATGAAACAAGGCCGTTGGCACGCCTGCCCCTGGCAACGGCGCAGGCGCACATGGATGAAGCTGCGTTTGCCACGGCCGTTTCTCGTGGGCAGGCGCTCGATTTGACCCAGGTCGTGCGCGACTTGTTAGCCGCCTGATTGCCCTTCCTGATAGCGCCGTTCAATGCGTTGCAGCGTAAAACGCCCCATGACGTAAACGGCCGCTACCAAAACCCCCAACCCTATCCAGGTACTGCGTGCAAACGATAAGCCATGCGAGCCAATGAGCGTCAGCATGAGAATACCGGGCATCCGCCCTAACAGGTTGGCGGCGAGGAATTTGCGCCCCGAAATGCCGCTTAGCCCGGCGACAAAATTCATCATGTCGGTGGGGAAGACGGGCAGCACAAAGCAGATGGTGAAGAAGAGGAAGCCCTGGCGGGCGCTGAGTGCGTACCAGCGTTCTAACAGGGTGGGGGAGACGAAACGATGGATAAACGGCCGTCCCCACCATCGCGCCAATAAAAAGGCGATCTGGCTGGCGGCCACCACGCAAAGCAGATTGAGCAAAAAGCCGCCAGTGAACCCATAGACATAGCCAGCCGCGATTAAGAGGACATGGCCGGGTATAAAGGCAATTAACACTTGTAATAACTGCCCCAACGCCAACACAAATGGTCCCCACATTCCTTGTTGGCGAATGTAGGTGCTGACAAAGACCTGGTCGCTTAATAACTGCCCCAATTCCAAGAGGTATGTGCGCCCTTGCCAGATCAGGAGGGAGCTTGTGAGCAGCGCACCGATGATGAGGGGCCACAGCCAGACCCGCGAAGGGATGGCGGGCATGGATTGTGGGCGGGAAACGGCCGTTTGGCGGGTCGTAGTCGTGTGGTAACGGCCGTTACCCTTAATAGTTTTCTTCTCAGTAACAACAGTCATGACGCTTCAATTCCTTCGCCGGGATACACTTCGTATACGCAAAGGAGCAGCATCTGTTGCAGATAGACCCAATTTATGTGTCGTGGCCGGTATTTTTCAAGAAAAACCGCACCGCATCTGGCAGGCGGCGTGCCCACGCACTCTCACTGTGATCCGCCCACTTCTCCTCAATGTGCAGCAAATCACGCACGGGGCGATACCCTTTGCCCACCAAAATCCGCTTCAAGCGACGGACACTGGCATAATAGCGGCGCGACAACGTGCGCTGCATCCAAATATCTGTTTCCGAATCACCCAATTCACGCGTTCCCACGTCCAGGTAAATTTTGCCAGGGTTAAAACGCGCCGCTTCCGTATAAGAAAAGACAGCGCCCCTGGCAACCCATAACGATGGACTCATCATGCCCGTAAACCCAAAGAAATCAGGGTAACGAAAAAAAGCATAAAGACTAATTAAAGCCCCCATCGAAGACCCCATCATACCGGTATAACGCTTGCCCGGCAGCGTGCGGAAATCCCGGTCGATAATCGGTTTTAAGGTATTGACAATGAAAGCCAGATATTGATTGCCCAGGCCGCCGCCATGTTTCACATCTCTAAAGGGGCTGTATTCATCCATACGCATCTCGCCGGTATTGGGAATACCGACGACGATAGCTTCCAGCCCCTCTTCGCGGCTCATTCTTTCCATAGTCTCGTCTACGCCCCACTCCCCAGCATAACTGGTGACATTATCAAAAAGATTTTGGCCGTCGTGCATGTAAAGAACCGCGTACCGTTTTTGGCTGGTGTGGTAGGAAGGTGGCAGGTAAACCAAAATGTGGCGTTGATTGTGCAGCTGCGGGCTGCGAATGTGCCGCGCCACGCGGATGTCGCCCGTTATCGAGGCGTTATGATGATGATAAACTTCATGATAAGGTTGCCAGTTTGCTATCTGCAATGTGATGCTCCTGAATCATTTATGTGTTTGCGTGCCGGTTTCAGGCACACAAACGCCCTATTTTCCTGAATTTCCCTTACACGTCCAGTTACGATGAGCGGCTGCCGTGAAAAACCGGTACCAAAATCCCCCCGGAGGGCTTTGCAGGGCGTGTTTTTTGGGGAAAACGCCCGCTTCCGACCTCGGCAGGGCCTGTTTTTTTGAAAAAATGCCTCCTTCCGGCCTCGGCAGGGTCTGTTTTTTTGAAAAAATGCCCCCTTCAGACTTGAGAAGGGTCTGTTTTTTCCAGGAAATGCCCGCTTCAGCGGTCTGAAGGGCCTGTTTTTTGAAAAAAGTGCCTGCGGAGGGCTGCCGCCGCGCCTTTTGCTTATGAAGCCTCGCTGAAAAAATCGCGCTTCTCATTGCTTCCCTTGCGCAGGATGGGTATAACACGTATCAGAAGAATTATTTTTTTGGTGGCATTAGCAGACGGAAATTATGAGCCGAGTTCCTATCGCAAAGACAATCTCTCTTTTGTTGCTGCTCTTTTTGTTGGCGGGCTGTGGTTTGCTGGAAGGGCCGCCGCGCCCTGATTTGCCCGCGCCGATTGCCACGGCACCCCCTCTGGCGGAAACGCTGGGATTGAATGAACGGATTGTTACAGACCCGGTTAGTGATGTGGTGCCTGGGGTGGATTCGTCTATTGTGGATTTGCTGAATGCGATTTCGCAGCAGCAGTTGGTGGCGTATGTGCAAACGATGGAGGGGTTTTATAATCGCAATTCGTTTGGCAGTCAGGAATCGGAGACGCGTGGTATTGGCGCGACGCGGCGTTGGATTGCGGCGGAATTGGAACGGGTGGGAAACGGCCGTCTCCAAGTCACCCTCGACGAATTCCAACTCGATCACGCCGGCTTTTCCGCGCCACAAGCCAACGTCGTCGCCACCCTACCCGGCACAGACCCCAACGCCGGGGTAATTCTCGTCATGGCCCACTACGACAACCGCTCCGTCGAAATCGCCGACGGCTTCGCCAAAGCCCCCGGCGCCAACGACAACGGCTCCGGCATCGCCCTCCTCATCGAATCAGCCCGCATCCTCAGCTTCCGCAACTGGAACCAAACCCTCATGTTTGTCGCCATGGCCGCCGAAGAACAAGGCACATATGGCTCGCGCCATTTCGCCCAGAACGCATTTCTCAACAACCTAAACATCTTAGCCGCCATCAACTACGACGCAGTAGGCGGCCGCGCTGGCATCCCGCAATATATCCGCGTCTTTGCCCCAGACCTCGTTACATCACCATCTGGCGCGTTAGCCCGTTATTACGACCTCATCGGCGGCATGTATCTGCCCACCTTTCCCGTCGTCATCTACGATGCGCTGGATCGGGAAGGGCGCTGGGGCGATCACCGCGAATTTGTCGAATTAGGGATACCGGCCATTCGCGTCATCGAATCCGAGGAAGACCCCGAACTGGTTAACTCGGTGCTCGATACCTGGAGTTTGATAGATTACGATTACCTGCAAAAAGTGGCACAGTTGAATGTCGCCGTCATGGCTAATCTGGCCGGTGCGCCGGTGACGCCGGCCACGCCGGTCATCACGACAATGGCCGATCCCGGCTCTTACTTGCTGACCTGGTCTGTGCCCCCCGATGTGGCTGGCTATGCCATCTCTTTCCGCCCCATTGATTCGCCCGATTACCCATCTTTCCGCTTTGTGCGCGGCATGGTGGCGGGCAATGTTGTCTTTACTGATTTGGACCCGACGACGAGTTATGCTGTGAGCCTGACGGCGCTGGATGAAAACGGCCGTATCGGCGACTTTTCCCCCGAAGTCCTCGTTGGCCCCTCAACCCAAGTCTCCACAGCCCCATAAGGACAAACCCATGACAACAGACCCCAACATCCCCGACAAATCCGACCCCGACTCCCCCCTATCACAAGCAGAGCGGCGCACACGAATGCGCCAGGAATGGAACGACCTGATCGAAGACCTGATCAGCGAAGGGCAAGATCAAGGCATGTTCGACAACCTGCCCGGCAAAGGCAAACCCCTCAACCTGCAAAAAAACCTGTATGCGCCCGAACTCGATCTGGCACACAACCTCCTCAAAGACAACGAACTCGCTCCCGCCTGGATTCTCGACCGCAACAGCCTGCTAGAGCAAATTCGCACAATCCGCACCGCCATTCAAAACGGCTGGCAGCGGCAGCGGCGCGAATTCGAATTCGCCACATCGTCCACCCAGCGAGATCGCATTTCCAATCGTTGGTACGACACCTGTCAGACCTGGGACACCGAAATTGGCGACTTGAACAAAAAGATCAACACCTACAACCTGAAGCGCCCCCTGGAAAACCTGGAAATCTTCAAGCTCGACCTGGAAAAAGAGCTAACACGCATTGGCGCAACGCGCTGGCTGCGCAGCTAACCCTTAGTGCAGGCGAATGGCGACATTCTTGATCTGCGTGTAATGGTCAAGCGCCGCCAGCCCCTTTTCCCGCCCAAAGCCACTTTGCCCATACCCGCCAAACGGCGTTTCCTCATCCCCCGTGTAAAACTCATTGATGAAAATTTGCCCCGCCTGAATGCGTGTTGCCAGGCGTAATGCCCGGCTAATGTCTTGGGTAAAGATACCGGCCACCAATCCATAAGGAACCTGATTGGCAATGCGCAGCGCTTCCGCCTCATCGTGGAAGGTGAGAATGGAGAGCACCGGCCCAAACACTTCCCGCTGGGCGATGTACATGTCCGGCACGACATTATCGAATAGGGTTGGCTCGATAAAATACCCTTGGGGCAGGTGTGCTGGCCGACTTCCCCCATACAAAATATGCGCCCCTTCGCTGGTGGCGATGTCAATGTGGCCGGTGACACGGCCGTATTGCACCGCCGACACCAACGGCCCCACATCCGGGCTTTCAATGCCAGGGCCAATATGCAGCTGCTTTATCGCCGCTACCAGCTTTTCCAGCAGCGCATCCTTGACGGAATCCATGACAAGAATGCGCGACCCGGCCGAACACATTTGTCCGCAGTTGGTGACAATGCCCTTAATCGCCTCACGAATCACGAGGTCCAAGTCAGCATCGGCAAAGACGATGAGCGGCGATTTGCCGCCCAATTCCAACAAGACCGGCTTGATATGCTCGGCTGCGGCTTTCATGACGGCGCGGCCGGTGGCGGCGCTGCCGGTGAAGGTGAGATGGTCAATGTCGGTATGCCCGGCGAGAGCCACGCCCGCTTCCTCGCCATAACCGGTGACGATGTTGACGACGCCCGCCGGGAAGTCGAGTTCGGCCAGTTGTTCGGCCAGTTTGAGCGCGGTCAGGGGGGTTTGTTCGGCGGGTTTGATAACGGCCGTATTCCCCGCAGCCAACGCCGGTGCCAAACTACGCGCCAAAATATTCAGCGGCTTATTCCAGGGTACGATGTGCGCGGTCACGCCCATCGCTTCACGAATCGTAAAATTGACAACATCCGGCCCCAACGGAATTTGTTCACCATGAATTTTGTCCGCTGCCCCGGCGTAATATTCAAAATAGCGGGCTGCGCCAAGCACCTCTTTTCGTGCTTGGGGCAAAGGCTTGCCATTATCCAGCGTTTCTAGCCGCGCCAGCTCATCTACTTGCTGCTCAAGCGACTGGCTGACCGCATACAACAAGCGGGAGCGCTCTTTTGGTTTGAGGCGACCCCATGGGCCATCTAGCGCCTGCCGTGCCGCAACCACTGCCTGCTCAATGTCGGCCATATCGCCACGCGCAACCTGGGCGATTTCCGCTTCCGTGGCCGGGTTATACGTGGCAAATGTTTGCCCGGAGGAGGCTTCTTGCCAGTTGCCGTTGATGAACAGCTTGTAAGGTTTTTGTCTTTGTGCTTCGTTCATGTCTTCCTCAGCCCCAATCTGGGGCATTGTTTTTGCGGTGCATAATTGTATGCAATTTTGTGTGCGGTGCATGGATTCGCCGCGCAGGCGCTCGCTGTCTGCGCTAGACAATTTCCCGCCGCCTCTGTTATCATCACATCATATCCAGGCGATTACATCTGATTCCTGCGGCAAACGCAGACAAGGATAGCTATGCAAGCCCCAAACAGCAGCACTTATAACAAAATCGGTTTTCACATTGGCCCCGGCACAAACCAGGAGATTCTCGAATTGTGGTTAAACAGCATGTCGCTGGAAAATATCCCTGTTTTCCTGACGGTAGCTGGTGATGTCTATCTCTTGGACAGCCTATCTCGGCGTCTTACTGAGCCAAACACGCTTGTTTTTCAGGTGCGCCCGGATGATTTGAACAAGGCTATGGGGGAGGAATTCCGTTTTCAGGAGTCTGCCTTTTACGAGCAAAACCAGGGACATGAAGCAGAAGCGGCGGAAAGATATTGGCAGCTTTTCCAGAGTCTGCTGCCTACGAACCTGATGCGTGATCGTGTTTGGATCGAGCTGCTCAATAATATTGCCCTGTTTGATGCTCCGGCTGCGCGGGCGGCACAGGCCGATTGGCTGGGGGAATTTGCGACGGCGTTGGCCCGTTTGGTAATCAATGATCAATATAAGGTGGCTTTTTGGGGGTGGCAGAGTGGGCAGCCGGAACCGCATGTGTGGCGCACAGATGGCATGCTGCGCCTGCTTCATTTTAGCCAGCGTTACCCGGATAACCTGGCTATGTCATTTCATGAGTTTAGCGGCCGTTTAGACACGATTTCCCCTGATGAACCGGGCAGTGGTATCGGCCGTTTCCGTCACCTCTGGCAAATTTGTCATGAGGAAGACATTGCCCCGCCGCCTATTTTTATCACGGAATGGGGCTGGACACGCACGCGCATCCCTAATCCGGGAACGGCCGTTACCCACGTCATCCAGGCCAACGAAGAACTCTACGCCCATTTCCCCGAAGTGCGCGGCGCTGCCTTGTGGACATTGGATCGTGAAGCCGGTTCCATTGCCAATCAGGTAGCCGATATCGTTGATCCCCTCGTGAAAATGACCTTGAGCCGCCAATTTGAGATAACTCCACCCGATTTGGAGGAGATGGCTTTTGGGCGCTCAGATTGGGAAACAGACCCGTATGCCGATTATGACACAGTCAGTTCCCAGCAGGGAGATGAAGACCCTACATTTGAAAAAGTGGACGAGCGGTCCCTGCTTGGTAATGATTCGTTTGATTCGGGGCAAACGCAAACATCGTATGCGCCGCCCGATATCCGGCAGCAACAAATATCACAAGTGTTTCCTGGCGGGTCAACCGTTGTCTCACTTGCTGCCGAGCCAGAAGTAGAGGAAGACCGTCCGCGTCAAGTTTGGTTGAAAGCGCCCGCTTCCAGCGAGATCGAACTGCTCGTCAGTGCCAACACACCGCTGGCCGAGGTCAGCCCCGATGCGCGGTCTGATGATTTGCTGGTCTGGTATTGGCTGGAGCGGGAAGCGATTACGCATCTTTTCCAAATTGCCCGGCATGCCAGTCAGACCATTGCCAGTCAGGGTGTGGTGCAGCTTGATGAGCGCCTGGAATTGCAACGGCCGTTAACACAAACCGACATCCGCCACCTTCCCCAATTGGCTGATTGGTCGCTGCCGCAAACAGAAACCGACCCGGTACAAAATCTAACTGCGGATGGCCGCTGGTCAGCGCTGCGCGGATTAATTCTCGCCTGGAACCCCGATTTGCTGCCAGCATTGGCGCGTTGGGAAGGGGAGGAGGAGTCGGCACTGTGGCAAACGGCCGTTTCCACGGCCCTGCATCTCGCCAACAAAGAAGAACGCTGGCAAATATTTGAGGGTCTCGTGCAAGCCCTCGACAAGCAGTCGGATGGCACCCTGCTCGCCAAACTGCGCGATGTGCAAGATTGGCGTGTGCGCCATGCGCTGCGCCTGGCACAAGGGGAAACAGAGACATTCAAAACTCTTCTCGATGATGCCTCACTCGCCCTGGGCACCGATCAATACCAGGACGTGCTCCACATTTTGCAAGAAATGGACGGCAATTTGCAGAGCAGCAGCACCGACGACCAGCGTGTGCAGATGCACACCTTACTGGCTCGCGCTTACGAGGCGTTGGACATTCCTGACCGGGCACGGCATCATTGGCAGCAGGTCGCCGCGCTCAATCCCGCTAACCCCGATGCCTTTGTGGGCATGGAGCGCAACACGCCCGATGAGCAACTTGCCGAGGCGGAGAAGTTTATCCAGGGTTTGCGCGAACAGCAGCAAGAGGCGGCCGGGCCGGTGGCCGGGTTGGCGGCGATTGCGCAGCGACGTAACCAATTCGAAACGGCCGTTTCCCTTTGGGATAAAGCGATAGATTTGGCTCCCACCCCAGATGCGCAGCAGCAGTTACAAGATCAGCGCCAGGTGATCATTCAATATGTGCCACAAGCAGCTGCGCCAGCGGTCAGCGCTCCCACCAAAATTGTGGACCCACGGCAAAACAAGCTCTACCAAATTTTGAGCAGCTTATTCAGCCGCGACGATTTGCGCGATTTATGCGTCGATATGCAAATCGACGCGCAAGATTTGCCGCAAGATACCCGCAAAAACATGGCCTATGCGCTTGTCCAGGCCGTTGCCAATCAAAATCGGTTGGGGCGGCTGGAAACATTGGTCAAACAATACCGCCCCGACATCCGCCATCGCTTTCAAGATTCAGTTGCCGATTTAATGACACAAAGCCAGGCGATGCTGCCCCAACACCCGGAAAAGGCAATTTCTTTTCTGGAAGACCAGGAAGATGAATGGAAACAGGGGGATACGCCAGAATTGGCCGCCATTCACACAGTATTGGCGCGGGCTTATGCCCTGACCAAGCAGCATGATGCCGCCTATTTGCATTGGCAGCGCAAAGCCGCCTTACAGCCCGATGCCACCGATGCCTTCACCGGCATGGTGGATGCGGCTCCAGATGCACAACTCGACGCAGCCGAACAATGGATACGTGATTTGCAGACTAAACATCCCGACGCCACCGGCCCGGCTTTGGGGCTGGCGGCCATTGCCCGCCGTCGTGGTCAGCTAGACGAGGCGGCGAAGTTGTTGGCGAATGTACCGGCGTCGAGCCTGGTGCAAGAGCGGCAGATGACACGCGCGGCTGAACAACTGCGCACACAGGATAAGGAAGCGGCTTTGCCAACGGCCGTTTCCGCCCCACCCGAAAAACGCCAATTCACCAGCAACAAACTCAACCTGACCTTGAACGATCTTTCGGCGACAACCACAGAGCTAGATCGCAGCGACCAGTTAAGCATTTTGCATGAATTTGTGCAGCAAACCCTGGAATTGCCCACACTGTCGGCGGCGCATAAGCGTTTGTTGAAGCAGCGCAGCGCCCAGGTGTTGGCCGAGGCCGAACGAAACGGCCGTATCACACCGCAAATGTTGGCCGACTTGCATTTACCGGCGCTCGATTACCTCTTCATCACCGAACCGCCGCAGCGACGGGCGCTTATTCGTGCCGTCACCGGCTATAAGCAGCAGCCGGGGCGGCGTCTGGCGCTGTTCCTGCGTGACCAGGCGCGGCGGCAAATCCGCCATTTGCTGACAGCGGCATACGTCTCGCAGATGAGCCAGGCGGCAGAGGACACACAGCAAGATGGTTTTGCGGCCTTGCAAACGGCCGTTTTTCAGCAAGGCACAGTTTCCTTGCGCGGTCAGCCGCCGCGCACATTGCTCTCTCTGCTTGACGATGCTGCGCTGCCGCCTGTCAAGGCGTGGCGGGCCGCCGCCAACGAAAAGGCGTTGGTCATTCAGGGCAATCTCAGCCAGGATGTACCCGCCGCCGCCTTTTTGCGCCTGGAGGAACGCTCACAAACATTTTGGCCGCTGCTCTATGATTTGTTGCACAATCAGGAAAGCCGTTTCCGCTATCTGGACAGTTGGGGACGGTTCCGGCGCAGCCCGCTGCCCGATGCTATTGCTACAGTGCTCCTGCACGCGTTCCACGCGGATGTTCATGTGCCCTATAACCGGGAAACGGCCGTGGCTACCCTCACCAACCTGGGTCTGGCGGCCAAAGTGCGTCAGCTCGATTACACAGCCTACGCAGACCTGGCACAAAACCTGCTGCACGATGAAGACCTCGGCTTTGACAACCTCGATGATGTCGCCATATTCCTCTGGCAAATGGCGACAGGCGCTATCGTGCTTGACCCTGATCCCGCTGAACCGACACAAACACCGCTGCATCCACCCCTGGCAGCAGATATGCGTCTGCGCCCACAAATGATTGACACGATTCTCGATTTGCCCGAAACCGCCTTTAACCAGATGGCTGCCGCCCTCAATGCTGGCAATCATCTCATTTTAATCGGGCCGCCGGGAACAGGGAAAACAACCATTGCCCAAGATGTGTGCCGCCTGGCACATGACAGCGGCTACAGCCGGGGTTTCATTGCCGTCACAGCTACAGCGGACTGGACGACATTTGATACGGTGGGCGGCTACATGCCCACCGCCGATAACCAACTTACCTTTAGTGAAGGGATTGTGCTGCGTGCCATTCGCGAACAAAAATGGCTCGTCATTGACGAAATTAACCGCGCAGACATTGATAAAGCTTTTGGTGAACTGTTTACGGTTCTATCCGGTCAGCCGGTGACATTGCCCTATCATGCCGGGCATCGCCCTGTGCGCATTCTGCCGGCCGGTTATCCTTATCAATCTGAACAAGATTACGTCATCCCTCGTACCTGGCGCGTCATCGGCACGATGAATGTGTATGACAAAGCCTCTTTGTTCGAGATGTCCTACGCTTTTATGCGCCGCTTTGCCTTTGTGGACATTGGTATTCCCAGCCCCGACATTTTTGATGGGCTGATTACCCGCTTTTTGCAGCAAGCAGGGCTGCCCGACGCTGATGATGCCGAATTGGTTCGTATTTTACGCCAGCAGCTTTTCCATCATGCCGGTGCAATCATGCACAATCGCCCGCTTGGCCCGGCCATTATGCGCGACATGATTCGCTATGTGGGGCAGCAGCATGCGCAAACGGGAGAGGCTACGGTTGAGCATCTGGCCGAGGCGTTTTTGCTTTACGCCATTCCCCAATTTGACGGGTTGGAGGAGCAAAAAATCCTGGCTGTTTTTGTCGCATTAAGCGATATGTTTGCCGATACGCTTGTTGGCGCCGGTGCTATTCGCCGTCGCCTGCGCGAACTTTTCCCTCAGCATCACGCCATTTTCCCAGACGAAAGCAGTTTTGCGCCTGCACCTGCGGATGTGGATGATGAAGCAGGTGCATAACACGCTTGACTTCGGCGAATCAGGGTGAAAAGAGCTTGACAGCCATGACGCACTGTGTTATATTTTTCACATGACGCAACGCGTCACATATAATAGAATGATTCAGCCTTTGGAGGATTTTCAAAATGGCAAAGAAAGAAGAAGCGACCGTCGTTGATGTGGTCGTCGAAGAAGTGGAAGAAAAGAAAAACGTGTTATTTGACACAGCGCACAAATTTTTGTTGGTAGGTTTTGGGGCAGTCGGCATGAGCCAGGATTTCGTCGTGGAACGCAAAGACGATCTGGTGGGTCTCTTCGACAAACTGGTTGATCGCGGTGAAGAAATGGAAAAAGAAAGCCGCGACTGGCTCAAGGATGTCTTAAGCCGCAATAAAAAAGTTGAAGAAGAAGTTGTTGTAGAGACTGCATAAGCAAACTCCTTTCATCAAGCGCAAAAAGGGAGATGACAATTTGTCATCTCCCTTTTTGTTTGTGTGTGGGAATACGAGCGGCTTGCTTACCGGAGACCGGCGTTTGCTAAAATTTCGGTATCTGTGAGGAGGGGGATATTCACACCATCAAGTTGATTGAGTGGTGTGATGACCAGGGCATTTGCCAACAAACCGGAGATGACAGTTCCGGGATGGCCGCGATTGTCGCCAAGGCGCATGTAGATCGGGTTGTTTCCACCTTCTGTCATGTTAATTTGTGTGCCATCTAAGATGAGGTAGCCATCGGCGTCGATTTTTGTCGCCAGGTCTAGGGCAAATTGTTGCAGGTCGACAAAGGTAATGTCATGGGCGGTGGCGAGGTTTGCCAGGGCGGCATTGAGGGCGTTGACGGTGTCGGTGACACGCTGTCGCCCGTCCTCTTTGGGGAAGAGGGTGCTGATGCCGGGGAGCACGCCAGGGTCGGCGACGTTCCCTAAAATGATGTGGACATCACCGGCGGCCTGGAGTGTGGAAACGGCCGTTTCCACATCTGCAACAAACCGATTCACCTTCCACGCCACATCTTCGTCAGACATAGACCCGTCATAAATTTGGGCGTAATTGCCATTTGCCGGGCTAAAGTCATTTGTGCCAATGTAAATAATGGCATAGGCGACTTCTCCGGCGGCAATCTGTGCCGCCAGCCCGTCCACCTGACCGTCGGAAAGCATGGTATGCACATTTGCGCCGCTGCGCGACCAATTGTAGGCATACCCAGTGCGGCGTGGCTCATCCCATGTTCCCCACTCGCCAAAATTTAGCCCTCGGCTGACTGCCAACTGCTCGATCCAGTTTAAGGTAACGGCCGCATATTCGCCGCCACGGTTATCATCAGCGCGGTATTCGTCGGAGTTGCTGTCGCCAATAACGCCAATGCCGCCCAAGGGGACGCTGGTTGGTTCGGGTTCGGCTGTGGGGGGGAGTGCTGTGCTGGTTTGTGTGGGTTGGGTGGTAGGCGTGGGGCGGGGCGAAACGGCCGTTTCCGTCACCGCTGCTTGCTCCATTGGCCCGGAAGCTGTGGGGGTAGGCGTTTGTGGTGCGCTTTCCTGGCTGCAAGCGCTCAATACAAGTAAAAAAGCGACTAAAATGACTCGATAGACATGTTTCCGATACATAAAAACCTCCAACTATCACCTGTAGTCGGTAATTGCGAAGGTAGCGACCTCTGGAAATACGTGCGAATGGCGATCTACAAAAACGGCGGGTTAAGGATTTATGGCGCCATGCGACGGCGGAATTCTCAAGATTTCGATAACCTTTTCACGCAAGTCACTCGGTTTAAAAGGTTTGGTCATATAAGCAGTTACTTCCTGGAGGTGGGCAATGACCCGATGCGTGGCCCCCGTTTGCGCTGTCAAGACAATGATGGCCTTAGGCGTTGTGCCATTGGCAATGACTTGTTTCAGCACATTCCAACCATTAATATCTGGCAGCATAATGTCCAGAATAATCAAATCCACCTCTTTCTGTTGACGGATTAAATCAACCGCTTCCAGTCCGGTAGAAGCATGATATAGCCGGATTGGGAGCGTTTGCAGAGTGAGTCTAATAATATCGTAGAGGTCGTCATCATCTTCAACGCTGACGACACATGGTAGCAATGTACTCATCACATGCCCTTTCTTGCATACCAACTGAATGACTTGTGCCCCAAGCGTAATAGATAGCTTGCATTACGTCAAGTAATTGTTCAGTAACGGTGCTGTGACTATAAAAAAGCCCGGTGGTAGGTACCGGGCTTCTCCAAATCTGCGTCAAATTTTGCTGCTGTTAATGGTGGAAGAGGCGCAAGCTGGTTGTCGCCATCACCATGCCATATTCATCACAAGCCGTTATCACATCTTCATCACGCAAGGACCCACCCGGCTGCGCGACAAAACTAACACCGCTTTGCTGGGCGCGGTCAATGCTGTCGCGGAAGGGGAAGAAGGCATCAGACCCCAGTGTGACACCATGCCATTGATCTAACCAATCCCGCTTTTCGGCGGCAGTTAGACGTGTGGGGAGTTCGGTGAAGTTTTGCTGCCAGATTATTTCTTCGGCAGGTGTTAACTGCTCAAGCAAGAATTGGTCAATGCTGTTGTCGCGTACCGGTCGCCCTAACTTTTCGCGGAAGGGAAGCGCCAGGACGCGCGGATGTTGGCGCAAAAACCAGGTGTCGGCTTTGCTTCCGGCCAGACGTGTGCAGTGAATGCGCGATTGTTGCCCCGCGCCTACGCCAATGATTTGCCCATCATACGCATAACACACGGAGTTGGACTGGGTGTATTTGAGGGTGATAAGGGCGACGACCATGTCCCGTTTGGCTGCGTCGGGCAGGGTTTTGTTTTGGGTGACAATCTCGGTGAAGTCGGCGATGGTGGGAACGGCCGTATTCCGTTGTTGCGCCATCCGTACCCCAAAAACTTGCCGCTCCTCAATCGCTGGCGGTTCATAATCTGCGTCTACTTGAATGACGCGGTAGCCGCCCCCTTTCTTTTGCCGCAAAATTTCCAGAGCAGCCGGTTCATAACCGGGCGCAATAACCCCATCGGAAACTTCGCGCTTGAGCATTTCGGCCGTGGGCACATCTACCACATCACTAAGCGCTGCCCAATCACCAAAAGATGAGATGCGATCCGCGCCACGCGCACGGGCATATGCTGTCGCCAATGGCGATAACTCGGTTTCCCCGACAAAATAAGCCTGTCGCAGCGTCTCGTTGAGCGGAACGGCAACGGCCGTACCAGCCGGGCTAACATGTTTGAAAGATGCCGCGGCCGGAAGTCCCAAACTTTGCTTGAGTTCCCGCACCAACTGCCATGAATTTAGCGCGTCGAGTAAATTGATGAATCCCGGCTGCCCATTCAAGACCTGGATAGGCAGCGCACCTTCGTTAACATACACACGCGCCGGTTTTTGGTGGGGATTCATGCCATAGCGCAGTTCCAATTCGTTGCTCATGCTGTGACCTCCACTTGTGCCAGATAAGCTGTGATTGCTGTATCGTAGTCGCGTGTATGCGTAAATGCTTTCACCGCCAATTTTTGCCGCAGCGCTGCGCTAATCGCATCACGCTGGAGAGATGCCAAAATTTCGTCATAGTCGGCCGGGTCACAGACAACGGTGACGCGAGCAAAGTTTTTCGCGGCGGCACGCAGCAAAGTGACGCCGCCAATATCAATTTGCTCAATTGCCTCCGCGAGTGTCACACCCGGCTGGGCAATGGTTTGGGTGAAGGGGTACAGATTGCACACAACCAGATCAATGAAGGCGATTTCTTGTGCGGCGAGGTCGGCGCGGTCGCTTTCAATGTCTCGTGCCAGGATGCCCCCGTGCACAACCGGATGCAATGTCTTGACGCGGCCACCAAGCATTTCCGGTGCGCCGGTTATGTCGGCGACATCGAGCACCGGCAGGTTTGCTTCGCGCAAACTACGTGCGGTACCGCCACTTGCGACTAATTCCCAACCCAGGGCGTTTAACCCCTGGGCGAATGCTACCAATCCAGATTTATCATAAACAGAAAGAATGGCTCGTTTTTTCATGGAGTTAAAATGTATCACAGGGGGGAACGGCCGTCTACAAAAAAAAGAGCCGCACTTTGTTGCGTGCGGCTCGGTAACGAACAATCGTTTTACGCAGATTGCACCTTGGGCAAGCTGTTGGGGGCGACAGTGACCAGACGGCGCAGGTCGTTCATATTCTGGCGGGTGATGATGCCAAGGAAACGGCCGTCTCCACTCACCACCGGCAGCGCATCCACTCCTTCACGATCCAACCGCTGTTGCACCTCATACAAATCTGCCAGCGGAGATACCGGCTGCACATTGCGCTGCATGATCATGTTTACCCAGGTGTGCGGCCCGCGTGTGCGCAGAGCCATCATCAATTGTGGCTGCGAAACAAACCCGACTAATTCATCGCCCTGACATACGGGGAAGTTTGATTGCCCACTGGACAGCATTAAGTTAACGGCTTGCTGTAAATTGCTGTAAGGCGTCAACCGATACACCGACGGCGAAAATGCCTGATGAACACGATAGCCACGCAGCGTGCCGCGCAATCTGACCATATGTGCTTCTTGTGCCGCGCCCGTGAAAATGAAAACGGCAATCAGAACCAGGAAAATCCCACCATTAAACAGGCCATAAATGCCCATCAAGACGGCCAGACCACGCCCAATCGCAGCCGCGATGTCTGTGGCACGTACATAATCGAGGCGCATGGCTAACAGTGCGCGTAAAACACGCCCCCCATCCATGGGGAAGGCTGGCAGCAAATTGAACAGCGCCAGGAAAATGTTGTAGACGAACACGTAGGAGAAAAGAGCCGCCCAGGACAAACCACCGATGCTTAAAGCAAACAAGGGGTTGCTGATTTCGATGCCGAAGCCCCAGACTGCCATACCCATCATGATCGCAATCATGAAGTTAACGGCCGGTCCGGCAATGGCGATAACAAACTCTTGGATGGGTTTCTCCGGAATATGGTCTAATTGAGCGACGCCGCCAATTGGCGTTAACACAATTTGCTTCACGGGAACGCCATAATGCTGCGCGGCGAAACTGTGCCCCAATTCATGTAGTGTTACCAGCACAAACAGGGCCGTAACGGCTAGTACACCAAAAACAGCGCTGGCCCAACTGCCTCCGGCTAAGCCAAATTGCAACCCCGCCCACAACAAGATGAGGGGGAATGTCGGATGAAGTCGAATGTCGATACCACGTACAGTTAAGATTTTTAGCGAGTTCATGTTAACTTGTCCTTTTTCCAATACGGTATTGTGCGTATTTGAAAATCCTCTCGGCGTCATGTTTGGTCTCTGTGCCGGAGAATGGATGCTTGCTTATCAGTGAAAATAGCATAGCTCTGCTACCTATGAGGGGCGTTAGCAGGGGATGAATGTGAAATAAGTGGAGGAGAGTGGGGTGGTATACGGCCGTTGCCATTATGAGCGACAGATAAATAAAATGTCTCGACAAACCGCTAAAAGTGGGGTAGTATTCTCCCCAAGTATGACTGGGTAAGGGTTCAAGGGAAAACTCCTCCCCCCAAACTGGCACGAGAGAAACGCGACTGGAACAACCCGGTCATACTGAGGGTAATGCACCCCCTCCCTTGACCCTGGTATTGCCCGATTGCTCTAAGCACTACCCTCCTGGTGCTTGAGCGGACAACAGGCCATCTTCCTCCCTGGAAGATGGCCTGTTGTCTTTTCTGCCAAAGCGTATTCAAGCACATAGACGCACTGTAAAGGGGAATACAGCAACGGCCGTTTCAATTTCCTATAATACTGTCAACACAAACAAATTTTCCTCCTTTTTCTCCTCTCCTCTTCCTCAACAAGCCCCCATCCGGGGGCTTTGTTGTTTCTGCTGACAGGACGCGGGAAAACCTATCGGTGTTACAAAATCAAGATGCTCTTGGGAGAAAGTGCCAGTGTAAGGGTTTGCCCCGGATGCAAATCATACGTAATGGGCAGCTCAAACATCAGCCGCGTTGCGGCAACAGCAAGCCAAACCTGTAGATAACGACCGCGAAACGAAACGGCCGTTACCGTTCCTTGCAAGCCCGCTTCTTGTTTTGCCCCGCTGGCTACAATGGCTGCCGCTTCCGGGCGCAGCAGCAGCGTAACGGCCGTTCCCACTGCTGGCGTCTCATCATCAATGCGCAGTTGCCCAACGGCCGTTTCCACGACGCCCGGCGCGGCAACAACCCCCGCCAACAAATTGTGAAAGCCCAAAAAACGAGCGACAAAGGGCGTAGCTGGTCGCGCATACAGCGCTTGTGGTGTGGCGATTTGCTCAATTTGCCCGCCATTCATCACTACAATGCGGTCGGCAATGGCGAATGCCTCGGTTTGGTCGTGGGTGACGTAAACGGCCGTTACCCCTACCCGCTGCAAAATTTGGCGCAAATCGAGCATCAGCCGTTCGCGCAAGGCACGGTCTAACGCGCCTAAGGGTTCATCAAGCATCAACAGGCGTGGGCCGGGCGCGAGCGAGCGGGCCAGTGCCACGCGTTGTTGTTCGCCGCCGGATAGCTGCGTTACATCCCGCTGCGCGAAATCAGCCAGGTCTACCAGCGCCAACATTTCGGCGACACGCGCGGCGATGCGTGCCCGCGACCAGCCATGCATTTCCAGGCCAAAAGCGACGTTGGCAAAGACGTTTTTGTGCGGGAACAAGGCAAAGTCCTGGAACATCATGCCAAAATCACGCAGATGGGGCGGAACGGCCGTTATCTCTTGTCCTTCAAACCAGACTGTGCCGCTGTCGGGCCTGGTTAGCCCGGCAATCATGCGCAGCAGCGTGGTTTTGCCGCAGCCCGATGGCCCTAACAGGCAAACGATTTCGCCCGCAGCGATGTGCAGGCTGACACCAGAAACGGCCGTTGTTTCAGGCGTGTATGCTTTGGTGAGTGTGCGCGTTTCCAGCAACATCAAAATTCCCCTTCGGTGCCCAGGCGAAAACGTTCAATGGCAACAAAGCCGACCGCGCATACCAGCAGCAGCAGGCTGCTCATGGCTAATGCCTGTCCATAGTTTAGTGCGCCCGGCTGACCGAGAAAGCGGTAAATGGCGACCGGCAGCGTTGGCGTTTGGGGGCGGGCGATGAACACCGTCGCCCCGAACTCGCCCATGCTCACGGTAAAGGCAAAGACCGCCCCGACCAGCAGCGCCCGCCGCAATAACGGCCACTCCACATGCCACCAGACCTGGCGCGGATTGGCTCCCAGTATTGCTGCTGCTTCGCGCAAGCTGGGGCGGATGCTGCGCATGGCGGGCAGCACGCTGCGTATGACGAATGGCGTGGCGACCAATGTGTGCGCGATGGGCACGAGCGCCAGCGAACTGCGCAAATTAAGGGGCGGCTTGTTCATGGTGATGATGTAGCCAAAGCCCAATGTCACGGCAGAGGTGGCGAGGGGCAGCATGAAGAGCGGGTCTAAAGAGTTGGCGATGAGAGATTGCAGTTTTGTTTGCAGTTTTCCGTCGCCAGCCTTGGGTTTTTGTGTCAACATGAGGGCCGCGAGCAGCCCTAACGCGACGGCCATGCTCATCGCAACAAGCGCAAAGGTCATGGAATTGAAAACGGCCGTTCCCGGTGGCACAAAAAAAAGCGATCCCTGGCGATTGATGAACAACTCGCGGTAGAAGCGCAGCGTCAGCCCCTGTTGGCCGCTGATGGAGCGCAGTAACAATGCCGATAAAGGCAGTGCCAGCAATACCAACATCACGCCCAAATTCACGGTGACTATGAGGCGGTCACGGCCGTTTTGGATGGGTTTGGCTGTGTGCCGGGCGGATTGCAGGGTTAACGGCCGTATCATGTTCGCCTGTGAGCGCGTGTACAACGCCATCAGCACAAACGTGAACACAATTTGCAGCAGCGAGAGAGCTGCCGCCACCGGCAAGTTGAACAAATTCGCCGCCTGTCGGTAAATTTCCACTTCCAATGTGGCAAATTGTGGTCCGCCCAGAATCAAGACAACGCCAAAGCTGGTGAAGCAAAAAATGAAGACCAGCAGTGCCGCCGCCAACACAGCCGGGCGCAGCAGCGGCCATGTGATCGTCCAAAATGCCCGCCATGGCGACGCGCCCAGCATATTTGCCGCCTGTGGCAGCCGGTCGCCCAGGTTTTGCCAAAAGGTGGTGATGATACGCAGCGCCACACTGTAATTGTAAAAAACATGCGCCAACAAAATCATCCAGATGGTGAATTGTAGTTGGATGGGCGGCTCGGCCAGGTGAAACCAGCGCATGAGCCACCCATTGAGCAGCCCGTTTGGCCCTAACAATGCGGTGAAGGCGTTGGCGACGACGACTGTGGGCAGCACAAAAGGCAGTGTGCTGATTGTTTGCAGAGTTTGTTTGCCGCGAAAACGGTAACGAGCGAAAACGTAAGCGCCCGGCAGCGCCAGCAACAATACCAACAGCGTGGAAACGGCCGCTTGCCAGGTCGTGAACCACAATGTTTGCAGATAATAATCGGTGCCTACCAATTCGCGCAGCGCTGCCCAATCTATCGCCCCTTGCGGCGCAAAGCTAAGCCGCAAAATTGCCGCCAGCGGATAGAAGTAAAACAGCGCCAGAAAAAGGATGGGCAAACTGTATAACAATCGTTTCATCAGCTAATCATTATCACGCCGCTCACCAATCACGGTGTTAGCGCACAACCTTTGCCCATTCTGCCAGCCACAGTTCGCGGTTGGCGGCAATGGTGTCCGGGTCGAGCAGGGATGGGTTGTCTGGGGTGACGCTGTATTGCTGGAAAATGTCGGGGAGAACGGCCGTTTCGTTTGCCGGGTAAACAAACATTTGCAGCGGAATATCTTCCTGGAAGGTTTTGCCAAGCAAGAAATCGACCAGCTTCTGCGCCGCCGCTTCGTGTTCGGTGCCGCGCAGGATGCCCACAAACTCAATCTGGCGGAAGCAAGCGCCATCGCTGACAACGGCTGCCGTTGGCGCTTCGCTCATTTCTTCCTCGGCATAAAACACTTCGGCTGGCGGACTGCTGGCATAGCTAACAACAATGGGACGGTCGCCATCGGAAGCGGCCGTAAACTGTCCCCAGTACGCCTCTTCCCAGCCATCTGCCACCAGCACATCGTTGTTCACCAATGCCTGCCAATAGTCGAGATAGCCATCCTCGCCAAACACATCAACGGTCGCCAATAAAAAGGCCAGCCCCGGCGTAGATGTTGCCGCATTTTCAACAACGGTCAGCCCTGCATAGGCAGGGTCAATCAGGTCGTTGAGCGTTTGTGGCGGTTGCAGCCCATTGTCGGCAAACCATGCTTTGTCGTAATTGAGGCAAACATCGCCATAATCTACCGGCAGGGCGCGGTGTTGCGAATCAAGTTCCAGGCTGTCTGTGATGTCAGACAGCACAGGTGACGCATAGGGTAAGAAGATGTCGTTTTCCAGAGCGCGGCTGAGGAATGTGTTATCTACGCCAAACAGCACATCAGCCAACGGATCATCTTTGGCTAAAATTGCCTGATTGAGCATCACGCCACCATCGCCAGCTTTGAACACTTCAACTGTGATGCCTGTTTCGGCCGTGAACTGTGCCAGCACTTCTTCGCTGACGCTGAAGCTGTCGTGTGTCATTAAGCGAATGGTGACATCCTCTGGCTCGGTTGCCCCGCAGCCGCTGAGGATTAATAGAATGAAAAGGGAGAGGATTAATTTTTTCACGTAAAAATCTCCTTCAAACATAGTCTCTCGGAGGTTCATCGCATGCGGTAAACCTGCCACGCATAACCTTCGGGAGGTTGGTTTTTATTTGTGGCAGTGTCACTTGTTTGCAGAACCGTGTTTGCCACAACAAAAAAGCGCCGTCTGCGAAGGACGGCGCTTGGTCTGCTAACGGCCGTTTCCCTGCGCTGGCATGATCCAGATCAGGTTCGTAGGGTCGCAGGACTTGATCCTACCTCTCAGCCCGACAAGCGGACTCCCCTAACGGTGTTTTCCTGAATTTGTTAAAAGTTAGCTATACTATAGCCCTTGCACGTTGAGAAAGCAAAAGCGATTCTAAGAGTTGATTTCAACATTGTGAGACTATCTTCCTGGAGAAAGGCATGGCATTCCTGATGCCACGCTTGCTTTTGGGAGGCTGCGCGTTACGTTTTGAGTACGTTCACGCAATCATTTTCAATTGAAGGGACATTGTATCATCATGCACCTCTACATGGTTCGACACGGACAAAGTTATGTTAATTTACCCGATTGGGATGGCGGCAACCAAGATTCGCCCCTGACCGAATTGGGATTGGCGCAGGCGGCGGCGTTAGCTGCCTGGCTGCCACAAGAATTAGCGGCGGTAGACGCCATTTATTGCAGCACGATGCTGCGTGCGCGGCAAACGGCCGCTCCCCTGGCCGCCGCCTATGACACGCCCATCACCTACGATGACCGCATCCGCGAGATTGGCAACAATCGGCTCGATCAATCCCCCTGGCCGAGCGACGCGCTGCCAGAGTATGGCGATTTTTGGGGTTCGGAACGGCCGTTTGCTTCCATCACCCCTGCCCATACCGCTGGCGAAAGTTTGATGCACTCGCGCATTCGCGTTGGCGCATTTTTGGAAGAACTGGTGGAAAAGCACCGCGAAGAAACCGTCATCGTCGTCTGTCATGGCGGCGTCATCGAGATGACTTACGATCATGTCTTTAACATCGGCCCCTGGCGGCGCTGCGAAGTGATCACCAAAAATACAGGCGTCACCCGCTTTCAACTGGTGGAACATCCCAATCGCGAAACGTGGCGGCTGCTGTATCACAGCCGCGTGGAGCATTTAGCGGTGAACGGTAAGCGGTAAGCGGTATTCCGTCAAAAACTATGATCCTCACCACCAACCCTTCCTTTCTTGATCTGGCGCAAGCTGAATTGCAGCGTGCACAGCCGCAGGCACAGCTTGTGCAGGAGTTTGCGCCTGGTGTGTGGCGCGTGGCGCTGCCGCAAGATTTTTATGTGCTGGCGGAGATGTGGCGGCAGCGGCCGCCTATTTTTGTGCGCCATATTTGCCCAATTTTGTTGGAAATCCCGTTGGTGGGAGAGGAAACGGCCGTTTCGACGCTCGAATCCGCCCTGGTTGAACTGGTTGATCTGGTAGACCCCAGCCAACCCTTTTCCGTGCAAACGCGCACCTTTGGCACGACATCGCTCAAGCCATTTGACATTAATGAAGCACTGGCGGCGGCCATGCAGCAGCAAACTGGTGCGCCGCTGGATGTGCGCCAGCCACAGCAAATTCTCTCCGTCGTCATTCACGACCAGACCGCTTATTTGGGACTATCATTGGCGCTGCACACTATCTCTGATTGGGCTGGCGGCATGCACCGCTTTGCGC
>JACKBV010000034.1 GCA_020634315.1 Ardenticatenaceae bacterium | reverse complement strand
GATCGGCATGGCTCCCGTGAAACCGGCCGAATTTGTCATCTTCCGCCTCAGCCAATGGGCCGGACCAAATGCGGAAGGATAGGGTGATAGGGCAAGGGTGCGATAGCGCAGGGGTACGATGGTACAACCGCATCCTAACGCACTCACGAACTAACACACTAACGAACTAACACTGATAGGAGTGAAAAAATGGCAACAACGATTGATACGACACGTGAAGATCCCCTTGTTGGATTTCATTTCGCTGTTGAAGTGCAGGGCCAGGTAACGGGCTATTTCACCGAAGTATCCGGTTTGGGTTCCGAACACGAGGCGATTGAACACAAAGTTATTAATGAGAAGGGTATCGAAGTCATTATGAAGGTTCCCGGTCGCTTGAAGTGGGAAAACATTGTCCTCAAGCGTGGGATCACCAGTGACATGCAAATCTGGGAGTGGCGCAAGAAGGTCGAAGATGGCGACGTAGAAGGCGCTCGTTCGGATGGCTCGATCACCATGTTTAACCAGGGACTTGATCCGGTGGCTCGTTGGGAGTTTAAGCGGGCCTGGCCGTTGAAAGTGACAGGGCCGTCGGTTAAATCAGATAGCAATGAAATTGGCGTTGAAGAATTAACCCTGGCGCACGAGTATATCGAACGCGTCAAGATGTAAAGGGTCATCGGTAATCGGCAACCGGTAATCGGCAGTTGGATTAACAACCGCTGATTGCCGATTACCGACCGCCGTTCCGATGCACGAGAACAGGTGAAGAAGCATGCAAACGGAGTTTGAATTTACGCTGCCGCGTGGCTATGTTGACGAAGCAGGTGTGGTGCATAAACAAGGGCGAATGCGACTGGCAACGGCCGTTGACGAGATCGAAGCCGTCGAACACCCACAGGTACACGAAAAAGAATCCTATCTACCCATTTACCTGTTAGGGCGCGTCGTCACCCAACTTGGCACACTTCCCGCCGTCACCCCACACATCATTGCGCGTCTCTTTGCCGCCGACCTGGCTTACCTCCAGGACATGTACTTGCGGCTGAACAGCAGCGAGCCTATCCTGGTCAACGCCGTTTGCCCCCATTGCAGCGCCCAATTTCAACTACAAGTTGCGCCAATGGGCTAATACAGAATGACAAACATGGCGAATTCAGACCAATCGTCTACCACTTCAGAATCAAAAATCACACCGGAACTTGTCAAACAAGTAACGGATAAAGTCTACGCGTTATGGCTGGCCGACTTAAAGACAGAACGAGAACGGCAGCGAACAACGCGAAAACGGTAACACTACATTTGTGAGGAAGAGAAATGGCGGCACCAAACCAGCTTGTTGACGCACTCAAAAGCACAAGCCTGGAAACGGCAAGGGCACATACCAATCCGACCTTTCGCTTTGTCATTGACATTGAAAACCTGCCCCAAGGCGTGTTTACGGAATGCACCCTGCCCGTAATTGAATGGGACATCACCGAGATTAAGGAAGGTGGGTTAAATTCCTACATCCACCAACTACCAGGGCGACGCAAGAGCGCACGCATCACGCTTAAAAATGGCCTGGGAACCAGCGCCCTGCTCGATTGGTATCTTGACGCCCTGGATGAAAATTTTACGCGGCGCAAAGTGACAATCAAACTCCTCAATGCCAAAAGCAAGCTGCAAAAGCCGGTGATGACCTGGGACATTGATGGGGCTTATCCCATTAAATGGACTGGGCCTCAGTTAAATACGGGCGAAAACACCGTGGCGATTCAAACGCTTGAACTGGCTTGCAATGGTGTGTCGCTGACGCGACATACTGGATCATCAGCATGAAACGGAACAATCCTCTCTTAGATCGGGTGCGGCGGCACGCAAATTTTTCCACCCTCTTTCGCACGGCGCAAGCTGTGCCGCCGTATGTCAGCCCGGCAACAAACAGGGTAGAGATGGCGATGCCTGTGGAATCTGTTGGAGAGCAGGATAGCGATACGGCCGTTTCCCACGACATCCAACGCGCCATCGACACGGTAGAAGCCAGCACCATGCCCGCCACACCGGCAGCACCCATAGTGCCGCCAGCGCCCACAGCAGAACAAAGCGATTGGCAGCGCCTACAGCGGATTGTGCAAGCACACGATCAAAAAAGAACGCCCGCGCCCGCTGCCCCACTTGCCGCTCCAGCGGCGGCTCCGGCAGCGGCTTCACCGGCAAAAGAGACCGTCACACCCGTCCAACCCACTCGCCAAACAGCCAACCCTGTCGTACAACCCAAAACAGAAGCAGAAGCCAATTGGCAGCGGTTGCAATCCATCTACAACGCGCATCAGCGCAAAGAAACAACCGCTGTCGCGCCAGTAGACAGTGCCTCAGAAGCACCAGCGGCGGCCGCGCCAGACATCTCTCGCGCCGTTGCCGCAGCAGAAACAACGCCGCCTGCCACGCCTGCTGATGCGCCCGCAGCCGCGTCTGCATCAGCCAAACCCCGGCTTGAAGAGGCTTGGCCGGTACGACGCAGACCGGGTGCGCCCTCTCCAGAACCGGCAGCAGCGCCACCCGCCACCCCACAGGAACGGCCGATTGTACGTATCGACCCCACAGAAACGGCCGCTGTGCAAACCAAACTCGACAAAATCAACCCTGGTCGCGCCACCGCTTCCTCCGTTGAACTGCATCTACCCAACAGGCCGCGCCCAACAACAGCGCCCGCCAGAGTACAGCCCAAACGCGAAGCCGCACAAGCAACAACACCCCCGCCGCCAACCGTGGCGGACAGCGGCACGCCAGCGCCAACAGCCGAGACCATTCCCACCGAAATTGGCCCCTTGCCATCGGATATGTGGGAAATTTTGGGTGACACACCGCCAACGCCTGACAAGCCCGCTACCCCGGCAGCCGTCAGCACAAGCGAAACGGTGGAGTCAACGCCGGTAACTGTATCGGAAACGGCCGTTCAGCGAGCCATCGCCGCCGCCGAAACATCCGGCAGCATTAGCGAAAGGGCTGCACCACCAACGGCAACAAGCCCGGTGCCCCCCGCACCAGCACAGCCAGCGCCGCCAACGGCAGCTGCCCCAACTATTTCTAAGCCCACACCAACGGCAACAACGCCCAGTTCTGCCAGTGCTCCCACAGCCCCCGCTGTCCAACGCGCTCCGGCAACACCGGGCACAGCCGCCACACCGCCATCCGGCAAAACAAGCGCACCAGCGGCACAACCGCCAACATTGGCCGCGCAAGCCAAGACAACAGCACCATCAGAACGCGTTACGACAGAAACAGCGCCGACAACGTCCGTGCAGCGACAAACGCAAGCTACGCCTTCCGGTGCAGCGCCATCGCCAGCAAAGGAACAACCGCCCGCAGCGCGTCTGCCCGAACAGCAAACCGCCTCATCGCCAACAGTACCGGCGACTGCGCCAGACAAACCAATAACGACAACGCCCCCGGCATCCATCGGGGATGAAGCTGTGCAACGCGCCATCATGGCGGCGGAAACGGCTGCGCCCACCACCACGCGAACCGCACCACCAACCGCGCCTGCTGTTCCACGAGAAGAACGGCGGGAAACGGCCGTTTCGCGACCAGCACCACCCCCTTCCATCACACAGCCTGACATCTCTCCGGCAGCGCCAACCCTGCAAAAACAGGCAGCGCCGACAACCCCGGCAACACCGTCACCGGCTACGGCCGTTTCGCCAACCACGCCGTCCACGCGCCCACAAATCCGCCCGACAGCACCAGATGTACAGCGGGCTATCGCCGCCGCCGAAACATCTACAACGCCAACGACAGCGCAATCCACTGGCATCGCCCCACAGCAGACTGCGCCCCAGGTGCAGCCAGCGCCAATTAGCCAACGAATTGCCCGGCAATCCGCACCGACGACACCCAAAACGCCTGCCACACCGGTAACTGCCGTTTCTCACCCCACACCTGAGCGCCCGCCCACACCAGCGGTTAAACCGCCGCAACAAACCCAGGCAGCCGCACCAGCCACGACAACGACAGCGGCAACGGCCGTACAGCGGGCCATTGCCGCCGCCGAAGCGCCAGCCACGACAGCCAGCGATACCGGGAGCGAAAGACGGCCCCCCTCTTCCACACCCATGCAACCAGCAGCACGCCCATCTGCGCCAGCAGCGAGTCGGCCATCAACAAGCCCATCTTCGACGGCCACGCCAACCGCGCCGCGCACAGCAGCGACAACCTCCGGCGCAGCCACGCCGCCCATCCAGCGGCAGGCCACAACAAAGCCGGTCACGGCCACAACAGCTACAAGCGTGCCCGCAAAACACGAATTCGCGGCACCCAGCACCGCGCCGCGTACAGGGGACACGCCAGCAGCAACGGCCGTATCCCCGACCCTATCGCCAACCATACAACGCGCCATCGCCGCCGCCGAAGCGCCAACAAACAGGCCATTGCCCGGCACGCAAGCAGAGATGGTGCGGCGGACAACAGTGCAAGCCGTCGGTACACCAGTTATAGAAAAAACGGTCAACGCACCACAGCAGGCAGCGGCAAGACCAACCGCAACGGCCGTTCAAGCGGCCATTGCCCAGGCCGAAGCCCCACGAGCGCCGGTTGTGCAAAGGACGGCCGCGCCAGCATCACCGCGTATCCCGGCCAGTCAGGCAACCAGTGGCAAAACGACCGTGCAGGCCGCCATTGCCCAGGTCGAGGCCATAAAGATGACGCCGGTACAGAGAACGGCCGTTTCCGCATCCCCATCAACCGTCACAGCTCGCCAAACGGCCAGCAGCCAAACAGTCACCAGCGAGCAGCCCAGTGAATTAATATCCAGGGCAATTGAGGAATCAGAAGCAGTGAATGGTTATGCGAATGGCGATGTGGCGCAAACGGCATCACCCACCATTCAACGTGCACCGGCAGAACCAGTAGCCGCACCGGCTGCTAGCGCAACAT
The DNA here is from genome assembly GCA_020634315.1 of Ardenticatenaceae bacterium. GTDB lineage: Bacteria > Chloroflexota > Anaerolineae > Promineifilales > Promineifilaceae > JACSRF01. The sequence goes on along the minus strand of JACKBV010000034.1, from coordinate 39,884 downwards.
CAGAAACCAGCGCAGAATTGCCGGAGCTAGATGAACTGGAAACAGAAATCGACATTGACCAGCTAGCACGCCTCGTTTATCAACAGCTACAACGACGGCTAGCCGTAGAGAGAGAACGAGGACGCAGGCGTTAAACGCGCAAACTGCGTCTGAAAATAACCTTTTTCAGTAAAAAGAGGTAAGACAGTGGCCGCATCAGCAACCCAAAGTGAAAACTTAACGCGCAGTGGATTAACAGCCGCCACCATTGCTACCGTCGATGGCAGCATTAGCATCCCCTGCATGTTTAACCCGGAACATTACACGATCAAAAAGGTAAACAATTTTGAGGAGAACAACGAGAACTCGCCGCGACGCCCCCCCAAACCGAACTTTACCAGTTACGGCCGTTCCACGCTGACCCTCAGCACACTCTACTTCGACACATACGAAACAAAAGAAAACCTGACCACAACCACCAACAAACTTTGGGATTTAATGCGCCCCGTCAACGACAGCGATCCCGACTCCGCTCCGCCGGAAATCGTCTTCTCCTGGGCTTCTTTTGAATTCACCGCCTACATCAAAGAGATGACCATCAAATACACCCTCTTTGACAAAGACGGCAAGCCGGTACGCGCCGAAGTCACGCTGAGCTTCATCCAAAGCGAAGACCCCACCCGCTACCCGCACCAAAATCCCACATCAGGCGGTGGCCCCATCCAACAAATTCGGCCAATCGTCTACGGCGACCGCCTCGACTTGATTGCCGCTGAAGTTTACGGCGACGCCACCAAATGGCGCATCATCGCCGCCTACAATCATATTATCAACCCCCGCACACTGCGTCCGGGACAAGTCATAACCATTCCACAAATCGTGTAAGCGAGAAAAGCAATGCCTGAAGCTGAAATTGGTGGTCGCGTTGTTATAAAAGTTGATGGGCAAGCCCTCCAGGAAACCGTGCAAAACAGTTTGCTCGAAGTGATTGTTGACCAACATGCCCATCTGCCACACATGTTCACCATCGAGTTGGATGATCCCAAACTCTCACTGTTAGACAACGGCCCCTTCGACCTGACCAAAGTTGTAGAGATTACCGCCAAAGTACAAGACAGCGGCCAATTTACCATCACCAAACCCCTGATCAAAGGGGAGATTACCGCTCTCGAACCAAGATTTGAAGAAGGGCGCACGGCCAAATTAGTTGTGCGCGGTTACGACAAATCACACCGCCTTTATCGGGAAACAAAAAGCAAGGCCTATTTAAACATCAAAGATAGCGACATAGCCAGTCAGTGTGCCAGCAGTGCCGGTTTATCTGCACAGATCGATGCGACCAACACCGTTTACGAGCACATTTACCAGGACAACCAATCCGACCTCACCTTTCTTATGCAGCGTGCCTGGCGCATTGGTTATGAATGTTTCGTCGATGATGGCAAACTTTACTTTCGCAAGCCGCCAACCGACAGCGCACAGGTCACACTCGAATGGGGCACCGACCTCATTTCTTTCCTACCACGCGTAACCTTAGCCGAACAAGTGAATGAAGTGATCGTCAAAGGATGGGATGTTAGCAAACAACAGGCTATCGTAGGTCAGGCAAAAAAGGGAAGCCTTTACCCCAAAATCGGTGATTCTAAAGATGGGGCTGTCTGGGCAGCTCCTTTTGGGCAGGGCAAACTCATTATCGTTGACCAGCCGGTCGTGAGCCAGGCGGAAGCGGACACACTGGCTAAAGCGCGGTTAGATGAATGCAGCGGCGCATTTATTGATGCCGAAGGCATAGCCGAGGATCGTCCCGATATTCGCGCCGGGCAAATCATTCAGTTAGATGCGCTGGGGAAACGGCTCAGCGGCAGCTATTTGGTAACACACGCCACACACACTTACAATATTGAGAAATGGCGGACGACTTTCGCGGTGCGTGGCACGCGTACCGGCATGTTGGCGGAACAGGTAGTCCAGCAAGAGCCTATGCAGCGGTGGCCGGGCGTGGTAACGGCCGTTGTCACCAACACCAACGACCCCAATGATTGGGGCCGCGTCAAAATCAAATATCCCTGGATGACCGACGATGCCGAAAGCTTTTGGGCACGGGTCATTGGCAATGGCGCCGGGCCAGAAGCTGGCTTTTACCTCATCCCCGATGTAGGCGACGAAGTCCTCGTCGCCTTTGAGCATGGCGACTTCAACTATCCCTGCATCCTTGGCGGCGTCTGGAATGGCAAAAATGCCATTCCACCAGAAGCAGCCTCCGGCAGCTCTGGCGAAAGACCACTCATTCGTACCTGGCACTCACGCAACGGGCATTACATGGCCATGTACGACAATGCCGATCAAAAAATAGAAGTTATATCCATCGATGGACACAACTTGCTTTTTGATGATGCCAACAAAAAAGTAGAGCTGCAAACGTCCGGCGGACACACCGTCACCATGGACGACCAAGGCAAAAAGATTGAGATCAAAAGCGCAGGCGGACAAAAAATCACGATGGAAGATAGCGGGGCCGGAAAAATCACCATCCAGAGCAATGGCGATGTCCAGATTAAAAGCGGCATGAACATGAAGCTAGAAGCTGGCTTGAATCTCGATTTGCAGGCTGGTGCCATCGTCAACATTAAAGGCTCGCTAATTAAGCTAAACTAACACACCGCCCGCGAATTAACGGCTACAGATCAGGAATTACAGTTTACGGACGACAAACTATGAGCAAACCAGCAGCACGAGTCGGAGACATGCATACTTGCCCAATGGTCAATCCGGGGCCGGTGCCACATGTAGGCGGCCCTATTTTGCCGCCAGGGACGCCAACCGTCTTAATTGGCGGCGTGCCCGCTGCCTGTGTGGGAGATATGGCGACCTGCACTGGCCCGCCCGATACCATTGTCATGGGATCAACCACCGTGTTGATCGGCGGGAAGCCGGCCGCACGCATGGGCGACCAGACAGCACATGGCGGCGTCATCGTCGCCGGATATCCTATGGTTTTAATTGGAGGGTAGCACAGGAAAATGACGAAGGAAATCGTTGGGTCCGGGTGGTCTTTTCCACCACAAATTGGGCCACAGGGCAATTTGCTTTTAACCAGCGAGCGCAACGAACTGGAGCAAGCCATTCATATTATCTTGCGCACGGTGCCGGGGCAGCGGGTGATGCGCCCCCGCTTTGGCTGCCGCATTCATGAGCTATTATTTGCGCCCAACAATGCGCAAACCGCCCGCCTGGCCGAACGTTATGTGGAAGAAGCATTGGGCATGTGGGAACCGCGCATCATTGTGATGGAAGTGACAGCACAACCCATTGAAAATCGGCTGCTGCTAGAAATCAAGTACAAGGTCAAAGCAACAAATGACCCGCGCAGTCTGGTTTTTCCGTTTTATCTGATTCCGGAAGAGTAGAACCACAACCTCCGGGAGGTTCCATCAACCTGCGGAGGATCATTTTCGTTAGGAGGCTATTATGCCGTTACCAACGCCAAAACTGGATGACCGGCATTTTCAAGATATTGTTGACGAAGCCAAAAAGCGCATTCCTCATTACATCAAGGAGTGGACAGATCACAATGTCAGCGATCCGGGCGTGACGATGATTGAATTGTTCGCCTGGATGACGGACATGCTGCTGTACCGCTTGAACCAGGTGCCCGACCTGCATTACATCAAATTCATGGAGATGCTGGGCGTGCGCTTGAAAGAGCCGGTTCCAGCCAAAGTGCCGGTCACATTTTGGCTGTCTGCGCCGCAAGATGTGCCGCTGGAGGTTCCGGCGGGAACGGAGGTTGCCAGCACGCAAACGGAAACGCAGCCGTCGATTGTGTTCACAACCAATGAATTGTTTGTCATTGAGCCGCCACAATTAACGGCCGTTTTCTCCCACATTTTTGGCGGCAACGAAGAACAAGAATTTGTGACACACAACATCGAACGGCTGCTCAAGGGGCAAGAAAACATCCCCATCTTCTCCCCCGTCCCCCATGCCGACGATGCCCTTTACTTTGGCTTCGACAACGATCTAAGCGATTACATCCTCGGCTTTGAACTGGATTGTGATCCCAGCGGCGGTGGCGGCATCAATCCGAACCTGCCTCCTTACATTTGGGAAGCCTCTACCGGCTCGCGTGACATGCCCTGGGTTGAGTGTGAACAAGACCCCGGCGAAGACATGACCAAAGGGCTAAATGTTCCCGGTCGCATTCGCATGTTTTTGCCGCCGATGGGCCGCAACCGCGTCAATCATGACAATCTGTACTGGGTACGCCTGCGCGTGCGCCGCCAGCCAACCGAGTATCTGGACAAAATGCAGCCCTACGAAACCACGCCACGCCTGCGCCAGGTGCTGCCACAAGGATGGGGCGGAGCTACGCCAGCCACACACGCGCAAGAGGTGATGATGGAGCCGCTGGGAACCAGTGATGGCTCCACCGGGCAAATTTATCAGCTGCACGTTACGCCGCTGTTGAGCAGACGCCCGGAAGAAACGTTGGTGGTCATGGATGGCGATCATGAGGAGGCCTGGATAGAAGTGCCGAACTTTGCGCAGTCGGGCCAGGATGATCCCCATTACACGCTGGACAGTGTTACGGGGGAACTCCGGCTGGCACCTGCCATTCGACAGCGGGATGGCTCGATTAAGCGATACGGCCGTATCCCACGTCGTGGTGCGCGTCTTTACTTCCGGCGTTATCGCACCGGCGGCGGCCTGGAAGGGAACGTGCAGGCTGGCAAATTGAACACGCTCAAAACGGCTATCCCTTTCATCGCCCAAGTGAAAAATCGGGAAACGGCCGTTGGCGGCCTGGACGCAGAAACACTCGAAGACGCCATGATGCGTGCACCCGGCCTGCTGCGCTCCCAAGACCGCGCCGTCACCGAAGCCGACTTCGAATTTCTCGCCCGTCGTATCTTGCGTGATACCGGCTGGGCACAATATCGCGTCAAATGCTTGCAGCCTCGCCCGGCTCGTGAAAGCCGTGTCATTCCGGGACAAGTGTATGTGCTGATTATTCCCCACATCCAAAACCCACGCGACCGCGAGCGCCCCAAACCAGAGCATCTGGTAGTCGAGCAAAACGGCATTTACGAAGAACTGCTCACTTATCTGGACAAGCGGCGATTGTTGACAACACGGCTGGACGTGCGTGCCCCAGAATATTATTGGGTCGCCGCCCGTGTCACCATTCAAGCCGCCACCGGAGCCAACCATGCTCAGGTCGAATCAGACGTCTTGCACCGTCTCTACCGCTTTTTAAACCCGCTCATGGGCGGCGTTGATGGCGAAGGCTGGCCGTTCGGGCGCGATCTGGTTGTATCTGACGTCTATCAATGTCTGCTCGGCGTTCCCGGCGTACAATATGTGCGCAATGTGGAGCTTTTCCGCACCACCCCTGGAGCCGGGCCGCGTGGCGACACGCAAGAAACCATCGAAGTGGTTGGGCATGGCGTAATCGCTTCTGGTATTCATCAAGTTGAATTTGCTTAAGGTGAATAGACTGGTTCGGTTGCTAAAATAGAAGCAACCATTACCAGGCGAAAGGGACAGAAATGACCCAGCAAATCATTACCCATCGCTTTCAAATTCGCGGGCCGCAGTTGTCGTTTACATTTACGGCAAGCGAGGGCAAAACGGCGATTGGGCGACATTCGGATAACAATCTAGTTTTTACGCATCCGTTGGTCTCGCGCAGCCATGCGCAGCTTATCTGCACGGCCGATTCCTGCACATTGATTGACCTGGGCAGCACACACGGCACATTTGTCAATCAGGAGCGGCTAGAAGCCAACGCACCGCTGCGCCTCGTGGCGGGAATGGTGGTGGAAATTGGCGCATTCCGCATGGTGTATGACCCCGAAGTTACGGTGGTTGACGAGCCGGAGAAGCCAGACATCCCGGAAGTAGCAGCGGCTGTCGAGGAACCGGAAACGGCCGTTGCCGAAACCCCGCCACCACCGCTGCCCGCCGCACCTGTCGCCCCCGCCGCGCCCGTACCCCCACCGGTAACAACTTCCCGCGCCCCAGACACCGACTACGTCGATACCGTTCCATTTACCCCCGTCTCCCCGCCCCCCGGTTTCGGCCCGCCACGCCCACCGGCATCACCACCGCCAACACCGGCGTCCAACGGCCATTTCCACTTGCCCCCTGGCCTCTCCCTTGTCGAGAGCCGCTACCTGCAATACTTACCAGACATCTATTGGGACAAAGAAAACACCTTCATCCCCCGCTTCCTCGCTCTGCTTGAATCCATTCTCGCGCCCATCGAATGGAACATAGATAACTTTTATCTCTTCCTTGATCCGCGAACCGCGCCGCTTTCCTTTTTGCCCTGGCTGGCAAACTGGTTTGAAATCACCTTTGATGGCAGTTGGGACGAAGCGCAAATGCGCACCTTATTACAAGAAGCGCACCAAATTTACCGACTGCGCGGCACGTCTTGGGCGTTAAGCCGTGTTTTAGAAATTTACACAGGCGTCAAGCCAGAAATTGACGACACCAATAAAAACCTCGCCGCTTACACGTTTTCGGTTCATATCCCATTGCGCGAGCGCCAGGTAAACCGTGCTATGATAGAGCACATTATTGACGTCAATAAACCGGCTCATACCTCTTATACCTTGATCTTTAAAGAATGATGACGAATCTGGTTGGACAACGCATCTCACATTACCAAATCACAGCCCTGTTAGGACAGGGGCGCATTGGCATGGTCTACCAGGCAACAGACCTGGAAACCCAAGAGCCGGTCGCCCTGAAAATTGTTTCGCTGCACCTGACACAACAAGCCGGGTTCCGCGAACGCTTCCTGCAAGAAGTGCAAACCATCCCACGCCTGGATCACCCATCCATCGTCAAAGTGCATGAGGCTGGCGTTGACACAGAACGTGACATTCTTTTTTTGACAATGGAATATGTCACCGGGCGCAGCCTGATGGCACATTTGGAACGCCTGCATTATCGCCAGGAGCATTTACCCCTTGTAGATGCGCTGCAAATTGGTGTGCAAATCGCCGAAGCGCTGGACTATGCGCACCGCAAACGTGTGCTGCACCGGGACATTCGCCCAAACGTGATTCTTTTCCGCTACGAAGAGATGGACAAAGAGCCACGCGCGGTCATCAGTGATTTTAGCCTGATGTCCCTGCTTGAAGCGGAAACAGAACCTTTTGCCCCTTCGCTGCCTTATCTTTCGCCAGAACAATGCCTGAAACGCGAGGCTGACGCCCGCTCTGATTTATACTCATTAGGAATTGTGCTTTACGAGTTGATTGTGGGGCAACGGCCGTTTCCCATCTCCACCTGGGAAGAAGCCGTGCGTATGCACACCTACGAAGACCCGCCCGCACCACGGCAAACACGGCCAGACCTGCCCGTCAACGTCGAAGAAATCCTCCTAAAAGCCATTGCCAAGCAACCGGCAAATCGTTTTCAATCGGGAGAAGAGTTAGCCGAGGTGCTGCGCCATGCGCTGGCCCTCTTGCCCAAAACCGATTCCGATGCTCTCAGCGGCGCACAAATCGAGGATGTCATCACACAAACAGACATCCCGCCAATCGTCGGGCTGCGTGCCACCCAATGGGCCAGCGATGCCGACCGCCTCACCATCACCCAAGACGCGCCCCACTTCCTGAATCGCGAAATCATCACCATTGGGCGCAGCGAACTCAACGACATTGTCCTCAGTGATGCCAGCGTCACTCGCCGCCACGCCCAATTGGAACGGGCAGCGAATGGCTGGCAAGTGCGCGATTTGGGCAGCAAAAACGGCACTTTTCTCGACGAAAAGCGCCTTCTGCCAGACATTCCCGAAGAGTGGCTCAATCACCAAACATTGCGTGTTGGTGCAAATTTTCTGCAATTACAGCGGGGCAAAGGGTTTGCCTTTCGCATGGAGCCATTCAGCGTCCGCATTGCACCGACGGAAACGGAGGTCGTGCCGGGCAAAGAACAAACGCTCAACCTGTATCTGGAAAACAACATCGAGACGCCGCTGGAACTCGAATTGGCGATAGACCGGCTGCCTCCCGAATGGGTGACGCTGCCAGGGATGGTCAATCTGCCGCCAATGGGGCAAGTTGTCATCCCCTTCTTCGTACACCCGCCTCTGGCACGCGATGTGCTGCCGGGAAAACATCGCTTTCTGGTGCTGGTTACAGCGAAAAGTGGCGCAAAGCATCAGGCAACGGTTCCCGGTGTGTTGGATGTGCAGTCGGCAACGGCCGTTTTCTCGGTCGATCTATATCCATCCGTGCTCCAGCAAAAGGGCACCTGCCGCCTGACCATTCGCAACGAAAGCATCAACACCACGACTTACACCATCTCCGGGCAAGACATGAATGGCGACATTCGTTTTGGCGAATGGCGGCTGCACGAAACCCAGACAGCAGCGGGACAGGCGAAAACGGCCGTTTCGCCACAAAAGAAACGGTCTAACACACGCGTGTTAAGACAGCTGCCTTGGGTAAGTCGTCTGAGATCAGCGCCGCGTCGCTGGTGGTACAAGGTCGCCAATGTGCCGCGCAATGCCCTGGAACGCATTGTGCCAGGATTAGGGCGCATGATTCCGGTCGTGCAAATGCCACAAATGTCGATGCCCACTTCCGGGGGATCGGGGAAAACAGCGACAGCCACGCCGGTGCGCACGGAACGGCCGTTTCCCACCCGCCGCGAAGTAGACGAAGTGATGTACCCCGAAGAACTGCGCACGCAAATCACCATTCCCGGCGGGCAAGAAGGCGTGCTGTATTTGCGCGTGCTGCCCCGGAGACGGCCGTTTTTCGGCGAGCGCCAAACCCTGCCCTTCACCGCACAAATCAGTGCCGATGAACATTCGCGCCAGAGCAGCAGCGGTCAATTAATGGTTAATCCGCGCATACGCGCCAAAGTTTCCCTGACAACGATTTTGCTCGTCTTGATTCTATTTTGCGTGTGCGGCGCGGGCGCTTTAGCCGTTGCCCGCTATAACCAAACCGCACGCGCCATCTTGACGGCACCACGAGACATGGACAACGATGGGTTAAGCAATCTGGCCGAACTGTACGTGTACCGCACAGACCCCCATCATGCAGACAGTGACGCCGATGGCATTCCCGACCCCACCGAAATCGCCATCTCTCTCAACCCACGCAGCAGCGACAGTGACGGAGATGGCCTGCCGGATCAATACGAGGAATCCATCGGCACCAATCCCAACAAATTTGACACCGACGGGGATGGATTGAGTGATGGCTTTGAAAAGCTGCAACTCAACACCAATCCGCTCATTGCCAATCCGGCGCAGCTGCCCACCGCCACGCCAACGGTTGCCAACCCGCCCACGCCGACAATCCCCCCCTTGCCCACGCCCACCGCTACCGCCACGCCCGCCTTGCGGCAAGCGACGCTAAACAGTCAGGCGGCGGCTGATGGGTATATTGTCGAAAATGGGAGCGGCAGCAGTGTCATTGTTGCCGACCAGGAAACGATTTTAGTCGGCGATGGCAGCAGCCCTAACTGGCAGTACAAGGGCATCATTAGTTTTGACACGGCTTCTTTACCGGCAGGGGCAGTGATTCAGAGTGCGCAGCTGCGCTTGCGCCGCGACAGCGACAGCGGCACGCCCGGCGATTTGGGGCAGCTTTTTGTTGATATGGCCCCAGCAAGCGGCTTTGGGCAAAATGCCGCGCTTAGTGGCGATGATGCCAATGCACGCGCGGCGATTGTGGGTGTGTTACGGTTTACGGCCGTTTCCGATGAAACATGGCTGGAAGGTGAGCTTGACGAAGCAGGCATTCGCGCCATCAATCTCAATGGCCTCACCCAATTTCGTTTATATTTTACACTTCCCAACAACGGGAATGGACAAGATGATCTCCTACGCTTTTTTGCGGGTGATGTCGACACAACAACCTATCGCCCGCAGCTTATCATCAGCTATTTGGTAAACAACGAGCAGTGATCGGCAATAGGTTTTATTAATTGCCAGAGGTTTTGCGAACAATGAATTACCTGATCGGGCAGCGCATTGAACAATATCAAATAGAAGCCCTGTTAGGCGAGGGTGGCATGGGCACCGTCTACCGGGCGGTAGACCTGCACCAGGATCAAATGGTGGCGATTAAGGTGATGCATCATCACCTGGCACAAAAGCCACAATTCTTGCGACGCTTTATGCAAGAAGCCCAGGCCACCAAAGATTTCAGCAACCCGCATCTAATCAAGGTGTACCAATCTGGTACATACCAGGACACGCCTTACATGGTGATGGAGTACATCGCGGGTGGCAGTCTCACTGCTTACATATCCCAACTCAAATGGGGCGGCAAACATATCGAACTGGCTGATGCTTTGCAAATTACCGGACAAATCGCCGATGGGCTGGCCTATTCCCATCAACATGGCGTGGTGCATCGCGACATTAAGCCGCAAAATATCATGCTGCGGCAGCGACGCGTGGGCGAGGAGCAACACATTCAGGCGGTGATTACGGATTTTGGCGTCGCCGTGCTGCTGCGCGATGATGAAGATGTCAGCACAAACCCGTTCATGGGATCATTGCCGTATATGTCGCCGGAACAATGCGCCAATTTACGTATAGACGGCCGTTCCGACATTTACTCCCTCGGCATTCTGCTGTACCAATTAACCACCGGACAGCTTCCCTTCAAAATCGAAGCCCCTGCCGACATCGTCAAACACCTCGAAGAAGCGCCCATCCCCCCCCATTTCCTCAATCCAGACCTGCCGGAGTCCGTCGAATTGGTCATCATGAAGGCGTTGGCAAAACGACCGGAAGACCGATACCAAACGGCATCGGAAATGGCGCACGCGCTGCGTCAGGTCGATCTCAACAAGCAAATGGCGGCGGTGCAAGCCATTCATGATATGGATGAGCGCATTGTCACGCAGTGGATTGAAAAGCGTTGGGTGGCAGGCGTTGACGTGCGCAACCGCATTGACGTGCATCAAACATGGACATCGGAAGGGTTTTACCGCCTGTTTATCGCCCATCAATGGGAAGATGCACGCATTGCGCCGATGGTCAAGGAGACGATGACCCTCGGCCGACACCCCAACAACGACATTGTGCTGGATGACAAAAGCGTGTCGGGGCAACACGCCCTGCTAGAACGCACCAACAAAGGCTGGCAAGTGCGTGACCTGGGCAGCACCAACGGCACGTACCTGGATCATACCCAACTCCAGTTTGATCAGCCTGTGATCTGGCAGCCACAACAAACTTTGCGTATTGGCACCTATGCCATGCAGTGGCAGGTGTTTGGCGGCGGTCGCCAGGCCATGAAAGTGGCAGCCCCGGCCAAGCCAGCCACCCCAGGAACAAATGGTAAACAGAAAGTAGTCTACCCATCTGCTCCTATTATTGCCCCTGGCGGCGCGGCGGTGGCCGTGGCCGCCCCAGTTGCAGCGGCGGTGGTAACGGCCGTTCCCCGTTCCAGCGGCAGCAGCATCCTTGGCGTCAAGTTTGCCACCAACAGAATCGAAGTTGTCCCTGGTCAGGAATCGTTTGTCTCCTTCACCATCACCAATCATGGCAGTACGGTTGAAGACATTGACATCACGCTGACCGAAAACGGCCAGCCGTCAACCTGGGTTTCATTAACGGAAACGGCCGTTAAATTGATGCCCGACGAATCACGAACCGTCCAAATGAAAATCCTGCCGCCAGAAGACGAAAACGTCCTGGCTGGTGCGCATCAATGTGAAGTTGCGGCGGCGTCAGACATCAACGAAGTTGCCACCGACCAAATTCTCATTCAAGTTGCTTCCTTTACTGATTTCTCGCTTGACATGCACCCCACCCGGCTCCAGGAAAAAACCGAGTGCCGCATCACCATTCGCGACAAGAGCAACTTTGACAACAAGTATGAAATTGTCGGGCTGGACGAGAGTGACGCGCTTAATTTCCAATTTGAAGAGCCACAAAATGCGACATTGATCGCTTTTAGCGGCCAACAGCAAGAGATTAAAATCCCGGCTGGGGGCGAAGGGGTGCTAACTTTTACGGTGCGTGCCCGGAAACGGCCGTTGCTGCGAGCACCAGACCAGGCCTTCCCCTTCAAAGTACGCGTGCGCACAGAGCTGGCCGAAGAGTGGAAATCCTTGGATGGGCAGGTAGAAGTGTCTCCGCGCATCACGCCGCGCACGCTCATCTTTGTCTTGCTGCTCACGCTGCTGTTGTCCTGCCTCAGCGGTGCCATTTATCTGGAACGCACGCGACAACTGCAACAAACAGAATTACAAGCCCAAGAAGCGATTTCGGCGGCTCAAGAAGAAGCAAATGCGGCGCAGGCTACGGCCGATGCCGCCCAAGGTAATGTTGTCACCGCCAGAGAAACGGCGATTGCCGCGCAAACGGCCGTTTTCGGGCAGCTAACAGATGAAGAACGCGCCATCGCCCAGGCCACAGCCGACGCCGCCCAGGCCACAGCCGACGCCGCCCAGGTCACAGCCTCAGCCGCCGACGCCGCCGCGACAGAAGCCATTGTCTCGGTCGGAACCATCGTCGCCCAAGTTTCTGTGACGCCTATTCCCACCTCAACCCCCGTGCCCACCAATGCGCCGCCCAGCTTTGGCAGCAAAACATTGCCCGACGCCACGCAAGGTCAAGCATACAATCAAACCATCACCGTCTCTGACGCCAACGAAAACGACAAACTTTCTATCACCTCCCTTGTACTGCCCTCCTGGCTCGCTTTCAGTGACAATGGCGATGGCACAGCCACGCTTTCGGGCACGCCCACCAATGCAGACGTGGGCGACTACACCGTCACCTTACAAGTTGCCGACTCAGCAGGCAGCACGGCGACTCAAGAATTTTCTTTAACCGTCATCAACGTCAATGACGCGCCCGTCTTTACAAGTCTCCCCTTGATTGCCGCCAGAGAAGACACACTTTACAGCTACTCGATTGTTGTCACCGACCCGGACATTTCCGGGGAAGCCCGGCTCGCTAATTCAGCCATTGCGCAAAATGGTGATTCTACCCGGCTGCGCAAATCGCTCGCTAAAATTTCGGCGAAATTGGCGCAAACAGCGCCGGGCGACACGCTCAAAATTAGCGCACAAAAGCTGCCCGATTGGCTAACGCTCACGGATAATGGCAACGGAACGGCCGTTCTCACTGGTACGCCCGCCAACGAAGATGTTGGCGATCACGATGTCGCCATTCAAGTAACCGACGCCGGAGGCGCGACCATCGCGCAAAGCTTTACCATTTCTGTCTTGAACATCAACGATCCGCCAGCATTCAGCAGCACGCCACCAACCGAAGCGGACGAAGATGCAGTCTACAATTACAGCATCATCACTACCGTAGACCCGGACAAAGACGACACGTTAAAAATCACGCATTCGCCGTTACCCATTCCCAGTTGGTTGGCGCTCACGGATAACAGTGACGGAACGGCCGTTCTCAGCGGCACCCCCACCAACGCCGAAATTGGCGATCACCTCATCACCCTCAAAGTAACCGACGCCGCCGGATCAGTCGGCGAGCAAACCTTCACCATCACCGTCCTCAATGTCAACGATGCCCCCGTCATCACCGCCGGGCAAAGCTTCACCATCAACGAAAACAGCGCCAACGGCAGCGATGTCGGCACAGTCCTCGCCAGCGACGAAGATACCGAAGACACCATCTCCTTTGCCATCACCGGCGGCAATTTGGGTAATGCCTTCACCATCAACAGCATCAACGGCAAAATCACCGTTCAAGACACCGATCAACTCGACTACGAACAAATACAAACCTTCAATCTCACCATTCAAGTCACAGACAACAGTCAGGACCCGGCCCCGCTCTTCAGCACCGGTGTCGTCGCCGTCAACCTGCAAAACCTCAATGACGAACGCCCCGTCGTCACAGCCGGGCAAACACTCAATGTCAGCGAAACCGCAGCAGCAGGCGCACAAATTGGCTCTCCCCTGACAGCAACCGATGCAGATTCCGGCACGACAACCTTCTCTAACTGGACCATCCAAAATGTATCCAACGGCGGTGACGAATATTTCAGCCTCAACTCCAGCAGCGGACAACTCACCCTCACCAGCTTTGGTGCAAGCAACCTGGATTATGACGACCCAACCGGACGTGAATATATTCTCGAAGTCACCGTTTCCGATGGTGTCAACACCTCAACCAGCCAGGCAGTCACCGTCAATGTCACGGATGTTGATGACGAAGCACCGACCATATCTGTCAACAACCCCTTAACGTTAGTTGAAGGCGAAAGCAAGTTAATCACCACCAGCATCCTACGCGCCGATGATGTCGACACCAACAACGACAACCTGATTTTCATCGTCACCAGTGGCCCCAACCATGGCACCCTGGAAGACGTCAACTCCCCAGGCACAGAAATAAGCAGCTTTACCCAGGCCATGTTGTCCAATAGCCGCGTCCTCTACATTCATGACGACACCAACACCACCAGCGACACCTTCGCCTTTAATGTCACCGATAATCTTAATAACGGTAACACCTTAACCGGACAACTTTTTACCATTACCATCACCCCCGCCGACGATGACGATCCCCAAATCGTCAACAACAACACGCTGACCGTTGCCGAAAATGGAGATGCACTCATTAGCAACGCCTTCCTCAGCGCCACCGATCCAGACAGCAATGATGAGCAGCTCATTTATGACATCACCAGTGGGCCACAACATGGCACCGTGCAGCGGCAAGGCGTCAATGTTACGAGCTTCACCCAAAACGACCTGACTCAAAGCCGAATTCGTTATGTGCATAATGGAGACGAGCAAAACAGCGACAACTTCGTCTTTGATCTATCGGATCCAGCAGGTAACACTGTACCTGATCTCGTCTTCAACATTTCTGTTACACCGGTCAATGATAGTCCAGCCATTAATAATGTGAATGGCGGCACCGTTAGTTTCACAGAGGGAGATGCGCCGATACGCCTGGCAACCACCGGCACCATCACCGATGCCGAAAATGTGCCCTTTGAAGATGGCGATCTCACCGTCGTCATTGCTACCGGCGCAGGCGATGGCGACAGCTTGCTTATTTCACCAGGGAATGGCATCACGCTCGTGGGCAGCACAGTTTTATACAACGGGACAGCCTTTGGCACGCTAACCATCGCCCCCGACGGCCATACATTAACCGTTGGCTCCTTGCTAGACACTGCTACCATAACAGCCCTGCAAAACTTACTAAGGCGAATCGCCTTCCAAAACACGTCTAATGCGCCAACGCCTGACGACAGAGGAGTCACATTCCGCTTAAGAGAAGCAGACGGCACAATCAGCAACATTCCAGTTGTCACGGTAGAAGTGACCGGCTTAAATGATCCGCCCGTCATTAGCGGCGTGAGTGGCACCGTTAATTTCACGGAAAACGATTTGTTTGAATTGATAGCGAATAGCGGCACCGTTGACGATGTTGATTCTGCTGATTTTGACGGTGGCAACCTGACAGCGACGATAACTGTCAATTGCACGGCCGATGACCTCATCGGCATTACGCCCGGCGGGCCAATTAGTCTGGTCGGCACCAATATTCGCTACAACGGAACGGTGGTTGGTACTTATACGGGCGGCGACAGTTGTGGTGCGCCATTGGTGGTAACGTTCAATGCACAGGCGCTTCTCGTGCGCGTGGAAGCTGTATTACAGCGACTGGCATTCAGGAATGAGTCTGACAATCCAAGCACCAGCCAACGTACAGTGACGGTAACGGTTAATGATGGGGATGGCGGCACCAGTAACACGGCAACGGTGAATGTCACGGTTACGGCCGTTCAAGATGCCCCTGTCATTACAGATGTGCCCAAAACCGGCAACGAAGATACCGTCTTGACCTTCCTGGCAGCCGACTTCACCGCGCATTACAGCGATGCCGATACAGACCCGCTAGTCAGCATTCGCATTGACACCTCGCCCTCAAATGGCACATTGGCCGTAAGCGGAAGCCCTGTTACGCCCCCGCAAACAATCCTCGCCGGGTCACTGGCAAACCTAACCTTCACGCCTAACGCCAATTGGAATGGCAATACCAGCTTCAACTGGCGTGCATCTGACGGCACTGGCCTTTCTAATACCGCTGCTGTGAACATCACCATCAACGCAACCAATGACGCGCCAACCATTACCAATTTCAGCGTTGCTGACAACGAAGATGTCACCATCGACTTCCTGGCAACGGATTTCACCAGCCATTACAGCGACCTCGACGGTGACGCCCTCAACCGCATTCGCATTGAGTCCCTGCCAGCCAATGGCTCATTGCGCGTCAATGGTGTCGCGGTCACGCTCAACCAAGAGATTTTGGCGGCAAACTTGAACAATTTTGCCTTCCTGCCAAATGCCGATTGGAACGGCAGCACCAGCTTTAACTGGCGTGCATCTGATGGCACGGACTACTCGAATTTAGGCACGGTCAACATCACCATCAATCCGGTGAACGATGCGCCCGTGCTGGACAACAGTGCCAATTTAGTGCTCACAACAATAGTCTCTAACACAACACCGATCGGCAATACGGTGGCGGAAATCTTGGCGAGTGCCGCACCATTTGATCCGATAACCGATGTAGACGGCGACCCGGATGGCATCGCTGTCATTGGCAGCACCGGCAATGGCACCTGGCAGTTTTCTATCAATGGCGGTGTCACCTGGACTACGTTTGCCGCGAATCTCGGCAATAACCATGCTGTTCTCTTGAATCCGGCAGCACGCATCCGCTATGTTCCCGGCACAAATGTGGGCACGGCAACCATCACATTCCGTGCCTGGGATCAGACACAAGGCACCAACGGACTGGTTAACGTTAACATCGGTGTGAATACGGGTGGCGAAACCCCCATCAGCACCGATACGGAAACGGCTCAAATCACCGTCACCCAGAATTGAGGCAGCAGTAGATTATGAAGCGATTGTTCCTTTTTATCTTATTTAGCATCAGCCTACTCTGGACAGGCTCCAATGTAACTGCGCAAAACACCATCAATGTCATCGTCCAGGATGTGCAGGTCACAAATGGCCCCACTGCGCTGACGCTGAATATGTTCTTTCGCTTACAGGATGGCAACGGCCGTTCCGCTCCTCAAGCCCAAATACAATCTGCCAGAGTCCTGCTCGAAAATGGCGCATCCTATCCCGCAGACGTGGCCCGTTCCCCTTTCTACGTTGCCATGCTCTTCGACAGCAGCGGCAGCATGAAAGACCTGCTGCCAGACATGCAGCAAGCGGCCCGTGACATCATCACGGCGGCTCCAGCCGAAACCCAATTTGCCATTATCCAATTTGATGAAGCCATTGTGCTGCGCCAAACATTCACCAACGACAGCACCGCCGCCTTTGCTGCCATTGACCAGTTAACCACCAACAATAAAGGAACCTGCCTGTTTGATGGCCTGTATACGGCCGTACAAACAGTCAGCCAGATCGCCCAGGACACACCACGCCAGGCCATCATCGTCTTCACCGACGGCCGCGACGAACGGCGGCAAGGCATTGGCGACACATGCAGCCAAAACACCTACGACCAACTTGTGGCTTTCAACAGTAACCAGCCGCAGCCGGTGCGCATCTACCCCATTGGCGTTGCCCCACTTTTTGGACGGCTCAACCTTGATGTGCTGCGTGGCTTGGCCGAAACCAGCGGTGGTCAGTTCCAAGATGGCACAAAAGAGTTGTCGGCGGCGCTGTTTACCCCCATCCTCAATGATCTCAGCGCACAATGGCAAGCCACGGCCGATGTTTATCCGGCGCAGGGATTACAGCGCAGCGCATTGCTGCTAACCATGTCCGACGGACAAACGCCGCCGCTGGCGCCGGTCACATTTACGGCCGAACGCAGCTATCTCACGCCACCGGCAACGGTAACGGCCGTTATCCGCAACTTCATGTACGACACCCCCAGCAACAGCTACTTTTTCGACGTCACCCTCACCGGGCACACGCGCGTCGCCGCCCTTGCCGCCGAAATCATAGACGCCGAAAACAACCAGCAAATCACACGCCTTGCGTTTCCCCAAGAAGTCAGTTGGGAGACGGAACGCATCGTTATGGATGCCCGCTTGCTGCAAGGTGAGCGCACCTACCTCCTGCGCGTCCAGCCCTTAGACGAAGACGGCAAACCAATCCTGAACACAAGCGACGAAAGCGCCGACACCGATCTAACCGATGTCGGCGAAGAGGTCATCGCCGAATACCCATTCCGCCACGAACCGCCGCCGCTCCCGTTTGCCATGCGCATCGACGCCATCACCATCGTTGATGATGAACCGCAGCTCAATTTACGCACCTGGCAGGTCGAAGATGAACCGGCACAGCTAACAGCTTCCCTTTTCCTGGAAAATGACGATCTGGTTGTCGGATACGAAAGCTATATTCTCAACAGCAGCAATCAGCGCATCATCGAATTGACGCCGGTCTTACTGCCAGACAACACCATGCAGTTGGCGTTTCAGGCAGAAACTGGCACATATACGCTGGTTGTCCATGCCATCAACGAAAGTGGCGAACGCCTGGACACGGCCGAATATCGTTTCAGCTATACGCACCCCGCCAGTGTGTCTGTACGCGCTTGGGAAGCCTTACGCGCGAATCCCATTCTTTACTTGCTTGGGCTGCTGGCCCTGCTGTTGGCTGGTTTGCTGGCCTGGTTTATTGGCTTCACAAACGGCCGTATCAACGAACACAATCGCTATCGCCGCCGCGTGCAGCAAGCCGCCGCCCCAACAGAAATCGCCATGCCAGAGATGCACGCCGTGCGCGTGCGCATCCTGGAAACATTAGACAACGCGCTCGCCGGAGCCAGCGAACGGCAGGCCGCACACTTCCCATACACGATTGGCCGCGAAGGCTGCGACCTGAATATCCCTGGCGACCAGCACATTTCACGTAAACATGCGCAAATTTCCTGGCAAGACGGCCGTTTCTACCTCGAAGACAATCACAGCCGCAACGGCACATTTGTCAATGACAACCCGGTTCAACCAAACGCGCCGATGCACCTGGAATTAGACAGCGGCGACCGTATCCGCATCGGCAAAACGACCATTCTCACGCTCGCGACCGCCACCAATGGCACAACTCCGGGCGAACTAACAAGCGATGGTCAGCAAGAAGGCCAATAAGCAGCTATATGAAAGCGACACCTACTATTCCGCCGGTTGATGCAAGTTTCCAACATTTACAGTTGGAAATGTCCCGTGTGGACATCTTGCTGCACCGGCAAATTCAGCGGCAGCAGCAAGAGGCTGGCGAAATCAACAACATGCTGCAACGCTATCACCTTTCCGATGCGCAGGCGTATGCGCTGCTGCAACGGCCGTTTGGATACGGCAGCCCTGCCCTCAATGAAGAAGCCGACCGCCCCTACCACGATGCCTTGCTGCAAATCGAACAACAAATTGCCAGCTTCGTCACCGAGGCCGAAGCGCAAGGAACAGAGTTACGTCTGCACCGTCTGGCTGGTCTGCTCGGCTTAAATCGCTTCGCGCTCGACGCCCTGCTTCTCAGCATGGCTCCCGCGCTCGATGTGCGCTACGGCAAACTTTACGGCTTCCTACAAGATGACCTGACACAGCGGCATCCCAGCATCAACCTCATCCTCGATTTACTGTGCCCGTCTGGCCCGCAGCGACTGCTGCATCTCGCCTATTTCAACGAAACGTCCCCCCTGCTGCAATATCGCCTGGTGGAACGGATCGCCGAAAGTGGTGTCTCGCGGCCACGTCTGATCAATGATGCCATTTGCGCCGACGACACCATAGTTACCTGGCTGCTCTCCGGGCAATATCGCCCGCCCGCCCATCTCAAGCATCATCTGGTTTTGCACGCCAACCCGCAGCCACAAATCGCGCTGTTGACACCGGCCATACAAAAGGCCATCGCCCCCCTGAGCCAGGAAATTGCGATGCTCGCCTTTTATGGCCCTGATGATTTATGTCAACAGCAAGCGGCGTTGTTGCTGGCGGCTACCCAGCAACGGCCGTTACTCACCCTCTCCCTCGACACTGTGCAACAAATCGAGGCAAATCCCGCCGATGCCATCAACCTCGCCCTGCGCGACGCCCGCCTCATCAATGCCGTCCCTTGCCTCAATGGCTGGGAAAGCAGTTTTGTGGAAGGCATCCCCGCTTCGGCATTGTTGGCGCAGGTCAGCCATCACCCTGGCACCATTATTTTATGCAGCCGCGCCCGCTGGCAGCCGCAGCAGTTAGATCGCGCACGCCGTCTTTACTGGACACAATTCCCCCTTCCCGATTATGCACAGAGACAGCGGCTCTTACGCCATTTCCTCTATGATGAGGCTTCCGCACAAGACGCCGTTGCCCCAGACATTGACCTGGATGGGTTAGCCGGGCAGTTTATCCTGACAACCGGCCAACTACGCGACATGATTCACACGGCACGCGACATTGCCGCGCAGCGTGATGAGGCTGTGTCGCCTGAGGAAGCTACGCAAAACGGCCGTTTCCTCCAAAACGCCCATCTCTTCGCCGCCGCCCGTGCCCATTCCAATCCGCGCCTCTCCAACCTGGCACGCAAACTGACGCCGCGCTACGCCTGGCAAGATTTAGTCCTGCCCAGAGACCAAATCACACTCCTGCGCGAAATGGTAGACACGGTGCGCAGCCGCTCTTTAGTGTTGGAACAATGGGGTGTCGGCGGCAAGCTTGCCGCCAGCGCGGGCGTCACCGCCCTTTTCTTTGGGCAGCCCGGCACCGGCAAAACCATGGCCGCCGAAGTCATCGCCGGAGAACTGGGGCTTGACCTCTACAAAATCGACCTCTCCAGCCTGGTGAGCAAATACATCGGCGAGACCGAAAAGAACCTGGAACGCATTTTTAGCGAGGCTGAAAGCAGCAATGCCATCCTTTTCTTTGACGAAGCAGACGCCATCTTTGGCAAACGTTCTGAAGTGAAAGATGCGCATGACCGCTATGCCAACATTGAAATCAGCTATCTGCTGCAACGCATGGAATCGTACAACGGCGTCACCATTCTCTCCACCAACCTACGCGCTAACCTGGATGATGCCTTTACACGGCGGCTGCAATTCGCCGTCGATTTTCCCTTTCCCAAAGCGCCAGATCGCTTGCGCATCTGGCAAACGCTTTTCCCGCCCAATGTTCCCCGCGACCCCAATCTGGACTTGGGGTTATTGGCGGATCGTTTTGAAATTGCCGGGGGCAACATTCGTAATATTATCGTCAATGCCAGTTATCTGGCGGCCACCAATGGTCAGGTGGTGACAATGGAACACATCATGCATGGCACACGCCGCGAACTGCAAAAAATGGGGCGGCTGGTGAACGAACGGGACCTGACAATTTAGGAGATAGATCATGTCTGACAAAGCAAAGTTTCCTAAGGTAAACAAGCCGGTGGAAAAGAAGGTGATACAGAAACGGCCGTTACCCACCACAAAAGCCAACACACCGGACAATATCCTTACCAAAAGCATCGATCCCAACACCCTAACCCCGGCCGATGCAGCACAACTGCAACGCACATTGGGCAATCAGGCGGTTGGACAGCTTTTGCAAACCGGTCATCCACACCCCATTCAAGCCAAACTGACACTTGGCCCAGTTAACGACCCCTACGAGCAAGAAGCAGACAGCGTTGCCCAACAAGTCGTCAGCCAGATCAACACGACCGGGCAGCCGACAGCGCAGCGCCAGGAAGAAGAAGAGGAAACGGTGCAAGCCAAGCGCATCGACTCCATCCAGCGCCAGGAGGAGGAAGAGGAAGCGGTGCAGGCCAAGCGTACCGACTCCATCCAGCGCCAGGAGGAGGAAGAGGAAGCGGTGCAGGCCAAGCGTACCGACTCCATCCAGCGCCAGGAGGAGGAAGAGGAAACGGTGCAGGCCAAGCGCACCGACTCCATTCAGCGCCAGGAAGAGGAAGAGGAAGCGGTGCAGGCCAAGCGCATCCAGCGCAGCGCCGTAATTGGCGCAAACGGTGGCGATGTTGCCCCGGCCGTTGACCAGGCGATTCAAGGCGCACGCGGTGGCGGACACGCCCTTGCCGACACGGTGCGCAAACCGATGGAACAATCATTTGGTGCCGATTTTAGCGGCGTCAAAATCCACACCGACGGTCAGGCGGATTCATTAAATCGTTCCCTTGACGCCAGGGCATTTACCACCGGGCAAGATATTTTCTTCCGTCAGGGCGAGTACAATCCCGGCAATCGCGGGGGGCAGGAATTAATCGCGCACGAATTAACGCATGTCGTGCAGCAAAACAGCGGTGCGGTGCGCCGCAAGGGTATTGAGCCGGGTGACGCCCTCCCCACCATGGAATCTATGACGGCGGCTCACCTAAAAAACCAGTTGGGGCTAGAAGAGGAAAAGACCGCACGCTCGGACGCCATTGAAAATTACAAAACATTGCATGAATTAAGCGACGCACAAGCAAACATCAACAAACCGCTCTTCATGATGACAACCTTTAACACCTATGTGGAATCAAAGAGCAAGAAGCTCGAAGATTATGCCGATACGTTTGTTACGGATTTTGTGGGCGCGGCATCTCCACTGCTGCAAGCGGCCGCGACAATGCGCGACGCGAAGAACTCTGTTTTGCGTGCAGTGGGCAGGGTCAACCCTGAGTTTGTGGCCTTTGGCAGTCAATTTTTTGTCAATACGATTGAATATACGGAAAAGAAAGCAGAAACGGCCGCTCCCGATGTCCGTGATGAAAATGCATTGGCAAACGAATATTTGGAAGGGCGCCAAGAAGTCAAAATTGCCGAGCAGTTGACAACCAAACAGGAAAGAAAAGCATTTGCGGCGGCTCTCAAGAAAATGACCACCGTACAACTACTGCTCAATCCACCGAAACAAGGGCTTTCTGGAATGGGACAGGGTTGGAAAGGGGGCGGATCTGTTGCTGATGGCGGCAACATTGTCGAAAAACCGCCGGAAAAAGACAATTCCGTTGTGCGCACGAATGTTGACAATGGCAAATTTGCGACCAATTTGGAAGCGGCCAACCAGTTCATCAAGTTCATCGTTGAGCCACATTTATTACGGGAAATCCCCAAACCGGAAATACATGTTCACCTGGATTACAGCTCTGGACCTAGACATCCCAAGGGTTTCCGCGCCTTCCAAAACGGGAAAACGGTTCATGTGGCCCAAGATGAAGATACCGCCATTATTGTCCACGAAATCGGCCATTATTTGGAGGCAAATCTGCCTACAAATGCCTGGCATGACATTCGTTTGTTGATTGAGGAACGTCACAAAGCGAAAGGTGGCGGGGCGGTGGCTGTGCAAGGCGCTGGCGGCAAAAAAGATAAAGAAGGGCGTTTTGCCGGTGATTATGCCGCGACCGGCAAATATACATCGCGTGCATATGCCAGTGGCGATACGGAAATGATGTCGATGACGCTTGAATATCTGTCAAAGAAAACAAATGCGAAGAAGATGGTTGAAGATGATCCGCAGCAGGCAGCGATTATTTTGCGCGGGGTACGGCCGAAAGAGTATGCCACAGTGAATGAGTTACGGCCGTTTGACAAATATCTGCCTCAATAACCGATGATAAAGGACTTTACGATGGCCTCTGCAATCATTTTCCCTGTACAAGACGTCAATATGCTCCGCAATCGCGCGACCGATGCGTGGGCAGATCGATTTCCTGAGGAATTACCAGAAGGGTGGAGTGTGAGCACGTTGGATTTACGGCCGTTTCTTGCCGTCTTTCCGCCACTCGCCCTCAAACCGGGCTATACGCTGCGTGCGTATCAATTTTATTACCACCGCGATGGCAACACCGTTGTCTGGGCTTTGCCGGAAACGGCCGTTTTCCCACCGCCCGATCCCCAAGCCGACGATGACCCGCCAGCACCGCCAGAAGCGTTAGACAACGTCATGGCCGCCATCACCGGCGATGAAACTCCCTGGTCATATTTATGCGCGTCCATCCTGTCCCGCGAAATCAACGAAGTCGGCACATTTGGGCACGGCAGTGAATGGGCAGCCGATCATCTGCTCGGCGCATCCCCGTGGGACGCTAACGGGCAAACCGCCTACACATCTCCCGACCAGGGGCCAACAGGTTCAGCCAATGCCTGGCAATGGCACACGGCCGAACCCGAAAATTGGCAGCCAGCCGTCTACACAGATGCACAGCAAATCACCGTCGCCTTTTACACATACAGCGGGTTAGGCATGCAAACCATTACCCGCCATACCGACTTCTATAAACCCGGTTCTTATATCCCGTTACACCAGCAACAGGTCGTCGCAAGCGGCCCACAAGGATTTGTATGGTAGCCTGACAAAGCGACACAAGCCCACCTCCCCACTCTGTTGACAGCAGAGCATAACCGCCCGGTTTGCCATAACAACGTATTGTTGCGAGTTACTGCAAGAAATAAGCATATTGGCACAAATGCCTTTTTCAATGTAGCTAAAATTTTGTGTGAAGGAAAAAGCAGTTGTCGAAACAACAGCAAACAAACGAAGCACAAAAATCGCATAAACCGGTACAACAAGCTGCAACACCGGCAGCACAAGGGCTAGAACTTGCCCCCCTGCAAGAACCGCTAGACTTGCTGCTGCAACGGGCGGAATTAGAGCCTCATTCTGTTTCGCCGGCCGATGCCACCCGCTTGCAGCGGACTGTGGGCAATCAAGCGGTCGGGCAGTTAGGCAATCATGCCGCCAGCGCAGACAATGGCGCAACGGCCGTTTCCCATACCCCGGCCGCCTCGCTGCAATCCATCCTCACCCGCGCCACCATCCAGCCGAAACTCACCGTCGGCCCCGTCGATGACCCGTATGAACGCGAGGCCGACCAGGTTGCGCAGCAAGTTGTGCAGCGTTTGTACACCACTACGCCACCACCGGATGACAAGAACGGGCAATCGAATACGGCCGTTTCCCTTCAGCGCCAGCAAACAGACGAAGAAGAACCCGTACAGATGCAGCCACAAGACATAGTGCAGGCGCAAGCGGGCATTGTCGCGCCAGATGGCGGCAGCGTCACACCCGACATCGAAGCCAACATCCAAAGCGCACGCGGCGGCGGGCAGCCCTTAGCCGATACCGTGCGTGCGCCCATGGAAAACGCCTTTGGCACCGACTTTGGCAGCGTGCGTGTGCATACCGGAGGCCAGGCTGATACCCTCAACCAATCCCTCAGCGCCCGCGCATTCACCACCGGCTCCGACATTTTCTTCCGCCAGGGCGAATACAACCCCGGCAGCCATACCGGACAAGAATTATTGGCACACGAACTGACCCATGTTGTGCAACAAGGGGCATCGCAGCCACAACAACCCGTGCAGCGCCAGGAAGATGAAGAGCTTCTCCAGGGCAAACGAATCCAACGACAAGAAGAAGGGGCCGCAGAAGATGACACACCAACCCCTGCCGAAAAAGCAGCAGCTTTAGCGGCCGCCGCCGCCGCCCAGGCTCGCGCCAGCACAGCCAAATCGAAAGGGGAAAGCGACAAAACCAAGTCGAAAGAACAGGCCAAAAGCGAAAAGGTACAAGCGGAAGCACCCAAGAAAGAGGTTGCGCAATCGCTGGCAACCGGCAAAGTATCTGACGCCAAGCAAAAAACGGTCGAGCAAACCCAAAAAACACAGAAGGAAACGAGAAAAGCCAAGAAAGATGCCGATGCGGCGGCGGTACAGCAAACGCAGCAGCAAGTTGCCGCAGCGGCGCAACAAGGACATGGCGCGGCCGGCCCTGGTGCCAATGGCAGCGGCCCAATGGCGGCACCCGGTCTAGATGGTGCCAGCGCGGGCACAGGCGCCGGATTGGAAGGGGCAACGGCCGCTGCTCAGGCTGCCGTGCAGCAAGCCTTTGACCAGGCACAAAACCCACCCGACAAAGCGCCCGATGCGCCAGAACAAGACCCTGGCTACCAAACGGCGACCAGGGGCGCACAAAGCGTCGGCAAAACGGAACAACAACACGCTGAGGCCCAAGGTGAAGCCGATGAAGCGCAGTTAGCAGCGGAATCGCCCGCCAGCGAAATCGAAGGCAAGGCTCAGGCCGGGCAGGTTGGCGACATGGAAGCGGCCGAAACCCCTGAATTTGACGCCGCCGCCTTCAAAAGCGCACTGATGGAGCGCATTGCCGCTCTGACACCAAAGTCGGTGGAAGAAGCGGATGAATTTAAGGAAGGTGATAAAGCTGGCGCAATCAAAAACCAGATTCAGGGCACTGTCACTCAAGAGCAAGAGACATCGCAGCAGCCATTGGACACCGCTCGTGAAGCGGCTCCAGATACGGGCAGTGTCGAGCCGAAACCAACGGAACCGCTGACAACCACGGATGCCGGTGCGCCGCCGTCGGATATTGGCGCGGAAACGGCCGTTCCCAAACCGCGCGGCGAGGGTGAAGTCGAAGCCCCCTTGCAAACAGGCGGTCAATCCATCGACCAGCAAATGGCTGACGCCGACATTAGCGAAGAACAGCTCACCAACGCCAACGAGCCAGAATTTAACGCCGCGCTGGAAGCGAAAGAAGGGGCACAGCAATCGGCGAAAGAAGCGCCGGGCACGTATCGTCAAGAGGAAACGGCCGTAATCGGCAGCGCCGAACAAGAAGCCGTTGCCACCGCGCAAAGCACCATGCAGGGAATGCATTCCGACCGCAGCAACCTGCTCACTCAGGCCGACGATCAGCAAGTACAAACCAAATCAGCCGATGAGCAAAAACGCGCCGAAGTCGCCGCGCACATCAACACCATCTACGCCGAAACACAAACGGAAGTCGAAGGCATCCTTGCCAACCTCGACACCGAAGTCATGTCCATCTTCGATGCAGGCGCAGCCGAAGCGGAAGAAGCCTTCGAAAGCTACGTTGATGCACGCATGGAAGCCTACAAAGAAGAGCGCTACGGCGGTTTTTGGGGTTGGGCGAAATGGGCAAAAGACAAACTGCTGGGAATGCCTTCTGAAGTCAACGCCTTTTACGCGGAGGGGCGCGACCTGTACATCGGCAAGATGGATGCTGTCATCGACAACATCGCCGCCCTTATCAGCACGACATTGACAGAAGCAAAAGCGGCCGTTGCCAAAGGCAAACAACGCATCCAGGAATACGTCGACAGCTTGCCCCAAGAACTGCAAAGCGTCGGGCAAGAAGCCGCCCAGGCCATCCAGAGCAAATTCGACGAGCTAGAGCAGCAAATCAACGACAAACAAACACAGCTCATCGACACCCTGGCCCAAAAATACCAGCAAAACCTGCAAGCTATCGACGCCCGCATCGAAGAAATGAAAGCCGCCAACAAGGGCCTCGTTGACAAAGCCATCGACGCCATCGGCGGCGTCATCAAAACCATCATCGAACTGAAAAACATGCTGCTCAACGTGCTTGCACGCATTGCCGATGCCGTCATGAAAATCATCAAAGACCCCATCGGCTTCCTCGGCAATCTACTTGGCGCAATCAAACAGGGCTTTGGGCAATTTGTAGACAACATCGGCACCCACCTCAAAAAAGGATTGATTAGCTGGCTCACCGGATCCATCGCCGAAGCAGGCATCACCCTCCCCGAAACCTTTGACCTAAAAGGTATCTTCCAACTGGTGCTGCAAATCCTCGGCATCTCCTTCGAGCAAATCATGGGCAAGGTCTCCAAAGTCCTTGGCTTCGATGTCATGGGCCTATACGACCAAATCATGCAGCTTGTCCAGATTTATCAGGAAGAAGGGCTGGTTGGTCTGGCGAAATATGGTCTCACGCAGATTATCGGGCAAGAAGGCGTCGATGCCCTGATGGAAGTCGTCAAAATCTTCGACGTCATCAAGAATGGCGACTTTGGGCAGCTTTGGGAGATCATCCAGGGGCACCTCAGCACGCTCAAAGATATGGTCATGGGCAAGATCGAAGAATTCATTGCCGAACGTGTCATCAAAGCAGGCATCACCTGGCTCATCAGCCTCTTCAATCCTGCGGGCGCTTTCATTAAAGCGTGCAAGATGATCTACGACGTTGTCATGTTCTTCATCGAAAACGGCTCCAAGATCATGTCCCTGGTCAACGCCATCATAGACTCGGTAGCCGCTATCGCCTCCGGCAACATCAGCGCCGCCGCCAACTTCATCGAGCAATCCCTGGCAAAATTCATTCCTGTTGCCATCAGCTTCCTCTCCTCCCTACTTGGTTTGGGCAACATCAGTGGCAAAGTCAAGGAAATCATCGAATCCGTGCGCAATGCCGTAGACAGCGCCATAGACAAAGTGCTGAACTCCAAACCGGTGCAGATGGTCGCTGGCTTCATCAAGAAAGCCATCGACAAGGTAAAGAACTTTGTTGCCGCAGGCATTGATAAAACGAAAGGGTTGTTGGGGCTAGGTGAAGAGGAACAAACAACAACACCGGGAGTTGATGCCAGTACGGCAAGCCTGGATGATAATGAAGTAGGAGAAAGGCAATTATTTGAAGCAGGAAACGAAAACCATACATTATGGATAGACACAACTGGAGCCGTACCCGTTGTAATGATTGCCAGTGCGGACCCCAAACCTCTAGCCTCTTTCTTAAACATAAAAGAGGTTAAAAACCTTGAAAAGACAGATGAGGGTAAAACGCATGTGGCACAGGCTCGTGCATTACAGCCGGGCACAGATGACGAAGCGAAAGCGGTTGTGACAGCCATTAGTAACGGCAATGATGTACAAGCAGAAGCATTAGATAAAGATGTTGAATCTAAACTTAAAAATTTAGTGCCGCATCTCAAGTGGATTTTTGATAACTTGGATGAAGTCGGCAAGTTGAAAATGGCGGTCTATTCTGTTGGCATAGTTGCTTTTATGAAAGATATGGCCAAGGGAAAAAAGGTATATGGAATAGATCGCCAACAGTTTGATAATTTATATACCAATAACAGCGAGGCGCGTGAATGGATCAAGGATCGATTCCGTGCAGCAGACCCAGGCAAACATGAATGGATCCCAACCAATTACTTAGATGTAATCATTGATCGTGCCTCCTCTCCTGATAAATTTTTCGAGGGTCTTAAATGGGTTGATTTACAACACAAGTTGAGGGTAGATACATCTTGGGTAATATTTAAACCCAACTCTCCAGGTTTTTCATGGGAAATTATTGAGTATCCTCGCCTGACATCTGATACCGGCAAACGCGAAATGGCTTCTTACTACATCCCCAATGGTCATGTAGGCGCACTTAATTTCGGGGCTAAAGTTAAAACAGATAAAAAAGGTAGCTTACATGAACCTCAAGACGCTTTTCACAAAGCCTTGCGTGCCGTTTTTGAAAAATCACCTACGATAGAGAGTTATTTTGACCAGTTAATTACTACAATTGAACAGTGGATATGGGATGGTGGGGGCTTAGACCTGGACATATTCCCTCTCATTTATTATCAAGGTGACCCGATAAGCAATACCGCTGCTTTTGCTGCAAAACACCAGAAAAACTATATAGATATGAGAGTCGAATTGATGCGTATCAAACAAGAGGTTTTGAGTGGATAAATGGTAGAAATTCTTAATCCAGGCATACGAAATTTCCTTGAACAATTTCTGGGACACACAAACCCTTTTTTGGTAGAGGAATTAGTAACAATAACAACGT
The DNA here is from genome assembly GCA_020634315.1 of Ardenticatenaceae bacterium. Lineage (GTDB taxonomy): Bacteria > Chloroflexota > Anaerolineae > Promineifilales > Promineifilaceae > JACSRF01. The sequence goes on along the minus strand of JACKBV010000034.1, from coordinate 10,344 downwards.
TAACCGCCTATCACCTCAAAAGTCTTGCAAATATTGAATATTTTCCCAACTTAGAAACTCTAGAGATTTACTTTTCAGAGCTAGCGGGATTAGAAGATTTAATTGCCCTGGAAAAATTAACAAACCTTACTATTTGTGCATCTACAATTGATTCTGTTGCAGCTTTAGCAGAGTGCAAAAATTTAGAGACGGTACAATTTAATTTGACTTCAGTCGAGGACTTATCTGTAGTATTTGGATTGTCAAATCTAAAAAACGCTCTTATTCTTGGCAATCCCTTAACACCTGATTTTTATGCAAAATTGCAAACATTTTCGCCTAAGTCACGCCTATTGCTGCATATTCCCTGCCAACAAGACTGGGAATTTACCAGGACTATATGGGAATCTGGAATAAGGGTTTGTTTTTCTAGCATTGATGATGTTCAACGGGTTATTGTAAAACCAGGATTACCCACTTTTACAAAGGCTGTAGGTGACTTTATTTTCGATTCTGAGTTTGCTGTAGAAGCCCTCCTGGCAAGCATTATTGTTCCTCATTCAGTTCCTACTCTTTCTACATTATTTAACGTGTTAGATGACAATGAAAGAAACAACCAAGAGCGGCTATTCCGGCTTAATTCAGGTCACATTATTGGAGATCAAGATCAAGCAATATCCTGGATACAGAATTCTTCTCTTGCCCATCATATTCAACAAGATCTTCTACAATTTGTTACCAACTTTCCTGGTTTACCGTTTTATTATGAAACCCACGATTTATGGGAAGAACTAGAAAGTTTGTTACAAATATCTGCTCCATCTTGGTTTATATCTATTCGCGCCGTGTTAGCATTTGCACTACCTGATCAAAAGATTCAAGTGAAATTTCGGGATTGGGTGGGTGATCAGATTGGTGATAGTTATTGGTATGAATTGAATAACTTTGCAATTGAAGAAGACCTTGTTGCCGAGGGTAATAATACCTTTCTTGTCATTGGGGAATCTCCCCAAAATTTATCTCGCTTGGCGATTAACATTGCCACACCCAATGATTATCAAGTTTATGAATACAATCGAGAAGATATTCGCAACCCATCATCCGGATATATAACAACTATCTTCCGTTCATATTCAGAAATGTTAAGCAATATTGATTGTGTCCGCTTGCCGACTAATAATGAGATAAAAGCCAGGGATATGGGCCAGGCTTTTGCCTCTTGAAGACACCTTGTTTCCACCATATATTGAAGTGATGATAGTAGATATGGAATTTATCTGGACAAATTCGGATCGAACTAACTATTTTCTATTACCTACCAACCATCATTGGTTGCCCGGAAATTTACAGTTGTTTTCGGATAAGGGGGAATCTATTTGGGTACGGGAAACGGCCGTTTCCCCCTACCAAATCACCCGCGAAGAAGCCGAAGCCATCATCGAAGACCAACTCCGCAAAGGGCTTGCGCAAACCCAAGCGGCCTTGCGCAATTTGCTGGCGCTCAGCCAGGCAGCCCCGCCAGAAACTAGCACACCAGAGTCGGAGGCTGAAAATCCTGTAAACGGCCGTTCCCTCGCCCACGACCTCTTAGGTTTCACCCCAACCGAACTGGAACAAAACCCAGAACAAATCAAAGAAAAACTCGACACACTCTTCAACGGCATTAAATCCTTTCTAGAAAATGTCACTGCTGACAGTGAAGCGGGTCTGGAAGCAGCCCACACGCAAATGCAATCCTTCCGGCAAACATTGGACAAGCACGGCATTGCTACCCATGACAACATGGAGCAACTGCCCGACAAAATTCATGATCTCTTTCACCATGAACCCCAAGATCGCGACGCCCAATTTGCTGCCGATTTACAAAAGTTGGCAGATAAGATTCGCGAAACGGCCGTTTCCTATCAATCACCCCCACCGCCCCCACAATCCCACGACACATAAAAAATATGTCCAGACAAACCCAGCCCCAACAACAACCCGATACAAAAACACGCCCCCGTTTGCCCACACCCCACACCACTGCCCAACCCAGCCTATCCACATTGTTACAACGCGCCGAAGCCGATCCGCAATCGTTGACACCCCATGAATACAGCAGATTACAACAAACGATTGGCAATCGCGCCATCGGGCAGCTTGTTGCCCAACCCCGTTCGGCTCAAGGGCAAATCCAATTCAAACTCGAAAACACCTCACTCAACGATGTACCCAAACTAGGCCCATACCGCTCTGCGGTAGAAACCTACGCAGCAGCATTAAGCGACGCCGTAGAAGATGCGCGAGACATGATCGCCACCAAGTATTTTGTCCATATCCCCGCCGTTGATGGCTATATGCAAAACTTTCTCGACAACTTTGATGTCGGCAACAACAAATTCAAAGATGGCGCCGCGATGCCCCGGCAAGCCGGTTATTGGATTGAATCTTATGTCACAAAAGTAGCAAAACCCAGTGTCGGCGGCGGGCTTGATGTCATTCTACAACCCAAACGCGGCAATTCCCGCCCCGATGTTGTCCTACAATTCAAAGGTGTAGATATAGCCTGGCTGGACATCACCTCAAGCGTCTCCGAAGGACACATCTTTGATAAAGACAGCGCCGGTTGGTACGGCACGCCATACGTCACCGAAGTAACCTATGCAGGTCTAAAACTAAATGTGCTAAACACGGTTGCGATTCCTGACAAGTCAACAAAAGACATCAGCGGATTGCTAGAAAAAGCAAAAGAGGCTTATAAACGGCAGCTAGTCTGGGAAACGGCCGTACTAGAAAAACATGGCTTCTCTTTCGGCACATTGATGCACGACGTCTATTACTATGTCAAAAACAGCGCCGTCAAACACGAAGAAGAAATGGACATGGAAGACCAAGACATGGATAACTTCTACTCACCCGATGTGCCCGGAAATAAATTCGAGAATTTAGCCTTGTCATTTATCGAAGATAAAATCAAGAAAAAGCCAGACCCGAGAGAGTTAGCGGCCGTTATCATGTATTGGCAAACCATGGTCAGCCGCTATGAAAAACAATTTGAAGCGACCTTGCCCCCGCAGTATCACCTTCCCGGCAAAAAAGAACTGGGACTAAGTTGGGTAACCGATGCATCCAGTGCAGATGGCGAACCACTCATACGTGAATGGTTCCCGGTATAAGGAACGCGATGAATCCGACAGCAAATCTTGAAACCGCCCTCAACGAAGTACAAACCGCCTATCAACTTGGCCTGCCACCAGAAAGCGTCGCCGCCCAGTTGCGCAAACTCGCCCAGACCACCTACAAACCTGCTTTACCCCTTTTCCTGGATGGATTGAGCAGTGAACACGCCGCCTGGCGCAGCCAATGCCTGCTTCTTGTCGGTCTGCACTATGACTTACAAGGCAACACCCTCGCCCTGGATAAAATCCGTGACATCTTACGCCACGATCCAGATCGCCAACTGCGCAGCAAAGCGGCTGAAATGCTCGCGCTGCACAGCGAATGGCCTGACCACGCCCTGCGCAGCGCGATGGAAAACGACCCCGACAATGGCGTTTGCTATGCCGCCTGCCAGGCTATTTTGGAACTACTCGGCATCCCCCGCCTGCGTATCCGCGACGAAATGGCCTATCTCTACACACGCGGCGTTATGCCCACCATGGATGACGTAAAACGGATCGCGGGCAGCGCCCACTAAAACTTATATATCTAAATGGCCGCCAGCTTCAGCACGCTCTAAAACAGCCAGGATCGTTTGCACCAAAGAGCGTGCGGCCGTTGCGCTCAATTCAACAGCCACGCGTGCGCCCGGCCCCTGTGCCTCGTTCACAAAATCAATATTCAACGCATGTTCCATCGGCGCGTTAAATGGATGGTCATAGGAAACATTGGCTTGCTGCAATGAAAACCAGCCTCCCTGCCCTTTGCCACTACCATCAATCTCTATTTGCTGCACAATCATCGTACACATTGTCAAACTCCTCTGCTGAGATGTTTTTCCAAAAAGGCAAAAATCTTCTGCCAGCCATCCACCGCCTGTTCTTGTCGGTAATTGGGCCGATTATGATAAAAGAAGCCGTGCCCCGCTTTTGGGTACATGTGGAATTCATAGGTCTTGCCATGTTTTTGCAAAGCCTGTTCATGAATGGCAACCTGTTCTGGCGTAGGGCTGTGATCTTCCTCACCAAAGAGACCTAACAATGGACAAGGCAAATCGGCCGTATAGTCAATGGGGGCGACCGGGTGTTTGGGCGATAAGGATTCTGGCCCCATGACGACATGCCCGCCCCAGCAATCGACCACAGCATCAAAACCGGGCACACGACAGGCTGCCAGATAGGCATGACGCCCACCGGAACACGTGCCAAACACGCCTACTTTGCCGTTCAGATATGGCAGGGCACGCAAATAACGCATTGCGCCTTCCAAATCGCCAACAACCTGATCATCGGCAACGCCCCCCTCCCCGCGCACTTTGGCAGCAACATCTTCTGGCGTGCCATGGCCTGCGCGATAATAAAGGTTAGGCGAAAGGGCTGCATACCCATGATGCGCAAATTTGCGCGTTGCTTCGCGATACCATTCATCCCAGCCGGGCATGTGGTGAATGACGACAACGCCAGGGAACGGCCCTGGCCCCAGGGGGCGAGCAAAATAGGCGTTGATCAGGTCGCCATTGGCCCCCGGAACCGCAACGGTCTCGGCAAGCATTCCTTCATACATATCTGTCTGATACATCGTTTTGCCTCCTCTAACTAGAAAATGGGGTTTCTTGAACGGCCGTATCCACGGCAATCCGGTCATCACAGCAGGCGGCAGTGTGGGAAATGGGGCTGCTGCACAGTGTACCGCAACCTGTTCTTTGCCGGGAAAAGCTCCTATCAAGGTACCGCGTTCTATGTAAAATCGCCACAATCTCTTAGCAACTGATCAATAACGAAAACGAAAAATTTGTCAGCTAGCCGGTAATTTTCCCCGCAAACATGGACGCTTTTCGGACGTCATTGGATAACTGGCGGACGGCCGTTTCCTATCATGCCTCTTGAACAAATGATTACCGGAGGTTGTGCTTATGAGATTCGCGAGCAAAATCCGCCCAATTGGGCGGATTCCACCCTTGTGGCAGCATATCCGGTCGATTCTAGGTAGTCGAACTTCGCACCTACCCAATCTGGCTGAAGTGACGGCCGATTGCATCATACTAGGCCACACCTACGCTGGGCGACAAACCATTTCCCTCAACCAGATTCGCGGCAGCACCACGCAAGCACGCAGCCGCGACTTCGACGCCAACTTCCGTCCGCTTACCCGGCATAACATCGACCGTTGGCAGCACATTGCCGCCGCCTATCGGCGTGGCAAAAGGCTGTCACCTGTCACCCTGATTGAAGTCAACGGCGTTTACTTCGTTGAAGATGGACACCATCGCATTTCTGTGGCAAAAGCTGAAAACTGGTCGGACATTGAGGCTGAAGTCACCGTTTTACAAATGACCAGGGCACTGCCCTGGAAATAAGTTCAAGGAGTATATGATGTTTGATACACGAAAATTAGTTCCGCACGTGATGATTCTGCCGCTGGTGGCGCTGTTGTGGGCACTGCTGACCCTAAGCGCAAGGATGCCGTTGGCCCCGGCAGCGCCAGCAGCCAATAGACTGACCCTGCCACTGGCGTTTGTGGCGAATGGCGGGCAAGGAGAAACGGCCGTACACGCCCAGGCTCAACTGCCCAACGGTGTGCTCTCCTTCTCCCCAACCGCAGTCACCCTATCCGTGCCACAAGGCGACCAGGCCAGGCCAACACAGGTACGGCTGCACTTCGCCGGGGCCAATCCCACGCCAGAAATCAATCTGGCACAGCAGCTTCCCGGCGTCGTCAATTACATCATTGGCGATGATCCCACCCAATGGAAAACCCAACTGCCCACCTATGGCAGCCTCGTTTACCGGCAGCTTTACAATGGGATTGATCTGCACTACGAAGGCGACACGCGGGCGCTCAAGGGAACCTACCACGTTGCGCCGGGCGTGGATACGGCCGTAATCCGTTGGTCTTATGATGGCATTGCCCGCGTCCAACTCGATTCTCGCAGCGGCGATCTGCTTCTCACATTGCCCGGCACGGCAAACGCAGAGCCAATCACCCTCATCGAAGAAGCGCCCATCGCCTGGCAGGTCATCAACGGGCAGCGCACTCCGGTAGAAATTCATTACACCCTACAAGAAACTGGTGGCGGTCAAACTGCCGCCACATCGCTTGGATTTGCGCTTGGCGCATACGACCCGGCTTACGCCTTAATCATTGACCCCGCCCTCGTTTACAGCGCCCTCATTGGCGGCGGCGGCTTTGAAGAAGGGCGCGACATCGCCGTGGACAATGATGGCAATGTCTATCTGACCGGAAGCACCCTCTCTCCTGATTTCCCCAATGCTGGCGCACCGCAAGACACCTATGGCGGCACCACCGGTGGTAATTTTGGCGACGCTTTCATCGCCAAACTCAACCCGGCAGGCGACGCCTTGCTGTACATGACCTATCTGGGCGGCAGCGGTGCCGACATTGGCGACGCCATCACCGTAGACGCGCAAGGCAACGTCTACGTCACCGGTATGACCGAATCCACCAACTTTCCAACGACAAGCAGCGCTTATCAAGAAACTCGCCCCCTGCCAACCTGTTCCACCGTACCCTGCGCCGATGCCTTTGTGACCAAATTAAATGCGGTGGGCAATGCCCTTGTTTTCAGCACCTACCTGGGCGGCGGCGGTGAAGAAAATATCAGCATGTTGGATGTGGGAACCCGCGACAACACAACCGGCATTGCCCTGGACAGCAGTCTAAACGTGTACGTCACCGGCGTGACCTTCTCCACCGACTTTCCTACACAAAACCAGGCTTTTTCTGATGGCGATGGCGCATTCAGCGACATTTTCCTGGCTAAATTAAGCGTTGATGGGCAAAACCTGCTCTATGGCTCTTACCTGGGTGGCAGCGGTGCCGAATATGGCGGCGATGTCACGGTGAATGCGGCAGGCGTGGCAACATTGACCGGTGCGACCTTGTCCAGCAACTTTCCCACCAAAAATGCGCTGCAAGGCAGTCGTGGCGCTGATGCAGATGCGATTATTGCCCAGTTCGACACAACGGAAAGCGGCAATAGTTCACTGGTTTTCAGCACCTATTTGGGCGGTGACGGCAGCGACTACGGCTTTGGCATTGGTCAGGACAGCAGCGGCATCTACGTGGCCGGACACACGACCTCGCTAAATCTGCCCGTTGTCAATGGCTACCAGATGACCAACGCCAGTGCAGGCAATCCTGTTCCCCGTGATGCCTTCCTGGTTAAGCTCAATCCGGCTGGCAGCGTCCAACTTTACGGCACCTACCTGGGCGGCACGGCATCTGATGTGGCTTATGGGTTAGATGTGGATGGGGCAGGCAATGTCTACCTGACAGGCACAACCAGTTCCAGCAACTTTCCTGTACGGGAATCGGTTGAACCCTGGACTGATTTCAACGATGTCTATGTAGCCAAATTCGATCCGACACAAAGTGGCGATGCTTCGTTGATTTACAGCACGCTGTTTGGCAGCCCGCTGAATGAGTACAGCTATGGCATTGCCGTGGATGGGCAGGGCAGTGCGTATATTGTCGGTTATGGCAGCGGCGCAGCAGATGACGAGTTCCCCATTCACACAACCATTGGCGCAAATGGGAGTGGCAACGGTGTACTTGTCGCCAAATTTGGCTCGCCCCCCCTGCCTTATTCGGTTTACCTGCCGTTTATCGTTGCAGATTCCGAAATTACCATCGAATAAGAGACTCGCACAATATTTAAAGCCAATCTCCCGGAGAGTTCATGCGCTGAACCTCCGGGAGGTTCAACACGTAATAGAGGTCGTCTATAGAACCTCCCGGAGGTTCTCAATGGAAGGTTTATCACATGAGACAAACCTCCGGGAGGCTTTTCACGAAGGAGACGAACCTCCGGGAGGCTTTTTTCAGAGGAGAAACGGATGACGGCAACGGCCGTTTCCTGGTAAACGGACTTAAAATCGGGCCAACAATTACCGCCCACAGCAAAAATTCAACCGAAGAAAAGGCCGCCAAACGGTATCATCACTTACTGTCCGGCAAAACGAGCATTTCGCTACTCGCATAGTTGTTCCCACTATGCAAGCGAAGACAAGGCAAAATGGTTTACGGCACCCAAGTAAATAAGCCAAGGCGCGATCTTTGGCGAGGATCGATATCGACAAGAATAGTGTAACATTCTACATTATCAAGTCCCAGGATACGCAGCGAATGTCCTGACCATCCCTCAACTCCCCACCCTTTAAATACAGTGTAGTTATCCTTTGGCGCCATAGAGTTGGGGCTTGCAGAAAAGTCACTATTCATGAAACTGTCAAATATAAAACCTGAATTTGTTGTCGATCGCACCCACTCTGTCCCATCCAAAGGGGCGGTATAAATATCCAGATAATGAGCACCTGTATCCCGGTTTGAAGCAACTACAAGATGTTGGCTGTCAGGCAGCCAACCAAGAATTAAAGTAAAGACCCCCTCTTCCCAATAAGTAAGTTGAGAAACATCTCCTGTTTCGATATTAACGATATAGTGTAGGCGTCTGCGATAATAAGTATCCGTTTCTATAGATATGAGAAGGTACTGGCTATCTGGGGACCAAACAGGAAAACTAGCCGAGTATTTAGCGTTTGTTAATTGCTTTGCATTACTACCATCTGCATTCATCACCCAGATTTCATTATAATCTCCTTCAACTCTTCCCATAAAGGCAATCCATTGCCCATCGGGTGACCACTTAGGAAACCATGCATTTCCAGTTATTGCGGGATCGGTTAAAGAAATGGGTAAGGCATTTTCTTCCAAAGATAAAACTTTAATCACACCATTTACATTGTAAGCAAGCTTTGTGCTGTCTGGATGCAAAGTCATATATGTCCCCTCGAAATTATCCGTTATGCGTCTTAACCCAGAGCCATCTATATTTTCAATGTAGAGTTCAGAATTTCCTTGTACAAAAGCAATGTGCTGCCCATCAGATGATACAGCATAATTCCTTGAGACATTTGTTTGGGATAATTGAGTTAAATTTGTGCCATCACTATTAATTACATAGAGGTCTGAACTATATTCACTACGCATTGGTGAATTAGTTGCAACAAACACAATACGGCCACGGGGTAAAGCATTCCATATTGACGTATTACTCTGATTCAACACAGGACACACCATCGTTGGTGGGACAGGGGTATTCGTTACGATAGAAAAATCGGTCGGTGTCTGTATTGTGGGATGAATTAATGTCATCGTTGGCGTTTGCATTAAAGGAAGAGGTGTACTCGTGGCTGGTATTGCCTGCGTGGTAGGAGTAACTAGCGGCATAGTGGATGTTGGCTTTGGGAGGGTAGACACACTCGTGGCTATTGGGGCGTCAATTATATTAGGATGTGTATGACAAGCTACGACAAGAATACTTATTACCAAAACACAGCAGTTCCGAATCATTTCCAAATTCCCCCTATTCACTGGTACAAACAACTAAAACACAATTTAAGACAGGGCTAGTGGAATGCCGCTGCACCCACCACTCATTAAAGACTTGAGATTATTTCAAGGCTGCAAATCATGAATACTGAATTCCCTTCATTTTCCTCGAAGGAATTACCACCATTATCAAATAATAGTGGAATAAGCAGATTTTCTAGTGGGTTAAGCAGACGCCTCATTGTGAGATTGCAGGCAAGGGCTTGTAGTTGATGGGATTGCAACGGCCTGGTTAAGGGCGAAGTTTCTGACAGTATGCGAAGCGAGCGCTTTACAACATTATAAAAGATTTTGAGGTGCTCAAACAACTCCATCTGTTCCCGTGTTCGTAATAGATAGATCCCGCCGCATGGTTTTTTTGTACGAATAGCAGACAGAAAAACGGCCGTTTCGACAACGCCATACACACAACGGACTTTTAAAACGGCAGCCCAGGCTTGTCAATCCCAATTCTGTTGTTAAACTTTGCGCGACAATTCCGGCTTGCAGAATTGAGTTTTGTGACAGCAGGTGGTACGACGTGGCAAACACACAGTTAACAATCTCCCTGTTTGGTGACTTCAATCTGACCTGGCAAGGCCAGTCATCCGTCAGTTTCAGCGGCGACCGGCCCATTTCGCTGTTGGCCTATTTGCTGCTGCACCGACAAACGGCCGTTTCCCGCCAACAACTCGCCTTCACCCTCTGGCCCGACTCATCTGACAGCCAGGCACGCGCCAATTTGCGCAACCTCTTCTACACCTTGCGCCAAACACTGCCCAATGCAGACACCTATCTGGCGGCAGACTCCATGACGCTGCAATGGCGCACTGACGC
>JACKBV010000033.1 GCA_020634315.1 Ardenticatenaceae bacterium | reverse complement strand
AGAGTTTGTATGGCAGACGTTGGAGCAAATCCCGATACGGCCGTTTCACACCCCCGCCGACCTTACCAACATGGAGCACCTCGGCTTCACCGCCGGAATGCCCCCTTATTTGCGAGGGCCGTACCCTGCCATGTATGCAGTACGGCCGTGGACGGTGCGCCAATATGCCGGATTCAGCACCGCCGAAGAGAGCAACGCCTTCTACCGCCGCAATCTTGCCGCCGGGCAGCGCGGCCTCTCCATCGCCTTCGACCTTGCCACCCATCGTGGCTACGACTCAGATCACCCGCGTGTCGTCGGCGATGTCGGCAAAGCTGGCGTGGCAATTGACTCCATCCTCGACATGAAAATCCTCTTCGACGGCATCCCATTGGACAAAATGAGCGTTTCCATGACCATGAACGGCGCCGTGCTGCCCGTGATGGCCTTCTACATCGTTGCCGCCGAGGAGCAGGGCGTGCCCCACGCGCAGTTAACCGGCACGATTCAAAATGACATCCTCAAAGAGTACATGGTGCGCAACACGTACATCTATCCGCCCGCGCCCTCCATGCGCATCATCGGCGACATCTTCGCCTACACGGCCCGCGAAATGCCCAAATTCAACAGCATCAGCATTTCCGGCTACCACATGCAAGAGGCGGGCGCCACGGCCGATATCGAAATGGCCTACACGCTGGCCGACGGGCTGGAATATCTGCGTGCCGGCCGTGCCGCCGGGCTGGACATTGATGTGTTTGCGCCGCGCCTCTCCTTCTTTTGGGCAATTGGCATGAACTACTTCATGGAAGTGGCAAAAATGCGTGCCGCACGCATGTTGTGGGCCAAACTCGTCAAGCAATTTAACCCGCAGGACGAGAAAAGTATGGCGCTGCGCACCCATTGCCAGACCTCCGGCTGGAGCCTGACAGAGCAAGACCCGTTCAACAATGTGGCGCGTACCTGCCTGGAGGCGATGGCTGCCGCTTTGGGGCATACGCAATCGCTGCATACCAATGCCCTCGATGAGGCCATCGCCTTGCCCACTGATTTTTCGGCGCGGATTGCACGCAATACGCAGCTTTATTTGCAGCACGAGACGGGTATTACCCGCGTCGTAGACCCTTGGGGCGGTTCTTACTATGTGGAGACGTTGACGCATGAGCTGGCACGCCGTGCCTGGGCACACATTGAAGAGGTGGAAGGGCTGGGCGGCATGGCCAAGGCGCTGGAGACGGGATTGCCGAAGATGCGTATTGAGGAAGCTGCGGCGCGTCGTCAGGCGCACATTGATTCTGGGCATGAGACGGTGGTTGGGTTGAATAAGTACCGTCTGGATGAGGAAGCGCCGTTGGATATTTTGGAGGTGGATAATACGGCCGTTCGTGCGGCGCAAATTGCCCGTTTGCAAGAACTTCGCGCGAATCGGGATGAACAGGCGGTGGCGGCGGCGCTGCAAGCATTGAGCGAAGCGGCGGCATCGGGCGAGGGCAATTTGCTGGAATTGTCGGTGAATGCGGCCCGTGCTCGCGCCAGTTTAGGCGAGATCAGCACTGCCTTGGAGCAAGTATGGGGGCGGCATCAGGCCGTCATCCGTTCGATTGCCGGTGTTTACCGGGCGGAGTATGGCGAAATGGACGCGATTGCCGAGGTGCGGCGCATGGCCGATGAGTTTGAGCAGTTAGAGGGGCGGCGTCCGCGCATTTTGGTGGCGAAGATTGGGCAGGATGGTCATGATCGTGGCGCGAAGGTGGTGGCGACGGCCTTTGCTGATTTGGGCTTTGACGTGGACATTGGCCCGCTGTTCCAGACGCCAGCGGAGGTGGCGCGGCAGGCAATGGAGAATGATGTGCATGTCGTGGGCATTAGCTCGTTGGCGGCGGGGCACAAGACGCTGCTGCCACAGTTGGTGGCGGAACTGGCGGCGCTGGGGCGCGAGGACATCATGGTGGTTATCGGCGGGGTGATTCCGGCGCAGGATTATGAGTACCTGTATGCGCATGGCGCGGCGGCTATTTTTGGCCCCGGCACGGTGATTCCGATTGCGGCGAAGAAGGTGCTTGGGGAGTTATACGGCCGTTTAGGGCATAGCAAGTAGGACACCAACTCCTATCTATGGGTACAAATTTAGTGGATAAAAAACAAGACAACTGCTGTGAGGCTATTTTTTCGGGCTTTATATTTCAAGACATCCGATTCGCACAACTACCCAAAAGTAAGGGGGTTTATTAGCAATTTCTACATCAAAAAGTTGAGGTTTGCTCATCCACCAGAAATTGAAGTCTCTTTTAGAATCCAGGAGATTGCCAAATTACAGTGGCCTATGTTGAAAAAAATGTATGATTTGGGCGGTGGAACGCATCAAAAAAGACAATGCTAGGCGAATCGGTCCTCTTATTTATATTGGTTCAACTTGGCTGGCTTTAGTACAACAACCAAAAGCAAGCGCAAACTTTGGGATCGTTATATAGATTTTTCTAGGGGGCATATGTAAATGTACCCATTATGGGCATTACTTTACTTTGGCTGGGAACTCGAATATGGATGGAGGATAGAAACCGAATCTCCAGCGTCTCTGGAAGAAGATTTGAAGCAGATGTACAAACAGACTCATAATGATAGCTTGCCTGCCAACTGTATCTAGGTAAGAGTAACGGCCGTTTCCTTCCCCACATCTCCCCATCACCCATCTAGCCGCAGGGGAAACGGCCGTTTCCCATTTCTGCTATAATGCTTACACATCAACAAAAAGGATGTGAACATGAGCACACAGCAAATCAGCAAGTGACATACCGATTTAGGTTACTGCACGCGCTCAACCAAAACCAGGACGAATTTTGGTGACGCGACGCGCTCAACATAATGACGTCCGTGCTGCGCTGATGTATCACTGTTCCAGGCGCATAAGCTAACGCTGGGGCAGGCTGTCGAATTGGCAGATCTCAGCCGTGAGCAATTTTTGTTTGAGTTAGACCGGCGTCAAATACCGCTCATTGACTATGATCCAGCCGAACTCGAAAGAATTAACCCGCTTCGCCTCATGAAAATCGTCGCCGATGCTTCGCCGCTGATAGCCCTTTATCCATTCTCCAAAAAACTCGAATTGCTCATGGTGCTTGTTTGCCGACATCCTGGTGCCTCTGGCCGTGTTTACTGAAGCAACCAGAGAGGATAAGCCACACGCAGAGCTTATTCGTGCCTTTGCACAAAGGTATGTTGTTTCTGCACAAAACCAATTGGCCGTACAACTGCTGTTGAACGATATGGATCGCGGCGAAGCGGAGGCGATTGTCTTGGCATTGGAAAAGAATGTCCCCGATATTTTGATTGATGACGCGAAAGGGCGGCGTGTGGCGCAGCTCAATGGAACATTTATCCCATTGGCACAGTTGGCGTTTTACTGCAAGCAAAACAAACGGGCCATATTCAGAAAAATGGGACGCCATCTGTTGGATACCCTCATTGCCAATCGTATTCGCATTAGTGAGCGACTGTATCAGCAGTCATTGCAATGGCTGTTTCGAGTAATTGCACATCCATCTGTCTCCAGTCCCTATTACCACCCACACCCTATGACCACTTGCCACACCTGTCAACGATTAGCGCAGCGCGATGCTGGAAATGCACCGCTGTGGGATAACATTTTGCGCACACCCTATTGGGATGTCGTACACAGCTTTAACAGCGCTTTGCCCGGCTGGTTGGTGCTCGTCTTGCGCCGCCATGTGGAGGCTGTCGCCGATTTGACGGAGGAAGAGGCGGGGGCTTTGGGTATATTGCTGCGCCAGCTTTCCATTGCCTTGCGAGAAACGACGGGCTGCGCCAAGACGTATGTCATTCAGTTTGCGGAAACGGCCGAACATCCGCATGTGCATGTGCATGTTGTGCCGCGTATGGCGGATTTGCCCGCCGACTATCGTGGCGTCAATATCTTTGCGTATTTGCGGGCGACGGCGGATGAAGCGGTGAGTGAGGCTGTGATGAATGACCTGGCGCGGCGGATTCGCGCTGTTTTTAATGGGCTGTAGGGCAACGGCCGTTTCCTCTCAACAATTCCCGCATTGGAGTTCAACAATCCCCGCATTGGAGTTCAATAATTTCCGCATTGGAAAATTTATTTTCCGCATTGGAGTTTAGTGGTTTCCGCATTGGAAAATTTCAAGCCCAATGGGCGGTGTGTTAAACAGAGCGTTGGATTAGCCAAAAGAGCAGGCGGCAAAACATAGCTTTGCCGCCTGCTCTTGGCCTGGTGGCCGCTTGTGATGGCTGAGACGCACGCCTTAACGTGCCGTTTTGCCAGCCATGATGCGATAATTTGTCAGGAATAAGACCAGTAACGCGCTGCCCCAATAGATGAATTTCATGCCGGGATTGCCGCTGTCTGTACCGGCCATTATTCCATGCAGCGTTGCCAGCCCATACGCGCCAAAGGTCAGATAGTGCAAACGCCGCCAGCGGGTTTGGCCCAACTGCCGCCGCCAGGAGAAGCTGACGGAGGTGACTATCATGATGTACAGGGCGATGATGCCGAGTCCTACCCATTCTGGGCGATATGGCCCGATGAATGGGATGACGAGGGTGGGCAATGTGTAGGTATAGTAGCTGTCGAATAAGAGGGCGAGGGCGTGAATGCTGGTAAAGGCGATGGCTGTCCAGGATAAGATGTTGTGCATTCCGATCATGAGTGGGGCGGGGATGGAGGTACGGATGATGCGTGTGCTGAGTAATAAGCCCCACACGGTGGAGCTGGCAAGCAGCAAATAGGCAACTGTGCCGCTGGCGCGTGAGAAATACCAGGCTGTTTTGGCGCCAATGCCGAGCTGTGTGGCTAGTTGTTCGTCTAGTGTGGTGAATTGTCTGGTTAATACGGCCGTTCCCAGCAGGACAGCGCCCAATATCAGCCCGAAAAACAGGCTGAGTAAAAAGGTAATCGTTTTGCTGCCAGTGGAAAGCGGGGTGATTGTCGTTTGCCTTGTCATTTAGTAAATGTCCTTTTGTTGCCATGCCGGGGCCATTGCCGGTGTTAGATAAATGGTTTGTGCCTGATTGACCAGTACGGCGGGAATGTTGCGCTGCTCAAGCCATGCTGTACTCGCTTCTTGCCCTTGCACCAGCATGGCGGTGGCGATGCCTTCTGCCTGGGCGGCGCTGCGCAGCAGGACGGTAACGGTGAGTAAATCGGTGTCGGCCGGGCAGCCTGTGCGCGGATCGATGATGTGATGGGCGGAACGGCCGTTATGCTGCCAGCGCCGATAATCAATGCCCGACGTGGATAAGCTCGCTTCCACCAGCCAAAGCGAAAACAAGTCGGCGCAATCGCCATCAACACCGGTTGGCGTTGTCACGGCCACCGGCCAGCCGGGCCAATTGCGCGGGGCTTCACCGGCGCACAAGTCGCCGCCCGCATCAATCAGGCACGGCCCCCAGCCCGTTAACAACTGGACAGCTTGCTGTGCCGCCAGCCCTTTGCCAATTCCGCCAAAGTCAAGGCGCACACCGGCGGGCAGCCATACCGCTTGCCGCGCGGCATCCAGACGGATGTCCGCCCAGCATCCTGGCATGGGCGCTGTGCTGGTGCCATTTGCGCCGGGGGCGATGGGAAATGTGTGTGTGTAACCGGCTGCTTCGAGCGCGGGCAGCAGGGTTGGATCAAACAGGCCATCGGTCAATTCGGCCAGGGAAATGGCGGTTGTCAGGGTTTGCCAGAGCAGTGGCGAGACGGGAACCCATTGGGCGGAACGGCCGTTTAACAAACTTAGCTCGCTGTCTGCGCGAAAGCGGCTGAGGATTTGTTCATGATGGCGGAATAATGGCTTCCACTTGCGCCAGCGCATTGTGGGCTGTGGCCGCATCATCCACATCTAACCAGGCGGCAATCTGGCAGCCCATCGCTTGAAATTGATGGCTAAAGGTGAAGGGATGGAGCAAGGGCAAGGTCATAATGGTTCCTGATAATGGGTGGTTGCGAGATGCACAGGTTGGCCTGCGCATCTCGCAACGACAAGGGGAAGGTTATCGGTCAGCGGGAAGAACGAGTGCGGGTTACGGGCTGCACAGCCGGCGAGATGGCTTGAGGAATGGGCGGCAGCTCGATGAGTAATGCTTCGTTCCTCGCTGGCGCTGCCGCTGGTGGTTCGATGATGATTGCGGCGGGTTGTGGTGTGGCAACGGCCGTTTCCTGGGCATCGTTCACGGCTAACAACCGTGTTCCCACCAGCGAAGCGGCCACACTCCCCACAATCACCATCGCCCGCACCAGCCCTAACTGCTGTCCCGCGCGGCGATTTTTAGTCGTCGTAGTCGCCATGCTCATGTTCCTCGTGCTCGCTCCAATAATTGCCAGTTGGTGCTGTGGATGATTGGCTTTGCAGTTGTTGAATTGTCTGATTGGCGGCCTCGATTTGCTGCTGATATTGCGCTTCACGCGCCTGCATGGTTTGCAAGGCATCCTCTAGCTGTGTGGTATAGGTCTGCATGTCTTGCAGTTGTTGCGGCGTGGTAACGGCCGTTGCCGTATTGACAGTTGTCTCCTTAGCCGCCCCAGCATTGCGAAATCCCAAGGCCAAAACAGTTAGCAAAACAAGGCCAGTTAATGTACCGGCGGCGATAATTCCTTTAATCCGTGTCATGTAAGCGTTACCTCCAAGTTGTATCTATGGCCCTTACTTTAGCGAAAAATCCGATACGCATGGTTAAACCACCCCTAAACATCGTTAAATCTAGCTTAAATCACGACCGATTCAGCTTTTACCTGGGCAATGGAACTTTTTATAAGCGGCAAACGTTGTGATAGCATGGCCTGCTCAGGCAGCCATGCACTTGCAAACCAACCTCCCGCAGGCGGCTATCAAAGCGACCCGCCGCAAAACAACCCTTCGGGAGGCTATTTTGAGGAGAATTAGACTATGAAAACGAAACAAACTTTACTTGTAATGAGCTTGCTGATCATGAGCTTACTGCTTGTTGCTTGTGGGCAAACCAATGAACCGGGCGTTACCAATGGCGATACAGCGCCCGCGACAACAGATGACACCGCCGCTGGCCTTGCCAATCCCGCCTCTGTTTATTGCGAAGAGCAGGGCGGCACCTTGGAAATACGCACGGATAACAACGGCGGGCAGTACGGCGTTTGCCTTTTTGACGATGGCAGTGAGTGTGATGAGTGGGCGTTTTTCCGTGGCGAATGTGCGCCAAGCAGCATACCGCTGTTTGAAACATTGTGGGTACTGCAAAGTTATGGCGGACAATCCCCTGTAGCTGGGACGATGCCCACGCTAAAAATTAGCAGCGATGGGCAGTTAAGCGGTTCTACTGGTTGCAATACCTTTTTTAGCAATGCGACGATTGATGGCAACACCTGGCAAGTTGGAGAAATTGCCCGCACTGTGATGGATTGTATCGGTGATGGCCTTATGGAACAGGAAACGGCCGTTATCGATCTCCTAAGTTCTGTTATCAGCCACACCCTATCGAACGGTCAACTCACGCTGCATTCCATTGGTGGCGACCTGGTTTATGTTCCGGCCAGCAACACCGCCCTCGAAGGAACCACCTGGACATTGAACGGGATTGCTCAGGACGAGGCAATTGTCTCCACCTGGATCGATACCGATGTCACGCTGCTCCTGAGCGATGGCAAGCTCTCTGGCTACACAGGCTGCAATGATTATTTTGGCAGCTACACGGTAGATGGCAGTGCTGTAACCTTTTCCGCCATAGGCCAAACGCGCCGCGCCTGCGATGAGGAACATGGTCAGCGGGAAATGGAATTGATGGCGGCATTGGCGCAGGTTGCCGCTTACAGAACGGAATTGAATACGCTGACGCTGTTGGATGAAAACGGCCGTTCCCTGCTGACAATGATCGTAACCCAACCGGCTTCATAACCATCGCCAACGCGCAAACGCAAAACAGCAAGGCGCAAAGAGATAGAAGTAAAGCGGAAAACGCTTCTTCTCTTTGCGCTTTTTGATCATTTCCCCATGGCCTCCCTCATTTATCATTGCTTCTCGCGCTGCTTTGGGGTTCAATTCTCCCATGTCTGAAACCGCCAAACGACCCGAATGGACGCCGGATGACGCCGGAGATGAGTTTGCAACACGTGTGATGCCCGGTGTTGTCGGCGGCCATGATGGCTTGCCCGCAACAAAGAGCACGCAAGGGGAAACGGCCGTGCCCCGCCGCCGCCAACTCTCCACCGCCGAATACATCCAGGGCGTGCTCGCTGGAGACCGCGCCACCCTGGCGCGTGCCATCACCCTCGTCGAAAGCAACGCACCACACCACTTCACCCAGGCCCAAGAACTCCTCAAACAACTACTTCCCCACACCGGCCGCGCAATTCGCGTCGGCATCACCGGCGTTCCCGGCGCTGGCAAAAGCACCCTCATCGAAACATTGGGCATCCTCTTGGTAGAGATGGGGCATCACGTTGCCGTTCTCGCCGTCGATCCCACCAGCAGCGTCACCAAAGGCAGCATCCTCGGCGACAAAACGCGCATGGAAAAACTGGCAACCCAGCCGGCCGCCTTCATTCGTCCTTCGCCCACCGGCGGTATGCTCGGCGGCGTCGCCCGCAAAACGCGCGAAACCATCCTCGTTTGCGAGGCCGCCGGCTTCGACGTCATATTGGTAGAAACAGTTGGCACCGGGCAAAGCGAAGTCGCCGTGCGCTCAATGGTAGATTTCTTCCTGCTGCTGCTCGTCCCTGGCGCGGGCGACGAGCTACAAGGCATCAAGAAAGGTGTCGTCGAACTGGCCGATGCCGTTCTCATCAACAAGGCCGATGGCGACAACAAACTGGCAGCCGATGCCGCACGCATGGAATACAACCGCGCCCTGCATTACCTGACGCCAGCTACAGAAGGGTGGCGCACCCGTGCCTACACGGGTTCAGCCGCAACCGGCGCGGGCATTCAAGCTTTGTGGGAAGTCATTGCCCGTTTCCGCGAACAAACAACGGCATCCGGCGTGCTGCAAGCACGTCGCCGCGAACAGACACGCGACTGGCTGCACACCCTGATTGCCGAACAGCTACACGCCTACTTCTACAATCAGCCGCAAGTACAGGCACAACTGCCCGGCATCGAAGAAGCTGTCATGGCTGGAGATTTGCCGGTAACGGCCGCTGCCCATTCTCTCCTGCAACTCCTTCAACCATAACCCTCCGGGAGGTTCGCCCATAACCCTCCGGGAGGTTCCAAAGACGGCTGCTGCCATGTGCCCAACCTCCCGGAGGTTCGCCTATAATCCTCCGGGAGGTTCCAAAGACGGCTGCTACCATGCGCCCAACCTCCCGGAGGTTCACCCATAACAACCCTCCCGGAGGTTCGCCCATAATCCTCCCGGAGGTTAGCCTATGCGAGGTTGGTTTTCATAGACGATGGTGCGCTATACTCATGAAGTCTCTTCGACAAATGGGATTGACAACCAGTGTACACACCTTGCAACCATCCACGATGCAGTGCGCTATGAGAGAGACTATGCTGGGGAAACAAATCGCTTCCCCGCTTGCCTCTCAGCGATCTCCGTGAATTTTCAGCGCACACTGTGTCCTTGTCCTGTCAACACCAAACGTCCGCGCACAAACTTTTAGAATGGAGTGATTCATGCATCTTTATGTGATTCGTCATGCACAATCTGCAAATAATGCCCTCTATGCCCAAACGGGATCGGAAGTAGGGCGCAAATCTGACCCAGAGCTAACCGAAATCGGCCATCAACAGGCGCAAGCGTTAGCCCAATTCCTGGCACAAACAAATTCGCCTACTTCTCTTTCTCCAGATCAAGATATACACAATCGGCACAGCTTCCCGTTTACGCACTTATATACCAGCCTGATGCTGCGTGCCATCACGACCGGCCATTACATTGCCGAGGCGATGCAAATGCCTTTGCACGTCTGGTTCGACATTCACGAGTGGGGTGGCATTTATCTCGATGACGAGCATACCGGAGAGCGCGTTGGACAGCCAGGGGCGGCACGCTCAGAGCTGGAACCGCAGTTTCCACGCCTGGTGCTGCCAGATTGGGTTGACGAGAGCGGCTGGTGGAATCGCCCCTTTGAGCCACGCGAACACGCCTTAGACCGCGCTCATGGGTTTGTGAAGGAATTGTTGGCGCGTCATCAGCCGGATGATCGTGTGGCAATTGTCACGCATGGGGGATTTGCTTATGCGCTGCTGTGGAACTTGGTGCAATTTGGGCATCAAAATGACCGCTTTGAAACGCCGCGTGATGTCTGGTTTTGGATTAACAATACGTCTATTTCGCGCATTCACATTGGCCCTGATCACATTAATATGGTTTATTGGAATCGCACAGAGCATTTACCGGCGACATTGATCACATGAGTTTGTCACCTTTGGCGGCTGGCTGCATCTAATGAGGTGGAAGGGGAATGGCATGGAAACGGCCGTTTCCCGCCACAAAGTTGATGGAGAGGTTGTCACAAAATGGCGCAAATAAAAGCAAAAACAGATAAAAAACAGCCGCGCGTGATCGTGTTTTCCACGCCCACCTGTGCTTACTGCAATATGGCAAAGCGGTACTTCCGCGATAACGGCATCAAATTCCGCGATGTAGACGTCAGTCGTGATGCTGCCGCCGCCCGTGATGTGGTGCGGCGCAGTGGGCAAATGGGCGTTCCCGTCATAGACATCGGCGGCAAAATCGTTGTTGGGTTTGATAAGCCCAAAATCAATCAAATGCTAGGACTGTAAACAAGCAAATTTGCCGTTCGCAAATCAGTTAGAGAAATGGTGCGGACGGCTGGGGATAAGCGGCCAACGGAATGTTTACTTTGTCGTTGACCGTCTACAAAGACCGGAGATTGTGAGCGCATAGCGTTCAGGCTCCCATTCTTGATTAAGAGGTGAAGCAATCATGATTATTGAACCATTAGGAACCCGTGTTCTCATTCGTCCATTAGAACAAGAAGCCACAACCAAAAGTGGTTTGATTCTGCCAGAAACGGTAAAAGAAAAACCACAACAGGGTCGCATTGAAGCCGTCGGTGACACGGAAGAAATGATCACCGGGTTGGAAGTTGGTGATGTGGTGTTGTTTGCCAAGTACAGCGGCAATGAGATCGAAATAGATGGTGTTAAATACATCATCATGGAAGAAGGCGACGTCTTAGCCCGCATCAAATCTGAATAAATCACGTCTTCAAAACAACAAAATGAAAGGCTTCCACAGCAACAGTTGTGGAAGCCTTTTTGTTTGGCTTATATCAGCGTGGGATTCGGTGGCCTTATTTCTTGACCATAGGCTTGCTGTGGCACTAATCGCCAGAGACTTGTGGCTGTAACGACGCCGCCTGCTTCTGTGGCCGGTAAAAGAAAAACCACTCAATTGTGATAGCCGTTACGTAGAAAAAGGCAACGGAAAAGAAGATCGGCACAAAGCCCATGTCGCCAAAGGTCACTTGCAGCCAGCCGCTTACCTGGGGCATGACAAACCAGCCAAACTGGAAAGAGAGGCTGTTTAGGCTCATCATCAGGGCTTGTGTCCTTTCCGGCACCTGTTCTAGCACAAAGGTTTGATAGACAGGATTGCTCAAGTTCATGAGCGCCAACCGGAAAATGTAGGCGATGCCAGCCACTAAAAACCAGATGCTTGCTTGTGCCGGGTTGCCGGATGTTACCCAGGCGCCAATGCCCAACGCCAGCAAAAAGGGCACAGATAACCCTTGTGTCAGCACAACGGTGCCGATTTTGCCAAAACGGTCGGCCATCACTGGCCCCACAAACTGCGCGATAGCCATCGACAACCCGCCAATGGCAAACACCATCGCAATCGGTTGGTCTGGTCTGTCGTAGACGTTGCGGAAGTAGATGTTCATGAAGGGCTGCATCATGCCCGCGCCGAGGCCAATGATGATTTGGGGGATGAGGAAGCGGGAGAGGAAACGGCCGTGTTGCTTCAACTGCACCCATGGCAATTCAATCTGGCGTGTTGGGTCTGGCTTCGGCATCTTAATGCGCAGCAGCGGCCCAATGGAAAAAATGGTGACAAGCATCATGCTGCCCAGCGCCAACTGGTAAGATAACGTATCGGTGGGGCCAGATTGGAACATGCCACCTAGCCAGGTTGGGAGCCAACCGCCCAACAAATTGCCAAAAAAGCCCGAAATCGTCATCAGGCCAAAATTAAAGCTAAAGACCCACTGCCGCTCATCGGGTGATGTATTCAGCATGAGGAATGGGGCCATTGCCACCTGCCGTATGCTCATCGAGATACCGGCAACCATGTTGAACGCAATCAATACCCAATGAACGGGAAACAGCACCAACCCTAAAAAGGATAAGCCGCTGAGCAGCCCGGTCACGATCATGATCCCTTTTTGTGAATAACGTTCAGCCAGATATGCCGCGGGCAAGGCCATCGCAATGGTGGCGAAGGAGGAGGCTGTTTGAAGTGTGCCGATAAATGCCTCATTGTATTGGTTGCCAAGGCTGAGCACGTAGAAGTTGAACAAGAAACGAAACACCCCAAATGCAAGTCCGGTGAAGGCACTGTAGAGCAGCACCAGTTTGGCATTGGCGCTAAACTGTTTGGTTTTTGCCAGATAGAGGGTGATCCCCCCTGTTTTATCTGCGGCCATGATTTACCTCGTCGTTGGTAGTTTAAGCAACTCTGATGTTTGTTAGATGGTCGTCTACAAAATTAGATAACTATCTAACGCCGAGTGTAGCAAAATTTACCATACCTGTCACGTTACTTTTGTCATAAGTGAGGAAACGCACATGGATGAGGGAAAATGATGCCTATGGCACATCGCCTTTTTAGATGGGCCATACCGATTTTGCAAAACTCGCAAAACTCACCTGACTTGCTCGAAACTATTTCAATGATTATTGAAATATGACAACTGTCATCCCAAACCGGTGACATTTGTCATGCCGCTGGCAACTGTGAAAGTTTGATAATTTATGCATACATTTCAATGTGTATTGAATTATTACCGCAAAGAAAAGGAACTAAATGATGATCAGTGTAAAAGTGTTAGGAAGTGGATGTGCTAATTGTAAGCGCCTGGAGCAAATCGCGCGGCAAGCTGTGACTACGCTTGGGATTGAAGCGGAAATTGAAAAAGTGACGGAGTATGGCGACATTATGAAGTATGGTGTGATGGCGACGCCTGGGCTGGTGATTGAGGAACAAGTGGTGTCCACTGGTCGCATTCCGACGCCGGCCGAAGTGACAACCTGGCTAACCAATGCGCTGTCGGTGGCCTCATGAGTGCGGTTGTTCGTGTGGATGATGTGGCGGTGACGACGTTGGTGCAAGTGTTGAAGGCACTGGCAGACCCGAATCGCCTGCGCATCTTTGACCGGCTCATGAGCGGTGACTCCTGTAATTGTGAGTTGACAGAGCAGTTGGCGCTGGCACCTAACTTGCTTTCTCATCATTTGCGTATTTTGCGCCAGGCGGGGCTGATTACGGCGCGGCGTGATGCGCTAGACGGCCGTTGGATTTATTATGCTGTGAATGAAACGGCCGTTTCCCAATACCGCGATGCCCTCAATACCCTGTTGGACCCGGCCCGCATCCAACCGCGCCCCGACCTCTGCGGCCCCGAAGGACAGACAACCCTATGACAACCCATCCTTTACCCACATCACAAAATAAACAAAGCTGGCGATTGCCGCTGTTGGTGCTGGGAACGGCCGTTCTCTGGCTCATCCTCTGGGGGCAGCTGCAAAACCTGGCGGATTGGTTCACCTACACACTCATCGGCCTCAGTGCCGACACCCATCTCGGCCAATCGCTCAACTTCTTCTTCTACGACGTGCCCAAAATCTTGCTGCTGCTCAGCGGTATGATCTTTCTCGTCACCCTGCTGCGTTCCTTTTTCAGCCCAGAACAAGCACGCGCCGCACTTGGCGGGCGACGTGAAGGTTTGGGCAACCTGTTGGCTGCCGGACTGGGCGTCATCACCCCATTTTGCTCCTGTTCGGCCGTGCCCCTCTTCATTGGCTTTGTGGAAAGCGGCATTCCCCTGGGTGTTACCTTTTCCTTTCTCATTGCCACACCGGTTGTCAACGAAGTCGCGTTGGCGATGCTTTTTGGCTTGTTTGGCTGGCGAGTTGCCGCGCTTTACCTGGGCACGGGACTGGTCATTGCCGTCGTCGGCGGGATTATCATTGGCCGTCTCAAACCGGAGCGTTACGTAGAGGAATTTGTGTGGCAGGTCAAGGTGGGGCAGGCAGCGGCGACACAAAAGCCTAGTTGGGATGACCGCATTCGCGACGCGGCACGCAGCACACGAGAGATTGTCGGCAAGGTGTGGCTATTTGTCGTCATTGGCATTGGCATTGGCGCCGGCATTCATGGCTATGTGCCGGAAGATTTTCTGGTCGATGTGATGGGACGCGGTGCATGGTGGTCGGTGCCAGCAGCGGTGCTGCTCGGCATTCCTCTCTATTCAAATGCCGCCGGTATCATTCCCATTGCTCATGCGTTGATGGAAAAAGGGGCGGCGTTGGGCACAGTCTTGGCCTTTATGATGTCTGTCGTTGCCCTCAGCTTGCCGGAAATGCTGATCCTGAAGCGCGTGATTAAGCTGCGCCTCATCATCATTTTTATCAGCATTGTCGCGGTGGCGATTGTTTTTACCGGTTACTTGTTCAATTTAGTGATTGGATGAGATAAAACCGTCACCCGATGAGATGAGCTTTTTGCTCAATCCCTTCAATACCGATTTTAGATGACTGCCACACAACTCAGTTGCTGTGGCAGTTATTCATTTTGATGTGTCTGGCTAATGGTGAGCCAGCCGATTTGAAAAACATCGTTGGGTTGGCGCTGGCCGTCGCTGCTGAGGGGAAGCCGTGCCAGGTTGCTGTCATACATGCCAAGCCAGATGGGGTAACGGCCGTTACGCAGCCCATCCGGCGGCACTACCAAGGTATATCGATCCACAATCACCTCGCCCGCAGCCCAGACGCGCGTGGGATAACTGCCACCTAGCGGCGGGCTGTCTGCCTGCGCCAGGGGCGGTTGGCCTGCTGCGGCCAGATGGATGAGCGTCGTGAAATCAGCTCCCGGTGCGCCGGTGGCACGCCAGGTGACGTCAATAAATATCGTGTCACCCGGACTGGCCGTATCAGCCGAAAGCTGCGCCGCTAACAGTTGAATGGAGTCGCCGAGTTGTGCCAGGGGGGTGACGGCCGTTTCGGACGGTTCTGTCCAGGCTGTTGGCGTGACTTTGACCGCACCAACGCGAACGCCAGACGCACCCTCTGCCACCAGTCGTACAAAAATTTGTGCCAACACGGGTGTTTCCATTGCTGCATCGAGGTAAAGGCTGAAGCGGTCGGCGACAATCTGCTGCGGCGGCCAGAGCGTGGCCGGATACAGGCCGCGTCCGTGGTAGCTGTGTAATTCGCCGCCGAGGGCCATGTCGCGCCCGAAAATTTCCAGCTTAAATTCGGGGGGGATGGCTGGCTGTGCTGCGGCTTGCCAGTAGAGGGTGAGGGTGACGGGTGCGCCGGGAACGGCCGTTTCCGTTTCCACCGCCGCGCCAACCAATGTCAAACCCTGCCCCATCTCCGCATCCAGGCGTTGTGCTGTGGCTGGCAAAGCGTCCAGCAGCGGCGGCAAGGCGTAAGCAGGACGAACGACCCCAACCAGGCAGTACACCGTCGTTGCCAGAGCCAACAGCGGCGGCAGCGCATAGACGCCGCGCCACGACCAGCGCGTCAGGCCATAGACCAGCGCGGCCATCAGCGGAATCAGCGCGGGAAACAACAGCCGCCCTTGCGCCGCTTCCGTTTGCATCATGAAGGTGACAAGCCCGGCATAGACAAGCAGCAGCCAGATCACGAGCAGCAGGGGGATGTGTGGCGAGAGGAGGGAAGAGAGAGAAGGAAGGTGAAGTCGGCGGGCGTTTTTCAGAGCGCCAATGAGGGCGGCGAGGACAATGCCGTTCCATATCCAAAAGACCCAGGCAGGCGGGCGCACGTTAAACCAGCCGAAAATGGCAAAAAAGGATTTCCACAGCCCATCGCTCTCGCCCAGAACTTGCCAGAAGGTGTAATGACGGTCGCCACCGGCGATGCGAATAAACTGGTTCGCCGCCGTGATGTCGCCATACAGGTTCCAGTTGCGCCACCAGAGCCAACTGGCAATGAGCAGCGCTGGCAGCACGAGGATGAGCAAATTCACGAAGAGAGGTTGAAGAGTGGCGCGTGAAGGTTTCCAATCTTTGAATGCTTGTTGTCCCAACCACAGCCAGCCAACAACCCCAACCGCATAAACGAGCAGCAGCAGCCCGGCTGTTTTGCTGAGGGCGGCAAGGCCGATGGTGATACCCAGAAGAAGCAGGCGTTGGACTGTGCTTGGTGAACGGAATATGCCATCTGGCTCACGCACCAGGCGCAAAATTTGCCAGATGGCGGCGGCGCTGAGGCAGGTGATGAGGGTGTCGTTGCTGATGGAGGCGTGGAGGAAGTTGAATTGGGGCAGGAAGGCGATAACGGCCGTTCCCAGTAACGCCTTGCGCCCATCATCCGGCCACAGTAAACGGCCGCTGCCATAAATAAACAACAACGTCCCCAATCCCAACAAGGTGGAAAAGATGCGCAGCACGTGCGCGGCGAGAGCGTATCCTTGCCAGGGCCATGCTTCCCAGGGGCCATGAATGGCGCGATTGAGATTTGTCAGGTCGTCGGCATCGCCAATGGAGGCGAACGGGTTGAGCCAGACGGTATCGCGGGCGGCGCTGCTGTCGATGGGGGCGATGAGCAGCGCACTCAACAGGTAGTAGAGCGGCGGCTGTGCCGCTTCCTGGCTCAGCCAGGTGTCATAGTCTGGGGCGACCTGGGGGAGCTTTCCCGTTTCGGCAATGTAAACGGCCGTAAAAAAATGCCAATGCTCATCTGGCGCTTCAAATAATGGGTTGATGACGCCATAAGCCAGGGTGACAAGCAAATAAAGGGCGAGGATGAGGATGAGAAACGGCCGTTCATGCCGTGAAGGGGATACAGCAGGCGAGTTCATGGCGCTGGTTGCGTGTCAAAAACGATCAACGTCATCTGGTCGTTGGGCTGGCGCTCCCCCTGGTACAGCACCGGCAGACGTTGGAAAGTTTCCGGTTGGTACAGCCCGACATTGAGCGCGTATTCACCGGGCGGCAGCGTGTCGGGATTGGGCAGCGTGTAGCTGTCAGTCAGCACTTCACCGGTGCGCCAGCCTTTGCTGGGGCGCAGGCCATTTACCGGCGTCTGATCAACCTGGGCGACAATCGTGCCATCAGCGGCTACCAGATGCACAAAGGCAAAATAATTGTCGTTGGGCGGCGTTTGCACCTGCCAGTAGAGGGTTACTTGTAAATCGCCCTCTGTTTGCTGCAAATGGTAGCCATATAACTGCGCCAGATCGCCAAATGTGGCACCGCTGCGCTCGACGTTGGTGTCTGGCACAGTGGTGACAAGCGGCCACGGCCGTACCTGCACTGTGCCCAGGCGCACGGCATCGCTGCGCCAGGGTCGCCACGCCGGACGGCCCGGCACCGCCTCATCATTGACAAACACGCGCCATTGCAGTGTGTATGTGCCCGGTGGCGTTTCCGGGTGGAAATATAGTCCGGTTTGTTCGCGCAGCAGCACGCCTACCGGCCATGTTGTCAGCCAATGTGCCGCAGGAGGATCGGTTTGCCAGCGCAGCTGCTCGCCATCTGGCCCGATCACTTCAAGCTGGTAGCGCAGCCCGGCGCTGTTTAAGGGCTGGCGTGCCATCCAATAGAGGGTAAGGGGGAGGTTGTGCCCCGGTCGCACTTCTGTTTCCGGCATGGTTAAACCGGCCAGGGTGAGGCCGTTGTCGAAGTAGAGGGGGAAGGGGTTGGTAAACGGCCGTTCTCCCTTTACCGTCCACGTGTTTTCGCCAGCCAGCGTAATCGTCGTCAATAGCAGCGCATCGCCCAAGGCGGCACCTGTGTCTTGTGCCAATGGCTGTACCCACAATGTGTATGTGCCCGGCGGCGTGCCCGTCGCCAAGGGGAGTTGATAGCTGCGCCGCACCAGTTCAGTTGTCGGCCAGGGCAGTTCACCATTTAAAAGCGCACCTTGATCCAACCATTCCTGATCATCCACACCGCGCAGGCTAAAGCGCAGTTGCGTTGTCGGATCGGGCGTTGTCTCGCCCTGCCAGAACAAATCAAACCATAACGTAGGCAAGGTTGCCGGTTGCGCGAAATCTAAGGCAATGCCGGACAATCTCGGCACTCCTGCCCATGCGCCATCCACCGCCACCGCCGAAGATGGCAGGGTAGACAACGCGGCAGGCGCTGTGCTGTATGCGTGTAAGCTGACGACGGTCGTGCGTGCATGGGCGCTAAAGCCATCCACCTGGGTCAGGTTTGTATCTAGCCAGTTTTGAATCAGGTGGTCATCGTCTCGTTTGTCGGCGGGCGGATCGGTGATAAACCAGATGCGGTCGTAGGTTTGGGCGAATTCGGTTAGCTCCGGCTCTTGTCCTGTAGCTCGGCGCGGGTAAATGGGCAGGGCGGTTGCCGTCACATCCGGGCGCTGCTGGTAATGTTGATGCAGCGGCAGCAAAATGGCGTTGTTGTAAATGACGATGTCGTTATCGCCGGCGTGCAGATCAATGTACCGAGCCAGAGCGCGAAAATCATCTTTGGCGTAATCGGGATTGAAAAAGAGATTGGAGAGCGAGACAAACGAGCCAAGCAAAAGGGCGATCATTGCCAGGCTAACGGTTATGCCGCGCCAAATGCCGGATGTGCGGCGTCTAAGGCCCACAATTCCCCAGGCCAACAGCAGCACAAACGCCGGACTGCCAACCATGATATGGCGCACTCCCTGGTACATGGGCTTCAAGAGAGAACCGGCCATCAAGCCGAAAACGACAGCCAATAAATAGGTGAGCAGATAAAGCCGGGAGCGCCAGGAACGCGCAGCGATGACGCCAATGATCAGCAGCAGCAGCGTGGCTGCGTCGAGCAGTTTGATGCCGATTTGTTGGAAATCAACACTCATGCCCAGGCCAAAAAAGTGGACGACATCTTGCAGCATGGTGTAGGGCGAAACGTAGTAGTAATTGGCTTCCGCGCCGGTGAAGAGGCGGGGAATGGTGAAGGGAATGAGGGGGATGGCGGCAAGCACGGCGAACACCGCCATGCCGATAATTAGCTTTTTATAGCCACGCTGCCACAACATGCTGACGAGGAATAGGGATTGGAGAGCGAAGATGAAAACGGCCGTATAATGCGTATACACGGCAAGGCTGGCAAACAAAATATAGAGCAGCAGCGGACGCCAAAAGTTTTTGCTTGTCAGGACGCGCCACAATTGGTAGGTTGCCGCAGCGACGAGCAGCACAAACAGCGTGTACATGCGTGCTTCTTTGGCGTACCAGACGTGCAGCGGATTGATTGCCAGCAGTAGTGCCGTTAGCAGCCCCAGGGAACGGCCGTTTAGGCGACGACCAAATTGATAGAGCAGCGGCAGCAGCAATACTCCGGCCAACACCGATGGATACCGAAAAGCGAAGTCAGTGTCGCCAAAAAGCTGGCGCGTAAAATGAATGATTAAATAGAAGAGAGGCGGATGAGTATCCCTGGTAATTCCCTCTTGAATAATGATACGATTGCTCAGAATTTCGGTGATCGGGTAGCTGGAGCGCAGCGGCGTTAACCCTTCATCTGTCCAAAAGCTAAAGGCATCCAGGTTATGCAGGCGCAGCGCAAAGGCCAGCCAGAGCAGGAGGATGAGGATGAAGGTGGTGGCGAGGGGGGGAAACGGCCGTTTCTCTTCCTTTATAATCATAGGCGCACATTTTACCGGTACACCCCCTAAATAACCACCTTGCCTTGGTAATTTGTGAATAATTGGACAAAAGCACAGCGCTGGGGTAACATCTCATAAGATACCAGGAGTGTGCCTGGGCATCTGTTCTGCTTTGGAGGTACAATTAACAGCCTGAATCAAATACCGCTCAGGCTTGTGAGGTCTCCCAAGGTTCCTGATCAAGTTTAAGCTTAAGCGCTGCCGCAAATTTCCTGTAAGGAAACCGTTACGTGGATCAAACACAACAATTCCTGAAGTCTCTAACAGAAGCGCACGGCGTGCCCGGATACGAAACAGAAATACGGGCTTTACTCCGTGACTACATGCAACCATTAGGCGAATTAACCCAAGACAAATTGGGCAGTCTCATCTGTTCACAGCCAGGCGACGGTCCCAAAGTGATGTTAGCCGGGCATATGGATGAGATTGGGTTTATGGTGACACACATCACCGATGAGGGGTTCCTCAAATTCCAACAGCTTGGCGGCTGGTGGGATCAGGTGCTCTTAGGACATCGTGTGGTTGTCAAAACGCGCAAGGGCGATGTCATCGGCGTGATTGGCGCCAAGCCGCCGCACTTGCTGCCGCCAGACGAAGCCAGCAAAATCGTCGTCAAAAAAGAGATGTACATTGACATTGGCGCGACAGCAAAGGAAGAGGTCGCCGCCAGCGGTGTCCGCATTGGCGACCCGGTTGTCCCCGACAGCAGCTTTGTCGTGCTGGCAAACGAAAAAACATATCTGGCAAAAGCATTTGATAACCGTGTGGGATGTGCGGTCGTGATCGACGCTTTGCGCCATTTTCAAACGCATGAACATCCCAATCATATTTATGGCGTACAAACGGTGATGGAAGAAGTCGGCATACGCGGCGCTACAACCAGCGCCCGCGCCGTCAATCCGGATGTCGCCATCATCTTGGAATCTGATATTGCCGGGGATGTGCCAGGCATCAAGGCAGAAGAATCGAGCGTAAAATTGGGCGGCGGGCCAACCGTGCTGATGTACGATGCACGCATGATCCCCAATATTAAGCTGCGCGATTTGGTGATCGACACGGCCGAATCCCTTGGCATCCCCTTGCAATTTTCATCTATAGCCGCTGGCACCACCGATGGTGCCGCGGTTCATTTACATGGTGTTGGCGTGCCCACCGTCGTTATCGGCGTGGCCGCACGCCATATCCACAGTCACGGTGCAATCATTCATCGCGATGATTATGATCGTGCGGTACAATTGGTAACGGCCGTTGTCGCCAAACTGGATGCGGCAACCGTAGCAAAGCTTACACATTAATTGACACAGTTGTAAATCCTGAGGAGGTTGGTGAATGGCAACTCTTGCCCCGGACTTCAAAAATATTGCAGATTCGCTGTTAGGGCAGATTGAAAAATTTGAGCATAAAGTCGAATCCCGCAGCGTAGGAAATGTTATTTCCGTGTACGATGGGATTGCCCTCGTGGATGGCCTGGCGGATGTACAGGCCAGCGAGTTGGTGCAGTTTCAAAATGGCGTCGCTGGTCTGGCTCTGAACCTGGAGCCGGAAAGCGTCGGTGTCGTCATCATGGGTGATTACACCGGTATTGAGGTGGGCGACGAAGTGCGTGCCACTGGTGAAATCGCCTCGGTGAGTGTCGGTGACGCCCTGGTTGGTCGTGTTGTGGATGCATTAGGCAATCCCATTGACGGCAAAGGCCCCATCAAGGCCAGCGCCATTCGCCCCATCCAGCGCATTGCTCCCGGCGTTATTGAGCGCAAGGGTGTGGATGCCCCCGTACAGACAGGTATCATTTCGGTTGATGCCATGTTCCCAATCGGCCGTGGACAACGCGAGTTGATCATTGGCGACCGCCAGACCGGTAAAACAGCCATTTGCCTGGACACAATCATCAACCAGCGTGGCAAAGACATGGTCTGCATTTACGTTGCTATCGGGCAGCGTATGGGGCAGGTGGCACATGTGGTAGACACCCTGGAAAAATATGGCGCGATGGATTACACCGTTGTCGTTGTTGCCGGTGCTTCTGACCCGGCACCTATGCAATATTTTGCGCCTTATGCTGGCTGCGCCATTGGCGAAGAGTTCATGTTCCAGGGGAAAGACGCCCTGGTGATTTATGACGACCTGTCCAAGCATGCCTGGGCTTACCGCCAAATGTCCTTGATTTTGCGCCGCCCACCTGGTCGTGAGGCATATCCTGGTGATATTTTCTCTCTGCACAGCCAGTTGTTAGAGCGTGCGGTGCGTTTGCGCGATGAATGGGTGATTGTAGAGAAAGGTGCGCAAGTAACGGCCGAAACCGTAGGCGTAGATGGCAAACGTTACTTTGGCAATTTGCAGGAAGAAGAACTCGAAAAAGGGTTAGAAGCACTTGGCGATCCTAAGCAAGAAAAATACGAAGTCAAAAAAGTGCCGGAAACCGGCGGTTCCTTGACCGCGCTGCCCATTATCGAAACGTTACTGGGTGACGTCTCCGCCTACATTCCTACAAATGTTATCTCCATCACCGATGGGCAGATCTTCTTGGAAACAGACTTGTTTAACGCCGGTCAACGCCCTGCTATCAATACTGGTTTGTCTGTTTCGCGTGTGGGTAGTGCTGCGCAGAAACGAGCCATGAGTAAGGTGGCCGGTGGTTTGAAAGCAGACCTGTCGCAGTATCGTGAATTGGCTGCCTTCGCCCAATTCGGCTCTGATCTTGACCCGGCGACCCAACGTCAGTTGGCACGTGGCGAGCGCTTGATGGAAATTTTGAAGCAGCCACAGTACAGCCCCTGGCCGCTGCATCATCAGGTTATGATTATTTACGCTGGTTCGCGTGGGTACCTGGATAAAATCGAAGTCAAGTACGTGCATCAGTGGACGGAAGATTTTGTGCGCTATATGGATACGGCTCAGTCTGGTGTGGGCAAGCCCATTGCCGAGACGGGTGCCTGGAATAGCGACATTGAAGCAGCCTTGCGTCAGGCGATTGAAGATTTTAATACAACCTGGACGCCTCCTGCCGAGTAAGAGGGCAAGGTTACTGTGGTTGGTGTGTCGCGCCTAAATGGACACACCAACACCGGAGACACAATGGCTACTGAACGCGAACTAAATAAACGCATCAAGAGTATTAAGAATATTTCGCAGGTGACAAGTGCGTTAGCGGCCGTTTCCGCCTCCAAGGCCAGCCGCGCCCAAAAACAGGTGGAAGCCACCCGTGATTACGCCGGGAAAGCCTTTGAAATCCTCAATAACCTGGCTGCGCAACCAGATGCCGCGCATCCATTATTAACTGTACGCACAACCGTCAACAAAGTGGGGCTTATTCTCATTTCTGGAGATCGTGGTTTGTGTGGTGCTTACAATACCAACATCATTAACCGCGTAGAAGCGTTCATGCGCACGCTAACGGCACCCGTCGAAGTGGTCACAGTTGGACGCAAAGGGCGCGATTTGATGATTCGGCGCGGTTATAATGTGGTTGCCACGTTTGAAAATCCCGATACGCCGTCCATCCTGGACATTACACCGATTGCCAAGATTGTCACGGAAGATTACCTGGCTGGCAAAGTAGATCAGGTGTTTATTGCGTACACGGATTTCGTCAACCTCATTAATCGTCGGCCAACTGTCAAGCAACTTTTGCCATTGAAGCCGCTCGATTTCGAGGGGATGGCGATGGCGGAATACGTACAACACGTGGATTTCAAATCGGCGTCGCTGCGCACATATACTTATGAGCCACGACCGGACGTTTTGCTCGATGTTGTCGTGCCGCGCTTCACGCAGTTGCAGATTTACCAATCCATTTTGGAAGCGTTGGCGAGTGAACATAGCGCCCGCATGGTGGCGATGAATAATGCGACCGACAATGCGGCTGAGTTGATTGATGTCTTAACATTGGAACGTAACAAGGCGCGTCAGACGAGTATCACCAGTGAAATTCTGGACATTGTCGGCGGCGCAGAATCATTGAGAAAATAATTATGTGTGATGGGTGGCGCAGCAATGTTTGTCACCTATTCTGTATGTGGAGGAATGTATGGCAACAGGCAAGATTACAGCCATTCGTGGTGTGGTGGTTGACGTTGAATTCCCCGAAGGGGAACTGCCAGAGATTTATGAAGCGCTGCATGTGGATGGGCCAAACGGCCGTTTAGTCCTTGAAGTCCAGCAGCATTTGGGTGGTGGTACCGTTCGTTCCGTCGCCATGGGTGCGGTCGATGGTATTCCGCGCGGTGTGCCCGTCGTGGCAACTGGCGCTCCCATCAAGGTTCCCGTTGGCCCTGTTACCCTGGGGCGCATTTTTGATGTCGTTGGCGAAGCCATCGACGGTGGCGAAACGCCGAAATCAGACATCTATTATCCTATTCACCGGGCTGCTCCAGATTTCCAGGATCAGAGCACCAAGGCCGAAACCTTTGAAACCGGTATGAAGGTCATTGACCTGATCGCCCCCTTCATCAAAGGTGGTAAAACCGGTATCTACGGCGGTGCCGGTGTCGGTAAAACCGTGACCATCGCCGAGCTGATCCGCTCTGTGGCGCGTGAGCATGAAGGTGTGTCCATTTTCGCTGGCGTCGGTGAGCGTACCCGTGAAGGGACTGACCTGTACTACGAAATGCAGGAATACGGCGTTATGGATTCCGTCGCCATGGTCTTCGGTCAGATGAACGAGACCCCTGGCGTGCGCTTGCGCGTGGCGCTGACCGGTCTGGCAATGGCTGAATACTTCCGTGACGAAGGGCGTGACGTGCTCCTCTTCATTGATAACATCTTCCGTTACGTGTTAGCTGGCTCTGAGATGTCCGCGTTGTTAGGCCGTATGCCGAGCGCGGTGGGGTATCAGCCAACATTGGCGGCAGAGATGGGGGCTTTGCAAGAGCGCATCACTTCCACCAAGAAAGGTTCTATCACCTCCATGCAGGCCATTTACGTACCGGCCGATGACTATTCGGACCCGGCTCCTGTGGCGACTTTCTCTCACCTGGATGCGGTCATCACATTGGAACGCAGCGTGTTTGCCAAGGGTATTTTCCCGGCTGTCGATCCGTTGGCTTCTTCGAGCCGCGCTTTGCAGGCTGACATTGTTGGCGATTTGCACTACAACACGGCACGCGAGGTGAAGCAGGTGCTGCAAACCTACAAAGATTTGCAAGACATCATCGCCATTCTCGGTATCGACGAATTGAGCGAAGACCAAAAGATGCTGGTATCGCGGGCACGTAAGATCGAACGTTTCCTGGGACAGCCGATGTTTGTGGCTGAGAAATTCCACGGGCTAAACGGTCAATATGTTCCCACAAACGAAACCGTGCGCGGTTTCCGTGAAATTTTGGATGGTAAGCACGACGACGTGCCGGAACAAGCTTTCTACATGGTTGGTACCATTGACCATGCGCTGGAGAAGGCGGAACGGCTGCGGGCTGAGGCGTAATTATAATATTGCGTATTACGTATTGTGTATTTCAAGATATGCAATACGTAATACGTTTTAGGTGAAAGTATGCCGATTCAATGCGAGATTGTGACACAAGAACGCACAGTTTTCAGTGAGGCTGTCGATGCTGTGAATTTACCGGGCACCGAAGGGCGGCTCGGCATTTTGCCGCATCATACACCGCTGCTGACGACGCTGGCTTTTGGCGAAGTGATTGTGCGCAAAGGGGGCGAGGAAGAATTCTTTGCCATCGGCGGCGGTCTGGCTGAAGTGCAGCCGGATAAGGTGATTGTGTTGGCCGATTCGGCCGAACATGTGGCGGAAATTGATATAGAGCGTGCGGAACGGGCACGCGAGCGAGCGCTGCAATTTATGAAAGAAGGCGTACCGGAAGACCCTGACCGTTATGCACAAATTCGGGCTTCGCTGCAACGGGCGCAAGTGCGTATTGATGTGGCGCAGCGTCGCCGCCGGCGCACAATGCCTGTTGGGGCATATTCACGCCAGGAAGATGAGAATTAGCCGTGCCTCTGTTCACTCCTTATATCGCCATTGACCTGGGTACCGTTAATGTGCTGGTTCACAGCCAGGGGCGTGGCATTGTACTGCAAGAGCCGTCGGTGGTTGCCATTCAGGATGATGGTGATAAGACCATTATCGTGGAGGTGGGGCGTGCGGCGAAAGAGATGTACGGCCGTACCGCAGAAAACCTGGAAGTGATGCGACCATTGCGTGATGGCGTTATCGCTGACTACTTTGTCACCCAAGGCATGTTGGAATACTTCATTAATAAGGTGGCCGGGCGGTTTCATTTGCGGCGTCCGGTTGTGATGATCAGTGTGCCATATGGTGTGACCAGTGTCGAAAAGCGTGCTGTACGCGAGGCGACATTGGCTGCTGGTGCCCGTGAGGTTTACACTATCGCTGAACCATTGGCGGCGGCCATTGGTGCGGGACTGCCCATCGGTACACCTACCGGGAATATGGTAGTGGATATGGGCGGCGGTTCTACGGAAGCGGCCGTTGTCTCGGTGAATGGGGTTGTTTGTGCTGAATCTGTGCGTGTTGGCGGTGTACACCTCGACGAGGCGATCATTGCCTACATTCGCAAGAAGTACAATCTGGTGATTGGCGAACCAACAGCCGAGGCGATCAAGATAAAAATTGGGGCAGCTATTGATCTCGATGACGAATTAGAAATGCAAGTGCAGGGTCGTGATCAAGTGGCTGGATTGCCCAAGACAATTACGGTACGTTCCAGCGAAGTGGCAGAAGCGCTGCAAGAGCCGTTGGCGGCGATTGTCAACGTGGTGCGGGCGGTGCTGGCGAAAACGCCGCCGGAATTGGCGTCGGACATCATTGATCGCGGTGTGGCGCTGACGGGCGGTGGTGCATTGCTGCGCGAAATAGATACACTGTTGACACGGGAAACGGGTGTGCCGGCGTATATCGCGGATAACCCAATTGCCTGTACGGTGCTCGGCGCGGGTAAGGCGCTGGCGGAACTGCCGCGTTTGAAGCGAAGTATTCCGGATTTGTAAAGCTGGGTGTAACCCGAACAAATAAATATGTAATCATGATGAAGGCGGGCATTTTGTTCGCCTTTTTTGTCATTATGGAGCCTACGGTTTAGATTGCGGGTTATGTGATAGCCGATAAGGAGAAGGATGGGATGACGATGAATGAGAAAGCTGATGTAATCATTATTGGTGGCGGGATTCATGGGGCCAGTCTGGCATTTCATCTGGCGCAGCGGGGGATACGGCCGTTGCTGCTGGAAAAATCGTTCATTGCATCGGGGGCGACGGGGCGTTCCAGCGGTTTGGTGCGCATGCATTACGATCTGGAGCCGGAA
This sequence comes from Ardenticatenaceae bacterium, assembly GCA_020634315.1. GTDB lineage: Bacteria > Chloroflexota > Anaerolineae > Promineifilales > Promineifilaceae > JACSRF01. The sequence continues at coordinate 19,126 of JACKBV010000033.1, read as the reverse complement.
TCACGCCTGGCGTGGGCCTCGTTTGCCTATTTTCGCAATTGGGCGGAAATGGTCGGCGGAGATTGCGGTTTTACACGCACCGGCTTTTTGCAGATTGTGGCAGCGGATTATGAAGCGCAGCTCAAGGCAAATGTCAGTATGCATCAACGCATCGGCATTCCTTCGCTGTTGGTAACGGCCGCAGACGTGGCGCGGCTGGCTCCCGGATTTGTGACAGATGATTTTACGGTGGCTGCCTATGAGCCAGAATCGGGATATGCTGATCCGGCGGCGACGGTGACAGCTTTTTTGGCGGCGGCGCGACAGAAGGGGGCGGAATTGGTGCAGGGGTGCGAGGTAACGGCCGTATCCACCACAGTCAGTCGTGTTACCGGTGTCATCACCAATAAGGGCGAGTTTGAAGCGCCAATTGTTGTCAATGCAGCCGGGCCTTGGGCACAACGGGTCGGGGCGATGGTCGGCCTGGATTTACCCATTACTACCTGGCGACACGACACCATGTTCATTCGCCGTCCCAGAGCCATTGGCCGCTCGCATCCCACTGTTATTGACATGGCAAATTCCATGTACTTCCGCCCCGAAACGGGTGGGCTGACATTGGTTGGCCTGGAAGATGCGAATCCGTTGGGGCTGTCGCCGGATGGGGATGCGGATCATGCGGCTCCTGATTTTGTGGAACGGGCCATTCAACGTATTTGCCGCCGTATTCCACAGATGGAAGAGGGATCGCTGCACAGTGCGCACAGCGGATTTGACGGCCTGACACCCGATCAACGCGCGATTATTGGGCAGGCGGGGCCGGAAGGGTATTACCTGGCGTGTGGCTTTAGTGGCACCGGTTTCAAGATTGGGCCAGCGGTTGGCGCTTGCCTGGCGGAATTGATTGTGACAGGTGCGGCGAAAACGGTGGACATCACGCCCTTTGCTTTATCACGCTTTGCGACTGGGAATTTGCTGAAAGGGGAACATGCTTATGCCAATGTGTGGCATTAAGCCGCCTGTTATGGCTGCGTGATGCGATAAAGTGTGCCGTCAGCGTGGTCGCTGACGAGCAGCGATTGATCGGGCAGGACAAGCAAATGTTGTGGCGCAGCAAAGCCGGTGATGAAGGGAACGGCCGTTCCCCGTGCATTGTCCCCTTCCAATTCATAACTAACGCGCATCACCATTTTATCTATCCACAGCGCGACTAATAAGGTGTCAGGCTGCCATGGCGAAATGGCGATGCTGGTAGGCGTCGATTGTGGCGAGAATAGGACAACCGGAGCGCGAGTTTGCGCACAGAGCGCAGCTGTGCCGCCACGATTGAGCGCCGCTTCTTGATAGCCATAGCAGCCGGGCCAGCCAAAATCAGCGCCGGGCACAACGAGGTTGATTTCTTCTGGCGGTTGCTGCCCGTTAACTGCGCCATCCCCTATTTCTGTGATCCAGAGACGGCCGTTTTCGTCAAAGACATGGGCGTACGCTCCCTTCAAGCCACTGGCAAGTTGGCGGGGCTGCGTCGGGTTTGCCGGGTCTAACTCCCATAATTTGCCAGAGTCGGGGTCATTGCCGCCGCTGGTTTCGTAAATGAGGGTGTGGTCAGGGCTAACGGTGAGGGTGCCGTTGGAACGGCCGTTAAATGGCAGTTGGCTGAGCACGATTTCCGGTTTGGTGGGACGGCCGTTTTCGTCCAATGGCGCACGCAAAATATCACGACCGGCAGCGATCCATAATGCGCCATCAAGTAAGGCAATGCCGGTGGGTTTAAACAGGTCGCTGAGCAGGAGTTCGGCCGTCCCATCTTCTAAGGCGACCGAGAGGAGTTGCCCCGTACCGTCACGTTCGCCGCCATTTAACTGGGCAATCCAGATACGGCCGTTTGGCGCGTTGATCATTTGTGTGGGGCGGTTGAGGGTGACAGGAATGGAAACGGCCGTGTACCCTGGCGGCAAAGTGAGATTTGTCAGTGCGGGCGTGGGAGAGGGCAATGCCTGTTGTGCCGCACCTGTACAGGCAGCCAGGCACAAAAGCAGAGCATAAGCGACTATGTTGGCAAGTCGGTGCAATGACCAGACCACTAACCCAAATAATAAGTCATTCGCTGCAATTCTGTGACAGGATCACTGTAGCTGATATGCACACCAGCCGGTGCCGACAAATGAAGCGGCGCATAACTGAGAATGGCTTTAATGCCAGATTCGATCAGAAAATCAGTCACTTCTTGCGCGGCGCTTGCTGGCGTGGCAATAATCGCCACCGCAATCTTGTGTCTGGCAATCGTCTCTTCCAACTCAGAAATTGCCTGAATGCACATGCCATTGATCTCATGTCCGATCTTGCTGGGGTCTGTGTCAAAAATCCAACGAATTTCAAAACCGCGTGGCCGAAATCCATCATAGTAGGCCAACGCCGTTCCCAATGAACCTGCGCCGACCAATACTACCGGCCAAACCTGATCCAGGTGCAAAATCTGGCACAATTGATCAACAAGGTACCCAATGTGATACCCTGTTCCTTGCTTGCCGAACTCACCAAAATGCGACAAATCTTTGCGAATTTGGGCAGAACTAATGCCGAGACGTTCACCAAGTTCATGTGATGACGTCGTTAACTTATCATGTTCAGCCTGGAGGCGGCGCAGTTCACGTAAATAGATGGGGAGACGACCTATAACGATATCTGGTATTTCAGTGGCCACGTTTGGCTTTCCTCTTGGGTGAATTTAGGGATAAACTTCTCGAGTATGTGTAACTTTTCACAATTTTAACATACGCAAAAATCCACCGCAAATACACTAACCCGTTGATTATGTGTGCGCGATAAACATCTTACGCACACACGGATCTTTTTTTATAATAACGGGAAGTACCCGTGTAGAAACTCATCTGTTAGTGAGCCATTTGGCAAGAACTGTATTAAACAATTGGGATATACCATGCGACGAACAATCATCATTGTCTTGGTAATAGCGCTCTTAGGTGTAGCCGGATTCCTGTTTTTGCGTCAGCGTCAGGCTGCTCAGGAAACGACCATCGAAATTTTGCGTGAAGCGACGGTAGAACGGGGGCGAATTACGGCCACGGTGAATGCCACAGGAGCCATTGAGCCAGAATCATTGGTGACATTGACTTTTGGCATGGCGGGAACCATTCGCCAGGTGAACGTGGTTCGTGGTCAGGTTGTGGCGGTTGGCGATGTGCTGGCAAGCTTGAATGCTGCGGAACTGGCTTTGGCTGTGCAGCAGGCGGAAGATGCCTTGTTGATTCAACAATTGACATACCAACAGCGGCAAAATAGTGCGCCCTCGGCGGCTACCTTAGCCTCAGCGCAAGCGGATATTGACGCGGCCAATGCCAATTTGTTGGTGGCACAGGCAAATCTGGCGGGAGCGGAAGCGGCCGTTTTGCAAGCACAGGCGCAAAAGGCGCAGCTGTTGGCGGGGCCGACTGCCGGGCAAATCGCTGCCGCCGAAGCCCAATTAGCTGCGGCAGAAGCGCAGCAAAAAACGGCGCAAATCACGTATGACCGGCTGACAGAATGTTTTACCGTCGATTTGCCGGACGGGAACAGCGAAGACATTTGCCCTGGCCTGGGTGACCCGGAGGAACAGGCTCGTTATGGGTTGGCAAATGCCAACGAGGCGGTCGTGGCGGCGGAGGCTAACCTGACGGATTTGCGTGCCGGGCCGCGCAGCAGCGACATTCAAGCGGCCGATGCGGCCATTGCCAGTGCCGAAGCCAATGTGCAGGCGGCTGAAGGAAATGTGGCGGCGGCTGAGGCTAATGTAGCACGAGCCGAAGCGGCGTATGCCCGGCTGCTGGAGCCAGCAGCGGCCGATGAATTAGCGATTTTAGAAGCGCAAATTGCCGGTGCGGAAACAAACCTGGCTTTGGCGCAATTACGCCTGGATCAGGCACAAATTGTTGCGCCCATTGCGGGAACGGTTGCCAATGTGCTGATCAACAATGGCGAACAGGCTGCGCCGGGTGCGCCTGCGATTACGATTGTCAATGAAGGCGCTTTTCACATTACGGTAAATGTGGATGAGATCGATATTGACCAGATTGCGGTGGGGCAAGATGTGGATATTACGCTGGATGCCCTGCCGGATGTGCTTGTGCCTGGCACCATTACGGAGATTGCGCCGACGTCGGCGAGTACGGGCGGCGTGGTGACATATGTGGTGACGATCAATATTGAGCCGGAGGATGGGGTGAATTTGCGTGCCGGGATGAGTGCCAATGCCTCGATTGTGGTGCAGGAAATTGACAATGTGCTGACGGTGCCTAATTGGGCGGTGCGCCTGAATCGGGATACGGGTGAAGCATTTGTGCAGGTGGCACGGGCTGATGGCACGGTGGTGGAAATGCCGGTGGAAACGGGGTTGCGCAATGAATTGTCGAGTGAGGTGACTAGCGGCTTGCAGGAGGGCGATGTGGTTGTCGTCACGAATGAGCGCGAGGCGTTTAGTTTCTTTAGTTTTGGCGAGTGATGTTTGAGTTGTTGTGAGGTGGGTTGTGGCGATGCGTGAAATGGGAAACGGCCGTTCCCCGGTCATCAAAATCGAAAACATGACCAAAGTGTACCAGATGGGTGAACATCAGGTTCACGCCTTAAAGGGCGTCTCGTTAGAAGTTTACCCAGGTGACTTTGTGGCAATAATGGGGCCTTCCGGATCGGGAAAATCCACGATGATGAACATGTTAGGGGCGCTGGATCAGCCAACCAGCGGCGCTTATTGGCTGGATGGCACGGACGTGAGCCAGTTAAGTGATGATGCCCTGGCGGATATTCGCAACAGTAAAATCGGGTTTGTGTTCCAAAATTTTAACCTGCTTTCGCGCACGCCAGCTCTGCAACAGGTGGAACTGCCGTTGATTTATGCCGGGAAGGGGCAGCGCAAGGAGCGTGCGCGTAAGGCGTTGGAACTGGTTGGCCTGGGTGACCGCGTGGGGCACAAGCCGAGCGAATTGTCGGGCGGACAGCAGCAGCGCGTGGCGATTGCGCGGGCATTGGTCAATGAACCGGCGATTATTTTGGCGGATGAACCGACTGGCAATCTGGACAGTAAGTCGGGTACGGAAGTGATGCAAATTTTTCAACACCTGAATCAGGAGCAGGGGATCACGATTGTGTTTGTGACGCATGATCCGTGGATTGCGCGGCACACGAAGCGGGTGGTGACGCTGGCGGATGGCAAGGTGTTGAGCGATGAAACGATCCTGACGCAGTTAATTGCGGGGAAGTCGGAACGGCCGTCGGATATGGCGCTGCATTAGTGCCGTAAGCTACTTACGGATAACACACAACGGATAACGGAACTGTGAATTTTTGGGAGAATTTTCGCATTGCCCTGAATGGGCTGGTCATCAACAAACTGCGGTCGCTGCTGACTATGTTGGGTATCATCATTGGTGTGGCGGCGGTGATTACGTTGGTGTCGGTGGGGCGCAGTGTGGAGGGGGTGGTCACGGCCGAATTCCAGGGGTTGGGCAATAATTTGTTGTTCATTTTGCCGGGGCAAATCAGCCCAGACCAACAAGGGCCGCGCCGCGCTGGCGGCGCCGGGTTGACGATGAATGATGTGGTGGCGTTGTCTGACCCGTTGTTGGTGCCGGAGGTGGAGAAGGTGGTGCCGGAATACGGCCGTTCCGCCCTGGTCACACGCGGTCGCCATGAAATGCGCACGACAATTACCGGAACCAGCGTCGATTATTCCGATGTGCGCAGCTTTTACCCCGTGACCGGCAACTTTTTCAACGAACAAGATGTCGCCAGCGGGGCGCGTGTCGCCGTCATCGGCCAAACCGTGTATGAAGAGCTGTTCCCTGATGGCGAACCGCCGCTAGGAGCCACACTGCGTATCAATAGCGTCAATTTTCGCGTGATTGGCTTGCTCGAAGAAAAAGGCGGCTCCGGCTTTAATGACCAGGATAATTTGATTCTCGTGCCCATTTCCACCGCCCAGAGCCGATTGTTTCCGGCACGCCGCCCCGATGGCAAACTGCGCGTGGATTTTATTTACGCACAATTGTTGGATGAGGATCGTCAGGACGCGGCTATCGGTCAGATTGAACTGGCGCTGCGCGAGCAGCACAACATTGACTTTGATGAAGAGGATGATTTTACCGTTCTCAGCCAGGACGAGTTGGTCAGCGCTTTTTCTCAGGTGACGAGTGTGTTGACAATTTTTCTCGGCGTTATCGCCGGGATTTCGTTGTTGGTGGGGGGCATTGGCATCATGAACATTATGCTCGTGTCGGTGACGGAGCGGACGCGTGAAATTGGCCTGCGCAAGGCGGTTGGGGCAAAGCGGCGCGATATTTTATGGCAGTTCCTGGTGGAAGCGATGGTGTTGGCGCTTATGGGGGGCGTGATTGGCTTGTTAATTGGCATGGTCGGCACACTCATCATTTCCAATTTGTCGGACAGTTTGCAGCCGGTGGTAGATTGGACGGCCGTTATTGGAGCGATTGCTGTTTCGGCCGTTGTGGGTCTTTCTTTTGGCGTTTATCCGGCGGCGCGGGCAGCGCAGCTTAATCCGATAGATGCGCTGCGCTATGAGTGAAAGTTAATCGTCAATTGTTATGAATTTACGAGAAAATCTGCGTCTCGCTTTCCTTTCTTTGGCCGCTAATAAGTTGCGTGCGGCGCTGACCATGCTTGGCATTTTAATCGGCGTGGCGGCGGTGATTACGCTGCTTTCTATTGGCGATGGCGTGACACGCTATGTGGCAGATCAATTTGTCGGATTGGGCACGAACCTCGTTTTCATTTTGCCCGTTTCTGAAGAGCAAGAATTTGGCCCGCCCGGCTCTAGCGGTTCGTCATTAACCATTCGTGACGCGGAGCGATTGAAGGATAATGCCCTGCTTCCCAATGTGGCGGCTATGGCGCCACTGGTACTGCGCAATGATGAACTGCAATATCAGGGGAATGTGTATCGCACGAATGTTGCCGCTTCGACGCCAGAGTATGGTGAGGTGCGCAATTATCGCGCTGCACGCGGCCGTTTTATCACCGACACCGATTACAATGCACGTTCGCGTGTCGTCGTTTTGGGTCAGGATGTCGTCGATGGCCTTTTCCCGGAAGATGTCGATGCCCTGGATAACGAGGTCAAAATACGTGGACTGACATTTCGCGTGGTGGGCATCTTAGAGGCGAAAGGCGGCGGCGCATTTGGCAGTGCGGATGACATTGCCATTGTGCCGCTGACGACGGCACAAGAGCGTCTCTATAATTTACGCAGTCCGCGCAACGGGGAATTGCAGGTAAACATGATCTTGCTGCAAACGATTGACAATGGCGCGGTGCAAGATGTTGTGATTGACGCGGCGACTGCGATGCGCCAACTGCACGATATTACCTTTCGTGATGAAGATGATTTCCTCATCTTGACGCAAGAGGATTTCCTTGACTCGTTTAGCGAAGTGACGGGAGTGTTGACGTTGTTCCTGGGGGCAATTGCCAGTATCTCGCTGTTGGTGGGGGGCATTGGCATTATGAATATTATGCTGGTGTCGGTGACGGAGCGCACGCGGGAGATTGGGCTGCGCAAGGCGGTGGGCGCGAAGCGGCGTGATATTCTTGGTCAATTTTTGACGGAGGCCATCATTTTGGCGATGTTGGGCGGCGCGTTGGGGATTGTGTTGGGGGTGGTGGGGGCAACGGCCGTTCGTTTGGCCGTACCGGAGCTGGATACATCTGTCACCTGGGATTCTATCTCGTTAGCAGTTGGTTTTTCGGTGGCGGTGGGTCTCTTTTTTGGGATTTATCCGGCGTCGCGGGCTGCCCGTTTGAACCCAATTGAGGCGCTGCGGTTTGAATAGAAATTCGCGGCTTCAAGAGTGCAATCGTATAATCCCACTTTAAAGAAACGCACTTGACGTTAATTTACGGCACACAAATTACGGAAAACCTCTATGCACATCGCCCTTAACGCCACCTTCTGGAACAAACCCTTTGTCGGCAGTGGACAATACACCCGTCAACTGGTCTACCACCTCAATCGCCACATCTCTGACCTGGATATCACCCTCATTTACCCGCAAGAACCAGGCGACAATGGCCCACAAGACGTACCGCCTAGCGTGCGTGTGCATTTGGTTCCGACGCGTCCTGGCAATGTCGGCAAAGTCCTTTTTGAGCAAATTCATTTCCCTCGCGCCTGCGGCGAAGTTGGCGCAGATGTGGCCCATGTGCCCTATTGGGGCGGCCCCTTACAATCGCCCATCCCTCTGGTTGTTACGATACACGACCTGATTACTTTGCTCATCCCTGAATATCGTCGCCCTGTCAAAGCACGGCTGTACAATGCGCTTGTCAGCGCCAGTGCGCGTGGCGCAACGCACATCATCACAGATTCATTTGCCAGCAAGATGGACATTGTTGATCATTTAGGCATTGCCGAACGGGATGTAACGGCCGTTTACCTGGCAGCCGGCCCCCAATACAAACCGGGACAAAATGATTTAGTAGATACGGCCGTATTGCGCAAATACGACCTGCCCGACTTTTACATCCTCTACCTCGGTGGCTACGAGCTGCATAAAAACGTCACCACCTTGCTGCGTGCGTACACCTATGTCGCTCAAGCATTAGGCGAAGAATACCCCCTTCTCCTCGCCGGACGTAAACCGTCTGGCTCTTCTCCTGTTTACCCAGATTATGATGCATACATCCAAAAATTGAAGCTAGAAAAATACGTGCGCTGGCTCGGCTTTGTCGATGAAGAAGACAAACCTGTGCTGTATCGCAACGCAGAAGCCTTTGTCTTTCCCAGCCGGTACGAAGGGTTTGGTTTTCCTCCCCTGGAAGCGATGGCCTGTGGTACGCCGGTTGTTACCACCGACACCAGTTCTCTCCCGGAAGTTGTCGGCGATGCCGCTTTTGCCGTTGCCCCAGACGATGCACGCGATATGGCTGGGGCGATTATTGCCGCCATCATCCAAGAAAACCTGGCGGCCGATTTACGCCACAAAGGCCCACAGCAAGCAGCAAAATTCTCCTGGCAAACAACTGCGACAGAAACAGCCCTCGTCTATGATCGCGTTTTTCGTAAGCGATAACCCGTTATCTTCCCGTAAAAAAGCGCCAGTCGGCTTGCGCCTGCCCCTGCTCATGCTAAAATGCCCTCCGGTTTTTATATAAACAATGACACGTGAGGCAAATCACTAATGAGCGTAAAAAACGATACCTGGATTCGCCGTATGGCCCAGGAACAAGGCATGATTGAGCCATTTGTAGATGGTCAGATTCGTGAAGGTGTTATTTCCTATGGATTATCCTCTTATGGCTATGACATTCGTGTTACAGACGAGTTCAAGATTTTTACCAATGTCCATTCGGCCGTAGTTGATCCCAAGCATTTCAATCCCCAATCATTTATCGATTTCAAGGGAGATGTTTGTGTCATTCCCCCAAACTCCTTTGTTTTGGCGCAAACGGTTGAGTATTTTCGCATTCCGCGCGATGTCATCACCGTTTGTTTGGGTAAATCTACGTATGCTCGCTGTGGGTTAATTGTGAACGTCACGCCATTTGAACCAGAATGGGAAGGGTATGTCACCCTGGAAATTTCTAATACCACACCGTTACCGGCGCGAGTTTATGCCAACGAAGGTATTGCCCAGGTGTTGTTTTTCCAATCAGATGAGATTTGTGAAACATCTTATGCTGACCGGAAGGGAAAATATCAGGGACAGCAAACCATTGTGTTACCGCGTATCTAATCCTGTAAATTGGCCGTGTGCCGACTGATTCTGAATTCCGTTTGGCACATTTTCTACAGATCGCTATAATTTCGCCTGATGTGGGCGCTTAGCTCAGTTGGTTAGAGCGCTTCGTTTACACCGAAGAGGTCGGGGGTTCGAGTCCCTCAGCGCCCATCCCCAATTTTGTCATCCCATCTTCCTTTGCTATAATTTATTTTTGTGATAAAAAGAACTTACGAAAACATGCTGATGGTGTGCTTTTCGTAGTCTGGCAACCGTTTCCCAGGCAAAAGTTTATTACAACTCATCAATGTATCAATCGATAGGAGAGAAGCGTTATGGCAAATGCAGCGGCGAGTGTCAGTGTTGGGAGCAGTGGCATGACGAGGCGCGAATTCTTGTATTACATATGGGGCGCGTCTATTGCTTTACTGACTGCCCAATCTGCTGGCCTGTTAGTATGGTTCCTTATCCCCCGTTTTCGTGAAGGCGAATTCGGCGGGAAGTTTGTCGTTTCGGTCGACAATGTGCCGGCGGTAAACAGTGAACCGATAAACGTTCCAGACGGCCGTTTCTGGCTTGTCAATCTTGACACCGATCAGCCCAATGCGCTGATGGAAAAGGTCTCCGACGAAGGCCCCATTAAAGGGGTGGCAGCCATTTACAAAGTTTGTACACATTTGGGCTGTATTTATTCCTGGACACCGACAAACAATCGTTTTGAGTGTCCTTGCCATGGTTCCAAATATCGCCTGGACGGCCGTCGCATCGAGGATCCTGCACCACGCACGTTAGATCGCTTTGAAATTGAAGCGTTGGATGCTGATAAGAACCCCATTACCAACAACGGTATTTCTCCGGCAATCGAGGTGAACGGGACTGATTTCTATGCGCCACTCGAATTGCCAGAGGGCACAGCGTACTTGAGTGTTAATACTGGCGCCCGCAAAGTGGGGCCGAAACAAGAACTTTTACCCAACGTGCCAAAATAAACAAAGTTGCATTGCAGGGGAAGCATCAGATAAGGAGTTGAGAAAAGTATGGCCACCTTTGTTGATCAAGTCAAAGAAATGGGGTTAAAGCAGGCTGCCATTGCCAAGGCCGACGAAGCCGTAGAGCGCATAACAGCCGGGATGAACATCAGCGACATACGCTCTGCCTTGCGGGGTGATGAACCACGCCGTCCCAATCCACGCCTTCGCCCCCACGCCGATAGTTTTTGGCTGCACATTCGACCCAGCTTTTACCATACGGAAGTGACACACATCTACCCAACATTCCGCATGGGCTGGTTGTCAACCTTTATGTTCGTGTGGGAAACGATCACCGGCATTATTTTGATGATTTTCTATACCCCCAGCCCGCTGGTTGCTTATTCCAATATGTGGAACATTCTCAGCAACGTGCCGTTGGGGCAGCTTATTCGCAACATGCACCGCTTGGGTGCGGAGGTCATGGTCATGGTTGTGGCCATGCATATGTTGCGTACATTTATAACCGGCAGCTATAAAAAACCGCGTCAGTTTACCTGGGCAACCGGTATGATTTTGTTGGTATTGACCTTGATGCTCAGTTTCAGTGGTTATTTGCTGCCATGGGATCAGTTGGCTTATTGGGCTTTGACTGTTTTCATCAGTGGTGCTGAAGCAGCACCCGCACCAGCAATCATCAATCAGAATATCCTCCTGATTTTACAAGGCGCACCATCACTTGGTGCGGGTGGTTTGCTGCGTTGGTATCTGCTGCATGTGCTGTTGATGCCGTTGATGTTGGGCATTTTCTTCTTTGTTCATTATTACAAAGTTGTGCTGCATGGCCTCTCTTTGCCGCCCGGACGTGAAGAGATTGGTGAAGATACGGCGAAACGTGTGCCCAAGAATGAACGTACCTATTTCATCCCTGATATTTTAACCAGTGAATTGATGTGGTCGGCTTTGATGGTGCTGTTCCTGGTGGCTGGTTCATTATGGCTGTGGGATGCCCCATTGGAAACACATGCTGATCCCGTGGTAACGCCGCTGCATGTGGTTGCCCCATGGTACCTTTCCTGGTCGCAGGGCTGGCTGAAATTGGCCGATAAAACGTTGGTAGTAGGGTTTATCCCGGCGCTGCTCGTGGCCTTTATCGTCATGCCATATTTTGAAGTAGGTAAAAGTCGCCGTTATGTGGATCGCCGCGTTGGCCTCAGTGTGGCATTTCTCTTTATGGCTTTTATGCTGGTTTCAAACTGGATGGGAACGCCGGAATATGCTGTTGCCAGTTCGCCTGACCGTGAGGTGAGTATTGAGTTCTTGCCTGAACAAGGCCCCAGCTTGATGAAAGCTGTGCCTTATGATGAAATGCTTGTCGGCAAATTCTTGCCCGGACAGGAAATTTCTGGCAATCCACATATGACAGAAGCCTTAGCTGAATTGAAAGAAGCTGTGTTGGCTAATAGCTGCACAATGGGTGCGCCGCGAATTGTCACCATTCCTGAAGATGAGTGGAGAGAGTGCCGCGTTGTGACATTGGATGATGGCAGCAAGCGGTATGATCTGGCATTCAAGGAAGATGTCATGCCTGATCCTTATGTGGAGTTGATTATCGAAGAGATTCAGCCCGGATTGAAGAGCTTGCAATTGGTCTTTAATGTGACCGAACCAGGAAATCCCGATGTCTTGCGCATTGACACACAGGATTGGAAAACATTCATCCATGCTGATTCAAACTACGAAGAGGAATGCCGCTTCGCTAACAAGAGCTGCTAGACAAAAGGATTTTCCATGCAAGTAAAAATCATTATCGGAACCATTGCATTTATGCTAACCATGATCATCCTGGGCTTTGCTGCCATTCGCGAACCAGGACGTCTGGAAGATTTTACGCTGGCACGTGAAGGTCGCCAGATCGAAACTGGCGCACGTTTATATCACAACCAATGTGCTACCTGTCATGGTGTTAATGGCAAGGCAGAAGAGTGTTACGACGCGGCGACTGGTGAATCTATTGGCTGCCAGGGTCTGCCGTTGAACTATAATCAACTTCTTTGTGGTGACACATCTGCGCGTATGTCAGCACTTAATTGGGAAGGATCTAAGTTAGCATTTATTCAAGCGACTGTTTCTTCGGGGCGGTATGGCACGGCGATGCCAACCTGGGCGCAGGAGTACGGTGGCCCGTTGCGTACAGATGAGATTTCGGACATTGTTCAGTTTGTTTTGAATTGGGAAACAGAAGAACTCTGTTCGCAGCCGTTGTTTGAGTATCCCTGGCCAGAAACGATTGATGAATTGCTGGTGACTTTCCCCACTGGCGATGCTGTGCGTGGTGAGGAACTGTACACTACGTATGGTTGTTCTGGCTGCCATGGCAATTTGGATGATTCTACATCTGCTACGGTTGGTCCCTGGCAAGGTAATCTGGCAGAAGAAGCCGGTACGCGCGTCGAGGGAATGTCGGGTGCGCAGTATGTGTATGAATCTATTTTGCATCCGAACAACTACGTGGTTGAACAGTGCCCGAATGGGCCTTGTGGCGACAGTAGTTCCATGCCGACTAACTTCCCAGCACGTATGGGTGATTCGGAGACGAAGCCGCAAGACCTGGTAGATATTATGACCTACCTTGGTTTGCTGCCGTAAGCCATAGTTGGATGAAGCGATGATTGAAAAGAGCGGCTTTTGTGAGCCGCTCTTTTTTTGTGTCGGTGATTAAGCTGTTTGTGGTAAACGGCCGTTTACCCTGGTTGAATGGCCCGCCATACCGCATCCGCAATAATGATTTGTGCTTCCGCCATGGTCAATTCTTGTAAACCGCCGAGCCAGCGGCGGGCAAATTCATGCGCTGGCCCCAGCAAAATGGCGTCATAAGCCCAGGGTGGGAGGATGATTAGTTCGCCAGTTTGTAGATACGGCCGCATCCAGGCCATCACCTCTTGATAGAATGCTCCCTTAAACTGCAAAATCGCGTCACGATAAGAGCGCAGCAAATCCCCTTGAGAGGCTTCATAAATGAATGAGGCCTGCTCTGGATGGGCTTCAACCCAGGTGAGATACGTGCAAACCAGTCCGCGAATGCCATCGCGGGCTGTTGTGGCTTGCTGCAAACTGGCGCGTAGTTGGGCGAAGCAGTCTGTGAAGATGTCGATGTAAAGTGCGTACAAGACGCCTTCACGGTCGCCAAAATGATGATAAATGCTGCCAACGCTGGCGGCAGAACGGCGCTGAATTTCGGAGATGGTTGTTTTGTGCAGACCACGTTCGGCAACGGCCGTTAACGTGGCCGCCAGAATCGCTTGCCTTCTCTCCGTAGATGTGTCTTGCTGGGTAGCCATGATTTTCCCCTTGCTGATTCTCGTTAACTATTCTAGAATATCGTTCTAGAAATACTTTCTAGAACGTTGTATTAGTTGTGCATGACCGCAGTTTACCAATTCCGGGAAACTGTGGCAAAAAACGGAGCAGCTATGAAAGAAAAAGTCTGTGTGGTGACGGGAGGAAATGCGGGTATTGGGAAGGCCATCGCCAGCGAATTGGCGCGTATGCAGGCGCATGTTGTCATTGTCAGTCGCAACCGCGAAAAAGGGGAGTTGGCCCTGGCAGACATTCGCCAGGAAGCACCGATGGGGCAGGTGGAGCTAGTTGTGGGAGATTTGGGCACGGCTGCCGGGACGCGCCAATTAGCCAATACGCTGTTGGCGCAGTTGCCGCATATCCATGTGCTGGTGAACAATGCCGGTGTGTGGCTGACCCAGCGGCAGCTAAATGTAGATGGCCTGGAAATGACGTTTATGGTCAATCATCTCGCGCCGTTTATTTTGACGAATATGCTGCTGGCACGGCTGCAAGCGAGCGCCCCGGCGCGAATTGTCAATGTGAATGCCGGTTTGTATGTAAACGGCCGTTTCAACTTGCAGCAAACCCCATATGGTCATGACTTTCATCGCTTGCGCACCTATGCCAACTCGAAACTGGGCAATATCTTCTACACACAGGAATTGGCGCGGCGAATTGAGGGCAGCGGGGTGACGGTCAATGCCGTTCATCCGGGCGTGATTCGCACAGACTTGGGCGTGATGTCGGGGGTGTTGGGCTGGCTGCTGCGCCTGGTGAAACGCAGTTGGCCTGGCCCAGAAGTTGGCGCACAAGCGCCGGTTTGGCTGGCAACTGCGCCGGAATTGGAAGCGGTGAATGGGAAATATTTTGATTTGAAGCAAGAAACGCCTTACGCGCCGGTTGCGCAAAACCCAGAACTGGCGCAGCAGGTGTGGGCGTTAAGTGAGCAGTTGGCTGGTTAACGGCCGTTGCACACAACCGCCATTAACCAGCTTACATTTGCCGTAATTCTGTGCCGCAGCTGCGACAAAAGCGGTCGTCGGATTGTGCCGGTTCGCCACATTCGTGGCAAAAGCGGGCACGTCCTTTAGCGGGCGCGGCTTTGCGTGTGGGCGCAGGTTTGTTGGCGTTGTTTTTTAACGGCCGTTTCACCGCCGGTTTCCGTTTGGGCTTGCTGCGCGTGGCAAGCTGCCATGTGACTGCCACGGCAATGAGCAGCAGCCCGGCGCCGCCTAAAACAAGTGCCCATGTCGAGAGGCCATCACTGCTGGCGCTGGTTGTCGTGCTGCTGTCACTGGAGAATATGGCTGCATTGTTGGCCGCGGTCAGCGTGTTATTGCCCATTGTGTAATTCACCTGCACGGTGAAAGTCTGCCCTGCGGGCACAGTTTGTGCGGTCAGGTTGTGGTAAATCAGGCCATCGTCTTGATTTTGCACCTGCCCGGAGGCGGCGGGTTCTGTAGTCAACGAGAGAGCGGAGGCGGGTTGTTGTACCGTGACAAAGAGTTGACTGACAGAAACATCGGCAAGCCACGAATAGGTAAAACTGCGCTGTGTGCCGCTGCTGCTATAAGGCATGTAATATTCAATGCGGAAGCGCACGGCGGTGGTGGTGAAGGTCATTGTGCCGTTACTGATGACCGGTGCGCCCAGGTCATCAATCATATTCCCATCATTGTCGATGCGTGCCAGCACATGGAAATCGGCATCGGCCGGTAAGGGGAGGGTGACTGTGCCAGGGGCTGACAAGGTGCCGGTGAGCAGCACCAAGACAGATTCCTGGTCATAATCGGGCCAGAAGTCAATGCTTAAAGAATCAATGTTGGTGACTGGCGTTTGTGCCTGTAGCGGAGCAACGGAAATAAGGAGGGTGAGCAGCAATACGAAAATGAGGAACCGGTGTTTCATGCAGGTCTAACCTTCTTTATGGGAATGTAATTTATGCGCGGCCACGCAGTCGGAGACGGCTGGCGCGGCAGTATGGGCATTCTAAATCGGTGTAATCACGGCCACAAGTGAGGCAGGTGCGCGTGACAATGGGCTGTTCATCTTCAAGTGAACCAAGCACCATCACGACTTCTTCATCGAGGTGGCGCTCCAGCCAAACGATCAGGTCGTGACTGCCAATGCGCCAACGGCCGTTTTCATCCCGCGTCAGCAAGCCAGTCATCACATCTAAGTCCATCTCGTAAGCGGCGGAAGCCAGTTTTAGAATAGTTGCGCGTCTGATCGCGGACATGTTATCTTCCTTGTCTCGGCAAAAATTGGATTGTCCAGATTGCCTAAGTCCCCTATTATACCGCAATCGCAACATTTGGAGGTGATGGTATGCAGACAGCACAGGAAAAACTTAGCCGCGATTTAGGCGTGTTGGTCGCTATGGCGGCGGAGATGGAAGACTATTTGCGTGAGGATGTTCTCTTTTGGCGGATGATGCAGCCTGGAATGCCGATGTTGACGTTGGGTGGTTACTTGATGCGGCAGCATCGCTTGTTGGCTTTGCGTGCGCTGCTGGCGGATGATGAGGTGATGCAGTTGGAAACGGCCGTTGCCCAATTTAACGCCGCATTGCAAGAAAAAGTGGTGCGCACAGAGGAAAAAGCGCACACAGAATTGGGTGCCCGCCTGCGCCAGTGGCATGAATATTTGCGTGATGCCGATTGGCGGCGCAATTCCCTTGACCCCAATTATGATACGGCCGTAGAAACGCGAGCGATGATCGACGCCCTGGTTGCCTTGCTGCAAACAGCACCTTACCAGATGCAGCCGCAAATCCTGGCGCAAATTGCGCAGGTTGATCAGGTGCTGCGTGCCATGTGGGTTGCCGGTGCTTTTGTTTGGCCGGAGGCGTGGCAACCAGCCTATCCGCAAGACACTTATTGGTGGTTATACGGCCGTCCCCGTTAATGATGCATTGCGATCATGCGGCTGGCGAGGTCATTCACCGCTTATCGTTTCATTGCAGCACTGCTTCAGCACCGTTTCCAGGTCATCAAGCGAAAACGGCTTTTTCAAGACACCATGGCACACCTGATTGAGTCTTATCAGCGTAGGGCCTGCGTCGCGGGCACTGGTCATGATGAGGAGGGGCACATTCTGCAAAGCGGCGTCTTGACGCAAGGCCATCGCCAATTCATAACCGTCCATGACCGGCATTTGCAAATCGGTCAAAATTAAATCGGGGTGATTGCTTTGCGCTACCGTTAGCCCATCTGCGCCGTTGCTTGCGTTGAGAATGGTGGCGTTCGGTTGCAGGACGTGCAGCAGGTCATTGACAATACTGCGGAATTCATCGTGGTCATCGACGACAAGAATTTGATTCACAGCTCTCTTCTCTTTACATAAACATTATTTTATGAGGATGATGATTGTGCTTCCATTGACGAGCGGGGGCGCGGCATTTCGGTCGGCACAAAGTCAGGATCACGCCAGCGGGTGAAACGAATGATAATACGCGCCGCCTTCCAGCCCAGGCGCACAAAGCGGCGGCTGGTGATGCCATAAGCCAATCGTGCCAGCCAGACACGCACATTTAGCTGCTTGAACAGCGAATCGTCTAGCACGCGTTGGCGATAGGTGGCAAAACTGAAATCCTGGCGCATAAAGGCATCGGCAATGGCGGCTGCGCCGACTTTGCCGTAGCCGAGGGCAAAGGCAATGCCTTCGCCCATCAAGGGGTCTGCCCCGGCGGCGTCTCCCACCAGGATAACGCGTGGCATGGCGAAACGGCCGTTTTTGTCAAACCAGCGAATCGGGTGCCCCTTCAACTCATAATCTTCCAAATTGCGGCTGCGCACAGCCATCAGGTCGCGCAAATCATCCTTTAGCGGCGCTTTCGGCCGTGCCGGTTGGGCGCGGCTGTCAAAAACACCCCGGTTCATGAAAGATTCCCCATGCACATAGCTGGGGAAATCCCAATAATATCCTTGCAGGCGATCCGTCATGCGGGTGAAATCAAAAATGGCGACGCCATCGCGGAACTCTGGTTGTGTGCGTGCATTTTCTGGCGTCAACACTTCAAGCAAACGCGCCACGCGGGATTCATCATCCCATTTTAAGGCACGCCGCACAAAACTGCGTGAGCCATCAGCCGCGACCAACACCTTTGCATGATAAGTTGCTTTCTCTGTGACAACTTCCACATAGTCGGGTTGGGGCACAATCTGTTTGACCGCTTCTCCCTGGCGCACTGACACCCCTTTTGCCTCTACTTGCTGCACCAGCCAATGGTCAAATTCATCGCGGCGCACAATGCGCAAGACAGGATTGCCATAAAAGCTGTAGCTCAATTCTTCGTAAACCAGCCGCACTTCGCGAATGTCGAATGTTTTGGGCGCAATGGTTAACCCCAACCGGGTCAAAATATTTTGACTCAGGTGTGTCATGCCGCCGCCACACAGCTTTTCACGAGGATGGATGGCTTTGTCTACGAGAACAATACGCCCGGCCCAGGATGGATCTTGCTGCAATAGGTGCAGCGCCGTTGACGTACCCGATGGTCCCGACCCCACAATCAAGACATCAACGTGTTCTATCTCTGCCATAAGAATTTGTGTTCCTTCTCCAAGAATTGTTCAGCTTTTTAGAGAGGTTCTATTGCATAGATTGCGTATTGACCTTTGCCAGGGCAATACGCAATCTATATAAATTTACCACAAAGTGGTCACATCGTTTTAATGGGAAATGACGGGCAGCATTATAACATGAGAAAACAGGATTGCCTCTGATGTGTTTGTGTCGCCATTGGGATTGGGTGGCTCGATATTGCCCACCTGGTCAACGGCCTGGCTGCGGAACCAATAGACTTTGTCGGGATTGGGCGGGGTGAAGGGCGCAGTCGTGCTGCTGGTGTTGCTGCGGAAGGATGTCCAGGAGGCATCTCCAGCGGCGCGATATTCAATGTTGTAATGGGCGATGCCGGACAGGGTGTCGCTGCCGTGCCAAACAATGTAGTACGTGTCATCGCCTGGGTATTGGTAGATGAGGTACACGGCCGAATCCGGGGCCGTCACATCCAACCCAAAATGCCTGACGGCTGAGGTGATGTTGTTGCCCAGGCTGCTGGTCATGATGACGCGCCAGTAAAGGTTGGCGTATTGCTGGCCGAAGGTGTAT
>JACKBV010000032.1 GCA_020634315.1 Ardenticatenaceae bacterium | reverse complement strand
TGTTTAATTAAGGCGAGAATCGTTTGTTCATCGTATTGTCGGGCTAGCTGCGTGAGTGTATCGGCGAACAAGGTGTACCCGGCATTTTGCTCTTTTAGCTCCAGTGCTTTTTGGCGAATGCCACGCATGTCGCCGCGCAAAGCAAGGTCGAGTAGCAGGGACATGTCTCCGGCGGAGGGGGTGGTGTAGGAAACGGCCGTTGGCTCTAGCGCCAGCATAGATGGGTCCAATTGTGTCGCGGGCGCTGTCTCCTGATACTGCCACTCCAATTGCAAATACTTTTCCAAGATGCGTACCAACGAGTCCACATACAACGGTTTTGACAAAAACTCATTGCATCCCGCCGTAATACTGCGCTCCTTATCCTTGTCAAAGGCACTGGCAGACACAGCAACAACTGGAATATGCTGCAAATTTGGCTGTTGTCGAATCTCCGTAACCGTTTCGTAGCCATCCATGCCCGGCATGACTAAATCTAGCAAAATAATATCTGGCGTAATCTGATGCGCTTTTGCCAGCCCTTCTTCTCCACTTTCCGCCAGTACCGCTTCCAGCCCCAAAGATTCCAGCATATCGCCCAGCACAAGCAAATTGTGCTTCTTATCATCAATGACAAGCGCACGCCGGCGTGCCCCTTTATAGCCAATGATTTTCTGGCTCAAAGAGTTGTCCAGTTGATCCTGGTAGGCCACGCTGGCAAGATCGGCCGTGAACCAAAACATACTGCCGTGCCCTGGTTCGCTCGTCACATGCAAATCGCCACCCATCATTTGCACCAGCTTGCGGCTAATAGCCAATCCTAAACCCGTGCCTTCAGAGCGGTGGCGGCGATCCCCAACCTGCTCAAAGGGGCGGAAAATGCGCGGCAGTTGTGACGCAGCAATCCCGATACCGGTATCGCTCACCTCAAACCGCAAAATGTTGCGCCCCTCTTCCAACTCATACGCTGTGGGAGAAACCCGGCCAACTTGAAATGTAACCTGTCCACTGTCCGTAAACTTGACCGCGTTATCTAGCAGATTAATCAACACCTGCCGTAAACGCTTTTCATCGGCCAACACGCCCATAGGCAAGCCAGGGTCAATTTCGTGATGAAACGTAATGCCCTTTTGTTGGGCACGCATGGCAATAATATTGATGATGTCCCGCAAAAAGTTTGGCAGATGTACCGGGGATGGGTATAGCTCCATCCGGCTGGCTTCGATCTTGGACAGATCCAAAATGTCGTTGATCAATGTCAGTAAATGATGTCCGCTGTCCTGAATGATGCCCAACGCATCTTTTTGACGCGTGGTCAGGTTGGGATCGCGCCGCAAAATTTGTGTATACCCCAAAATGCCGTTGAGGGGCGTGCGCAGTTCGTGGCTCATGTTTGACAGGAATTCGCTTTTGGCGCGGCTGGCTGCTTGTGCCGCTTCTGTGGCCCGTTTCAGTTCGGCCGTTCGTTTAACAACCAGTTCTTCCAAATGTTCACGATACTGCTTTAATTCTGCCTCGATTTGTTTGCGCTCTGTGATGTTGCTGACCACGCCATAAATGACGCGAGAGTCACCCTCATCTTTCACTCTGGCATTGTCGCGCACCCAAATAATGCGCCCATCGGCGTGTGTCAGACGATATTCCACTTCACTATTTTGCCCGGCCGTTAATCGCTGAAACTGTAATTGCGCGATTTCGCGATCATCATCATGAATAAGCGAAGGCCAAAATTCCCAATTTGCCAGTAACTGTTCTTGCGAGTAGCCGGTTAACTCGGTACTGTTCGGCGACATGTAGCGGTTGATGTAGGTGCCTTGCGGCGTGATTTCCGTCATATAAATGTGGTCGCTGATGGATGAGATGACTTGCCGAAAACGCTCTTCGCTTTCACGAAGGCGAGCTTCTGCTTGTTGGCGTTGAATGGAGAGGCTCCATTCGCGCAGTGCCCGTTCGGCGATGTGTGGCATCTCCAGCAGCGATACATCTGACTTGACGACGTAATCTAACGCGCCAGCTTTAATTGCTTCGACGGCGACCTGCTCATCTCCATGACTGGTCATGATGACGACAGGATATGATAACTCCTCTTCTGCGTGGGTGAGAAATTCGATCCCGTTGCCGTCGGGCAGCAATAAATCAATAATGGCGAGGTCTGGTTTTGTGGCGGTGGTGTGTGCCCGCGCGTCTCTGAGTGTATGAACGACGGTTAATGCGATCTGATCTTCTTTCGTTTCGAAGGCGCGTCGAATCAGCTCGGCATGGGCTATTTCATCTTCTACTAAGAGAATGTGTGCTTTTTTGGTTGAATGGTCTGGCATATGATCACCGTTGCATGAGCAGCATTTGTTTGGGGACGATAGAGATGTCCGAGGTTGTGTGAAAACGGAACCTCGCCAGGCTACTCGTTATAATAGTTTATGATGGTTCCAATTTAGCCAGTAAAAACCGACTTCTTCCATCAGGTTCATGAATTCCGTAAAATCTACCGGTTTCACCAGATAGCTGTTGGCGTAATGGTAATAGGCTTTGGCAACGTCTTGTTTTGCGTCGGAGGTGGTCAATATGACGACGGGGATATGCCGCAATGAGTCGGAGGTTTTGATTTCTTTGAGAACTTCTAACCCGCTTATTTTGGGCATGCGAATGTCTAAAAGGATGACGTGGGGTAAGGGCCATTGTTCGGCGTCGATGAATTGGCCTCGTTGGTAAAGGTAGTCTAATGCTAATTCCCCATCCGATACGTGATAGATGTCGCTTGGTACTTTGTGGTCTTCCAGGCTGCGAATGATTAACTCTGCATGTGCGGGATTGTCCTCGACTAGTAGAATACGCAGCAATGCTCCCGTTACTTTTCTTGTTATCATGCTGGATACTTTCCTTCCATACTGCCTAGTGTTGCTGTTTTAAAACGAGATATGCTTTTTGTCTGAGGCGATCATTGTTTTTGTAACTTTTGTTTCCCTAAATGGTAATCTGTATATGGTTGATGTGTGAACCGATTAGGAACAATATACTAGCATATGGGAATTTTCTCAATGAGAATTTGGCGATGACTGTGAAGTTGTGACCGGGTATGTGGTGTGGTTGCTGTTTAAACGCCGGGCGCTTCTCGTGGTAGGGTGAAGAAAAATGTGCTGCCTTTGCCGCTTCCTTCTGATTCTACCCAGATACGGCCGTTATGCACTTCAATGATCCGCTTGACCAACGCCAGACCAATGCCTGTCCCTTCAATGGAAGGGTCGAGGCGGTCAAACAAGCCAAAAACCTTGTCGTGATAACGTGGATCAATCCCCATACCATTGTCGCGTATAAAACAAACGCATTTGTTAGCCTGGCAAGTCGCGCCAATCTCAATTTGCGGGTTGGCCTGATCGCCCATGAACTTGATGGCGTTGTCCAGTAAGTTTTGCATAACTTCCACGATGCGCGTGCGATCCACATAAACATCGGGGAGATCGTTCATCACTTTTAGTGCGATGCGGCCTGTGCTTAACTGCCCGGCGACCCGTTCGCGAGCCTCTTCGACGATGGTGGTAAACGCGACCATTTCTGGTGGATTCATGATGCGGCCAACGCGCGACAGCTCTAATAAGTCATGTAACAGTTGTTCCATGATAATTGCCGCCGTGCGAATGCGCGTCATGTCTGCTTCGATGCGGTCTTGACGCGCCGCAGCCAGGTCTTTTTCCAGCAGCCCTAAAAAACCCTTAATGGTGATCAGCGGGCTTTTCAAATCGTGCGAGACTGTGTAGGTGAACCGTTCTAGCTCTGCGTTGCGTGTCTCTAATTCTGTTACCAGTTCTGCCAGACGCAGCTCCGCTTCTTTGCGTGCGGCAAAGAGGTTGGCGTTTTGCAGGGCGATGGCGATATGCCCGGCTAAAATTCTGAGAACGTCTACATCTGATTCGGAAAAGCTGTATGGGGTGTCTTCTTGCACATCCAGCACCCCAAGCACGGCTCCGTGGGCGATAACGGGCACGGCAATTTCGGATTGTGTGCTGGGCAGCAGCGGGTTGGGCATGAAGTCGGGTTCTTTGGAGACATCATTAACCCAAATGCTGACCTTTTCACGGGCGGCGCGTGCCACCAGGCTATGCTTTTCGTCGATGGAAATGTAATGTTGTCGTTGCAGCAATTGCTGGCCTATTTCGCCTGACCCGGCAGAAATGTGTAGTTTGCCGCATTTGCTGTCTAGCAGATAGATGTGAACGTGGTACAGGTCAAAACGTGATTGCAGCAGGTTGACGACTGTGGGGAAGAGTTCTTCCGGATCGAGAATGGCGTTGACTTGTTTGGCAATGTTAACGGCCGTTTCCAGTTGATTGGCAAACCTTAATTGCGCCTTCTCCGCCTGCTTGCGCTCCGTTAAATCGGTGATGACGGCAATCGTGCCCTGAAACACATCCCCTTGCCATTGCGGGACGCCAGTAATCAAAACATCGACAGCATGTCCATCAACATGGCGCAGCCGTGTTTCATAAGAAGTCGCCCGACCAGATCGCCGGTTATATTGAACCGTTAGCAGTGTTTCCTGCTCCCCTTCTGCGGCTATGTCAAAAGGTGTTTTGCCTTGCAAATCCTCTGGCGCGTATCCCAGCATTTGTGTAAAAGCGGGATTGACGAAACTGAACTTCCCTTCGGCATCGGTCACGCTGAGACCTTGCCCCATATTGGTTACAATTTGGTGGGCAAAATCACGTTCCACTTGTAAGGCTTGTTCAGCTTCTTTGCGCTCTTGAATTTCAATCTCTATCTGATTGACATAACGGGCATTGGCGAGTGCCAGACTGATGCTTTTGGCAATCGCCAATACTGTTTCATGCCGTGCGGCGACCATTTGCTCGGCGTCATGGAAAAAGAGATTGAGAACCCCCAGTTTATAGCTCAGGTAGGTGAGCGGTATGATCAGGGTGCTGTGCATACCAATTACTTGTAATGAGCGCTGCACACTGGGATAGATACGCGGCTCTGCCTGAATATCCGGGCAGCGGATGATTTCCTGCCGCATGAGCGCATGTCCGCTTAAACTTTCCCCCAGCGGGAATGATTGGGTCTCTTGCAAGAGCCAGGATGGCAGGCCATGCGAGGCAATGACACACAGAAGAGAGTTCTTTTCATCATACGTTAAAATGGCTGTGGCGGGGATTTGTAAGTCAGTTACCAAGGCTTGCACAGCTTGCTGCGCGACCTGGTGGGCATCAAAAGATTGGTGGAGTGTGTCGGTGATGGTGTTGATGATCGCCAGGGATTCGCTTCTGGTTTGCAGTGTCGCCTGATATTCTTGTAGTGCGTTTTCTGCCTGTTTGCGTTCGGCGATTTCACGGCGCAGTTCGTCATTGGCCTTTGCCAATGCTTGTTCGTTTTGTCGGAGTTGGCGGATGCTTTGTATCAGGTCTTTTTTGAGGAAGTGCATGGTAACGGCCGTTATCAGACACAACGTCACGATCACCATCAAATCATACGCCGGCACAAATACTTCGGGGGTAATGACAAGGACACCCTGCACTTCGGCAATCACAATGACGGTTAACGACAAAATCGTCAATCCGGTTAGCAGCGCCAGCACCCATCCTTCCAGCAGCAATCCGGCTATGACCAGCAAAATGGGGAAAACGGCAATGGCAATATCGCGAATTCCACCACCTGACCACGCCAAATAGGTGTGCAATCCCAAAAAGCTGAGGACGATCAGCAGGCCAGCTAAATTCACCCGCCCGCGTTGGTTAAGCCAAAAGGCGAATAAGACGACTGGCAGCCCTAACGACAAAGAGCGTACGGCTATCATCTTATCGGACAAGAAGCTGGCAATGATGATGAAGACAATGGCGATTATGATTGTCACCGAAATACTGTGCAAGATGCGTGCCACATGCGTTTGTTTGGGATCAGAAAATTCGGGTGGAAATCGTAACCGCTGTAATAGATGCATGGAGATTACCTAAAAGCGAGTGCATTATTGGGGTGGGTGTAATGGCAGCCGCACAATAAAACGACTGCCTGGACAGGTTACCTCATCATACCCATCACTCTCAGCCCAAATTTGCCCGTTGTGTACGGCAATAATCCCTTTCGCGATAGCCAGCCCCAAGCCGGGGCCACCTCCCTTGAAAGTGGTTTGTCCTGTGGAGTGAAAGGCAACTGCTCCGCCCTGGTAAAACTTCTCAAAAATCAACTCAAGTTGGTCTGGTTCGATGCCAATACCGTTGTCTTGTATCACAATTTCCATCTGTGCTGGTTTATTTGATGCCGGAATCTCCCTTGCCGTGACCTGAATGAGGCCGCCGTCCGGGGTGTATTTGATGGCGTTTACCAGCAAGTGGTAAAAAAGCTTGCGCATCAATTCTTCGTCAGCCCAGATGGTGGGCAATTCTTGCAAATGTTGTGATGTGAAGCGCAGATGGCGCATTTGCAAGGTTGTGTCGAATTGGTGGTGGAGGGTGTTGATGATTTCGCTGAAATGAACGGGCTGGAAATACGGCCGTATCAGCTGCTGTTCAATTTGCAGCGCATCTAGAATATGGTTGAGCACATATTGCATGCGTCCGGTGCCCTTCAAAATATTTTGCACCAGATGGAACGCCTCATCATCCGTCACAACCTTCTCGTTTTCCTGTAGAAGCTGTGTGTATCCGTCAATGATTGATAGCGGTGTGCGCAGCTCATGTGATGTCACTTGAATAAAATCCAACTTGGCGCGATCTAACTGCTGTAAATATGAGTAAGCCGTTTGCAGCTCGGCTGTGCGCAGGTGTACCAACTGTTCCAGATGTTGTGTCAGCTCGTTCAGTTGCAGATGAGTCATCACTCGCGCCAACACTTCCTCTTGTTGGAAAGGCTTGGTCACATAATCCACACCACCTGCTCTAAACCCCTGGATTTTGTGTTCTGTTTCTGTTAAGGCGGTCATAAAGATGACCGGGATTCGTCTCGTTTTTTCGTTTTCTTTGAGGCGACGACATGTGTCAAATCCATCTATGCCGGGCATCATCACATCAAGCAAAACGAGATCGGGTAATGCATATTCTGCTTTTTCCAATCCACTAAGCCCATCTCGTGCGACCAACACGTTAAACCCTTGTTCTTCGAGGTAATCGGCAATGACGGCGATATTGGTCGGGTTGTCATCAACGATGAGGATCGATTTTTGTTGTAGTGGCGTTGCAGATTGTGCATACATGACAAGGCGCTCCGACTATTTTTATGGGTGAAATGGTTGCTATTTCACTTGGCCCTTGAGCTAGAATGATGGATCATCGAAACTGCAAATGCTTTTGTCGCTCTTACCTGTAGTATAAAGGCTGGATCAAACCTTTACTAGATGTATGAGTGTAGCACTTTTTACCTAATTCCGATTTCGCTGCGAATATTTCCAGTTTGCTGTCCCATAATCCGGCTGTCCCTGACTGCCCCTTTGTGCAAGCCATCGTGAAAATCGTGGGGCGAGCATGTAGAGAAGGGTCAGCGGGTGCAGGTAGCGGGGCAAGGTGATGATGTCTGTTTGGCGATAAATGGCCTGGAGAACGGCCGTTGCCACAAGCGGTGGCGTCAGAGCGGGCATCAGGCGCGTCAACGGTGGCATGCGTGTCGTTGCCACATGTTCCTTAAAGAAATCCGTGCCAGCGACGGTGCCCAGGCGCACCAATGTGGCTCTTACCGCTGTGCTCTGTAATTCTACTTGCAAAATTTGGGTATAAGCGTCAATGGCTGCCTTGACTGCGGCATAGGCAGCCGATGCGCCGCCCACAAAAATACGCCCGGCGATGGATCCCATATTGACGATGTGTCCGCTGCCTTGTGTGCGCATAAGCGGCAGCACCTTTTTGATGGCGTACACCATGCCATCATAGCCGACGCGCATCGTCAATTCGGCTTCAGCCACGCTCATCGCTTCCACATCTACCCAGCGCACAAATGCGGCGTTGTTGATGAGCACATCAATATGCCCATGCTCGGCGATGATCGCATCGAGCCATGCCTCTAATTGGGCGCGATTTGTGACGTCACATTGTGCCAGATGAACGCGGTCTGCCCAAGGGAGCGCCGCTAATTCCTGGTGTGCGCGGTCGAGGCTGTGTTGGGAACGGCCGCATCCATACACAATGCCGCCATGATCTGCCAGCGCCTGTACCAGCGCCCATCCAATACCCTGTGTACCACCCGTGACCACACACACATGATGATGTAAAAAGTTTTTTGGTAATGTCATGTTTCGTTGTTTAGATATATGGAACCTGAAAAGACACTTTTGCCATATGTCTATGGTAGATTTTTTGCAACGCGTATGGTGTATCTCCCCTCAATTGGGGTAGATGACACGCAATACGCATAAATGACCTATCAATAATACGCGGATTTCCTTTCATCAAGCATTAATCTTTGACAACATTCTTATTTTTGCTGACAGCTTTACGAGCCTGTTTTGTGTATGTTACACTGATAATCCTAACCACGTAAGCCTGTAGTGAGGAAAACTTGTGACCCCAATTGAACTGCATCAGGCGCTTGTCATCCATTTTAACGAGGGTGAACTACAAACTTTGTGTTTGGCGCTCAACGTGGATTACGAAAGTTTGCCAGCAGTTGGTAAGGAAAATAAGGCCAGGGAGTTGTTGTTGTTATTGGCGCGAGGGGGGCGAATCGCGGCGCTGTTGCAACTTCTGGCCCAAATGCGGCCGCACGTTGCCTGGCCGTTGGCGACGGAGGCTGTGGCTTTGACCCAGGCGATGCAGCCGGAATTGGGGCCTGTGTCGGCAACGGCCGTTTCCCAACCACAACCCATGCTTTCTATTGGCGGCTCTGTCACTGGCCCGGTAAGTGCGGGCAACATGACGATTAATGCCCCTGTTGCCGGGCGTGACCTGACCATTAATGCCGAAACACCACGCTGGCAGCGCTGGCTGTTGCTGGCCTTGCTCCCCCTTTTGCTGCTTGTTTTGCTTGGGGTGATGGTGTTGTTACGGCCGTTACTGACGCCAAATGCCCACGCCCCCAATCCGGATCAACTGCTGCCGGTGGCGGCAACCCTTGCCCCACATCTGGCGGTGACGGCCATGACCCTGGCGCAATCCGATGCCGGGGAGGTGTTGTGGTTTGGCGCATGGCAGGAAGGGCAGGCGGCGTTGTATTGGCTGGATGTAGCTGCGCGGGAAACGGCCGTTCCCCAACTTGCGCTTACGACGACCACCCAAATCAACCAAATTATGGTGGACTGCCGCCAAAATGTCTGGCTGGCGCTCGATGAAACAGGTGTCCTTGTGTATCAGCCCACAACCGGCAGGCAGGACACGCTTTTAAGCAAGACAACGCTGCCCGGTTTGCCCTACAACACGATGGCTGCGCTGGCGCACCGCTGCCTGGAAACGGGCGAGGTGGAGGTGTGGCTGGGGCGTGCGGGTGTGCAGACTGTGCGCTATCAATCTGATTATCCAACGCTGGACACGCTCGATTTGCTCGCTGCGGACACAGACTTTGTTTTTGCGGCCAGCCAGGGCATTGAGGTTACAGATTTGTTGTTTGTGCCACAAACGGCCGTTTTATGGGTCAGTGGACAGCGCGGCGAGTTGTTATCTATTTCCACGCGTCAGGTGCGCCCGCCGCAGCTTACCCGCTATGAAGAGGACACATTATGGTCGCTGAGCCTGGCAGCAGATGGCACCGTTTGGGCTGGCAGCAGCCATCACCTGATTCATGATGGCAGTTTGTTGGCGTTGCAAGACGCCGCGGGGCGCATCCCGAATAGCCGTGCGCGTCAGCTTGCGGCGGGGGCGCGTTGGGTCTGGTTTGGTGATTTTTGCCCTGAAATGGCGTCTGATTGTTGGGCGTTGGGGGCTTATCAAAACGGCCGTTTCTTTCCGGTCGATCTTGGCACGCGTCGTCAAGTCAATGGATTGGTCATAGACAGTGATGGCGTAGTCTGGATTGGCACAGAAAACGGCCTGCTCATCTATCCCTAACAGCACTGCCCGTGCGCACGCCGAGAACCGGGCGCATCTTGCTCATCATTGTCCCAATTTAGTTCTCGTGGAGGTATAGGTTGAAATGGCTTGGACAAGCGTGCGTCCGCAAACAAATGATGTGTGGGCAGAATGTGCCGCTAACAACATTGCTCCAAATAACAACGGCATATTCAATGCCTGGGTTAGCAATGATTGGGGGATTATTGTCTACGACAGTAAATCCGGTGCCGGGACTCCTGACCGCAACTTCCTCCTGGTTTCCCCCAATTTGAGCAACAAATACCTGTCGCGCCTGCTCACACTTGTGCGGCAAAAACAGATGACATGCGGCTTTACCGTGCGTGAAGCACGTGCCTATCAGACCGTCTATGTGATTGATCCCCAACAAGATTTTTTAGATGCGGCTCTGGCTCCTCTCGTTTTGGATGGAACAACGGTGACGCGAGTTGTTGGCGACACGCCAGCAGAATTGGCACAGCAGCTCAAAAATTTACTCCCCTAAAAATAGCCTCCCGGAGGTTTGTCTCATGCGGCAAGCCTTCTATTGATAACCTCCGGGAGGTTGGTTTTCACTGTGCATAGGCGTTTGTTTGCCGCGCAGCCATCCGCAGTAACCCAATATCAATAGTCAGAAGTCATATTCGGTAAGCGGCAGACGCCGGTTCTTACCGACCACTGATTACCGATAACCGACAGGGTTTCCTGTCCGCTGCAAAATGGTAATTGCCGGGCTGGCGGCAAAAGGAGAGTAGACATGATTAGTATGTTAGATGCTATTCCACTGGCAAATGATTATGTTGCCGCAAAGTATCTGGATTATGGATTGGTGTTGGCGTCTCGTGTGCCTGTTCGTTTGCCTACCGGCTGGCGCTTTCCTTACGACAGCTTTGCCGGTTCTTTTCGTGTGCGCCACTCCATGTTGATTTTATTTGTCGCTGACGATGGCACGATCAGCGAGGAATGGAATGACTTTTTGACCGAACCCCATCAAGATGCTTTGCACACCTTGTATAACGAGTTGGCAGCTACGCCCCCTCCCAATTTGCCCCCTTTGCAAACCATCTTGCCGCGAGTTATGGAAAGTCACCCTGGTGCCTATCTGGAATCTATCGAGACGGTATGGGCCATCAATGAAGCGGGTAATCCTGATTTGTATTGGCGCTTGGGGTTGATAGAGGGCATTTATCGCTATGTTGTCGTCGTGGGACGTGATGAAACAGCCACGTTAGACCGCACGCGAGCACGGGTTCCGTATTTGCAGAAAACGTTGCGTTCTTTGAGCGCGGTTCCCAAATGGGATTTGGGGCGGGCGCGTTTTCGCCGCCAATCCGGGAATTTCACGGTGAATATTGGCGATTTGCTCAATGTTGGGCCGGGCCGGGAGCATTTACGCAGTCAGTGGACGGTGTGGTGTTGTGTGGCCCAGGCGGCGGAATTTGTAGAGGATTTGGGGTATGGTGAATTTGGGCCGCATAATGTGCGTATCGAGTATTTGGCGTCAGACGCGTCGGTGGATGGGGCGGCGTTTGATACGGTGCGCGGCGCACCGACGATTAGTTTTTTGCGTGGGGGTGGTTGGGCTGAGGCCTTGAGCATTGTGCTGCACGAATTGGGGCATGCGTTGTGGTCGCTGTTGTATACACGTGCGCCTGCTGTGCTGGATGTGGTGGCGCATGCCAACGAATTGGAAGGCATCCAGGAAGGGTTCTGCGATTATTTCGCGGCGACGCTGTTGTCGAAGAATAATGGGGCGGTGGTCATTGGCGGGGAATTGGCTGCGGCGACTGCCAGCCGTTACCATTTGCCGCGCCTGGTTGACGGTCATCCTTTTACTGATGCGGCGTTGGCTGACATGACCAGTGCCGACGCGCATTTGATTGGGCATAAGTGGGCCAATTTCTTGTTTAATGTGCGGTTGGCGGTGCAGCAGCGTGGTGGCACGGCGCGTGTTGCTGATGATTTGATTTTGCGGGCGCACACGAAGCCGCTGCTGCCCCCAAGCGGCGGCAACCCGGTGACGCCGATGCGTTGTTATCTGACTTCGTTGCAGGAAACGGCCGTTTCCCTTAACCTTCCCTTTATTGACCAAAATTTTTGGCAAGACCTGATCGTTCGACACCAAATTTAAGTAGCAGGTGTATGTGTGAGACATATTCGGCGCACGCTTTTTCGCCTGGCCCGGTCACCCCTGGCCGGACTGTTTATCAACTGGGTATTTGCACATATGAGTTTTATCATTCCTGTTCAGCGCTTACGTGAAACAGAAACGCTCTTGGCGTTTCATCATCCGCAGCCCAGCTATCCGGTACACATTGTTCTGGTGCCGAAACGGGCCATCAAAAGCATGATGACGGTTCAAGCTGCCGACGCAGATTTTCTGGTTGAGTTGTTCCAGGTGGTGCAAAGTTTGGTCGCCGAGTTTAACCTGGAGCAGACGGGGTACAGTCTGATAACCAACGGCGGTTCTTATCAGGATGTGCCCCATTTGCATTTTCACTTGTTTACGCGCCATCCGGTTGAGCCGTAGGCAGCGATTTACACCTTTTGCCAAAAACAACCTCCTGCGGGAGGTTGTTTTTTTGGGGGATCAATCGTTGATAACTGCGGCGTTTTCTCGTATGCTCTGTCCGGAGGTCATCAATGGAAGGCTTGCCGCATGAGATGAACCTCCGGGAGGCTGTTTTTAGGGGAGACGACACCAACTGTCGTTGCCTCCCATGAATGAAAATCGTAGGTCGGATTGCTAATCCGACCATCGGATTAACAATCCGATTTACGAAGGAGCTGCTATGAGTGATACGACGATTTATCAACGCCCTGCCGAACTGCTGCAAAAGCTGATTCAATTTGACACGACCAATCCGCCCGGCAACGAAGCGGTTTGCGTGCAATATATTGATGACCTGCTGCAAGCGGCCGATATTGAAACCACCTTGTTGGCGAAAGACCCCAATCGCCCGAACCTGATTGCACGGCTAAAAGGGCGCGGCGAAGCGCCGCCCTTGCTGCTGCAAGGGCACATTGATGTTGTCACAACTGCCGGGCAACAGTGGACGCACGCGCCATTTGCGGGCGAGTTGGCGGATGGATATGTGTGGGGGCGTGGTGCGCTGGATATGAAAGGTGGCGTGGCTATGATGTTGTCTGCCTTTTTGCGTGCAAAGTTGGAAGGGGCTGACCTGCCCGGCGACGTTATTCTTACAATCCTGGCGGATGAGGAAGATGGCGGGGATTATGGCGCTAAATTCCTGGTGCAGGAGCATCCTGAGCAGTTTACGGGAGTGCGCTATGCGTTGGGTGAGTTTGGCGGGTTCACTATGGCTATTGGCGGGCAGCGCTTTTACCCCATTATGGTGGCGGAGAAGCAGGTGTGTTGGATGAAGATGACGATTCATGGGCCGGCCGGGCATGGTTCGATGCCGGTGCGTGGCGGTGCCATGGCGCGTCTGGGTGAGGTGCTGCAAACATTAGATCGCAAACGGCTGCCGGTGCATGTTACGCCTGTGACGCGCCAAATGTTTGAGGCGATTGCCGACCATGTGGCTTTTCCGACGAACGTCGTTTTGCGCCAGTTGTTGCGCCCGGCGTTGACAAATCGCATGCTGGACACGTTGGGGGATCAGGTGCGTATCTTTGATCCGCTGCTGCACAATACGGTGAGCGCGACGATTTTGCAGGCGAGTGATAAGGTGAATGTGATTCCGGGGCGGGTGGAGTTGCAGCTAGACGGCCGTTTACTGCCCGGATTCACCCCCGCCGACATGTTGGCCGAACTGCGCAGCCTGCTGGGCGCTGATGTCGATATTGAGGTCATCGCCCACGACCCTGGCCCGCCGCAGCCAGACATGAGTTTGTTTGCGACGTTAGCCGCTGTTTTGCGTGCGGCTGACCCAACGGGGGTTCCTGTGCCACTGCTGTTGAGCGGCGTCACCGATGCTCGCTTTTTTGCGCAGCTTGGCATTCAGACGTATGGCTTTTTGCCCATGCAGCTTCCGGCTGATTTTAACTTTAGCGGGACGATTCATGCTGCCGATGAGCGCATCCCGGCAACGGCCGTTCACTTTGGCGCAGAAGCAATTTACCAGGTATTACAACAATTTGGACGTATGCCTGCTTAAGAGGCTGCCAGGGAGCCATTCAGTTTCATTTTGATCATCTGCCTTAAATCTTGCAGATCAAAAGGCTTGATCAAGAAAGAAGCACCTGTTTCTTGTAAAAACAGGCGCACAGTTTCACTAGAAGTCTCACCTGTCGTGAAGATGAGGCGAGACAACAAATGAGGCTGCTGCGCCTGTAATTGTTTGTAAACAGCCATGCCATCTATTTGCGGCATATGCATGTCACAAACAATAATGTTGTAATCGTGCTGTTGGGCATAAGCCAACCCGGTTTCCCCATCGCTAACACTGTCCACCCGATAATTTTCGCGGCGTAAAGCCCGACTCAGCACAGCGCGAATACCTTCTTCGTCGTCTATGATTAAAATATGGGGGCGAATTGTGTCGGGCGCGTCCGCTTCAGATGCCACCGCCTCTTTGTCCATTTCTCTTTTTATGGTGGGGGCAACTATCGGCAGCTCTATAAAAAATGTAGACCCTTGCTCTGGCGTGCTTTGTACCCAAATATGTCCACCATGTTCACTGATGATGCCATGACATACGGAGAGGCCTAACCCTGTGCCTTCCCCTGGCGGCTTTGTCGTGAAGAAGGGATCGAAGATACGCGTCTGCAAATCAGGCGAAATGCCCATGCCATTATCTTCAATGGAGATGCAAATATACTCCTCCGCGACACTCGTCGCAGGCCCCGTAAAACGTGATGCGCCCGCCCGCGTTGTCACGGATAGGAATCGGTGGCCTGTATTTTGCTGCATGGCCTGGATGGCATTGTTGATCAGATTCACCAACACTTGCAAAATCTGGCGCGAGTCAACCTGAGCCAATGGCAGCTCTGCCTGTAACTGGGTTTGCCATTCAATTTTTTGGCTGCGCAGCTGATAGGCCAGCAATTCGATAACCCCTGTAACCAGATCATTCACTTGTGTAGGCGTGCGCTCCGGCGGGTGCTGCCGCGAAAAATCTAACAAGGAGCGCACAATACTGGCTGCCTGGAGTGTTTGCTGCTGAATTTTGTCTAGTTCGTGCTTCGTTTCCTCTGTAATGGCGCGGCGCTGGAGCAGGTTCACATAGAGATTGATGGAGGTTAATGGGTTGTTTAGCTCGTGGGCGACGCCTGCGGCCAGTTCTCCAATAGCGGCCAATTTTTCGTGTTGTACCAACTGCTGCTGCGTGTTTTGTAAGGCAAGAAGCTGCTGTTGCAGGTTTTCGTGGAGTTTTGCATTTTCAATGGCGTTGGCGGCAATGGATGCCAATGACTCCATCAACTCTAAATCATTGGTCGTGAAGCGATCCACCTGTTCATCGACAACTTGAAAGACGCCGATGGTCTCTTGTTTCGTATAGAGTGGCACAGTCAAGATAGAACGCAGGCGTAGTTTTGTCTTTTGATCGATGGTTTTATAGTGCAGTTCCTCTTGGAAGGCGTCGGGGACGATGATGCTTTTTCTATGTAAAAGGGATTGCCCGGCAATGCCCTGTCCTGGTCGCAGCCGCCAGCCGCGAATCACGTTGTCCATCGGTTCTGTGACTTGCCGACAGACCAGATCGCCGGTGTCTTTGTCCAGCAGCCAGACTGAGCAGGCTGTGACATTGAGCAAGTGCCGTATTTCTTCCAGGATTGTTTGATGTACATGATCCAGGGTGAGGGAGGCGTTTAAGGCTTGCCCGGCCCGAATTAGAAGCTGTAGTTCGCGGTTGCGCTGGAAGAGGGCGTTGCTTATTTCGCGGATATGGGTAATGTTTTCTTTGACGGCGACAAAGTGTGTGATGGTGCCGCTTTCGTTTTTGATGGGCGAGATGACAGCTTGTTCCCAGTAGATGCTGCCGTCTTTGGCGCGATTTTTGAATTCGCCGCGCCATACGTTGCCGCTGCTGATCGTATCCCAGAGGGTTTCGTATTCTTCGGGTGTTGTGTGTCCGGTTTTGAGGATGCGGGGATTTTGGCCGAGTGCTTCGGCTTTGGTGTACCCGGTAACGGCCGTAAACTGGGGGTTTGTATACTCAATATTCCCTTGCAAATCGGTAATGACAATGGAGACAGGGCTTTGCTCTACGGCTTGCGATAACTGCTGGATGCGCACCTCAGCCTGCTTGCGCTCTGTGACGTCGTGAATAATCGAATAAAGCAGCGTCCCCTGATCCGTGTGTACCGGCCCTGAGTACACTTCTACATCACGTATTTCGCCTGAGGCCAGCCGGTGGCGAAAGTCGAAAAAGAGCTGTTCTTTGACGCGTGCACGCGCCATCGCCTGCTTGATTTGGTTCGGTGATAATGTGTTGATGTCAGAAATGGACATCTGGGTGAATTCTTGGAGCGAGTAGCCGTAAAAGTCACTGGCCGCACGGTTGGCTTCAACGATACGGCCGTTATCCGGGTCAATCAGCAGTTTAATCGCCTGATTCATCTCGAAAATCTGGCGATAGCGCATCTCGCTGCGGCGTAACTGCGTCTCCGTCTGTTTCGTCGTGGTTATATCCGTGATTGTCCCAATCAACCTGACCAGGCGATTGTTTTCATCATGGATAGGCTCGCCGCGCAGCAGCCCCCAACGCAAACTGCCATCATGATGCCAAAGGCGCAAAATGGTCTCCACCATTTGCAAATTTCCAGACAGGTAATGCTGCCAGACCAATTGCAGATGGGGCAGATCATCGGAATAGACAACCTTCATCAAGGTCGCGTAATCATACGTCAATTCACCCTTCTCATAACCAAGCAAACTGCTGAGGATAGATTCAAACCGCAGTTTATTATTGAGTAAATCCCAATCCCACACCCCAATCTTGCCGGTTTTGGTGGCAACCGCGAAGCGGCGCTCACTTTCAAGCAGCGCCTGTTCTGCCTGTTTGCGCTCAGCAATTTCTTGTTGGGCTTGCTGGTACAGGCGTGCATTGGTGATGGCGATGGCGGCCACATTCGCCAATGGCTGTAAGCGCAGCCCATCATGAATGGTAAAAGCGTGGACTTCTGTACTGCTTAATCGCAAAACGCCAATTACCTGCTGGCGTAAAGAGATAGGCACGGCCAGATAAGAACGAACCCACTCTATGTCATTTGCCAAAGTCCAGCGATCATCTTGCCGGGTATCATCAATGACACAGGGCTGACCGGTTGTAATGACCTCCGCAGAGATGGATTTTTCTTTTAATGGCTGGGCAAAGTGGGCGATAAACGATTCGCCACCCAGTAAATCGTAGCCACGCCAACGGGCAACCTGCAACGTGTCCCCTTCCACTAAAGCGATGTTTGCCGATTGGTAAGGCACAAGGCGTTCTGCTTGCTGCAAAATTTCTTCCAGAACTTCGTCATAGTTGGTGCGTGAAATCAGAGCCAGGGTCGCCTCAGTCAAGGTTTCGGTCAACAAACGTTGTTCTCGCTCTATATCTTTGTGTATCCAGTTTCGTATTTGCTCAAGGCGGTGTTGGTGAACTGTCCATGCTTGCTGCAATGGCGCTGCCAACTGGGTGGGCGGGAGTGCCAGTGGATTTGTGTAGATGTGCCGACCAATGCCAATGTAGCTGTGAATGAGCAGCAGTTTTAACAAAATTTGTGTGGGAAAGTCGCTTAGCGCAAATTGTGACAAGATGGTGATGTGCGGTGTGGTGGATTCAAACTGGGTTTCGTAGGCAACGAGCGATGCTTCGTGCGCGGCAATGGGGAGGCACCAGTTCATGTCTGTGATCAGGCGCACGCCGCTATATCCTTGTTGTATGGCTTCTTGCTCTTTGGTTTGCAGCCAGGTGCGTGCTTTGTGGGGGTGGAAACGGCCGTTTTCACCCCACACCTCCATCGCCCCAAACACCTGCACATGCTCAGCCCACGATAACTCAGCGCCATGTTGCGTGGCCGTGACATACAAACATTGTTCGTTGCGCGTTGCACCTTCCGTCACAAAACTGGCACGAACAGCTTCTCGTTCATCGTCCGTTTGATAAGTCTGACATACATGTGCGCCGGATGGCAGCGTATGCAAAGACACCGGCAGTGGTAAAACACCTTGTTGCGTTGGCATTTGTGATGATGACATAATATGCCCCTCATGTCTGCGCTTCTGTCAAATAACTGGAGTTTGGCAACGTTTTAGTAGAGATAGACTAGCGGTTCGCCTCTACTAACAGGGAATAAGTGAGGAACACCAGTACCCAAAAGATAAATGAATCCAGGTTTTAAAATAGAATCTATCTAATAAACCACAAGGTGCTATTCAAGTTATTCAAAGGGCGTTTGTTGTAAAACATGATCCAGATCCAACATCTGATGATGATCAAAATATTGAGTCGGCTCCACTTGTGTGATACGTTGCAGCGCGCGCAGCACTTGTTCAATTTTCTCAATACCAACTACACTATTATAAACCATCTCTAACCAATCTAACTGTTCATTTTTGGCGGCTTGTTCCATCGCTTCTTGCAGCAACAGCAAATTGCCACTAACCGCCATCAAGTGATTGTTGATGTGATGACTAAGCGTCGTCACCGTCTGGCGCACCGTTTCTGCCATCACTAAATTGCGGGATAAGTTTTCCTTTTCGTGTGCCAGGCGCACAGTTTGCAGCGCTGAATCAACTGTTCTGTGTACTTCTTCAAACGAAAAAGGCTTGATCAAATAATCACGCACGCCCAGGCGAAATGCTTCAATTGCCAGCCGTTCCGATCCAAAGACGGTCATAAAGATGACCGGAATATTGTGATCCGCTTCGCGTAATGCTCGCAAAACCCCCATGCCGTCCAGGCGAGGCATATGCATATCGAGCATGATGAGGTCTGGTTCATGCAATAATGCTAAAGCCAGCCCTTTCTCGCCGTCAGTAGCCCACAATACTTTGTACCCCTTGGGCTGCAAGATGTAGCTGTCTAATAATTCGACTAATTCGACGTTGTCATCAATTACTAAAATAGTTTCGTTACTCACCACAGCCTCCTTCAACTGCACTGTACAGAGGCAATGTTGCTACAGGGAATTGCTGCTGCTCATGCACACGCATGGCGTCGTAAAGAATTAATTGATCGGGCAATAAAAGGTCATTGCGCACGCGCTGCCCAAATTTTTTGCGCAAAAAGATATAGCGTGACGAAAAGATGAGGGCGCTCCATTGGGCATGGTAATAGACTGACATGGGTTGATGGTGTTTGACCAACAGTAAATGCCCCGGTGCGCGGCGGTCGGCTGCTAAAAAGGTGAAGTCTCCCTCTAACTGCTGTAAAGGTGTTTGGATGGTTTGTAAGTAGTTGGTGTAGGTTGTTTGTGCCGGGGAGTGGGGTTGCAGAAGCTGGAAAATGATTTCGCTGTCTACCTGTGCCCGGCGTGGATAGGCGGCTTGGGCGAAAAGTTGGCGGTCATTGTGGATACGGCCGTTATGCACGCCAAACACCGGCCCCACCTGAATGGGATGATTGTTGTCGCGGATTTGCGGCGAACCTTGTGTGGGGTAGCGCGTGTGTCCCAGCAGCAGCACCGTTTCTGCGTCTAGTTGCTGGCGCAATGCCTGGAAAACGGCCGTTTTCACAAACTCATGTGCCGCAACAGCCTGCTTCACAATCCGCAGCCGCCCATCCTTGTGCAGCAAAGCCACGCCAGTTGCCTCTGGCCCGCGCTTTTCATTGATCAGCAAATTTTCGGTGAAATCTTGCCAGATGTCATCCCAAAGAGAGGCTGAACGTGCCTGGGGTGTGAGGAGCGTTGCTGCGATGCCACACATGGGTCGTTAATCATCGGTAATC
The DNA here is from genome assembly GCA_020634315.1 of Ardenticatenaceae bacterium. Lineage (GTDB taxonomy): Bacteria > Chloroflexota > Anaerolineae > Promineifilales > Promineifilaceae > JACSRF01. The sequence continues at coordinate 29,490 of JACKBV010000032.1, read as the reverse complement.
AGTGGTCAGGGGCGAACATTGTTTACCGATTCTCCTTTTAGCTCGTAAAAACCATTGTGCCCTGGCGCTGATCCCAGCGCACGCCGCGCAGCTTTTCCAGCTTTTGCAGGCGACGTTCCAGGTCTTGTGGTGTCAGGAAAAGTTCGCGGGCGGCGTACCATTGCCAGGTTTCCGGCGAGGTTTGCCCGATCCATTCGCATAATTCGATGCGCTGCATCAACCGTTGGTCGGTTTTGTCCAGCCCGATTTCATCTGTGGTGGCCCGCTGCCGCAGTATCTCTTCGATTTGCGGCCAATCGTAACCGGCGCAGCGCAGCAGTGAAATGGGGGTTTCCGCCAACAGCAGCAGCACATCGAGGGTGGGGTTGTCATCGAAGCGATCAAAGACGGGTGCCAGCAGGTCGAGCAGTTCGTAGGCTCCCTGGCGCAGTTCGGCGATGATGTCATCGGAAACGGCCGTTGTGTCACTTGTTGCCAGATTGCCGTCATTATTATTCAACATATCCAGCAGCTCAATTTTGCGCCGCCAAGGCTTGATCTGCCCGACATGAATCACCCCATATTGGCTCAAATCCACCGCCTTCAGCAGCAGCGCCATAAACAAAAACGTCTTGGCCGTGACGGCGGTAGCCGACATGTCCGCATCGGGAAAGCGGTACTCAATGTGAAAGGGCAGCACGTCGCCACGCTCGGTGAATCCCACATGTTCCAAATTCATGAAATTTTGGTGTTTGGGCACAATCATGCTTTCGTCGAGGATCGTTTTGATCGCTTGCATGCTCATCGTGCCCGGCGAGTGACGTACCATTTCCACATGGCTGGTGTAATTGCGCCGCCGACACAATGCCTCGCGTTGTTCGCCGGCACTGGTCAGGAAGCGAAGCTCTGGCGCATAGCGCCGTGTCAGATTCCATAAATTTGCCAGGATGATTTCTGGAACTGGCTCGGCTAGCCCTGGGGTCAAGATGTGAAAGTGCAGGCCACAGGTGGGACGTGGTCTGCTGCCCAATGTTTGCAGCGCGGCCATGATGCGTTGATACTGCTGATGCAATGCGTGAAAGTGGGGATGCCGCCCAATAATGCGAATTTCTACCCCACAATGCTCTGACTGGACGTCGAGGACGCCATTGGTGCCGAGGGTGTCCAGGTTGCCGGAGGGTTGCAGGGCTTCGTGAACGGCCGTTTCAAACGCAGCCCGGTTCATTCTCTTCGGCGGTGCCACCTCCAGCTCCGTGCCAATTTTCACCACCCGATACAGCAAATCCTTCCAATAACGGGCAGCCATTGGCGTCAACACATCTTGGCGGCGAAAAATGATGGGGTCCTTCATGGTCTACGCCAACATTGCGTGTTGCATCGTGTGTAAGATGCAACACGCAACAGCAAGATCAGGTCAAACGACCAAACACCTAAATCCCTTTGAAGGTAATGATCGAGCCATTCCCTTCCACCCACTTCTCCACATCCTCACGCATTCTAAAATTCATGCGGCGCAGGGAAGCCTGGCAGGCATTGAGAATCGGGCAGATAAAGGGCTTCTCCACACCGGCAGCCACCAATTCATCGGTGTAACGACGGTTGATGCAGTTATGCACACGAATCTCGAAATGCTCGTCTCCTACCTCTTCCACCGTAATGTTGCTGGCAAAGCCAAACTCATCCACAAAAATACGGCCGATTTCTACCATCACATCCACTGGCGACTCACCGGCAATCTCCAGCCCCATTTCCCTTTCCATCGTGCCCAAAATTTGGTTGCCCATTGGGCCACTAAACGCAAACGCCGAATCGCCCAGCGTATTCCATACACCAGAGGCCAGACCTGTCAGCGCCATGCTCATCAAACGATATTGATTGACTTTCTTCTGTTCGTCGGTAGCCATTTTTTACTCCTAAAGGTAGCCTCCCGGAGGTTCCTTCCATGAGTTGCTCGCGTCGATGACAGCTTCCGGGAGGTTGGCCTTCATCGCTTTTAGCCTGCGGCAGCTCATAGAAACGCCTTCGAAAAAGTCATTCGGAGGTTGATGCCTACAGCCTCCGAAAGGTTGGTTGCCTTACAGAATCTCTTGTAGGCGTTTGGTGATGTCACGCACTTCAGCGAAAGCCATACCCAGGTTTACCGCCTTGGGCGTCAGGCTGACCAGGAACGTGTCCGCATTCAACCCGGCGACAATGATGTTGCCATCATCACCCTGAATTAAGGTGCGGGCAAAGTCGCCACGCTTTAGCTGCTGTACACTGCGGCGGCTCAACCCCATTACAGCGGCGGCAGCGGCTCCTACCATATCCTCATCCATCGAGCGGTTGGGCACATTGGCTGAATACACCAGGCCATCTACACCAACGACAGCGGCGCCATCAATATCCGCAGATTCTTCAATGAGCGTTTGCAGCGCTTCTGCCAATAAATCACTTTTTCTCTTTGTCGCCATTGGTTGTTTCTCCTTGTCTTGCAACTCTTTTGGTGAGTCCACATCTATTGTTATATTTTCTGCTTCATCAAGGCGGCGTGCGCCTTCCAACAATAATCCGGACCAACTCCGATCAATCGTCATGGCCGGTGGGTTTACGTCTGCTTCAATTGAAAATAGTCCATCTTCCCACGTCAGTATGTGATAAATCACCCCCTCACCCTGTTCATTTCCCAGGGTGGCGTGCATCACTTTGCCTTGTTGAAAGAATAGGTTTGCTTCCTGGTTGTGATGCCGGATAAGGATGTGTGTGGTCTTTTGGTTTTGTCCGTAATGCTGAATGAGGTCGGCTACGGACATTTCACTTAAATTGCCGTGTAAGGCCATCACGTCTCTCCTAAAAATGTCTACGCTTACCTTGAAAATGCCTTTCCAGTTTTACAAGCGCCACAATTGGCGAATGGCGGTGATGGCATTGTTGGTCAGGCGTCGGTAGCTTTGCTGTTTGTCGGGAACCAGCACGGCCAGGATCATGTCGTGGCCGTTGGCGTTGAAGGGGCGGCAAACGAGGCGCTTTCCTTGTGCGTCATACAGGGATATTTCGTCGGTTTGCGCCATGCCAAGCTGGTTTTGTGCCTGAACGGCCGTTTTCTGTACCAATGCCACCACAGCTGATTGTGTATCCGGGTCTTGTCCATCACTTGCTGCCGAGGCAATGGGAAACCCATGCTTGTCGGTGAGAATGGCGATGGGAAAATGGCCGGTGGCATTCATTTCTATCAAAATTTCGGCGATTTTGGCTGAGCCAGATTTGGATTTCTTTTGTTCTGTCACAATTTTCCTCTTGACCGATAACTGAGAACTGATAACCATGTCTAACGCACTAACTCCTGCTGCACACGTCCCACCACGCTGCGCGTGATGGCTTTCAAGGTGGGCAATACGCCCTGTCCTTGCATGGCGACCGCCTCAAAACAGGGGTGCCCATTAACGTGCAGCAGGCGGCTGAGGGTGGTGGTGGGAACGGCCGTTGGCACATCCCGCTTATTAAACTGCACCACAACCGGGAAATTCGCCCACTCAATGCCAAATGAAGTCAGGTGCGTCTGCATCGCCTGCCACGACTGCATATTGGCCCGCAGACGGCTGTAAGCCGAATCGGCCACAAAGACGACGCCATCTGCACCGCGCAGCACAACACGCCGACTGGCTTCGTAATAAGCTTGCCCCGGAACGGTATACAATTGGATGTTTGGCGTTAGCCCGCACACTTTACCCAGTTCAAGCTGCAAAAAGTCAAAGTACAGCGTGCGATCTTCCTTCGTTTTGAGCGAAACCAGGTCGCTGCGACGGCGCGGATCAACTGAGTCGTGAATCTTCTCAATGTTTGTCGTTTTCCCGCTTAACGCCGGGCCATAGTAGACAATTTTCAAATTCAGTTGTCGCAGTTGCCAGTTAATGTGCATGGTGTTACTCCAACCACACGTCGTCTAGTGCATCTTCAAACAGGTCAGATAAATCATCTTCACCTGCATGTAAGTCCCATTCCGGTTCTTCTTGCGCAGGCATGGTCAAAACTTGTGCAATTTCCTCTCCGGATTGGCGAATCACCATGCGTGCCCACCCCAGGGGAACGTCGTTGTTCACCTGAATCAGCATCGCCATGTAAGGCCCCGCTTCGGCAATAAAGATGTGGCTATCTTGCCCTTCGCGCAGCACGATTTGGAAATCTTGATATTCACCAGTGAGCCGGGCAATTTCCTGGCTGGCAGCCAGATCGCCTGCTACCAGCGACCCCAGCATGACCAGGTTATGTTTGCCAATATCCCCTTTTGTGGTGACAACTTGTCCGGTGACATCTACCAGTAAAATGAAATTTGCCGGTATTTTTTGCTGTAACTGGGCCAGCATCTCTTCGAGCTGTTCGCTTTGTTCGCTGACGATGGTTAAGCCGCTGCGTAAACGATACTGTTCGTCATGTGCCATACCATTACTCCTGTTCTATGGCGCTGCCGGGGATTAGACCGGCGGCGATGGCGTCGGCGAAGTTCATGAGTTTGCCAGGTGGTTGTGCGGACGCTGGTTGTGATGGTGTGTTTGTTGGCGCATCTTCCCAGAGGTCTGTGTCATCATCATCGCCAAATAATTTGTCTAATTCATCGGAAAAGGCTTGATTCATGTCTTCATCAAATATTTGGGGGGCGGTGGCATATTCTGCCTCGCCGAGTGTTTGGCGCAGGGAAACGGCCGTTTGCCGGGCGTAATACCACACCGAACCAAGGCGACTGCTGTAAGCGCTGTTCTCGATGACGAGAATGAGCAAAAGCTGCTGCCCAATATTGATGGCATACAAATTGTCACGTTTTCCCTCGCGGTAAGAGAGATTGATGGCATTGCTGTCTTGATCCAACGCCTGTCCGGCTGCTTGCAGCGTGGCCATGCCGCCGCTGAGCAGGGAGGCGATTTCCGCGACATGCAGATCCGCCACATCGCCGACCTGGGCAATCGTTTGCCCGTTGGCATCGGTGAGGATAATGCATCTGGCCCCCACTTCGCCGCGCAGGTCTGTCAGCAAGGCCAATGCCTGCCGATAACGTTGATCGGACAAAATCAAAATGCCCGGTCGGCTGACAGCCACTTCGCCGCGTAACGCTTCTTGCACAATCTGGCGGAAAACGCCGATGTCCAATGGTTTGGTCAGGTAACGATACGCTTGCAGCCGTTTTGCTTCTGATTGCAGCGCTTCATTGCCATAGGCGGTGATGAGGATGACGCGTGTTTTCGGCTGGATGTCATGGATGGCGACGAGAAGTTGTAAGCCATCCATCCCATGCATACGATAGTCTGTGACAACCAGATCAAATGGCATTTGCCGCAGATGTTCGAGGGCGCGAAACCCATCGGTGGCGGTAACTATTTGAAACTGGTCGCCCAGTTTGCGCAGGCTGTTTTTGAGGACGAACAAAACGGATTCTTCGTCGTCCACAATTAAGATTCGCTGTTTGTTCATACTTCTCTGTCCTTGTTCCGACTAGAAGTACGATACCAGCGTATTGGGTTGTGTGCGGTTGGGAAAGGTTGGCGTAGGTTGGGAAACGGCCGTTTTTGTTAGTACATGCTACCTATTCACTACTCCAAAAATATCCTTTGTAGCGAACAGTTTTGATGAAACGGGGCTGGGTTGGGTCGGGTTCGATTTTGCGGCGCAGGTGATGAATATGCCATTTAATGGTTTCGCGTGCTTCAAATTTGTCACCGTCTAATTTGAGTGCTTGCTGCAACAAAATTTGCGCCGAGACGGGTTGTGGGGCTGCTTCTACCAGGCAGGCCAGGAGGTCGAATTCTGTTGTGGTCAGGTCTAACAAATCTCCATACAGTGTCACCACGCGATGATGACGATCAATGACGAGTGGGCCGCTGCGCAGAAAACGGCCGTTTTCCTGTGCCATCGCGTGCGTTGGGGAATTTTCTTCTTCGTCGAGCTGTTGCAAGGCGCGGCGCAGCGCATCAATTTGCTGCAAAATGTGCCGCCGCTGCCGTGCACGCTGCCGTTTGCGCAGCCCCGCCTGCACACGCTGGCGGATCACATCTGGCAAGGCAGGCTTGAACAGATAGTCGAAAGCGCCCAGACGCAGGGCTTCAACGGCCGTTTCCAATGATCCTTGCCCCGTCAAAATAATGACCACAACATCTTCATCCCGCTGCCGCGCGGCATGCAAAATTTGCAACCCATTGACCTCGCCCAGATGTAAGTCCAGCAGCAGCAGGTCATAGGTCGTTTCTGTCAATTTTTGCAGTGCTTCGCGCCCAGACGCAACGGCCGTTAACGCATATCCTTCGCGGCGCAGTGCGCGTTCCAGGGTAAAGCGGATGCTGGCCTCATCGTCAATAATCAAAATATGGTCATCCATATCTCAATCCCTGTTTGTCTGGACGGGCAGTGTAATGTGAATAATGGCCTCTGCCCCCACCTGTTTTTGCTGCACTTCTCCCCCATAAGCGGCCACAATTTTGGGGCACAAGATTAAGAAAAAACCGCTGTCCGGCATGGGCACACTGCTCGTTTTCAGATCAATGACGATTTGCTGCCCGTCATCGGTGGCGCTGATTTGTAATGCGCCGCCGCCTGCTTCCGCAATGGCATTGCTCATTTGCAGCAATGGGCAGAGGAGGGCGAGGGCGATTTCACCGAAAACGGCCGTAAACAAGGGCAAATTTTCCGCGCTTGCCACTTCCACGTTTACATTTTTGCGCACCATCCCTTTCTGTGTCAGGTGTAAAATCTCATTTAACAGGTAATGGATGTTAACGGCCGTTGGTAATTGCGTTTCCGTGCGATACACACGCCGCGTGCGCTCAATGATCGTCACGACACGCTCCGTTTCGCGCAGCGTCAGATCCAAATACATGCTCAGCGCCTCTGGATCATCTAACTCCTCCAAACCCAGGCTGGCTGCGCCACGTACCGCTTGCATTGGATTATTGATCTCGTGGAGAATTCCGGCCGTTAGCTGCCCTATAACGGCCCATCGCGCCATTTCCATTATGGGATCACCCGCGAAAATGTTCATAGAAGACCTATCTTGTCTTGGCAATAACAGTTTGGTCAAACCAAACGGGGAAACCGATACATTTGTGAAAAACATTGTACAAGACGATGTTTCGGCTGTCACCCTCTTCGGGTCATGCCCGTCCTGCTCATTCGTTTCTCCCACCCCTTAGTCACACTGCACAATCACTTCTCTACATTTTCTCACAAAATACACTTTGCGAAAGATGAGAAAAGCCCGTAGTATGGTCATTAAGTTTGAGAGACCTGTTAAAAGTAATTAAAATCAGGTTCCGAGCAAACAACAGGATACATTTTTAAGGCCAAGACGCCTTCCACGCCAATCAAAATTGGTTGTGTGAAGGCGTCTTTTGTGTTTGTAGGATTTTGGCGCCAAACGATTCTGTTACACAGGCCAACAGACTCTGTAATCATCGAACAAGTAACATCACAACATCTAAAGCAAGTGAAGAGGATTCGCTCAACGGAGGAAAATGATGAAAGGGAATATGCGGATAATTCGACGTTTAATAAACGCATTGCTTGCCATGATCCTGGTTTTGGGGTTTGCGAAAACGGCGTTTGCTCAGGAAAGTGAAACGGCCGTTAGCGCCGTAGACACAGTTTGGGTTCTCATTGCAGCCTTCCTGGTCTTCTTCATGCAAGCAGGGTTTGGCTTTTTGGAAGCAGGCTTCGTCCGCTCCAAAAACGTTGTAAACATCATGGCCGAAAACTTGATGGATACCACCATGACAACCATGGGCTTTATCTTTCTCGGCTTTGGCCTCATGTTTGGTTCTGGTAATGGCTTTTTTGGCACAGAATGGTTCTTCCTCCAGGGAATGCCAGAGGTTTACCCTGGTCTAACCATTCCAACCCTCGCCTTCTTCTTCTTCCAATTCGCCTTTTGTGCGGCTGCTTCGACCATCGCTTCCGGGTTAATGGCCGAACGCACCGACTTCAAAGCAGACCTGGCATACAGCTTTTTCACCGGTCTGATCATTTACCCCATCTTCGGACACTGGGTCTGGGGTGGCGGTTGGCTCTCTGAATTAGGTTACATGGATTTCGCCGGTTCCTCCGTTGTCCATCTGGTCGGCGCTTACGTCGGTTTAGCCGGTACCATTTTGATGGGCAAACGGAAAGACAAGAAATTTGGTCATACCATTCGCGGCCATAACATCTCCCTGGCTGCTCTCGGCACCTTCATTTTGTGGCTGGGTTGGTTTGGCTTTAATCCTGGCAGCCAGCTAAATGCCGAACCCGGCGCCATCTCGCTCATCGTCGTCACCACCGACTTTGCCGCCACCACAGGCGCCATCGTCGCCATGTTCCTGGCTTATGCCTTCACCCGTAAATGGGACGTTAGCATGGCTTTCAATGGTGCGTTGGGCGGGTTGGTTGCTATCACAGCGCCCTGTGCGTTTGTCACCCCCATGGGTGCCCTGACGATTGGCGCAATTGCCGGAGCCATCAGCTACTTTGGCGTGGATCTCATGGAAAAACTGAAGATCGACGATCCTGTTGGTGCCTTCCCCGTACATGGTCTGAACGGCATCTTCGGTACATTGGCTGTTGGTATTTGGGCTGTAGATGGCGTTGGTTTGCTGCATGGTGGCGGTTTTGCACAGCTGGGTGTGCAGCTCGTCGGGCTGTTGGCCTGCACCGCCTGGACATTGCCTTTGGCCTTTGGCATGTTCTACGCCATCGACAAAATCATCGGTTTGCGCGTACCTGCCGCTGTCGAAGTAGCCGGTATCGACATGGCCTACCATGGCATTGGCTCCTATCCTGAATTTACCGGGTATGGACTTGAAAGTGATGCCCCTATAATGAAAGACGTCTTGCCCGCACCGACCGATTAACGCGGCTGAAAAGAGATTGGCCCGGCCTGTTTGTGAGGAACAGGTCGGGCCTGACTTGAGAAGATTTGCACCCTACCCAAGCCACCTAAACTATACCATACCTAGGAGTGTACAGAAAAATGAGTGGAAATGAATCACGACTAAAAGCAATATCGGCCGTTGTTAATTATCAGCCTATTTCTGCGCCGCTAAATTTCGCTGAGACGCCGACCAGCGAACTTTTTGCGATTAATGTGTTTAACAGCAAAGTGATGAAGCAGCGTCTGCCAAAGGCGGTGTATAAATCGCTGATGGATACCATTAACAAAGGGAAGATGCTGGATATTTCTACGGCCGATGCTGTCGCTGCTGCTATGAAAGATTGGGCAATTGAAAAGGGCGCAACGCACTATGCCCATGTGTTTTACCCCCTGACCGGCCTCACCGCTGAAAAACATGACAGTTTCCTTTCACCCAATGGTGATGGCAGCGCTATTGCCGAATTTAGCGGCGAACAGCTGATCCAGGGTGAACCGGACGGCTCCAGCTTCCCCACCGGCGGTATTCGCCCCACATTTGAAGCGCGTGGCTATACGGCTTGGGATGTCACCAGCCCGGCTTACATTTTGGAAAATCCCAATGGGACGACGCTCTGTATTCCAACGGCATTTGTTTCCTGGACGGGCGAGGCGCTAGACAAGAAAACACCTGTGCTGCGTTCCATGAAAGCTTTGAACGAACAGGCACAGCGTGTCTTGAAGCTGTTTGGGCATGATGATGGCGCAATTGTGACGGCAACGGCCGGTCCAGAGCAGGAATATTTCTTGATTGACCAGAACTTTTATCTGGCACGCCCGGATTTGTTGACGGCCGGCCGTACCCTTTTTGGGGCGAAGCCACCGAAGGGGCAGGAATTTGATGACCATTACTTTGGCGCAATTCCGGAGCGGGTGTTGGCCTGTATGTTGGAAACAGAACGTGAGCTGTTTAAGCTGGGTGTGCCGGTGAAAACACGCCACAACGAAGTGGCTCCCAGCCAGTATGAAATGGCTCCGGTATATGAGAACGCCAACGTCGCCACCGACCACCAGCAGTTAGTTATGCTAACGCTGAAGCGCGTGGCGGCTAAGTATGGATTGGCTTGCCTGACACATGAAAAACCATTTGCCGGTGTTAACGGCTCCGGTAAACACGTCAATTTCTCGTTTGGCAATTCTACCCTGGGTAATTTGCTTGATCCGGGTGATACGCCGCATGAGAACCAACGCTTCCTCGTTTTCTGCGCTGCTGTCATTCGCGCTGTGGATAAATATGCGTCGCTGCTGCGGGCGATGATTGCCTCGGCCAGCAATGACCATCGTTTGGGCGCCAATGAAGCCCCCCCGGCGATCATCTCCATCTTTTTAGGCGATCAATTGTCGGATGTGTTTGAGCAGATTAAGACGGGTAAGCCAACCTCCTCGAAGCAGCAGGGTGTGTTGAATATTGGTGTGGACACGCTGCCGCCACTGCCGCGTCATGCTGGCGACCGTAACCGTACCAGCCCGGTGGCTTTCACGGGTAACAAGTTTGAATTCCGCGCGGTTGGTTCGGATCAATCTATTGCTTCGCCATTGATTGCCTTGAATACCATTGTCGCCGAATCGCTGGATTATGTGGCGACGAAGCTCGAAGGGGCTGAGGGAGATTTCGACGAGGCTGTGTTGGCGCTGCTGAAAGGGATTGTGAATGAACACGGCCGTATCATCTTCAACGGTGATGGCTATTCCGACGCATGGCATAAAGAAGCTGAATTTGAGCGTGGCCTGCCTAATTTGCGGACCACTGTGGATGCGCTGCCTGCCTTAGCCAGCCCAGAGGTTGTTGAGCTGTTTGGGAAATATAACGTTCTCAGCAAGCGAGAAGTAGCCAGCCGTCTCGAAGTTAAATTAGAGCAATATGTCAAAGCCATTCAGGTCGAAGCGCGTCTCACGCAGAAAATGGGACGAACCATGATTTACCCGGCTGCCATTCGTTATCAAAGTGAACTGGCTGCCAATTGCGCTAACTTGAAAGCGGCCGGCGTGGCATATGATTCATCTGCGTTAGATAAAATATCGGCTTGTGTATCATCTTTGCAAGAGAGCTTGACCGCTTTGGATTCGCTGCTTGGTCATGAGGCTGCTGATTTGGAAGCGGAAGCACACTATATGTGCGACACGATCTTGCCAGCTATGCTCGCTGTGCGTGTTCATGCGGACGCTTTGGAAGGGATGGTAGCTGACGATTTGTGGCCGCTGCCAACCTACCAGGAAATGTTGTTTATTAAATAGAATGTGTTGTTTGTATATTGCGTATTACGTGTGGCCATGCGTAATACGCAATATCCTCTCTTGTATCCCCCGCTAAATATGTCAAAATATCAGGTATGGCCTTGACTGCCCGTACCGATTCCACCCGCCCGCAGGCGCTTGCCGCTTTGCGTGAAATTGCTCGTGCCCTGAGTACCACCTGGGACCTGGATTCCACCCTGGATTTGATCGCACGCAAGACGACGGAAGTGATGCACGTCGATTCTTGCACAATTTATTTGCTCGACCCGGACGGGGAACAACTGCGTTTGCGTGCTTCGACCGGACTGGCGAAGCGTGCCTGGGGACGCACAACCTTGCGCGTGGGCGAAGGGATGACGGGGTACGCCGTGCAGTGTAACTGCCCGGTGTATGCGGTTGATGCCCAAGATGATCCTCATTTTAAGCGCATTGATGAGGCAGAGGAGAGCGCTTTTCAGTCGCTGCTGGCTATTCCGCTGCGATTGGAAGCGGTGCCGATTGGGGCGATGAATGTGCAGACCTTGGCTCCGCACACCTTTACAGACGATGAGATTGAGATTGTGTCCTTGATTGGCGAGTTAGCGGCGGGAGCTTTGGCGAAAGCGCAGCTTCTTGATAAACAAAAACGGCAGATTGAGGAGATGCGGGCGCTGGCACAGGTGAGCGAGGTGGTCACATCACCACAATATTTGCATGACATTTTGGATGTGGTGACGCAAATGGCGGCACAGGTAATGGATGCGGCCGTTTGTGCTATTTATTTGCTGAATGAGGATAAAACACACCTGGAATTGTATTCGGCGCGGCGTGCCAGCCGTCCGTATCGGCAGCGCCCCCCGCTGCCGTTGGGAATGGGTGTGTTGGGGCAGGTGGCCTTGACCGGTACGCCGGTTTATGTTGCCGATGCACGTGTTGATGCGCGTTATATCGGTGGTGAATTGGCGCAGGAGGAGGGGTTGGTTTCTTTGCTGTGTATGCCGCTTAGTGTGCGCGACCATGTGATTGGGGTGCTGGCTTGTTATACGGCCGTTCCGCACCAATTCACAGACGAACAGCAATCTTTGCTGGCAACATTGGCAAACCAGACGGCGTTGGCTATTGAAAATGCGCGGCTGCTGACAAACACGGCCATTGTGCGCGAGATGCATCATCGTATCAAGAATAATTTGCAGACGGTGGCGATGTTGATGCAGTTGCAATTGCCAGATGCCGATAAGCTCAACACGCGACAGGTGCTTGAGATTAACATTCATCGCATTCGCAGCATTGCCGCTGTGCATGAGGCTCTGTCGGATAAAGGATTGCATCTGGTAGATGTGAAGGATGTGCTGGAGCGAATTACACGCACAACTGCGGAGACGCTGCTCTCGCCAAACCGGGTCGAAGCAATTCATGTTTATGGCGAACAACTGCTGCTGCCCAGCCGTGAGGCGACGGCGTTGACCTTGGTGGTCAATGAATTGGTGCAGAATGCGTTGGAACATGCGTTTGTCTCAGAGCATGGCACAATGGGGCATATTGAGGTTTCGTTAGGGCGTTCTGCCGATGAATGGATTATCATTGTACGTGATGATGGCGTGGGAATGCCACCTGACTGTGCTTATGGATTGGGCCTGGAACTGGCAACGACGTTGGTAGCAGATGATTTAAACGGCCGTATCCGCTTTAATCGCCCGCCGCAAGGTGGTACAGAGGTGAGCATCCGGGTGCCGCGTTCTTCGGTGATCAGTAAAGAGTAGGCGGTCATCGGTGGTTGCTGACCACTGAATGTTGACCACTGATTACCGATTACCAGAGAGGGATCATATGCGAATTCTGATCGCCGACGACGAATCAATTATCCGCATGGGGTTACAGGCAATGCTGCGTGAGATGGGGCATGAGGTGTTCGCGGCTAGAAACGGCCGTGAAGCCCTGCAAATGGCACGCAGTTACCGCCCTGACATGGCTATCCTGGACATCAAAATGCCGTACACTGATGGCTTACAAGCCGCGAAAACCCTGGGACACACACAACCTATGCCAATTTTGCTGCTCACCGCTTACAGTGAGCAGGACTTAATCGAGAAAGCGACCGATTTGCCGATTCATGGCTATTTGATTAAGCCTATTGAACCGGCGGCAATGGCGGCGGCGATTGCGGTGGCGCAAAAGCGGTTTGCCGAGACGCAGGCGTTGGCGCAGCAGGCCGAGAAGTTGGCGCAAACGCTGGCAATGCGCAAACTGGTGGAGCGGGCGAAGGGCAAGTTGATGGAGTCCGGGTTGAGTGAGGAGGAGGCGTATCGGGCGATGCAGGAGTATGCGCGGGCACAGCAACGGCCGTTAATGGAAGTGGCGCAAAAGGTGTTGCAATGTGATGACCTGGCTTTCCTGCGCTAATCAGGCAAATAAAAAGAGCAAAACTTTAACAGCTTTGCTCTCTTAGCCACTGTATTAGAAACGAATACCCTGTTTAGGCTAAACCGTTTCCCCCACCTTTGTAAACACCAACTCCCCATTCACCGCATCAATCAAAATACGATCCCCGGCCGTAAACTCCCCTTTCAGCAGCGCCACCGACAGCGGACTTTCCACATGTCGCTGAATCGCCCGCTTTAACGGCCGCGCACCAAAATCCTTGTCATACCCTTGCTTTGCCAACCATTCACGCGTCGCACCCGTCAGTTCAATCTGCAAATTACCAAAGTCCGACAGTCGCTTTTGCACATCTTTGATTTGCAACTCAACAATCTCGATCACGTCCTCCAGACTGAGTGGTTCAAAGACAATGATTTCATCAATGCGGTTGATGAACTCTGGCCGGAACGTCTTCTTCAACGCATCTTCAATTTGTTTCGACTGTTCATCTTCTTCACTGTCGCGCATGCCAGCAAAGCCCAAGGCACCGGCTCGCTTTACGAACGACGTGCCAACGTTACTGGTCATGACGACAACCGCGTTGCGGAAATTCACCGCGCGTCCCTGTCCATCTGTTAAACGGCCGTCATCTAACAATTGCAGCAGGGCATTCCACACGTCTGGGTGTGCTTTCTCGATTTCATCAAAGAGCACCAGCGAATACGGCCGTCTCCGCACCTGTTCCGTCAACTGTCCACCTTGTTCATAACCAATATAGCCAGGAGGCGCACCAAACAGACGGCTCACCGTGTGCTGTTCGCGGTATTCACTCATATCCACGCGAATCAGTGCTTCTTCGTCGCCAAACAAGAACTCTGCTAACGCCTTTGCCAATTCCGTCTTACCCACGCCCGAACTGCCCAGGAAAATAAACGAGCCAATCGGTCGGCGCGGATCGCTCAACCCAGAGCGGCTGCGGCGAATAGCATCGGCCAACGCCTCAATCGCTTTTGCCTGCCCCACAATTCGCTCGTGCAGCCGTTCCTCCATGTGCAGCAATTTTTCCGCTTCAGTCTCCAACATCTGGTTGATAGGAATGCCCGTCCAGGAGGCGACAACATCGGCAATGTCATCCTCATCGACAACCTCGTCCAGCATATTTTCCGACTTCCACTTTTCTCGCTGCTGCTGAAATTCAACTTCCAGGCGCAGCCGATCCGCACGGTAACGAGCCGCACGCTCATAATCGCGTACTGTGTGCGCTTCTTCTTCTTCAAGCGTCAGTTGGTCAATCTCTGTTTTCTTCTCTTTCAAATCGGGAGGAAGGGTGTGCAAGGCCACGCGCAGCTTGGCCGCCGCCTCATCCATCAGGTCAATAGCCTTGTCCGGTAAACGGCGGTCGGTGACGTAGCGGTCTGACAATTTTGCGGCGGCAACCAATGCCTCATCCGAATATTGCACGTTGTGATGGGTTTCATACCGATCCGCCAAACCGCGCAGCATTTGAATGGTGTCTTCAACCGATGGTTCATCTACAAATACGGGAGCAAAACGGCGCTCTAGTGCGCTGTCTCGTTCAATGTACTGGCGATACTCGTCCAATGTGGTTGCACCAACGCATTGCAATTCACCGCGTGCCAACGCCGGTTTCAGCATGTTGCTGGCATCCATTGCCCCTTGTGCCGAACCTGCACCAACAACTGTGTGCAGTTCATCAATGAATAAGATCACTTCACCCTGCGCCTGCTGGATTTCTTCCATAGCGGCCTTGAGGCGCTCTTCAAACTCGCCGCGAAAACGACTGCCGGCAATCATTGCCCCTAAGTCGAGAGAAACAACGCGCCTGTTCAGCAAATTCTCCGGCACGTCATTGTTGATGATTTTTTGGGCTAACCCTTCAACAATGGCTGTTTTGCCAACACCGGCCTCACCGATGAGCACCGGATTATTCTTGGTGCGGCGGCTGAGCACTTGCACAACACGCAAAATTTCGTCGTCACGGCCGATTACCGGATCGAGTTTGCTATCCTTTGCCAACTGCGTCAGGTCGCGGCTGTATTTAGACAACACACGATAACGACTTTCTGCCTGGCGGTCGGTGACGCGTTTGCCGCCGCGCAATGCCTTAATGCCTTCGAGGACACGTTCGCGTGTCACACCAAATTCTTGCAAAATGCGGGCAGAGGGGGTGTTGCGTTCGCTGAGAATGGCAAGGAAGATATGTTCTGTAGAGATGAATTCATCTTTAAGCCGATTGGCTTCGCCCTGGGCCAATTCCAGCACGGTACGAATACGTGGTGTGTAAAAAACCTGTCCGACACCACCGCCATAGACAGACACTTTGGGGCTGCTGTCTAGTTCTGCGTCCAGCCGACTTATCATTGCGGCTACATCAACTTTTAACTCGTCCAGAATTTGGAGAACGGCGCCTTCTTTTTGTTCTAGCAGCGCCATAAAGAGGTGTTCTGTATCAACCTGTGTGTGTTTGTAACGTTGTACGATTTCGTATGCACGCGCGGCAGCATCTTGTGCCCGTTCTGTAAATCGATCAAATCGCATCATTATCTAATCCTATTCCTAGAGAAGCCGAGTTTGTATCAAAAACGGTTTCTTGTTAAGTCTAAGTATCCGAGGCAGTGTAATAGAGAAAGGTTGGATTCGCGTAAGAAAATGGTAGCAGATATGGGCGATTGATGACAGATGGAATCTTGCTTTTTTACGGAATACGCATATTTTTACAATACGCGTGTTCCTTCTGCTTCGTAACCATCTCCCCAGGCGAGCACTTTGTATGGAGTTACCTCCACCAGGCGCCAATCTGTGCTGTCGTCGTAACGGAAATCCCACTCGTATTTGTGGTAAAAGTGATCGGCAATGACATCAACCGTTTGCCAGTCGGCTACATGGGCTTCGCCTTCGAGAATGATGACGCTGTCGGGGTCGGGGAGGGCGAGGGCGATGCTTTGGTTGCCAGTCAGGTTGATGAATTTTTGTGTTTCGGCCCCGGTGCTGAAGTATATTTTTTCATTGTACCAGACAAACCAGACGGGTGTCATGTGGGGACGGCCATCGTAACGCGTGGTGGCGACCCAAATAGTGGGTTCACGGCCGAGTCGGGCTTCAATTGCACGCCAGCGAGCAGGATTCCGTCGTCTCATTCTGTAAATGTATCACGCCGGAATGAGAATGTCACCTTGCCAAACGGCCGTTTCCACCTGAAAGGTTTCCCCCAATAATTGTTTCGTCAATGCAGCCATTTGCACGGCATTGCCGGTCGTGAACAAATGCACCTCGTTTGTGGCGCATGGCGCTTGGGTAGAGTGATTTTCTTGCCACACGCGTCTGGTCTGGCGGGCAACTGCCGGAGCGGGATCAATAATGGTGAATGGGTCTGGTTTGTGGGCTGATTGCGCCACAATTTGGGTAATAAGCGGTTCTACAAATGGATAATGGGTGCAGCCCAAAACGAGTGTGTCTACACCAGCCGCTAACATGGGGGAGAGGATTGTGCGCAGGAGAACGGCCGTTTCCCTTCCCGCCACGTTTCCCGCTTCAATGAGTCCGACCAATCCCAGGCAAGGGTCTTCCAGCACTTCAATGTTTTGCGCATAACGCTGCATCAAACTGGCATAGCGCGGACTCTCAAAAGTTCCTGCTGTTGCCAGTACACCTACTTTGCCTGTGCGCGTGTGTGCGGCTGCCGGTTTTACGGCCGGTTCCATGCCAACAATTGGTGTTTGTGGGAAAACCCCGCGCAAATGGGTGAGCGCAGCGGCGGAGGCGGTATTGCAGGCGACGACGATAATCTGGCTCCCTTGCGCCAATAAAAAACGAACGATTCCCTCAGAAAATTGGCGAATTTCAGCCAGTGACCGTGTACCATACGGCACATGTGCCTGGTCTGCCAGATAAGCCAGTCCAACGTCTGGCAATTGCGCCCGAATGTGGCGCAGCACAGACAAACCACCAACGCCAGAGTCGAGTATGCCGATCATCGCAATGGATGATGAGGAAGGGTGAACCGTTCACCCTTCCTCATTTATGCTTTGCCTTTGCTGGCTTCGATAAGCCCCTGGAATAGAGCGGCCATGGCCGGGTCGGTGGGAGCAAGGTCTTCTGGATGCCACTGTACGCCGATGGCGTAGGGATGGTCGGGGATTTCGACGGCTTCAATTAAGCCATCAGGAGCATGGGCAACGGCCGTTAACTCTGCTGCCAACTCCCGAATCCCTTGATGATGCAAACTGTTCACCTGAGCGCTCGTGGCACCCATTTGCGCTGCCAGCCGCGACTGTGCTTGCACCGTTACCGCATGTGCCAGATGATGCCTGGGCTGTGAATTGACGAAATCATGGACAATAGCCGCGGGCATTTGCGTATAAATGTCTTCCCACAACGATCCGCCTAGAGCGACATTGAATATCTGGTGCCCACGACAAATGGCTAGCATAGGCTTCCTTTGCCCCACAGCCCAACGCACAATTTGTGCCTCGATTCGATCACGATCTATATCAATACCCTTTACCAGATCATGATCGCTTTGCCCGTGATACTGTGCCGGTTCAATGTCGCCGCCGCCAGGAATCAACAACCCATCTATTCGTGCAAAGATTGCTTGCAGGTCGTCTTCCTCTAATCCCAACGGGATGAGGACAGGAATACCGCCCGCCGCCTGAATTGCCCGTACATAAGCCGGACGTAAGGCAAAAACAGTAAATTCGGTGCGCACCCGGTATGTCGTGCAGCCAATCAGGGGTTTGGAAGTAGTTGCCATGCTGTGTTACTCCTAAAACGCAAAAAGGGTGAAAACATAAAAGCTTTCACCCGTTCACGATACTGTTGTTGTCTACAATCAGCAATCCGTTTATAGATTACAGGTCACTGACTAATCTGCGAAATTGCGCTTTTCCCGCAAGCGTGCTGATTTGCCCGTCCGGTCACGCAGATAATAAAGCTGTGCCCGGCGCACATGGGCGCTGCGGTGAACTTCAATTTTCTCAAGACGGGGCGACCGTGCCAGGAAGGTACGTTCTACTCCCACGCCGTTGGCAGCAATACGACGCACGGTGAAGTTTTTGTTATCGCCAGTGTTACGCTGGCGGATGATAGTGCCACGCACTAGCTGCACACGCTCATTGCGCGTGCCAACGTTGATGCGATAATGAATGGTTACACTGTCACCGACGTGCAGTTCTGGTAAATTTTCGTTTTCTTTCGTCTCAAAAGCTTTTAGTAGCAAATCGGACATGATGCTTACTCCGTTTGTTCGCATGTGGGCATAAATATAGCCCGCCGGGCGGGCTAGCTAGAAGCGAAACTATAACACGAGTAGGGTAACTTTGCAAATCAGATCGGCCTGAGGCTTTGGGTTTCGTGCATTGGCAAAACAGCCAGACAAAATATTCATAACCGATTTCTAACCGAGATTGCTACATTTGACTTGTCTGAATCCGTATAATATGTTTCATGATTGTTAGTTTCCGTATTATAAAGAATTAGGAGGTAAGCTCATGAAAAAGTATGCTGTTTTATTGGCGGTTGTGTTGTTGGTAATGATGGTTGCACCTACTTTCGCGTACAATCGCGTAAATGGGAATGTTGTTGATAGTAAGGATAGTGATCCCTGGGTTTGGGGTGGTGAAGTTTACGTTTATAACGCAATTACCGGGGAAATTTGTGGCACCGGTATCCTCTCTGCAACAGGGGCGATTGGGTATGATGCAGATAATAATACCAATCCTTCGATTAAGTGGCGGGATTTGCGAGAGAGGCAATGGCCTCCTGAATCCAAGCCCATCCAGCTAATTGTTTGATGCGTTCCGGTGTGGCTGACAGATCCTTGAGAAAATTCTCCACAGCTACCTGCTTATCAGCAATCGTAGCATATAGCTTCCCTTCCACTTCAGCCCGAATCGCCTCAAACACGCGTTCGGCAGGATTGAGTTCGGGCGAATATGGTGGCTGACTGACCAGCGTTGCACCCAATGCCTTGACGTCATTACCACGATGACTGGGCGCACCATCCCAAACAAACACATCAATGCCTGCGTGCTGCCAGGCGATCATAGCTTTGACAACAGATTCCTGTTTCATGTTTTCCGCCCAAATCCAATGGATTGTGCCCTTGAGACCATCCACGACCAAATGCAGGTAGATGTAGGTGTAACTGATTTGGATTTTCTGAATTATCTTGACGCCTACCGGTGCCCATACGCGCCTCACCTGACTGATTAGGCCGAGCCGCATTTCGTCAGCCCAACCTATTGTGCTGTTGTGATTGACGCCTTCTTCTCTTAACCTGTCTCCAAGCCCCCTTTTTTCCACGCAGCCTGCGTGTTTTTGTCACTTTTTTCG
The DNA here is from genome assembly GCA_020634315.1 of Ardenticatenaceae bacterium. GTDB lineage: Bacteria > Chloroflexota > Anaerolineae > Promineifilales > Promineifilaceae > JACSRF01. Next base: position 9,683 of record JACKBV010000032.1, on the reverse strand, counting down.
TGTTGTGGCCGGGGCACTTTCTTGTTGAGCCTCAACCGTTTCAGTACGCCACGCATCCCTTCGTAGCTATATTCAATGTCGTATTCATCTTTGACCCATTTGATGGCGTCCCATACCGTTTTCACTTTGCCTGTTTCTGAATATGTGCTCAATGTCGCTTTTTGCGTTTCTGTCAGGAAACCGGAACGTGGCGCGTGTCCGCCGTGTTGTCGCCCTATCACTTCCGTGAGGCCACCCTGCCGATACCAACTCAAGTATCTTTGGCCACTTCGCTCTCCCAAACCCGCTATTTGACAACTTTCTTGTACACTATTTCCTGTCCTTACCAGCCACAAGAATTGCAGCCGTTGACGTTTCTTTAGCTCTTTCTCTACTTGATACAACTGATACAATTCTTCGGCTGTTTCTTGCCACTCTACTTTGATCGGGCATCCTCGGCGCATTTCCAACTCCTTTTTCGTCCTATTTTACGCCATTTACCCGTATGATTGGTATAACTTTGCAACCCCAGATTTTGTTGCAGGCCTTCCTCTGAATGGAAGCGTAGATAATTTTGGTTTTGGGACAGTGAATTGTTTAGTGGGTATGACGGGTCAGCCGTTGGAAATTCTTATTGATTTTCAGTGTGGCGCAGGATTTGCTATTTGTAATCCTCCATTGGGTTATCCGGGCACCTATACACGTCAATTCAACCAGAATGCAATTCCGATTGCTTACAATGCTGGTTATATTTACACAGGTACTGGCCCAACGGCCGTTACCTTGCAAGGTATTGATGGCACATCTGCTTCTCTGCCTATTGCGGCTGGGGCAGTTTTGGTGCTGTTGGCTGGCGTGACTATGTTTGTCGTGCGTCGCCGTCAGGCTTAATTCAGCTATTCTACGTTCAATTTAAAAACCTAAGCCCGCTGCCATACGCAGCGGGCTTTTTTGATCATGGCAGTGGTATCAGTTCGATCTCAAATACGGTTGGCCACAGTTTGCCAGTGACAAAGAGACGATCCTCGATTGGGTCATACATGATGCCGTTGAGGACATCGACGGGCTGCGTCAGGGTGCTTTGATCGAGGATGCCGCTTAAGTCAATCCAGCCTGTGACACGGCCGTTTCCCGGATCGATGCGTGCGATGCGCGTTGTTTGCCACACATTGGCGAACACTTCGCCATTGACATATTCCAATTCATTTAATGAGCGCACCAGTCCATGATCATCGTAGACAGAAACCGAGCCAATTTGTGCCAATGTTTCTGGGTCCCAAAAATACAGCGCGTATGTGCCATCACTGACGATCAATCGTTCGCCATCGCTGGTGATACCCCATCCTTCAGTTGGATAGCTGAAGGTATCCAACTGCGCAAAGCTGTTTTTGTCGTAGACGAAGCCGGTGTTGTTACGCCAGGTTAATTGAATGATGCGGTCGTCAAAGACGACAATACCTTCGCCAAAGTATTGCTCTTCCAGGTCAATTTGTTGCTGGACGGTTCCAGTAAGGAGATCGACGCGGCGCAGGGAGGAACGGCCGTTTAACCCCGTTCCCTCATAAACAATGCCATCATCCCAGACCAGGCCTTGTGTGAAAGCGTTGCTGTCATGTGGATAGGTGTTCACTACGCGGTACGTGTACTGAATGGGTGTCAGGTCAGGGGATGGGGTAGGCAGCGCAGATGTCGGCGTGGGGACAAGGGTTGCCGTTGCCGCTATCGGTGTTGTGGTTGGCGCAACGGCCGTTGCCACCGTTCCATTACAACCGACCAAAAACAACCCTATCATCGCCCCCAGTAAGCTCAACATTCGCTGCCAATTCGTCGCTATCATACTCATCTGTCCTTGTCTAAAATTAGTACCCGTAATCAATAATTATTCGCCGGTCTTATCGCGGGAAATCCCATTGGACTTGCGCTGCGGCGCATTACAACTGGCCCGCTGCTGCGTCCCAGCTGTCCAACAATGCCCGGTAAGCCGGGTCATCATAACGGCTGAGGAGAAATGCGGGCGCATAATCCGGCAGTGTGCCTCCGGCCACATGGTTTGCCAGCAGTTCGCCTGCGGCCATGCCCCCCATGATGCCGTACCCCGACAACGCCCCTATAACGTAAGCGCCGTCCAGCGGCAGCGGCCCAATCAACGGCCGATTCTCTTGCGTCTTGCAATAGTAGCCACCATCCACATTGGGTTTGGGCATACGCTCCAAGTAGACCGCCAAACCAGGAACCATCCGCGTCAGACCGCGCAGCACCACTTCGGCGTATTCCGGCGCAAACTGTGTCGGCCAGACCGGTTCCTGCCGCGTGACGTGATATGTCCACAACAGCAGCAGCGTCGTGGCCTCCATGCCCCCTTCGGGACGGAAATGCGCTCCGGCGGGGAATGGTTGCAGCAGCCAGCGCGTCTCCTCATTTTCGGCCAGCCAGGCACGTTCCTCGTCGCTCCAGGGGAGCATGAGTGGATCGTTCCAGATCATGAGCGGAATATCACGAGGTATAACACGCAGCACATCCTCAAAGGCTATTTTGCCGTGCAGCTCATTGAAAACCGGTAAATCGACGCCAAGCATTTGTCCCACCTGGCGCAGCAGCGGCCCGGCGGCATTTACGAAAACGGCGGTGGCGATGGTTAGCGGTGTGCCATCCTGATCGATGGTGACGGATTGGATACGGCCGTTTCCCACATTCACCCCCGTTACCCGACCGCGCACTACCTGTGCGCCGTGTGCTCGTGCCTGGTCAAGCAAATACATGCCCAACTGTTGCGCACTCAGCCAGCCGCAGCGGCGCGGATGCAGCGCGGCAATGGCTGTGTCACTGATAAATGGGAATTGTGCGTGAATCAAAGCGGGATCGAGGATGAGGTCAGCGCCATCCGGTTGGTGGCGATAATCGTGTGCGGCATGCGGTTGGTAAACAGTCTCGTGATGCCCATCGTGGATGCGCAGCGGCCCTGCGCCAAGCGCAGAAATGGCTGCGGCCGTTTCCTGGAAGCTGGCGGCTTGTTCGGGAACGGCCGTTAAATACACATAGCCACGCCGATTCATATGAAAATAATTGCCGCTCTCGTCTGCCAACTCTTCCAACAAATCAATGCTGCGATTCATAAATCGCACCATTGTGTCGCCAGGGCCAGGCCACCAATTGCGGTAACATTCGGTAGATTTATCGCTGGTCAATGTCAAGGGAGGGCGTTCGTCAACCAACACGACATTCTTAATGCCTTGCCGCACACACAAATGGTAAGCTGCAACAACACCGGCAATGCCCGCTCCGCAAATCAGTACATCGGCTTTCATCGGTACCCTCCAAAACTTGTGGCGCGATTTGCCAGATCGCTTTACGAAAGGGTGCTGGCGGCCTTGCGCCCGATTAAGGCGTTACGTCCCCAGGTCAATAACAGCAGCAATCCAATCGGCAGTGGCAAATACATAATCGGGTGTTCCAAATTCCCTTTAATTGTCGCCAGGAAGAGTGTCCACATGCCAATGGTGCTAAGCAGAAAGAAGAGGGCAGCCCAGACATTGCCGCGCGGCCAGCGTTCTGCCATCACCTGTAATCCTAAAAAGAGCGGGACATACATGATGATGTAGTTGGTGGTGGCGGTACGCACAACGATGGTATTGGTGACAACCAGAGTCAGGCCGATGATGAGCAGAAATTCGGGCGTAACGGCCGTTACCCGCCGCAAGCGCCACCACATTGCCAACATATACCCGACCAAAATAACGATTAGCCCCGTCTCTACAGGCTTGCCCAACTGTGGAAAATAATAGCCAGTCAGCACCCAAATGGGTGATCCCGTAAAGGTGTACCCCGGATAAGCTGTCATTTGTGTCCAAAATCCAGCCAACCACCCTGGCAGCAGCAAAAATGAAGCGGACAGCAGCACACCCATAGCCCCACCAAACCCAGCCACAAAGCGCCAGCGCCGCTGCATCACGCCCCACAACAACAGCGCCGGAATCAATAAAAAGCTCATTTGGGGTTTTATTGTGGTCAGCGATAACAAGATGCCTGCCCACACATCGTGCCCCTGTTTCAGAGCCAGCAGACTTGCCACCAATCCCAGAAAAATCAACCCGGCGAACTGCCCTAAAATGATGGTACGCGTATTGTTATAAAAGATAACCGACCAGAGCAAAATGATTGCCAACAGCCAGACCGGCAGCGGCGGCCATTCAACCAGGCGCAGCAGCAGCAGCACGCCGCCAATCAGAGAAAATTGCAAGATGACCAACCAGATTGCTTGAATCCAGGAGTAAGCGAGGGGCAGCCAGGTCAACGGCAGCAGCAGGAAAATGGTGTAAAACGGGTAAACGAACAGCGCCTGATCTTCATCTGGGGTGGCTAAACGGCCGTACATTTCCTCTTGAATTGTCTCCGTTGTCACTTGTGAATAAGGGTCAACGCCCTCTTGCCAAAACAACTTAGCCCCAACCCAGCGCGGCAAGAAATCATTGGCACCGGCTATTTGTGCGGTAAACAACTCGTGTGTGGCATACACGCTTCCCACAAACAGCAGCATAAATCCAATCGCTGCCAGCAAATATTTAACGGGTAATTTCATACAGCTTGTATGCTCCATTCCAATCGGTCACCAGGTGCAGCCGTTCTTGCTCTAATGACTGCCACACGGCCATGTCACGCGGTGCAATGCGTTCTGTTTGCGCCTCGACCACAAACTCGAAGCCAGTTTGAAACAGCAATACATGTGTCACGCCATCTGCCAGCCAGGCGTCAGCGATAGCATCGCCATTCCTATATAAGTATTCTAGATGGGCGAAGGTGTCGAGAATGCTGTCTGGGCGACAATCTACGGCGCAATAATAGCTGCGTGGTTCCCAGAGAAAGACAACAACGGCATCAGGTGGCAGTATCTCTGCCAAATCGGCCGTGGCTTGATAATGCAAACCCAATGTGCGCAGCAGCACATCCTCGCGGCTATCTGTCCCTATTACATAATTCCAGGGGGCGCGTGGCAGCCAATTTGCCAACTGGCTCACCAAGCCCAATGTCAGCGCCAGGGCAATGGTCATGTTGGCGAACCGGCGCAGCGAAAATTGTGGATGGTCTAGCCATGAGAGATCATCCAGCACCCACGCCAGGATGGGGCAGAGGATGACGAAAGCGGGCAGCAGCAAGCGGCTCTGCCACAGTCCGGCCGAGGAGATGACGCCCAACATCCAAAAGAGGTATTGCAGCAGCACAAAGATGAGCAGGGGGCGCATCGCTGCGGGCGCTCGTTTGTGCCAGCGTGTCAGGCTGTAAACCAGCAGCAGCGGCAAGAACATGAGGAACAATGGCCCGGTGGCGACATCGGCGCTGGCGTCGCGCAGCCCTAACATGAGGTCATGGGGAAGGCGCAGCAGCGCCAGCAGGTCAAGGCCAATGCCTGTGCCTGTTCCGGCATAGGCGGCAGCGCGAAAATCGTCCCAGTAACGGCCGTTAAAAACAAACGGATACGTGGGATTACCGGTAAAAACGAGGTTTTTGACGTACCAGGGCGCGGCGACGAGGGTGGTGGCGCAAAAGAGGGTGAGAAACGGCCGTATTCCATCCCGCCACTGTCGCCGATACTCCCAGGCAACGACGCCAGCTAAAAAGAGCGGCGTGATAAAGCTGGTGTATTTCAACCCCATTGCCAGCCCACACAATGCCCCACTGAGAATAAGCCAGGGCGTTGTGCGCTGTTCCCGCCATTGCAGCAGCGCGGCGATGGCGGCGACCTGATAAAAAGCAAGCGCCAGATCGTTATACGCCCATCCCGCCAACGTAAGCGTCATGGGTGCGGCAAAGAGGAAGAGAACGGCCGTCCAGCCATCGCGCAAATGAAAGTGACGTTTGCCGAGGACATATACCAAACCGGCTAACAGCGGCGCGAAGAAGAAGTGCAGCAGTTTGGCGGCGACATCGCCGCGCAAAGCCATTGCCAGCATAAACAACATTTCCAGCAGCGAGGGGAAATTAAGGTGGGGAATGTCGATGCCGGGGCGAATTTGCCCTGCCGCCAGATACAGCTTGGGGCCGGTGAGATGATAAAAGAGGGCATCCCAACTGGTGGGTGGCAGCAGCGCCAGGGACAGTGCCAGCAATGTAACCAGGAAAAGGTATCCCCTTACGAGGCGGGATGTTGGGCCGTGTCCGCGCCAGCGGCGCACATGGGGCAAGGCTTTGGGCAGGGCAGCGAGGGTGAGCAAGATGGTGATGGTGTAGAGAACGGCCGTTTCCAGCCAGCCCAGCAACCCCAAGCCCAGGGTCAGCAGCCCTAACGTGCCAAACCCTAACCCAAAGGCGTAAAGTGCTTCTTCTAATGGCGACAGTTGTGGCAAACGCAGCCAGGTCAGCAGCCACAACCCTGTGCCCAAGGCGACAACGGCCAGCCAGAGTGCTGTCAGAATATCCAGGGTGGTGCGGAAAACGGCCGTTCCTGACAAGGTAAAGCGCAGCCAATCGCCCTGCGCTGCCATGATCTCTGTTAACATCGGCATCGTGAACGGCTTTTGCACGACATAATAAGCGCTCAAACTGTAAAACAGCCAGAGCACAAATGCCACTATTCCAATCCACAGCCATACAGAAAATTTTGGTTTTTGCTCTTCTTGCACGGCAGTTATCCTCCACAATGCTCGGCACAAGTGTATCACGCCCGAAGCCTCTGCCCATAGGAGTTGTTGGGGAATCCCCAGCGTCAGTGTGCCGTTAGCTTCCTGTAAGTTATGCTGTAAGAAACCCCGCCTACACTCTTTTATAGATAACCCGTAGAAGTTCTATTGATTAGAATTATTTTTTACTTTTAAAGATATTATTTCAGTATGGGAAGGAAAGAATGGTTCACGTACCAACCACACAAAAAATTCTGATTAGCAAGCCTTCCGAATCTAATACACCCACTCCGATTAAGCAGGAAACCTTAAATCAACCACAATCAAAGCGCTCCAACGTTATTCTAAAAGCTTTGCTCGATTACATCATTGTTGTCCCTGCTTTAATCTTCATTCTGCCTTTATTAGCGGCTTTGGCACTGGCAGTTAGGTTCGATTCCCCTGGACCTGTTATCTATCGTCGCCGTGTTTTGGGTAAAAACGGCCGTATTTTCGACGCCTACAAGTTTCGTACCATGTACGTCAACGGCGACGAAATTCTGGCGCAGTATCCAAAATTACAGGCTGAACTGGCTTGCAACTACAAGCTCAAATGCGATCCACGCATCACCCGTGTGGGTGCTGTCTTGCGTAAATTCAGCCTGGATGAACTGCCGCAATTGCTTAACATCGTGAAGCAAGATATGTCCCTGGTTGGCCCGCGCATCATTACCCCGGAAGAGATCAGCAAATATGGCAAATGGGGGGATGCTTTGATGGCGGTTATGCCCGGTTTAACTGGCTTGTGGCAGGTAAGCGGCCGTTCCGATACCTCATACAACGAGCGTGTTAACCTGGACATGGACTATGTACACAATTGGTCAATCCTGCTCGACCTGAAGATTATCTTTCGCACCGTTCCGGCCGTTTTACGGGGTGACGGCGCTTATTAACTCCCCAACCCATCTTTACAGTTGTCAAACCCCCTCAATCGAGGGGGTTTTTTGTTGTTAAGGCCAATAGGCCGGCCATTTCGTTCCCCATCCGAATCGCATCTTTTACCGGGTGGCTTGTGGTAGAATGGAGCAGCAGCAGGACATTGGGAGAAAGACTATGCAAGCAGAACGACAAAAAATCTTGCGCATGCTCCAGCAAGGACAAATTGATGCGGATGAAGCGATGCAGCTGCTCAACGCCATAGATACCGGAGAAGCGACAGACGCGGCGGATCCATTCACAGTTGAAGCAGATGATGTAGACACATCGGCAAACGTGTTGACGGGCGATGTCATCAGTCCCAACCAGGCGCACCCGGATATGGATAAATTTCGTCGTTTCTGGCAGATACCCTTCTTTATCGCATTGGCTTGCCTGATTGCCAGCGCTCTTGGCCTCCGTGCTCTGTACCAGACTGCGGATGGCCGAATTGGGTTTTGGTTTGTTTGCGTATGGAGCCTCTTCATGCTCACGGTGCTGCTGACAACGCTGGCCTTTTTGAGTCGGCGGTCTCCCTGGCTGCATGTGCGTGTGCAGGAGCGCAATGGGCGGCGCATTGCCATTAGCTTGCCGCTGCCGCTGCGCCTGGCTTCTTGGGGCATCACAATGGCGCGTGGCTTTGCCGATGAGGAGAGTCAGGACAAGCTGGACATGGCCGCCTCTTTCTTGGATGTGGCAAACGAGAATATGCATCATCCCGACAATGAGCCGGTTATGATTAACATTGACGGCGAAAGCGGCGATCAGGTGCAGGTTTACATTGGCTGAGCAACCCCTCTTGCTCATTGATGGCAGTCAGGGGGAGGGTGGGGGGCAGGTGCTGCGTACCAGCTTGAGCCTGTCGGCGTTGACGGGACGGCCGTTTCACCTCTTCAACATTCGCGCCAACCGTAGCAAGCCGGGATTGCGTCCGCAGCATTTAACGGCCGTTCACGCTGCCGCCGCTCTTTGCCAGGCCCAACTGCGTGGTGACAAACTCAACTCCGTTTCCCTCGAATTCCACCCGCAAACCCCACCGCAAAGCGGAACATACCGTTTTGACGTGCAAGACGCGGCTTCACACGGTTCGGCGGGGGCGGTCACGTTGATCTTTCAGACCATTCTTTGGCCGCTGCTTTTTGCTGCGGCACCATCCCAAGTAACATTGCGCGGCGGCACACATGTCCCCTTTAGTCCGCCTTACCATTATTTGGCAGAGGTGGCACGCCCTGCTTTTGCCCGCCTGGGTGCGCTTTTTACGCTGAATCTGACGGCTTGGGGCTGGAATCCGGGCGGCGGCGGTGAGGTAACGGCCGTTATCACGCCGACAACCCATTTGCGTGCCGCCGACTTCGACCACGTTCCTGTACAACAAGTGCAAGGCGTCGCGGCGGTCTCCAACCTGCCTGCGCACATTCCCAATCGCATGGCTCACCGTGCGCACAATTTGCTGCGCGAGAAAGGCTTGCGTACCAATATCCAGGAAATTCGTGCGCGTGGCCTGACGCCAGGAGCCGGGATTTTCTTGTGGCTGCCCCAGGCCGGATTCAGCAGTTTGGGGCGCAAGGGGCTGCCCGCAGATAAGGTAGCAGAAACGGCCGTTGCCCAATTAGCCGCATTCATGGACAATAACGTCGCCGTAGATCATTACCTGGCTGATCAACTGCTGCTGCCCCTGGCACTGGCTCACGGCACAGCCACTTATACCACCGACGCCTTAACACAACATACGCTCACCAATGCCCAACTCCTGCGCCAATGGCTCGATGTGGATATTCACATTCAGGGCGACCTCGACCATCCGGCGACAATTACCGTGACAGGCATTGATTTTGGCGGGGATTAGGGGATTTTTTAATGACCGGCAGCTTTTTTAATGAACTTCGGTGACAAAAGCGGACAAGTTTGTCGTTTCGCTAAACAGAAAAATCTCCCCAATCTTCCAATTCCCGTTGGCTAATCATCATTATGTTTGAACTTGTTTTTCTTGGTACCTCATCATCTGCGCCCTCCGTTCATCGGGGATTGTCGGCGCATATCATCATGCATCGTCACTACCGCTTCCTGCTGGATTGCGGTGAAGGCACGCAGCGCCAGATTTTGCAAAGCGGTTTGGGCTTCAAGCGCCTCGACAAAGTA
>JACKBV010000031.1 GCA_020634315.1 Ardenticatenaceae bacterium | reverse complement strand
TTGATTGTTGTGCTGCCCGCGCTTTTGCTGCAAGTGTATGACCTGACCTTTTGGTGGGAGTATGGAAACGGCCGTGGCCTGCAAGGGCGCTATTGGTTGGGCACAATGATTCCCATGCTCATCCTTTTTGTGGTGGGGCTGCTCTATTTTGTGCCGCGCCGCTGGCATGCAGCGGCTCATGTGCTGCTGCGCGTCGCGATGATTTTGTTTAATTTGGTGGCGCTGCTGGGCTATGTGCTGCCGCGCTATTACTTATGAGAGGGCGATAAAATGAAACACAGTTCTCTTCAATCCCGCCTTCTCTCCCCCTGGTTTGTAACGGCCGTTCTTCTTCTCATGCTGCTTGTTGTGGGCAGTGCGGGGTGGTGGCGGGCGACAGCGACCGGCCCGCAGGTGCAGGTGCCCATGTTTTACGATGCCCATTACCTCTTCCCGCGCCCCTGGACGCAAGTGCAAGAAGCGCCGGGCGTGCCCGATCCGGCCCCGCTTGCCTTTTACGGCCCAAATCAGGTGACGCAAAGCTTTGTTAGCGGCGCGGATGGGCTGGTTGGGCTGGAAGTGTGGCTGGCGGGATCGACGGAAACGGCCGTTACCGTCACCCTCACCATGCCAGATGCGACCATCTATACGGCCGTGCTGCCATTGACGCAGGGCGAAACAGGCGGTTGGTATCGACTGCGTTTGCCGCGCGTGGCACAGGCGCAAGGCCAATCATTTCAGGTGACGCTGGCGGCACCGCAAGCCACCTGGCAGGAAGCGGCCATCACGCAAACGGTTGGTGGCGACCGGCTGGGCGCGGCGCTGCGTTTGAATGAATATTGGCGACCGGGGAATGTGGTGCTGCGTACCTATGTCTCTGCTTTGCCTGGCCGCACCTGGGCACAGGCGTTTGGCGAGCAGCTGCTGCCGCAGGTTTTTCGGCTGCGGTTGCAGCAGTATAAGCCGGATTTTCTCAAAGGGAGTTGGACGGCCGTTTTGTTGGGCGTAACGGCCGTTCTCAGCCTGCTCTTTGTGATTGCGGCATGGCCGACGGTGCAGCCGCGCCTGCGCGTGGCGGGCTGGGTGTGTGCCGGATTGTTGGCCGCTTTGTTGGTGTGGCAGGTGGGAGACGGCCGTTTACGGCTGCCACCCTTTGCCGCGACGACATTGGCACCGACAACGGCGGCGGCTGTGCCTGCGCTGGCCGTCGAGCAGCCGCGCCTTGTTGATGATTTGATCAGCCTGCTCTGGACGGCGCAGCGGCTGCCGGAAGCGCGTTTGGTGACGACGACCCAGGTGCCGATGCCGGCCATTGTCACGCCAGCCGAGTCGGAATTGAGTTATGCGTTGACTTTGCCGCGAAACGGCCGTTTTATTGCCAATGCGCAGACCGATGGCACAGGGGAGCTTCGTTTTACGCTGTTGTGGAATGAGACAGAACTGGCGACCGCGTTGGTCGGCGTTGCGCCGCACGCATTTGATGTAGACCTGGCTGCTTATGCCGGGCAAGGGGGGCAGCTGCGCTTGCGTACCGCGCCGGTTTCGGGCATGGCGACTGGCTATTGGCAGCAGCCGCAGCTTGTGGCGCAAGCGACCTGGCTGCGGGCTGAAGCTCCCGCCGCTATGCTGCCCGCTGATGTGCATTTTGGGGATGGCGTTGTTTTGCGTGGATACACGGTGGCGCAGCAAGATGCGACGCATTGGGCTGTGACGCTGTTTTGGGCAGCGGAACGGCCGTTGACCCAATACGCCACTGTTTTTGTGCATTGGCTGGACGCGGACGGGCAAATTATCGGGCAAAATGACGCGCAGCCCGTGCAAAATAGTTACCCGCTGCCGGTGTGGCCTGTGGGTGTTCTCATTGCCGATGAACATGTGCTGACTTTGCCGGAAACGGTGGCTGGGGGCGGGATGCTTGGCATTGGCCTGTATGACCCGGCTACGTTTGCGCGTTGGCCTGCGGTGGGAACGGCCGTTACAGATGATCGCGCCTTGCTGCCCTTACCAGAGAAATGATGTTGTCGCACGCCAAAACCATGTTAACAACTACCCATCTTTACCAGGAAATTCATGAACAACCAGCCGTGCTGCGTCGCTTTTTAGCAGCAGAACGTGCGCCGATGGCCGCGCTGGCGGCGGCCATACACGCGCGGCAAATCCGGCATGTGGTCATTGCCGCGCGTGGCACCAGTGATAATGCCGGTCGTTATGCTCAATACGTGTTGGGCGCGTTTAATGGGCTGACGGTGACGCTGGCAACGCCGAGTTTGTTCTCGATTTACAAGCGACCGCCCCAGTTTGGGGATGCGTTGGTGCTGGGTATCAGCCAGAGCGGTAAAAGCCCGGATATTGTCGCGGTGTTGGCGGAGGCGAGGCGGCAGGGGGCGTTAACGGCCGTTTTCACCAACACACCCACTTCGCCGCTGGCGGCACAGGGTGATTTTGTGATCAATCTCCAGGCGGGCGCGGAACAGGCAGTGGCGGCGACGAAGAGTTATAGCAGTTCGTTAACGGCCGTTGCGCTGCTCAGTACCTTGCTGGCGGCTGATGCGGAGATGGAAACCGCCCTCCAACAGCTTCCCGATGCCGTTGCGGCCACATTGGCGATGAGTGCGCCCATTGCTGCGGTAGCTCCTCGTTATCGCTACATGCAGCGTTCCGTTGTCATTGGGCGCGGTTTTAATTACGCCACAGCCTTTGAAATGGCGCTGAAAATGAAGGAGCTGACTTACACCATTGTCGAGCCGTACAGCAGCGCCGACTTTTTGCATGGGCCGCTGGCCTTGATTGAGCCGGGGTTTCCCGTGATTGTCATTGCGCCTGCCGGGGTCATGCTGCCCGAAATGCAAGACTTTATGCGCATCTTGCGGGATCGTGAAGCGGAGATCGTTGGCATTAGCGATGATGGGGCGACATTAGAATTGGCACGTATTCCGCTGGCGCTGCCGCATGGTGTGCCCGAATGGCTTTCCCCGATTACGGCCATTGTGCCGGGGCAGCTTTTTGCCATGCACCTGGCTCATACGCGTGATTTGAATGTGGATGCACCGCGTGCCATTCGCAAAGTGACCGAGACGCAGTGAGTCGTTGGGTCAATCGAGGCGAATGCGGGGGTTGAGGGCGGCGTAAAGAAGGTCGGCGATGAGGTTGGCAATGGCGAAGCCGAGGACGGTGATCATTGTCACCGCTTGCAGGGTGGGCAAGTCGCGCCGGTCAATGGAAAAGACGAGCAGTCGGCCAATGCCAGGGTAGTTGAAGACATTTTCGATGACAATCAGGCCGCTGATGAGCCAGCCGAAGCTGATGGCGATGACGGTGATGGTTGGCAGCAGCGCATTGCGCAGTACGTGTTTGACGATGACCGTGCGACGGGGCAGCCCTTTGAGGATGGCGGTGCGCACATACGGCCGTTTCAATTCCTCCACCACACCAGCCCGCGTTAGCCGCGCAATGTAAGCCAGCAATACCAGGGTTGCCGTCAGTGCGGGCAAAATCAGCATTGGCAGCGCCTCGGCAAACGTGGCATCCACGCGAATAGAAGAGTTGGCGGGCAGCCAGTCCAGCCGCCGCGCAAACAGCTCAATGAGTACCAATCCGGTCACAAACTCTGGCAATCCCACGACAGCGAGAGAGGCGATGCTAATCACATTGTCGGCCAGCTTGTCTTCATTGAGACCGGCAATGACGCCGAGAATGACGGCCAGCGGCACAGAGATCATCAGCGTGACGACGGCCAGCATCGCCGAATTGCGCAAGCGCTGCATGACGGTGGGGAAGATGTCGGTGCGGGTGCTGATAGAGGTTCCCCAGTTGCCACTGAGAAAATTACCCAGCCAGTTTACGTATTGCACCGGCAGCGGGTCATTTAAGCCATATGTTTCACGGAAAGCGGCCAGCGCTTCTTCTCCAGCTTCGCGCCCCAAGACAATGCGTGCCACATCACCGGGCAGCAGCTGCGTCACGGCAAAGACAATCAGGGAGGTCAGCAGTAAGGTTAAGGCCAGGAATCCCAGGCGGCGAATGATGTATTTGGTCATAGTGTGTTTACGCCTGTTTCCGGTGTTTCCAGGGGGATAAGTTGAGCCTGTTGGCGCGTTAATTCAGATAGGGGAATGTGGCAAAATATGCGTTTGCCGTTCGCGTGTGTTTGCCAGGGCGGTGTTTCTCTGGCGCAAATTTCGCCCAGATAACGAGGGCAGCGGGGGTGAAATGGGCAGCCGGATGGCTTGTTAATCTGGCTGGGCACATCGCCTTGCAGGCGTATTTGCTGCTGTGCCGCATCCGGCGTGGCAAGGGGGATGGACGACAACAATGCTTCTGTGTAGGGATGGTACGGCGGCGCAAATAAAGCGGCGGCGGCGGCCACTTCCATCAACTGCCCGACGTAAACGACGGCAATTTCATCTGCCAGATAGCCGACCACGGCCAGGTCGTGGGAGATGAAGAGCAGTGTGTTGTGGTGTTCATGCTGGAGTTCGCTGAGCAAATTGAGAATGGAGGCTTGCACAGAGACATCGAGTGCGGAAACGGCTTCGTCGGCGATGAGTAAATCTGGGTGGGTGGCAAAGGCGCGGGCAATGGCGACGCGCTGTTTTTCGCCGCCGCTCAGTTGGCTGGGGAGCCGTTGTGCATAGGTGGCGGGGAGGCGCACGGCGGTAAGCAGCTGCTGAACGGCCGTATCCGCTTCTGCGCGTGTGTGTTGGGCGAGGGTGATAAACGGCCGTCGCAGCGTTTCGCCCACCGTCAAATAAGGATTCAACGCTTCTTCCGGGTTTTGAAAGACATATTGCAGCTGTTGCAGCAAATCCTTGTGGCGGCGAGACAGTTTGGGTGGCAGCGAAAGGCCGAGCAGCCTGATGTCGCCGGCGGTGCGTTCGGCCAGACCAATGATGGCGCGGGCTAACGTCGTTTTGCCGCTGCCGCTTTCGCCGACAATGCCCAAGGTTTGTTGGCGGGCCGCTTCCAGGTTGATGCCATCCACCGCTTTGACCGGCGGCGCAGCCTGCCCGCGTGCCATTTGTGCCAATGAGCGCCGCGTCGCAAAATAAACGCTTAAATCCGCCACCTGCAACAATCCCTCCTCTCTCCTCCCTCCTCTCTCCTCCTCTTCCCTCTTCCCTCTTCCCTCTTCCTCTCTCTTCTCCCCTCCTTCTTCACGCCCCCCTCTCCCGCAGCAATTTCCGGCCAGCGGTGGCAGCGCACGAAACGGCCGTTTTCCGCAGCTGCTGTGTCCAGAAACGGCCGTTCCGCGTGGCATATCTCAACTGCCAGCGGGCAGCGCGGCGCAAAGACACAGCCCGTTGGCCGCTGTCCTAACGCGGGAATCTGGCCGGGAATAGCCGCCAATTGGATTTGAGCTTTGTGCTGGCCCAACTGCGGCACACTGTCGAGCAGCCCTTGTGTGTAAGGATGCAGCGGCTGCCGGTAAAGGGCGTGCGTTGGGGCATCTTCCACCAATTCCCCGGCATAAAGCACGGCAACCCGGTCGCAGACCTGGGCGACGACGCCGAGATTGTGCGTGACATAGAGAACGGCCGTTTGTCGCGCGGCAATCAACTCGCGCAGCAAATCAAGGACGGCGGCTTGCGTTGTCACATCAAGATTGGTGGTTGGTTCGTCGAGGATGAGCAGCGGCGGTTCGGTGCTCAGCGCCATGGCGATCATCACGCGCTGCTGCATGCCGCCACTGAGTTGATGCGGATAACTGGCTGCTACGCGCGGCGGATCGGGAATGCGTACCATGTCCAGCAAAGCGATGGCCCGCGCTGCGGCGCTCTTTTTGTCCAGGTGTAGATGTTGGCGCAGCACTTCGGCGATTTGTTCGCCAATGCGTAAAGAGGGGTTCAGAGCCGACAATGGGTCTTGCGGCACAAAGCTGATTTCTTTGCCCCAGATGTGCGCCATGTCGTGCGGGGGGAGGGTGAGGAGGTTACGGCCGTTAAACCAAACTGCGCCTTGCCGGGAACGGCCGTTGCGCAAATAGCGCATAATCGTCAGCGCAATCGTCGATTTGCCCGAACCACTTTCTCCCACCAATCCATACGTTTGCCCTGGCGCAATCGTCAGCGTGAAATCGCGTACCGCTTCCAGCCATCCTGCGCCTGTGTGATACGCCACGGTCAAATCCTCAACGTGCAGCAAACCCGGCTTACTTTCCAACAGTTCCCCCTTGCCAGACCCGTTTCAAGCCATCGGCCATTAAATTGACGCCAATGACAACGATGGCAATTGCTCCGGCCGGAAAATAGAGCGCCCAGGGCAGCTGGCTGACATGCTGCCGCGCCTCATTGACCATTAGCCCCCAGTTTGGGCTGGGCGGCTGTACGCCGACGCCGAGAAAACCTAGCGAAGCCACCAAAAAAATGGCATAAGAAAAGCGCAGCGACGCTTCAACGGCCAGTGCTGGCAATACGGATGGCAATATTTCGCGGAACAAAATGCGCCAGAGCGATTCTCCTTGAATACGCGCTGCCTCAACAAATGCTTTCGTTTTCACAGAGAGGACGACGCTGCGCACCACGCGTGCCACGATGGGCGTGTACACAACGACAATCACAATCATTACGCTGCTTACCGCTGGCCCTAAAATGCCCAACAGCAGCAGCGCCAACAACAGAGCGGGCATGGCTAGCAGGCTGTCAAAAAAGCGCATGATCAATTCGTCGAGCAAGCCGCCATAATAGCCGCTAATCAGGCCAAACGTGACACCGCTGAGCACAGCCAGCAGGGTTCCCAGCCCGGAAAGGGTTAAAATGTCGCGTGCGCCGAGGATGACCCGGCTAAACACATCGCGTCCCAGGTTGTCCGTGCCGAACCAATGGGTGGCAGATGGAGCCTGTCGTGCATCGCTATAAATTTGCTGATTGAGTTCGTAAGGGGCCAGCAATGGGCCACAAATTGCCAGCAGCACAAACAGCAGGAAAATCGTCGTGCCGAGGGCTGACGCGGGGCGGGCGAACAGTTCACGAAGAATTGAGCGACGAGAAGATGGAGGGGATAGTTGTGTGGGCAGTGATGAGCCGTTGCTTGTCATGAAAACTTTGTGGGACACGGATTGCTACGAGTTTGTACCTGTAGCAATCCGTGTCCCGCTTGTTTGGGTTATTCGCCCGTGTAGGAGATGGTGCGGAAGTCCGTGCGGCCGGCGAATGCTTTTAATGTGAAGCCGTCGAACTGGTTGCTGATTGCGCCAAATTGCGCGAAGTAGTAGGGAATGATGACCGGGCCATGATCGATGAGCAAATCCTGGATGTTGTAGTACGCTTGCACACGCGCTGCTTCATCCAGTGTGGTTCCGGCGGTTTGCGCTAATTCGTCGAATTCGGTGTCGGCAAAGTGGGATTCGTTCCACTTGGCATCGGTGATGAGCATGACGTCGAGGTAGAACTGCGGATACGGCCGTGACCCCCAACCCGTAATGCCTAAATCCACTTCTAGCCAACCGTCATCGCCATAATAAACACTTTCCGGCTCGACGCTCAGCTCAATTTCCACGCCTGCTTCTGCCCATTGTTCTTTGAGCACGGCCGCCAGGTCGGGGCGATTGCCTGTGTCCGGGGTGTGCAGCGTTAGTTGTAATGGGTTGCTCTCGTCATACCCTGCGGCGGCGAGCAAAGCGCGTGCCGCTTCTACGTCGCGTGCCGGAGGTTGTGCGTCTGGATTGTGGTACGCCTCATACAAGGGGCCAATGGGGCTGTCGTTGCCAACGGCGCCATAGCCTTGCTGCACCACATTGAGGATGGCGTCGCGGTCCGTTGCCAGCTTGAGAGCCTGGATAACACGCGGGTCGTTGCCCGGCGCACGGTCGGAACGCAGGCGCACCAGGTCAAAGCCGTTGGTGGGAATGTCGATAGTTGTGATACCGGCTTCCTCTTGCAGGCTTTGGAAGAGAGAGGTAGACATGCGCATTGCCAGGTCAATTTGTCCGCCACGCAGTGCTTCGATAGCGGCCGTGTCGTCGTTGAAGAAAATGATTTCCAGTCCGGCTAGTTTGGGTTGTTCCGGAATAAAGTAGGTTTCGTTTGCTTCCATGACAATGCGATCTTCTGGCGTGTAGCTAACTACTTTGAAGGGGCCAGTGCCATTGAAGGTGGTGCTGGCGTCTTCTGTGCCATCCTTGAGCACAAGTGCATGGTTGTCGCTGAGGTCATAGAGGAAAAATGGGTTGGGATTGGTGAGGGTGAAGGTTACTTCCAGATCGCCTGTCGCTTCGATGTTGGCGATGTTGGCATAGAGATCGGCCGTGGCTGTGCCTTCGGTTTGGCGCAGGCGGTTGAATGTCCAAACGACATCGGCGGCGCTGAAGGCACTGCCATCATGCCAGGTGACGCCTTCGGCCAGTTGGAATGTGTAAGTCAGGCCATCGTCGCTGATTGTCCAGCCGCTTGCCAGACGTGGCACGGGATTGGACTGCGCATCGACGTCAACCAGGTAATCGTACACATGATTGGCAAAGAGCACTTCACTGTCAGAGGAGATGGCAATTGGGTCTAGATTGACAACGGGCTGCATGGCCACGCGCAAGACGCCTTTGTGGCTCATGGCGGGTTCTTCCATGTTGGTCTCTGTGGTTGTATTGGTTGAGGATGTGTCTGTGTTTGCGGGGGCGGCGGGGGTGTTGTTTGTGGTTGTGCCGCCGCAGGCCGCTAGGGCAAGAATGGTGATGAGGAGCAGCAAGGAAACTGCGCGTTTCTTGTGTAAGCGAAATGTCGTTTCTGAAAATATCTTCATCGTTACCTCCGGGTAAATTTTGTTGTTGGTTAACCGCACCACATTAGCGCGTGGGGGCTTTTTTGCATGTAGGGGAGATTACACAATTGTGTGGTGGGCTGTGATCCATGGATAGATGTGTATCTATGCGGAGGCATCATAACATGTGTTGGCTGTGCTGACAAGAACAAATGTTTGCTTTTCCGAGATTGTTGCCTGGTCATGTTAATTGGTGGATAACTTGATACCTTTTGGAAAGAAGAGGTGGCGATTTAGGATAAACCCTTGAGTAACTATTTTTGAGGGAGAGGTGGGTGACGTGGAAGGTGCAATGCAGCGAACAATGATGAAGATTAAGTGGGGCAACGGCCGTTTCCGGGGCATTCCCATTGCGATTTTAGCTTCAGCTTGTTGGGGCACATCCGGCTTGTTTGTAAGCCGGATTATGGGAGAGGGCGTGTTTTCCACCTGGCAGCTTGCCTTTTGGCGCGAAGTTACCACGGTGTTGACCTTGTTGGTTTTGTTGGGGTTGATACGGCCGTCGCTGCTGCGCGTGCGTACGACAGACTTGCCCTGGCTGCTTGGCATGGGGTTGGGCATGGGGATGCTGCATGTCACCTGGAATGTGTCGGTAATGACCAATGGCATCCCGGTGGCGACGGTGATGCAGTACAATGCGCCGATTTTGGTGGCGATAGCGGCCTGGTTTTTGTGGCGTGAAGTGGTGACGGGGCGCAAAGCGGCGGCTATTGCTTTGGCAATTGCCGGTACGATTTTAATCACCGGATTGCTGCAAAGTGGGACAGGCGTGCGTTTGAGTGTGCCGGGCGTGTTGGTGGGGCTGGGAACGGCCGTTGCCTATGGCGGCATGACCCTCTTTGGACAAAAATTAGCCGGGCAATACAGCCCATGGACGATCAATTTCTACGTTTTCACATTTGCCATGCTCGCCCTGCTGCCCTTTCAGGTACAGGCGGGGCTGCCGACCTGGCCGCTGCCAGGGGTCATCTGGCTGCCCTTTGCCGCACTGGTAATCATTCCCACCATTTGCGGCTATGCTCTGTATACCTTGAGCTTGCGCTGGCTTCCGGCCAGCGATGCCGTCATTGTCTCTGTCACGGAAGTGGTGTTTGCCGCTATTTTGGCCTTTGTGCTGCTGCGGCAAGCGATGGATGGCTGGCAAAGTTTCGGCGCTTTGTTAGTCATTGCCAGCGTCGTTTTGCTCTCCTGGCCGGGGCAAAAGCGATGACATGGGCGTCTCGTTGACGTGCAGTTGAAGGCTTCGGGAAATAAGATGAGTTGTGCGCCATGTGCGGCGGCGCTGGCGATCAGGTCGCACGTTTGTCTACGGTGGCGTCGCGATCAAAGAGGATGGGGGCAGCCTGGATAACGGCCGTTTGTAATTGTGGAAATGGTGTGTTCATAACGAGATCCTATCATGGGAAGCGGCGTTTGCCACTACACTTCTCCGCCAAACTCTGCCATACTTAGGTGCATGGGTTTGTGGTCAATTTTATGGGGTGGCTTGCTGTTAGCTGCCCTGATTTTAGGATTATATAGCTGGCACATCACCGTTATTGCTGCGCGTAGTGATGAGGTTAATCGCCTGATAGAACGGCGCACTTTGGAGAGTGAGCGTCGCCGTCGCATTGCTGAAGGGCTGCGTGAAATCCTGGTCATGCTCAATTCGGAGCGTTCTCTGGCAGAAAGTCTCCATTACATTGTGGCGCAGGCGGCGCAGTTAACGGACGCGGAAGATGCGATTATTTTTAGCTCAACGGCGGAAAATCCGATGACGATTGTGGCGACGAATCCGGGCGGGCATATTCAGTATACGCCGGGTGAATCGCTGCAAGCGCTGACGCAGGAGTGGGCTACGGAGATGCTGCCTCAGAAACGGCCGTTAATCATCCCCGAATTGGCGCGTTATTGGTCAGACCGGCCCCAACTGCGCCCCGTAGCGATGCGTGCCCACCGGGCGTTGTTGGGTGTTCCCCTGTTTGTGGAGCAAGAGCTGTACGGCGGTTTGTTGATGTTTTACGAGCGGCCGCGCTCTTTTTCTGACGATGATTTGCATTTGGGGGAGACATTTGCCGATCAGGCGGCGCTGGCGATTGCCAATGCGCGTTTGAAGGAGCGGGTCGAACAAACGGCCGTTGCCGCCGAGCGTAATCGCCTGGCTCGTGACCTGCACGATGCGGTCACGCAGACCTTGTTTTCGGCCAGCCTGATTGCCGAGGCGCTGCCCCCGTTGTGGGAAGCCAACCCGGAAGAAGGGCAGCAGTTGCTGCAAGAGCTGCGCCAGTTGACGCGAGGCGCATTGGCAGAAATGCGGACATTGCTGCTGGAACTGCGCCCGGCGGCACTGGCGGAAACCCGACTGCCGGATTTGTTGAAGCAGTTGGGTGAAGCTGTGACCGGCCGTGCCGGAATTCTTGTGCATGTGGCTGCCGTTGATTGTGACCTGCCGGTGCAGGTGCGTGTGGCACTTTATCGCATTGCGCAGGAGGCGTTGAACAATGTGGTGAAGCATGCCCGCGCTACAGAAGTGGTGGTACACTTGGCAGAGGATGCAGCCAAGCAGCAGATCAGGTTGTGTGTGCAGGATAACGGCCGTGGCTTTAACCTTGCCGAAAAGCCATCGGGCCGCCTGGGTTTGAAGATTATCCGCGAACGAGCACAGGCGATTGGCGCTGTGCTTCATATTAAAAGTGAATTGGGGCAGGGGACAGAGATAACGGCCGTTTACGACCTGGCTTATCCCGTAGAGAGTTAGGGGTGTGTAGAGAGTTAGGGGTGTGAATTTATGAAAAACACAATTCGTGTCATGTTAGTAGACGATCATGACATGGTACGCAAAGGGTTAGGCGTTTTTCTCAAAGCCAAGCCCGATTTGCAACTGATCGCTGAGGCACGCAACGGTCAGGAAGCGATAGACCAGTGCGCCATAGAGCAGCCAGACGTTATCCTCATGGATTTGGTGATGCCCGAAATGGATGGAGCCGCCGCCACGCGCATCATCCGGCAGCGCTGGCCGCAAGTGCAGATTGTGGCCCTAACCAGTTTTCAAGAAAAAAATTTGGTGCATGACGTTTTGCAAGCGGGCGCAATTGGTTATTTGCTGAAAAACGTGTCCATTGATGAATTGGCGACGGCTATTCGCGCCGCCCATGCCGGACAATCCACTCTGGCGCAGGAGGCTGTCCAGGCTCTGATTCAGCCAGCCGCGCCAGCGGCAGAACCACCCCCCGACTATGAATTGACTGCCCGCGAAATGGAAGTGTTGTCTTTGTTGGTTGAAGGCTTGAATAATCCGGAGATTGCGGAAAAGTTGGTTGTGAGTCGGGCGACCGTGAAGGCACATGTCAGTCATATTTTGAACAAGATGGGCGTATCTAATCGCGCTGAGGCCATTGCCCTGGCGTTGCGCCAGGAGGTTGTCGAGTAAAATGGCCTTGCCCGCTCCCCACGAACCAGACCTGAACTATTTACGTTTGTTAGCAAAGCAATATCCCACCATCCAGGCTGCGGCCACAGAAATCATCAACCTCAATGCCAACCTGAATTTGCCCAAAGGGACAGAGCACTTTTTATCTGATTTACATGGCGAGTATGAGCCATTTTTGCATGTCTTGAAAAATGGCTCCGGCTCCATTAAACGGCGCATTGACGAATTGTTTGCCAATCAATTGGCCGAGATTGACCGTCAAAATCTGGCGACGTTGATTTATTATCCAGAGCAAAAATTGTCGTTGATGCTGTCACAGGTGGACGACACGGCCGAATGGTATCGCATTATTTTGTTTCGCCTGATTAAACTGTGCCGCGCTGTTTCTTCCAAATATACCAGAGCCGCTTTGCGCGAGGCTTTGCCGGACGATTTTGCCTACATCATTGAAGAACTGTTGCAAGAGCAGGAAAGCGTGCTGAATAAACAGGCATATTATCAAAGCCTGATCAATACGGTCATTGAAACGGGTCAGGCGCGTGCCTTTATTGTGGCGATGGCTGAGCTGATTCAGCGGTTGGCAATCGCGCATTTGCACATTATTGGTGATGTTTATGATCGGGGGCCAGGGGCGCACATCATCATGGACACGCTGCTGAATTATCATTCGGTGGATATTCAGTGGGGGAATCACGATATTGTGTGGATGGGCGCGGCTGCTGGCAGCGAGGCGTGTATTGCCAATGTGATTCGCATTTGTTTGCGCTATGCTAACCTGGATACGTTGCAGGATGGGTATGCGATCAGTATGCTGCCGCTGGCCTCGTTTGCTGTTGAGGTGTATGGTGACTCGTCTGATCAGCGCTTTTGTCCAAAGGTGAGTGGGCCTGAGGAGTATACGGAAAATGAGCTGCGTTTGCTGTCGCAAATGCATAAGGCGATCACGGTCATTCAGTTAAAGTTGGAGGCGGCGATCATTCAGCGTAACCCTGATTACCGGATGGCGGATCGTTTGCTGCTGCATTTGGTCGATTATGAGAAGGGCACGATTTGTTTGCATGGGCAGGAGTACCCGCTGTTGGACGCGCATTTCCCGACGATTGACCCGGAACGGCCGTATTCCCTGACCGACGGCGAACAAGCTTTGGTTGACCGGCTCAAACTCATGTTCATGAACAGCGAGCGTTTGCAGCGGCATGTGCGTTTCTTGTTCAACAATGGCAGCATGTATCTCATTTACAACGGCAACCTTCTTTATCATGGTTGTATTCCCATGACGCGAAAGGGTGCTTTTGTGGAATATCGTGTGGGGGGGCAGCAGTTGACGGCACGTTCCTTTATGGATCAGGTCGAACGGCTGGCACGGCAGGGATATTTTGCGGATGATGCGGCATTGCGCCAGGAGGGCCAGGATGCGATCTGGTATTTATGGAGTGGGCCGCAGTCGCCGCTCTTTGGCAAGGATAAGATGGCGACGTTTGAGCGCTACTTTATTGCTGATAGAAGCACGCACCAGGAAGAGAAGAATGCGTATTATGATTTTCGCGATGAAGAGGAAACGGCCGTTCGCATTCTGGAAGCATTCGGCATGGATGCGACCACGGCGCACATTATCAACGGTCATGTCCCCGTCAAAGTGAAGCGAGGAGAAAGCCCGATTAAGGCTGGCGGCAAACTGTTCGTCATAGATGGCGGATTGTCGAAGGCTTACCAGGAGCAAACCGGTATTGCCGGTTATACCTTGATTTTTAACTCCTATGGGCTGCTGCTGGCTTCGCATGAACCATTTGCCTCCATGCAAAAGGCGATAGAGGAAGCCATTGACATTCATTCGCACACAGAAATCCTTGAGACAAACACCCGGCGAATTTTTGTGCGTGACACAGATGCTGGCTGTCAGATGCAGCGGCATATTGATGAATTGCAAGCCTTGTTGCGTGCTTATCGCGCTGGCTTAATCAAAGAAAACTAATGGCAGATTAGCCACCTGGCTAATAAGCGAATGCCGCAGATGCCTGATGTGTCTGCGGCATTTTTTGTTTAGACTACAGACATGGATTTACAAGAAGCAGAGAGTTTGATGAACGTCATGTTTTGTCCTGATGAGTGAAACCTCATCTAAACATCGTACTTTTTGCAGGAGGCGGTTATGCGCATCATGATAGCTGACGACCAGGCAAAAGTGCGTTTTGCACTGCGCATTTTGTTAGAGCAGCGCCCGTCCTGGCATGTTGTTGGCGAGGTTGGTGATGCCGATACGTTACTGCAACAAATTGATGATGTTCACCCAGACTTGCTTTTATTAGATTGGAAATTGCCTGCCCATTCACCGGCATTGTTTTTACAACAGTTACGGGCCATTTGCCCCCAATTGATGGTTGTTGCCATCAGTGGGCGACCGGAATGTTATCAAGAGGCAATGCGTGGTGGTGCTGATGCTTTTGTCAGCAAGATCGATCCACCTGAGCGTTTGCTGGCTGTGTTAGATGATTGTGTGCAGCATAAATAAGGAGCTGTGTGAGATGAAACATAAACAATTTGGCCCAAGCCCAAAGTACCTGCCTAAACTGCGCTTGATTATATCGTTAATTGTGGGCGGTATTTATCTGAGTATGATTGCCATTGCCTGGCCGATTTCCTTGGATGATCCGCGAGGCGCGACCATTTACGCAATTGTGCTGACGGTGACAGCAGCGGTCAGTTGGGTTGTGGGAATGGTACTCAGCGGCCCCTATGCGCGTAGTTTGCAATATGAAATTCTGGACGATGAAGTGATTGTGCGCGTGGGTATCATTACAAAATCGGTGAAGCATGTCCCGTATCGTACCG
Source organism: Ardenticatenaceae bacterium (assembly GCA_020634315.1). Classification (GTDB taxonomy): domain Bacteria; phylum Chloroflexota; class Anaerolineae; order Promineifilales; family Promineifilaceae; genus JACSRF01. The sequence continues at coordinate 34,548 of JACKBV010000031.1, read as the reverse complement.
TGACGAATATCACGATTAAGCGCGGGTTATTGGATCGCTATTTGTTTGACCTGGGTACGTTGAATATTCAAACGGCGGGGATGAGTGGCACAACTGGCGCTGAGGAAAGCCTGGAAGGGCTGCCGAATGTGCAAGAAATATATGACCTGGTTGTGACTGAGCTGCGCCGTTTTCGCAGTGGGATGACGCCAACGGCTGCTGATGTCGATACTGTGGTCAGGACAAAGGAAACGGCCGTTTCCGCAGCCACACTCGATAACATCCTGGTAGAACTACAAGCAGTTCGGCATTTAATGGAAAGCAAACAGGCCTGACGCCTGACTTGATAACACGTTTACCTCCTCTTTTCTTCTCTTCCTTTCCCAAGTGCCCCTCTGCACAAGAGGGGCACACCCTTTTTCACAGTTGTGGCCTGATTAACACTTTTTCTGTGCTGACTAGAACGACACAAGAAACGGCCGTCTGCTATTCTATATTTATGAAACGAGGACACCCAAACAAATAATTAACCGCCTCTGTGGTCATACGGCGGCCTGGACGGAAAGCAGTCAAAAGGTTCAGCCACATGCCCAGACAAATATGGTAAAAGCGGTGTCTTCGTAGAAATTCAAGCGGCTGCCCAACTGGGCAGCCGCTTTTAATTTTGCTGCTATTCGACGGTCACACTTTTTGCCAGATTGCGTGGCTGATCCACATCTGCGCCGCGGCGCACCGCAATGTGATAACTAAGCAGTTGCAAAGGCATGACATTGACCACAGGTGCCAACAAAGATGGCGCTTCCGGCACATAGATCACATGGTCAGCCTTGCCGCGAATGAATTCATCCCCTGTTGTAGCCAGGGCAATGACGACACCGCCACGCGCTTTTGCCTGCTGTACCTGACTGATCATTTTTTCGTAGAGATTGTCTTTTGTAACCAGGGAGACCACCGGCATTGTTTCGTCGATGAGGGCGATGGGGCCGTGTTTCATTTCTCCGGCGGGGTAGCCTTCGGCGTGGATATAGCTGATTTCCTTAAGTTTCAGCGCACCTTCGAGGGCAACGGGGTAATTGATGCCGCGCCCTAAGAAGAGAAAATCGGTCGCTTTGAAGAAATGATTGGCTAATTCTTGATATTCGTCATCATGGTCGAGCACTTGCCCGGCCAGATTGGGCAAATGGGCAAGATCGGCGACGAGCTGGCGCATTTGCGCCGGGGAGACTGTGCCACGCAGCTCGCCCAGTTTACAAGCCAGCATGTATTGATCGACGATGGAGGTGGTAAAGGCTTTTGTGCTGGCGACACCAATTTCTGGCCCGGCTTGCATAGCAATGTAGCCATCGGAGATGCGCATTGCCTGGCTGCCAAATGCGTTGACGATGGCCCATAGGGTGGCCCCTTTGGCTTTGGCTTGTTCGCAGGCGGCCAGGGTATCGGCCGTTTCCCCCGATTGGGTGATGGCGAGAACGGCCGTTCCCTCATCAATAATCGGGTCATAATAGCGAAATTCAGAGGCGTACTCTACTTCCACCGGAATGCGTGCGATAGATTCGAGCATGAATTTGCCGACCAACCCGGCATAGTAACTGGTGCCGCAGGCGATGATGAAAATTTTGTTGATGCGCTGTGCCAGGGCTGGGGTGAGGTTCATTTCAGGGAGATGGATACGGCCGTTTTCCCAATCCGCCCGTCCACCCAGCGTGTCAATCAGGGCACGCGGCTGCTCAAAAATTTCCTTTTGCATGAAATGCTTGTACTCCCCCTTAACCGCGCTCACCGGGTCCCAGGCGATGCTGTGGATTTCCGGAGTCAGCAATTCCCCATCCAGGTCGCTGACCTGGTATGAGTCGCGTGTGAGGCGAGCCAATTGCCGATTTTCGAGGAAGATCATGTCGCGCGTGTATTCGAGGATGGCGGGAATGTCGGAGGCGATGAACATTTCATCGCGGCCAATGCCCAGTGTGATGCCGCCGGCGTTGCCCAGGCGTGCGCAATAAAGGACACCGGGTTGATCGACGCTCATGACGACGACGGCGTTTGCGCCGTGTAACTGGGCGAGGGTGCGGCGAACGGCCGTTTCCAGAGCCAGCGCCGGATCGCCCATGCTAGCTTCGACATAGCGCTCAATGAGTTGGGCAATCACTTCGGTGTCGGTGTCGGAGGCGAACTGGACGCCTTCGGCTTCTAATTCATCGCGCAGGTCGAGGAAATTTTCGACAATGCCATTGTGGACAACGACGATACGGCCGTTCATGCTGAGATGCGGGTGTGCATTGCGCTGGCTCGGTGCGCCGTGCGTCGCCCAGCGTGTATGCCCAATGCCAATCTGCCCCTCCAGCGGGGATTCATACAGCATTCGTTCCAGGTTGTTGAGTTTGCCTACGTCGCGGCGCAGCGCGATCTGTCCATTTTCGGCCAGAACGGCGACTCCGGCTGAATCATAGCCGCGATACTCCAAACGCTTTAATCCGCTTAAGACGACTGTTGACGCATTACGCGCCCCGATATAACCAACAATACCACACATGATAAACCTCCATTGTGATGTGTATGATGTAGGCAAAACATACCGATTGTCAGTTTATGATAATCGGGAGCCGGTCAAGCAGGAACGGTTTACGGCCGTTAATCCGCATGATGGCTGTTGCTTTGCCTGTGTGGCGTACCCTCAATTGTGAGATTTCTGGGGGACGCCCCTTCTTTGGTTTGTTTGTGCGATGGTGCTTTCGTTCATCTCGTGCAGTCATTGGTAAGCTGGACTCACTGTACGAACGAACTTGTTCACGATCACACTAAAAATTGCTACAAACAATGTGTTTTGTCGGTCAGTTGCCTGACACGGTTTGTCACATCATTTACTTGAAGGGGCGAAGATACAGAGTGTAGCTACCCTGGGAGGCACCCGCTGATCTATCGATTTTCCGACACCGGAATGGTTGTCGTTAGTCCTCACCTTGCGATGAAGAACCTCCACCTCGTCAACCACAAGAAAAGGAATGTTTGCGATTCTTGTGGCCCATGCGCTGTCTGCCCCTGGAACCGTTGGTTCCGTGAAACCATTGGTTCCGTGGAACCATCGGTTCCGTATGCAATTGTCAAAAAGGCATGCTGCCTTACTGCGATAGTAGCGTAGCGTGCGCGGCTGAAATTGTCAAATATGCGTCGTTGACAAATCCCCATTGTCGGCGGGATAATGCCGTTGAGGGTAAGATGAGACAACGTTTAGGGATGCATCATTATAGTTTAACGGTGCAGATGGTAGTGAGTCTGGTGTTGTTGGTGCTGTTAACGGCCGTTGCCGCTGGCGTTCCTGCTGCCTGGCTCCTCCACAGCCAGGTCGAGCGGCAGGCGTGGGCACAAGTTGACCAGGGCAGCCACGCTTCGTTGGCTTTGTATGTGGATATGCGCGGGAAAGTGGCCGATCTCGCTTTGCTCACTGCCCAACGTCCCACTTTGCAGACATTGCTGCAAGCTGACTCCACCGAGACATTGACCGATTATTTGTACACATTACGCCAGGGCACAGACCTGACCTTTATTTTGCTTTGCGCCGAAGATGGTCAGCCCATTGCCGGATCGGGACGTCTTCCGGCGCAGTTTTGCCAGCAGGAAGAGCAATCTATGTTGTTGCTGTCGGGTGAAGGTGACGCGGCGGAATTGTGGCTGTTGGGGCAAGAGGTTGTGCCGGGGCAGGTTACGAAGGTTGTTGTCGGTGTCCAGCTTGATGATGGGTTTGCGCGGCAAATGGAAGCGGAGACTGGTTTGCATCATGTGTTGTTGGTAAACGGCCGTTTCCTGGCGAGCAGCTTACCCGGTGGCGTACAAACCTGGCAAAATGGCGAACTGGAAGCCCGCGCGGAGTTTGTCGCCGATGCCCAAGAGACGGCCCTGCTGCGCAGCAACGGCCGTTCCTACTACATCGCCTACATTCCCCTCGATAATGCCCAAGTTGTTGACGCTGTCACCCTTGATGTGTCGCCAATTGTGGCGGCGCAAACCCAAATCGTATGGACATTGGCGAGCAGCATAGCTCTGGTGGCCCTCGTGGCCTCCGTGTTGGGGGTGTGGATTGCGCGGCGTATTGGGCAGCCGTTGGCGCACTTGACGGAAGCGGCCGTGCGTATTCGCGCGGGCGACCTGGATACGCCGTTGTCTGTGCCTTCCAAAGTGCAAGAAGTGACGCTGGTCACGGAAGCGATGGAAGAGGCGCGTCTGGGGTTGCAGCAGACCTTGACCGAACTGCGTCAGGCAAAGATGTGGGCGGATCATTTGCTGGAAGCGATTGTGGAAGGAATTGTGACGTTGGATCGGCACGGCCGTATCACCTTTTTCAGCGCGGGTGCGGCGCGTATCACCGGGTTAGCCTCGACCGAAGCGCTGCATCATTCGTGCGATCAGGTTTTTCATCCGGCAGACACGGATCAGCCGTTTAGCCAATTCATTCCACCGCCGGGCAAGCAGCGCAAAGTGACCTTGGCCTTGGCGGATAATCGTCACATCACGGTTTCCGTGACTGGCGCACGTCTGACGCCGCCCGATGTCGCTGATGCTGGCGTCGCGCTCGTCTTTCGTGACATCAGCGAATCAGACCTGATGCATCGCATTTTGGGGCAATTTTTGGCAAATGTGACGCACGAATTTCGCACACCGCTGTCAGCGGTGGCTGCTTCGACGGAGCTGCTGCTCGATCAAGCGCCCGATTTGTCCCCACAAGAACTGCACCAGCTTTTGAATTCGCTGCACCTGGGCATTGTTGGCTTGCAGACGCTGGTTGATAATTTGCTAGAGAGCGCGAGTATGGAAATCGGCCGTTTTCGCGTTCATGTGCGCACATGTGATTTAGGCGAAATGATCGGGGAAGCAACCCACATGATGCAGCCGTTGCTGGACAAATATGGGCAATGGCTGACGGTGGAACTGCCGATGCCTGTGCCCTTGGTGCAGGCAGATCCGCGCCGCGTGATGCAGGTGTTGGTGAATTTGCTTTCCAATGCGATTAAATACAGCCCGGACGAAACGGAGATTAAAATTAGCGCTACCATGCAAGATACACAGGTGTGTATTGCTTTGGCCGACCAGGGGCCAGGTGTGCCATCCGGATTTCGGCCTAATCTGTTTCATCGCTTTCCGCAGCCCGACGCCGCAGGTGATAAATCTCAGTATGGGGCGGGGTTAGGTTTGTTTGTGGCAAAGGCCATTACCGAGGCGCATGGCGGCCAGATGGATGTGGCGGAGCGACCTGGGGGCGGTTCTGTGTTTTGGTTCACGCTGCCGTTGGCTAACTAGAGGTGTATTGATGAAGGCATTGGTTGTTGATGATGATCGGGTTTTGGCGGATTTGATTGCTTTTACATTGCGGCATGAAGGGTTCCAGGTGCAGTTGGCGTATAACGGGGAGTCGGCTTTGCGTTTGTGGCAGGATGATGCGCCGGACGTGATTGTGCTTGACCTGAATTTGCCAAAGCTGGATGGCTTTGCTGTGTGCCGCCATATTCGGGCGGAGGCGGACACGCCCATCATCATGTTGACGGTACGTGGCGAGGATGATGACATTGTGCGTGGTCTGGAAATGGGCGCAGATGATTATGTGACGAAGCCGTTTAGCCCACGCCAGTTGGTGGCGCGGATTCAGGCGGTGTTGCGGCGTGCGGGGAAGGCTCAGGTAACGGCCGTTGCCCAGGTTGGCGACCTTTTCCTTGATAGCGGCCGCCGCGAAGTCCGTGTCGGCCAAAGCGTCGTTGTCACCTTGACACGTCTCGAAGCAAAATTATTGCATTACTTCATGGTCAATGTGGGGCATGTGCTGACCAACGAAGCCATCATCGCCTATGTCTGGGGGCCAGAAGGCGGCGACCGGGACATGGTGCGCCAGTTAGTCCGTCGTCTTCGCCGCAAAATCGAACCTGACGCAGCCAATCCGTTATACATTGAAACCGTCTCCGGCGTCGGCTACTCCCTGGTAGATCGTCAACCTATGCAATAACCCACCCCCTCCCTCCTCCCTCCTCCCTCTTCTCTTTTCTCTCTTTCCTCTTCTCTTTTCCCGCTTCCCGCTTCCCTCTTCCCTCTTCTCCCCCTCCCCCCATTTGTCACAGCTTTGTCACAGCTCCATCACAAGCCTTGTCATGGTGGCCGGGTACGCTTGCTTCTATATCAAGCAAGTGCGCTGACATAACAGGGTCATTCTGGCCTGCGCATTATTCTCCCGGAGGTGGTGTGGCAACGTTAATTGGGGAGTCCGCCTTTGGGAGGGTGCGGCCCGCGACCCTGGCAGCGCAGCAAGAAGGAGTATGGAAAAGTGGAGCAAAGCATTGTCGTATTCATCGTGATCGGTTTTTTAGCGCAGTTAATTGATGGGGCATTGGGAATGGCTTATGGCGTCAGCGCGACCTCGTTTTTGTTGGCTTTTGGCGTGCCTCCGGCAGTTGCCAGTGCCAGCGTGCATACGGCCGAGGTGTTTACAACGGCCGTTTCCGGCGCATCCCATTTTCGTCTCGGCAATGTCGATAAAACCCTGGCACGCAAACTGATCATTCCAGGGGTAATTGGGGCCGTTATTGGCGCATATATCCTTTCCTCCGTTCCCGGCGATGTGATCAAGCCATACGTTTCTGCCTATCTGATCGTGATGGGCTTTGTCATTTTGTGGAAAACCTTGCGCAAAAACGAGCTGGTTTCTGTGCAAACGCGCCTGATTCCTTTGGGTTTAATCGGTGGTTTTTTCGACACCATTGGTGGCGGCGGTTGGGGGCCAGTTGTGGCGACGACCTTGTTGGCGCGGGGTAACACGCCCCGTTACACCATTGGCTCGGTGAATCTGGCTGAATTTTTTGTGACATTGGCGGCTTCGCTGACGTTTTTGCTGACCATTGGCATTACGGCATGGGAGCCTGTGGTGGGTTTGGCTATTGGTGGCATGTTAGCTGCGCCCGTGGCCGCCTATGTTTGTAAACGCGTTCCGGCGCGGGCGTTGATGTTTGTGGTCAGCATGCTCATCATCTTTTTGAGCGTGCGCACAATTTACCTGGCTTTGTAGGGCGGTGATGTGTCATTGCCTGCCAGGTATGGAGGAGAATGCGATGGTGTACGGTGATGTTGGCTCATTGATTCCGGTGCTTCCGGGTATGGACGATGCTGCATCGCAAACGCCGACTCCTGCCAGGCATCGTTTGGCATGTGTGCAGATGAATCCTTTGTTGGTATCGGTAGCCCCTTATGCGCAGTATTTGTGCAAATTGTTAGCTGGTCGTTTGACGATGTCAGCCTGGGAACGTCACCAAATGGGTGACCTGGCTGAACATTTGGAGTGTGTGGCGCGGCAATGCGATCTGCTCGTTTTTGCGGAGCCGGAGCAGTCTGTGCTGGAGCGTGTGTTGGCGATTCGCCCTGGCTGTCAAACGGCCGTTTCTTGTCCCACTTCGGTGTTGGTGGCGCGGCAGCCGCGTTGGCCTCTGGAGCGTGTGTTGTTGGTGGTGCGGGCGGATGGTGGCGATGAAACGGCCGTTGAGTGGGCCGGAAAATTGACACAAGCCAGCGGTGCCGAATTGACCATTTTGGCTGTGGCCCCCGCGCTGCCGGTCATGTACAGCCTCAGTCGTAATGTACAGGTAGGGATGGACGTATTGTTAGCGCCAAACACCCATTCGGGAGCGCAGCTGCGGCACATTGCACAGCAGCTTGCTGCCTGGGATGTAAGCGGTTTGCTGCGCTTGCACCAGGGCGAACCTGACTGGCAGATTCGTTGGGAGGTGGAGGCTGGGGATTATGACCTGGTGATTATTGCTGCTGAGCGACACGGCCGTTTCCATCGCTTGGTTTTGGGGGAACTGGTAGGGCCGCTCTTGCACTGGATTGAGCGGCCGCTCCTGGTGGCACGCGCTCCAGTCAGCGACATGTGAGGTTAACTGCGGGAGGTTCAGTACGTAACACGGGTCGTCGCCGAAGCCTCCCGGAGGTTGTCAATGGCAGGATCGTCGCATGAGAGGAACCTCCGGGAGGTTGTTTTTAGAGAAAATTTCATAGGTGTGGATGAATAAAAGCCAATCTCCTGAAGGCTTATCCACCGGGATGAGCCGTTCACCGATAACCTTCGGCAGTTGGCTGCGGAGGAGGCAGGTATGAATGAATCATTCGACACGGAACTGTTGGTGCCGAATATCGCGCAAACGAGTTTAACTTTACCGGGCAGGCGCATACGCGCCATCTGGCGTCGTGTTGCCTGGCATAAAATTTTACTTTTCGGGTTCAGCTTATTTCTTTTTATCCTCGCCATTACCTTGATGAAAGAGGGCGCACGCCCACTGGCTCCCCTGGTACAAACCAGTTTTGCCGTCACAAATCCGGCCAACAGCATGGGGTTTGGCTGGCTGTTTGCCTATATCATCATGAGCGGCTCGCCGGTAGCGGCCGCTGCGCTGACTTTTTTTGATGCTGGCGTGCTCGATCAGTTTGGCGCATTTACCATGATTACCGGCAGCCGCCTGGGAGCCAGTTTCATCGTTTTGTTCATCGGTTTTATCTATGTGCTGCGCGGGCGGGACAAATCAGCCAGTTTGAGCATGGGGCTGTTGTCGCTGGCTGTCACCGGCAGCACCTATCTGGTGGGGTTGGTCGTTGGGCTTTCTCTGCTGCATTTTGGCATTTTTGACCATTGGCAGCCCGGTGATGGGATGCTCTTGAATTCGGTGCTCGACCGGATATTTGATCCGGTGGTGGGATTGATTATGGGCTGGCTGCCAGAGTGGCTCGTTTTTCTGGTCGGATTGGGCATTATCATGCTCAGCTTTAGTTTGTTTGATAAATGCCTGCCGCAAATGGCGCTCAAACAAAGTCACCTGGGACATGTTTCGCGGTTGGTTTATAAGCCGTGGGTGATGTTTTTGCTGGGAGCGGCCGTTACCTTGGTGTCTATGTCTGTCAGTGTTTCGCTGAGCATTTTGGTGCCATTGAGCAATCGCGGCTTTGTGCGGCGCGAAAATGTGATTCCTTACATTATGGGAGCCAACATCACAACTTTTATTGATACGTTGTTGGCGGCGCTGCTGCTAGGGAAGCCGCTGGCTTTTACGGTTGTGTTTGTGGAAATGTTTAGTATTGCGTTGGTGTCGGTGTTGTTGTTGTCGTTTGGTTATCGCCGTTACGAGCGTGGTATGCTCGCCTTTGTTGGCTGGGTAACGGCCGATAATCGGCATTTAGCGACATTTATGTTGGTCATTTTGTTACTGCCTGTGCTGCTCATGTTGGTCTGAAATTTCATTTTGGCGAGGTATTTGCACAATGCGTATTTTAATTGCCATAGACGGATTACCCCATTCAGATTTGGCCGTACAAATAGGGGCGCAGTTGTATTGGTTTACCGGTTGCGCACCGACGCTGCTGACGGTGGTGCCGCGACCCGCTGATCGTCCCCATGCGGAGGAGGTGTTGGCGTTGGCGCAGGAGCGGTTGGCAACGGCCGTTACCGATGTCCAAACCCTTATTCGCGTGGGCAACCCGGCGACAGAAATTATGCGCGAAGCCGCTGCCGGTCCATACGATTTACTGGTTGTGGGACAGCGCCCCGAATACGGCGTGTTAACACGCCTCACCGGCACAACCGTGGCGCGTATTTTGCGCAGCGCCCCTTGCCCGGTTCTCGTTGCCAAAGGCAAACTCGATTCCTTGCTGCACATTTTGTTGTGCGAAGGCGGGGGCACAACCCCATCTCTCATGAGCCGCTTGATGCGCACACTTTCCCCTTTGCTGCACGACGAAACGACGATTTCCGTCCTGCATGTGATGTCGCAAATTAGTGTTGGCTCCAATTCGCCCGATTGGCAGTTGCAAGCGAATGCCTCCGAATTGATCGCGGCACAAACCTATGAGGGAGATTTGTTGCAACAGGATGTCCAGGTTTTGCAGGAGATGCCGGTGCAGCAGTCGCCATTGGTGCGGCACGGTTTGATTGTCGATGAGATTGTGCTGGAAGCGATGCGTGGCGATTACGGTTTGGTGGTAATTGGTTCGCATCCCATTGAGCATTGGCCTCGTTTGCTCTTGGAAGACCTGGCGTACCAGATTGTTGTGCGGCTTGATCGCCCCATTTTGATCATGCGTTGAGATACGCAGTCTGCGCGTAGTTTTAAAAAGCCTCTGGGAGTACCAGAGGCTTTTTTCTTATCGGATGCTTATTTGTGGAACGGCCGTATTCCATAATAATTTAGCATGGCTAACTATTAGTCAGGCTAAATAAAATGATACCGACCGATCTTGAAATAACAGCCCAACAAATTTTACTGATTTTACCCATGCTGATGCGCATCATGGCTGCCGAATTTCGGCAAATGCAGCGGGCATTACTGCCCGCGCATCTCAGCGTGATGTTTATTTTGTCGCAAGGTTCGTGCAATTTAAGCGAATTGGCTGAGCAATTAGCCGTGAGTCCGCCCACCATGTCCAATACCGTTTCCAAATTGGTGGCGGATGGGTTGGTCGCACGTACCCGGTCTGAACAAGATCGCCGCATTGTGCAAATTACTCTCACCGCTACCGGGCAAACCTTGTTGCATGAAATTGTGACAAGCATGGTGGCGCGTGTCACTGAATTATTGACATCCCTATCAACGGCCGAATTGCAGACCATCGATCAAGGTTTGGCCGCTTTGCAACATGCTTTCACCGGAATAAGCAAATTTGTATCTTTGCCGCAATTTGACAAGTCATGCTATGTCACACAGGAGTAGGTAGATGATTTCAGCTTTTTTTGATCGTATCACCCGGCTCTCGCTGCGTTTTCGCTGGGTAACTGTTGGCATTGCCGTAGCTGTTTTGGCTGCGGGTGGTTGGGCAATGACCCAACTCAATCTGGAACTGCTGCCGCGCATTGAGTTTCCACAGACAGTGGTTGTAGTGCAATGGCCGGATGCGGAATCGCCCGATCAGTTTTTGCAGGAAGTGACCATTCCCTTGGAGCAAAACCTGGGGCCAGAATCTATTGATGGCGTGGTCAATGTGGAATCGACGACGAGTGCCGGATTCGCTTTCATCATTGTGCGCAATGATTTTGGCTTGAATCAGGAAATGATTCTGCAAGATATTGAACAAGCTATTGCGGAGACGGGTTTACCGGAAACGGCCGTTCCCCAGGTTCTCAACTTCAGCCTCAGCGATTTGCCCGTTGTTGTCGCCAGTATCTCATCTGGCGAATTGACATTGGCAGAATTGAAAGAGCGCGTGCAAAACGACCTGGAGCCAGGGCTGACAAACCTGGAGCGCGTGAGCCAGGTCAGCATCAGCGGCGGGCAAGAATTACCAACGCCCGTTGTCGTTGAAGAGGCCGCGCCGACAGAGGAGCCATTGGTTGAGCCAGGGCGGCTGCCGTTAATCGTCACGCAGGGAGCCAAACAGTTTGGGCTGGATTTGCAATATGTGCAGGATGTGACGCCAGCGGTTTTGGCGGGAATCGAGGGCACGGAAGAGGACATTCTCGCCGTGCTCAAGTTGATTCCCGGCGACATTTTGCCCTATGCGCCGCCAGAAACATTGGCTTTGCTGCCCCGCGAATATATCGAGACACTTGACCCGGCTGTTGTCGCTGAATTGGAGACGTTAACGGCCGATCTCGGCGGTGTCGGCCAGTACGACATCAGTCAGGCGTATGCCATCATCAATGGCGCTGACCCGGCAGACGTGATTGCCGCCGTTGAACCTACGCCCGCACCAACCGCGGAGCCGACGGCCGTTCCCACGGCCGCGCCCACTCCGGAACCCGTCGTTTTGCCGGAATTTGCGCCGGTTGCTTTGCCGGAATCCTGGATTGCTGGCGCGGCGGCGATGGGGCAGACAATCACCGATACGGGTGACATTTCGTTGACGGTGATGGCTGGCATCCTCAATTTTGCGCCGGAGCAGTTGGCGGAATTGACGCCGGAGATGTGGCGGGCGTTGGATCCAGAGGTAACGGCCGTTGCCTTCTCCCAGGTTGTCGACACCCTGGAGCCAGACTTGCTGGCACAATTACAAGCCATTCAACGCGCCGCTGCCGGGGAAACGGCCGTGCCCGTCGCCCTGCCTGCTGATTGGGTTGCCCAAGCGGCCGCCATCGGCGTGACCATTTCTACAACAGCCGATTTGTCTCCAGCCTATATCACGATCATTGCTGAAAATGCGCCAGAGCAGTTGGCGGCGCTGACGCCAGAAATTGTGCTGGCCTTCACGCCAGAGATGCTGGCGATGTTGCCAGAGAGTTATGTGACCAGCCTCGATGCCGGTTTGCAGCAAACCATTGCCAATATCGGCATTGCCCAGGTGCGTTTCCTGGCGATGACCAAGGCAGAAGCGGTAGCGGAAACAAGCACCGCTGGCAGCCGCTTGCCAGATCAATTGATTCAAGGGTTAACGGCGGCTGGCCTGGAGCTGGAATTTGCCGAAGACATCACGCCAGAGATGATGCAGATGTTGGGCGATTTTGGCCCAATGGCGCTGCAAGCGTTGGCCTTGCTGACGCCAGATAATTTGCGTGCGCTGCCAGCAGAAACCATTGCCTGGCTGCCGTCAGAATTTGTGGCGACGTTGGCTGATGACATACGCGCCGATTTGGATGCCCTGGCCGCAGACTTTGGCGGCGCAGGTGCCTTGGCAGGAGCGGCTGCCGCAGAAGCCGAACCGACCGATCCGGCACGATTGCCCGACTTGTTAATCCAGGGGGCGAGCATGGCGGGCCTGGAAATTGAGTTCGCCGAAGATGTGACGCCGGACATGATCCGTCTCTTTGCCGGATTGGGCGAACAGGGCGTACAGGCGTTGGCCTTGCTGACGCCGGACAATTTGCGCCTGTTGCAGCCCGAAGTGATCGCCCTGCTGCCGCTGGCGTTTTTGGATACGCTCGATGCTGATTTGCGTGCAGAACTGGATGCGCTGGCTGTGGATTATGGTGGCGCGGGGCAGTTGGCAGTGGCGGAAGCCGAAGCCGCCGCGGCGTTGTCTGCTGATGCGCCAGCGTTATCTGGCATCTGGTTGGAACCGGCTCCTGATGGCACGCCGTCGCAATTCCAAACGGCGGCAGATATTCTCAACAACCCCTTTGTGCCCGGCGCGGCCAATTTCCTCAACTTTTTCCCCGATGCGCCAAATGTCGAGAATCCGGCGGAGTGGCTTGGCGCATTGACGCCCGACGTGATCGCCTTCCTTGCCGATAACGAGGAAGGGTTTGTGCCGACGTTGTCGCCGGTGGTGCTCGAATTGATGTCACCGGAGACTTTGACTTACTTGTTGGATACGTATGCGGATGCTTTTGACGCGGATTTGGCAGCGCGTTTGCGCGGGATTGCCGAAGGTGAAATCGAGGTGTTTATCCCGGAGGCTTCGGTGACGCGCACGGATGGCAATCCGGCGGTGATTGTGAATGTGTTTAAGGATGGTGATGCCAATACGGTAGAGGTGGCGCACCGCGTTTTTGACTTTTTGGATGCGTACAAGGCGGAACATCCGGAAATCGAGACGAATGTGGTCTTTGAGCAGGCGACGTTCATTGAGGATTCGGTGGCTGGTGTTTCGCGCGAGGGCGCATTGGGCGCGGGGTTTGCTGTTTTGGTGATTTTGCTCTTTTTGAGCGGTCAGGTGGGTGGCAAGTACAGATTAAGCTGGCGGGCGACTTTGGTAACGGCCGTTTCCATTCCCCTCTCCATCTTCACCGCCTTTTTGTTGATGCAGTTGGTGCCACCTTTTGGCACCTGGCTGCAAGGGTTAACCGAGAGCGGCGGTAGTGGCATTCTCACATTTGTGTCGCGCCTGTTCCCGACGACGATTACGCTGAACATCATGACACTTAGTGGCATGACGGTGGCGATTGGACGCGTGGTCGATGACTCGATTGTGGTGTTGGAGAATTCGTACCGCTACATTCAGCGCGGGGATGATCCGAAAACGGCCGTTTTGCAGGGTACGCGCGAAGTTGCCATTGCCATCTTCTCGGCAACGGCGACGACAGTGGCCGTTTTCCTGCCATTGGGGTTGATTGGCGGCCTCATCGGCTCCTTCTTCCTGCCCTTTGGCCTGACCGTGACCTATGCTTTGGCGGCGAGTTTTGTCGTTTCTATCACCGTTGTCCCGGCGTTGACGTATTTGCTCATTCGCAAGGAACACATCCCGGAAGAGAAAGAGACGACCATGCAGCGCTGGTACACGCCCGCTCTGGAGTGGGCGTTGACCCATCGTTTCCTGACAATGTTGATCTCGACGATCATTTTCCTGGGCAGCTTGTTCTTGCTGGGGCAGCTGCCGCGCAGCTTTATCCCCAGCATTGGTGAACCGACGATTAACACGACGGTGACGTTGCCTCCCGGCACGCAAATGGCGGAGACGGATGCGCTGGTGTCGGAATTTGAAACGGCCGTACAGCAGTTTGACGGCATCGAGACGGTGCAGGCGGAAATCGGCAGTGCGGGCGGCTTTGAGGCGTTCTTTGGGGCGGGCAGCGTCAGCCAAAATGTGGCAAATGTGACCATCAGCGTGACTGACCTCGATGACCTGACTGCGCTGACGCAGCAAGTGCGCCGCGAGGCGGAGGCTGTTTTTGGCTCTGAAAATGCGGTCGTGTCGGCGGCTTCGCAAACGGGCTTTGGCGGCTTTTCGCTGATTTTGAGCGGCGGTTCGCGTGAAGAGCTGCGTGCCATGGTTGATGATGTGAAGGTGGCGCTTAGCTCGGTTGATGTGGATGAAGATGGCATCCCGGACATTGTCAATATCAGCAGCAGTGTGGATAACAGCACTGGTGGCGGCGATGACACAATCATTCGGGTGGATGGGCAGCCTGCGGTGAGTTTTAGCGCGGATTTGGAGACGGAGAATACGCTGGGCGTAACGGCCGTTGCCAAAGAGGTGGTTTATGCCCTGGACAATTTGCCTGCCGGTGTCACCGTCAGCGAAGGGTTCGAATCTGAACAGCAGGTGCAAGGGTTCCAGGCAATGGTGCATGCCATTGGCTATTCCATCATCATCGTTTACTTGATTATGGCGTTCACCTTCCGCAGTTTGATCCATCCCTTTACCATTTTGTTCAGCCTGCCTTTTGCCCTGGTCGGGGCGGCATTGGCCCTGTTCCTCACGCGCAGCGTGTTGGGCATCTCCGCCATGATCGGCTTGATGATGCTCGTCGGGATTGTGGTGACGAATGGGATTGTGTTGATGGAATTGGTGCAGCAGCTGCGTAAACAAGGCGAAGCGGCGTATCCGGCATTGGTGCGCGGCGGCCGTACCCGTTTGCGCCCCATCTGGATGACAGCGTTGGCCGCCATTCTGGCCTTGATTCCACTGGCAGCCAGCCAGGAATCGGGCGCGATTATCGCCTCAGAATTGGCGCGTGCGGTGATGGGTGGGTTGTTGGTGAGTACGGCGTTGACGCTGCTCGTTGTACCGGTCGTGTATAGTTTATTGGATGAGTTGGCGGCGCGTTTGCGTAAGCGCGGATAAACTTTGTTTATATTGCGTATTGCGTAGCCCAGAAGATTACGCAATACGCAATAAAATCTTGCACTTACTGTTTTCAAATCATGGCTGATTTTGATTTTTTGCAACCGTTTGTCAATAAACGGGTTCAATTTCGTTTTTCGCGGCAAGAGCTGCGTTTTGATTTGTCACAATCTTTGTTCAGTAGTTTTGACATTGATGCCGGTTCGCGGCTCTTGTTGAAAACTGTGGCAACGCAACTGGACATGGCTTCGTTTGGCTCGGCTTTAGATGTGGGGTGTGGCGTGGGGGTGTTGGGGCTAAGCGTGAAGAAGGTGAACCCGCAAATAGAGTTGGTGCTGCAAGACCGGGATGCGTTGGCGGTGGCGTTTGCCGCGCGTAATGCACGGTTGAATAAGCTGCGCGATGTGGTGGTGCAGGGCGGGTTGGCGTTTCAAGCGGTTGCTGGTCGCCGCTTTGATTTGATTCTTTGCAATTTACCGGGGAAAGCGGGTGAGCCGGTGCTGGCGTCGCTGTTGGCGCAGATGCCGCTGCATTTAACGGCAGCGGGCATCGCCGCCGTGGTTGTTGTCAAGCCATTGGCGGAGATGGTGGCTGGCGTTTTGCAGCAGCAAGGAAGTGAGGTGACGTATCGGGAGATGGGGCAGGGGTATGCGGTGTTTCATTTTCATGGGGGAACGGCCGTTTCCCCAGACGCACCGCTCACACTTACCCCCTACCTGCGTGCGCAGCCTGACTTCACCATTGCCAAGAAGAGCTTCGCGCTGCAAACGGTACACAATGTGCCGGAGTTTGACAGTGTGGGCTATTACACGACATTGGCGGCCAGTATGTTAAATGGAGAACGGGTAAACGGCCGTGTTTTGTTTTGGAATCCCGGTCAGGGACATTTGCCCGTTTACTTGCGCCTTGCATCTGGGCGAGAAATCACCCATTACACCTTAGCTGGACGTGACGCACTGAGCCTGCAAATCAGCGCTCAGAACCTGGAAACATATGGTGTGCCAGCTGCGCAAATTCAACAATTGCACACCTCCGATTTCTTGCAATTACCTGACGAACAGTACGATTGGATTATCCTTTTCCCGGATGTTGATGCTGGTGTTCCCTGGACACAAACCTTGTTACCTGGCAGCGAGCGGTTGCTTTTGCCAGGCGGCAAGCTGCTTGTGACCGCAAAAAGCACGTATGTTTTCCGCATGTTAGAAAAAGAACAACCTTTTGTGAAGCGCCAGGATCGCAAAAAGCAAGGGTATCGCGCACTGCTGCTATCTCAACACCCTCAAGCAAACTTGTAAGCAGATCACCCTATCATATTGGCTTGACCTAAACCGGAGACTGGCGACTGGAGGTTTTTGCAAACCTTCACTCCTCAGTCTCTATGGTCATTTGTACCGGACTATTTCTCAAGGACGTGTTATGACTGGCGAGACTATTTTAGTTTTATCAATTTTGGGGATTGCGATTGTTTTATTTGCATCGGAACGAATTCGTGTCGATGTGATTTCGATGATGGTTTTGTTGACGCTCTTACTCACGGGTTTGTTGACAACAGACGAGGCCTTTTCGGGGTTTTCCAATCCGGCGGTTATTACAGTGTGGGCTATTTACATTGTGAGCGCGGCGCTGACGCGAACTGGTATTGCTGACTTCATGGGGAAGCGCATTATGCAAATTGCGGGTGCCAGCGAACAGCGATTGGTGGCCGTGATTATGGTGATGGTCGGCTCTATTTCGGCATTTATGAACAATATTGGCGCAACGGCCGTTTTGCTGCCAGCCGTCGTGAGCATTGGGCGGCGTGCGCGTGTCCCTGTTTCCAAACTTTTAATCCCGCTGGCGTTTGGTTCGTTGTTGGGTGGTGTGACAACCTTGATTGGCACGCCGCCTAACTTGTTGGTGAGCACGGCATTGGCTGATGCCGGTATGGAGCCATTTCGCCTGTTCGACTTTGCGCCAATGGGGCTAATCATTATGGTTAGCAGCATTGTGTACATGGTGCTTATCGGGCGACATTTGCTGCCAAGTTATGCCAATACCGATACCACTGATTTGGTGGGGCAGTATCAGTTGCAGGCACACATGATGGAACTGCGTCTGTTGCCCCGTTCTCCTTTGTTGGGCAAAACGTTGGTGGAGTCTCGCTTAGGCGAAAAGCATGGGATTAATGTGGTGGGGATTATCCGTAATGGGCATGTCCGTTTGGGGATGATGCCCAATGCCCATTTACAGGCAGATGATTTGCTGTTGGTTCATGCGACTGAGGAGCAGGTGCAGCAGGTCACGGATTTGTTGGGTGTGTCGCCCAATGGAAAAGCGACGTTGCATGATGCGGATTTGTCTTCAGCGGAAGCGGCCGTTTCCGAAGTCGTCATCAGCCAAAAAGCAGACTTCATCGGCAAAAGCCTGCCAGAAATCGACTTTCGCAGTCGTTATGGCTTGACCGTTCTCGCCGTGCGCCGCTATGACGAACCGGTGCTGGATCAATTGTACGAAGAGCCGCTGCGTTTAGGAGACACACTGCTCGTGCATGGCCGCCGTGAACGCATCAATGCTTTACAGAAAAACAGTGCTTTCTTGCTGCTAAACGCGGTAGAAGTAGAACCTCGTCGCTTGCGTAAAGCACCCATGGCGCTCGTCATCTTTGTCGGGATGATTTTGCTGGTGGCGACAGGGTATCTGCACATTTCCACGGCCGCTGTGCTGGCATCCATTTTGCTTGTACTGGGTGGTGCCATCAAAATGGATGAAGCCTACCAATCCATTGAGTGGCAATCTGTTTTCCTGATAGCTGGGATGCTGCCAATGGGGATTGCTATGGAAAAGACAGGCACGGCTCAATTTTTGGCAGATGGCATTATTAGCCTTGTGGGTGGCATGGGGCCAAAAGCCATCATGATTGGCTTGTTTATCCTGACCACCATTATCACAGAGTTCATGTCGAATGCAGCAGCGGCCGTTTTGGTTGCGCCCATTGCCATCAGTGCCGCGCTCAGCCTGGGCGTAGACCCGCGTGCATTTGTCATGGGCGTTGGCATTGCCGCCTCGAACTCCTTCCTTTTCCCAATTGGGCATCAAGCTTCCGTCCTCGTTTATGGGCCGGGAAATTACCGCTTTTTTGATTACACCAAAGTTGGCCTGCCGTTAACCTTGCTCATCTGGACATTGATGATCATTTTCCTCCCCATCTTCTGGCCCCTGTAAACCATCGACCGCATAACCCCAATACTCTCAATGAAAACCTCCTGAAGGCGACACTTTTACGTTAGCCTTCAGGAGGTTGATTTCCAGATTTACCTCGCTGTCGCCACCAGCAAAGCTGACTAGACACCCATATTATAATGTAGTAACTGTTGTCCTGTTTGTGTTTGTACAGGAGGTATATGTCGTGAGTTCGAGAGCAAAACGATTGCTGCTGCATTTTTTGGTTGAGTTACTCCTTTACGCACTCTTGCTGGTTGTTTATTTTTTAGCGGCGTTGCGTTACCTGGGAAACCCGATGAGCCAGTTGTTTTACTCAAACCTTTGGGTATATGCCTTCGCCACGCTTTTCCTAATTGTTGTGCAGAGTGTGTTTTTGGAATGGGTCACATCTTTCCTGGTGAAACGGCTTGGATTGGATAAGGTGGAGTAAGTGATATGGAATTTCCAATTACTGGCGTAACCATCAATCCGTTGTTTCTGATTGTCATTGGGTTTCTGGTCGGTGTGTTGGGTGGCTTTTTTGGTGTAGGGGGTGGTTTTTTAGCAGGGCCTCTCATGTTTTGGTCTGGTGTGCCGATGAATTTTGTGGTTGGTACAGACCTGGCGCACATGACGGGAAAATCCATTGTCGCAGCGAAGCGCCATCGTGCCTTGGGGCATGTGGACGTGAAACTAGGCATGTTGATGATCGTTGGCACTGTTATTGGCGTGGAAATTGGTGCGCGGATTATCGAGTTTTTGCAGAAGCACGGCAATATCGATCAGGTGATTGGCATTGCCTATATTACGATTTTGTTGGCGATTAGTGCGTTTACTGCCTGGGAAAGCATCAAAGCAATTCGTATGATTCGCGTACAGCATCTAGATGTCAGCGACGCGGTGGCGTTTTCTGGCTTGAAGCGACGCGTCCATAGCATTCGTTTGCGGCCAATGGTTTCTTTTCCGGATTCGGGGATTGACGAAATTTCGCTATGGGTGGTTTTGGGTGTGGGCATGATTACCGGTATCCTGGCGGGGGCTTTGGGTGTTGGCGGGGGCTTCATCCGTATGCCTCTGTTGATTTATTTTTTGGGGGTGCCCACGCATGTCGCTGTCGGGACAGATTTGTTTGAGATTGTGTTTTCGGCCGCGTATGGGACTTTGACACATGCGATCAAGGGGAATGTGGATGTGTTGATGGCGTTGGTGATGCAAACGGGTGCGGCAATTGGGGCACAAATCGGGGCTGTTGCCACGCGCTATTTTGCCGGGCCACGTATCCGTTTGCTCTTTTCTGCTTTGCCGTTGCTTGGCGCAATTTTGGTGATTATACGTTTGTTGGGTGGGGCAATGCCGGAGTTTTAGTAGCGAGGCTTCATGGTTTTGTTAGACAGCAACGAGGAATGGAAGCTATGAGTATTTTGGTTTGTGTCAGTGGCATGCCGTATGCGGCGGCGACGGTGCGCATGGGTGATTTGGTCGCACGTTTGCGTAATTCTCCGGTGATGTTGTTTACAATGATTCGTAGTGAAGGGGAACGGCCGTTAGCCGAAACCATGCTGCACGAGGTCGAAACTTCCTTAAGTGCGCCTGTTGTCGATAAAGTGGTTCGCCTTGGCAGCCCCGCTACCGGGATTTTGCAAGAATCCAGCATCGGCGAACATGACATGATCGTTGTCGGCGCACATGTCGAGGCTGGCTTTTGGGATCAATTTGCCCGATCCATTCCACATCGCATCAGCCGACGCGCGGATGCATCTGTCTTGATTGTGCATGAGAAAGCAGCTGCCTTGCAGCGAGTTCTTATCTGTACCGGCGATGGTCGGCGCGGGGGGCGCTCTGTGATAAAGGCCGGTGCGCGTTTGGCGAAAGCTGCCAGTGCGGAAGTTGGACTTCTCTATGTGACCGATCCTGTTCCCGCCATGTATGCTGGTCTGGCTGATATGGACGAAACTTTGCCAGAGCTTTTACAATCGAATACGCCACTGGCAAAACATTTACGTTGGGGGTCTCGTTACCTGGTCAAGAAAGGCGTGACGGGTAGATTGAAACTGCGGCAAGGGGTCGTTGCCGATGAGATTTTGCTAGAAGCAAGCGAAGGCCATTATGATTTGGTAGTCATTGGCGCCCGCTTGGAGGATTCGATCATCAATAGCTTATTAATCGGCTCCGTGACGCCACACGTTGTTGATCGTGCTCCTTGCTCTGTGCTTGTCGTGCGTACAGAACTGTAACGGATACATTTTGAAGTCATCCTGATTGCTTTTTGTGACTGTTAGAGTGTAGTTAGATCGTCCCATGACCGGTTGCTTCGCCGTGTTGCAGCGGCGTATAATGAGCTGGCACAAACGTGCAATCTGTCCAGGGATGCTGGCAATAATGATATTAGGATAAATAATATGTTTGGTGAAAATGTTTTGTGGGCGATAGGCGGCTTTTTAATTGTCTTGACGCCCATCGTATTGGTACACGAACTAGGCCACTTTTGGGCTGCGCGTTTGGCGAATATCCGGGTAGAAGAGTTTGGTTTTGGTATTCCTCCGCGTGCCGCTGTCTTAGCTAAACGTAAAGGAACCTTGTTTACCTTAAACTGGATACCGTTGGGTGGTTTTGTGCGGCCGGCGGGTGAAGATGATCCCTCTATACCTGACGGTTTGGCTGCGGCATCGAAGCGGGCACGCTTTTTTGTTTTGGTTGCTGGGGCTGGCGCTAACTTTGTGATGGCGCTGTTCATCTGGTGGATTGCCTATATGATTGGGCCGCCCGCTGTGGCTGTGACATCGGTGAGACCTGATTCACCAGCAATGGAAGCCGGTTTGCAAGTGGGTGATGTATTCCTCACGGTTGATGGCGTTAGTGCTGATAACTCGCGTGTTATTGCTGACCCTATGTATAGCAAGGGCGGCCAACCTGTTGACCTGGTGGTGAAGCGTGGTGATGAGGTTTTGAACCTGGTGGTTGTTCCACGCAAGAGCGGCGAATATGATGCTGTCCAGGAAGGGCCGCTTGGCGTTGGCCTTGGATTTTCAACGAATGGGGATCGTGTGCAGCGTGCATTTTTGCCTGCGCTCGGTGATTCGCTTGATTCTATTTGGGATTATGTGACGCTCTTTGTGCGTGTCCCGACAATGTTGATTCGTGGTGAAATTTCGCCCAGTGAGGCGCGTCCGGTGAGTGTCGTGGGTATCAGCCAGATGGCCGGGCAAATGGTGGAAGTGTCGGCGGCGAGCAGTAATTTGTTCCCGCTGTTGAACATCACTGCGTTTATCAGTGTCGCTTTGGGGCTGACAAATTTGCTGCCGATTCCGGCGTTGGATGGTGGGCGCATTTTGTTTGTGCTGATTGAAGCGGTGCGCGGTCGCCGCATTGAACCGGAGCGTGAAGGCATGGTTCATGTGGTCGGCATGTTGTTTATGCTTGTTTTGATGGTGTTAATGATTGTGCAAGACATCGTTAATCCCATTATTCCTTTGAATTAACAAATTTAAATTTTTGACAGTTGGACAAAGTGCCAGATGACAGATTGCCGTGTGCGTTCTGTTGTCTGGCGCTTGTTTGTGTGAGGATATGAAACAACAAGAGAGAGAAAAGCCGTTTTCATCTGTGTTGGATGAATTGTTTAATGATGAGCAGGTCTCGATTCCGTTGCTGTATCGTTTGTCGGATTTGGCGGATGAGCCGTTTGGCGAGTTTGCGCAGCGTTGGCCTGCGGTTGCTGATGAGCGCCGCCGGGTGATTGCTCGTCATCTGGTTGATATTTGTGAAGAGAATTATGTGGTTGATTTTTCGCGTGTGTTTATTTTTTGTTTTGGCGACGCATCTCCGGCTGTGCGTGTGGCGGCGTTGGATGGTATTTGGGATGAGTCGAACATGCGTTTGGTTAGCCCTGTGATTGAGTTGATGCAGACGGATCCGTCTGTTGAGGTGCGTGCTGCTGCGGCTGCTGCTTTGTCGCACTATGTGTTGATGGCGGAATGGGGGCAAATTCCGCGCACGGTGTCGCCGCGTATTGTGGCGGCGTTGTTGGCGGAGTATGACAGGGCGGAAACGGCCGTTTCCGTGAAACGTGCTGCCTTAGAAGCCTTGGGCGCCGCCAACCATCCACGCGTCGTCGAAATGATTGAAGATGCCTATGAAGGCGACGATTTTGACATGACCTTGAGCGCCGTTTTTGCAATGGGGAGCAGTGCCGACGAGCGTTGGCTGCCCATCGTTTTGCGCGAGATGTCTAACCCCAGTCCGGAAATGCGCGTGGAAGCTGTGCGTGCTGCGGGAAGCATTGGCAATACAGAAGCTTTGCCCATATTGGCGCGTCTGGCTGCCGACGAGGATTTTGAAGTTGCCTATGCGGTGGTTGAAGCGTTGGGGCAAATGGGTGGCGAACTGGCGCACAAGATGTTGACGCGCATGGCCGAAGATGATGATTTTGCCCGTTTGCACGATGCCGTCGATGAAGCTTTGGAAGAGATGGACTGGCTGGGCGGTGAATTTGACTTAATGGACATGATGTCGGATGATACCGATGATATCGAAGATGATGATTGGGTCGTTGAAGAGTAGATTGAATCGTGAGGCTCTCTGCCCTCCAATCCTTTTAGTGACTAGATAGATGTTATTGATTTATCTGGCTTAAAACAGGTTAACCGCCATTGAGCAGCGTCGCCGCCGTCTTTACGCAAAATATCTTGCCCATTTTCATTGTGGCCGGATTTGGATTTGCTTTACAGCGTTGGGTAGGGTTAGACAAGAGAACTCTATCCCGCGCTGTTTTTTATTGTCTCAGCCCTTGCCTCGTCTTTTCATCTTTGGTGAACAGCCAGCTGCCGGGCGATGAACTGCTTGACCTGGCAGGCTATACGGTGGCAACGGTTGCGGCGATGGGTGCTTTGAGTTGGGGCGTGGCGCGTGTGCTGCGCCTGTCACGGCTGGAAACAACCGCCATGCTGATTATGGTGATGTTTGTCAATGCTGGTAATTATGGTTTGACGCTGAATCAATTGCGCTATGGGGACGCTGGCTTGGCGCGGGCGATTATTTATTACACGACCAGTACGGTTGTGTTGTATACCTTGGGCATTTTTATTGCCTCGATGGGCAAGTTTTCCTGGCGCGAGGCGTTAAAGCGTTTGTGGCAAATGCCGCCCATTTATGCTGCTATTGCGGCTCTTGTGGTGTACAGCTTGAAGTTGACAGTGCCTGCGCCGCTACTGCGTGGCATTGAAGTGGCCGGACAGGGTGCAATCCCGGTGATGTTGTTGGTGTTGGGAATGCAAATGGCGAGTATGCACGGCCGTTTTTCCTGGCGTCTCGCCATACCGACCATTAGCTTGCGTTTGTTGATTGCGCCGTTGGTGGCTCTGTTTTTGACGATGACTTTGGGGATAACCGGGTTAGGGCGTTCAACGTCAATCATTGAATCCAGTATGCCGCCGGCCGTGTTCACGATTATTTTGGCGACGGAATTTGATTTGCAGCCAACGGCCGTTACCGGTATTGTCGTTGTCTCAACCTTGTTGAGTGCGCTGACATTGGCAGCGACCATTTCCATTTTGGGTTTGTAGAACGTGGTGATGAAACGCGCGATTTACCTTTTTCTGTTGGCTATCTGCTTCATTGGTCTGGTGTCTCCATTGTGGGCACAGGCTGATGAGCCGTTGGTCGCAGCAACGGCCGATTACGATTTCGGTCAGGAAATGCGCTTTTATCTAACGGCCGAAAACGCGGCTGATATTCGCTCGGCGACCTTGTTCTTTCGTGCGCAAGAATTCCCCAATGCTTTTTCTGTCAATGTGCCGGTGACGGCAGGCGATTCGCTCGCTTTGACGCACGCCGTTGACCTGGCCCAAGTGCGTTTTGCTCCATTTACGGCCGTAACCTATTGGTGGGTGCTGGCAACCGCGCAGGGGGATGACATTCGTGTGCCGGAATTGACCTTTGTTTATGAGGATGATCAATTTGCCTGGCGCGAGCTAAACCAGAGCGGTGTGACGGTGCATTGGACAGGGGATGATCCCGCTTTGGGGCAGTTGGCACTGGACATTGTTACTGAATCTTTGCCGCGTTTGCGCACATTGGTTGCGGTGCCCGATGATTTGCTGCTGCGCCTGTATATTTACCCGTCGGCGGCTGATTTGCGGGCGGCGCTGCGCCTGACGGGGCGAGATTGGGTTGGTGCGCATGCGCATCCAGAGTTGGGTGTGATTTTGGTAACGGCCGTTAACCCGCGCACCGCCGCCACCGATTTACGCCAAAGCATTCCCCATGAACTGCTGCATCACCTTTTGTATCAGGCGACAGGTGTCTATTATGACACGCTGCCCGTCTGGTTTAATGAAGGTTTGGCGACGCTGGTGGAGACGACGCCTAATCCCAGTTATGCGACGGTTTTGGAAACGGCCGTTGCCAACCAAACAATTCTTCCCTTTACCGATCTCTGCCGCACCTTTCCCACAGCGGAAATGGAGGCAGTCCAGGCTTATGCCCAAAGCGCATCACTTGTGCGCTATATCCAGACCACATACGGAACCCACAGTTTGCGCGACATGATTGCCGCTTTTGCCGATGGCGCAGATTGCGAAGAAGCGACAGTGCGCGGCGTGGGGCAATCTCTATCTGACCTGAGCCGTGATTGGCTGCGCAGTTTACAGCCCCGCTCCCCATTCGTTCAATTTTGGGTGGATAATGGGCTGCTGTTTATCCTGCTTGGCGTGGGCTTTCTTATCACCGCCTTACTCATTATTTCTCCATCCCGTACACAACAAGTTGAAGTGATTGGCAAGCGGTGACGGCATGATTCAGCGGTCAGGTTGCAGATGACCAACTTCGAGGAAACATGAAAGATAAATTACAAAACATCGGTTTTGACGCTGTGTTCAAGCATGGCACGCAGTTGTTGCATCGTGGCAAGAGCACGGAAGCGCTGCCATTTTTAGAGCGTGCCTATGAACTAGAGCCGACGCATGTCGATGCCGGCATCAACTTGAGCGGTGCCTACATTATGACCAAGCAATTTCGCAAGGCAGTGGCGCTGCTGGAGCCTCTGCGTGAAGTGGCTCCCGACAACGCTATGATTTGGACAAATTTGGGCGCAGCTTATTTGGGAAATCCGGTGCTTTCGCGTGACGAGGAGCAGCTGCGGGCCATTGCTGCCTTTGAGCAGGCGCTGACTTTAAATCCGGCCGCTCCCCATGTCGCTTATAACATTGGTTTGATTTATCGAGATCGCCGCAATCATGAGCAGGCGATTTATTGGTTTCGGCGTGCATTACAAGCAAACCCAAATGATCGTGATGCCGCCAATTTGCTGCGCCGCCTGACAGAAGCTCAAAATGGAGAGGATGCTGCTTCATGACCTTGTTTACACCACAGTTTGACCCATTTGCCCGGCGAATGCGTGACGCCGATTTGCCGGAGATTTTTATTGAGACGTTTGCCTTTTACTATGACCAGTTAGTGAAAGGAGATACCGGTATGATCCCGGAGGCGGCGATTAAACCGGTTTTGTCGCTGCCGGATGTGGAGAGCTTTCCACAACAGTTGGCGGAAGTTGGCGAGAAGGCGCTGCGCAAAACGGCCGTTATCAAGCTCAATGGCGGCTTGGGAACCAGCATGGGTCTGGAAAAAGCCAAGTCTTTGCTGCCAGTGCGTGAAGGCCTTTCCTTTTTAGACATTATTGCGCGGCAGGCGCAGCACGTCGGCGTGCCGCTGCTGCTCATGAACAGCTTTGTCACCGAGGCTGATTCGCTGGCGCATTTGCAAGCCTACCCCGAATTATGGGGCGAACTGCCACTTAGTTTTGTGCAGCATAAAGTTCCCAAAATCCGGCAAGACGATTTGTCCCCTGTGTCGTGGTCTGCCGACCCGGAATTGGAATGGTGTCCGCCGGGGCACGGTGACATTTACACGGCCTTGATCACCAGCGGGACATTGCCTGCACTGCTGGAGGCTGGCTACGAGTACGCCTTTGTCTCCAACGCCGACAACCTGGGAGCTGTCGTCGATGTGACAATTTTAGGTTATTTTGCCGACAATCAATTCCCCTTTATGATGGAAGTCGCCGACCGCACGGAAATGGATAAGAAGGGCGGGCATCTGGCACAACGGCTGGATGGGCAGCTTGTGCTGCGCGAGTCGGCACAGTGTCCGGCTGAAGATATGGCAAAGTTTCAGGATGTGACGCGTCACCGTTATTTCAACACCAACAATTTGTGGCTGAACTTGAAAGCTTTGCAGGCGATCATGGCGGCAAATGAGCATAAACTGATTTTGCCCATGATTCGCAATGCGAAGACTGTGGATCCGCGTGATTCATCTTCGACACCGGTTTTCCAACTGGAAACGGCGATGGGATCGGCGATTGCCGTGTTTAAGGGTGCGCAGGCTGTGCGTGTGCCGCGCACGCGCTTTGCACCGGTGAAAAAGACCGATGATTTGCTGGCTGTGCGCTCTGATGTTTATGTGTTGACTGAAGATCACCGTATCGTCCGCCGTGAAGCGCGTGCGCATAAACACCGCTTCTTGTTGGAATTGGATGCGCGTTACTACAAGTTTGTCAGCCAGCTTGATGAGCGCTTCCCAGAGGGTGTGCCTTCGTTGCTAGACTGCACCAGTTTTGCAGTGGTTGGGGATTTCAAGTTTGGACAGAATGTGGTTGCCAGGGGTGATGTTCGCCTGGTCAATCAATCGGGGCAACAGGTGGAAATTCCAGCGGGGACGGAGTTGTCGGGAAGTTATCAGTATTGATTGCTGCCGCTTGTAGGCGCAGATAATCGGTGAAAAAATCTTTGGCACGCGGCCATTTGCTTTTGACGCGAATGACAACTTCTGCCTGACCATTGGCGGGCACTGTAAATGAGACGACGTGCTCATACCAGGCTCGATCCCCCATTTCTGCGCCATTCACCCAACTACCAACACCATTAACCCAGACGCCTGCTTCGGCGCCAAAGGGGTCGGGGTCTTCATGTAGATGAACTTGCATCGGCACTGTGATTTGCCAGTGTGTGCCCGGTGTCAGGCCGTAAATGGTTTGGCGTAGTTCTGCACCAAAGGGGGCGTTTGCGTGAAAAAGCTTGTAGGTTGTTTCGCCGTCTAAGATGAGGGCATGTGGCCCGCCCAGTTGTTCATCTGGGGGGAGTTGATCGTTTAGTTTGTGGACACATTCGGGAACACCGGCGGCCAGGTCGGTGCTGTTGTAAAGCGGCTGTCCTGGCTCGATCCAGGTTAATGTCCAGGCTTGTGGCTGTTGGTTGATTAAATAGCCGGGTGCAGGGGGCAGGTCTGTCCATCCTTCTTCAAAGGAAGGATTGTGCAGTCGTCCATCGCCGGGCTGGATGGGGGCAGGGAGCGCCATGAGAATGGGGAGGTAGAGGTAGAGGTCGGCTGCTGTGTTGCTAGCGGTTTCGGTGGGGGTAACGGCCGTTTCCTCATCTACCTGTGCTCGTACACCATAAACGGCTCCCCATATTACGAGACTGATAACCACGAAGCGGGTCAGTTTTTGCCACATGATGCTTCTATTTTAGCACATCACGCAAAATCGTGATCGCTTCCGGGTCGTATAACAGCCAACGTGCCAATTCGTCATGAGGCAGATTGCGACGCCATTGCTGATAGGTTTGGTTCGGCAAATCGTGGAAGAAAAGCGCCACCACAATCGGGGTTGGATTGTCGATAGGGTAGGCGTAATAGACAGTTGTCAAGACCCCAGGCAGCGACCCATTTTTGTAGCCCAGGTTTGTGAACAGCGCCTGATTGGCGCTAAACTGCATCGGCCATTCCAGGTAGCGGCGAGCTATATAGCTGCTGTCCCCATTGCTGAGGCCGTTGGAGGCGATGCGTGCCATGAGGCGGGCATAGTCGGCGGCGCTGCCTTGCGGATTGAGAAGGGCGGTGAAGAGGCGCTGTGCTTCCAGCTTGGGGCGACGCGCTTGCTGCCGCCAGTCAATTTGTGCCGCGCGGAAAACCGGGTCATTGCTGTACGCGTCGGTGAGCAGCATGGCGTAAGCGCCATATTCTGCCGGGGCGTCCGCGAATTGGCGAATGGCGGTTACATCGTTGTTGTTGGCGCGTGTGTAGTTAGCCATGGCGAGGAATTGGCCGACAAAAGGGCAGGGAGCGGTCTGGCTGGTGAGGTTGAGGGAAACGGCCGTTTCCTCTATCACCTGCTGTCCCAAAAGCATGTGCAAATAGTCGCTGGCGGCATTGGAACTGTAGTGAATCATCATTTCCGGCACAGCATCCAACACCACATTGGGAGGATCGCCAAAAATACGGCCGTTTTCCGTCAATGTCGTTATCGCCTGCGTGTGTGCGCCTAAATCTAACCCTGGCAGATAAAATGCTTCCAGGTCGGCGAGCGCAACCGTTTGCAGCGGATCCAGACTGCCTGTGCTGACCGCCTCTGCATAGGCCACCAAATTTATCACCTTCACCACTGAAGCCAGGGGCATGGGCACATCGGCATTGAGGTACGCCCCGTCAGCTTCCTGTCCCAGGCGATAGGCGGCAAGCCCCACATGGTCTGGCTCGGCCAATAAATGCAGCAAAGCGGGCAGAGCGGCATCGGGAATGCGTTCGCGCAGGCGCTGCATGGCTGCCTCGTCCGGGGTTAACGTATCAGTAACTGGCAAGGAATTTGTAGAAAGGATGGGCAAAATCAAGCCACAGGGGGGTGACAATGTGCCATTGAAGAAGGGTGTGGGGGAAGGGGTGAATGTGGCCGTGCTGGTTGGGGGAATGGCGGTGCTGCTGGCAGTTGGTCGGGGAGTGCCGGTTGACGCCAGGGTCGGCGTGGCAATTGGCGCAGTTGTGCGTGTGGTTGCCGCTACCGCGACGGGTGTTGTTGGGTTGAGAGACGGCCGTTCACAGCCGCTCACCAGCCATCCTATAAAAACAAGGAATATCCACCACCTGTGCCGATTCATAAACTGCTGCATTAAGGCAACGCCCAGACCGCGAAATCGCTGTAGCCAGTCGCATTCCCTTCGATTTCATTCCCGGTAAAGAATGCCGTCACGGCCGAAATGTTGCCCGCTGCCATCCGGCTAGAGAGATTTAACGCCGAAACAAACTGCCCGTTGACGAGCAAATACCCTTGCTCATCCAGGGCAATGAGGATTATCTGATTTGTGCCTTGGGCATCGGTATCTAAGTCACTAAGTGTGCCATCGCTCAGGAAAATGTCCTCTCCGGCACGCCGATCCACCAGATTC
Organism: Ardenticatenaceae bacterium; assembly: GCA_020634315.1. Classification (GTDB taxonomy): domain Bacteria; phylum Chloroflexota; class Anaerolineae; order Promineifilales; family Promineifilaceae; genus JACSRF01. Next base: position 4,726 of record JACKBV010000031.1, on the reverse strand, counting down.
CAGGCGGCACTAGAGCTGACGATGAGCCACATTTGTTCGCCAACATCCATGCGCCGAAAAGTAAAGCCATAATCCCAACTGCCGGTGGTTAAGGCATACGGGTTTTGGAAAGTAACGGTGGCGATGAAATTTTGCTGATCCACATCGCTGCTAATGGCTTTAACCAAGCCATCATCAATGTGCGTCAATTCACCCGACAGCGGCCCGGCAACAGGATTGAGCGGCCAGACGGTGAAATCCTGGTAAGTGGTGATTGCGTTTTCCTGTTCGTCTACGGTGTAGTAGCCCGTGCTAAGCGACACATCACCTGTGTTGGTGCGGCTGGATAAATCGAGTTGTGCAATGAAATTGTTATTCAGGAAAAAGTAACCGATCTCTTCTTGGGCGATTAGCAGCAGTTCGTTTTGTCCTGTTTCTGTTAAATCGAGAAACGCGGACAGGTTGCCATCTTGGATGAAGTTGTCGCCAGCGGCGCTGCGATTGTTGAGGTTCCAAACGCCATCAGCGCGAATGACCAGCCGCATCTCTTCGTTGCTTTGTGTCTGGCGGAAGGTAATGCCCACATCCCATCGCCCTACCTGGGTGGTAAATGGGTTGCCAACTATTGCCTGCACCATGAAATCGCGGGTGTTGAGACCTGCGTAAGCGCTTTCGATGAGGTTGTCGAGTTCGTGTGGCAGTTCACCGGTGACCGGGCCATAGAGCGGGGCGATGCTGCCAGCGGGAACTGGTGTCGGCGTGAGGGTGGGCACGGCCGTTTCCGTGGCGGCGAGGGCGGTGGCTGTGGCTCTGGTCGCGGCGGCTGTTGCCGCAATATTGGCTTTAGCAACGGCCGTTCCCGTTGCCTGTGCCGCCAGCGCCAGAGCAGTTTCCTGGGCGGCTGCGGTTTCTTGCGCCGTGCTTGTTTCTTGGGCCGTTGTCGTTTCTTGGGCAACGGCCGTTTCCAGGGCGGCCATCGTTGCCAGCACCTGGCTGGCATCTGCCGTTTGCGTTCCTTGCTGCGCAAGCAGGGCAACGGCCGTTGCCGTCGCCTGCTCCGTGCGATTCGCCTGCCATGTCAACAGGCTAATGAAGCCAATGCCGATGCAGGCCACCAGCAAACCACCAGCCAGCAGCCATATCCACTTGTTACTGCTGACGGCGGGGAGCGTCGTTGCCGTGCCTGGAGCGAGGTCAATGGTCGCCGCGTTAGCCGCCGTCGGGCCAGGTATGGCAAATGGCGTCCTGTAATCGACTTCTTGCTTGGGCAAATCGGGTGCGGGGTGTGTCGCCGTCAGTTGGTGCAGGGCATTCGACAAATCGCGGGCGGTGGCAAAGCGCTGCTCGCGCTCTTTAGCCATCGCTTTTTGGATGATGCCCTCGCACTCTTGCGGCAAATCGGGCCGCTTTTCCAGCACATGCGGCACCGGGTCAATGACGTGCGCCATCATCACTTTTGCCGGTGTGTCTGCCTGATAAGGCACCGTGCCGGTGAGCATTTGAAAGACGATGACGCCCAGCGCGTAGATGTCGGAACGGCCGTCTAGCTCTTTGTCGCCATACACTTGCTCCGGACTCATGTAAGCGGGCGTGCCTAACACGCCGCCGCTGGCGGTGAGGGCGGCGCTGGATTGCGAAATGCGCACAATGCCAAAGTCCGCCAGGTAGGCATCGCCGTATTGATCAAAGAGGATGTTGCCCGGTTTCAGGTCACGATGCACGATGCCTTGTTGATGGGCGGCATCGAGGGCTGAGGCGATGCGCTGCATGATAACGGCCGTTTCCTGCACATCAATTAGCCCTTGTTGCAGCCGCTCCGCCAAGGAGCCTCCCGGCATATAGCGCATCACCAGATAAGGCTGATCCTCTTCCTCGCCAAAATCATAAACCGGCACAATCGCCGGATGTTCCAGCGCCGCAATCGTTTTCGCCTCGCGCACAAAGCGGGCGCGAAACTCTGGCTCATGTGTCATTTGTTGCGGTAGAACTTTTATGGCGACGGTGCGTTCAAATAGGGGATCATATGCTTGAAAAACGGTAGCCATCCCCCCACGGCCGATTTCGCCTTTAATCTCATACCGACCAATTTTTTCTGTCATCACCCATACCAATACATATTTATAAATTTTGGAACACTTGCCGCGTCACTGCGCGAGCGCTTTCCTCTTTGTCGCTGTGCAAATCAGGATTTTCCATGTAGTGCAAAATTGTATCGCGCACTTCTTCCGCTGAATCGACGACAATGAGCAGGTCAATGTCTGCTGCCGAAATTTTGCCTTCGGCGAGCAGCGTGTGCCGAATCCAATCAAGCAGTCCCTGCCAGTAAGCCGTGCCATACAAAATGACCGGGAAATTCTTGATTTTACCCGTTTGGATTAAGGTGATAGATTCAAACAACTCGTCTAGCGTGCCAAATCCGCCGGGGAATATGACAAACGCCTGTGCATATTTCACCAGCATTGTTTTGCGCACGAAAAAATAGCGAAAATCAATCGAGCGATCCACATACGGGTTGATGTGCTGTTCAAAAGGCAGTTCAATGTTGAGTCCAATGGAAAGTGCTCCGGCTAACGATGCCCCTTTGTTGCCTGCTTCCATGACGCCGGGACCGCCGCCGGTGATAATGGCAAATCCTGCTTCGCCGAGCAGTTTCGCTACTTCTACGGCCGCTTCATAATCGGCGTCTCCTGGCTTGGTGCGAGCAGAGCCAAAAATCGTGATGGCCTGTCCCATGTCGGCTAACGCATCAAAGCCGCGCACAAACTCGCTCATGATGCGCATGACACGCCAGGGGTCTGTGTCCGTGAAAGAATCCTCGACTTGCAAGGGACTGACCAGGAGTTGTTCGTCTTCTGTTGGCCGACCGGTTTGTGCGGCCTTGTTCAAAATGGGGTGAGTTTTGTCTGTTTTCATGGGACGATGGTTATCAAAGCTCCTCATCTGTGCGCTTTAAGACGACCAATGTGATGTCATCAAATTGCGGTGTGTCACCGGCATGAAGCTGGATGCTTTGCGTGATGGCGGCAACGACGCCGGTTGCATCGCGGTGCCGCGCACCGATTGCTGCCAGCCGCACACGTTCCAGCCCAAACTCGTCAAAGTCTTCATTCATTGCTTCGGTAACGCCATCGGTGTAAAAGAGGAGCATATCATTTGCTTGCAGGCGAATGGCGCGTGATTCAACCTCAATGCCGGGGAGGATGCCTAAAGCCATGCCATCGCCGCTGAGCAAGCGTGCTTTGCCGTTGTGGCGCAGCAGTAAGGGTGGATTATGACCGCCGTTTGCATAGAGCAAGGTGTTGCTGCGTGGCTGCCAAACGGCATAAAACATGGTGACAAACAGGTCGGATTGGGATTCGCCATTGATGATGTCGTTGACGCGCACGAGCACCTCGGCTGGATCATGCCGGTTGAGGGCAACTGTGCGCAAAATGGTGCGGCTGAGAGCCATGAAGAGTGCGGCGGGAATCCCTTTGTCGGCAACATCGGCAACAACGATGCCCCAATCTCCGTTGCGCAGGGGGATGAAGTCGTAGAAGTCGCCGCTGACCTGGCGTGCGGCTTGCCAGAAGCTGGCAACGCTGCAACCGGGAATGTCGGGGCTGCCATCGGGGATGAGGCTGGCTTGAATTTCGCGGGCGACGTTAAGCTCTTGCGCCAGCCGATCCCGTTCGGCGGCTTCCTGGTAAAGCTGGTAATTGACAACGGCCGTTGCCGCTTGCTGCGCGATACCATTCAAGATATTGAGGCGGCGCGTGGGCAGGGAACGGCCGTCTTGCAAACTTGTCCCCACCAACATAGCGCCTACCAGGCGTCCCCGCGAGTGCAGCGGGAAAACGTGCGCATGCGGCGTGCCCATCATCTTTTCCAACCAGGGCGACGGTTGAATGATGTAAAACGGCATTTGCGGCACTTGGGAACTGGTGATGTGAATGAGCGCGGGAATCTCAGTGTGATCAAGCTCCAATGTCTCAATCAAGCCTCGTCCCATCTTGCTGATGCCATAGCTGGGGCCAGCTTGAAAGACGCGGTTTTCCTCATCCCAAATGAGGATGATCACCGATTCGATGCCCACCAACATCGGCACCAGGCGCGTGATGGTTTGCAATATCTCTGCCAGTTCAATGCGGCTGTTGACAGCCTCGGCGACCTGGAGCAGGACGGTGTTCACCCATGCTTCTTCTTGCTGTGCCTGGCGAAGGTACGCATTTTCAACGGCACGACTCACCTGGCTGGCAATGTTTTCTAGCAGCTCTTTTTGCAGTCGGTGCGGCGTGCCTGCACCATTGTCGTGTGTCTCGCTGTGCTCCACGAAGAGGACGCCTAATGTGCCGCCGGTTGCTCTTAATGGATAGAGCGTTAGCGCATGTGAAGATGCGCCATTGAGTGTATGCAGCCACAGCGGCATTTGGTGTGTGGTAAGGGGGGTGTGCCCAATGTGAACGGCGTCGAGCGCGTGCCAATTGCCAATTTTACATGTGTGCTGCGCGAAACTGGTTATTTTGTGGCCGTTGGCGCTGTAGAGGGATGTGCCCTGGTAAACGGCCGTTTCCTCATCCCACAGCATCATGCCACACAGCGACGCCCCCGTCAAAATCGGCGTGAGACGTGTAATGCCGTCCGTAATTTCCTCTAAAGACGCATCGCTGCTCAGTGCTGCTGCCACTTGCAATTGCGCCGTCGTCAGCCAGGCACGCTCTTGCTGCTGCGTCAACTGCTGCGCTTTGTGAATAGCACTGGCTACTTC
>JACKBV010000030.1 GCA_020634315.1 Ardenticatenaceae bacterium | reverse complement strand
ATTGACGGACAGCCTCTCACCGTGATTGGGGCGCACCCTAATTCACCGGTTGCGCCGTATAAAGCGGCGCTGCGCAATCGGCAACTTGATCGCCTGGCCGCGTATGTGACGGCGCAAACGACGCCGGTCTTGCTGTTGGGCGATTTGAATATTACGCCGTGGTCGCCCCATCTGACAGATTTTTTGGCGCAGACGGAGTTGCGTAACGGCCGTATCGGGTTTGGCGTACAGGCGACATGGCCTGCCGCCTTTGGTCCCCTCGGCATTCCCATCGACCATGCCTTGGTTTCGGCAGATATTCTCGTGCATCACTTTGCTACTGGCCCCGGTGTGGGGTCTGACCATGTGCCGATCATTGTCGATTTTTCATTGCGTTTGTCTTCGACTGCGTGCTGCGCTACAGTCTCTTCATGACTGATTCTTTCACGCAATTGCACATAGACATGCGTGCTTGTCGTCGCTGTTTGCAGGCGGGGCATGCGATTACACCAGGAGCCGTTTTCAGCAGTGGCCGTGAGCGGCGGGTTTTGTTGATTGGGCAAGCGCCAGGGGTTACGGAGGTGACAGCGGGACGGCCGTTTAATGCCACCAGCGGTACGCGTCTGTTCAAATGGTTGGGCGAAGCGGGTTGGGCCGAAGATGATTTTCGTGCTCGACACACGATGACGGCCGTTACCAAATGTTATCCGGGCAAAGACAAAAGCGGCAAAGGGGATCGTGTGCCCAGCAAAGCGGAGCAGGCGCTTTGTCGCCCTTTTTTAGAGCGGGAAATCGCCCTCATTGACCCACGCCTCATCATTTTGGTGGGCGGGTTGGCAATTAAACTGCTTTATCCGGCGCAGGCGAAATTGCGGGAGGTGATTGGAACGGCCGTTTACTTTCCTCCCGATGTCCTGAGCAACCCCGTCAACTTCAACTTTCATGACGGTCAACTCCTCCACTCTGATTCGTTCGCATCCCTCATTTCGCCATCTCTATCTGGACGTCTCGTCGTTCCCTTGCCGCATCCTTCCGGGGCCAGCCTTTGGCCCAACAAACCGGCGAATAAGGCGCTGCTTGACCAGGCTGTGAGCTTGCTAGAGACTGTGCGTCTCGCCTGGGAATTGTGATTTGCTGTTCGGTTGTGCCTTTTTGCGATTTGGGGATTGATTTTGAGGGTTTACCAGAGATTGGAGATTAGGGGGGTTGTAACTCTCTAATCTCCAATCTCTTTCCAGACAGCGTTACTGGTGAATGGTTAAGGTCGGCGTTCCTGCACTCTGGGAATGCGGTTGAAGGCGGTGGGGTGGGGATTGGCGCGGATCGGCCGTTCCGCCCCGCCATTGGTCACTGGTGGCAGCGGTGCCGACTTTTCCGGTTCTGCATCCCCTTCCACAGTAAAAGGATGACTATCACCGGGCAGCAAGGCCACTTTCAACACCTCGTCCAATGATTGCACCGGGATCAGGGTCAGGTCGGCGCGAATGCGATCCGGCAGTTCGGGAATGTCCTTGGCGTTATCCTTTGGCAGCAGCACGGTGGTGATACCGGCGCGATGGGCGGCAATGGTCTTTTCTTTGAGGCCACCAATTGCCAGCACTTTACCGCGCAGCGTCACTTCGCCGGTCATGGCGACATCTTTGCGCACCGGGCGTTGCGTGAAGGCGGAAATAACGGCCGTTGCCATGCTGATGCCGGCACTTGGCCCATCTTTGGGGGTAGCGCCATCGGGGACGTGAATGTGGATGTTTACTTTGTCGAACAGGGTCGGCGGCAGCCCTAAGGCGCGGGCATTGGCGCGGGCATAGGTCAGTGCGGCTTGTGCCGATTCGCGCATCACGTCACCTAATGAACCGGTGAGGGTGATACGGCCGTTTCCCTCGCTCAAACTCACCTCAATCGGCAAAATGTTGCCGCCAAAGCTGCTCACCGCCAACCCGGTGACGACGCCGATCTCATCTTGCTCTTCGGCCGTGCCATAGGTGAACTTTTCGGGACCGAGGAATTCAGCCAGGTCAACGGCCGTTACCGTAAACGGTCCCGCTGTGCCACCAGCCACTTTCACCGCCAGTTTGCGCACCACCGAACCGATATTGCGTTCTAACTGGCGCACACCTGCCTCGCGCGTGTAATGGCGAATAATAGTTATCAATGCCTCTTTTTCAATGGTTGCTTCAAGGTCGCCAATGCCGTGCCCTTCCAACTGCTTTTTCAGCAGGAAGTTTGTGGCGATAGCCAGCTTGTCATCCTCAATGTAACCGGGCATGGTAATGGTTTCCATGCGGTCTAGCAGCGGTGCAGGAATCGTGCTGAGCTGGTTAGATGTGGTGATAAAGATCACCTGACTTAAATCGAAAGGCGCTTCCAGATAATGGTCGGTGAAGCTGTGATTTTGTTCCGGGTCGAGCACTTCTAGCAGTGCCGAAGCGGGATCACCGCGCCAATCCGCGCCCACTTTGTCAATTTCATCAAGAACGATGACCGGATTGCGCGTGCCTGCATCTCGCAGGGCGCGAATCAAACGCCCCGGAATGGCACCGATATACGTGCGACGATGGCCGCGAATTTCCGCCTCGTCGCGCACGCCGCCCAGGCTGATGCGCACCACTTTGCGGCCAATGGCGCGGGCAACAGACGTGGCAATAGAGGTTTTGCCAACGCCGGGCGGGCCATTGAGGTTGATAATGGCTCCTTTCATCTTATTGCCCGCCAGTTTGCGCACCGCTACATATTCGACAATGCGATCTTTGACATCTTCCAGGCCATGATGGTCTTCGTCGAGGACTTCGCGTACATGATGGATGTCTAGATTGTCCTCGGTCATTGCGTTCCAGGGCAGTTCGGTCATCCATTCCAGGTAGGTACGGATGACGCTGGCCTCGGCAGATTGTGGCCCCTGGTATTCCAGCCGTTTTAATTCGCCCTCTGCCCGTTCTTGCACTTCAGGGGGCATGCCAGACTCAACGATTTTTTTGCGCAGCGTTTCAACCAGGTCTTCGCCCTCTTCGCCTAACTCTTTGCGGATGACCTTCATTTGTTCGCGCAGCATGAAATCGCGCTGCATTTTGTCTGCCCCGGCGCGTGCATCTTCCTGGATTTTGCTGCGAATTTCAGCAATGCGCAGCTCTTTTTTGAGATAACCGAGCACTTTTTCCAGGCGATTAACGCCATGTAGATTTTGCAGCAGCTCTACCTCCATCTCGAAAGGCAGGTTAAGCAGCCCGGAGACGTAGTCAGCCAGTTGTCCGGCCGTGTCTTTGTTGCGCGTGTTGGCGATGACTTGTTGGTTGGCTTCTCCTAATGCTTCGGCGTATTGCTCCAGGTAGGCAATCGCCTCAGCCATGAGCAGCGGCGGGTTGTCGTCTGTTTTTTCAAGCAGTTCGGTGTAGGAACCTGTCAGGTATGGGTCACTGTCTTCGAGGCGCGTGAATTGGACGCGGCGATGTAGGTCTACAAGCATTTGTACGCCGACATGTGGCGCACGCAAAACGTCACGCACGGTGGCACGAATGCCAACGGGCACCAGGTCTTCTGTGTCGGGTTCTTCTAGCTCAGCATTGTATTGCACGAGAATGAGCAGGTCGCCGCCTTGTTCCAACGCTGCCTGGGCAGCAGCCAGGGAACGGCGACGGCCGATAGAAATGGTGGTGGTGATGCCTGGAAAGACAACGCCGCCACGTAGTGGAATTACCGGAATGTGTTTTTGTATCATTACTACCTCAATATTGCTACCGCTACAATTTAGTATGCGGGGCTTGTTGCCCAGGTTCAATAGGTCAATAGTATTGTACAGAAGATTGTTAACATCACGATAGTTTTGCATCAGAACTACGTAAGCGGCAGGGATGTGATGCAGGTCTGGCGAAGCTTGCCAATGTGACGTTTACATTTGTGCAGTATACTTTTGTCCGCAGAAAAGATTTAACTGTTTGAGGTGTAGCAGTGGAAGATTATCTCGTCAGAGTAATAGCGAAGGATGCAGGCGTGCGTGGTTTTGCCTGTTGGACGACAAATTTGGTGAATGAAGCCGCGCAACGGCATGAGACGCAGCCGACGGCAACGGCCGTTCTCGGTGAAGGCTTGATTGCCGGTGTGCTGCTCGGCGCATTGTTGAAAGTGCAACAGCGCGTTGCCATTAAGTTTGAAGGGAATGGGCCAATTGGCAAGCTGGTTGTCGAGGGAGATAGTTACGGCCGTGTGCGCGGCTACGTGCAAAATCCCGATGTCGATTTGCCATTCAAGTTGGGCGAAGCGGATACGGCCGCGGCCATTGGCGATTTGGGCGCGATGGTTGTCATCAAAGATTTGCGCCTGAAAGATTTGTATGAAGGCGTTGTGCCGTTGGAAAACGGTGACATTGGCCGGGAATTGAACTTTTACTTGAACCAATCAGAGCAAATTCCGTCGGCGGTGCAGATTGGACTGCGTTTGGACGAACAGGGGCAGGTGACGGCTGCCGGTGGGCTGCTGCTGCAAGCGCTGCCACCCTATGAAATAGAGATGGTGCGCCAGTTGACGGATCGTGTGGAAGAAATGCCGCCTGTGGCTGAGCTGCTGCACAGTGGTCAAACGCCGGAAGATTTGTTGGCGCAAATTTTTGCCGGGATTGAATTTGAGATATTGGAGAAACGGCCGTTATCCTTCCAGTGCGATTGCAGTTGGGAGCGGACGCGGCACGCGCTCATCACCCTTGGTCAGGAAGAAATTGAGCATCTGTTGCAAACTGAGGGGCAGGCAGAGGTTGATTGCCATTACTGCCACAATCAATATCATTTCAGTGCTGACGATTTGCAGTTGATTTTGTTGGAATTGGATGAATGATGAAGGAGCGGGGATCAGGGAATAATTCTGATCCCCGTTTTTTTACTCGCTTTTGTGCAAGAAATCAGGCTGGGCAAAGGCGGGGTTGGGATAGCTGTAAAAGCCTTGCCCACTTTTGATGCCAGTTTTTCCCTGATCCAGATATGTTTTTAGAAATGCAGCGTTTGCTAAATCGGTCGAGTGGCCGCCGATTTTTGCCCAAAAGTCGGTGATTTTCCAGACGGTATCCAGGCCGATGCTGTCTTGAATGCCAAAGGGGCCGATGGGCGTTTTCATGATGCCCATCCAGGCGCGGTCTACGTCGGCAGGCGTGGCGACGCCGTCGACTACCAGGCTTATGGCCGATTTGAGCAGGGCGCTGAGCATGGCGTTGAAGACATAACCGGAGTGTTCTTTGTCGAGCACAATGGGTATTTGCCCAATGCGCTGCGCAAAGGTTGTGAGGAGGGTGGTAACGGCCGTATCCGTGCCCGCGTGCGGCATCACATCGACTACATTGGCATCCCACACCGGCAAATGAAAATGGAACGCGGCAAATTGGGACGGCCGTCCTGTGGCTGTGGCAAACATGGAAGGTAACAAGGTGCTGGTGTTGGTGGTGAAGATGGTGCGCGGCGGGCATAGCTGGTTGAACTGACCCAATACTTTTCCTTTTAGAACGGGGTCTTCCGGCACGGATTCGCTCAATAAATCAGCATCCATCGCGGCGGTTTCGGCGTCTGTGGTGGTGAAGATGCGCTCTTTAATGGCGACAGCTTCGTCTAGCGTGATGCGTTTGTCTTTTACGAAGTGGGCCAGATAGGCGGCAATGCGGGAAACGGCCGTTGCCAATGCCTCTTCCTGGACATCGTACAGCATCACTTCATAGCCATGCAGCGCACATTGCAAGCCAATTTGCTGCCCCATTGTGCCTGCGCCGACGATCAGAATTTGTTGAATGTCGTCAATTGTAATCATTGTGCTTGTTTCACTCCTTGTGCGCTCATTTTACTTGATTGTAGCCTTTGCCGTACAGTAAAATCTGTGTGCAATTGCGTATCATTCGTTTGTGATGGAGGGTATGATGAAGCGAAATGTGCTGGTGTGCTTGTTTTGTTTACCGCTGTGGTTGTCTCTATTTGTGCCAATGGGGCACGCGCAAGCAGCTGTCGTCTTGCTGACCGAGGTGATGTACAACGCCGCCGGCGATGACGCGGCCGAAGAGTGGATTGAGCTGGCAAATGTGGGAACGGCCGTTGTCGATCTGTCGCAGTACAAAGTTGGCGATGAGGAAACGGCGGGTGGCGGCGAAGGCATGGCCCGGTTTCCGGCGGATGCTGTGCTGGAACCGGGGCAAGTCGTCGTTGTCGCGCAAACGGCCGTTGGCTTTCGTGCCCGATACGGCCGTAACCCGGACTATGAGCTGCAAGATAGTGATACGGCCGTGCCCGACATGCGCCGTTTTTCTGCCTGGGCCAGCGGCGACATTGGGTTGGCAAATGATGGCGATGAACTGCTGCTGCTCAATGACAAAGGGCTGCTGATCGATGCGCTCAGCTACGGTGACAGCACCGTTTACTTCGATCCGGCCATCGCTTCTGTTTTTGCCGGGCAAAGCATTAGCCGGGTTCCCGCCGATTGCGATACCGACAGCGCCGCCGATTGGCAGCCGCAGCAAATCCCGACACCCGGCGAACTCTCATTTGATGGTGAGTGTGCTGCGCCATTGGTCGTGGCGGAGACATTGCCCACAATTGGCGAGATTCAGGGCAGGCGCGATGTCGCCGCTTTGGTCAACGAGATTGTCACGTTTCGCGGCGTTGTCACCGGTGTCTTGGAAGATCAGAACGCCGATGGTTTTGTCTTTTACACGGTGTTTGTGCAGGATGTGCCAGGGCAAGAAGATGGCGATCCGGCTACGTCAGACGGCATTGCGCTATTCCTTGGGGAGAAACGGCCGACTTTGCACCCTGGCGACCAACTACGCATTACGGGGCAGGTAACGGAGTTTTTCGGCTTTACGGAAATTGACGATGCCGGTCTAGAGCTGCAATTGGAAGCGACCGATGTCCCCTTGCCGCCGCCCATTCCCCTGGAAACGGCCACATCTTTGGAAGCGGTGGAAGCGATGCGTGTGCGCCTGGGCGATGATGTGTTGGTGGCTGGACCAACATTTAGCGGTTGTGGCTTTGCGGTGGTGATGGGGGAAGGGGAACGGCCGTTTCGCCGTCAGGTCAGCGATCCCATTGATGCCATTGTCCCCATTTTGTATCGCAGCGATGTGGATTGTGGTGATTTTCCTCAGGTGAAAAGTGGCGACCGGGTGAGTGGGTTGGTGGGGCCGCTGGCTTACCATTTTGACCAGTTCAAGATTGTGCAGCAGGAAGGCGGCGATCTCGTTGTCAGCACGGCTCCTTTGTCACCGCTGCCGCCTGTGCCAACATTGGCCGCCGCGCAGTTTAGCGTTGCCACGTTCAACATGGAGAATTACTTCGATGGTGTGGATGACACCGGCACAGATGCGGAACCAAAGCTGTCGCCAACCGCCCTGGCAACAAAGCAGGCTAAGTTGGCCTATGCCTTGGCGCATACGTTGGGCTGTCCGACATTGGTCGGCGTGCAGGAGGTGGAGAATGACGCGTTGCTGCAAGCCTTGGCCGCACAGACGACGGCGCGATGCGGCTTTACGTATGCGGTGACGCACCGCGAGAGTGCCGATGTGCGCGGCATTGATGTGGCGCTGCTGAGCGATCCGCGCCGCGTGACGATCCTGAATGTGCAGCTTCAACAGGCGTGTACTGCTTTGGCAACGGGCATTGTCGATGAAACGGCCGTTTGCCCCGCCGGAACTGAGCCGTTGTTTTCGCGCCCGCCGTTACAGGTGGATGTGCTCATAGACGGCCAGCCCTTGACGCTTTTTGTCAACCATTTCAAGTCGAAGTTGGGCGGAGAGGAGGAAACCGGCGTGCGTCGCCTGGCGCAGGCGCAGCATCTAAATACATTCGTGGCGGCGCTGCTGGCTGCCGATCCCCAGGCGCGTGTTGTCGTCATGGGCGATTTTAACGATTATGAGCAGTCGCCGCCGCTGCTGGCGTTGTCGGCGCAGATGGAAAATGTGCTGCTGCGTTTGCCGGACGCGACACGTTACAGTTATGTGTATGGCGGCGTGGCGCAGTTGATTGATGGTTTGTTTGTGACTCCGGCGTTGGCGGCGCAGGTGGTTGATGTCGCTATTTTGCATGTCAATGCGGATTATCCGCAGGTCTGGGGGGAGGATACCCGTGCAGAATGGCTGGCGTATCGGGCGACAGACCATGATTTGCCGTTGGTGGTTTTTCAGGGGGTGGCGATGGAAACGGCCGTAACGCCTTCCCCAACTGCTGCACCCACACCCATGCCACAGCCAACAATGACACCATCACCGGCAATTGCCGAGAAAAAGACAACTGTCTGGTGGTTGGGTGGCGCTTTGTTGCTTGGCTTGTCAGGTGGGATTGCCGTTTTGCGTTTGCGCCGCCGCGCCTGAGAGAGAATTCACGGAATGTCTATGGCTTTTTTGCCTTGAATCTCGTTTCATAGAAGTGAGATAAATCATTTGAAACGAGAGCATGGCAGTCATGGCAAAACGAATTTTGATTGTTGACGCAGATGAGACATTTGCGCGTCATCTGACAACTGGATTGTCGAAATTAGACGCTTTTATTATTTCTGTAGCGGCAACGTTGCAAGAGGCAAGCAATGTGTTGAGCCGGGATGCGCAGGACATTGCGTTTATTCCCGTGGACAAGGATGCGCGTGCCGTGCATGTGTTGCGGGCATTGCAGCCCGACCTGCGCCTGATTCTGACAAAACCGACGACACAGTATAAAGTGGCGGAAGCCTTTTCTGGGAAAGTGCAGGGGGTGCTTATCAAGCCCTTGTTGGATATAGACTTGGGCACCGTGCTGCAATCTGCATTGACGCAGCCTGTTTTGACGGAACCACCACGCCCGAACAACAATCATCTATCCATTAATATTGAAACCGGGCCGTTGATTGATACGGCCGTTATCATTTCCATGTTGCAGCAGGCTGGTCTGGGGCGCCTGGTGCATACGGCCGTTTTTGCCAAGGGGCGGACGTTGCTGGCGTTTTGGGGCGATTTGGATGAAGCCGAGGCCGCAACTGTCGCCTTGCAGGCTGGCAAAGATTGGGAAGAGATGCCCAATACGGTACAAATCCAATTTGCGCCGCTCCCGCCGCGCTTTGAGGAGTTGATGCTGTATACGCGCGTAGTCACGGAAAATTACTTGTTGACGCTGGTGGCTTTGCCGGAAACGCCCTTGCGCGAGGTGCGGCTGCGTATCAATCGTCTCTCCATTAACCTGTTGGAGGTGATGCACGGCCGTATCTCTAGCGATGTGGCGCAGGCTGTGATGGATACGGGTTTTCTGGGGAAACGGAAATCTTATGCGATTGTGTGGCGCCCGATACGGCCGTTGCCCCGTTCTCTCCACATTCCCCTGCGCCGCGCCCTCGAACGCATTGCCATCGTCAACGCTTGTGTCATTACCCACATCTCTGTCCAGGCTGAACTCATTCACCTGGTTGTTCTGTGCCCGCCAGGGCGCGACAGCGGTTGGGCGGCCTATCTCTTCAAAAATGGGTCTGAAGCGACCATTCAGCAAGAGTTTGGCGTTGATGTCCGCCTCTGGGAAACAGGCTTTTATACCACAGAGTCTACTGAGCCATTGGTCGAAGCAGAATTGAATATTTTCCTGGTTCCAGGTCAGTAAGCGGCAGCCGTTAATCGGCCGTTGTCCAACACCGATTGCTGACTACAGCTCACCGATTACGGTATAATCAGGGCATGACCACAAGAAAATTGGTGTTAATTGATGGCCATGCCCTGGCTTACCGTATGTTTTTTGCCCTGCCGCTGGAAGCATTTACCACGAAGACTGGCGAACCAACCAATGCGACCTACGGCTTTACGCGTACCCTGCTTGAACTCATTCTCGCCCCCAATCCTCCCGAATATTTAGCTGTAAGCTTTGACGTGGGCGCAACCTTCCGTGACGATCTCTTTGCTGATTACAAAGGGACGCGGGAGAAGATGCCCGACGAATTGAGCTTGCAAATTGAGCGCATCAAACAAGTGGTGCAGGCATTGAATATCCCGATATTGGAATTGGAGGGATTTGAGGCGGATGATGTATTGGGAACAATTGCGCAGCAAGCAAAACCGTATCAGGTTCCTGTACATATCATTACTGGCGACCGTGATTTGTTGCAGTTGGTGGACGACAACACGCAAGTGGAACTGCCATCGCGTGGCAGTCGGCCAGCAGAGGTGTATGATGAAACGGCCGTTATCGAGCGTTTCGGCGTGCGTCCAGACCAAATCGTTGATTGGAAAGCCCTTGTCGGCGACACCAGCGACAACATTCCCGGCGTGCGCGGGATTGGTGAAAAAACCGCCACCAAACTGCTCAACGAATATCAAACACTCGACGCACTTTACGAGCATGTCACAACCATCAAAGGGGCCGTGCGCAAAAAACTGGAAGAGGGCAAAGAAAGCGCATATCTCAGCTATCAACTGGCACGAATCATCACCGACGCACCCATCACCCTTGAACTCGACGCCTGCCTGACCCAGGATTTCGATGCGCAAAGCGTGTTGGAACTGTTCCATGAACTAGAGTTTCGCTCTTTAACGACAATGCTGCGCGACAAAGTGGATGCTGAAGAGATACTGGTCGATCATACCCCCAGCCAACCACCGACTGAAACCAAAGTGATACGCAGCGAAAAAGAATTGGCTGCACTCGTCAAAGAGCTGAACAGCGCCAAAACCATTAGTTTTGATTTGGAAACGACTGGCCTGGACAAAATGAGCGCGGATATCGTCGGCATTTGCCTCGCAGTGAAGCCTCCGGCTGCCTACTACATCCCCGTTGGTCATCTGGCGGGAGCGGCACAAAGCGCCAGCGGGCAGATGAGTTTGTTTGCAACCACAGCACAGCTTGCCCCAGATCAACTGCCTCTGTCAACCGTGATGGAAGCGCTGCGTGCTCCCCTCACAAACCCTAACATTGCTAAAATTGCCCATAATGCGAAATTTGATTACACCATTTTCGACCGGCATGGCTTGACTGTCACGCCCATCACCTTTGATACGATGATCGCCGAATGGCTTACCGATCCCGGCAGCAAACACAAAGGGCTAAAGGATTTAGCCCGTCACCGTCTCGGTGTGGAAATGACGGATATTGAAAAGCTGATCGGCAAAGGTGCCGCGCAGAAAAGCTTTGCCGAAGTGTCTATAGATGAAGCAGCACCTTATGGTGCCGCCGATGCCGACATGACGCTGCGTTTGCAATCCCCGTTGCGTAACGAAATCCGCGAGAAGGGGTTAGAAAAGGTGTTGGATTTGGAGATGCCTTTGGTCCCAATCCTTTCGGCAATGGAGCAGGCTGGCGTTGGCGTAGATGTAACCTTCTTCCGGCAAATGGCGCAGGATTTGGAGGCACGTTTGCAAGCCTTAGAGCGCAGCATTTATGAAATTGCCGGTGAACCTTTCAATATTAATTCGACTCAACAGTTAAGTGACATCTTGTTCCAAAAGATGGGATTGCCGGTTGAAGGCTTGCGCAAAACAAGTAGTGGTTATTATTCAACGGCCGCTAACGTTTTGGATGGCCTGCAAGATGCGGACAGTACGGGCATTATTCAGGCGTTATTGGAATATCGCGAGTTGGGTAAGCTCAAAAGCACTTATGTGGATGCGCTGCCAGAGATGATCAATGCGCAAACGGGGCGAATTCATACCAGCTTTAACCAGACAGGTGCTATTACGGGTCGTCTGGCGAGCAGTTCGCCAAATTTGCAGAATATTCCTATTCGCAGTGAAGTGGGGCAGCAAATCCGGCGCGGATTTGTGTCGCGTCCCGGTTGGTTATTCTTGGCGGCGGATTATTCGCAGGTGGAACTGCGTATTTTGGCACATGTGAGTCAGGATGCCGCTTTGTTGGAAGCATTTCGGCAAGATCAGGACATCCATCGCACAACGGCAGCGGCCGTTTACGGGATTGATGTTGGCGCGGTAACGTATAATCAACGCCGTTTTGCCAAGGCGGTCAATTTTGGCCTGATTTACGGCATGGGCGCATTTCGTCTGGCGCGGGATTCTGAATTAACGCTGTCTGAGGCAGAAAATTATATCAAGGAATATTTCGGCCGTTTCCCTGGTATTCGTCGTTATCTGGACGAAACAAAGGAGACGGCGAAGAAACAAGGGTTTGTCGAAACATTATTGGGGCGGCGGCGCTATTTTCCTGTCTTTCAAACGCAGGCTGGCGGGCACAATCGGCAAGCCTGGCTGCGGGCCGAACGTGAAGCAATTAATCATCCCATTCAGGGAACGGCCGCTGACATTATCAAAATTGCTATGCTGCGGCTGTACAATGCCTTAGTTGATGGAAACTATCAGGCGCAAATGCTGTTACAGGTTCATGATGAACTACTGCTGGAAGTACCAGAGGCAGAAATAGAGGTGGTCAAAGCATTAATGGTAGACATCATGTCCAACGCTTTTAAGCTAGACGTTCCCTTAAAAGTAGAGGCCAGCCTCGGTGCGAATTGGTTGGAACTCAAGGAGTAGATAGTTTGTAATGGACACCCCGCAGAGAGTGTCCTTGTTTTATTTTCGAGAGAATACTTGATCCGTGTGGCGCATTGTCATGAATGGAACCCATCTCCTGAAGTAGATTGCTCATTTTATGAAACAAACCTTCAGGAGGCTGTTTTCGCAGAAGACTTCACCGGCGGCTGCCGACCACCATGAATGAAAATCCGCGCCGGACACGCAAATTCTCTTTTTCTCTGCATCTCTGCATCTTTGCGTTAAGTTATTCTTGAAGGGGAAAAAATGACAGATTATTTGGCTCCAGTAACATCACGTTTTGACAATGTTATGCAAATAAAACTGGGGGAAGCCGTCCCAAAGCGCGGGAACCGGTATAGCCGGGCATTCGCAATAGGTTTGCTGGCAATTTTTGGCTGGCGTATAACCGGGGAAATTCCAAATCTGCCTAAATTTCTCGTTGTAGGTGCTCCGCACACATCCAATTGGGATATGTTGTTGGGGATGGTTGGCATGTATGCCATTGGGTTTCAGATTTTCTGGATGGCAAAGCACTCGTTGTTTCGTTGGCCTTTTGCCGGTTTGATGCGTTGGCTGGGAGGTGTTCCAGTTGACCGTCGTGCGACGCAAGGCCTTGTCGGGCAAATGATTGAAGCTTTCCAGGCAAGAGAGAAGTTGATTTTGGTTGTATTGCCGGAAGGGACACGCAGCAAGACACGGCAGTGGAAAACTGGATTTTATCATATAGCTGTTGGCGCTCATGTGCCGCTGGTGATGGCAAAATTTGATTATGGCCGTAAGACTTTATGTTTCGGCCCTATGGTAGAACTTTCTAATAATATTGAGGCGGATTTGCCGCACATTCAATCTATGTTTGCGGACATTGTCGGTAAACATCCCTATAATCAATAAAACACTATGACCGTTCCTGAACTTGGCGATTTGGTACCCCAGAGAGGCAATGCTGTATCGAAAGCAATTGCCCGTTTTTTGTATCGGTTGTTTGGTTGGCGCTTTGAGGGTGCTATCCCTAATATTCCACGTTGTGTGTTTATTGGCGCACCGCATACATCGAATTGGGATTTCCCTCTAGCTTTGTTAATGATCTTTTCATTGGGACTGCGCCTTTCTTGGTTGGGTAAGCATACGTTTGTCGATGGCCCGTTTAAGCCGGTACTCCATTGGTTGGGAGGTGTTCCGGTGGATCGGCGCGCGCCGCAAGGATTGGTGGCGCAAATTATCGAGGAGTTTAACCAACGGGAGCAGCTTTTTCTTGGCATTTCACCTGAAGGGACGCGCTCTATGGTGCAGCAATGGAAGACGGGTTTTTACCGGATTGCTGAAGGGGCGAATGTGCCGATCTTGTCGTTTACGCTGGATTACGGCCGTAAAGTGATCAAGTTCGGCAATTTGTTTTGGGTGACAGGTGATATTGAGGCTGATATGGTCAAGCTTAAGGGCTATTTTGACGGCGTTGTTGGCAAGAATCCAGATAACTATGGTTCGTAGTTTTGCAGACAAAGAGAATGCAGGTTTCGCGTCTAATCTATAGAGCATTGCTGTCTATGCTGCGAGGAATACAATGAAACAACTTTTTGTCTTGCTGTTATCGGTGTTGTTCTTGACTGCTTGTGCGCCACCCATGGCTGAGGAGTCTTTTGATGTTGTCCTGGCAACACGGGATTCTGCGTCTGCGGCGGCGGTGGATGCGCCGCCGTTGTTGGATTTGTTAGGGACTGAGCCAGACCTGGTTCTTTTTTTGAGTGCCTTAAACAGCACGGGTTTGATGACACAGTTGCAGAGTGGTGGCCCGTATACGATTTTCGCGCCGTCGAATGCCGCATTCACGAAATTGCGTATGGCGACAACTGAGATTGATCCGGCGCTGCTGCGTGAAGTTATTGCATATCATGTTGCTTTTGGGCAAATTGCGTCTGCTGAATTGCAGGGATCGACGGAATCTTTAGCTGCGCAGCCCCTGACTTTTGTGCAGGTGGGAGATGCTTTGCTCATAGATGGGTATGCGACGATTACCGGGCCGGATGTGCCGATTGCGGAGGGGGTTGTTCATGTGATTGATTCGCTGCTGCTGCCACCGGAAGTGGGTGCTGAAAAGAGTATGTGGGGTTTGTTGGCGGGAGACGGCCGTTTCAATACCCTCTCCGACCTATTAGCAGGCAGCGACACCATGTATCAGCTCCGTTTTGCAACGATAGATGCATTTCTTGCGCCCACCGATGACGCATTTGCCAGCCTTAATTCTGACATGCTGGACAGGTTATTCACTGATGATGCGTTACGCGACCTGATTTTTAACAAGTATTACTTGCTGTCCCCTGATGGCTGGCCCACTGGTCAGCCGCTTTTAGCTGCTGATATTGCGCAAATGGACAACATACCCACACACATTGGTCGTTATGGGTATCGCAGCGAGGCGATTTCTGTTTCCGGGGAGGGGGATGCGCTGCGCATTGGCGGCGCACATGTGGTTATCCCAGATATGCTGGCGACCAATGGTGTCGTGCATGGCCTTGATACGGCTATCATGCCGCAAGCGGCAACGGCAGGCCAATAGCTGGTTTATCTTTGTGTGCCCGCAATAATTTGCAGAGCAATCGTTACACCTTGAACCATCGTTTCCAGGCTCATGGAGGGGTGTGCCACTCTGGAATTTGCAACTTGCTGTGGTAGATACGGTAAATGCATAAATCCGGCGGGGATGGGAAGCGCTTCTGTCTGCAAAAAATGGAGAAGCGCGTAGCTGACCTGGTTACAAAGGTAAGCCCCGGCTGATAACGAAAATTCGGCGGGAATACCGGCGGCAGCAATGGCTTCTACCATTGCACGAACGGGCAGTGTGGCGAAATAAGCTGCCGGGCCATCAACCGCGATCGGTTGATCTGTAATGCGGTTGCCGCTGTTGTCGGCGATGCTGTAATCCATCAGATTGACAAAAACGCGTTCCACAGAGAGTGCTGCACGACCCCCTGCTTCTCCCAAGCATAGCACTGCTTCCGACTGCGTTGTACGGACGGCCTGGATGAGGGCCGCCGGGCCGGTTGTTTGGGCGACAGGGAGAACGGCCGTTTCCAATTCGATACCCGGCAAAGTGGCTTGCGCCAGCGTTTGTACTACCAATTCGGAGGGATTGATCAGACTCCCGCCAAAAGGCTCAAAACCCGTCACTAATAATTTCATACTACTTCCTCAGGTTTGTTTGTTGTCGAGCCTGCTGTTATTTGTCGCTGAATGGCATCTGCCCCAATTTGTTGCAGTAGAAAATGGGCAATTGCCGCTTTTTGGCTGGCTTCAGTTGCATTTGGGTCTGGTTTAGCTGCATTGTGAACCCAGGTAAGCACATCTGTGGCTGAGGTTAACTGCTCAGTAAACGTCACCAGTTCTGGCAGCGAGTATGTTTCCACTAACTGCCACACCAGATTTTCACTGCTGACGGCGCGGGTTGGCGCTTCAACCCTTTGTTCTGTCATGGCTTGGTCGAGCAATAAATTGACGTAACCCGGCCCGCCATTTTCTAAAATCATGAGGGCAATGCTGCTGCGTGCAAATTGTTCCGGTGCTTTGGGATCAATGAGCTTTTCCAGTTCAGCCAGTTTCGCCGCTTCTTCTGTTGGCGAGAGGGTGGCACGGGCGATGATGGTGTACCAGGCGATGTCGTACAGTTCGGCCAGAGATGGGTAGTAGTCGAGAAGATGGATAACGGCCGTTCTGCGATTGTTCATTAGTTCCAGGTCAATTTGCGTGCGGCAAAGGTTTTGGAATTGATCGTACAACCAGCCTAAATTGACACTGATTTCCCCTTCTCCCTCGCCACCAATTGGCTTGGCGAGCACAAATTTAGTGCGAATAAGTCCCTGAAAGCCCACGCCCACACTGAGCACTTGCAGCACTGGGTTCATTGTGGGCAGTGTCAGACGGGTGATGACGAGCGCCAAAACGGCCGCGATCATGTTGATCAAGATCAGGATGCGTGCCCAACGCGTTTGCAATGCTGCCCGTGGGTATGTTTGGAAAGTCGATGTCAATTCTGCAATGGCAACAACGCACCCCAAGGCACCAACAATGCCGTAAGGAATTAGGGCATCAAGCAGTTCGCGCAATTGATTTTGCACAGTCGGCAGCCAACTCGCGGTGTTCGGATTATCTGTGGGGAAATTGATAAAAATGATGAGGAAGAGGGCAATAAACGCCAGTGAGGCCAGTAAAATTAGTTCGAGACGGCTTAAACCAAAAGCCTGCGTATTATCTTGCTCAGGGTTGATCATGCCTTACAATGCCCGGCCGATGAATAATCGTGCTTCTGTCGTAATTGCTACCAATAAGCCATCAGGGCTGTTGGTGTCGTTGCGCATCAAGACAAACCCCTCATTGGAGAGAACCTTTAGGACAGACATGGTCTCGCCGGGCAGCAGCCAGGTCGCGGCCGATACCTGACTGGGACTCATGGCGCCTCGTTGCGCCAACGTTTGCAGCACTTTCTTTTCTTTATCTTCTAATTCGTATCGTTTCATGCCCACCACCTGTCTTGCCAAGATAGGTCTTCATTATAACATAACTGCCTGTTTGCTAAGGAACGGGCGTGCTTGGTTTTGCATACTACGAAATCAGACACGCGTCTTGGTGTATTAGCCAGGCTTGACACCTATAACGCAGCGCGTTATAATGCCCACTGTAACGCGCCGCGTTATATTTTTGACGTTTGTATGTTTATCACCATTTTGGAGATGATGGGAAATGACTGAGAAAACAGTTACCGTACAAGAAGAAGCTCTGGAAAAAGAGATAAATCCGATGTTGGCAATGGCTCGCAAAGTGTTGATGGCTAGCATTGGTGTTGTTGCCTTAGCACAAGAGGAAATTGAAGATTTCGTCAACCGGCTTATTGATCGTGGGGAGATCGCTGAAAAAGACGGCCGTAAACTTGTTAGTGACGTTGTTGAACGGCGCAAAAAGCAAGTTGAGGAAGCTGAAGCTGAATTGGAAGGGAAGATTGAAGAGATGCTCAATCGCATGAATGTGCCGACGAAAGCTGATATTGATGCCTTGAGCCGCAAAATCACAACGTTGACGAAGAAAGTTGACGAACTAAAGAAAACCTCTTAACGCTTTCTGCAACTTCAAAAAGTTTTCAGGATGAGATTTTGCCCGCCTTTGCAAAAAAGGCGGGCTTTTTTTGTTTTGGGGTGGAATTGTCACTTTTGTAATTCGGCCGTGACCAAATCCACGCTGTATCGACTATATAGGGGATGGAAACTGTTTTGACCAATTACCCTCAACACATCAGAAAGGATAATCAATGCACAAAAGAATTCTCTTTGCCCTTATATTTGTGATGCTCATTTCCCCTTGGGGGCAACTGCGGTTGCCTGTCGTGAACGCGGCTGCACTAACTTTTGCAGATCGTGTCGCCTGCCGCCAGGCAATTGAACAAGTATATTGGGATCGGCGTACCTGGCCTGCCGAAAATGAAGGCGTGCGGCCAACGCTAGATGAATTGCTTCCCTCTGACCTTCTGCTGCAACAGATAGAAGACACCTTGCGTCAGAGCAGTGCGCTGGCCGAACTATGGGGTGAGACCATCACTCCAGAGCGATTGCAAGCTGAAATCAATCGGATGGCGGCCAACAGCCAACAGCCAGAAGCTCTGGCCGAATTATGGCAGGCGTTGGACAATGATCCGTTGTTGATTGCAGAGTGCCTGGCCCGGCCACAACTTGTCAACCGGCTCATCACCAACCAGTATGCCACCGATGACCGTTTGCATGGTGATTTACGCGCACAAGCTACGGCCGAATTAAACCAACTCGCCAGCGCAACCCAGTTGGCAACCCTTAGCGGTGAATATCAAGAAGTGACCTGGGTGGTGGATGAGGATTCTTTAACCGAGCCTGGAAGCATGGCGTTGGACGCTGCACAGTTTGCTGAACGACGGGCAGAGCTTGCGACTTATTTTGATGCAGCCAATGGGCATCTTCCTGTTCAGCAAGTTAGCGCATTGCAAGAGGATAGCAGTCGATTTTATGCAGTGGCGGTCCTAGAAAGTGACCCGACTCACTTGCGCCTGGGTATCATTTCTTGGGCGAAACAGCCATTAGAAAGTTGGTGGACGACTGTCCGTGACCAATTCTCAGCCGATGCCGCCGCTACTTCTTTTGCCTATGCTTTGCCTGTCTTGGGACAGGGAAACAGCAATGAAACCTGGACGCCGACCCAGGCTTTGCCTGATCCTCGTTATGAGCATGGTGCGGTTTGGACTGGCAGCGAAATGGTCGTGTGGGGTGGCATGAGTGTTGTGGGGCGATATTTCCGGGATGGTGGGCGTTACAATCCTGCAACCGATACCTGGACGTTAATGAGCTATACCAATGCACCGGAAGCTGGCATTACACCGGCTGTCACCTGGACAGGAACAGAAGTGTTGGTTTGGGGAACGGATGCTGTTGGTGGGCGCTATAACCCGCTTACGAATAGTTGGACAGCAATGACGTCCGTAAATGCGCCAGAAGCTCGCTCTTACTTTGCGCATAGCTGGACGGGTACAGAACTTATTGTGTGGGGAGGGGTGGCGCCATCGGCCACGAATTCTGGCGGCCGTTACAATCCATCTACTGATACCTGGACATCTTTACCAACCGGCGGTGCGCCCTCTCCGCGTGGATATCTGCCGGGTGTGTGGAGTGGAGAGGAATTTATTGTTTGGGGTGGCTATACCGGTTCGCAATTGTTTAATGATGGCGCACGGTATAACCCGACAACGAATAGCTGGACAGCAATAGCCTCGGTTAATGCGCCGAGTGAGCGTTATTTTCACACGGCCGTTTGGACTGGCACGGAGATGATCGTTTGGGGCGGCAGTTTTCTTGACAACAGCGGCGGCCGCTATAACCCGGTCACGAATAGTTGGACGCCAACAACGCAAACCGATGCTCCCATTCTCAATTGGCTGCACACGGCCGTTTGGACTGGCTCCGAAATGATTGTCTTTGGTGGCGCGTTGAACACTCCTGGCGGTCGCTACAACCCTACTACCGATTCTTGGACAACTCCTTCCACTATCAATGCGCCAGAAAGACGAGAAAGCCATACGGCCGTTTGGACGGGTTCCGAGATGCTGGTTTGGGGCGGGTTTGGTAATGGTCATTTTATGAATGATGGCGGTCGTTATGATCCTGAGGCAAATGTCTGGTTAGTGATCAATAATTTGAATGTGCCACAAGCCCGTTATAACCATGCCAGTGTTTGGACTGGTGCCGAATTGATCGTCTGGGGTGGATGGAATGATCCCTATCCACAAGATGGCGGTCGGTATGATCCTATTACGGATTCCTGGCAGAGTACCAGTTTGGTAAATGTGCCAGAGGGACGTGAACGGCCGTCTGGTGTGTGGACGGGAACCGAGATGATTGTGTGGGGCGGTACGCCAGAAACGTTCCCTGGAACGGGTGGCCGCTATAACCCGATGACGAATAGTTGGACGGCCGTTTCCATGACCAATGCGCCGGATGGCCGAATCTCGCACTCCGCTGTGTGGAGCGGTTTGTATATGGTCATTTGGGGCGGCGTTGATCCTGGCGGCCGTTACAATCCGGCCACCAATAGCTGGATAGGCATGACCAGCGTCAATGAGCCTAACACCCGTTATGAGCATGTCACTGTCTGGACAGGAACCGAGATGATTATTTGGGGAGGGCAGGTTGCCTCGCCTCCTTATGACGGCGGCGGTCGCTACAATCCGGCGACCGACACCTGGACAGCAACCAGTTTGGTCAACACACCACAACCGCGCAAACGAGGTGCTGATGCGGTCTGGACAGGAACCGAGATGATTGTTTGGGGTGGTTGTATTGATTTTGGCTGCACTGTTCGCATCAATGACGGTGGCCGTTATGACCCGGCAACAGATAGTTGGACGGCAACTAGCATGGTAGGCGTACCGTCAGAACGTGGCACAAACCTGGCCTGGACAGGCGTCGAGATGGTAGTTTGGGGTGGCTCTTATGACACCACGGGTGGCTTGTATAACCCGACAACGAATAGTTGGCGAGCCATGAACACGGCAAATGCGCCTATTCCGCGTAACGACCATACCGCCATTTGGACGGGACAGGAATATATTGTTTGGGGTGGCGGTCCCATCGAAACTGCCACAGGCGGACGATACGATATTCAATATACGCCTAATACTGCCCCTGAGGCTTTGCCGGACAGCTATGCCACGCCGCAAGATATACCGCTTATTGTCGATGCTCCTGGAGTCCTCGATAATGACAGCGATCCGGATGACGACCCCTTAACGGCCGATTTAGTGACCACCCCTACACATGGCGACCTGCTCTTAGCGGCTGATGGCGGATTTTCATATACGCCTGACACGGGTTACAGTGGAGAGGACAGCTTCACCTATCGCGCCTATGATGGGCAGGCATACAGTGCGCCGACAACGGTGCAGTTAACGATAACGGCCGTTAGCAACAGCGCTCCTGTAACTGTGTCAGACAGCTATACCACGACGCAAGATATGCCGCTTGTTGTTGCTGCGCCCGGCGTTCTCGGTAATGACAGCGATCCGGAGAATGATGTGTTAACGGCCGATTTCGTAACCCTCCCTGCGCATGGCACTTTAGCTTTACAAGCTGATGGCGGATTTTCATATACGCCTGACACTGGCTACAGTGGAGAAGACAGCTTCACCTATCGCGCCTATGATGGGCAGGCATATAGTGCGCCGACAACAGTGCAGTTGACTGTCACACCAGTTACTGCAACCTATGAACTGTTTCTTCCAGTGATTCTCCAACCCTAGAACGCACACATATTCATCTGGTTTTAGGAGAGATAGCGGGTCATCTTGCGCAAGTTTTTAGCGACGCAAGATGACCCGCTATTGCCTGGGCCATGCGGGTGGTTTTCTCTGGCTGTTGGCGACTTATCCTGATTTCGTTATATAATGTTCCCCAATACGAAAATTGCAGCAACCGCCCCATAGGAGCATACCCATGATTGTCATTAAGCGTTACCCTAACCGGAAACTGTATGATACGTCTGTAAAACGGTATATCACGTTGGATGGCATCTCTGATCTTATCCGCGAAGGTCAAGAGGTACAGGTTCTCGATCATACAACCGGTGAGGATTTAACGGCGTTAACCTTGACGCAGATTATCTTTGAGCAGGAAAAGAAAAATAGTGGTTTTTTGCCCCGGTCTGTTTTGACAGGATTGGTAAAAGCAGGCGGCGAGACCATCACAACCTTGCGCCGGACGCTGGCTTCACCGTTAGATATGCTCAACCAGGTCGATGAGGAAATTGAGCGCCGCATCCAAAATCTCATTAAGCATGGGGAGATGGCTGAGGACGAGGGGCACCGTGTGTTGGATAAATTGGTCTCGGAAAGCGGCCGTTTCCTGGCGCGGGTCATTACCGAAGATGACCTGGAAAAATACCTGGAAGTGCGCGGTGTGCCCACAAAAAAGGATTTACAAAAATTGGGAACGCAGCTTGATAATCTGGCTGTCGCTTTGGAAGAATTACAAGCACCTGTGGATGAACCAGATGAAAGCTTATGATTCAAGTAGGTGGCACAACCAAGTTATCCTTCATGTTCCCTGCTAACAGGGACATTGCTTACGCCTATTATCTTGACATGGAGCGTGTGGTACGTTCGCTGTCACACATTGAATTTATCAGTGCCGGACCAAATGGTAGTTACCGCCTCGCCTATAACACAATCGAGTTAGGGGCTTACCATATTCGTATTATTTGTGACGTACAGGCTGAAATTGATGAAACCGGGCAACTGCTGCGCTTTTTACCTGTGGAACAAGCCCCGCAGATTTCCCCAAAATCAGGCTTTAACTCGGCTACAACTCGTGGTTATTATTACAGCGCTTCCCGTTTTTTTGATGAAGGTGAGCAGACGCGCATTGAATATCAACTGGACTTAAAGGCAGAGCTGCCAACCCCCATTGCTTTGCGTGTTGTCCCGGAAAAAGTCCTGAATAAGATTTCCTATAACATTACCACCTGGCGCATTAAAGAAATTGCGGGGGGATTCATTGAAGATTCGATAGCCCGCTTCCCGCAGTGGCAGCAGGAACATGGAACGTAATTATTGAACTTCCAATTCAGGGATTTATAGAGGTTACACAGAGAGTCGCAGAGAAAAACCTGCGACTCTTTGCGTTTTTACGCCCCTAGCGGCCGCTTTTTTGTGCCAGTAATGCTTGTTTTTCGTCACTGGATAGAAATGCTAATGTGAGTGCATTGCGCTGGGCTTGTTCAATTTGGGTTGGGGTTAGTCCGGCACGCGGCGCGGCGAAGTCATATTCATAGGGGAGGTCAATGGCGCTGATGCCGGGGTCATCGGTGTTAATGGTTGCCAGGATGCCTTGTTCCAGCATGGCTTTTAGCGGGTGGCTGGCATAGTCGGGCACGGTCATGGTTTGCACATTGCTGGTGAGGTTTGCTTCGACGCCAATTTGGTGTTCGAGTAGATAGTCAATGAGGGAGGGATCATCAAAGGCGCGAACGCCATGCCCTATGCGCGTTGCGCCCAAGTCGCGGATGGCTTGCCAAATGCTGGCTGCGCCGCCTGCTTCTCCGGCGTGAACTGTTACCTGCCATCCTGCGTCGTGTGCTTGCTTAAAATGCGCAGTGAACCATTTGGCCGGGTAGTTGCCTTCATCCCCTGCCAGATCGAGTGCCACTAAATGATCGCGCTGTGTGAGTAAAGCGTCTAACTCTTTTTGCCCGATTTCTGTGCCATAGGTGCGGCTGATGATGCCGATGAGGTTGGCGCGTACGCCATATGTTTGTGCGCCAGCCTGGACACCGGCAACAACTGCCTCAACAACCCCGGCCGGGTCTAGCCGATAAGTTTCGGCCATGAACCAGGGGCTAAAGCGCAACTCGATGTAGTCGAGGCCTTCGCGGTGGGCATCGGCGATGTTTTCATAGGCGATGCGATAGCAGGCTTCGTAATTAATCATGACGGCACGCAGCCAGGCGAATTTTTCAAAAAAGGCGAGGATGCCGGGTTGGGGGGTGTCTACCTGGACAAACGGCCGTAACCCTTCTACATCATAAGCTGGGAGGGCGATGTTGTGCTGGATGCCCAGGTCTAGAATGGTTTCCAGACGTACATTGCCATCTAAATGGCGGTGTAGATCAATTAAGGGCAAATTGGGTG
The DNA here is from genome assembly GCA_020634315.1 of Ardenticatenaceae bacterium. GTDB lineage: Bacteria > Chloroflexota > Anaerolineae > Promineifilales > Promineifilaceae > JACSRF01. Next base: position 27,520 of record JACKBV010000030.1, on the reverse strand, counting down.
TTATGTAGGATGCTGTATTTTGACTCATGAAGTATTCCAGTTTTGCGTATTGCCTTTTAGGGAGCGGCTGCCGGCGTGAGATAATCACCGGCAACCCATCCTTCTGTGCCGTCGGTTAACCGTATTTGCCACCAGAGCAGATCATCCCCAGACATTGGGCCGTCGAGGATGAATACAATTGCGCCTTCGCTGGCAATGGTGATGCGTACATTGCTGGTGCTTGGTCCGCCACGCACGGTGACGCCAACGCCACCTGTTTCCACGACTTGCGCATAGTAACCGATTGTGACCTCATCCGGGGGCTGCGCCAGGTCGGGTGTGGGGACGGGGGTGAAGGTTGGAATGGTGGTGGGGGTAGGAAACGGCCGTGTTGCCACTACAGTTGGACTGGGTGGGGCCGTCAGCAAGATAATCGTTGGTTCAGGCAAATTCGTTGTCGTTAGCTGTGGGCGTGAGAGCAGCGAATTGGCGATTAAAATTGCGACACCAATGGCAATAATTGTGACGATGCCTCCTAACCCCAGCCATAACCAGGGAATTGGCTCTTGTTGATCACGTCGTTGGCGACGCGGCCGTTTCCGTGAGGTTTCAGGGTCTCGTGGGTCAGGGGGGACTTGATATCGTGCCATACAAACTCCGTGTGTTGATCAAATCGTCAAGCGGTCGGATTATAAGTTACCGATTACTTTCTTTCTACAACCTCCATGACAAGCAAGGTTAAATCATCAAAAGCGGGCGTTTGGCCGCTCCACTGTGTGACATTGTTAAGAATATTCAGCACGAGGCTGGCGGCGTCATCTTGTTCATGCTGTTTAAGGAATGCTTGCAAGCGCTCTCCACTGTAATGTTCACCGGCAGCATTAATGGCATCGGGAACGCCGTCACTAAACAAGACGAGGCGATCCCCTGGCTGCAATTGGACGGTGTATTCTTCCAATGACAGGTCAGACATCATTCCCAAGAAGCGCCCTTTGCCGGAAAGGGGGGTGATGGATTGCTGGGGGCGAATGAGCAACGGCCGTTCCTGACCCGCACGCACATATCGTAAAACCCCACTGGGACGGTGCAGCACCCCATAAAACGCCGTTACAAAAGAATCATCCGTGCGTGCCACATCGAGCATCCCCTGATGCACCGCTTGCGCCACCCGTGCTGGAGATAACGAATGTTTCCCCTCTTGCAAGAACAATGTGCGCGTAACCGCCATGAACAGCGCCGCGTGAAATCCTTTATCGGCCACATCGGCAATCAGCAGCGCCACATGTTCATCATCCAGCTCCACCACATCATAAAAGTCGCCACCCACCTGGCGTGCTGGATGCAGGTAAGCGGCAAAGCGATAATTGGGGAATTGCGGCAAATCGCCGGGCAGCAGATTGCGTTGCACATCGGCTGCCAGCTCTAATTCATGTTCCAGCCGTTCTTTTTCTACCAATTTGGCCTGCGCGGCCTGCAAATCAGCATACGCTTTTTGCAGCGCCTCATTTTTTTGCTGTAGCTCAGCAATGGAGAGGCGATCTAGCGTGCGTGCGTGTTTCACAATTTGCCGGGTGATGCCATGAGCAACGGCCGGGTTTTCTTCGACGAGTTGGTCGAACACCTCTTCTGTAATCTCGAAGACGGTTGTCTCATCAAGTGTGAGGCATGTCGCCATGCGCGGTGTGTCATCAATGAGACCCATTTCGCCAAAGTAGTCGCCTGCTTTCAAAACGCCCAACAAGCGCTCTTCGCCATTTTCCAATGTTTGAATGGCCGCTACCCTTCCATCGACAATCACATAAAATGTGTGCCCGCGTTCCCCCTGGTGGCATAAAATGGCGTCTGCCGGATATGTGTGTTCTTCGGCAACCGCACGCACGCTGTTGAGCGTTGCTTCATCCAGGCGGTTGTTGAAGGTGTTTTGGAGGAGGAAGGAAATGCTTTTACTCATGAAGCAGCCATCTCTTTGCCCTGGTTGTTACGACGCAGGTAGGCGAGTAATTTGTCAAGAGGCCAGGTGTTGATAATGGATTCGGCCGTGGCCCAGCCGCGTTGTGCCGTTGCCACCCCATAATGGCGCAGCTCAAAATGGGCGATGTGGTGCGCATCGGTGTTGATTGCCAGTTTGATCCCCAGGTCAACGGCGCGACGTACATGGCTGTCACGCAGATCAAGCCGGTGTGGATTGGCGTTGATCTCCAAAATCGTGCCCGTTGCTGCGGCCGATTCCAAAACCATGTCCATGTCTAGATTGGCGCCAGCCCGATCTGGCAGCAGCCGCCCTGTGGGGTGGGCGATCATGTCGACATGCGGGTTCCAAATGGCATTTAGCAGCCGATCTGTGACCTGTTCTTGTGGCTGGCTGAGGCTGGTGTGCAGACTGGCGATGACAAAATCGAGCTGTGCTAACACGTCGTCAGGGTAGTCTAATGTGCCATCTGCCTTAATTTCCATTTCCGTGCCGTGCAAAATGCGGAAATCTGGGCCAAGTTCGGCGTTCGCCGCTTGAATTTCTTCGGCTTGCTGCCACAAGCGTTCTATCGACAGGCCATTGGCAATTCCCAGGCTGACGGAATGGTCTGTGATGGCAATGTGTTGCAGTCCGCTGGCTTGTGCGGCGCGGGCCATTTCCAGGATGGTCATTTTGCCGTCAGACCAGGTTGTGTGCATGTGTAAATCGCTGATGATGGCAGCTTGTTGGATGATTTGCGGGAGTTTGCCTGCAAGGGCTGCTTCGATTTCGCCGCGATCTTCGCGCAGTGTTGGTGCGATATAGGGTAATCCTAATTGGGCGTAGATTGCTTCTTCTGTGTCACAAAGGATTTCGCCTTCGCCATTGACCGGTGTAAATGCGTGTTCGTTGAGGCTGAGTCCTTGTTTTAGCGCCAGTTCGCGCAGCCGGACGTTATGGTTTTTGCTGCCAGTGAAATAGGAGAGAAGGGTTCCCCAACGCGCAGCAGGGAGTACGCGCAGGTCAACTTGCATGCCATTGAGAAGGATGACGCTGGATTTGGTGGGGCCACGCCCGCTAATGCGCTCGACTTGGGGCATGGTGCAGAAATGTTCCATGATGGGTTCGGCGTCATCGGCGGCGACGAGCAGGTCAATGTCGCCGATGGTTTCGCGCATACGCCGCAATGACCCGGCAACGGCCGTTTTCGTGACGCCGGGTAATGTTTGCAATTCCGCCAAAATAGCCTGTGCCACAGGCCATGCCTCGCCAATGGGTGTGCGGTCGTCGCCATGTTTGGCAAGCGCCGCGATGGCCGCGAGCAAGCGTTGTTCGCTTTTGGCTCCCATGCGTGGCAAATCTTTGAGTTTACCGGCCTGGGCAACGGCCGTTAATTCATCCAGCGTCGTCACCCCCAACGTCTCATAAACTTGCTTCACACGCTTGGGGCCAAGTCCCTCGACACGCAGCAAATCAACCAGCGTTGGCGGAATCTCTTGCGACAGACGTTCATAAAATTCCAGTTTGCCCGTCGTCAGCATCTCCTCGATCTTATCCGCCAAGGTTTTGCCAATTCCTGGAATCTCAGTCAGTCCACCTTCCGCATAGACTTGGTTGACATCTCGCCCCAAATCACGAATAGCTTCCGCTGCCTTTTGATAAGCCAATACGCGATGGACAACATCGCCACGAATGGACAACATCTGCGACACTCTTTCAAACAAGTCAGCGATCTCTCGATTATTCATCATAGCCACGATTATACCTGACTGTTCCGAAACGATGAAAGGCGCATGCCAAAGGCTCAGAAATGTATAAATCTTACGAGCTTCACCAGGCTGTCACTAATTTGCCACAAAAACAACGTTGTTTTTTGTCATGTTGTTAGCAACATGTTAACATAGAAGAATCTCACGTAACCCATTAAAGCTAACATTTCAGCCAACATATCATTATTCTTCAAAAAACGAGGAGAAGAAAACATGAAGAAGTGGTATTTGTTTATCGTAATGCTCTTGTTGATGGGCCTGGTGGCCTGTGGCACAGGTGGCGGTAATAACACGACCGCAGAGCCTGTTGCCGAGGAACCCGTGGCCGAAGAACCGGTTGCCGAAGAACCAATGGAAGAAGAGCCGATGGAAGAAGAGATGGCTTTTGAGCCAATGGTGATGGCTGCTGAAAATTGTGACTATGGTGGGTTGATCAAGGAAATCGCCGCCCTTGACGAGCTAACCGTTCAGTTCACAATGTGTGCGCCAGACCCTGCCTTCCCGTCCAAGGCTGCTTTCACGGCGTTTGCCATTCAACCCAGCGAATATTTAGAAGCAACGGGTGGCACTGGCGATCTGCTGGAAAAACCAATCGGCACCGGCCCCTATATGGTGGAAAATTGGGCCAGAGGCGAGGAAGTTGTCTTTAAGCGTTATGACGGTTATTGGGGTGATGCAGCCAAGACTGAGACGCTCGTTTTCCGTTGGAATTCGGAAGCCGCCGCGCGTTTGTTGGAACTGCAAGCTGGTACCGTTGATGGTATCGACAACCCCGCTCCGGATGATTTTGCAACCATTGAAGCTGATAGCTCACTGGCTTTAATCAACCGGCCGGCGTTGAATATTTTCTATGTGGCTATGAACAATACCTACGAACCATTCACCGATGAGAAAGTACGCCAGGCGATTGCTATGGGTATTGACCGGCAGCGTATCGTGGACAACTTCTACCCGGCCGGGTCTGAAGTAGCGTCACACTTTACTCCTTGCTCTATCCCCAATGCTTGCGTTGGCGATAGCTGGTATGAATTCGATCCGGAAGCAGCACGTGCGTTGTTGGCCGAAGCCGGTTTCCCGGATGGTTTTAGCACAGAAATTGCTTACCGTGATGTGGTGCGCAGCTACTTGCCAGAACCGGGTGTTGTCGCCCAGGATATTCAGGCACAGTTGAAAGAAAACTTGAACATTGACGCCGAAATCGTTGTCATGGAATCTGGCGCTTTTCTGGATGCATCTGATTCTGGCGACCTGCCCGGTTTGCACCTGTTGGGTTGGGGCGCGGACTATCCGGACATGACCAACTTCCTGGATTACCATTTTGGTGCCGGTGCTTCCAAGCAGTTTGGCGACAAGTTTGATGATATTACGGCTGCTCTGACGCAAGGCGCTGCCCTGGCAAGCGACGAAGCACGTATGCCGTTCTACGAAGAAGCGAACAATGCCATTAAACAACATGTGCCGATGATCCCAGTGGCGCATGGTGGTTCTGGTGTTGCTTATGCCGCAGCTGTTGAAGGCGGACATGCCAGCCCCTTGGGGAATGAATACTTCGCCGTGATGAATCCTGGCAAGGATACCTTTGTCTGGATGCAGAATGCGGAGCCGATCAGCCTCTATTGCAGTGATGAGACGGATGGCGAATCGCTGCGTGCATGTGAGCAGGTGACGGAAGCTTTGTTGTCTTACGAGATTGGCGGAACGGCCGTTCAGCCTGCCCTGGCAACCTCTTGCGATCCCAACGAAGATCTAACCGTCTGGACTTGCCATCTGCGTGAGGGCGTCACCTTCCATGATGGCTCAAAACTGGATGCGAACGATGTCGTCGTTTCGTGGGGTCTGCAATGGGATGCGTCGCACCCGCTGCACATTGGCAACACAGGCGCTTTCACCTACTTCTCCGCTTTGTGGGGCGGTTTCCTGAATGCACCTGAAGAGTAAATCGTAAACCGTTTTTGAGTTAGACGAGATAGGCGGGGTGATTTGCTGAATAGCGTGAATCATCCCGCCTTATTGCTATCCCACAGGCAGATAAGCAATGACACAATACATCATTCGACGCCTAATCGCTGCTGTTCCTGTTATCGTCGGTGTCCTCATCGTTACCTTTGCCCTGGCGCGTGCCATTCCCGGCGATCCTTGCACTGCCATGTTTGGTGAAAAAGCAACCCCCGCAGTGTGTGAGAAGTTCAATATTGACAAGGGGTTGGACAAGCCAATTACGACACAGTTTTGGATTTACACGCAGGACATCTTGCGTGGTGATTTTGGGGAATCTATTCGTTTTAAGCGCCCCATCACGCAAATTTTGATTGAGCGTTTGCCGATTACATTGGAATTGGGAACGGCCGCTCTCGTTTTGGCTTTATTAGTTGGCGTACCCTTGGGCGTCATTTCGGCGACACGCCGTAACTCGCCTGTTGATGTGCTCACCATGATTGGTGCCAATATTGGCGTCTCTATGCCTGTTTTTTGGTTAGGCTTGATGTTGGCCTACATTTTTGCCTTATTGCTTAAAGACACCCCATTTCAACTTCCTCCAAGCGGCCGTTTATCGGCAGGAATGGAAGTCATTCCATTTTACGAACTGTTTGGCTGGGAATTGGCAGAAGGTACCTTTTTTACCAAGCTGCTGGAATTTTTGGGCAACTTTTACATTTTCAATTCGCTGATCACGTTCAATTGGGCGGTGTTGGCTGATGCCATCAAACATTTGATTTTGCCCTCATTAGCCCTTGGTACCATCCCAATGGCGATCATTGCCCGTATGACCCGCTCCAGCATGCTGGAAGTGCTTGGCCTGGATTACATCCGAACTGCCCGTGCCAAAGGTTTATCAAGATGGAACATTGTCATGAAGCACGCATTTCGCAATGCATTGTTGCCAATCGTTACAATTGCGGGCTTGCAGTTGGGCCTGGTTTTTAGCGGCGCAATTCTCACCGAGACGATTTTTGGCTTGTCCGGGGTGGGGCGTAGTTTGTATGAAGCTATTACTGCTCGTGATTACCCCATTATTCAAGGTTTTGTTGTCGTTATTTCTGTCGGTTACGTAACTGTCAATTTGCTGGTTGATTTATCGTACGGATTCCTGGATCCTCGGATTCAGCTCGATTAATCGTGGTTGCCTATGTCAAAAGTAGCTGAACTTCCGCTTGACGATGCCGGTATCGGCAATATTTCTGATTACAGGTCTAACAGCTTGTGGCGTTTGACTTTGCGCCGTGTGTTGCGGCAGCAGTCGGCGATCATCGGGTTGATTTTGTTAGGGTTGCTCGTTTTTTTGGCTATTGCTGCGCCGATTATCGCTCCTTATGATCCAGATCAGGTGCTTATCGGAGTCGAAGATGTGAAAAAACGGGAATCTCCATGTATTCACATTTTAGGCTGTTCGACAGATAAGACACAGCATCTTATGGGTATTGATGGCAATGTCCGCGACGAATTTAGCCGTGTCATTTATGGGACACGTGTCTCTTTGCGTGTAGGTTTTGTGACGGTGAGCTTTGCCGTATTAGTCGGCACCTTGTTAGGTGCCATATCTGGTTTTTTAGGCGGGTGGGTCGATAACATCATTATGCGTATTTTAGATGTTGTCTTGGCCTTCCCGTTTTTGCTGTTGGCAATTGCTATTGTCAGTGTTTTGGGGCCAGGCCTGACGAATGCAATGTTGGCAATTGCCATTGTCAGCATCCCTTCCTATGCGCGTGTTGTGCGTGCGAGTGTGTTGTCTGTGCGTGAACAAGATTTTGTCGAGGCTTCGCGTGCGTTGGGAGCGAGTAACTGGCGTATTTTGTTTGGCCGTATCTTGCCAAACTCATTACCCCCATTGATTGTTACTGCGACGCTTGGGATTGCCACGGCTATTTTGGATACGGCCGCTTTGTCGTTCATCGGCTTAGGTGCGCAGCCACCCACATCGGAGTGGGGTGCTATGCTCGCCAGCGAGCGGAATCAGGTATTTAGCGCTCCCCATTTGGTATTTTTCCCCGGTTTAGCGATCATGCTCACTGTGTTAGCCTTTAATTTGCTTGGCGATGGTTTGCGTGACGCGCTTGATCCACGTTTGGTACATGGTGCGAAGAAATGACCACCTATCTGACCTATTTCCTATTTGTTGATTGTCGTGACAACGTTACATAACTTGACTTAACATATTCTCAAGTTATAATGTGAGTTATGTCTCCTTCTTTCAAGGCGCTGCTGTTGCCAGAGTGGTTGCGAACCTGGGTTCAAAGCCAATTGGCGCCAGTATTGGGTCTTGCACCACAACAAGCTGTTGTTGGGGTGATGAGGGGCGTGTTTGATACGTTGCTGCTCCTTTTGTTGGGGACGGGTTTATTGACCGGTGGCCGTGTATACATGGATGGTCAATATGCACTCCCTCGAACAATACAGGCAACAGCTCTAAAATGGGCTCCAATTGCCGACCAAATTGCTCGAAAAGCTGATATTCCTCGAGAAGTACCGTTAGTTTTATGGTTTAAAGAGAACAGTATGCTTGCAGAAAACCCGGATAGTTGCACAGGAATTATTGGTGCTTATGATCTGGTGCGTTCAGGTGAGCATCCTTGCTTTACACCCGGTCCAATTTCTGATCTTGAAGTACGCGAACAACTGACGATTGCAGCGCAGGAGTTTAAGGAGCGGTGCCCAGAAATAACTTACTGGACACATAATCCGGACACTATTAAGCGATGTTATCTGGCTTATAATGCGGGAGCGGGTGCGGCACAACGATCTGATCCGAATGAATCGGCTTATGTTATGAATAATTTTGATGATGCGCATCAAAATATGGTTTATTCGGACGTGGAATTGGGCACGGTACGTGTGACGGCGCTTGGTGCGTGGCCGACGCATTTGGGATTACAGAGTTTGATTGTCACGCAGATTGATACGGAGGAACGGCCGTTATCGCTCACCCTCCTCGATATCAGCACCCGCCTTTACGATCAGCTATATGCAGCGGCACGCGATTGGGACATCTTCCGTATTTCGGGTGATGGCAGCATGGACTTCCCTGTCAGTCGGGATGAAGATTCATTTTACTGCCTGGACGATGCGCATATTTTGGGAAGACCATCTTTGCGCCCACGTCTGAACCCCGTTACGGAGGATCCTATTCTGACGCAGGATGTCCATGGGTGCAGCTATGGACTGCCAGGATTGGACATTAGCAGTAATACCAGTACGGCAATTTTGCAGTCGCCTATGTCTGGTTATGTGACAACCTATACAGACCGCTGGTATAACAGCACCATTCGCATTGAAAACGATGAATGGATTGTGTGGTTGTTGCATCCGCGTTCATATTTGGTTGAAGAGGGCGACGTGCAATCAGGACAGGCTGTTGGTGTGATGGGAGCAGTCGGTATCGCTACCGGCCCGCACGTACATTACACTGTTTACGATAAAATAAACGAAACATTTGTCGATCCTCGACTTTTCTTGCCATAGGATTTGGGGAGGATAGGGAAGAACATGGAAAGGAGTATCTCTCATGAATCTTGTTGAACTGCTGAAATTTGTTCCGCTGATTATCGGTGTGTTCCTTGCGTATCACTTAATTGTGAAGCAATCATTGCCCTCAAAGAAGCTGGGCGACATGCTGACTTACTTCATCGGGATCGTTATTGTGTTCATTGTCGTAAGTTGGCTGATCACTTCGTTTTTGGCCGGATGGGCGACAGACCTGTTGCAGGCCGGAACGACTTCTAACGAGTGGCAACAATTTATCAACGAAAGCGAGTCAGTTGTTGATGGTGCGTTCACTGGAGAAGGCGGTGGCAGTGGTACGCCTGTGCCACAACCCACATCGGTGCAGGTAATTGTGATCACGGCAACACCTATCCCCGGACAGTCAACTTTGGGAGGAAGCACCTCTGGAAGCCAATCTCAATATACTGTCGTAGCTGGTGATACAGTGACTAATATTGCCCAACGTTTTGGCGTGACGGTGGATGCTATCATCCTGGCTAATGGGTTACAAAACCCCAATCAGCTGAGTGTGGGGCAGGTTCTTCTCATTCCCGCGCGTTAACGTCAGGGAAGGCATGGCACATGAGCGCAGAAAGCGAAGCGGTTGAACAACTTGAGGCTGAACTGGCGGAAACCCGGCGAGGCTTGCATCATTGGTTGGAACAGACATTTTGGCAGCGGATACCGCTAAAGTATCGGCAAAATGTTCAACCAGAGGTATTAAGTGAGCAACTGCTAGATGGTGAGCAAGAACAATTGCAGATTCACCTGGCCTGGTATCGGGATTTATTAGCTAATCTTGTCTTTGGTCACTTTGTCTGGTGGGTTGTGCTTGTTTTTGTTTTAACGATAATTATTCTGATTTCGCCTCTTAGTGGGTTCTATGCTTTTGTTCCTTTTGGGGCGTTATTGGTATTTATGGTTGAAGCTGGCCGTGAGTATCTGGAATATCATCAATGGCGGCTTATTAAGACGAACAAGCGCTTGATTATCTCTTTGCCAGAACATGGTGCCTGGCCTTTGGTTGATAATATTGAAATGGGAGATTTGCCAAAGGTCATTGATACCAACTGGTCATCCAATGCTGTTTGGCGCTTATTTCAGTTTTTCACGGGTGCCAGAGATGTGTACATTAGCTTGACTGCTTTCAAGTTTGAGGAGGGAACGGCACGTGTGCGTGATGCCATTATTATTCCGGACATCATGCCCGATGATGTTTTTAAATTGAAGCAGTTGGTGTTTGGCAAGAAATAGAGTTTGTCGAATGAAATGATGGAAAAGCCCGACCTTGTTATGGTCGGGCTTTTTTTGTTGTGTTTGCTGATTTATTCTGGCAAAGCGCCTTCGTATAACTCAACGTCTGTTGCTTCTGGCCCTTTCTTGGTGTCTTCTACGTCGTAGAGAACCCATTGCCCATCATTTAGCTCAACTGGATTGCCCATTGAGCCGGTTTTGTGGAAGAAGATTTCTTCGCCAGCGCCACGAATAATGAAACCATACCCTTTGCGGGCATTGTACCATTTTACTCGACCGATATATTTTCCTGTTTGTGGGTCGATCTGGATTGCTTCAGGACCTTCTATCTCTTCGGCGGGGGCTTCTCTCTCTCTCTCTTCTTCTCTTTCTGGAACCACAACGGGTTCTTCTCCGAGTTGTGCCAGATATTCTGGTTCTACTGGCAGCCCTGCGTGGCTGAGTTTGCGCTGCATCTCAACGGTGAAGATAAAGCGATTCCCATCTTCGTCTGTTGCCCACTTGTCTTTGAAGTTCATGGTTTCTTGTCTCCGTGTTTGTGCTAGTCGGTTTTTATTTTAACAAGGACATTTGTTGGGGAACGGCCGTTTCCAGTTCTCCTTCTAATTCATCTGGCCTTGCGGCCATGATGACCGCCCCTGTAACCTGGTTCCTTGGGCCAGTTTTGAGCAAGGGGCGAGGCTTAATGTTACGGCCGCCAATTGTCGTGTCCTTGATTTTAAGTTGTTTCGTCGAGCCAACTGCGGTTGTGACAATAATGGCTGTATCTTCACTGCCAATGACAGCCGCTACCACTTCCGCTGCTTCTTGGGGTAAGCGCATATTGATGACACCTTGTCCATAGCGTCCTTGTGTTGGATATTCGTCAATATGTGTTGCTTTTGCCAGCCCATTGTCAGTAACGCTCCATAAGTATGTCCCTGGTTTTACCACATCCAGCGCAACCAGTCCATCTGCTTCGTTTGCCAGCTTGATGCCAAAGACCCCTCCCGCAGGTAAGCCCATTGGGCGCACCTCTTCTTCTTTGAAGCGGATGGCCTGCCCTGCCGCTGTCACCAGCACAATGTGGTCTTCGCCATTGGTGATTCTGACCCAGCCCAAAGCATCATCAGTCGGAACATTCATCACGGTAAAGGGTTCTGTGGTGATGCCGGGCAAATCGTCAAGTTCGACTCGTTTGACCACACCACCCAGTGTAGCCATGAAGAGATAACCTTGAGCGTTAAACGGCCGTATCAAGGCCGCAGCCAGGTGATCTCGTCGCGTTAGACCCGTCAAATCCGCCCAATGCGTGCCCACACCCAATTCGCGCGATTGCGGTAATTGGTACACTGGCAAACTCACCGCTTGTCCATTTGCTGCAAACAAATACAAAACATCTTGTGTATTGGCTTCTAGTAAAGCAACTGGCTGTTCCGTCGGTTTCTTGGGGATGGGTGCCAATTCCGGCGAAGTCGTACGCGCCAGCGTGCCCTTTTCGCCAATCATGACCCAAACTTGTTCGTCGGGCAGCAAATCTGTTGCCGAAACTACTTTGTTGTCGCTGGCGTTCACGACCTGCGTGCGGCGTGGGTCTGCATATTTTGCCTTTATTGCCAGCAGTTCCGCTTTCACCACATCGCGCATTAAATCTGGACGTGATAACAATCGTTCCAGATATTTAATCAGGTTTAGCGTTTCCTGGTGTTCATCTTGAATTTTACGCCGTTCTAACGCAGCCAGGCGGCGCAGCTGCATATCCAGAATCGCCTGTGCTTGAATCTCTGACAATTTGAACTTTTTGATCAAGTTGACGCGTGCTGTCTCAACTGTGCGCGAGCGGCGAATTGTGTCAATTACCTCGTCCAAATTATCCAGGGCGATGAGCAAGCCTTCCAAAATATGTGCCCGTTGCCGCGCCCGTTCCAGATCATATTCGCTGCGTCGCCGCACAATATCCAGCCGATGCTCCAAAAATACGCGTAATGCTTGTTTCAGCGTTAAAATGCGCGGTTCGCCGTTGACCAGGGCCAACAGCGAGATGCTGAATGTGCTTTGCATGGGGGTGAGGCGGAACAATTCGGCCAAAACATCTTCTGGTTCCACATTGCGCGTTGTTTCCAGGATAATGCGCATCCCATTGCGATCAGATTCATCACGCAAGTCGGTCAGCCCTTCAATTTTGCCATCACGGTGCAAGTCGGCGATACGTCCCAGCAGATTGGTTTTGTTTGCCTGATAGGGCAGCTCGGTAATGACGATGCGCGATTTGTTGCGCCCCATTTGTTCGACATGTGCTTTGGCACGCACGGTGATGCGGCCGCGTCCGGTGGCATAGGCATTGGCAATGGCATCTGTCTCATCATCTTCGCTGCGATGGCGGAAGACGAGACCACCCGTGGGAAAATCAGGTCCCTGGATGAATTGCATCAGGTCGGCAACAGAGACTTCATCTAAATGTTCCCAATTGTTCAGCATGTAGGTCAGGGCATCTACCACTTCGCCTAAATTGTGTGGGGGAATGCTGGTAGCCATACCAACGGCGATACCGGCGGAGCCATTAACCAGCAGGTTCGGAACTGTTGCCGGAAGAACAGATGGCTCTTTGAGAGAATCATCAAAATTGGAGGTGAAATCGACTGTGTTTTTACCGATGTCTTCTAGCATGTCGTAGCCCATGGAAGACATGCGGGCTTCGGTGTAGCGCATGGCAGCGGCGGCATCGCCGTCAATGGAGCCAAAATTGCCCTGACCATCGACCAGGGCATAGCGCATGGAGAAGTCTTGAGCCATGCGCACCATTGCGTCGTAGACTGATTGATCGCCATGTGGGTGATATTTACCGAGCACTTCGCCGACAACACGCGCCGATTTTTTATAGGGCGAGTCTGGGCGCAGCCCCATGTCGTACATGGCGTAGAGGATGCGGCGCTGCACGGGTTTCAGTCCGTCGCGGGCATCAGGTAGTGCGCGCGAGACGATGACGCTCATGGCATAGCTCAGATATGACTCGCGCATTTCTTGATCAATGTCGATTTTCTTGACTAATCCTATTTCCATTTTCCCCTTTACCGTTACAGACGTTGCTGATGTGGTTGGTTAGCAGCGCCTGATTAAAAAGTGTTTTGTTCGTCTAAATTGAAAAATTTGTTCTATTTTCTGGCTGCAAATATAGGTAATTTGCAGCGGTCTGTCAACCGGAAATCTTTGGGCAGACAGCGCTGTATGACGGGAATAACTATCGTATGGGTTGTTCGGTCATCACTCATCTGGTGAGGCGACGTAAATATCCCCGTCTTTTATTTCAATTTGATAGGTTGGAATGGGTTCTGTTGCGGGTAGGCACAGGGCACGGCCGTTTCGCACATCAAAGCGTGCGCCGTGTCGTGGGCACTCAACTTCATGACCGCTCAATTCGCCATCTTCCAGTGGGCCGTCATCGTGTGTACACAAATCTGCAATACAGAAAAATTGACCAGCGATGTTGAAAATGATGACGGTTTCTTCGGCAAATTCATAAAAAAGGCGTGTGCCGGGAGGAATATCTTTGACGCTGGCAACTTTTACAAACGTAGTCATAATGTTTCCTTGGTTCGGTGAGTGGTGTTATGCATTTCTTTCATGGGTGTCAGGAATGCTGTTTGCGCCGGTATGCAAAACTTTGAGAGAGAGTAGGGCGCATTTAAGGCGTGCCATGCTTAATGGGACGCCAATCAGATCGAGTAGTCGTTCTTTGGGAAAAGTTTTTAGCTCGTCCAGGGGCATGTCTTTAATGGCTTCTGTGAGCAGCGAGGCAGACGCCTGACTGATGGCACACCCATTGCCGCTCCAGGCAACGGCCGTTACCCGATTTTCTCCATCCAGGCACACATCTATGCGGATGACATCGCCGCAAAGAGGATTGTCTTCCTCATGGGAAAAATCTGCCGGGTCGAGCGTGCCATAATTCAAGGGGCGTTCGTATAAATCGATGATTTGCTCTCGATAGATGTTTTTGTCCATCAGCTTTGCCTCATCCAGATGCGGCGCGGTCAAAGGATGTCCACTGCCCAATTCCGTTCACAACAAGTTTTATTATAGTCTAAAGAGTTTGCGCACACGATTCAAGCTGATAATCAAATTGTCGATTTCGGCCGTGGTGGTATGCAGGTAAAAGCTGGCGCGTGCAGAAGCGTTCAGCCCTAATTTTTGATGCAGGGGCATTGCGCAATGGTGTCCGGCGCGAATGGCAATGCCGTCCTTGTCCAGCAATTCGGCGATGTCATGTGGATGCACTTTTTCCAATGTAAAGGCGGCGACGCCAGCTTTTTGGGAGGCGATAGGCGGCCCCCATACTTTTAGCCCTGGCACTTCGCTTAATGCTTCCAGGGCGTAATGGGTGATGAATTGTTCGTGGGCGTGAATGGCGTCCATGCCGATAGCGGTGAGATAGTCAACGGCCGTTCCCAAACCAATACCCTCGGCAATGCTGGGCGTGCCTGCTTCAAATTTCCAGGGTAATTCATTCCAGGTCGAGCCAGCCAGTGTCACCCGTTGAATCATGTCGCCGCCGCCCATAAAAGGTGGCATCGCTTCAAGTTGTGCTCGTTTGCCATACAAAATGCCGATGCCGGTTGGCCCGCACATTTTGTGGCTGGAAAAAGCGAGAAAATCGCAGTCCCAGTCTTGAACATCCACAGCCATGTGGGGCACAGCCTGGGCGGCGTCAACCATGGCGACGGCACCAACGGCGTGGGCGGCATCAACAAGCTGGCGTACGGGATTGATAGTGCCAAAGACATTGGAAACGGCCGTAAACGAGAAAATCTTCGTCCGTTCAGTCAGCAGTTCCCCTAATGTTGACAGATCGAGCATGCCATTTTCGTCAAATGGCACATATTTAATCGTTGCCCCTTTGCGTTCCACCAGCAAATGCCAGGGCACCAGGTTGGCGTGATGCTCCATTTCCGTGAGCAAAATTTCGTCGCCAGGGTGGATATTGGCCTCGCCCCAACTGTAAGCCACCAGATTGAAAGCCTCTGTAGCATTACGCACGTAAATGATTTCGGCCGTGTCGCGGGCATTGATAAAGCGTGCCACTTTTTCTCTGGCACCTTCATAAGCATTGGTCGCTTCTTCGCTCAGGCGATAAATTCCGCGATGTACATTGGCGTGTGCCGTGCGGTAATAATGATTCATGGCCTCAATAACGGCCGTTGGTTTTTGTGAAGAAGCGGCGCTATCCAGGAAAATCAGCGGTACACCGGGATATACTTCTTCTTGCAAGATGGGAAAATCAGCGCGTATTTTTTCAATATCTAACATGGGCAAATACTCAAACTTTTATTTTGAGTGAGGTTAGCTTAGAAAAGAGGGTTTGGCAAGGGGAAATAAAAACGTCCGGGTGGTCTGCCCGGACGTTTTGCCTTACTTTTGCTTGGAAGGGTTCTCTATAGGCACGCCAACCAGATTGCCCCATTCTGTCCAGGAGCCATCATAATTGCGGACATTCGGATAGCCGAGCAGATAGGTCAGAACAAACCATGTGTGCGAACTCCGTTCGCCAATGCGGCAGTACGCAATCACGTTATTCTCCGCGGAAAGTCCCTGTTCTTCTTCGTAAATGGCACGCAGGTCTGCGGCTGGTCTAAATGTCCCGTCTTCGGCAACGGCGCGGCTCCAGGGCACATTCACTGCGCCTTTGATATGTCCACCGCGCAGTGCCCCTTCTTGTGGCGATCCGGGCATGTGCAGCAGTTCGCCGCTATATTCTTGTGGACTGCGCACATCCACCAGCGGCTGCCCGGCATTGACATGGGCTAACACCTGGTCACGAAATGCGCGAATTTTATAATCGGCGCGTGCCGTTGGTGTATAGGCTGTGCTGGCAAACGATGGTTTATCTTTGGTCAAGGCACGCCCTTCGTCGATCCACTTTTTGCGCCCACCATCCATAATGCGCGTGTTTGCGTGCCCAAACAGTTTAAACACCCAAAATGCATAGCAGGCCCACCAATTATTTTTGTCGCCATAAAAGACAACGGTTGTGTCGTTGGCAATGCCATGTTTGGACATGAGTGCCGCAAATTTCGCTTCATCCAGATAATCACGGCGAATGGCATCATTTAGATCGGCAACCCAATCAATGTGTACCGCATTGGGAATATGGCCGGTGCTGTAAAGCAGCACGTCTTCGTTGGACTCGACAAGGCGAATCTTGTCTGTGTGTGGCAAATTTTCGGCAACCCAATCTGTGCTCACTAAAACTTCAGTATGAACAAATCCTTTATCAAGCATCGTTTGTCTCCCTTCATGGTATGGGGTGGTTTTGTCTTGTAACCCCATCAAATATGCAAACAAAAACGGTGGCGGTTCATCACCTATTCTTCATTCGGCGAGGAACGCTGCCACCGTTCATTTAACAGGGTCTTGACTGATGTGGCGGCTAGCGTCCTCGCCTGATACAGATGCACCGTAAACAAGAAAATAGACGAGGATAGCTGCCTGAAGCCTGCATCATTTAGATGTTAATTTTTTCGACAATGCGGCTGAAAATGCGGTCACGAATTCCCTCAAACGGGATGCGGCGCATCAGCGGGTCGAAGAAGCCTTGTACGGACATCTCAACGGCCGTTTCGTAAGGAATGCCACGGCTCATCAAATAGAAAATCTCTTCCGGGTCGAGCTTACCGATGGCCGATGCATGCGTACAGGCGACATCATCTGCCTCAATTTCCAGACCAGGGATCGAATCGGCGCGGGCTGTCTTGTCCAGCATGAGGTTGCGGTTGGCCTGGAAGCCATCAATCTTTTGCGATCCGGGCAAGGCTTTAATCATCCCTTGCCAGACTGTGCGCGATTCATCTTTCAAGGCACCTTTGTAGAGCAAGTCGCTGACCGTTTCGCCGGCGTTGTGGTTTTGCTGGGTGTCCAGGTCAAGGTGTTGTTTGCCATTGGTGAAGAAAATACCAGACATACGCCCCCAGGCTCCTGGCTTGTCCAGTTCCATTGTTTGGAATGCCTTGGTGAGGCGTGTGCCCATCATGCTGGTGACCCAATCTAGCTTGCCGTCGCGGCCAACGCGGCCACGTTCGTGGTTGAACTGCCACACGTTGGTGCCAAAATCTTGCAGACCGGCATAGATCAGGCTGGCATTGTCGCCGACCAACAGCTCGATGACGCCATTGTGTAACGATTGCCCTGAGCCACTGGACGAAGCGTATTCATCCATAAAGATGGCTTCGGCCCCTTCTTCAATGACGACGAGTGTATGGGTGAAGGTTTTGCCGCTTTCGTTCCACAAGACGCTGTGGAAG
Organism: Ardenticatenaceae bacterium; assembly: GCA_020634315.1. GTDB lineage: Bacteria > Chloroflexota > Anaerolineae > Promineifilales > Promineifilaceae > JACSRF01. The sequence goes on along the minus strand of JACKBV010000030.1, from coordinate 9,815 downwards.
GGGGCGGCTGCTTTGACGTTTTTGGGCACGTAGAGGAATGTGCCACCACGCCAGAATGCGCCATGGAGAGCGGCGAATTTGCCTTCGCTAATTTGCACGCACTCGGTCATGAAATAGTGTTGGATCAGGTCTGGGTGTTGGGAAACGGCCGTATGCATGTCGCAAAAAACAACGCCCTGAGCCTTTAGCTCATCACTCAGCTCGTAGTGGCGGGTCACGCCATCCACTTGCAGCAAGTTCCCGCCAGCTTTATCGGCCGTTAACTGCTGATTCAAAAAAGAGGGGATTTCGGCATGGGTGGCCGCATCGCCATTGACAGATGGGCCAATCTCATCCAACTTAAAGCGGCGTAAATTGGTGCGCCGCCACGCCTCATCATTCGTCGTCGGCATCGGCATACTTTCGTACACTTCAAATGCGTGTAGACGAAACGCAAGCATCCATTCAGGCTCTTGTAAGGATGCTGATAATTTCTCAACTGCTTCTTTGCTAAACGCTGTCATGTCATCCTCGTAATGCGGATTCCGTCTTGTGATACGGAATTAGCCAATCGATCCTTCCATCTGCAACTGAATCAGGCGATTCATTTCAATCGCATATTCCATCGGCAACTCTTTCACCAGGGGTTCAATAAACCCATTGACGATCATGGATGTCGCCATTTCTTCAGGAATACCGCGACTCATCAGATAGAAGAGCTGTTCTTCGCCAACCTTGCTCACCGAAGCTTCATGCCCGATGTTGACATCTTCCGCATCAATTTCAATGTAAGGGTAGGTATCAGAACGGCTGTTTTCGTCCAGCAAGAGCGCATCACACACAACGTTTGACTTAACGTTCTCGGCGTTTTTGTTCACCTTGAGCAAACCACGGTAAGAGGCGCGTCCGCCGCCTTTGCTGATGGACTTGGAGATAATGCGGCTGGTGGTGTTTGGCGCAACATGGACAACCTTACCGCCTGCATCTTGGTGCTGACCGTGCCCGGCAAACGCAATGGAGAGAATTTCTCCGTGTGCGCCTTCTCCGGTTAAATAAACGGCCGGATATTTCATTGTGATTTTGGAGCCTAAATTGCCATCCACCCATTCCATCGTTGCTTTTTCTTCGGCAACGGCACGTTTTGTCACCATGTTATAGACATTGTTCGACCAATTTTGGATGGTGGTGTAACGGCAGCGGCCTCCTTTGCGCACAAATATTTCGACGACTGCCGAGTGCAAGGAGTCAGATGAGTAAATGGGGGCTGTACATCCTTCAACGTAATGGACATAGGCACCTTCATCGACAATGATGAGGGTACGCTCGAACTGGCCCACGTTTTTGGCGTTGATGCGGAAGTAGGCTTGCAGGGGCATGTCTACCTTGACGCCCGGTGGAACGTAGATGAAGCTGCCACCTGACCAAACGGCCGTATTCAATGCGGCAAATTTGTTGTCATTGTAGGGAATGACTGTGGCGAAATATTCCTTGATAATATCGGGGTGTTCACGCAGCCCGTCATCCATCCCCAAGAAAATGACCCCTTTTTCTTCCAGTTCTTTCTTGATGTTGTGGTACACAACTTCCGATTCGTACTGGGCAGCTACACCGGAGAGGAATTTCTGCTCGGCTTCTGGGATGCCGAGTTTGTTAAACGTGTCTTTGATGTAACCGGGCACGTCTTCCCAATTGTCACCCTGGCGATCCGAAGGTTTGATGTAGTAGTAGATGTCGTCGAAATTAATGCCAGAGAGATCGGCACCCCAATCGGGCATCGGCCGTTCCAGGAAATGCTGGTACGCTTTTAAGCGAATGTCCAGCATCCACTCTGGTTCGCCCTTCATCATGGACATGGAGCGGATAACGTTTTCATCCAGCCCTTTTTCGGCTTTGAAGACGTAATCTTCGGCGTCGGCGAAACCATATTTGGTTGCATAATCCTGGTTAACGCTGGCAACCACTTCTTCTTCTGTCAATTCACGTTCTATAATTTCAGCCATTTTACGCCTCCTCGAGGATGCCGTGCTTTTCACGGATCCAGTCGTAGCCATTTTCTTCTAAGTGTAGAGCTAATTCGGGGCCGCCGCTTTCGACGATACGGCCGTTTAGCATGATGTGTACATAATCCGGGTTAATGTAGTTCAAAATGCGCTGGTAATGGGTAATAACCAAAATGCCCATGTTCAGCTCTTGCTTCAAGCGCATTGCCCCTTCAGAGACGACGCGCAACGCGTCGATGTCCAGACCAGAGTCAGTTTCATCCATAATGGCGATTTTGGGTTCAACGGTCGCCATTTGCAAGATTTCCACGCGCTTTTTCTCGCCGCCAGAAAAGCCTTCATTCAGGTAACGGCCGGCAAATTTGTGGTCGATGCCCAGCATGTCCATCTTTTCTTTCAGTAGACGACGAAACGCGGGAATGGAAATCCCTTTGTCATCAGGATCGGCCGCTTGACGGCGTGAATTGATAATTTGGCGCAAAAACTTTGCCAGGGTGACACCTGGTACCGCTGCCGGATATTGGAAAGCGAGGAAAAGGCCAGCACGCGAGCGTTCATCAGCTTCCATTTCGAGCAAATCTTCGCCATTGAAAATGACTTGTCCGGCCGTTGTCTCATAGGCTGGATGGCCTGCCAGTGTGAAGGCCAATGTGCTTTTGCCAGAGCCATTTGGCCCCATTAGAGCATGAACCTCGCCTTGTTTTACCAAAAGGTCAATCCCTTTTAATATCGGTTGATCCGCAACCGATGCGTGCAAATTTTTGATTTCTAATGCGGTCGTCATGATTGGTCTGTTAGCTCCTGTAATGATTTTAGTAGACTTATTTGTCTGGACAGGTCAAATTTTGCCAGATAGGCACCGCCCATTTGTTAAGAAGGCTTTCTTATTTACTGTCTTTTAATAATCCAACAATTTGGACATTTCCTTGACATGAAGTAGACGTTCGAGATTATAGCATGTACACAAGATGTCGTCAATAAATATGATAAAAATAATAAAAATAGCATCAATTGACAATTTATTTCGCCATTGCTATAATCCCACTCGTGTGATAAGAGAGGATTCTAACGGTGAAACCTGTAAGCAGCAATAATAAGAAGAGTACACGCGACATAATTTTAGAGACTATTAAAGCTTCTCATCAGGCGAAGGTCGAAGAGTTGGCGGAGGTGGCGAATGTTTCTCCAGTTACCGTGCGCCATCATTTGAATTCTTTGCAAGCAGAGGGGCTAATTGAGGCCAGCAGTGTTCGCCGTAAGGTGGGACGGCCGTATTACGTCTATGGCTTGAGTGAAAAGGGCGAAGAGCTTTTTCCCAAGCGTTATGTGCGCCTGACCAGCCGCTTGTTGGAAGAGTTAAAGGCGGTTTTGCCACAGGCTACTGTGGATCAGGTGTTTAAGGGCGTCGTGGAAAATGTTGTTTCTGAACATCGCACCTATTTTGAAGGGTTGCCATTTGAGCGGCGTCTGGATTATTTGGTCGATTTGTTGAAGGAAGAAGGGTTCCTGGCGCAATGGGAAAAGACGAAAGAAGGGTATGTCTTGACAGAGTATAATTGCCCTTACTATTCTATTGGACAGGAACATGTGGAAATTTGCACCTTTGATAAAGAGCTGATTTTGAATGTGTTAGACAGGCCAATTGAACAGCACAGCTGTATGTTGGAAGGTGCAGACTGTTGTCAATTTACGTTTACGTCGAAAAGCGCTTGATCTGAAAAGCGTTTGGGTTCTGTAAACGACGAGGAATGAAACATGGTACTCAGTAAAGATGAAGAATTGCTGGAATCATTACGCAATGTGATTGATCCAGAGATTGGGATGAATATTGTTGAACTTGGTTTGGTGCGCAATCTTGATGTTGATGAAGAACGTGATTGGGCACGGATTACCATGATTTTAACCACACCGTTTTGCCCCTATGGCCCACAATTAATTGAACAGGTTCGTCTTGTGGGTAATGCTGTTATGAATGGCGGTGTGGAAGTTGAAATTGGCACGGAGTTATGGGATCCCTCGATGATGGAAGAGGGTGCCGGGGGTGACTGGGGGCTGTTTTAGGTTTTACCCGGCACGTATGTTGAGCAAGAAACGGCCGTTTCCACTGGAAACGGCCGTTTTTATTTGTGTGCATATACCCGTTGCCCATTGCGCCAGCGCTGCCACTTGTGCCGCAGCAATGGCCCTTCCAGGTAACGATACAGTACGCCGTATGGCATGCGCAGCAGGTCAGAGAACAGGTGTTGTGTGCTGATGGGCGTATCCTTGATAGCCTGATGCAGCTCATCCAGGTCATATCCAATTGAGGCTAACTGCGCCGAGCCAATTTGCTGCAAATAACGGCGGCTCCATGCTTTGCGCAGGGGATTTGCCAGCGTTTGTTTCCACTTTTGCAACGGTTCCTGATTCAAGGTTTTGTATTTTGCCATGCCAACGCTGTCCCCGGTGCGCCCCTTTAACTGCACCTGGGCAAACGTTTCGGTGATTTCTGCATCGAAGGGGAGCTGCAAATAAGCAAAAACACGAGCCATTTCCTGCTCTGGTTGTTGCAGCAAATCCTCATAGCGCAGCGCGACAACATTGTTTGTATGTTGCGTATAGGCGTCAATCAGTTGGGGCAGCCCTTCATAGAGCCGCACGTCATGTTCATACAAATTCCACTGCCCATTTTTCCAGGAATCGATCAATGAAGCGGCCACCGCCAGCGGATTGCGCCATAGAAAAATGAATTTTGCTTCGGGGAAAAGCTGCATAATCTCCGGCGCGATTAGATGATAAGCGGCCGCTTTGTCCACAAAATAAGCCGTTTCTTCCTTTGCGGCCTTCGCATAGAGACGGAGCGCCAGCTCGCGAATTTCGGCGCGGTAGGTGGCAATGCCATCCGGCAAATCGCGGCAAAATTCTTCAAAGGCCCATACTGTAAAGCGGTGGTTGTAAGCGCTGTAAACGCCGTCTCTTTTGAGGGTGTAAAGAAAGGGCAACAGAAGGTGCGATTCAGATACTGTGGCGATTTGTTCGTGAGCGGCTAGCAGTCGCTGTAACAGCGTGGAGCCGGAACGCGGCAACGAAAAGATGAAGATGGGGGTAGGGTAATTGGACACAATAATTTCTCAAGTCAGGTGTCAGTCAGGAGTTTGTTGTGTTGCCCAGTGGTGATACGCTGCTGACATGTACAAAAATCCGTTGTCAATTAATTCGCCCATTTCTACGAACTGGTGTGAGGTGGGTTGTTTGATGATTAAATCGGGGCTTTGCTGCAAAATGCGGTGGTATTTTTTGTAGTCGTCGGAATGGGTATGGTAATTTTCTTCTTGAATGGCGCGTACTGTGCGTTCTGCAAAGTCGGCGAGGAATTTGTAATGAAAGAGTACGGCCGTTACGTCGGCAATGCGTGCATCGCGGACAAAATGTTCATCTACAAACAATGGCTTGACACGGCCGTCTAGCAAAAAGAGGGGGTGTTTGGTAAGGACAAAGCGCGTTGCTTGTGGATCAAACAAGATGCGGCGAATGCCGCCAAAATATGCCTTGATTTCGTCAGTGGGCAGTTGGTTGCGCGGGAAATAGTAATCCATGCGCACAATGTCAGAGATGTCGTAAAAACGGTAAAGGGCTTTGAGGTCATCGTCGATGTGACTGGTAACGGCCGTTAACGGTTTGTCCGAAAACATGTCGAGCATATAGGCGATAACGGCCGTATATCCTCCTGCGCGTAAATAACCCAAAAACTGTGGCAATGTCACCCGATCCGAGTGAGGATAATCCAAAAGTTCGTCAATATCCACGTATAACAGCCAACGATTGGCTTGCCCAAAACGGCGAATGAGATAATGGCGCAGCGCCATTTTGTATCGCTTGAACGGCAGCCGCGAACGCAAAATCGTCACATGAGGATATTGCTGCGCGAGGGAAACGGTCTGGTCTGTGGAGCCATTGTCCAGCAACACGATGTGTTTGACGCCGAGTTCGGCGTAATGCTGCATGAAGGAGTTCACGTACAGTTCGCCATCTCGTGCCAGGCAAACGACAACGAGTTCATCTGGCCCGTACGGAATTTCTGTTGGCCCATGTACGTGTTCGATGGTGCGCGTGATCTGGCGGATTTGTAACGGCCGTATCACATAAATCGCCCACATCTTCAACAACCGACCCCACAACTTGGTTACACCGTTCATTCGTGCCTTTCCCACACAAAACCTCCGGGAGGTTGCATACCCTGCCGGAGGTTAACTCTTCAGTAATTGCCGAAACTGCGTTTCCAATTCCGGGAAATATTGTTCCCACACAAACAAAGACAACATGCGCTCTCGTGCCCTTGCTATATATGTTTCTCGCAGCGGCTCAGATGCCATGAGCGTCTGCAAATGCCCTGTGAGAGCGGCCAGATCGCCCGCTTCATGCAGGCAGCCACAGCGCCCATCCTCCAACTGATGCCGCAGCGCCCCCGAAATCCCGGCTACAATTGCCCCGCCAAAATACATCGCTTCTGTAATTGTCGTCGGCATTCCTTCCCCTTCTGATGGCAGGGCGAAAATAGCGATCTCCCGATAACGCCGATACAGCGCCTCTCCAGACAACCCTGGCAAAAACCGTACCCGTTGCGCACAGCCCGATTGTGCAATGAGCGCATCGAGTTGTTGTTTGTATGCTTCTGAAGCAGGCAGCCCGCGAATTTCCAGCACCCATTCCGGGAATTCAGCGGAGAGGTGGGCGAAGGCAGCAATCAGGTCGTGTACGTGTTTGCGTTCTACCAGACGACCCGCATATAAAATCACTTTTTCGCGCTGTGGCTGGAATCCTGCGGCTGCCCATTTTGCCTCAACGGCCGTTAACTCTCGCCGCCATAAGCAAAATGGAACCTGGACGACGACAGGTTTGCGTGTATAGTGTTGGGCTGCCTCGTATGCGTCAGGGCATTCGGCCAGGATCAGGTCGGCGTTGCGCAGCAATGGCCCATAACGCAGCGCTTCGTGCAAGCGCTGGCGCGGCGTCGCCCCGGAGCGGTGTGCATACGTGTCCAGCGCCAAGGCATAGGGGCTGCCAAACAGCCATTTTGCCAGCAGCAGCCCATAACAATGCCAATCCCAAATGAAGGACAACACAATGTGCTGGCGTCGTTTGCGCAGCAGTGAAGCAGCCAATTTTACCAACGTCCATTGCCGTTGTGAGCCGCTTATCTTGTGTACCGGCACTTGCTCCCAGGCCAGGGTCATGTCGGCATTGTCTGGCCCCGCCATGGTTTGAATGTCCACTTGCCAGCCCAACTCCAAAAATGCTTTGCAAATGAGGTAAGGTGCCCGCATAGGGCCGGTTTGGTCGAAGTATTGAATGGCGTAAGTGAGCGTTGGCTTCTGTGGCATTAGTGAAAATCTCGCCCTACGTGATGGGTGCGCAGCGCACGCCAGTATGCGGCGGTGAACGCGTATTTACCGGCACGCAGCAGTGCTGCTGCCGCCAATGTGCCTCGCGTGAATGCTGTGCCGAAACGGCGCTGGCGGATGTTATAGAGGGCGGTGGTGAGGTAAGCGTGGAAGATACGGCCGTGCCAAAACCCATCATCTGCCGACGCCAACAGTCTGGCAAATGCGCCTGGCTCCGCCAAAATGCGATCTCGCCCCCAGCGCACCCATTCGGGGCCAGCCTCGTAATTGGAGGTGCTGCCCCAATCTTGCCCGCGCAAAATGCAGGCAACCTCTGTTTCTGTTCCGGCAAATGTTGCCACCAGGCCAATGCGACGTGCCAGGTCTAAATCTTCAGTGACAAACATGGTGGGATGAAAACCGCCGACAGCAAAAAAGGTGTCGGCGCGAATGAGAGATGCCTGGAGGGGAATCCACTGCCCGGCGACGACTTGTGTAAAACAGTTCCCATTACGCTTTAAGTTGATTGTTCCCACCAACTTACCCTGCGGGTCTTCAAAACGAGCCGTGCCATAAATCCAGGCCGCGTCATGGTTTTGTTGTGCGGCCTGGTGCAGCGCAGCTAAGGCATCGGGTAACAGCCAATCATCATCGTCCAGGAAGTGCAGGTAAGTGCCTTGTGCCAATGCTGCGCCGGTGTTGCGGGCAACGCATTTTTCGCGCTGTTGTGTTTCAATGATGCGTACACGGTTGTCTGTTTGCCACGGTGCGGCGGGTAACGGCCGTTCCGAATCATTGACGACAATTACCTCATGGGCGGCTGTAAATGTCTGTGTCAAGACACTGGTAACGGCACGGGCTAATGAATCTCGCCCAACGGTGGGGATAATCGTCGTACAAAACACGTCAAAAGTATACTGCATAAATACGAAAATTCTTAGAGAGATTGTGTTGGCCTTCGTTTTCCCCTTTATAATCCATTCATGAAACTTCACCGGTTGGCTCTTTTATTGTTGGCTTCTTGTCTCTGGTTACTGCCCTTGATTTGGTTTGGTTCGGTTTACTCAATTGGCATTAGGCCATCTGTTGGCGATACGCAGTATGAGGCACAGAAAATTGACTCGACTTTAGCTGCGGCTTTAGCTGAAGCTGCGCCTACAGAGCAGCTACCCGTAATCGTTCACTTGCTGGAACAGGCAGACCTTTCTTTGCGCGACTTGCCTGAGGCGACGTTGGCGCGACGTGTGGCTGTGGTAGAGCGATTGCAGGAAACGGCCGTTTCCACACAACCGGCGCTGCTTCAAGAACTCGATGCTTTGGCCGGAAACGGCCGTGTTTCCCAAATTCGCCCTTTTTGGATTGTCAATGCGGTTGCTGTCCATGCGGATTCGATAGCTGTGCAAGCCTTGGCCACACGTGCTGATGTTGCTGTCATTACTCTCGATGAAGCAGTCCCCCTTGTTGCCCCGTTACATCCCAGTTTGCCCAATTGGGCAATGCCCGCCGCCCCTACAAATGGCGAAACAACCTGGGGAGTGGCGCGTATTCGTGCGCCTTATGCCTGGTATGGGCTGGGGCTAGATGGGAGCGGCGTCACAGTTGCCATTATGGATAGTGGTGTCGATTGGACTCATCCGGCGCTTCTCGCTAATTATCGTGGCAATTTGGGCAATGGCGTTTATGAGCATGCTGGCAATTGGTATCAAGCGGCCATCCCTACGCTGACTGAGCCGGTCGATCTTATTGGGCATGGGACACATGTGGCGGGAACGGCCGTTGGGCAAAATGGCCTTGGCGTAGCCCCTGGCGCCCGCTGGATTGCAGTTGGTATCTCTGATTCTGATGGTTTAATTTATGACAGTGCCATCCATGCCGGATTTGAATGGTTGTTGGCACCAGATGGCGACCCGGCATTAGCACCAGATGTCATTAATAATTCTTGGGGCAGCAGCCTTGGTGTCAGAACAGAGTTTTACGCTGACCTACAAGTGCTGCAAATGGCCGGTATCATGCCTGTTTTTTCTGCCGGTAATAATGGGCCAGAGAGCGGTACCATTAATTCGCCAGCTAGCATAACAAGTACCCTGGCCGTAGCGGCCAGTGATGACATCGACGCCGTGGCATGGTTTTCCAGCCGTGGCCCATCGCCACTTACCGATGAAGTAAAACCGTGGCTAGCCGCCCCTGGTACCCATGTGCTGTCGACGTTTCCGGGTGGGCAATATGCAGTGGCTAATGGTACATCGATGGCTGCGCCACATGTGACAGGCGCATTATCCTTGCTTTTACAGGCAAATCCAATGTTGTCTCCCGCTGATGCTATACAGCTCCTGGCACAAACGGCCGTTTCCATGACCGCAACGCATCCTAATAATGATAGTGGTTGGGGACGACTGGATGCATATCTCGCTGCTGCTATGCTGGTAGACACTGGTCGTATTCAAGGGGTTGTTACACGCGATGGCTTGCCGTTGCC
>JACKBV010000003.1 GCA_020634315.1 Ardenticatenaceae bacterium | reverse complement strand
CCCCTTACGAATCGCATAAACGGCCGCTTGAACGCGATTGTTCAGGTGTAGTTTTTGCAGCACACAGCTCAACTGTTTCTTCACAGTTTGTCCACTGAGGCACAACTCGGCTCCAATCTCCTCGTTTGTTAACCCCTCGACGACCAGTTGCAGAATCTGTATTTCCCGTTCTGTTAATGGCTCAACAGCCCCACCGGCACCCCCTTCGCGCTGCCAGGTGAATTCAGCCAAAATCCTGGTGGCAATTGCGCTAGATAAAGGCGATTCGCCGCGCATGACTTCGTGCAGACGTTCTCGTAATTGCTGAGCGGAGATGTTCTTGAGAATGTATCCCCGTGCTCCTTGCTTGAGCGCCTCAAACAAATCTCGCTCTTCGACTGACATGGTCAGTATCACCACGCAAACGGTCGGGAACTCAGCACGGATGTGCCGGACGACTTCTACTCCGTTCATAACCGGCATCTGGATGTCGGTAAGCACAATATCTGGCAGCTTTTGTTGGCACAGCTCTAAAGCTTCCTGGCCGTTAGCTGCCTCCCCTACTACTTGGAATTCTTCCCAGTGGCTGATTAACTGGCGCAAGCCATCGCGGAAAAGTGTATGATCATCTACGAGCAGTAATGTGGTGGCCTGTTGCTTAATCATGTGTGTTTTTGTAGGCTGTTGTTAACAGTTACCTTTTACTTGGTGTGAAACGGCCGTTTCCATATCAAAACGACAAAACAACTATCCTGGCTATAACCACAGCCTCAGCTGGCGGTTCGCCAAATAGGAAAACACAAACACCCCAACGATGAGGGGTGCTCACACATGCATTGTATGGCACAAGCGAACAGCCCGTAAGCCTCCTCCGGCTACGGCCGATTACCTTCCTGGGTCTTTTTCTGATACCCAAATGGGTACCTTTTCGCAATAAAAAGAGAGGGGAAAAATGGTTGGAAAACCTACCAGGCCACGAACTTAAACAACATAGCACAAGCTGCCGTTTAAGCTTTGCTTCACATCAAATTATTCGGCCAACCCTTTGCGAACCGCATAGACGGCCGCCTGCACCCGATTATTCAAGTGCAATTTTTGCAGCACACTGCTCAACTGTTTCTTCACAGTCTGTCCGCTCAGGCACAACTCGGCTCCAATCTCCTCATTCGTCAAGCCATCGACAACCAATTGCAGAATTTGAATTTCGCGTTCTGTCAAAGGTTCTGACGAACCCTGCGCACTACTTTCCCATTGCCAATTGAATTCAGCCAATATCTTAGTAGCAATTGCGCTCGATAATGGCGACTCGCCACGCATCACTTCATGCAATCGTTCGCGCAGCTGCTGACCAGAAATATTTTTTAATATGTACCCGCGTGCGCCTTTCTGCAAAGCTTCAAACAAATCGCGCTCTTCCACGGACATCGTGAGCATCACCACGCAAATAGTGGGAAACTCCGCCTGAATATGGTGAACGGCTTCAACACCATTCATCACAGGCATCTGAACATCCATCAATACAATATCCGGCAGCTTTTGACGACACAGCTCTACGGCCTCCTGCCCATTAGCCGCCTCGCCCACCACCTCGAACTCTTCCCAATGATTGATCAGCTCATGCAACCCATCACGGAAAAGTGCATGATCATCTACTAACAACAGGCTAGCTTTTATTGGTGTCATGTTTATGTGCTCCTATACCATGGCACATCAACGCGTATGGTCGTGCCAAGCCCGCTGCCAGACTCAACGCGTAACACGCCCCCTAAAGACTCCGCCCGTTCACGCATAATCCGCAATCCCAATCTTTCACGAGAAACAGCCTCCGGATCAAATCCACGACCATTATCTTGAATCTGCATGTACAAGCCATTCGTGTCGCCCTGCAATACAACACGTACACGAGAAGCCACAGCATGGCGGATGATATTGGCAAGCGATTCATGCAAAATGCGGATAAACTGCAACTCTACCTGCGTGGAAACAATCAGCGTCTCTACACCATTATCTAAGTACAGTTCTGTGTCAATACCCCATTGCTGCTTGAAACGTTGGGTACATTCCCGAACGCCCGAAATCAACCCTTTTGTCTCATTTGTTGGTGTACGCAGGGAAAGCATTTCCTCGCGCAGTGTACGCGCCGCTTCACGGCTCGTCGTTCTGATCCGTTCAAGATCATTGCGGAGCCAATCCATATTGCCTTCCTCCCACGAAAGGAGGGCAGCTTCTGTACTCATGTTTAGGGAACTGATTAACTGAGAAAGGTTATCATGGATTTCTCCACTCAAACGCTTACGCTCCAACAAAATCTCGAGGTCAGTCGTCTTTCTGGCAATACGAGCATGCTGAACGGTAATGCCCAACAGTTTGCCCACATCCAGTAGATAATCGATGTCCTTCTCCTGCCAATGATAATACTCTTTATGCACAATGGTGAACATGCCCAATACATCTTCACCCACCATAAGGGGAGCACTGGCAGCGCTCCTGAACACAGGTCCCTCAGGAATCCAGTCGGCAGGATCGGGATTCAAGAAATCCATGACAAGCGGTTGGTGCGTTGTGAGCATGTGCAACATGCGACCTGTCGTTATAGACAATCTGTCGTCTTTGTGCATATGTTTGGGGATGTCGCCACATGCGACATATTGAATAAGGTAGTCACCCGTAACATCCAAAAGGTAAACGGAGGCGTAATCGCAATCAAAAGCGGCAATAAGTGCATTTACTGTGGCCTCGCTGATAACTTCAGGGCATCTAGACCACACTAACGACTCACCGATTTTGATGAGATCCTTGAGGCGTTTTTGGACGGAAGTTGACATTACCACTTATCTCCATTAAGAAAAGAAACAAGCGGACGGCCCGCCTTTCCCTGCTAAACAAGACCCTCAAATCCCTTATGCGATTCAGTGCAAATACCGTGGGCGATAAGCATTGATATCCAGAGTATGAAGGTAATCAATGCTATCATCTGGCTATTTATAAGTCAATTTGCACATATATTGCGAGCAAAGCTTTCCAGTAATTGCCAATTTCCTTTTCTGCTAAACCGGGCTAAGCAAAAGTGCTATTGGGGCTGCACTGACAAGTCTGTGGATGTAACCAACGTGGTAACTCAGAAATACCCACTTGGGTATTATAAAAATTTCCGGGTCTGGGTAAACTGATCTCCAGGTATTTGTTATAGACAAACAAATCAACACCTTTTTCAAAGCACTTTTTTCACCCCAATAACCCCTTCATGATAGCCCTGATGAGTTTAAGCACAGACGCATAGGGAGAAGGGGTTAATTTCTTTTACTGCTTTGCAAGCACGGATTACATGATGGCACTGTCAAAGCAAAATGGCAATCAGACAGTACAGTTAAGATTTTTGGGAACAGGAGCCGGCTGCGGAGTTCCTTCCTTCTACTGTGACTGTGTTGCCTGCCAGGAGGCTCGGCAAGAGCCGCGCTGTTGCCGCACCCGCTGTGCCCTGCTCATCCAAGGGGAGAAAAATACGCTGATAGATGCGCCACCCGATTTGCGGCAGCAACTTCTGCACGCAGGAATCAATCAGATCGATCATTTCATTCTGACACACTCGCATTACGACCATACGGGTGGATTGGGTGAGCTAGAATTTTATGTGCGTGTGAGCCATCCGGAAGCTATCCCAACTTATATGACGGCAACGACGCAAGACTGGCTGCATGCCTCATTTGGTTTTCTGGAAGATTGCCTGTATGTCCAGCCATTAGATGTTGGTTGGTCATTTGTATTAGATGACGTGAACTTCACTGCTCTTGATGTAACCCATGCCCCAGGCACATTAGGGTTTTTGATGGAGACTGCTGGCCGACGTACCGCATACATCCCTGATACAGGGCCATTACCTATATCCACTTTGGAAAAACTAGACAACATAGACACTTTGATTCTGGGAGCTACCTTCTGGGGGAAGAACTGGATGCCAGATGACCATTTATCAGTGGATGAAGCGGTACAGATCGGCCTAAACCTGCAAGTCAAACAGCTCTATCTTACACATTTGTCGATGCACCATGATACGCCGGTTACGAATCAGGCGTTAGAGGCGTATTTACACCGTTTCGGCAAACACATTAACCTGGCCTATGATGGGCTGGCAATTACTTTATGAATGAGGGGGTGCCTTAGTGATTAACGGGGTTAATCTCAACCAAGATGGCGTAGAAATTAAAAAATCGGTCTGTTATTTCTGCCATAACAACTGCGGGCTTTTGGCTTATGTCAAAGATGGGCAGGTGCTCAAGGTTGAAGGGGATGACAGTTATCCTGTGAACCAGGGTGCATTATGCAGTCGCGGAAATATCAATCATTTATTTCTAAATCACCCCAACCGTCTGAATCATCCACTTAAACGGGTAGGAGCACGCGGCGCGGGAGAATGGGAACAGATTTCTTGGGAGCAGGCGCTGGATGAAATCGCCGCCAAATTGAGCGAACTCAAGGATGAGTTTGGTGCCGAGACTCTGGCGACGGCTGGCGGCACGCTGCGGACTGATGATTGGGCCAGACGCCGCTTCATGAATCTGTTTGGCAGCCCAAATGGGTTTCACAATGCGCACCTTTGCTGGATTCCCACTTTTATGGTGGAAACGGCGATTTACGGGTGGTGTCCATTTGAGATAGATATGGGCAACAGCCGCTGCATTGTTTTGTGGGGGCAAAATCCTGGGGCGTCATCGATGCCGGAGATGCGCCATCTTTCTGATGCCAAGAAAAATGGGCTGAAGATTATTGTCATTGATCCGCGTTTCACGGAAACGGCCGCTAAGGCGGATTTGTGGCTGCCATTACGTCCCGGCTCAGACTCGGCTTTGGCCCTGGCCTGGCTCAATGTGATCATTTGGGAAGGGCTATATGATCAGCAGTTCATTGAGAATTGCTGTGTGGGCTTTGATGAATTGGCACAGCATGTGCGCGAGTATACGCCTGAGTGGGCCGCGCCGCTGACCTGGTTAGACCCGGAATTGATTCGTGCTGGTGCTCGTATGTATGCCACCCATAAGCCGGGCAATATTCAGTGGGGAACGGCCGTTGACCAGATCGGCAAACCGGGCGGCGCAACCATGCATGCCCGCGCCTTGTTGCGTGCGCTTACCGGCAACCTGGATGCCCCTGGCAGTGATTTGCTGACGGGGCCAGCGCAGGATTTTATTACCGATGAAGAGATGGAAGCCAATGAATGGCTGCCGGATGAGCAGAAAGCCAAACAGTTGGGTTCCGATAAATATAAATTGACGACCTGGGAAGGTTACGGCCGTATCGCCGAGATCACCCGCTCTGTTTGGGGCAAAGCGCCCACCGCCGAATGGATGTGCGAAGCGCATCCACCAACAGTGTTCAACGCCATCATCACCGGTCAGCCTTATCCGGTAAAAGCCTTGATCACCCTGGCAACCAACCCCATTAACTCCTATGGGCAGACCAGCCAGGTCATCGAGGCATTGCGCAAAGTCGATTTCCACGTCTCCATGGAATATTGGATGACCCCCACAGCCGCCCTGGCCGACTACGTTTTGCCGGCGGCCAGCACCCTGGAACGCCCCACCATCACCAGCACTTATGGCTGTTCAGATTTCTTGCTTGCCTCGCAACGCGTTGTCCAGCCGCTGCATGAGCGCCGCACCGATTATGCCTTCTGGCGCGAGTTGGCTCTCCGCATGGGACAAGAGGAAATGTGGCCCTGGGAGAATCTTGAGGAAGCTAATTATTATCGCATTTATCCGCTGCAATATGATGTAAACAGCTATGATGAGTTTGTGGAACGGTATCGCTTCCACTTCCCGGAACGAGAGTATTACAAATACGGCCGTTTAGGGTTTGCCACTCCCTCAGGACGCGTAGAACTGGTTTCCAACACATTGGCAGAACTTGGCTACCCGGCCATGCCCACCTACGTACCTCCGGCAGAAAACGAAGTTGATGACCCAGAACTGGCTCAAGAATACCCCCTCGTTTTGACTTCTCGTGGCGGCATTATGCCCTACCATCACTCCGAACATTTCCAGATCAAAGAGATTCGCTTTTTAAGCCATGAGCCACATGCGCAGATCAATCCAGAAACCGCATCCAAACTCGGCATTCAAGAAGGCGATTGGATGTGGATCGAAACCAAACGGGGCCGAATCAGGCAAAAAGCAGAAGTGACACAGGCTGTCCACCCCAAAGTCATCGCCACAGAACGTGGCTGGTGGTATCCCGAACGGAAAGCCATCGAACCCGATTTAGCTGGCTGCATGGAATCCAACGGCAACGTTCTCACCAGCACCGCCGAAGAGCATTGCGATCCGATGGGGGGAAGTTGGGCTAATCGTGGCTTGCTCTGCAAAGTCTACAAAACAAATGGAAAGGATGGGATGTAGCATGGCACGTTATGCAATGGTTCTCGATACACGGATTTGCATTGGCTGCCACTCTTGCACAGTAGCCTGCAAAATTAATAATGATCTGCCGGTAGACATGATCTACAACCCGGTAACGACAATCGGGCCGACCGGCGTTTATCCCAACTTACACATGACGCATATCCCCTTACTCTGTATGCATTGCGATAATCCGCCCTGTGTAGATGCCTGCCCAACTGGCGCATCGCAGCAGCGCGAAGACGGCATCGTTTGGGTAGAAGATGAAAAATGTGTGGGATGCAAGGCTTGTGTCATGGCCTGCCCTTATGGAGCACGCCATCCAAATTTGGAAGTTGGCATCGTACAAAAATGTAATTTCTGCATGGATCTTGTCGATGCTGGAGAGGAACCGCATTGTGTCAAAACCTGCCACCAACGGGCACGCATTTTTGGTGACCTTGATGACCCCAACAGCGAAATATCTCTGCTGCTAAACAGCGAACGCAGCGTGCGCCTGCTGCCGGAATTGGGCACAGAGCCTTATGTTTTCTACATCATGGATTAGGAAGGTATCGCATGAAACACAAAGAAACTACCTGGGGTTGGATGCTGGCGGTCGATTTTTTCTTTGCAGGAATGGGTGGAGCCATGATAGCCCTCGCCGGAATCTCGTACCTGTTTTTCGGTGATGCGCTCACAGCAACAATTGGTAACTTCATTGGCCCAATCTTTGTGGCAATGGGCGCCGGATTTCTGGTGCTTGAGTTAGGGCGCCCGTTGCAAGCCTGGCGTGTCTTCATGAATCCGAAGGCGATATTGACCTTTGGTGCCTGGAACATGACGCTTGCCATTGGGTTTGGTTTCGTTTTTGCCTCGTTTCGTATTGCCAGCTTACCCTGGGCAGGATGGGTGTGGGCGCAACAGATTACGGCCGTTTCCAGCATCATCACAGGCCTGATCGTCGCAACCTATCCCGGCGTACTACTGGGGCGTCACAACGCCCGCCCCTTCTGGACTGGGCCAGGAATTGTTAGCCTCTTTCTCCTGTCCTCCCTGCTAACCGGTTTGGCCGCACACGATCTGGCAAATTCCCTTTTCGCCAACACCACAAACTTCAGCAAATTACTGGCCGGTCTGCTTGTTTTACAAGTTGTACTCTGGGGCCTTTACATTTATATGAAATGTACCGGAACAACCAATCGCGAAGCGACCATTGCCCAACAATGGGTGAACGGCGATTTCGCCGTCGGCTTCTGGGCAATCTTATTAGGTTTAGGTTCCCTGGTTCCGCTGATAATTTACCTGCTCCCATCCAATCCAATCATGACATTGGCTGGCATCTTGGTCTTATTGGGCGGGGCATGGATGCGCTGGATGGTCGTCAAAAGTGGCGAGTATCGCACATGGCTTCCCGGCGAAGAATTCTACCTTTCGCGGCTGCCAAGAGGCGATGAAGAGTTCTTGAAAGCCTTAAAGTAAATGCCACTGACCAAATAATGCTGATGAACGACAAAGCATCTAATCGTCTAAAACAGTTTGGGGATGAATGTATACAATGCAGCGCCTGCCTGCAAACTTGCCCCTGGCTTGACGATCTCGGCCTGACCCCCGGTGAAATTGCCGGGCAGGTTCTTAACGGGTATGTCAACGAAGAGGTTGTTCAAGCAATCCAACGCTGTTCCCTTTGTGGTTTATGCAGCCAAACCTGCCCAGTAAACCTGGATCCATCGGAATTGATGCAAACATCGAGGGAAGCCCTTGTCCAACGCGGCAAAATTCAACTGGATGATTATGACCTGATGCAAGTAGACCGGGATTGGAACTTTTTTAGTCTCTACCGGTCTACTTTTGGTATTCAGTTTGATGATTTGTATGCTGATAAATATGACACCTTGTTCTTTCCTGGCTGTACGCTGGCAAGCTATGCCCCGGAATTGACACGAACCATTCATACCTGGCTGCAACAACAAGGCATGCAAGTTGGATTTTCGGAGATGTGCTGCGGGAAGCCGCTAGCCAGCATTGGCCTTGAAGATCGCGCTGTGCAATTATTAGATGGCCTGCGAGAACAGTTAAACGCTGCGGGAGCCACGAAGTTGGTAACAGCCTGCCCCAATTGTCTTCATCTATTACAAGAACACCTCAAAGATTTTGAATTGCTCTCCCTCTACGATCTATTGCGAGAAGCTGGCGTCCAGGTTCAAGGCGAGGAGCGCTTAACTATCCACGACTCATGCCCAGATCGCTATGATCTGGCCGCCGGAAAACAAGTCCGGGCTTTACTTTCCGGTCACCCACTGCTGGAAATGGAACATCATGGCCGGGAAACCATTTGTTGCGGGTCAGGTGGCATTGTGTCCATGATCGATCCCGCATTATCTGAACAGCGGGCACATGAACGAATGGCTGAGTTTTCGGCCACTGGCGCAGATCGCTGTGTAACCGCTTGCATGTCTTGTGCTCACCGTCTGGCACGCGTTGCACCTGAGGGGACGGTTGTTCATTGCTTGGAATTGGTCTTTGCAACCCACGTGGATTACGCACAGATGGCAGCTAACGTTCAAGCGATGTGGGAAGGAGAATGGGGCGCATACAATTTGTATCGTCTCTCACAAGCGAAGCTGGTCACAAAAGAAAAGGGAACCGAAGAATGAACACTTTGCCCCATAAAGCTTTGACCTACACAGAAAGTTTGTGCCCACAATGCTTGAAAGTTATTGATGCCCAAATTGTCGTCCAAGATGGCGCTGTCTACATGAAAAAGACGTGCCCCGACCATGGCCCGTTTACGGTCTATGTCTGGCCTGATGTCGATCATTACAACTGGGCACGCTCTTTTCGCGTCCCTTTCCGCGCACCTAAACTCGCACGAGATTTTGCCGATTGCTGCCCCACCAGTTGTGGGCTTTGCTCGTTGCATCAACGGCACTCCACCTTGATCGAGTTGGAAGTTACCCAGCGTTGTAACTTGCGCTGTCCGGTGTGTTTTATGGCGGCGGAAGCCTCTCCACCAGACCCGCCTTTGGCACAACTTGAGGCTATCTACGCCAACATCTTGGAAAAAGCGGGGGAGCAAACCAGTATTCAATTAACGGGTGGCGAGCCAACCATGCGTAAAGATTTGCCAGAGATTGTCCGTGCCGGGCGGATGATGGGCTTTTCGGCTATTGAAATTAACACAAACGGGCTGGTGATCTCTCGTAATCCGCGATTTCTAGATAAGCTGGTAGAGGCGGGCATCAGTGGCATCTATTTGCAGTTTGATGGGCTAACAGCTGATGTTTATACCCAGATTCGTGGCGAGGATTTGCTGGCAGACAAGCTCCAGGCTATTGAGAATTGTCGCGATGTGGGTATTCAGGTTGTGCTGGCAATGACGATTATCCAGGGTGTTAACGAGGATCAGATTGGCGCTGTCTTGAATTTTGCGCTGGAAAACCTGGATGTTGTCGCTGGCGTGGCTCTGCAACCAGCTTTTACTTCGGGCCGATTTGACGTTCAGAATACGCGGCGTCTCACTATGGGGGACGTGGTTTTTATGCTGGCTGAACAGACGGATGGCTTAATTCAGCCTTATGAGATGTGGCCTTTGGGTTGTTCGCATCCTTTATGTTCGTGCGGAACCCAATTAGTCAAAGAGGGCGATCATTTTGTTCCGGCTACCCGGCAGATTACGCGGAGTGAATATCTGGAGGCTTTTGACGCGCACAGCCCGCAAGGGTCAATTTTTGCGGATATTCTGGCGCGAAAGAATGGGACGATTGCCCCTGGCTTATCTGTTGTGGTCATGAATTATATGGATGCTGTGTCAATGGACATGGCTCGTTTGAAAGAGTGCAGCATGACCGTTGCTATGGATGATGATAGGCTGATTCCATTTTGTGCTTATCAAGTCACGAATGTGGATGGCAAACGGCTTTACCCGGCCTGGATCAAACCTGAGGCAGTTCTTTTGGAAGGTTAGGATGGAATGGGTCAAGACAAACTGTCGCCTGTGTGGTTATCTTTGTGGCCTGTTTGCTCAGGTAGAAGATGGACGTGTGGTGGCATTGGAGCCTGACCCATCTCGTTATCCATACGATGCCGCTATTGTGCGCGGCTGCCGCCGCTGCCAAAGCAATCTGGAATTATTGGATCATGCAGATCGTGTTAATTATCCGCTGAAACGGGTGGGAGCACGCGGCAGCGATGAGTGGCAGCGCATCTCTTGGGGGCAAGCTTTAGATGAGATCGCGGCTCGTCTACAACTCCTGGCGGATAACAATGGCCCGGAAACGTTAGCAACGAGCATTGGCGGGCCTCATTCAGTTTATTGGCCGATGCACCGCTTTTTGAACTTGTTTGGCAGCCCTAACAATCTGGGCATCGGCCAAATTTGTTGGAACCCGGCTATTTGGGTGAATGCGCTGACGTTTGGTTGGCCGCTGGAAAACGAGCTTGATCCGGAAACGACGCGTTGTGCCATTATTTGGGGGATGAATCCGGCGGAGTCGGACAATTCTCTGTTGTGGCGGACGGTGCTGGCGTATACGCGCCAGGGTGGGCATTTGATTGTGGTTGATCCCCGGCAAACGCGCACGGCGCGGCGGGCTGATACCTGGCTGCCATTGGAACCGGGCAGTGATGCGGCTTTGGCGCTGGGATTGCTGCATGTGATCATCCGGGAAAAGTTGTATGACGAGCCGTTTGTCACCCGGTGGTGTGCCGGATTTGCTGAGTTAGCAGCGCAGGTTGCGCCTTATACGCCGCAATTGGTGGCGAATCTGACGGGGCTTACGCCGGCGGTGATTGAGGAAACGGCGCGGGCTTACGCGGGGGCATCTCCGGCAACTATCATCACGGGGCGGGGTATTGATCAAATTGGCGCGAATAGTTTGCCGACGCAGCGCGCAATTGCTTGTTTGCGGGCGGTGACGGGGAATGTGGATGTGCCGGGCGCGGCGCATCTGGCGGAGATGCCGGATTTTGTGCCGGAGATTGATTTGGAGTTGAGTCATCTTTTGCCGGAGCGGCAGCGAGCGAAGCAGCTTGGCGCTAGTTTTTTGCGTTTGCAGAGTTATGCCGGTTATGAGCGGGTATTTGAGCAGACGGTTAAGGGAAACGGCCGTTTACCACACCGCTACCTCACCTCCGCCCACCCCAACCTGATATGGCGTGCCATGTTGACCGGCAAACCATACCCGATTCGCGCCATGATCGTCATGGGCAGCAATCCACTCAGCGCCCACGCAGACACAAAACTGATCTACCAGGCATTAAAAAGCCTGGACTTGTTAGTCGCATTGGAACTAACCCGTACCCCCACAAGTATGCTGGCCGATTATGTGCTGCCGATAGCGGGCGGATTGGAACGCCCTGTCTTACAGACCAATGCGGGAACGGCCAATATCGCTTATGGTGGCAATTCGGCCGTTGCGCCCTACTATGAGCGCCGCACCGATTTCGATTTCTGGCGCGAGTTGGGTTTGCGCATGGGGCAGGAATCATATTGGCCGTGGCAAACATTTGAAGAGAGCCTTGACGCCACCCTCGCCCCGCTGGGCATGAGCTGGGCCGAATTCTGCGAGACAGGGCTTTATGCCCCAACTCCCACCTACAGAAAATTCGAACACTGCCCCGCTGCGGGCCATTCTCCAATTGGTTTTGCCACGCCCAGTGGCAAGATCGAGCTTTTCTCGACCGTTTTAGATCAATTAGACGCCGAGCCTGTGCCGCAACCCAAGCCATTGTGTGCAACTGATGACCATTACAAGCTGCGCCTGATTAGCGGCGCTCGTGTACAGCCCTTTTACGCCTCTGCCTTTCGGCAGGTGGAACAGCTGCGACAGATGCATCCCTTACCCCTGGCGGAAATTGGGAAGGAGACCGCACAGGCGCAGGGTCTGGTAGATGGCAATGCGATTTGGGTGGAAACAGAACAGGGCCGCGCATTGTTCAAACTGAAGGTGGCCGTGATGCGGGAGAATGTTGTCAGTGTGGAATATGGCTGGTGGTATCCCGAACTTTCTGGCAGCGATTTTGAATCCGGCGTTTTGATTTCTAATGCAAACGTGCTGACCCATGCCGATTTTGAAGAGTGCGAGCCGGTGTTGGGTCAATGGCAGTTTAATGGTTTAGCCTGCCGCATTTATCTTGCCGGGCCAGATGAACTACTATTTTTAAATGATCGCAATGTCTCGCGGATGGAAGAGCGGGCCATTGCCATGGAGTGTTGATGATGAGCAAAAAACATGCTTTTTTACTGTTTACCAAAGCCCCGATGCCGGGTTTGACGAAAACAAGATTAACCGAAGCGCGGGGTGGCATCCTGACAGAGGCTGATGCTGCCGCGTTTTATAAAGCCTCTTTATTGGACGTGGCGGAAATTGGGTTTCGCGCGTTGACGCAGTTAACAGAACAGGCTGGTCAGGGAAATGGGACAGCCCCTGATCAGTATGACTTTGTGGTTTGCTGTTCGCCAGCCAGCGAGCAGCCAATGCTTGAACAACTGTTTGCCGAGGCTGGCCCCTGGCCTGGCTCCATTACCTTTATCAATGACCGTGGAATGACTTTTGACGAACATTTTGATGATGCTTTCCAGCAGTTATTTGACAGGGGATACCATGCGGTGGTGTCGATTGGCGGCGATTTGCCAACAATGCCGGTTTCACATCTTGTGCGGGCATTCGAGTGGCTGGCATATTTTGATTCTTTTTCTGATAGAAGCGGCTTTGTGCAAGCGCCTTGCCAGGCTTGTGGTGTGTCGTTGGTTGGCTATACCAAAAACACGCCGATGGATTCCGATGGCGTGTTCTACAATCTGAATGGCATTCCAGCCCTGGATGCATATACACGCAAGGCTCAGGAGCGCGGTGTGCCGGTGGCTTTGCTGGATGCGGTGGCGGATGTGGACAATGTGGAAGATTTGGCGCACACGATTTCGCTGATGCAGGCGATTGCTTATTCTAGTATTTACCAGCCTGAGTTGTTTGTGCCCCGCCGCACTTTAGAATGGATCGATCAAACGGGTATTGTGGTTAGTACACCGCCGAATACGTTGCATGACCCCAGGGAGCGAATCGATGCCTGAAGTGATTGTTGATCATGCGTTGTGTACTGGCTGTGGCACTTGTGCTGACTTTTGCCCGGTTGAGGTTTTTGAAATGCGGGGGAATGGAAACGGCCGTTTATATGCCAACCCCATTCGCCAAGAAAACTGCTGGGCTTGTGATACCTGTGTTGGTCAATGCAAGCGCAACGCCATCCAAATCATCGAAACCGGCGACGAAATCGCCGCAAAATCGCAAAGAGACACCGCCACAGCACGGCCGATTCCCCATTCTGAAAAGCAGCTATACGCGTCATGGCACGAAACATTGCGCACCGTTTTAGGCTTGCGTTGGGCACCCGTCGCCATTAAATTGATCCCCCAAGGCGATCCATTACCCGATGTCCCCATGCCCCGCACCAAGCTGCGCTACTGCCAATCCTTGATGATGGCCCGCCGTGGCAAATCACTTTTGATGCCCGCCCAATGCCACGCTTGCCCGGATGGCACCCACATTTTAGGGTTGACAGAGATTCCACCGAAACTGGCAAGCGGCGAGCTGTATTTGCACTTCAAAAAACTGGCATCGATGGATGCGGCACGCCAGATGATCGCCGAGCGGCCCCGTTTGCCGGAAAAATCAATGCAAGCCACACTGGTCACTCCCCTCAACAAAGCCGTGTTAACACCCGATGTCGTTGCCGTTATCGCCCAGCCGGAACAAATGATGTGGCTGACAATGGCCTCATCGTTTTACACCGGGCATCGCTCCACATTTCAGATTTCTGGCTACAACGCGCAGTGCGTGGAGACGACATTGATTCCGTATACCCGCGGCGAATTTAATCTTTCGCTGGGGTGCTATGGCTGCCGCGCCAGTTCTGATGTCAGCGATGATTTGATGTTTATGGGGGTGCCCATCGGCCAAATGCCAGACCTTATTCGTGGGCTTGAAAGCCTGGGGCGCAAAGCCATCCCTGATTCGAGAAATAAGGTTTATTTACCGCCAAATATATGATGATGCCAATGAAAACTGTCACCGGGCGCGATATTGCCGCCTTACTTAATCCGCGACTGGCTGTGCTGGTTACTTGCTGCGATCTCGAAAACAAGCCGAATATCTTGACGGTTGCCTGGCACACACCTCTGGCACACAGGCCGCCCCTGTTGGGTATCAGTATCGGCCATACGCGCTATTCACACGCTTTGATCAAGGAGCGCGGCGAGTTTGCGGTCAATATTGTCGGGCAATCATTGTTGGAAGCTGTCAAAATTTGTGGCATGTATACCGGCGAGATTGATGACAAATTGGATATTACCCATTTGGGCATTCGCCAAGCCGCGCATATTCATCCACCTGTTTTGGAAGACGCGGTCGGTGTCCTTGAATGCCAGGTAGTTGACCAGGTTGAAGCGGGCGATCACACTTTTTTTGTGGGGCAAGTGCTGCTTGCCCAGGCTCGTGAAGATTGTTTCAGTAATGTCTGGTCAGATGCTGCTGTCTTGCAATGTTTGCAGCGCGACCAATATGGCACGTTTTTGGGAATCAATGGAAATGGACGCGCCCCGTTCTGAAAAGGTGGCGGCGCAAAAAGCGCACATTCGGCCGGCTTGTTCGCAGGATATGCCGGCCATTTATGCGTTGATGGCCGCATACGACATGTTTGGTGAATTTTCGGCAGAGGGGTGTGTTGTGGCGGAGGTAAACGGCCGTTTATGTGGGTTTGCCAGGGTAGAAGAAGCAGACAACACACCTTATTTGCGTCCAATAGTCGTTTCCAGGCAAAACCAGGGCCAGGGCATTGGCAAAGCACTGCTGCATCACCTTCTCAACCAGAAAGGCAGGCTCGTTGTCATCTCGCGTGGCAGCGCGGTTCGCTTTTATGCGCAGGCAGGGTTCGAAACAACCGATTGGGAGCAAATCCATCCGCCATTTCGGCATGAATGTGTCGTTTGTCCAGAACTGGAAACCTGTAACCCCATCCCACTGAGCGCCGCCGCTGGCTGACTTTTGCGCAATTATGACCCATTTGGGTACTCATTTTCCCCCAGGAGGGTGATAACAAGAACGGCAAAATTTGATAGGATAATAAACAACCGATCTCCGAAGTTTCTTGACCTAAGGTGACTGCTATGGTTGAGAAAACATCCCTCTTGCGAGGGACGGGTCTTTGGTGGAAACACTGGGCCTCCCGACGTGCTGAACGGTATCTGGCACCGAATTGGAAAGGAGTAACATTGCGTGGTTCATTGCTCTTCCAATTCGTCAGCTAAACAGCTGGCGAATATTTTTTTGAATGAAATTCCATCTGGCCTTTGGCTGCTTTCTGCGCCCAAAGGAGCAGGCAAAACGACTTTTTGCGGAAGTGTCATCGACGCGATGCGCACAGGGGGAGCGTCCGTCGGAGGGATTCTGTGTCCAGCAGTTTTTGCCGAGGGCGAAAAAGTTGGCATAGACCAGGTGCATATCGCTACGGGCGAACGACGGCGGCTTGGTGTGCGTGCAGGCCAGGCAGATGAAAGCACAGTTGGCCGTTGGCAGTTAGATCAGCATGTGCTGGCGTGGGGAAACGAAATCTTAGCCGGGTTGCAAAACGAAAATCTCATCGTGATTGACGAGCTGGGGCCGTTGGAGTTGCAAGCGGGAAACGGCTACCAGGAAGGTGTGCGGCTGCTCGATGAAGGGCGTTATCAGACGGCGTTGGTCGTGGTGCGCCCGACGCTGCTGCTGTTGGCACAGCGGCGTTGGCCGCAAGCTCATGTCGTCCAGCTAGAAGGGGCGCGGCCATGATCCAGGTGAAGGCGCTCAGTGTCTCTTATGGTCGCGATGTGGTGCTGCAAGGCGTTGATTTGCATGTTCGCCAGGGAGAATGGGTGCTGGTTACTGGCCCGTCGGGCTGTGGGAAAAGCACGCTGGGGCGTGCCCTGACTGGCCTTATTCCGCACGCGATAGCGGCACGCATGGCAGGCAGTGTGCAGGTCGCCGGTATTGAGACTCGTGAACGGCCGTTACCCGAACTGGCACAGCACGTCGGCATGATCTTCCAAAATCCAGCATCGCAGCTTTTCCATTTGCACGTCGCAGACGAAGTCGCTTTTGGTTTGCGCAATCTGGGATTTGACGAACAAGACGTGCAGTCGCGCACGGAATGGGCATTGCAAGTTACCGGCCTGGAACCACTGCGAGATCACAATCCGGCGCAGTTGTCTGGCGGGCAAAAGCAATGTGTGGCGATAGCCTGTGTGTTGGCGATGCGCCCGCCGGTGTTGGTGCTGGATGAGCCGACGGCATCGCTGGATATGCCCAATACCAGGCGCGTGCTGGATACGCTGAAAACGCTGCAAACCTCGTTGGGCATGACGATCTTGATGATTGAGCATCGGCTGGCAGCGGTGATGCCGTATGTGGATACGGTGCTGCTGATGGACAAGGGCAAAATCGTGCGCAACGGCCGTTCCCAAGACATCCTCGCCGATGCCCACTTGCGGCAAACGCTGGGGCTGCGCCGCCCCACCGAATCACCGCTCATCGCCTGGAACGCGCTGGTCAAGGCGGAAAACGGGACACAAAAAACGGAGCCGGAGAAGGAAGCGCCGCTGGTGCTGCTCGAAAATGTCAGTGCCGGTTATCAGCGAAAAACCATCATCCAGGATGTTAACCTGTCCATTTATCCGGGGGAGTTTGTGGCGTTGGTGGGAGACAACGGCGCGGGCAAATCGACATTGGCACAGGTGGTGGCGGGCTTGAAAAAACCGGCGGCCGGCCGTGTCACATTTCGCAATCGCCGCCCACAGCCAGGGCTGGATGTGTCGATGCTGTTTCAAAATCCGGCGGATCAGGTGTTTACGGATTCGGTGGATGAGGAAGTGCGCTTTGGGCCGGAGAATTACGGCCGTTTCCAATCCGACTATCACCAAGAACTGCTCACCGAAACGGATCTGCTGCACCTGCGCCAGCGCCGCCCCACCGCCATCTCCGTTGGGCAGCAGCAGCGCACGGTGCTGGCCGCCTGCATTGCTCTCAAGCCGCAGCTTGTCATTTTGGATGAGCCGACATTGGGACAAGATTGGGGGCATTTGCAGCGCTTGATGAATTATTTGCAGCGGCTTAACGAACGGGGAACGGTTATTTTGCTCATTTCGCACGATTACAAACTGGTTTTTCGCTATGCGCGGCGAGCTATTTTCATGGAAAACGGCCGTATCAAAACAGATGGTGTATTTGCCCAAAAATGGGAAAGGGAGCAACAAAATGAAATTATCAACGCGTGAACTGGTGATTGTGGCTGTATTTGGCACGCTGTGGGGAATTGCCGAAATGAGCCTGGGCACAGTGCTCAAATCGCTCAACATTCCGATGAGCGGGCTGGTGTTGTCCACCATCGGCTTAACGGTGGCGATGATTGGGCGCGTTTTTGTGCCCAAGCGTGGGGCGACGCTCTTTGTGGGGGTGATTGCCATGCTGCTCAAGCTGTTCAGTCTGGGCGGTGTCGTCCTTGGGCCAATGATCGGCATCATCAGTGAAGCCCTGTTGGCGGAACTTGTCTTGTCGTTGGGCGGCAAACCGCGCCGCGCACTGTTTGTGATCGCTGGCGCGGTTGGCACATTGTGGCCGCTCATTCAGCCATTTATAACGGGGCCGCTGTTGTTTGGACAGAGCTTGTTTACCACCTGGCTCAATTTGCTGGACACAGGCAGCCGTTTAATGGGCATTGGCACCGATGCCATTTTCGTCATTTTGTTGGGCATGATTGCCGTGCATCTGCTGATTGGCATCGTTGCCGGTGTTATCGCCTGGGATTTAGGGAGATTGCTGCAAATTCGTATGGATGGCAGCTATCGAGAAGCATATCAATAATTTGGCTGTTTGGCTGGCAAGCTGACAGCAAAGAAGGAAGATGATATGAGCGCAAGCTCAACACCATGAATGAAAAACGAACCTCCGGGAGGTTCACTACATAACAGAGGCCCTTTCCTGAGCCTCCCGGAGGTTTACTTTATACGAGGAGCTAATCATGAAAAAAATAATTGTGGTATTGATGGTGTTCACGGTTTTGTTGGTCGGTTGTGCTGCGGGTGAAACGGAAACGGCCGTTAACAGCAGCCTCATCGTTGGCGATAAAACCTACAGCGTCGCCGATTTAGAGGCATTACCGGTAAGCGAAGCCGTTTTCAAAGATGTGACTTACAACGGCGTCACCCTCACGGCATTGCTGGAAAATGCCGGTTTCACATTGGCTGACCTGAAAGCGGTCAAGGCGGTTGCCGCCGATGGGTACACAGTCAACTACGATCTGTCGCAAATTGAAAAGCCAGACGTGCTTGTCGCCTATGCCCAGGCAGATGGGCCGCTGACAGAAGAGGATGGCGCTTTCCGCATGGTGCTGCCAGAGGAAGAAGGCAAGCTGAATGTGCGGATGTTGGTGGAAATCCAGGTCGTGCAATGAACGCACACAGCAAAGCGCTGACCAATCTGGGGCGTAAGGGTTCCTTCGAGATTGGGCCGGTGGGCCATTTGGTCCTCTTTTTCTGGGCGCTGGGCATGGTGATGCTGACGCCCCCGGAAAGGCTGGTCTGGGCAGGCAGTATTTGCCTGGTTGTCGCCGCCATTTTCTACCCGAATTCGTTTCGGGGATTGCTGCGGCTGCGCTATCTGCTGATGATGACGATGTTGATGCTGCCCACTGTTTTCTTCTTGGGCGAGATTGACCGGCAGCTTTGGCGCATTGGTTACTCGTCTGCGGGGGTGCTGGCGGCGATACAGATTGGGCTGCGGTTTGTGGTGGTGTTAACGGCCGTTAACGGGTTCACCAGCACAGTAGACATCCCCCAAGTTGGGGGCTTACTGGAGCGGTTCGGGCTGCGCGGATTGGGCTTCTCGCTGGGCGTGGCGCTCAATCTGCTGCCCGGACTACAGCAATCCAGCCACAACGCCTGGCAGGCATTGCAAATGCGCGGCGGTTTGCGCCGCCGCTGGTGGCGTGGCTTACGCCTGCTGGCGATGACCGTTATGACCAATGCGCTGCGTCGCGCTGAAGAGATTGCGCTGGCCGCAGAATCCCGCGCCTTTTCGCCGGAATGTGTGCGCCCCATGCCCCTGCGCAGCGGCTGGCAAGATAAACTGCTGTTTCCTGTTGGTTTGTTTGTATTGTTGTGGATGGCGTTAGGATAGGAGCAGGCAAATGCACAAACTACAATCTTTGTTAGACGAGTCAGCCGCCCACCATAACCATCTATGCCCGCGACAGGTGTTGGGGGTGCGGATGGGGCTGTTAGGCGGGCAGGTGTTGGGCATTGATGTGCCGCAAACGGCAAAGCGGATGTTTGTGTTTGTGGAGTTGGATGGGTGCGGAATGGGCGGCATTGCTACGGCGACGGGCTGTTTTGTGCGACGACGCACAATGCGCGTGTTGGATTTTGGCAAGCTGGCGGCGACGTTTGTGGACATGGAAAACGGCCGTTCCATTCGCATTCATCCCCATCCGCAAAACCGCGAGTATGCCATTGCTGCTCTTCCTGACGAACCAGACCATTGGCAGCGGCAGCTAGCCGCCTATCAATTCTTGCCGGATGAGCAGTTGTTCATTGTGGAAGCGGTTGAACTGACTGTTTCAATGGAAAAGATCATCAGCCAGCCGGGATTGCGGGTGTTGTGTGCCCAATGTGGTGAAGAGATTAGTAATGAGCGGCAGGTGGTGGAAAACGGCCGTATTCTCTGCCGCGCTTGTGCGGGCGCAACATACTATCGCTCGCAACGGCAGCCGGCTGACATCGCCCAATTCAAACCAGCTTATGCCATAAACGGGAGGTCAAACCTTGTCCATACCAATCATTTCGATTATCGGTAAATCGGGCGCCGGTAAAACAACGCTGCTCGAAAAGGTGATTGCCGAGATCAAACGGCGCGGTTATCGGGTGGCAACCATCAAACATCATTCACACGCCGGGTTCGACATTGACAAGCCGGGCAAAGACAGTTGGCGACACGCCCAGGCAGGCAGCGACCATGTGATTATTGCCGCGCCAGACAAAATCGCCTCGTACCGCCTGCTAGACCGCGAGCTGACGCTGGATGAAATTGCCGCCGCAGTAAAAGATGTTGACATTATTTTCACCGAAGGGTACAGGCGTGCCGGAAAGCCAACATTAGAAATTATTCGTGCCGCCAACAGCACGGAAATTTTGAGTGATCAGGCGGAACGGTTTGCCCTGGCAGCGGATTTTCCGCTTGATTTGGGCGTGCCTCAGTTCGGGCTGGACGATGTACAAGGCATTGTAGATTTGATCGAGTCCCGCTTTCTAAAACAGCTATGATTTCTTACGAAAAAGCGTACCGTTTAACACTTGAGCGCATTGAAGCGCTCGAAGCTGAGGAAGTGCCTTTGCTTGCCGCTGTGGGAAGAGTCGCCGCGCAGAATCTGGTTGGCAAAGTGGAATCGCCCTCAGTAGATGTCTCGCTGAAGGATGGCTATGCCATTCATTCGGCCGATATTGTTGATGCCAGCAAGGAAACGGCCGTTCCCTTGCGGCTGGTGGGAACCGTGGCGGCTGGTGGTCATTGGCTAAGACAGGTGCATCTAGGCGAAGCCGTGCGCATTTTGAGCGGCGCACCGATTCCCAAGGGAGCCGACGCTGTGGTTGCAGAAGAGTTCACCCAGCGATTTGGCGACACCATCTTAGTGAACAACGACGCCTATCCGGGGCGCAACATCCTGCCCCAGGGAAGCGACGTACATCGCGGCGAACTGCTCGTGCGCAAAGGAATTCAGCTCACGCCGCCCACCGTGGGGCTGCTGGCGGCTGCCGGGCATCAATCCGTGCCGGTTGTGGCGACGCCCAAGGTGGCAATCGTAGCGACCGGCGATGAAGTCGTCGCGCCGGGCGAGATGTTGCAGCCGGGCAAGCTGTATGCCAGCAATCTGGTGACGCTGGCGGCATGGTGTGTCCGTTATGGCTCCACCGTCAAAACCTTTGTCGTGCGTGATGATGCGGATTTGCTGCGTAAAGAGTTGGTTACTTGTTTGCGGGATTATGACGCCGTCCTGACCAGCGGCGGAGCATGGAGCGGCGAGCGCGATCTCGTGGTGCGCTTGCTCGACGAACTAGGCTGGCACAAGGCGTATCATCGGGTGCGTTTGGGGCCGGGCAAAGCGGTGGCTTTTGGTGTTTGTGCGGGCAAACCAGTTTTCTGTTTGCCAGGAGGGCCACCCTCTAACCATATGGCGTTTTTGCAGTTGGCGCTGCCAGGGCTGCAAAAAATGGGCGGCTGGCGCACACCCGGTTTGCCAACGCAACAGATGCGCCTGGGCGAGACGATTGAAAGCCAACAGGATTGGACGAAGTGTGTGTATGGACGGCTGGAGAAAACGGCCGAATTGCCCACATTTTACCCATTGAACCCACCCAGCCGCTTGCAAATGATCGCCGCCGCCGAAGCCATCATCAAAATCCCCGAAGGGCAGACCGTTGTTGAACAAGGGCAGATTGTTGAAGGGCAGGTGTTGCAATCATGAAAATTTTGGAACAAATCATAACGGATCTCCCCGACTATCCATTGGCAGATATTCGGCTGGGGAAGCATTGGACGGCTGTGGTTGCGCAGGTGAATGGCAGCCAGACTTGTGGCCTGGCGTCGAATCCCTACAAAACACCACTGCTAACCGATGAGGAATTGGCGACGATGAAGGCTGGGGGAAGTGTGCGCGATTTATGCCAACTGGCGCAGCAGCCTGACAAAAAATTAGCCAGCATTGGCATCGCGGCTGTTAATGCCCTGCTGCATCGCCAGCCCGACAGATGGGTGAGCGGAAATGCGGGCCAAATCATTGCCGAACGTGGGCGCGGCAAGCATGTGGCGCTTGTCGGCCATTTTCCTTTTGTCAATGAGCTGCGGCAGCATGTGGGCAGGCTTGATGTCCTTGAATTGAATCCGGGGCCAGGCGACCGGCACGCCCGCGAAGCGGCGGACATTATTCCGCAGGCGGATGTGGTGGCGCTGACAAGCATGACGCTGGTGAATGGGACGCTGCCGGGACTGCTTGATTTGTGCCAGCCGCAGGCTTATGTGATTTTGTTGGGGCCGAGCACGCCGCTGACGCCCGTTTTTTTCGAGCATGGCGTGAATCAGTTGTGCGGCTCGATTGTTAATGAGATTGCGCCTGTGTTGGCTGGGATTGCGGCGGGGCAAAGCTTCCGCCAAATTAAGCAGCAAGAGCAGGTGCAGTTGGTGAGTATTTGCTGTAATTGATGCCTTATGCCGACGATGCTTGAATTATTGCCCCAGGTGAAGTTGTATGTGCGCCGTGTCGATTTGAGTTGTGTGCCAGGGTTTAATTGGATGCGGGAAACGGCCGTTTCCCCACTGGCGCAAGGCGAATACAACATGAACTATCTCCTCCAGCAAGACCAGCGAAAATGGGTGCTGCGGGTCAATGTTGGCACGCAAATTAACCGGGACGACCAGATTTTGTATGAATATCAGGCGCTGCAACTGCTGGCACAATCGGCGGTTACGCCCCGGCCCTATTTTGTGGATGACAGTCGCATGATCATCCCTTATGGGGTGTTGATCATGGAATATTTGCCGGGGGAGGCGTTGGATTATGGCCGCGATTTGGAAACGGCGGCAAAGTTGTTTGCCCGTGTGCATTCGGTGCATGTGAATGGAAATAATCATTTGATTCAGGAGAAACGGCCGTTATCCATGACCTACGAAGAATGCAGCGGCCTGCTGCCGGTTTACCTGGAATCAGAGCTGGCGGATCCCGCTGTGCGGGATTATTTGCAAGAGGTGCTGGCCTGGGCCGATGAAGCACGCCATACCGAAAGCTATTTTCTCAATGATCCATGGCTGTGTGTCATTAATACGGAAGTCAATTCAGGAAACTTTATTGCCAATCGCGCCGCTGGCTCGCTGCATCTGGTTGATTGGGAGAAGCCGCTGTGGGGGGATCCCTCGCAAGACCTTTCCCATTTTTGTGTGCCGACGACGACTTTGTGGAAGACGGATTATCGGCTGGCGACGGCAGCGCGGCAGCAATTTTTGCATGCATACAAAACGGCCGTTTCCGATCCTCATTTACGCGACACCATTGAAGAACGTGTGCGGCTGCGCGATCCGTTCAACTGCTTGCGCGGCATTTCCTGGTCGGCAATGGCCTGGGTGACGTATCAAACCAACGAGCATGGCTTACAAAACAATGACACCTTCCAGAAAATATGCAGCTATTTACAGATGGATTTTGTGCGCAGTTTGTTTGCCGATTATGTGCAATGAGCGTGGGTTGCATCCAGGTTTGAGACCAGAGGTTGGCGTCTCATGAAACGGGTTATTTTTGATTGTGACAATACGATGGGGCTGCCGTTCAAGGAAATTGATGACGGCCTGGCTCTGATGTATCTGTTGGGATGCCCAGATATTGAGCTGGTTGGGGTGACAACGACGTTTGGCAATGGCGCCGTTGATGATGTCTACGCGCAAACGGTTAAGCTGCTGCACGCTTTGGGCGCAGGCCACATCCCTGTATTTCGCGGCGAAGCCAAACGCGGCGATGGGCCAACTGATGCGGCACGATTTTTAGCGGAAACGGCCGTTGCGCATCCCCACGAACTCGCCATCCTGGCTGTTGGGCCATTGGGAAACCTCTACAGCGCCGCCAAACTCGACCCCAACTTCTTCTTAAACGTGCAAGAAATCGCCTGCATGGGTGGTTATTTAGCCCCCTTGCGAATTGGCTGGCGCAATTTAGGTGAACTCAACCTGTCAGCAAACCCGGAAGCCTCGTTTGCTATCCTGAATGCACCTTGTCCGGTAACGCTCATGTCGGCCCAAATTTGTCTCCAGGCTCCCTTTGGCTGGCAAGCATGGCTGCGCACCAAAAAATGGCCGAAAGCGCTGCGCCGCATCATTCGCAATTGGCTGCTAACCTTCAGCACCCATTCTGGCGCAAAAGAATTTTATCTGTGGGATTTGTTGCCGGCCGTTTATCTCTCTCTTGCAGACAAGCTGTTTGCGCCCAATCTGGTTGGCATTACCTCGACGGTACAAGATTTAGAAACTGGCTCACTCCAACTCGGTCAGCATCCATCACAGGCCAAAGTCAATTTGCCCACATCTATCACAAATCTGGATGTTTTTTACGACACCCTGTTTGCGTCTTGGAATCGTGTGATTCAAGCCGCAGTGGACAGGGGTTCGCCCTTGTCAATTGCAGAAACTAGCTTGAAAAGTTAGGAAGGGTTCGTTGTTAACGTGTCGCGATTAGCCGAACTTAGCCTAAACCTCCCGGAGGTTTTGAACCTCCGGGAGGATAAAGTAAGCCTCCGGGAGGTTAACGTCGTTGAACCTCCCCAGAACAGGTGCGCCTTCTACTTCACATCGGCGCTGGAAAGGTTTATCTGTCCCTGACTGATCAGCACCCGCTCTGTGGATGTCGTGAGTTGAACGGCAACGTTCACAGAGAGAGGCAGGCTGCTGGCTGGCAAGGAACAACTGAAATGCCAGATGGTCGTGCGATATTCAGTCTCTTCTGGTTGCAGATCGCAGAGCTGTACCTGCCCATCGGGTAAGGTGATTTGCATTTGCTGCGCCCCCGTGATGGGATACGTGCTGGTGTCGTAATCTGCATAATCCATAAAGACAAATGTGCCTTGCAAATTGCCACTCGCTGCATCTATCCCATAAGCCAAATTGGCGGCGATGGGCAACAACCCGGAAATGTCAGGTGCCCCATAAAAAATGGAACTCCTGGCACCCGGTTCGAGCTGCTCCTCAACAAAGGCCGGTGCATTCAATGTGAAGTAATCTTGGGCATCCTCGGAAACGAGATCGTACACGGCAAAGCCGATGTCACCACTGGTTTGGCGATAAAGCTGGCCGTCTACCAACACATACCAGGGAGCATGTCCACGAAAACCGGTGCTGTCGGAGGAAAGCAGTACGGAACGGCCGTTTTCTCCCACCAATTCCACATACCACTCTGGATAATCATCCGTCCAAGAATTGACGAAAGCCACTTCATCCACAGGCTCCAAGCCGGTGAGACTGGCCCGTAATTGTTCCACCTGGCTCGTCATATCGCGGCCATTGGCATGGATGAAACGGCCGTTTACCCCCTCAATCTGCTCAAATTCATACGCCGACCAGCCATCCCCAATCCATTTAAAGAGATAGTTAACGGCCGTTACCGACCAATCCGCCGCCACATCCAGCCCAGATGCGCCCTCCACAAACAAATCCGGGACAGAAACGGCCGTTTCTGCTTGAAAACCAAACGCATAAATCTGATCCAGATCGATGTTTGTCACATGATCCGGTGTAGTCAGCAGATAACCTTCATGCCGCGAAACGGCAATGCTCAACGATTCCGCGCACTGCCCGCCCGGTGTCGTGGCAAAGATATGGGCCATGCCGTTCTCATCACTGGTGGTGCGGCTGTAAACGGTAGGCTCCAGCACAAATTCGATGCCCGGCAGGGGCGGTTCACCCTCATCTTGCACACCATCACCATTGACATCCAGCCAGGCCAGCGCCGTGGCCGTCTGAAAACAGTCGGCCATGATTTCTGCTGTGGGGCTGGGAGCTTGTGGCGGAACGGCCGTTTCTGTCGCCGGAACGGCCGTTTCCGTCGCCGAGGGGGTACAGGCAGCGAGCAAAGCAAACAGCAATAAGCCAAGAGATGCTAAAAAATGAGATTTTTGTTTCATATGCAATCATTACTCCTGCAAAAATGTAGGTCGGATTGACAATCCGACCTACGGTTTTCATGCATGGCGGTGTGCCACGTCCATGAACGCTTTGACAAACATCAATCTCATATAAAACGTCTCCGGGCTTAAATTGGTTTCCGCCAATTTGTTTTTGGGCCAAACCATCTTATTTGCGCAAGAAGGGCAGATAAATCTTGTAATCGGGCGGCGGCAGGGGCAGCAGTTCATCCGCGCCGAGGTCAGGCGCCAACCCTTGGGGGCGCGATTCATTGTCGATGTCATGGGTAACGGCCGTTACCACACCCTGGTCAACCGCCGCCGAGCCAGCCAGCAAATGGTAGCCATCCGCCGCCAGCAGCGGATCACCCACGCTGATGTGCGTGATAGAGATAGGCGTATTGGTCGTGGTGAAAACGGCCGTTGTCATCGGTGTCTGATGCCACAAGATGCCATCTGCCTCGACGGAAACAGCCAGACCGGTGACAGAGATGCCCACGGCATGGCTCACGATCAGGGTGTTGCTCATCGCCACGTGCGTACAGATGAAGGTAAACGTGTAGCAATGTTGACCCGCATGCTGCGCCCCGATAATCTGAATTGCACTGTCATGATTGCGTGCCAGCGTGTTGTGGAACATGCGCACATCCGAGTCCGTATTGATGGAGATGCCATCGCCGCTGATCGCCTGATTATCCATAATCACATTGTTAGTCATCGTCAGCGGTGCGACATAGTCAACAGCGATGCCGCCACCCTGCCCATTGATAAACGCGCTGCTGCCATCCCCAGCCGTGACGACGTTATCGTGGATGCGGTTGTTTTCCACAGAAATATCAAAGCTGCTCAAAAAGCCGATGCCCCCACCCTGCTGGCTGTGATTGCCATAAATATCGTTGTTATGGATGTGCAAATATTGCACGGTGTAGGCAAACAAACCGCCACCAAAAATGGCCGTATTGCTCATAATCTCGTTGCCAGCCACCACCATCTGCGCCGATAAACCGCCAATAAATTCGATGCCACCCCCCGTGCCCGGCGTGTAATTATTGGCAATCCGGTTGCGGCGGATGTCATAAACGCTGTCTTGGTCTATCACCAGCGCCATACCGCCACCACCGCCAAAATCAGCTTCGGTGCGATTGTTGGCAATCACACTATCGCTAACGTAAATGCCGCTTTGGCTGACGAAAATGCCACCGCCATGATACTGGGCCGTGTTACTGTAAATGGCACTATCTTGCACAGTCAGGGTGACATCCTGCTCAAAAACATTTTCGACATACAGGCCAGCGCCATCCGGGGCATAGCCACCGGTCAATGACAGCCCAGTAAGGGTAACAGCCTCACCGCCGGAAATGCTGACGACACGGCCGTTTCCTTCCGCATCTAAAATCGTCGGCCGGGCTATCGGATCACTGCTTTGCCAATCCGTGATCGCATAGCCACCACGCAAATGCACACTTTCGCTAATAAAGACGACCTGCGTCATCACAACCTGCCCGTTAAAGCGGGTGATGGTGTGCGTGCCCGTGTATATGCCCTGTGCAATGCGAATTTCATCGCCAGGGTCGGCCTCGGAAACGGCCGTTTGCACACGCGCATAACAAGGCAACATCCCCCCACAATCCCCACCGGGGGCCACATAACGCAGCGCCATCGGCGCAGCATGCGCGGGTGTCAATTGGCGTAAAAAGGCAAACGGCAGCAGCGCTATCAGCGTCAAACCAAGCAAAATAGACCAACGTTTCATCACAGATTCACTCCTTTGGGGCCAGTCTAAACTGGCATAATCCGGCATCATCACACAATTGCGCCTAGCATACATGAAAAATGTTTCCAAACCCGTTTCCACAGAAGGCAGCAGCCCCCAATCCGCCCATAGCACTACGCCCATTACGCCTGGAGGCCGATGCGCTCTAGCAGCAAAACCTCTACACTACAATTGGATATGAACAAGAAACAGTTTCGCCAACCGTTTGCGGTTCACGTTTGCTGAGGTACCCTATCGCCATGAACCGACTGACCACCCCCTTCCGACGCTTGCAGTGGAAGCTAACGCTGTCTTACACATTAGTAACCACCGGCGCGTTGCTAGTTGTTGAACTGCTCTTTTTTGGCGTGGGACGGTGAAGAGCCACGTCAGCAATATTCTCAGCAAATTGCATCTGGCCGACCGCACACAAGCGGCCGTGTATGCCTGGCGCGAGGGCATTGTGCGCCGCAAGTAGGCGGACATGAAATAGCACTTTCTTTGATTTCTCTCTAAATTGCGGGGCAGCCAGTCCCCGGTAAATGTTTATCACAACTTTGTCACGGCCGTATCACGAGCTTTGTTACTTCCCCTTGTTACAGTGCAGGCATTGGGAGACATCCTCCCTTGTTTTAAGGAGACAACAGGCGTGGGACGCACCACCATGAATGAAACCCGTAGGTCGGATTGTTAATCCGATAGTCGGATTGGCAATCCGACTTACAGGGGAGATTTCACCGGCGGCGGCCGACCACCATGAATGAAAACCAACCTCCCGGAGGTTAGCAATGAAAGGCTCGTCACATGAGACGAACCTCCGGGAGGCTTTTTTCCTGAAGGAGTAAGCTTTATGAAGATATACGGCTGGCGAATAGGTTTTGTATGTTTGTTGCTTGGTTTGTTGTTGACTGGCTGCGGATCGGATACGGCCGTTACCCAAACCAACGAAATGCAAGGAACCATCACCGTATCGGGCGCGTGGGCGCTTTACCCGATGATGGTACGCTGGAGCGAAGAATTCCAGGCGATTTACCCCGATGTCGAATTCAATATTTCTGCCGGTGGCGCGGGCAAAGGAATGGCTGATGCGCTTTCCAATGCCGTAGACATTGGCATGGTGTCGCGGGCCATTTACCCAGAAGAGGAAGCAAATGGCGCATTTTGGGTATCGGTGACCAAAGATGCTGTCTTTTTGACCCTGAATGCGCAAAATCCGGTGGCGGAGGCGCTGCGCCAGCAGGGCATCAGTCGCGAAACGCTCGTCGGTATTTTCATCACCGGCGAAGTGACCACCTGGGGACAGGTCGTCGGACAGCCAGATGTAACCGATCCCATCCACGTTTACACCCGTTCCGATGCGGCAGGCGCACCGGCGACCTGGGCTGAATATCTGGGCAAAAAGCAGGAAGATTTGCTGGGTGTCGGTGTCTATGGCGACCCTGGGCTGCTGGATGCCGTTATCAAAGACCCGCTGGGAATTGGCTATAACAATTTGAATTATGCGTTTGATATGGATTCGGGCTTGCCGGTAGCTGGGGCATGGGTGCCACCGTTGGATGTCAATGAAAACGGCCGTGCCGACGCCGCAGAGCTGTATGACAGCAAAGAGCAAGCGATTCAAGCTGTGCTGGATGGCACTTATCCCTCGCCACCAGCCCGTGAACTTAACCTGGTTACCAATGGGCAGCCCACAGGGTTGGTGCAAGCCTTTTTAACCTGGATTCTCAACGATGGGCAAGCTTATCTGGAAGAATCCGGCTATGTAGCTCTGTCGGCTGAACGCGTAACGGCCGAATTGCAAAAACTGGATTAGCTGTGCATAAACCGGTGGGCGTTTTTGCCCACCGGTAGAGGAATCGTATGAAGACGGAAACGTTCGGAAGTACGGATAAATCAATCCCCGCCCATGACCGTAGGCGGGGTGTCGCCCGGCGCCAACTGCGTCTTTGGCCGAATCGGCATGGGCGTGATCGCTGGGCGCGGCGCTCGATGGCGTTGTTAGTGGCGCTGGTGACTTTGCTCGTGCCGCTGATTGCCCTGGCATTGTATGAACGTGCCCGGCCAATTTTAGCCGACCAATCGCTGCGTGAGCTGCTCACGTCTTCGGTTTGGCATCCGCTGCAAGGGGCTTTTGGCTTTTTGCCGTTTATCATGGGGACGTTGTGGGTAACGGCCGTTGCCATGCTCATTGCCGTGCCGCCGTCGCTGTTAACGGCCGTTTACCTCACCGAATACGCCTCAACCCGCGTTCGCAACCTGGTCATGCCCTTCATCGACTTACTGGCTGGCATCCCGTCGGTTGTGTATGGGGTATGGGGCATGTTGACCGTTGTGCCCTTCGTGGGCACAGTTGCCGCTCCGTTTTTGACCCGCTATTTGGGGTTCATCCCCTTTATGCAAAGTGACAACCCCACCGGATATGGCGTTTTGGCCGGGGGCATCGTTTTGGCAGTGATGACATTCCCCGTCATCATCGCCGTCACGGGGGAAGTGCTGTGCGCCGTTCCGCAGGGGCTGCGCGAGGCGTCCTGGTCATTGGGCGCAACACGGTGGCAAACAACCCATCTTGTCGTATTGCGGCGGGCATTGCCCGGCGTTGTCGCCGCCATCGTGCTTGGCTTTTCGCGTGCCTTTGGCGAAACAATGGCCGTGCTCATGGTTGTGGGCAATGTGGCTCAGGTGCCGCATTCTATCTTCGATGCCGCCTACCCCCTGACGGCGCTCATTGCCAACAATTACGGCGAAATGATGTCGATTCCGCTGTACGATGCAGCCTTATTGTGCGCCGCGCTGGTGCTGATGCTGGTTGTGCTGCTCTTTAACGTGATTTCTCGCCTGGTATTGAGCCGGATCGCCCGGCAAGGATAGGTGACGGATGAGCCGACGTAGATTGGAAGAGGGATTTTTCAAAGTGTTGATGCTGCTGTCAACGGCCGTTGTTTTGGGCAGTTTGCTGTTGATTTTGTTGACAATTCTTTGGCGCGGTTTGCCTTCCTTGAATTTAGCCATGCTGACACAACTGCCACAGGGCGGCTATTACTTGGGCAAAGAGGGCGGCATTCTCAATGCGATTGTGGGATCGCTTTATCTGGCAGGCGGAGCGACGCTGCTATCGCTGTTGTTCAGTTTGCCCATTGCCATTTACCTGCGCCTGTATGCCAACCAAACCCGCCAGGCTGAAGTGGCCCGGCTGGCGCTGGATGTCTTATGGGGAATCCCCAGCATTGTCTATGGCGTGTTGGGCTTTGCCATCATGCTCTGGTTGGGGATGCGTGCCTCGCTGCTTGGTGGCATCATCGCCCTGGCTTTGCTGGAACTGCCGATTATGGTGCGCGGCATGGATGAGGCGTTGTGTATGGTGCCGCCAGCTTTGCTGGAATCTTCCTCGGCACTGGGGGCGACGCGCCTGGAAACGGCCGTTAAAGTAGCCGTCAGACAGGCGTTTCCAGGGTTGTTAACGGCCGTACTGCTGGCCTTTGGGCGCGGCATTGGGGACGCCGCTTCTGTCCTCTTCACCGCCGGTTACACCGACCGGCTGCCCGGCTCCCTACTCGATCCCGCCGCATCCCTCCCGCTGGCCGTCTTTTTCCAGCTAGGCACACCCTTTCCGGCCGTACAAGAACGCGCCTACACCGCCGCGCTAGTCTTAACCATCATCGTGCTGGCTCTCAGCCTCATTTCGCGGCAGGTTGGCCGCCGTTTTACGCGGCATGTAGTTCGGTAAGGGATAGGAGGCTTCACGAGAGCGACGCACCACAAGTGAAGGCCAATCTCCCGGAGATCATCAGGGAAATGCGCAACTGTTTTTAGAGGATTAATGACCATGCAGCAATCTTACATTCAACTTCAAGACCTGAACGTCTGGTATGGCGATACCCATTCGCTGAAAAATATCAGCGTCAATATCCCGGCCCAGGGCATTACCGCCATTATTGGGCCATCGGGTTGTGGCAAGACAACCTTGCTGCGCTGCCTCAACCGATTGTTGGAGGAGACGCCACGCGTACGCGTACGCGGGCAAGTTTTGGTAGATGGGGTTGACATTTACAACCCCGGCATTGATGTGACGGAACTACGGGCACGGGTTGGGCTGTTGGCTCCCAAACCGTTTCCTTTGCCGATGTCGATTTATGAAAATGTGGCGTATGGGCCACGCATTCACGGTCAACGAAACGGCCGTAACCTGGACGCCATCGTCGAACGCAATTTGCAAGCCGCCGGTTTATGGGAAGAAGTCAAAGATCGACTGCGCACACCGGCCGCCAGCCTTTCCACCGGTCAGCAGCAGCGCCTTTGCCTGGCACGCGCCCTGGCTGTCAAACCAGAAGTGCTGCTTTGTGACGAGGCTACTTCGGCCCTCGATCCCATTTCCGCCCAATGCGTGGAAGCACAGCTGCAATCGCTCAAACAAGGGACGACCATTGTCGTTGTCACGCACATGCTGCGGCAGGCGCATCGCCTGGCGGACACCCTCATTTTTATGTGGATGGGTGAACTGGTTGAAGCTGGCCCGGCGGCCCAGCTATTCAGCGCCCCTCGCGACGAACGCACTCGTGCGTATCTGGCTGGCGACATTGGTTGATCTCCTATCCTCCGGGAGGCTGTTTTCAATCGTAGGTCGGATTGGCAATCCGACCTACTTTATACGAGGAGACAAAAGATGAAAGCGCTTATCGTAGACGATGATCTGGCGCTGGCTGATGTCATTGCTTTCACTTTAGGCCGGGCCGGTTTTGAAACGATTCTGGCCCATGATGGTCAGGCCGCTTTAGAGCGCTGGCGTGCTGAAGCGCCCGATGTCATCATTTTAGATTTGAATTTGCCCAAACTGGATGGGTTTGCCGTTTGCCGTCGCATTCGCGCAGAGGATGACACGCCGATTGTCATGCTGACCGTGCGCAATGAAGATGATGATGTGGTGCAGGGGTTGACGCTGGGGGCAGATGATTATGTGGTTAAACCGTTTAGTCCGCGACAAGTGGTGGCACGTGTGGAGGCTGTTTTGCGCCGCTCCAGCACACCGCCCAGCACACCCGATCCCATTGTGGCCGGTGATCTGGTTTTGGAGATGTCTCGTTTGGAATTGCGCCGGGGCGAAAAAGTGCTAACGACGTTGACCCGACTTGAGGCCCGTTTGTTGGAAATTTTGATGAGCAATTGCGGCCAGGTTTTAACCACAGAGCGGCTTATTGAGTATGTGTGGGGTGTGTCAGGAGGGGATCGCAGCATGTTGAAACAGTTGGTTTACCGGCTGCGGCATAAAGTGGAGCGAGACCCAACACAGCCGCAATATCTGGAGACGGTGCCTGGCGTTGGTTATTCCTTTGTGTGGGACAGGTTGTAACCGTGCAACAGAACAAGCAAACGATTGGGCAGCGTTTATCGTCACGGATCATCGTCACGTTTGTAGCCATTATGCTGGTGACAACGCTGGCTTTTGGGGTGTTGGCTTATTGGGTAATCAGCCACGAATTGAAACAGCAGGCCTGGGCGCGTGTTGCGGAGGGGGAACATGTCGTTACCGCTCTTTTGAATGCGGAAAAGGCTCGCCTGGATAATCTGGCTGCGTTGACGGCGCAGCGTCCGACGTTGCAACGGCTGCTGCGTGAGCAGGATCGTGCGGAATTGTTGGCGTATTTACGGCCGTATCAAACCGAAGCGGAAACAGACATTCTCATTGTCTATGATACTGCGGGCGAGGCTTTCACAAACGGGGACCCGGCCATTTCCTGCACACCTTCATTAACCCTACAAACGGCTGCTTTGTGCCTGACAACAGGAGAATCACCACAAGTGGCGCTGTTGAGCAGCCAACTTGTTTTGGACAGTCATTCAGGCGGTTTGTTGGGGAGTGTCACCATTGGTGCCATTTTGGATGATGCGTTTGAAGAACAGTTGGCGGCGGAAACGGGGTTGGAACAGAGTATTTTGCTAAACGGCCGTTTCCTCTCCAGCAGCTTGCCTGATGCAGACCGGGCACAGGTTAAACAAACGGCGACAACGGACATCATAACAGTGGCTGGGCGCTATTATTACACGACCC
Organism: Ardenticatenaceae bacterium; assembly: GCA_020634315.1. Classification (GTDB taxonomy): domain Bacteria; phylum Chloroflexota; class Anaerolineae; order Promineifilales; family Promineifilaceae; genus JACSRF01. The sequence goes on along the minus strand of JACKBV010000003.1, from coordinate 263,299 downwards.
GTTTTCCTTTGTATCCGCTTAACAGTGATACGGCCGTTTTCATTGAGGTCGCCCTACCAGTAACGGCGCTCATAACGGCGCAGCGGCGCGTCCTACTAACCTTAATCGGCAGCACCTTGTTTGTGGCCGCCGCCGGTTCCATCGCCTCCATACTCCTGCGCAACGCCGTCAAAAAAGAGGCCGTGCAGCACCTGCGCGCCCACTTCCTGGCAAACATTACCCATGAGTTTCGCACCCCCCTCTCCGCACTACGCGCTTCTGTTGAATATCTGGACACCGAAGCGGCGAATTTATCTCGTGCGGAAATCAATTCCCTGCTTCATGCGATCCACATGAGCGTCATCGGCTTACAGACATTGATCGATAATTTGCTGGAAAGCATCAGCATTGAAGCGGGTCATTTCGTCATTCACCCGGAGCCAACTGAATTAAACGACGTGATCGACGACGCCATACGCATCATGCAGCCGCTGCTCGACCGGCGGCAGCAAAAACTCGTCGTCAGCTATCCATCCCCTTTGCCGCTGGTTCAAGGCGATCCATCGCGCCTGACACAAGTGTTCGTTAACCTGCTGGCAAATGCCAGCAAGTATGGCCCGATGGCCGAGACGATAAAAATCACCGTCAGTCCAGCAGAAAATGGGCAAATTAAGGTGGCCGTCGCCGACCAGGGGCCGGGTATTTCACCAACAATACAAGGGCAATTGTTCCACCGCTTCATCCGCTTTGACACGCCTCATGCGGCACAACATGGCGTGGGGCTGGGGCTTTGGGTTGTCAAAGCGATTATTACCGGGCATGCCGGGCAAGTTGGCATAGAATCGCAAGTGGGCGGTGGCTCTGTGTTTTGGTTTACCTTGCCCATCACGACCAACCACAAATAGTTCATTTAGGAATGGGGCTTAATTGAAACGGCCGTTTCCCCCATAAACACAAAACACCAAACACGCTCACAAATCCCCTCAATACCATTTCCACTATCTTGACGATACTTTAATTTTTTGTTAATGTGTTATCGTTAACGGTAACGATAACGATGAATCCTAAACCCACTAGAACCACGATAAAAGAAGTGGCCGCCGTAGCCGGTGTCTCCACGATGACCGTCTCCCGCGTGTTAAACGACCGCCCGGACGTTTCCCTGACAACACGCATGCGGATCAAACGAATCATCGAAGAATTAGAATATCAACCCAGCGCCATCGCCCGCAGTCTCATTCAGCAGAAAAGCTACACATTAGGCGTCGTAACGGCCGGACTCGAACACATCGGGCCATCTCGTATCCTAAACGGGATCACCCGCGCCGCGGAAGAGGCAGGTTACGCCATCCTCCTGAAAGAACTATCAGATTCTCAAGTCGCCAATCCAACACCCATATTTCAGAAACTCCTTTCCCGTCATGTAGATGGCATCATTTGGGCAGTAGCCGAGATAGGCGAAAATCATAAATGGTTGGAAAATTCTTCTCTGCCACTAGAGACGCCAACTGTTTTTCTCACAACGGAGCCAAACAAAACCCAAACAACCGTACTCATTGACAACTATTACGGCGCTCAATTGGCAATGGCCCATTTATTCGAACAAGGGTGCCGCAACATTGGGCATATCGCCGGGCCACTAGATTGGTGGGAAGCTCGCCAGCGAATGTCTGCCTGGAAAGACTTCTTAATCGGGCACAACATGCCCGTAAAAGATGCCTATTGGGTGGAAGGAGACTGGTCGTCGGCAAGCGGGATACCAGCTGCGGCAAAACTTCTTACCCAATACCCTGAAATAGATGCAATTTTTGTGGCGAATGATCAAATGGCCCTAAGTGCATTGCAAGTTCTGCACAAGCGCGGGATCCGCATCCCAGCAGAAATTGCCATTGTCGGCTTTGACAACATCCCCGAATCCGCCTGTTTCTACCCCGCCTTAACCACAATCCAACAAAATCAACACGAGCTTGCCTGTGTAGCCGTCCAACAAATGATCCAAATTATTGAACAGGGCTGGCAGGGTAAAGACATCGGTGCCCCACAATCAATTGTGCTGCTGCCCACATTGATTGCACGAGAAAGTTCTATAAGGCAGAAAAGCTGAGAAAGCGCTATCGGTTAATTCTTTTGATACCTTCCAAAGATACCGAAGGATGAAAAACATGTCATACAAGGTTTTTTTTGTTGAAGACGAAGTCATCACCCGTGAGGGAATCAGAGACAATATCGACTGGCAAGCAAACGGGTTTGTATTTTGTGGAGAAGCAACCGATGGAGAAATGGCGCTGCCACTGTTACGCACAACTCAACCCGATGTCCTCCTCACCGACATCAAAATGCCATTTATGGATGGCTTGCAGTTAAGCAAAATTGTTCGAGAACGCATGCCCTGGGTAAAGATCATTATTCTTAGCGGGCATGATGAATTTGAATACGCGCAACGGGCTATTCATCTAGGGGTAACAGACTATCTCCTGAAACCCGTCACTGTTAACAAACTACAGAATGCCCTCCAGACCCTCAAAACTCAATTAGACCAGGAACAATTAGAGCAAAACAACCTAAAAAACCTTCAAGCGCAAGCGGCAGAAAATCGCGCAACCCTGCGCGAGAGGCTGCTGTTTAAGTTGGTCATAGGCGCAGTTTCTCCGGTAGAAGCAATTGAAAAAGGGCAAATTTTAGGAATTGATCTAAGTGCTCGCTACTACTTGGTCATGATCCTAAAAGCGGAGCTTGTAGATCGTACGGAAAAATACGACTACGATGAATTTCAACAATTCCAGCAAGTCATTGTGGAGCTTGCCGAAAAGAATCCGGACATATTTTTGCTGAAAAGAGATTGGGGCGAGACGATCATTATTATGAAAGGAAGCACCCCGGAATATTTAGAAGAAGAACGCGATATTCTCTTAGAAGAAATCCAGCAAGTCACCCAAAAAACAAGGTATCAACTCATGATTGGAATTGGAGCCACAAAAAAGCGTATTGTGGACATCTGTCAATCATATGTTGAAGCCTTAGCCACACTTTCAGATTCGGGCGAAACCCAGCAGAACCAATCACCTCAATTTATTGAGTGCGATGAGTGGTTAAAAGTAGATAAATCAGCTATTGAAAATTACCTTCGGTATGGAATCAAAGAAGATTTTGACCTGTTCTACAATGCATATCTCCAACCCTTAGGAGAGACCGCACTGAAATCGAATCTGATAAAAAATTACATCTTTGTAGATTTAATCCTATCCGTCGCCAACCTGGCACATGATATGGGCGGCGAAATAGACAAGATAATCCCGGAACTAAATTCCATCGAAGCAGTCATGACCCACATCAAGTCAGAAGGTCAGTTACGAGAACAAGTGTACAAGATCCTCGCCAGGGCATTGGCTTTCCGAGATAGCCGCTGTAATAGTCAATATCGCAACCTCATTCATCAAGCAAAACAATACCTTGAATGCAATTACACAAATTCAGATCTTTCACTCAATGAGGTCGCATCACAAGTCAATCTCAGCGCTAGCCATTTTAGCGTGATCTTCAGCCAGGAGGCAGGTCAGACATTTAAGGAATATCTGACAGAGCTTCGTATCAACAAAGCAAGAGAACTATTACGGATGACAGCACTCCGATCCGCGGAAATTGCGTATCAGGTAGGCTACAACGATCCCCACTACTTTAGTTTCGTTTTCAAAAAGAACACAGGCTTTTCACCTATTGAATTCCGCTCAAAAAACTAGTGGAACATCAGCAGCATCTAAGTGCCTTCTCAGGAGTGTAAGGTGGCACAGAAAACTACAGCGCCTTATTTTAGGCAATTCATAACCAAAATTAGTGAACAAACAAATTCAACAAGCAAGTCGCCCCTAAAATACTTAGGACACCTGGTAGATTACATTGCAGGGGTTAACCTATCCATTCGCACAAAAATCCTGGTTTCGCTTTGTGTTGTAATTTTATTAATGGGAATAACCAACGTTGTTTCAATGATCCAGGTATTAAGTTACAGCCGTCAATACGATGCCATTATTACTAACATCACAACAGCTAACAGCATTAATGGAAGCATTAAGTCTGATATTGACACTGAAATGTGGAAGATCGTCTCTGGCAAGGTGAATTTTTCGGAGGGGAAACAATACGAAATCCTGGATACTGTCAATGCCAAAGTTGAATGGATGATGGAAAACACAGACTCCCATCGTGCCAGAATTAAATTAGATTTGATCCTCAGAACGCTACAAACTTTGCGGGAATATGTCGATCAAATGGGGAACAATGTTGCCCAGAGAAGCACATCTATCGAAAACGAAGCTGTGCTAGAAAAGATCCATTTTGCGACTTCAGTTTTGGATGAAGTTATTCAAAATTATGTGCTCTATGAAGTGAGCCGCACCGAAGGGCAATACCGGGTCATGCGTGAAGGGTTTGTCCGGTGGCAAGTTTTCTCCATCTTTTTGATTTTCAGCGCTGTGTGTTTTTCCGTCGTGGCTGCTTGGAGTCTGTCCAGAAGCATCTATACACCTATCAAAAAGCTACATGATGTCACGACAACGATTACCAAGAACGATCTACAAGCACTGATGACCAGTGAAAATGTAGATGAAATCACAGAACTTGGCATGAGCTTCAATATTATGATCGGCAAGATCAAAGAATTATTAGATGCAAAGATTAAAGAACAGGAAAATTTAAAAAAAGCAGAACTTCGCGCATTGCAGGCACAAATTAATCCTCATTTTTTGTACAACACGCTGGATACGATTATCTGGATGGCAGAATCCAAAAAAACAGATCGGGTTGTAGAAATTGTTAGTGCGTTATCAAACTTCTTTCGTATCAGTTTAAGCAAGGGGATGGATTGGATCACGATCAGAGAAGAGGTAGACAGGATTAACAGTTATTTGACAATCCAAAAGATGCGCTACCATGATATTTTGGATTTCAAAATTGATTTGGATGAGTCGGTAACAGAGAACACCATTTTGAAACTATTGCTGCAACCTCTTGTGGAAAACGCACTATATCATGGCATCAAGAACAAACGACAAGGCGGAACAATTACTATTCGTGTCAGGCGAAAAGCTGAAGACGAAGTTCTAATCGAAGTAGAAGATGATGGCATAGGGTTTACCCCTGAGAAACTAGCTCAACTTCGTGCCGAATTAGATGATGATTCAGGCGAGATAAAATTAGAGAGCGGCTTTGGAATCGGAAATGTCAACAAACGTATCCGGCTGTACTATGGAAAACCATATGGGCTTTCAATTCAAAGTGAATATAGTACTGGAACACGGGTAACTCTTGTGATTCCAGCAAAGATAGAGGCGACAACATGAGGAATTCGCCCATTTTACTCTATCTGGTTCTTTGCGGATTTATTCTTTTGTCTTTTGGCTGTATCCAGAATCAAACTTTACCCTTCACTCAATCTTCAAATTCAGAGTTAGAAACTGAAAGCCCAAAAAGATACGAAGACCTGATTATTGGCTTTGCACAACTGGGAGCCGAAAGTGAATGGCGCGTAGCAAATACTAATTCCATCAAAGAAACAGCGGAGCAACTAGGGGTGGAACTGCGTTTTTATGATGCCCAGCAAAAACAAGAAAATCAGATTGAGGCAGTCCGCAAACTGATCATGCAAAAGGTAGATGTCATAGGCATTTCACCCATCGTTGAAACAGGGTGGGAAGAGGTTTTTCAAGAAGCGAAGGATGCCGGGATTCCTATCATTTTAGTAGACCGACGCGCGAGCGTATCAGAAGATCTTTATGTGTCTTATCTCGGTTCAGATTTCCTCGAAGAGGGTCGGAACGCGGCCCGCGCAATGGTCGAACTAACAAATGGAAAGGCAAATGTTGTTGAGCTAGTAGGCACCATTGGTTCCGCCCCCGCCAATGATCGCTATAAAGGATTTCGAGAAATTATAGAAGATTATCCCGAAATTAAGATCATCGATTCGCAAACCGGTGATTTTACTTTAGCAAGAGGCAGGGAAGTCATGGCGGGATTTCTGCAAAAATATGGAACTGAGATTACGGCCGTTTTTGCTCATAACGATGATATGGCACTCGGCGCGATTTTGGCTATTGAAGAGTATGGGCTTAGACCGGGCATAGATATCCAGATCATTTCGATAGATGCAGCTCGCGGCGCATTTGAAGCGATGATTGCGGGTAAATTAAATGCAACAATAGAATGTAACCCGCTATTAGGACCACAATTCTTCGAATTGGCATTGAAAGTAGTCAATAAAGAACCTTACCCGAAATGGGTTCCTTCGATAGAAGGTATCTTCTTTCCAGAAAGTGCTATTGAAATTTTGCCAACCCGCAAATATTGAGCAAATTACTTATACCGTCTAAAAAAAGTCAACTCTTTTCTAAAGAAATTCATCACTCATTTGGGTGATGTTTTTTTTTGCACGTATACCACAAAAAAAACAACCCCTTTCAAAAAAGAAATCATGGATTTCTAGATTGCAAAATCATATGCTGTTATCGATAACAATGTATTTACTTAAGGTGAATTTGTTTTCTTTTCCCCATCCATTTGTATTTGTAACCCTCATGAATACAGGGCTAAAAGGAGGTGCAACGACAGAGAAACGGTACGTTTAAGGAAGGGTATACCAGAGTGGCGTCCACGGTACAACGCTTCCTGATTGAAGTTATTAACATTGTCTGCTTATGTTCGATATATACGCCAAAATATCCCTCTATTAATTAAGGAGAAGAAAATGTCTAAGAAATTGCTTTACACCCTCTTGACCATTCTGTTATTGACTAGCGTGATATTGGTCGCTTGCAGTTCCTCGAATGAAACAGAAACTCCTGACCAACCTGCTGATACGACCTCCTCTACCACAAACACTTCTGAATCTTGTGCCCCTAATTGCACTTATCAAGACCTGACACTTTGCTACCCTCAACTCGGTGCTGAAAGTGACTGGCGTACTGCTAACACAGCTTCTATCAAGGAAACGGCCGAACAATTAGGCATCAAGCAGCTCATTTTCTCAGATGCTCAACAAAAACAAGAAAACCAGATTTCCGCCGTTCGTGCTTGCATCGCCCAAGGGGTAGATGTCATTGCCTTACCACCAGTGGTTGAAGACGGTTGGGATGCTGTTTTAACAGAAGCCAAAAATGCAGGTATCCCCGTTATTATCGTAGACCGTAGCGTCAGTGCGGACTCATCCCTGTATGCCTCTCACATCGGTTCCAATATGGTATTGGAAGGCGAACGGGCCGCTGAAGAATTCAACAAATTATTAGCTGATGGTGGCGCCATTCTGGAGTTGTCTGGAACAACAGGCTCTGGTGCGGCCGTAGGGCGTGCGGACGGGCTGCGCAACAAGCTCAATTCCAACATTACCATCCTTGATTCTCAAACCGGCAACTTCACCCGCGCTGAAGCCCTTCCTGTTATGCAAGCCTTCCTGCAAAAATACCAACCCGGTGTAGATTTCCAGGGCGTTTTCATTCACAATGATGACATGGGAATTGGCGCAATTGAGGCACTAAAAGCGGCCGGCGTAAACCCTGGCGACTTGGTCATCGTATCAGTTGATGGCACACGCGGTGGTTTCCAGGCCATGGTCGATGGTTGGTTCCAGGCTGATGTTGAATGCAACCCGCTTCTGGGGCCACAAGTTTTTGAAATGGCTCTGAAACTTATGAACGGTGAAACGATTGAGCGAGAAGTTCTCACCAATGAAACCGTTTATTATCCAGAGAATGCGGCCGAATTACTGCCGTCACGCCAGTACTAAATCTGACATTATAAACTCTCTGCGTATGCGCAAAGAGTAAACTAAAGAGGCAGAGAAACGGTGAATTTTTATGCCGTTTCTCTGCCTCCAATTCAAATGGCCGCCACAGGTTACTTCCATGATAGATGAAAAAAACATAGTAAAAATGCTGGGAATCGCAAAATCTTTCCCTGGCGTGGTAGCTCTTGAAGATGTTGATTTTTCATTGAGAGCGGGAGAGATTCACGCTTTGATGGGAGAGAATGGAGCCGGGAAGTCTACCCTTATCAAGGTTTTAACAGGTGTAGAACAACCAGATACAGGCACAATTGAGTTAGATGGAAAGCTTGTCCAGGTGCGCTCTCCTCAACACTCCCAAGAACTTGGGATCAGCACCGTTTATCAGGAAGTCAATCTCTGTACCAATCTCTCTGTTGCCGAAAATATCATGCTAGGGCACGAGCCTCGTCGTTTTGGAAGTATTCACTGGCGAAAAATGAATGAATTGGCTCGAAAGGCCATTAATCGGTTGAGTATTGATGTAGATGTAACTCAGCCATTAGGCAATTATTCTGTAGCCATTCAACAAATGGTCGCTATTACACGTGCCCTGGAAATCCTTTCTGCCAAAGTTTTGATTCTAGATGAACCGACCTCCAGCTTAGATATTCATGAAACAAATCTACTCTTCGATGTCATGCGCAAACTAAAAAACGAAGGCCTCGGCATCATTTTCATTACCCATTTCTTAGATCAGGTTTATCAGATAGTGGATCGAATTACAGTATTGCGTAACGGGAAACTGGTGGGTACCTATGACGTTTCTGCCCTTCCACGTGTGGAATTGGTCGCCAAAATGTTGGGGCGCAGTTTGAGCGAACTAGATGCCATGTCAAAAGTGAGGGCGCAGGCAGAGGAACAGACGAACGAACAGTTGTTGATTGAAGCAAAAGATTTGGGGTTAAGAGATTCACTTGGCCCAATAGACCTGGAACTCAACACAAATGAAGTGCTAGGAATTGCCGGTTTATTAGGTTCAGGTCGAACTGAAATGGCGGGCCTAATCTTTGGAATCGATACACCTGACAATGGTTCCCTAACCATCTCTGGCGAGAAGGTTCACAAATTTTCACCTCTTGACTCTTTGAAACGTGGAATTGCCCTGTGTCCTGAAAATCGTAAAGCTGAGGGAATCATCGGCGATCTAACCATTCGCGAAAATATCATTCTCGCATTACAGGCACGGTATGGGTGGTTCAAATTTCTTTCCATCCAAAAACAAAATGAGATTGCGGAAGAGTATATTCAATTGTTAGGAATTGTTACCCCTTCGCCTGAACAATTAGTCAAAAACTTAAGTGGCGGCAATCAGCAAAAGGTAATTCTTGCTCGTTGGCTGGCAACAAACCCAAAAGTTCTTATTTTGGATGAACCAACCCGAGGCATTGATGTAGGAGCGAAGACAGAAATCCAAAAACTGGTGATGAAACTGGCTGAGGAAGGTAAATCTTGTATCTTCATCTCGTCTGAATTGGAAGAAGTATTGCGTGTCAGTGATCGCGTTGCCGTGTTGCGTGATAGAAAGAAGGTTGCCGAATATTCTAGTGATGTAGATGAGCGTACGATTATCCATACAATGGCAGGGGAATTATGACAAACGTATCCGGGCTTTTGAAAAAGTTTCGTGAAAGCCAATTGTTCTGGCCGCTGGTAGCATGGGCCTTAATCATGATTTTTAACGCGATTGTGGAGCCTGGCTTCTTTGAACTAGGTATCATCGACGATCCTGTTTATGGAAAACATTTATATGGCAATTTGATCGATGTGTTCAAAAACGGTGCTCCCCTAATGCTAGTGGCACTGGGAATGACATTGGTCATTGCAACCGGAGGCGTTGACCTTTCCGTAGGAGCGGTTATTGCCATTTCAGCAGCAATGGGCGCGGTCTTGATTAACCCGGCTCTTGGCAATGAGCTAATCACCAATGACATTCTCACGAAGGATGCGACCAACACCCCTCTGCTGCTCATTATTCTGGCCGATTTAGCTGCGGGTACACTGTGTGGTTTATGGAACGGTCTCCTGGTTTCGCGAGCACGGATTCAACCAATGGTCGCCACCCTCATTTTAATGGTGGCCGGCCGTGGCATTGCTCAACTCATCACAAACGGGCAGATCATGACCATATATTACACCCCCTATTTCTGGTTTGGAAATGGGTATATCCTCGGCTTACCGGCATCCATTTACATTGTGGCTCTCATCTTTATTCTGGCCTGGATATTGGTGCGTAAAACCTCTATTGGATTATTTATTGAGTCTGTAGGCATTAACTCTAAATCCAGCTTCTACAGCGGTATCAATGAGAAAAACATAAAACTCATGGCATACGCGTTTTGTGGATTTTGTGCCGCCATCGCAGGATTAATCCTCAGTTCTTATGTGCATAGTGCTGATGGCAATAACAATGGTTTGAATTATGAGTTAGACGCAATTTTGGCAGTTGTCATGGGCGGAACATTGATGACCGGCGGGCGTTTCTCTCTGCTTGCCAGTGTAATTGGTGCCGTAGTTATTTGGACATTTAACATCACCATCTATACATTGGGTGTGCCAGCCAATGAATTATTAGCTGCCAAAGCTGTGCTAGTCATGATTGTAATCTTCTTGTATTCCGATTACAGCCGCCGCTTGATGAATAGAATCTTTGAACGAAAAGGATCTCAACATGGCACAGCGAATTAAACCCTTTCTGTGGCGTCACGGGCCATTGTTAACCACTGTGTTGATTTTCGTCCTGGCTTACTTTATTGGGAGCAGGCTGTATCCTGCCATGCAAAAGCCACAGGTATTTTTTAACCTATTTATCAACAATGGCAGTTTACTATTGGTATCCATTGGTATGACTTTGGTTATTTTTACCGGTGGGATCGATCTTTCAGTAGGTGGGGTTCTTGCCCTGACAACGGTGGCTTCGGCAGCTTTGTTGGCGAAAGGGATCAGCCCGATAGTGGTCATTCCATTAATGATTTTGATGGGCATTGCCTTTGGCACACTTCTGGGAGTCATTATTCAATACCTTAAAGTACAACCTTTCATTGTCACTTTGATGGGTCTCTTTTTTGCTCGTGGTATGGCCTATATCATTAGCCTGACATCGGTAACTATCACAGATAGTGTCTATAAAAAGCTAGCCCTAACCCCCCTCTATATTCCTTTCCTGCAAAAAACATATATCTACATTCCCACCTTGGTAGCGCCCATTATGCTCTTGGTAACAATTTACCTGGCTTTCTTTACACGATTTGGGCGCACAATTTATGCCATTGGCAACAATGAACAATCTGCATTGTTAATGGGCTTGCCAGTAGCTCGCACAAAAATTGCTGTTTATGCCTATAGTGGTTTTTGCTCTGTATTGGCAGGAATGGTCTTCAGTATGTCCTTGCTGGCAGGGTATGGTCAGTTTGCAACCGGAATGGAACTAGACGCCATTGCCTCGGTGGTGATGGGCGGCACATCATTAAGCGGCGGTGTGGGAAATGTGTTAGGCACTCTGTTTGGGGTTCTGATAAACGGTACGATTGTTTCCATTCTTCAGTTTAATGGTACTTTAAGTTCATGGTGGACGCGTATCGGCGTTGGTGCATTGACTTTAGTAGCTATTGGCATTCAGAGCATATTCTATATCAGAAAAAAGCATTCATAGACCGATAACTGTTTCAAGGAAAATGTCACGATGAAAAAATCTCTACGATTTTATCTGGTTCTTTCCTTGGGTATCTTTATTTTGTGCGCCTGCAAAAGTGCGGAGGATGCACAAGATACGGCAACTACCCCAGATTGGTTCAATGTGGAATTGACCGATGTGCAAACGGATGAGACATTCACGATGAATGATTATGCCGGAAAGGTTGTTCTACTTGAGACGATGGCGGTGTGGTGTCCTACTTGTATCCTTCAGGCAGCATATATCTACAAGCTTCATGATCTACTTGGACATCCTGATGATCTGATTTCTGTTAGCCTGGATGTCGACTTGAACGAAAACACGGCCGATCTCAAACAATACACGGCCGAATACGGTTTTGATTGGCACTTTGCCATTGCCCCCCTCGAGATTGATCGCGCATTAGGGAATCTCTACAGTGCTCAATACTTAAATCCGCCGCTGGCGCCCATGTTAATCATTGATCGTCAGGGCAATGTCCATCTTTTACCATACGGCCTCAAAGATACCGAAACACTGCAAGAGGCAGTTGAACCTTATCTTAACCAGTAATGGTCAATCTGGCGCTAACATCCATATTCCTTGGGCTTTTGACAACCAGCAGTCCGTGCATTTTGCCTTTGTATCCTGGCTTCTTGGCCTATTTGAGCGGGCAAGAAGAAACCGGGAGAAAGCCATACTTTCTGGGACTGTTTGTTTTGGCGGGCGTGTTAACCATGATGCTTATGCTGGGTGGCATTATCGCCTGGCTGGCCGTGCCCGTGGGTCGTGTACTGGTTTATTTGCTGCCCCTCGCTGATGCAGTGATCTTCATCCTCGGCGTTTTGCTCCTGCTAAACTACAACCTCTTTAAAGCATTACCACAAATTCAAGTACCCGTTTTACGCGATCCATATCGAATGGCTTTTGTCTATGGCCTGCTTTACGGACCTATCGCCCTGCCCTGTTCTGGCCCTATGGTAGTGAGTCTGTTCGCGCTGTCGTTTACAGCACAAGAGGCGTTTAACCAATTGTGGGCCTTTCTTTGGTTTGGTTTTGGGTTAGGCATCCCATTGTTTGCCATATCATTTCTTTCTGCTGCCTGGCAAAAAAGTCTGACGACTTTTATTGTCCGCCACAGTCGCGCCGTCAATATTTTAGGCGGTCTACTTCTGATAGGGGTAGCGATCTATGATGTGGTAAATAATTGGCAGTCATTAAAATTGTTCTGGGGTGCGCCGCTTTTATGACGCGCCAGCAGGCCTGTGCAGTGACCTTTATTCCCATTTAGCGAACGGACTTGTGTAACAAAAAAAGTGCCAGGCAGTTGACGCCTGGCACTTTTTCATTCTACGCCCTGCGCAGAAATAAGCTGTTATTCCTTTACTGCACAACCAACGGCAGGAACAGGCCAAACGGATACACGGTTAACGTCAGCGTATTCGATGGGCCACCACCAGGAGCAGGGTTCACAACGCGCAAACCGCCACTGCCAGCAAAGGCCACGTCAACGGCCGTTAACGTAACACGAATCTGCGTTTCACTGAGAACGGCCGTTGGGCGATCCGCCCCATTCCACTGGGCCTGCGTCCCCTCCATAAAACCTTGCCCATCGATCAACACCGTGATGGCACGGCTGCCCGCGCCACGGGCAATACTCAATGCCGGGCTGAGGCCGGTAATGGTCGGTGCCAGATTTTGACCGGGAGCAGCCACCGCGAATGGCACACTGTTAGACGAGCTGCCACCACCATTGACACCGTTAATGGTAGCAGGGGCATTGCCCGGCTGATTCACCAGGCTGATGGCCGCTGCGCCAGGATTCAGCAAATCATCGCCACTGATGGTGAATTGCAATTCACTGCTGCTGACATACGTGGTGGGGCGCGGTGCGCCATTCCACAACACCTGCACGGCCGGCAAGAAGTTGGTGCCCTGAATCGTGAGCGTGGCACTACTGGCTCCGGCAGGCAAACTTTGTGGGCTGATACTGTCAATCGAGGGGATTGGCAAATCACCGCCATGCGTAATGGTGAAATCAGTCACGGCCGAACCGCCGCCCGGCGTTGGCGTAAACACCATCACAGAAGCGCTTGTCACAGATGTATCGGTGGGCAAATCGGCGGCAGATACGGCAATTTGCAGTTCTGTCGGGCTGATGTAGGTTGTCTCGCGCCCCACGCCGTTCCAACGCACCTGCGAACCGGGCAGGAAGTTTTGCCCGCGAATGGCAAGGGTGAAACCGGCATCACCACCAGCCGCCGAAGCAGGCAGCAGTGCGTCGATTTGTGGCGCAGGATTTGCCTTGCGCAAGGTGACAATACGATTTTGCAGATAACCGGCAGCGTAAACGGCCGTTCCATCTGGTGCAGCCGCAACCGCCACCGCTCCATCCAATTCTGGCTGCGTCGCCGATTGCACAGGCGTCAACCAGCCATGCGTCAGATCACGATCAAAAACAGCGACATCATCATCATCATAGCCAGTCGCATACAGGGTGTGTCCATCCGGGCTGAGTGCCAACCCGAAAGCCCCGCCTAACCCATTGCCGCTGCCCAGGTCATCGTCATAACTGCCCATAAACTCAGTCTCGCCGGTCAGCGCATTACGGTGAAAGTACGTCACGGCATTATCCACCCGCCCGGTCACATAAACATAAGCGCCATCCGGGCTGACGACGACATTGGTCGCCCCATCCAACCCGTCCAGAATGACCAATGGGCTGACGCTGATGATGTCACCATCCTGATGCGTCTGCACAAACGTCACCTCGCCGCTGTTCGGATCGCGGCTAAAGGCGGTCATGGTATCGGCCAGATAACTGGCAACGTACAGGTGCAAACCATCTGGGCTAATCGTCAGGCCACGCGCACCGTTCAGCTCCGCGCCAATATAAGATTGCACAAAGTTGGCCCCTGAGAATAAGGAGCGCAGATCGCCGCTGTTGGTGTTACGGCGCAAAACGACGATGGAGTCGTCACTGATGCCGGTGACGTAGACGAAACGGCCGTCTGGGCTAACCTTTACGCCGTATGCACCTTCCAAGCCATCAATGAAACCCGCGCAAGGAGCGGGGAAACAGCCATACCCGTCGCCTTCCACAACGCTGCTGAGGAAGGTCAACTCGCCGCTGTCTACATCGCGTTGGAAAGCGATGACGGCATTGCCACTGCTCGCGGCGACATACAGGTTACGGCCGTCTGGGCTGATAGTCGTAAAGACAGGCTGCACCATGTCGGTAATACCATCGCTGTTATTCTCGTAAACGCGCGACAGTTCCAGGCCACCCAAGTCGTTACGTTCATAGGACACCACCAAATTATCGCCATAATCGGTGACGTAAACGAAGCGGCTGTCCGGGCTAACGGCAACGCCGTAGGGGCCAACGTTGCCCGCGCTGTACCCGGCAAGTAAGGCCTGTCCCGGTGTGGGCAGGAATGGCGGCTGAACGGCCGTTCCCATACACACCAGGTCATATTCCGCAACCGGCCAGGCTGGATCATTGGTACTGATACTCAACGTCGCCGTGCGTAAACCAGTCTCCGTCGGATTACATGTAACCAGATGAGACACAGGCGCTGCGCCATCCGGAATACTGGTCACAGGAGCAGCCATCAAAAATTCAGCCGCATTCGGGCCTGATATTGTGTAATTCGACAACGAAAGCGTCGCATTGCCCGTTTCGCGCAGTTCAATATACAACGAGCCTGACATACCAACCGGCAGCGAGCCAAAATCAAGAGGGCCGGGCGCTTCCGGATAAGAGCCAAAACCAGCAGTCGGCACAGCAGGAACGGTACAGGTCAGATCATAATCCACCTGCAAATTGTCGGAATCGTTGGTGGTCAGGGTGAGGGTAGCCGTGCGCGTGCCCGCCGCCGCGCTCACCGGATCACACACCAGTTGCAGCGAATAATTGGGAGCGCCATCAGGCATAACGATAGGCATCATACTGCTGATGCTAAAATCGGCGGCATCGGGGCCGCTAATGCTGCCCGCAACCGTCAATTCACGATTGCCCGTCTCGATGATGTGCAAGGTGTAATTGGCTGGCGCACCAGGAGTGGCATTGCCAAACGCCAACGGGCCTGGCTGCACGGGATCAGAGCCAAAACCGGGAGCGGCCGTTCCTGCTTCTGTCGCGCCAATATCACATGTGTCGGTGAGATCGCCATTGCCATCTTTGGGGCGGGCGCTGCCGCGTTGGTCTTCCTTGTTCACCAGCGGGCCATTGCACACAGCATTGTCGCCAGCGTCAACGGCCGGGCTGCCATCCTTCGGCAGGCGGCTGACAAGGGTTGCCAAGGCGCCACCGTTAAATGTGGGCACGTCCAGATCAGGATCGCTGCTGGTGATGCTCGCGCCGCAAGCTGTACCCGGATTTTGCAAATTGTGTCCCTTATCTTCCGGCGCATCGCCAGCACAGGTTCCCCCACTGCCAATGGTGCCTTCGTCAATGATGGTATTCCACAGCTTGATGGCCTCTTCGTTGTAAATGCCGCCACCTGTTTGCGCTTTGTTTTCGCTGATGGTGACATTGCGCAGTTCGACAGTGCTGTCGGAGCTGACCGGGTATGGGTTGTCGATGTTGGCAATAGCCCCACCCTTCCCGGCAGCGCTGAGGCCATCGACAACGGCGTTAGCCAGGAACGTGCTGTTGGTGATTTGCAGCACCGCCGCGCGATTATTGGTGATTGCGCCGCCAAAGCCATCGCCCAATACAACGTTGGCGTTAAATGTGCTGCGGGTAATGGTGGCATCTTCTTCGGTGTAGATAGCGCCACCACGACCGACGGTGTTGGCATCGCCGGAAACATTCGCATTGAAGGAGCTGTCACTGATTGCCAGTTCTTCTGCGCTTAAATTGTTAAAAATAGCGCCACCAAAACCATTGGTGGTGACGTTGCCATTGAAAGGCGAACGGGCAATGCTCACACTGCCATGGTAGTTGTAGAGTGCGCCACCACCGGCCAGCGCATCATTGATGGTGTCTGCCTGGGCGACGTTCCCGGCAAAGTTTGTATCGGAAATGTCAACGTGCGTTCCCTGGTAAACGGCAATAGCCCCACCGCCTTTATTGGCTGTGTTGCCGCTAAAATTGGAGAGAGAAACGGTCAGGCTGCCAGGCCCACTAATGAAAATAGCGCCACCGTAGCCGGTACCGCCATTGTTGGTGTAATCGCTGGCGCTGCGCCCCAGGGCAATGTTGTTGCTGAAATTGCTGAGGAGAATGTTAAGCGTTCCGTCTGTATTGATTGCGCCGCCATCGCCATAAACGGTGTTGTCCATCATGGAAACGCCGATGAGGTTGATGGTGGAGTTGCTGCTGCCCAAGATGATGCCGCCGCCACCGACGGTGAACCCGTTCTTCAAGGTCATTTCCACCAGCGTGAGCGTGCCGCCGCCAGCAGTGCGGAAGAGGCGGCTGTCCCAGTTTTGTGCGGGTGGGTTTGAGGCGGGTGTGCCACCACCGCTGAGGGTGATGGGGCCGGTAATGGTCATTTCGTGATCGACGAAGGGGAGAATGTCGTCGCCAGGGGCGAGGGTGATGGTTTGCCCGGCAACGTTGGCGGCGAAGGTGATGAAGGTGGGGCCGGGGCTGGCCTGACATTCGTTGAATTGGGTGGCATGGCCGGTATCGTTGGCGGTGACAGCGGCCTGCATCGCTTCGCGCAGGTCACAAGCGCCGTCGTTGGGATCGCCGGCCGATGTGGGCGAGAGGGCGGTGGTTTCGACGGTGATGACACTGTTAACGGCCGTTTCCCCTGAAACAGCCAGAATCCCTGCATCGCGTGCCTCATCCACCGTGTCAGCCAGCGCCGGACGGCCAACTTGTAAAAACACAATGGCGAGTAACAAAAAGACACCATAAAGAATACGAGAACGATTCATGATACGGTTTAACACCAAATGCTCCTTGAGAAGGCACAGGTGAAGATTGGCTGCCGCCAATCTTCACCTGTTGACCTTTAATTTATGGCCGCCTCTTTCATCAGACCGGCCACCAAATAAAAAGCTTCTTGCCACGCTTCCGCTACTTCTTCGGTAAATGTATCTCCCAACACTTGTGCCAATGTCCACAGCCACGCCTGCCCGAATGTGTGGTAATGACGCGGGCCGATGCCATGCCGGGCGTGCAGATAACCGATTTGCTTGATTGCCGGGATCATGGTCTCGGAGGCGAGCAGGCCGTTAACCCCCAGTTGCAGCGCGGCCAAAAAGGAACGGCCGTGTTCGCTCAAGTCAGGTGGAAAAAGCGTACGCAGCGCCGGATCAAGCATAAACAGGTGTGCATAGAAAAGTGCGACGACTGTTTCCCCTTGCTGCATCACCCGTTCCAGGCTAGCTTGCACCAGTGTGATAGCGTGGAGATTCATGAAGTAAAAAAATAAGCGATGAGAGATTGAAATAATCTCTCATCGCCAGGTTCTCTTAGTTCGTGTTCAACGACATGATTAAGTAAACTTCAGACTCATTGGTCGGATTGGCGCTGCGCACCAGGGTCAGGGTTTGTTTCCCTTGCGACCAAATGGAGGTCTGGAAGAGCGGGTTGCTGGCGCTGGCCGATTCCATAATGCTGCTGGCTAAATCGCCGCCAGGGCCACCCATGCCACTTTCCCAACCATCTGCACCCAACTCTTTGTCATAGAAGCTCTTCACCTGTTCCCAGGTCGCGCCGTCTGGCAGACGGTAAGCCATTTGCTCAATGCTGCCACCAACGCCGAGGTTGGCACGCAGGCTGGCATCTTGTTCCATGTTTTGAATGAGCGTGTCGGCCACAGGGTCTTGACCAGCCTGGAGCGCGGTTGCGCCTTCGTAAGCAGGGATGTCACTCAATGTTGCCGGGTCTTTACCACAGGCAACCAGGGCTAACAGAGCAATCAACAGTGTCATTAATAAAGCAAGTCTAGATTTCATTTTTTTCATTCTCCTTGTCGCAAATAATTGTTTAATTGAGCAATACCAGCAGTATAGGAAACGGCCGTCCGGCGAGTGTCCGATTTGCGTCCGAATTTTTAGAAAAAAGCAACAGACGCCAATTGCGGCCAGCCGTTTAGCGCACAATGAGCGGCAAATAAAGCAGTTGTCCGCGTTCAATGCTGCCAACATCACAGGCAGCGCCCAGCGGGCGTGGATAACCACGCTGATCGACAGCGGGACAATCGAGGCCATAATCAACAGCCGGGCTGTTTGCATTGGGGATATAAGCGCGGATTGGCGAAGCCAACCAGGGGCCTAATAAAGGGTCCGTGCCAAAGAGATCGCCGACGGTGCCGGGGTTGGGAAAACAAGAATTGTCACTAATGATGTTATGTCCCAACGAGACCAATGATGGGCCATCGCAGTTGAGGCTGGGGCTGCTGCCGTTGGTATTCAGACTGCCAGTCAGAATGCTGTTTTTCACCACTACCGTCGAGGCTGAATGACGATAAATCGCACCGGCCGTATCGGCCTGGTTTTCATTAAATGTAGAGTTGACAATATTGATAGTTTGACCACTTTGACCAGAGTAAAGAGCACCACCCAACAGGGCATGGTTGTTAGAAAAGGTAACATTGATAATTTGCATGTCGGTACTGGCACTGAGTCCCCCGCCATGGTTGGCACTGATGTTGCTGCGCACAGCCGTACGCTCTAACGTCATTGCGCCCTCATAAGTCAACAAGCCCCCCCCATCCCCGTTTTCAGCCTGATTACTGATAATGTAACTGTCATAGATGTCCACGGTGCCTCCACTGTTATAAAGGGCACCACCATGGCTAAATGCAACATTACTGCCCAAGGTGCTCTGGTTAATGGTCAATGTCCCCTGATTGTAGATGGCACCGCCTACTGTCGCTGCCTCGTTGCTGGTGAAAAAGCTACGATTGATGGTAGCGCTCGCCTGTGGCTCAATGGCAATGGCACCACCTTGCCCGGCGCTGCCATCTTGGAGGGTGAGGTCGTTTAGGGTGAGGTTGGCTGAACCAGTGAGCAGAAAAATCTGGCGCAGTCCTTCACCGCTCAGGACGATACGGCCGTTGCCGTTCACCGTCACCTGCTGATCCGTCACATTCGTATTGACATTCATGACCACCAGCTCAGAGCCACAATCAAAGTCAATCGTGCCACCGGCGGCAACCGCGTCAGAGAAAGCATTGGCCGCGGCTTCTGTCTGGCAGCTAACGGCCGTGCCATCGCCAATAACCACCAAGGGATTGCCATATGCCGGGGCAACCTGCCACATAACGGCAAGGAACGTTACAGAAAGAGCAGTAATGATAAAAATAAATCGTTTCGTCATGATCACATTGTTTCCTTTTATATGAATGATTGAACTTTCGCCATCCGTCCAGGCAAACGCCTAGCGCATGACGGAAGGTAAAAACAAGTAATAGGTTGCCGTTGGGTCTGGTGTGGGCGCAGGCGACGGGGTTGGCGGCGGAGGCACGGCCGCCGGTTCATAGGCCAGCAGCAGGTCGCCGTTGTCCGCATCGTCATAGGCAATGTGGATACGGCCGTTTATCACCTTCGCATCCAGCGCCTGCCCAACATCGACAAAACCGCCAACACGCGCACCGCTGTCAACCACCACACAGCGCCAATCCTGATGAGGGCCACAATTGCCGTCCGCCTCAGGCCAGGCAGCTTTTAAGATGCTGTTCGTTTGGTCGTCCAAATCCTGGTAAATGATCACCGGCTGGTCATTGACCACAAGCAGCGATAAACCGGGAGCCACCGGATTGAGCGGCGTGCTCAAAAACTCAATGAGGCTGCACGTCCAATTAGCATTGCCAGGGCAATTACCCTGCCCATTTTCCACACGGACGGCATACATCAATATCCCTTGCAGGTAATCGTAGTAAGCAATTTGTGCCGGACTGCTGCACCCAAGCAGCCCGCAATGGGCCATTTGCAAGGATGTGGCCGTTGGCAAAGCGTTGGCATTGATTGTTGTACACGCCCATTGCCCATCGCCACAGTTGCCCCCGCCGTTCACCGGCACGGCATACCCCAGCCCCGACGCCGTCGAACTGTAGGCAATGCCCAGACCACTGTACAAAGCGGCATCGATGGCAAAGCTGCCGCCCACAGGAGCGATGACGGTGCATTGCCAGGCGGCACAATTGCCACCACTGCCCACTCGCCGCGCATAACCGAAACGGCCGTTTGGCACATCACGGTAATAAGCCACATGGGGCACGCCATCGTCATAAACCAAATCATTGACCTGCCCCACCTCAAAACCAGCAACAAACTCAACCGTTTCCCCCCAAATCCCGCTTGCCGGATTGGTGTAGCGGTTCACGCCAAAGAAGGCATCGTAGTAAACAACGCCATAATCACTGCCATTAAAAGCCAGAGAGACGTACTGCCCCACATCGGTGCTGGAATTCCCATCCAACACAACACAACTCCAGGTTTGGTTTGGGCCACAATTGCCAGCCGTGCGTTGTGCCAGCTTCAAATCACCCGCTGTCGCGTCGTAGTAAGCGATATACGGCACATCGCTTCCATATTGGGCGGCCAAAGAAAGGTATTGCCCAACATCATTCTGGCTGTCAACGGTGATCCGAACCCATGAAGTGTGGCCGTTGGCGGCAACGGCCGTTGCCGCCAAATCATCAGCCGCATGGGTAGACAACACCACCACAAACGAGGCCATCGCTAAAAAACTAACAATTGACAGGAACAACATTACTTTCCTGGTCATGATCTTTCCCTCAAAAATAACCTCGCAGCGGGTTTGCATAGTCACGACACACGCCACAAGGTTGGTTTTTCATGCATACCGGAGCAAGCCGCCTCGCTCCTCATACAACCGCCGTTATCTACAAGGAATCATAGGAAACGGCCGTCCGGTATGCATCCTGGCAACATCCAAAAACAAACCCCATTTCGGACGGCTGACGGACGGCTGCAAGCTAAATTGGGGAACGAAAGCAAATGACCACTTTCTTCAAAGAAATCTGGCACATCACAACAAAAGAAAAAACCTATCTCGCGCAGGGCATCGGCACAGCCCATCTCATGAAACAACCTGCGCGAGGCTATTGGCAACGGAGATCAGATGCAACAATCAACTTATCATCACGAAACACAATCCGGGACACGCCTCGTGTTCCCCTGGCACCTTCCTTTAAGTGCGCGGCTCGTTACCGGCGGCTTACTGCTGCCATTCGCCCTCTTCTTTGGCTACTACGCCTTTAGCGGGCTGGTGGAATACATCCGCTACGCCACCTGGCAAGAGTGGATATCCAGCATCCCCGGATTCATTCTCATGCTGGCGCTCACACTGGTTTTTGCCGTTCCAGCCTGGTTTTCCTTTTTGGGGAAAGGATGGGTAACGGTGGACAAAGCGCAAGGGACTATCGAAGCCGTGCGCGACTGGGCCATTTACAAGCAGCGGCGGCAATATGCCCTTGCCGATGCCCATTGTGTCATGCTTACAGAAGAGATTAAATCAAACGAGCGCGGCACCCGCGTCAGTTATACGGTGCAAATTATGATAGGGAAGAATACGGCCGTTTTGCTCTACTTCACGGACAACGAAACAGAAGCCGAAACCTTCGCCGCCTCCGCAGCAAACAGCCTGGCCTTACCCGTCCAAACACAAAGGCAGCAGCTTTAACCAGCCAGTCTAAGCCGCATCTTCGCGCAAGGCGTAAGCAACCGCTTCCTCAAGCGGCATGCGGGCACCACGAGCCTGAAACGTGGCTAATTCGCCTTCATCCAACTGGCGGCGCAAAATCTCCATTTCATGCTGTTGATCCGTCAGGCCATCGGCGGCGCGGGCAATGCCCATGGCCTGATGCAGCGCATCGGCGGCGGCGTAAAGGGTGGCGGCACGGCCGTATCGTGCCTGCGCCACCGCCAGACTAGCCATCTGATTCACCGAATAGAGCATCCCCTGGCGATCTTGAAGCTGCTTGCGCAGCTCCAGCGCCTCCCGCAAATGCGCTTCCGCCTCCCCCAATTTGCCTTGCAACACATACAAATTGCCGAGATTGGAAAGTGACGCAGGCAAACCGAGCTTATCGCCAATGTCACGTTTCACGTTCAACGTCTCGTGCAGCAGCGCAATCGCTTCGTCATATTCGCCCAGCCGTTTATGCACAATCGCCAGATTGTTGAGCAGCGTGGTAAGCTGCAAAGGCGTGGCAGTGGGCAATTGGCGGTGCAAGCTCAGGCTTTCCTGGAACAACTGCCGCGCTTCCGGGTACTGCCCCTGACGACCGGCCGCATAAGCGAGAAAATGCAAGGTGTGCGCGATGAGCACGCCATCATCAAGGGCATAGGCCAATTGTAAGGCGCGTCGATGGCTCTCTTCGGCAATGGGATAATCGCCTTGCAATTGTGCCGTGTTCCCCAGCTCGTTGAGCAGGACAGCCTGCAAGTCAGGCGACAAATCAGGCAGGTAGCGCATCGCGCGATCCAGCCATTGGCGCAAATCACGAATGCGCCCTTGCAAAGGCCAAAAGCGGGAGAGGGCGGTGATTGTGCGTGTGAGAAGCAGCGCGTTTTGCGCCGTATCGGCATCGGCGAACAGCCAATCCAGGGCGGCAATCATGTTGTTTTCTTCCTGGCGCAGCCGCTGCACCCAGGCTGATTGATCCGTGCTGCGCATCCCGGCCTTGCCTTGTTCGGCAAAGTCGGTGTAGTAAATGGCGTAATTGCGATAAAAGAAAACGGCCGTTTCCATTTGCCCCAATTTTTCCAGCCCATATTCACGCAGCGTCTGCAACATGCGAAAACGGGGTTCCTCCACGCCCTCGGCGGGCAATGCACGCAGCATATTTTTGTCCACCAACGAGAGGATCAGATCGGGAATGTCGATGTCCGGCAAATGGGGCACGGCGTCGGCACGAAAGAGTGCCTCGGCCGCCGTGAGCGTAAAAGATGCGGCAAAGAGAGCCACCGCCGAGAAAAGCGTCTGTTCGGCTGGCGTGAGCAGGTTATAACTCCAATCAATGGTCGCACGCAGGGTTTGGTGGCGGTTCGGCCGATTGCGCACCTGACCGGTGAGGAAATGAAGGCGCTGGTTCAATTGGGCAAGCATGGCCGCCGGTGTGAACAATTTGCCCCGCGCCGCCGCCAGCTCCAAAGCCAGGGGCATGCCATCAAGACAGCGACAAATTTCGGCAACGGCCGTTCCGTTTTCGGCCGTCAGGACAAACCGGGGCTGCACCGCCTGCAAGCGTTCCACAAACAAGCGCACAGCAGCATAATTGAGCAAATCTGCGGCCGCTGGCAAATGCGCCGGATCGGGCAGCGGCAGCGGCGACAAGGGAAACTCGTGTTCGCCATACAGCCGCAGCACAGCCTGGCTGGTGACGAGCAGGCGCAAATGGGGAACGGCCGTTAACAATTCCACAAGCAGCGGCGCGGCGTCCAGTAAATGCTCAAAATTGTCCAGCAGCAGCAGCAGCCGTTTGTCGCGTAAAAAAGCTTGAAGGTTTTCCAACGACGAGCCGTTGGGATCACCGCGCAAATCGAGCGTTTCGGCAACGGCCGTTAACACCAACTCCGGGCTGGCAACACCAGAAAGCCCAACGAAATAAATGCCATCCGGAAATTGATCCCGATGATGTTCCCAAAGCCAATGGGCCGCTTCGGTGGCTAAGCGCGTCTTGCCGGTTCCGCCCGGCCCGGTAATTGTCAGCAGGCGCACCGCCGTTTCGGCCGTGCCCAACAGCCGACACACAAGCATCAATTCATCTTGCCGCCCCACAAAGCTGTTGAGGCGTGCCGGTAAATTATTGGGCGGGGGCTGGCTGATGCCCGGCGCAGGCGGCGCGGGTGATGCCGCCAAAACAGGGCGAGGTTGAACATCGAGATCGTCGGCAGGCGGTTGATGATGCGCCACTCGTTCGTAAACGGCGACAGTTTCCGGCATTGGCTCGACCCCTAGTTCCTCGTCCAGGCGTGTTTTGAACTGCTGGTACAGTTGCAGTGCTCCGGCACGGTCGCCGCTTTCGGCACGCAGCAGCATATAGCTGCGCAGCACATCTTCGCGCAACGGATCACGGCTGAGCAGTTGACGCGCATGAACCATCGCCTGCGCCAGATCGCCGCGCTCCCATTCGCGGGTGATCAACCGTTCTAATGTCGCAAAGTAAAGCGCTTGCAGCCGTTCTCGCTCTGGCAAAATCCAATCGTCGTACAAGCTTTGCAGCAGGTCGCCAGTGCAAAGGGTGATGGCCTCGGTTAGGCGGTTCGTGTCCTGGCACAGCCGTTCAAATTCGGCAACGTCAAACCAGGTGGGCGCTGCCGGATTCCATTGCACGCTTTTGGCATCACTAAGCACCCAATTGGTACCGTCGGGCAGGGCGCGGCGCAAATCGTGTAAATGGCGGCGCAGGTTGGCGCGGGCTTCGCTTTCGGGAACGTCGTCCCAGAGAAGGAAGGCAAGGTGGTCACGGGAAACGGCCGTTTCGCGGTGCAGCAGCAAATAAGCCAGCAGTGGTGTGGTCTTTGGCAGTCCCTGAAAGCGATAGGAACGGCCGTCTACTAACAAACGTACATGCCCAAACAAATGAATATGCAGCATGACCTCTATTGTACAGGTCTGCTACAAAATCATGTACTAGCCAGCATCAGATTTCCAGGGCGATTCCCAAGCCCTGGCATCACGTGCCAGATTCCCCCTCAGCCAGCAAGGCGCGAATTTCTAACATGCCCCCACAACGAGTCGTTGTCAGAACAGAGCCGCAATGCCGGATCAGGCGCTGCATACGCACGTTGTAATAATGAAGTGTAAATTGAAATGTATGGATACCTTGCTGCTGTGCATAAGCAGCCAACTGCTTCATCATCAATGTGCCCAGCCGTCTTTCCTGGTAGGCATCTTCGATAATAAAAGCGGCTTCGGCGACACCCGGCTCCTCTAACAAGATGTAACAGGCGATGGCGACGACATCCTCGCCATCCGCGCCGGGTACGGTAGCCAACAGCGTCATTCGCGTCTGGTAATCAATTTCTGTCAGGCAGCGTGCCTCGGCATCAGGCAGTTCTTTGCGTGTCACCAAAAAACGCGCATAGACGCTTTCTGGCGACAGGCGCGAGAACAGCGCTTGCAAGCGCGGCGCATCCTCTTTCAAAATCGGGCGAATCATTAAGGTCGCCCCATCAGGTAACGTCACTTGTTTTGTCTGGCACGCTAATACAGCGGCCAGTTCCACCAATTTTTGCACACCTATTTGATTCACGGCTCCCCTCAACAGTTATGCAGCATTGGGTCCATGCTGCGACATCGTCACCAATTCTACGCGTTCTGTCCAACCCAGTTTTTTCCAAAAGGCAATGGCATCCTGGTTATCTTCTAAGACAAAGAGATGCCATTTGCGAATGCCGCTGCGCATCAGGTTAAACAGGCAGCGCGATACCAGCGCACGGCCGATTCCCTGGCGACGATATGCGTGCCCAACCGCTAATTGATCGATGTAGCCACGACGGCCATCGTGGCTGCACAAAACGGCGCCTGCCAGCTGCCCATCCACTCGCGCCACAAAACTCAGCCCCGGATTGTGCGCCAACAGCCGGGCAATGATATTTTTCGAGTCTACCTCGCTCACTGCAATGCCTTCAACTGCTAACCAGAGTGCGCGCACCTCATCGTAATCCTGAATACTCATCTCTTCTATCAAAACAGTCATGGTTGTTTTCTCGCTTAGTGCGTCGCCCTATCGTTTGGTAAGCGGCAGCCGCTTACTCTCAGCCGGCCGCACAAGGCCACTGACTTCTTGGCAAAACGGCCGTTTATCGTGGCATCATAAAAACAGACGGGTCTTCGGCCAGGGTATCGAAGGCATCGGTCGGTTTCTTTTGATGCACAAACCTTTCTAGCAGCTCGGCGCTTTCCTCTTCAGGCTTGACATGTTTCTCTTCCGCTTGGGATGTTGGCGGCTGCTCCTGGGCCGACCGTCTGATGAGGAACTCTTCATCGGATAACAGAGGACGTTGCTTAGACATCTGCTTTCACTCCTGTCGCATAAATCGCGTTATGCTCGCCAGATTTACGGCCGTTTCCGGCCGCAATTGGTTCATCTAACCCAAAAATTTGGAGTGGGGGTTTATATGCAGGCTACAGCTCCTCCCTACACTATGATATTTCACCCCATCTTCCTGCTAGTGACTAAAAGCACCTCTTGCAGGTGATAAACATCACCACACACAGCCAGCCATAAATGACAAATATCACTTTTTTCGTATGACATCCTTCACTATGTGATTTTTAGTATAGGACGTATCCTATATCAAATCATATAGGACATGTCCTGTATAAATTAGGATGCTAAAAATGACACAAGCAGCTTTGCGGATCGATAAAAACTTTACCTGGAAAAAACTAATCGCGCCTGTTGTAACGGCGGGCGCGTTCTGGACATTGGCAATTGTTCTCTTTGTAGTTGGCGAGGGGCAGCAGCTCTTTGTCCTGATCAACTTTGGCTATCTGGGCACAGCCCTGGGCATTGGCCTTGGCTTATACGCAGTCCTCCCCAAGAAACAAAAACCTATCGGGCGGCGTGTTTCTCTATTGTTGATCGGCCTCTATCTGTTTATTTTTGTGGGGCTAATTGGCCGCGAAAACATCCAAATTGAGGGTGTCTGGTGGAGCCTGATCAATGGAACTTATTATGCGGCAATCTGGCATTACTTTGTCGCCAAAATCGTTGGCCCCTTACTTTTTGGGCGGCTGTGGTGCGGCTGGGCGTGTTGGTCGGTGATGGTCTACGATTTGCTGCCGTATAAACGGCCGTTAGGACGTGTCCCCGGCAAATGGGGCTGGCTGCGCTATGCACACATCATCTTGAGCGCAGTTGTGGCACTGCTGCTGTGGCAGGTCTTCGGGGTGCAAATCGGCACCAACTCCAACGCGGCCATTGCCTGGTTTTTAGCTGGCAATGCGCTTTACTATGCCGTGGGTATTGGGCTGGCAGTCATCCTCAAGGATAATCGCGCCTTTTGCAAATATCTGTGTCCGGTAGCCGTGCCGCTGAAGCTGACCAGCCGCTTTTCCCTGCTGAAGATCGGCACAGACGAAGAGAAATGTAACGATTGCGACGCCTGCGTGAAAATGTGCCCGATGGATGTGCGCATCACCGATTACGTCCACGATAAACAGCGTGTCCTTTCCACCGAATGCACGCTGTGCCAGACATGTGTTACAGTCTGCGCACACGATGCGCTAAAGCTCTCTTATGGATTGGACGTTGGTGGGCGAGAGGCGCTGCGTTACCGGGCAAACAAATAGGGCAGGCTGTCCGCGTCACCCCACCCTTTTGCGGTTGGCTATTTCGGAGGCGAAACAATGTCACTAAAATATGCAATTCTTGGGCTGCTCAATGTCGTTCCGATGACGGGCTATGACCTCAAGCACCAGGCGTTTGATGCCACAGTGCGGCATTTTTGGCCGGCCGACCAAAGCCAGATTTATCGCACATTGGGGCAATTAGCCGATGCCGGACTGGTGACGATGACTGTAGAAGCGCAGGATGAGCGCCCGGATCGCAAGCGATACGCGATTACAGAGGAAGGGCGACAGGCATTGCTTGATTGGCTGCGGTCAGACCAAAGCATACCAACGCTGCGCGACCCGCTGCTGGTACAGCTATTTTTTTCGCAGGAGGTGGCACGCGCTGATTTACTGCGGGTTGTTGAGAGGCAGTTGGCGGCGCACCAGGAGCAGTTGGCCGTTTTTGCGCAAATTCCCATCCCACCAGCAGAATCACGCCCAGATGATAGGTGGTTGGCGCTGCAACATCTCACGCTAGATTTTGGGGTCGCGCTTGAGCAAGCTTATGTTGATTGGCTCGCCCGCTGCAAGGCGGTCATTGCGGCGCTTCCGGACGCTGACGAGGTGGCGGATTTCCGAGCGCGGTTTGCAGCAGGGGAATCTGGGGAGTAGGAAACGGCCGTTTCCACCAAAGCCACGCCCCAACCACCCACATCAGACAGACCGCTTAAACGCCGCAAACGTGTCAAACTCGCACAAATCCACAGACTGTTCACCCAGCCACTGCCGAATCCGCTCGTCAAGCAGGCCAGCCTGGGCAGACAGCTCCGTCAAATCACTGGCCGCAACGCCCATGAGATCAGGAAAGCCCAACTGCCGATAAAGCGGCGCAAACTCACTGTAAAGATTGAAACGAGGATCACTGTTCCCACTTTGCATCGAATTGAGCATGAAAGCCAGCTCATGTTGGATGGCCCAGGCGGCAACACTCGCCGAAATCGGCCGTTGCCGCTCACAAGCAGTCAGCACCTTGCGAATCCCATCCTTGATCTCCGGGTAACTGCTCGTAAAGACATCTTTGGCCGTTTGCTGAGAAGGCATCGACAGTTGCAGATCGCGCAAAATTTGCCGCGTTGCCAGCACAAGCTTTTCTGCGGCGTCAGCAATTAAAGCAGCATCTTCCGCCGTACTGATCGTGACAATTAATGTTTCCAACTCAGCCGGTCTCGACGACAGCCGCGGAATTTCATCCAGAAGATTGCCCCACCCCCGCTCAAAAAACGTCTGATTGGCAAGCGCCAGACATTCCCAAACGGCCAGAATCAACTCCCAACCCGCATTCCTGACATCGGCAACATCATCAGCCGCAAGGGCCAGGCGCAAATTACCCCAATGAACCAAAACCAGCTTGAATTTGTCTAAGGCACGCTCAATCATGTGCGGCTTCGCTTCCGGTTTTTGCAAATCAAGCACTTTCTCTTTAAGGCCAGCAAAACGGGTTGATTGTTCATCAGATCGCGCATAAAGCACATTTGCATAATGCACAATAGCCGGGGCAAAAGACCAGCCACGAACCTGACCTGTAGCAAAACCCTCCAGGGTGCCCCACCCAATGGCCCAAAAGTCAAAAAGAAGCCCTTCGACAAGGAATGTGCGGCCAACAGGCGGGTTTTTCCCTTCAGCCGGAATATAAAAAATGTCTAAATCAGAAGTGGCCTTCGCTCTCCCCTGAGCATACGAGCCATAATATGCAATGATGTCGATTTCCTCTCCATAAGCTTCCACCGCGCGTGAAACAAGAAAATCGGCCACGTCGAATACATCGAGACGGTTATGTTTTGCCAGTAAATCGTTCATTTAGTCACCTGTCATGATCATCTACATCTGCTGAAATTTACTATCAGGTTAAACTCTACCACTTGTTCACTGGAAAATACCAGTCCAATGCCCCAGTGCGCAGGTCAATGTTGCTTTGCCCCTGCAAATGGATTTCCACTATCACGCAGCAACAAAACGAGCTTGAGGAACAACAAAACGACAAAATGTAGAGGCGAGCCGGCGGCTCGCCCTTACTAAACGAGTCTGAGGAATGATTAAACAAGCCTGAGGAATAACAAAACGAGCTTGAGGAACGACTAAACAAGTCTGAGGAACAACAAAACGAGCCTGAGGAACGATAAAACAAGCCTGAGGAATGACTAAACGAGCCTGAGGAACAACAAAACGAGCCTGAGGAACGATAAAACAAGTCTGAGGAATGACTAAATGAGTCTGAGGAATGATAAAACGAGCCTGAGGAACAATAAAACGACAAAATGTAGAGGCGAGCCGGCGGCTCGCCCCTCCTTTTCTGCAACACAAATCATAAATGCGGTTGTATTAGCGTTTGTTTTCCACTAAACTTTAGACGTCCACCATAAATTTCATAGTATTTGCAAGTTTGTCCCTTTCATCGTTGTTTGTCATTGGTATCTAATAATTAGAAATAGCAGCTTGAATATCGCTTGTAAATGACTCTATTGAAAGCATGTATCTATTCAGGTAGGCCTGTCAGGTTTACTCTGGGCGTAACCTCTCATAGAGGAAAACCTGACAGGCCTTTCCAGAAAAGCTGAATGGTTACGAAAGCATTAAACTATTTGCAAATTCACCATGTAAGTATTGCTCTTACTCATAAACTCATAGGGGGTTGGCTCGAATGAGTGTAGAACCGAAACAACAAAATAAAATCCAGACTCCAAAATCTCCACCACAACCAGTTCAAAAACCCACCCCAGAAACAATACAACAACAAGAACCCCTAGAAGCTTTACTACAACGCGCACAATTAGACCCAGGCTCCCTTTCCCACAGCGAATCTGCCCGTATACAGCGCTCTATCGGCAATCAGGCATTAGGGCAGCTTATCGTTCAGCGCAAAATGGCTGTCGGCCCCGTTAACGACAAGTATGAACAGGAAGCCGATACAGTCGCGCAGCATGTTGTCAGTAATCTGCACGCCTCCCCTACCCAAACAAGTTCATCAGAAACCGCGCAGCGACAGGAAGAGGAAGAGTTGCAGATGAAGCCTCTTCTCCAGCGCCAGGAAGAAGAAGAACTGCAAACGAAACTTTTGCAGCGACAAGAAATAAGCGCTCAAGGGTATGTCTCCACAGATTTAGAATCTGACATTAATCAGGCACGCGGTGGGGGACAGCGCTTAGACACGGATTTACAACAATCCATGGGGCAGGCAATGGGAGCAGACTTTAGTGATGTAAAAATTCACACAGATGCACGCTCTCATCAATTAAACCAATCCATACAAGCCAAAGCCTTTACGACAGGACAAGATGTATTCTTTCGGCAAGGAGAATACAACCCCAAAAGCAAAGATGGGCAAGCGTTAATTGCTCACGAACTCACACACGTTGTCCAACAAAATGGCAGTGCCGTGCAGAAAGTACAACGAGCAAAAGGTGATGCGCAGGGGTTGACCGGAGGCAAGGTAACGCTTGGTGATTTTGCGGGCGGGGAAGTCTCTAACGTTGACAAAACCAAAGCCAATTATTATGAATCAATCAATCAGAGTTCCACCTTGCCAGATATGGAAAAACACGTGAAGACTGGCACGGCACGGACGGAGAAAGAAATGTTAGCGGCCATTGCCGCCAATACACTTCCCCGCTATATCGCCAGAGTTGGCCCGAAAGAAAACTTCACGAAATTTAATTCTTTTGGCAGACCGAGCGAGTTTATTTTTGCCACAGAACCAGCTGATCTGGCCGGTTTGTCGCCGATAGCGGCCATGGTTAAGGTTGGGTGGACGAAGGAATGGATTAAGGGCGCTGCGCAAAAGCCTATTGTGGTCTGTATTTTAGATACCCACAAAGTTGTCCCAACAAGCAACCCCAATAAGAAGGAAAAAGTTAGCCTTGGGAAAATGGAATGGCCGGAACTCAAGGCAAAAGCCCTGGCTGATCCTCAGTTTGATGTGGCACGCCAGGCCGTAAATATTACCGATCCGGGCGCGTGTTTTGACATTTGGGCAAGGACTCCGGTTGGCGGAGACCCGCAAACGCCTGATGCGCAACTTAAAGAAGATTGCAAAAAATTACGCAAGATTCTCAATGACCTGTATGGCGCGAATGAACTTTATAGTGGTATGGGGGCAACGATTAGTGAAAGCGGAACGCTTGGGGCGCGGGAAGTGATGGTGAGTAATAATGACACCGGCTTCAAATTGACACCAGATAATCATGTGTTGGTGGACACCTCGCCTTCGCAATTCACAACGGCTGAGGCTGACGCGCTTTAACCAGGGAATGTTATGAGAGAACAAGAAATCACACTTCAAGAAGATGGCAATGGTTGTGATGTTATTATCATCGTTTCGACGTTGATTGATGATGGCATTGATATGAGTACTCGTTTGGCGGTAGCGCGGGAGCACATTGGCTGGATTGCTGATGAAGTTGATAAAGCGCGTGAGACCTGGGGGTATTCGGGTGCAGAAGTGACGTTGGGAGACGACCATTTGTCTGTTTTTGGTGGCGGAACTGACTGGCAGCCTATCATTAATTTGCAAAATGTTCGTTCTGGCAATTGTGAAGCGGGAAAGTATTGGATTGGGATGACGGTTGAGGTTGCAGAAAAGCTGCGTGACCTTTTACGCAGTCGGTGAGGGAGTTGGCGAGTATGATACGGCCGTTTCCAACACCCCATCTCCAATAACCCGTGTCTCTCGTCAACAACAAGAATCTTGTCCGCTATCTGCGGCAATCCTACCTCATTTATCTTGGTTTGTTGCCCAGCCTCGCCACCCTGGCCGCCCTCTGGCAATACGGGTACAAGTTTCCCTTTTTGTTGTTTATCGGGGGAATTGTCGCCGTCAGCGTTTACCTGGTTGCAACCTATTCCTACACCCATTTGCCAACACGGCTGCTGCCCATGCTGTTTTTCATGTTAGACGGGCCGTTCTTTGCCTTCCTCTCCATGCGCAGCAAGGTGCATCCACTGGGTTTTGCCATCGAAACGTACCTGATTGATGGCACCGACATCTGGCTCTCCATTTTAATCCTCGCCCTCGTATCCCCCTTGCCCACTTCCGGGCAGCGCATTGGCTCCGTATTTTTTATGGCGGTGGCTGTCGCCATGACCACTTCGCTGTTCTGGCCTTATATCACGGCAGAATTGTGGGGACAGCCACGCGCTATCTGGCTGCTGCTGGGATTGGGAACGGCCGTTATCTCCCAATTCATCACCTTCAAGCAGGAAAACATGGCCCGCACAGACGACAGCAGCGGCTACCTCATCGGGCTGCTCATCCTTTGGCTTGGCGCCATGTTTGCCGGATTATTGCTGCATCACTATGCGCCCCCGTTGTGAGCGCATTTTATCTATGTTGTCCCAGCAATTCGGTATGGTGGCGTAACAGGGGTTCGGAAACGGCCGTTACATCCAACTGACTCGCCCCCAAAAACGTGACAAAGCGCTGAAACCCACGCGCCAAAGCTTCGGCAAAAGCCTCATCTTTGCCCAAAGCCTCATCCTCCAGCCAAAAACCTAAGATAACCATTGTATTTGTCGCCCGATCAAACTTGCTATCAAACCGCGCGACAAGCTGCTCTCCCCACAAAACCGGCAGCGTGTAATAACCAAACTTACGCTTGTCCTCCGGCTTGTACACTTCCCACACATAATCAAACCCAAACAAAACTTTGGCGCGTCCACGCGCACTAACAGGATCAAGTGGAGCGAGGAAGACAACCTCTTCACGAGTGGTCGTCGCCAACGGCTTCCATGCCTCTGGCACGCGTCCGGCACTCAAATCGGCAAGCAGCTCGACATCGCTGCTGCATGCGTAATGCGTAGCTTTCCAACCTTCAACTTTGACCTCAACGATGTCGCCATCCGCCAATAACGCCGCGCATATCTGCCGGGCACGGCTAAAGGGCACACCCCGATGAAACGCATCCTGTGTCCGTTGCAGCCGTGACAAGCCAGCGAAGCGAATCTCTTTTTTGATCAGGAAGCGATCAGTTTCATCGTCGCTGCTTTCGTTAATGAGGTTGGCGGGAACGGCCGTTTCCGTTAATGCATACACCCGCTCAAAATTCTCGCGATGATGCGTCACCACTTCGCCAATACGCCACAAATAATACAACGCCAGCGAACTGTCCTTACGACCGCGATAACTTTGCGTCCGTGTTCGCCCCGCCATCTCAAAGTCACGATTGCTCACAACACCGCGCTCTTGCAGCAAAGTCCGTATTTCAGCAACAGCCTCCATATGCTCCTGCCCCATTTTCCGGGTTCGCGGATCACAATCAGGATTGCCATCTCGTTCACGATGCATCACGACACGCCAATACGGCATCTCGTCCATCGGTCGGGTCGCCAGCCAACCGCCCCAATCAAAAAACTTTCGCTGCGCGTAAGTCACTTCCTCCCACATGCCTGGCACATAATCAAGCACACGGCTGTGCAGCGTAATATCATGACTGCGGGCAATGACTTGCAGCGGATCCAACTGCAAATACTCCATTGCCCGCATAGACGCTTCAGTACCTTCGACCCCGCGCCAGCGTCGTCCAGGCCACAAACCCTGCTTGCCAAGAATGAAGCGACGGGCAACATCCAGATCAATGTTCAGCATAACGACCTCTCAAGCATCTCTTCCATATCCTGACAAGCAAAGCGTTTAGCTTTCCACTTGCGCCAACCAGGCACGTATATCCGCTTCATGATCATCATGGAAATGATCAAAAAACTCGCTGGCCGAGAAACGTTTCTCGCCTAACCAAATAACATGATGCGCCGCATCGATCCGCACATCATCAGGCAAACCTGTAATCGCAGCCAGCAGCTGCTGAAACAGCCGATCCGTGTCATCCAAAATCTCGCGCACAGACCGCGCCCGATTCGATTCATAAATCCACGCATTGACCTCATCATCCGTTTGCAAATGCGCAGGCCATGGGGTGGACGGTTCCGGCTCACCACGCAGCGCCGCTTGTATACGGGCAATTAACCTAACCTGCCACCCGTTCAAATGCGCAACAATATCCTTGATAGACCAGTTAGCAGCTACGCCAGGCTGTTCCATTCGTTCCAGGCCAATCTGCTCAAGCAATGTTTCCCATTGCCGCGACTCTTCTTGCAACCAACTTAAAAGCTCAGATTTCGTCATAACAACTCTCCTAAAAATAGCGAAAAGACTTTACGTCTAAAAACAGCCTCCCGGAGGTTCGTCTCATGCGGCGAGCCTTCCATTGATAACCTCCGGGAGGTTGGTTTTCATTCATGGTGGTCGGCGACAGCCGGTAATGTCTCTGCGTAAATCGGATTGACAATCCGATAGTCGGATTAGCAATCCGACCTACGGTTTTCATGCATGGTGATCGGCAACGGCCAGTGATGTCCCCTGCGAAAAAAGCCTCCCGGAGGTTCGTCTCATGCGGCGAGCCTTCCACTGATAACCTCCGGGAGGTTGGTTTTCATTCATGGTGGTCGGCAACCGCCGGTGAAGTCTCTTTGTAAATCGGATTGACAATCCGATAGTCGGATTAGCAATCCGACCTACGGTTTTCATGCATGGTGATCGGCAACGGCCAGTGATGTCCCCTGCGTAAATTACCTCCCGGGAGGATAACCTCCGGGAGGTTTGGTTTGCATTCAACGTGGTCGGCGACAGCCAGTAATGCCTCTGCGTAAATCGGATTGACAATCCGATAGTCGGATTAGCAATCCGACCTACGGTTTTCATGCATGGTGATCGGCAACGGCCAGGCGTAAAGGTCCCGGAGGTTCGTCTCGCTAAATGTTCCACGCGGGAGGTTTGTCATGCGTCGCCAACCAGTGCGCGTAAAACTTCACTGCCCGTTCAAGCAGCTTCCCGGCACCTTGTTACAGTTGCCCAATATCACTCCCGGCCTGTGCAATCCAGTCGGAAGTTGAGATGCCCTTCTGCCCC
Source organism: Ardenticatenaceae bacterium (assembly GCA_020634315.1). Classification (GTDB taxonomy): domain Bacteria; phylum Chloroflexota; class Anaerolineae; order Promineifilales; family Promineifilaceae; genus JACSRF01. The sequence continues at coordinate 227,691 of JACKBV010000003.1, read as the reverse complement.
AGCATCAAATCCAACTGAGCCGCATGCCCCTGAACATGGCGCATATTGTAAAGCAGCAACTCCGCAAAACTAACCTCGCCCCAGGCGAATTGGCAGCGCCGCCGGGCAGCCTCGTCGGTCAACGCCGCTATCGTTGTCTGGCATTTCTGGCGGCAATCATCAAGATAGGCTTGAAGTTGTGCCTTTGTATACGGCTTTTCGGGCAGTGGGCCATCATCATCTTGCTCAATCAGGGTAAAAGGAGCCGGAGGGATAAACCCTTCCTCAGCCCCAAACAAGTAAAGATCAAGCCAGAACAACGCATGATAAACCTGATACCAATATTGGGAAAATGTCGCAGGTTCGTTATCCCATAATTGTTCGCACCACAATTCGTCGGGGCAGGCACGAAGGACACTATCAAGCATGTCAATGGCAGCGCCAAACTGCTGCCAGATACCGGTTTTCCAGGCAATGTCCATATCGAAATTCTCCTGTTTGCGATTACACGGTATCAGAATTCTTAAGAAACGCCAGGGTTCGTTCCCATGCCAGGTTTGCAGCTGCCTGGTTGTAGGCGTCAAGGCGGTCTGGCTCGAAAAACCAATGCCCGGTGCCAGGATAACGGAAGAATGTCACCGAGTGGCCTGCCTTTTTGAGGGATTCTTCTAGCCAATCGACATTGGGCTGCGGTTCATAGGGATCATTTTCGGCAAAATGGCCGAGATAGGCAGCTTTTGAGTTGTTGAAGTCAGCACCGCCGGTGCCATAAAAGAGGACGACGGAACGAATGTGTTCCGGATCAGCGGCGGCGAGTTCGAGCGCATAATACGCGCCCAGCGAGAAGCCAATTACGGCAAATCCCTGGTCAGACGGTTGGGCATGTTCGTTGAGAAACTGAACAGCCGCAGCAAGATCGGCTTTGGCCTGGTGGTCATCCAGGGCTTGACTGAGGGTTTCGGCTCCAGGAATGGTGTCTGTGACTTGACCATGATAGAGGTCGGGGGCAAAGGCAACAAAGCCTGCTGTGGCAAGCTGCGTGCAAAAAGCCTTGATGGTGTCGTTCAATCCCCACCAGGCGTGAAGAACTAATATGCCCGGCCCTTTGCCTGTAGCGGGCAGGGCAAGATAACCGTCGGGTTGCGTTTGTGCCATTATTTTTGAGTCTCCTGTTTGAAACTGATAACCAAATCCTGTTCATTATAGAACTTTAGTTCTGTCATGGCAATTGGCTATGATAATCCGTTTATGTGTGGGGGGAAACGGCCGTTTCCCCCACACCACCCTGTCCAACAGTACAATACCCTTTCGTACAATAGGCCTCGCCCCGCCAGATGCTATAATGAGCAGCAAAGAACCGGCCACTGGCAAAGTGATGAAAGCGAAACAGCATGAAAGAATGGCGCACCTCCCTATCCAAACTTGAAAACGATGACGAACTACAGCAAACACGGCCGTTTTTCTGGGTGTTAACCATTGTCATGGTTATGCTGTATGGCAGCGCCCTCTACACAACGCCAGCCGTGCGCGTCCTGCCCCGCCTCATCATCTTCACCCTCTTGTTTGGCTTGCACGGTGGATTGCACTGGCTCAGCCCCCTTTTCGCCACCACGCCGCGCCGCATGGCTGTCTATTTGCCCTTACAAGTCGCCCTGGCCGCCCTGCTCAGTCTGCTCAGCCAGACAACGGCCGTTGCGCTCGGCCTCTACCTGGCATTGGTCGGAGAAACCGTCGGCATCCTCGAAGATTGGCGTCGTTCTCTCGTCGCCATTGCCATTTACCTGCTCCTCATTGCCATCACCTTGGGCCTCATGGAAAATTGGCGTGCCAGCCTGACCTGGATTGGCATGCTCATCCCCATGCTCATTTTTGTGTTCGTTTACGTCACGCTATTTGTGCGGCAATCCCAGGCACGCAGCGAAGCACAACACCTGCTGCAAGAACTGGCAGCGGCACATCAACAGCTTGCCGCATATGCACAGCAAGTGGAAACCCTGACCTTGACAAACGAACGGCAGCGCATGGCACGCGAATTGCACGACACATTAGCCCAAGGATTGGCCGGGCTGGTTTTGCAACTGGAAGCATTGGAAGTCAATTTGGAGCGCGGCAATGTGCCCCAGGCTGCGCACATCGCCGGGCAGGCCAAAACACGCGCACGCAGCACGCTGGCCGATGCCCGCCGCGCTATTGATGATTTACGCATCACGGGCACACAATCCCCGCTAGAAGCAATCGCCCGTGAAGTGGAACGCTTTACCAGCGCCACCGGCATCCCCTGCGCCACAGAGCTGCCGACTGCCCTTGACCTGCCCTCTCTCCAAAGTGAGCATCTGCTGCGCTGCATCAGCGAAGGGCTGACAAATGTGGCGCGTCATGCGCAGGCGACGCAAGCATGGGTTACTCTGACGCAAGCTGATGCGGCCTTGCATATTACCGTGCGCGATAACGGCCGTGGCTTTGACCCGACCGCCATTCCCGCCGGGCATTATGGACTGGTTGGCTTGCGCGAACGGGCGCGGCTGGCAGGTGGCACGCTGCACATTGCCAGTGAACCGGAGCAGGGCACGCGCATAGAGATGGTGATACCGTTATGATTCGCATATTAATTGCTGATGATCACCTGGTGGTACGAGAAGGCTTGCAGCTCATTTTGAGCCTGGAAGCGGATATGGAAGTGGTGGCAACGGCCGTTAACGGCATAGAAGCAGTCCGACTGGCCGCTGAATGTCAGCCGGACGTCATCCTGATGGATTTGCGCATGCCCGGCATGGATGGGCTAGAAGCGATTCGTCACATTCGCGCCCAACAGCCGCAAATCGCCATCGTCATTCTCACCACCTACAACGAGGATGATTTGATGCTGCGCGGGCTGCAAGCCGGGGCCAGTGGGTTTTTGCTGAAAGATACCGGGCGCAACGCGCTTTTCAACAGTATTCGCGCGGCGGCACGTGGCGAAACCTTGCTACAACCGGACATTCTGGCGCGGGTGTTGGCGCAGGCGCATACCCCGCCGACAACGCCAGCCCCAGCCGCCCCCAACGACGCACCGCCGCTCGACACGGCGCTCACCGAACGAGAATTGGAAGTGTTAACGGCCGTTGCCCGTGGCGACCGCAACAAAGAAATCGCCCTCAGCCTGGGCGTCACCGAACGCACAGTGAAGGCGCATTTGACCAATATTTACAACAAACTGGGGGTTGATTCACGAGCAGCGGCCGTTTCCGTCGCCATCCAACAGGGGGTTTTACCTGGCACGGGGAATCAGTAAGCGGTAAGCGGTAAACGGTAAACGGTAATCGGTAAGCGGTAAGCGGTAAGCGGTAAACGGTAAGCGGTAAGCGGTAAACGGTAAGCGGTAAGCGGTAAACGACCATTGTCAGTCACCTACCGATTACCGACCACCGACCACCGACCACCGACCACCGACCACCACTCTTACTTACGGCTGGTGCGCACATGCAAGGCTCGCACAGCCAGCGCATACATCGCTCCACCAAGCAGCAAACAAGCCAGCACACCTTGCCACACCACAGCGCCATCCCACCCGGTGAGCAGCACCGTGCGCATCGCTTCCAACACATACGTAATGGGGTTAAAGCGAGCGGCCGTTTCCAGCCAACCGCTCAACAATTCCAAGGGCACAAAACTCGCCGTCAGGAAAGTCAGCGGGAAAAAGATGAAGCTCGCCCCTTGCGTAGCTGCGGCGCTGCCACTGCCCAAAGCCGCCGACACCGTGAATCCGGCAAAGCCCGTGCCCAGCAGCACTGCCAGGCCAATCACCACCAACAGTCCACCAATGCCAGATGCCGATTCCAGCCCCATGACCATCGCCACCAAAATGACAATCGTCGCCTGGATGCCCAAAATGAGCGCCCCGGCCAAAATGGGGCCAAGCAGTAGGGCCGCCCGGCTCACTGGCGTCAGCAGCAGCTTGTCAAAATAACCACTTTCAATGTCACGCACCATATTTTGCGCGGCAATACCCGCACCTGACAACGACGAGCTGACAATGGAAAGCGGCAAGATGAAGCCCAAATAGCTGTTGCCGCTCAAGTTCGGGATAAAATTCGCCGCTTTCCCCAACGTAGATTCGTAAATGATGAGGAAAAAGATGCTGATTGCCAGCGGCGGCAGCAGTGCCGCTGGTGTACGCGCAATCGTCACCAAATTGCGCCGCGTCACCAAAACAATTTGCCACAACAGGTTTGCCCTGGGCATGGCTGGTACTTTCGTGATAAAAGAAGGTCTGGTTGAAACTTGTGTCGTCATGATTTTTACTCCCTCACAAATAGCCTTTCGGAGGCGACTTTTTGGCAATCAGCGACTGCCGCTGCCATCCGCTTTGTTTTCACGCGTCGCGGTGTAGCCCGCTCACGCACTCTCCTGGTCTGTGGCTTGCGGCGCAGCATCTGTGCGCAGACGTTGGCCGGTCACTTGCAAAAAGACATCATCCAATGTCGGCTGGGTCAAGGTCAGCGAAATGGGGTTCAGGTTGGCATCGCGCAGACGGTTGATGACAGCGGGAATACGTTCGGCGGCATGGTTCATGTAGAGGCGTACCATGTCCCGATCCATTTGCACGTGACCGCCCATTTGGCTCAGCTCATCCAAGGCGCGTGCCGCCAGGTTGCGGTCGTCAAAGGCGAGGTTGATCGATTCTGTGCCAACGGCCGTTTTCAATTTTGCAGGCGATCCCTGTACGGCAATCTGGCCCTGATTGATAATGGCGACCGTTTCCGCCAACTCGTCCGCCTCTTCCAAATATTGCGTGGTCAAGAAAATGGTCATGCCCAATTCGCGGTTTAATCGGCGCACTTCATCCCACACATCACGGCGGCTGGCCGGATCAAGGCCGGTCGTTGGCTCATCGAGGAACAAAATATCTGGTTCATGCACCAGGGCCAGTGCCAGGTCAAGGCGGCGGCGCATCCCGCCGCTGTACGTGCCAACGCGCCGATCCACCGCACCGGTGAGGCGCACCAATTCCAGCAACTCATTGGCCCGCGCCGCCGCCTGCTTTGTCGTTGCGCCAAACATTTGCGCCTGCAAGGTCAGCAATTCGAGCGGCTTCATCAATGGGTCAATGCCAATATCTTGCAAGGCAACGCCGGCAATGCGCCGTACTTGAGCCGCTTCAGATACCACATCGTACCCGCCGACTGTTGCGCGGCCACCGCTGGGCAGCGCCAGTGTCGTTAAGATTTTGATGGTGGTGCTTTTACCTGCACCGTTGGGGCCTAAAAAGCCAAAAATGGTTCCGACTGGGACAGAAAAGGAGACGTCGTTAACGGCCGTTACGCCCCCTCCATACTGCTTCACTAAATTTTCAACAACAATTGCACCGTTTGACATAAAACCTGCTCCTATCTACTTGTTGACTGAAGATAGGGACAGTGTACATCTATGCAAACGATTTGTCAATATATTGTAAAGAATTTAGTGCAGAAATATGTACAAAATATTGTCAGGTGTACAAATCGGCTTGATCTGGCACGGGCAAATGAATGACAAACGTACTGCCCAAATTACGACCGGGGCTGCTGGCGGTGATACGGCCGTTATGTGCTTCCACAATCGCCTTCGCAATCGCCAATCCCAGCCCGGTTCCGCTCAGCTCGCGGCTGCGACTGGCATCGGAGCGGTAAAACCGGTCAAAAATATGCGGCAAATCGTCGGCGGTAATTCCCATACCGGTGTCCTGTACGGTTATCAGCAGTTCGGCCTCTTCCAGGGCAACGGCGACAAACACGTCCCCGGAAACGGCCGTATAGTTGATGGCATTGCTGAGCAGGTTTTGCACAACTTGACGAATACGCGCGGCATCAAGGATAAGGTGCATAGAGGTAAACGGCCGTTGCCAATGCAGCACAATCTCTTTTTCCGCCGCCAAGGGCTGCACCGCATCCACCGCATTTTGCACAACGTCAGTCACATCCATTTCTTGCACATGCAGCGGCAGTTCTTGCGCCTCAGCCAACGCCAATTCGTGCAAATCATTCACCAACCGCGACAAATGCTGTGTTTGTTCAGCCAAAAACGCGATTTCTGTCATCTCCAAAGGGAAAACACCATCGAGGATGCCCTGCAAATTGCCGCCCAACACATGCACCGGATGGCGCAGTTCATGCGTCACATCGGCCAACATATTGCGCCGCAAACTAGCCTGGCGCTCTAACTCGCTTGCCATCTGGTTGAAGGAGTGCGCCACCGCACGCATTTCGCTGCTGCCCACTTCTGGCACGCGATAGGTCAATTGGTGCGCGGCAACAGCCTGCGCTCCCTTTTCCAATTCGGTTAATGGCTTACTCAATCCGCGACTCAGCCAGATACCGGCTCCCAGCCCAATGGTGGAACCAACGGTCAAGATGATCCACACGCCACGCCAGATGCCCGCACCGACGCGCTGCTCGATACGCGCCAGATGTTCCGGCGGCAGTTCAGGCAGTTCCTCCGTGCTTACAGGCATGGGCGGTGGATCAGGCTGCCACAGACCTCGCGCCACCACCGGAAACAGGGCTATGAAAATGGCGACCCCGGCAATCACCAGGCTAATACGGACCCACAAACGATTCATAGTGTGCTATTGCCATAGTGCGTTTATTGACGCACTATGGCACACCTTCCAGGCGATAGCCAACGCCGTAAACGGTTTGGATATAGGTTGGCTGTCGCGGGTCAGGTTCTATTTTGCGGCGCAGATTGCGCACATGGCTGTCGACTGTGCGATCAATCCCTTCAAAATCGCTGTCCAGCGCGGTGCGAATCAATTCGCCACGCGTCCAGACATAGCCGGGATGTTCGAGCAGCACATGCAAAATGTCGAATTCGGTGGCGGTCAGGTCTACGAAACGGCCGTTTACAGATACCATCCGCCGCCCCACATCCATCTCCAACCCACCCAGGCGCAGCACGCGCTGCTGCGTCGCCTGCTCCAGGCCATCCTGGATGCGCAGCCGCGCACGCACACGTGCCACCACCTCGCGTGGATTATAGGGCTTGGTAATGTAATCATCTGCGCCTAACTCTAAGCCAACGATTTTGTCCGTATCGGTGACACGAGCCGTGAGCATGATGATCGGCAGCAGTGCTAACTGCGGGTCTTGGCGAATGGTGCGGGTGATGTCGAAGCCATCCCGGTCGGGCAGCATCAGGTCAAGCAGGACCAGGCTGGGGTGTTCGCGGCGAATTGTGTGAACGGCCGTTTCCCCATTATAGGCAACCAGCACCTCGTATCCCGCCTGCTCCAGATAACCACGCAGCAGCCGTACCACCGCTTTATCGTCATCAACCACCAAAATTCGTTGTGCCATCTTATCGCTAACGGAAAATGATAACTCATGACCGACAAGCTGCATGGAATTATCACCCGGTTCCAGCCTGCCGCCGCTCAGCCCAAATCACTCAGTCGGTGCTGACGGAGGTTGGTTCGCAAACGAACCATTGAGCATATCGTCCACCAACTGTCCCACGTCTTGCCCTTCGGGCACAGATGCATCGTCCAATGTCGCGATAATCGTTTCGCGAACGGCCGTTACATCGCCACCATTCGCCTCAATAATCTGCGCCAACGTTTGCCCTTCAGCGGCAGCAGCCTGAATCTCTTCCATAGTCAGGCCAGTAGCCTCACTAACGGCAGTATACACTGACTCAAACAAATTCCCACGCATGTTGGTTGGGGTTTCCCCGGTCTTTGTTTGCAGCAAGCGGATAACGGCATTCAGCAGCATACGATCCGACATATTGTCGCCAGCAAACTGCGCCTGACGTGTGGCGATGTCATCTTCGCTCATTGTCTCGCCAGCCATACCGCCAGCCATGCCACCGCCCATACCACCGCCAAAGTCACCGCCACCCGCCGGGCCAGCGCCACCGCCCGGTGCGCCCTCACCGCCACCAGGAAAACCGCCACCGGGGAAGCCGGTAAACCCACTGCTGCTTGAATCGCTATTCTCGCTGTTCATGCCAAACCCGCCAAAGGCCAACGCGCCGCTGTTTTGCAATTCGGTCACGCTTGCATTGGTCAAGGCCATGGCGGCAATCGCGTCAACTTGCGCAGAGGTCATCGTCTCTTCAATCTGCTTGACGACAGCATCAATTTCCACGGAAGCGGCCGTATCACTCGTAGACAGGGTGTTTAATGCCTGCCACAAAGGAAGCAGCTCCGCCGCCTGCGTTTCATCCACTGCCTGCGCTGTTTCATCTAGCTGTATGGTGCCTAGCGCCAGCTGCCCCTGCACCGACAAGGCATCATCATAATTATCACGCAGTTGAGATTGACTCGCCGCGGCGGCCGGTTCAACATCGCCGGTCGCTGTTCCACCACATGCTGTTGCCATTAAAGCAATCAGCAAAACAACAATCATTGCATACTTTTTCATACCATCTCCTCAAAAAAAAAGCCTCCCGGAGGTTCATCTCATGTGGCGAACCTGCCATTGATAACCTCCAGGAGGTTGGTTTCCATTTATCGTGTTGGGCAATCGCCCACGTTGTCTCCTCAAAAAAAGCCTCCCGGAGGTTTATCACATGAGATAAACGTTCCGCTGATAACCTCCGGGAGGTTGCTTTTCATTTATTTATCAACGTGAGGCTTGCTGTTATTTTTATGATTTATTCGTGACGCAGTGCTTCAATTGGGTCAAGCTGCGCTGCTTTATTGGCCGGGAAGAAGCCGAAGAAAATACCAACGGCCGCTGCCGAACCAAATGCTAACACAATAGAACTTGGCACAATGACTGTGCGCATATCGCTGGTTGCGCCAAATAAGAAGGAGCCACCCACACCAGCGGCAACCCCAATCAACCCGCCAACCAGACTTAACATCAACGCTTCGCTCAAGAATTGCAGCCGGATGTCGTTTGGCGTGGCCCCGACAGATTGGCGAATACCAATCTCGCGCGTCCGTTCGGTAACGCTAACAAGCATGATGTTCATGATGCCGATACCGCCAACAATGAGGGAAACACCGGCCACCCAGGCCAACAAGCTGCGGAAAGCTTCCGTTGCTGCGCCTTGCGTCTCGATGATGTCATCCTGGGTTTGCATGGTGAACGGTAGTTCATCTACTGTGACGCCTTTTGATGTTGCCAGCTTCAATTGAATTTGCTGAATGACCTTGTCCATGTCTGCATTTTCGTCAATTTGTGCATAGATGACGCGCACATCATCGCCAGCAAACTGCCGGAACTGCGATGGCATAAATTTGTCAAAGACGAGGGTAATTGGGATATACAGTTGGGAGTCGAAGTCTGTGCTGCCAACAACACCTTTGGCAGCCGTCACACCAATGACGGCCAGTTTGGTTGTGCCAACCGTGACCGATTGGCCGATGGGATTGGCATCACCAAACAAGTTGGTTGCCAGTTCCGAGCCGAGGACGGCGACTTTTGCTTTTCGTTCTAGCTCGGTTTCGTTGAAGAAACGGCCGTCTGAGATTTCCACCTCGCGCACAGACAGAAAGTCTTGCGTTGTCCCGACAACGGAAACGTCGGTCAGCGTCGTGCTATCAGCTTTCACCGATTGGGTAGTCATCTGATCGACCAGGGTGCCCACCACACCGCCGACGCTGCCCACCAGGGCGACATCATCGTAAACCAGCGAGGGGCCGGTGTCACGACTGCCAGGAGCGCCACGCCCAAAGCTGGCCTGGATAAAGACCAGGTTGGCGCCCAGCCCTTGAATCTGGTCGGCAATGGTGGCTTCGGTACCGGCGCTGATGGCAATCATGATGATCACGGCGGCAACGCCGATGATGACGCCAAGCATGGTGAGCAGGGAGCGCACTTTGTTGCGCACCACGCCTTCCCAGGCGATGCGCAAGATTTCGATAAGGCTGATCAGGCCGGAAACGGCCGTTTCCTCAGCTAATTCCTTCGGCGCATCTTGTCGCGCTACAGGCAAAACGCCTTGCTTTGCTTTTTGTGCTGCCGTCATCTCAATGACCTCCATTCTTGTCGTCTTGGGCGACACGGCCGTCTACCAAGGTGATCGTGCGCTCTGTCTGATCGGCAATATATTGCTCATGCGTCACCATCACGATGGTACGCCCACGCCCATGTAACTCATGCAACAGCGCCATAATCTCGTCACCCGTTTTCGAATCAAGGTTCCCGGTTGGTTCGTCCGCCATGATCAGCACCGGGTCATTCACCAGGGCACGCGCAATGGCAACACGCTGCCGCTGCCCGCCGGACAATTCATTGGGTTCGTGCTCGGCTCTCTCCGCCAACCCAACTGCTTCCAGCGCCGCCAGGGCTTTCTCTTCACGTTCGCGTGTGGTGAATTTTTCGCTGCGCTTATACACCAGCGGCAGCATCACATTGCGCAGCGCACTGGTGCGCGGCAGCAAATTAAACGATTGAAACACAAAGCCCAAGCGCCGATTGCGAATTGCGGCGAGGTGTACTTTGTCTAAACCGCTTACATCCTCGCCGGCGAGCAGGTACTGCCCATCTGTGGGACGATCCAAACAGCCCAAGATGTTCATCAGCGTGCTTTTGCCTGAGCCAGACGGCCCCATGATGGCGACAAATTCACCTTCGCTAATGCTAATGTCTACCCCATCCAACGCATTGACCTGGATGTCGCCCATGCCATACACTTTGCGTAGATTGTGCGTTTGAATGATTGCTTGCATTTGTCTCTCCTAATTTCGTAACCCGTAAACTGAGTACCGATCACCGATTACGATTCATGTCACTGTGTCTGCACAATCCCGGTCGTCACTTCTTCGCCCACTTCCAGCCCCGAAGTGATTTCGGCATAGGTGAAATCCATTAAACCAACGGTAACGAGGCGCATTTTCGGTTCGCCGTTTTCCATGACAAAGACCGCATATTGGCCGGTTGAGATTTCGCGCAGCGCTTCTACCGGTACGAGCACGGCATTTTCGGTACGTCCGCCAATGACTTCCACGGTGGCGTTGAGGCCAACCGGCAAGGTTTGTGGTTTGGCAAAGGAATCGGCATTGAGTTCGACAAGGGCACGCACGGCGGTGATACCGCTTTCATTGACGAGCTGCGGGTCAATCAACACGACTTGTCCTGTAAATGTTTCTTCGGGCAGCGCATCAAAGACGACTTCGACTTCGTAGCCTAAGCCGACCATTGTCATGTCGGTTTCGTCCAGGTATACCTCAAGCACGGGTTGTTCCAGGTCGGCGAGGACAATGACGGTGCCGCTGGCTGATTCGCCGACGGAGTAGTTAACGGCCGTTACCGTGCCATCAACCGGCGCAAGCAACGTCGTCTGCTCAACCGCCTCTTCTGCGGATTCCACCGTCAACTGCGCCTGCTCCAGGCTCAACACATTCGCTTCCTGGTTCAGCTTCACCTGCTGCAAAGCCAACTCCGCCTGCCGCACCGACATTTGCGCCGCTTCAATTTCCTCTTCAGTTGGGCCAGTCTGTGCTGTAACCAGGGCTTGCTGCGCACTGAGCAAATTACTTTGCGCACTGGTGGAACTGCTGTGATTGACACTAGAAACCGTCGCGCTGTAATTCAAATTCGCAATTTGGAGCGATTCTTGTGCCTGCAACAACGCCGCATCGGCCCGTTCCCGTTCAGCTTCCAAGGCATCGGCATGGCGCGAATCATTCAATTCCCAATCCCGACCGGGGTCGTATGCCGTATCATATGCGGCTTGGGCATCCGCCAGGTTGCGTTCCGCCTGGTCAACGCTAATGGCTTCCACGCTGATGTTGGTGCTGCTCGCCGCCTCTTGCCCACGAGCTGCGTTATAGCTTGCTTCTGCGGCAGCCAGGTTTGCTTCCGCCAACGCGATTTCATCGGGGTCGGCTTCCCAATTCAACAAATCATCCAGGTCGGCTTGCGCCAATTCCAAATTGATCTGCGCTTCCTCGACACTAATATCATCAAAGCTGACACCGGTCTGGGTGGCACTGGCATCGGTTTGCATGGCGGCTTGCGCCAGTTGCAGCTGTGCATTGACCAATGATTGCTGGGCATCGGTATCGTCGATGCGGGCCAACACGTCACCCGCTTTGACCTCATCGCCAATTTGCACCAGCAGTTCTGTTAGCTGCCCGCTGCTGGCAAAGCTCAGTTCCACTTCTGAGGCGGCGATCACTGTGCCAGCACCGGTGGCAGACACGACAATTTCGCCCAAACGGGCCACAGACGTTTGCACTTCATCTTCCTCTGCGACCGTTTCTGCGGCCACGCTGCTTGTGTAATAAAAGTAGCTGGCACCGGCAATTAGCGCGGCCAAAATCAATGTAACAATCCAAAATCCTCGTTTGCGTAACATCCTTTTCGACTCCTTACAGCCAAAACCCAACGACCTCTCACCAGGTGGTCTCCGGCAAAAGTAGTTAAGTTATCCTGTTGTTTTGCAAATTTCGTTGTAGTGTGAGTGTATGGGGGAAATGTGCAGAACTTATGCAGAGGTCATTAAGTTATCTTTCAATTTTTGAGTCGAGATGTTGCTGTACTGTGTTGATGAGGACTGTGGAACTGAACGGCTTTTGCAAAAATGTAACCAACCCTTTTCCGCTAAAGCGCCGCGTGGCTTCACTGCGATTGTACCCTGACGATAAAATTACCTGCACGTGAGGATCGATCCGCCGCAGTTGTTGAAATGTTTCCTCGCCGCTCATACCGGGCATGGAAAGGTCTAAAATAACCAGATTGATCTCGGCAGCGTGTTCACGATACAGGGCAACGCCCTCCATGCCATTTGCCGCTGTCAGGACGGAAACGTCTACCGAGGCCAGGATGTCAGCAACGGCTTCTCGCACTGGCTCTTCATCGTCGATGAGCAGCACCAGACCCGCTGTTTGGGTGGTATAGGTGGGTGAGGGTGTGGGGGAAACGGCCGTTTCTCCCACACCAACCGGGAACAAAAGCTTAAATGTCGTGCCCCGATTGATTTCGCTGTACACATACAGTCCGCCATGATGCCCGCGCACAATCCCCAAAACCGCCGCCAACCCCAAACCGCGCCCCGTTTCCTTGGTAGTAAAGAAGGGATCGAAAATCTTGGGCAGCGTCTCGATATCCATGCCACGGCCGTTATCATGCACTTCCAACGTCACATATTGGCCGGGGGACAGCTTTTGGCCGGTGTAATGCTCATAACGGACATCCGCCCCTTCCACCGTTTGCAAGCCAGTTACCACCATGACAATGCCCGGCACATCCCCAATGGCCTGTGCGCCGTTAATAATCAAATTCATGATCACCTGCTGCATCTGTCCGGGGTCGACCTGGATGGGCGGCAGGGCTTCAGCCAACTCGGCATGCCAGGTCACATTTTTCGGCAAACTGGCTTGAAACAAGTGCAAATTCTCTGTAATTAAATGGTTGAGATCGATCAGGCGCTTTTCAAAATGTCCTCGCCCGGAATAATCTAGCATCTGCCGCGTTAAGTCCGCAGCCCGTTCCGCCGCATGCACCGCTTTTTCCACATGGGCGCGTGCCGGGCTTTCCGGGCGCAGCTTGGCCAAGGCCAGGGACGTTTGCCCTAGCATTGCCACCAGCAAATTATTGAAATCATGGGCGACACCACCCGCCAACACACCCAGGCTTTCCGTTTTTTGCGCCTGACGCAGCGCCTCTTCGGCCCGTTTTCGCTCTGTAATATCACGCCCTAAGACGACCAACCCTTTGCGCTGACCATCTTCCGCCAACAACGGCACTTTGATCACATCATAAACTTTGTGCGAGCCGTCTGGCTTGGGGATAACCTCGTCTCCACGCGACATGGGCGCACTTGTCCAGGCGACCTCATCCGTATCGACGCAAGTCAGGAAAGCATCTCTGTAAAATGGGCTAAATTCAGCCAATTCGGCGTCGGTTTTGCCCCGATAATCTACGCCATCCAACTGGAATAGCTGCAAATCTGCATCATTGGCAATCAGCCAACGGCCGTTTCCATCCTTAAAGCAAATAATATCCGGCGTCGCATTGATCAAAGAGCGCAAACGTTCCTCATGTTCGCGCAATTCCTGCTTGAGCTGCTCCGATTCATCAATGTCCAGATGCATCCCCGTCATGCGGACAGGTGCGCCCGTCGCATCCCAGCTCACAACCATCCCCTTATCCAGAACCCATTGCCAATCACCCGTTTTCGTGCGCAGCCGGTGTTGCGTCTCGTAACGTGCAGTCTTGCCCTGCAAATGCGCTGTCAAAACAGCCATCACCATTGGCCGATCATCAGGATGCAGCAGGTCATGCCAGGTATCGACATGCGGCCGAATCTCCGCCAGCGAATAACCTAACATTTGCGCCCATCGTTCGTTGAAAATGACTTCACCAGAGGGAATATGCCAATCCCACAAGCCCAAATTAGCTCCCTGCACAATCAGTTCTAACCGTTCCTGGCTCTCTTGCAGCGACTTGAGCGTCTTTTCACGTTCTGTAATATCACGCACAATGGCCTGTAAACGGCCGTCTGGCAACTGTTTGGCACTCACTTCCACCGGACGCAAAGAGCCATCCTTGCACAGCAAATGGCGCTCGAACACGCACGTTTTTCCCGCCAGCAGTTCCGCAAATGGCGGTGGCATCGCCGCCATTTCTTCTGCCGTCATCAATTCACGCAAATTCATATGCAGCAATTCTGCGCGTGTATAGCCCAACATCGCACAGCCGTTGTTATTGACCTCAACGTAATTCCCCTGCATATCCGCGAGAAAGATACCATCTGACGCCTGCTCTACAAGCGTGCGATACAAGGAGCTGCTTTGTTCTATCTCCCGATACACCTCATGGAGTTTGCGCCGCCAGAAACCAACCAATATGCCGCTGCCACCCCCAAAAAGAATGGGCACCAAAAATCCTTTGGGATCAAACATAGAGGCACCCAAAATCTTTTTTTGCCACAGGGAGAGCACGCTGAGCACGAACGAGCCTAACAAGAACATGATGCTGTAAAAGATAAACGGCCGTTCCACCAACTGCTTCTTTTCGCCAGTCACTTCCACAAGACCCTCCTCTGCATCTCAGGAACAACAATCCTGCAAACGCACATAGAGGCTGCCATCAACGGGCCTTCCTCCTTGGCTCATACGCCAATTCCTCTTTCTTATCGAAACGCCGATAATCCCCCACAATTTGCGCCAGATCAGTCAATGGCAGCGCGTGCGCAACATGCCCATCACGGCCATGCATGGTCTCTGCCGCCGTCAGCGCATTCAAAATCGCCTCTTCCACCGCCTCTGCCACCGCCTCAAAAAATGGGTCCAGCCGATTATGCGGAATCATCTGCAAATCGCGCACCAACCCGGTTTTCGCCGGTAAATGATTGCCGGTAGCAAACGCCAGGAAAATATCACCGCTGCCATTGTGACCCACGCCCCCAACGCGTGCCAGACCAATCGTCGCCCGCTGCGCCAGTCGGCGGCACTGCACCGGAATCAGCGGCGCATCGGTGGCAATCACAACAATGATCGAACCAGAGCGATCTTCGCCGCGCCAGCCAGGGATCAGTGTATGGTCAGGCCCTAAAATGCGCCCCACCGGCACGCCATCAATATGCAACAAATGCCGATCCCCATAATTCGCCTGCACCAATACACCCACCGTGTACGTTTCCGCCTCGCTTTGCAGCACCCGCGAAGCCGTGCCAATGCCACCCTTGAAATCGTGGCAAATCATACCTGTGCCGCCGCCCACATTCCCTTCTTGCACCGGCCCATCGCTGGCATCCGTCAATGCCTTATACGTGGCCTGGCGCGTCAGATGAAAGGCATTGATGTCATTCAACCAGCCATCATACGTTTCGGCCACCACTGGCAGCCAAAATCCTTCCGTGTGCCCCTGCTCGACCACATAACGCACCAATGTGTCGCGCACGACGCCCACCTGGAATGTGTTCGTCAAGCCTATCGCTGAGCCTAACATGCCTGACTCATCCAACCAGGCCAGTCCCGTCATTTCACCATTACCATTGAACGCGTGATAACCGGCAAAGGCATAATCGCGCCAGATGGTATCCGCGCGAGGAACAATCATCGTCACTCCCGTGCGAGCGACGCGTGGTTTATCGTAAATTAAGGTTTCGTGACCAACCAGGACACCGGGTACATCCGTTATGGCATTGTGTGTACCAGTGGGAAAACGGCCGATTATAATTCCCAGGTCACGTAATCGTTGACGCATTGCTAGTTCTCCATGTTTGCTAATTTGGCGTATTCTCCATTCTAGCGCATTTACTATTGGAGTAGAATAAACCTTTAGTAATTGAGCGCTTCCCAGCGGCTTTATGGGAACGTCTAAACACAGTTGTGACAACCTTCAGGAGATTTTTGACCTGATTGCCAAGTTATCATATTTCGTGTAATATTTACACTAAGTATAGTTATTGATGTCGGCAGGTAGATTAAACAACCAAAGTTATGAAATCCAATCTCGTGTAGGCTGTTACCCTAACTTTCATTTCATAAAATAGCCCGGCACAAAGCTATTTTCGGGAAAGACTTCACCGGCAGCTGCCGACCACCATGAATGAAAACCAACCTCCCGGAGGTTATCAATGGAAGGCTCGTCACATGAGGCGAACCTCCGGGAGGCTTTTTTTTAAGGAGAACCAATGCAATTAACCACGCTTGCGACTTGCAATCTCAATCAATGGGCACTCGATTTTGAAGGGAATTTGGAGCGGATTGTTGAATCTATTCGGGTCGCCAAAGCGCATGGCGCACGATACCGGCTGGGGCCAGAGTTGGAAATCTCTGGATATGGCTGTCAAGATGCGTTCCTGGAAGGGGATACGCTGCGCCATTCATGGGAATGTCTGGCACAAATTCTCGACAGCGATCTCACCGATGACATTCTCTGCGACATTGGCATGCCGGTTATGCACCAAAATGCCCGGTATAACTGCCGCGTGTTGGTCTTAAACCGGCGCATCCTGCTCATACGCCCCAAAATGATTCTCGCCGATGATGGCAATTACCGCGAACCACGCTGGTTTGCGGCCTGGCAGCAGCCGCGCACAATCACCGAACATCATTTGCCGCGCCTGATTCGCGCCATTACCGGGCAAAATAGTGTGCCTTTTGGCGATGCGGCCGTTGCTACCCGCGACACGGTGTTAGCCTCTGAAATGTGCGAAGAGCTGTTTGCCCCGCAGAGTCCACACACCTATCTCGGTTTGGATGGCGTTGAAATTATCACCAATGGCTCTGGCTCGCACCACACATTGCGCAAATTGCAGCGACGTGTCGCTCTCATTTGCGAGGCTTCGGCAAAAAGCGGCGGTGTTTATGTGTATGCCAACCAACAGGGGTGTGATGGCGACCGGCTTTATTTTGATGGCAGTGCGTTGATTGCGGTAAACGGCCGTATCCTCGCCCAGGCATCTCAATTCTCTCCACGCGATGTCGAAGTCATCACCGCCACCATTGATCTGGAAGACGTGCGGGCCTATCGCGGCAGCATCGGCAGCCTGCAAGTGCAAACCAGCCACGCCCAACCCGTGCCACGCGTCATTGCCGACTTCGACCTCACCCACAAACTCTCTCTCCCCCCTACCCCACCCATTGACGTGGTTTACCACACGCCCGAAGAAGAAATCGCCTACGGGCCGGCATGTTGGTTGTGGGATTATTTGCGCCGCTCCGGCACAAGCGGCTTCTTTTTGCCATTATCCGGTGGTGCGGACAGTTCGTCCGTCGCGGCACAGGTCGGCATCATGTGCCAGATGGTCATCAGCGAAGTACAAGCCGGGAATGCACAGGTGCTCGCCGATGCACGCCGTCTGGCAGGGGACAACGAGTACATCCCAACCGAGGCGGTCGAATTTGCCAACCGCATTTTACACACTTGTTACATGGGCACTCAAAACAGCAGCAAAGAAACACGCATCCGCGCCAAAGAATTAGCGGCACAAATTGGCGCACATCATCTAGACATCAACATCGACACAGTGGTTGAATCCGTCGTCAACTTGTTTGTCTGGGTGACAGAGCAAAAGCCTCGCTTCCAGGTACACGGCGGCACACGCGCCGAAAATCTGGCGCTGCAAAATATCCAGGCACGTTTGCGTATGGTGCTGTCCTACCTTTTCGCCCAATTATTGCCCTGGGTACGCGGGCGCAGCGGCACCTTGCTCGTGCTGGGCACATCCAACGTGGATGAGGCACTGCGCGGCTACATGACCAAGTATGATTGCAGCAGCGCCGACATCAACCCCATTGGCAGCGTTAGCAAGGTTGATTTGCGCCGCTTTTTACGCTGGGCAGCCGCCAACAAAGGGTATACGGCGCTCAATGACGTGATTGATGCTCCACCGACGGCCGAATTGGAACCCATTACCGCCGACTATGCGCAGCAAGATGAAACGGATATGGGGATGACATATGTCGAACTCAGTCGATTTGGTTATTTGCGCAAAGTGGAACGCTGCGGCCCGTTAAATATGTTCGAGAAGCTGGTTTATGAATGGGAACACCTACCACCAACGGAAGTGGCGGCCAAAGTCAAGCATTTCTTTTACTATTACGCCATTAATCGGCATAAAATGACTGTGCTCACGCCGTCTTATCACGCCGAATCTTATTCGCCGGATGACAACCGGTTTGATCTACGTCAATTTCTTTATAATGTGCGTTGGACATGGCAGTTCCGCCAGATAGACAACCTGGCAACACAGTTGCAAACTGCTACTGAAACAAGAAATGAGGATTGATTCGATTCTTTTTTCCATTATTGTGTTCAGTAAACAAAGTAGACGACATGAGCGCAAGCTCACCACCATGAATGAAAACCAACCTCCCGGAGGTTATCAGTGAAAGGCTTGTCACATCAGATGAACCTCCGGGAGGCTTTTTTCAGAGGAGTAAATGATGGAAGATACGCTGTTGCTACGGCCGATAACGGCCGTTGACGTTCGTCAATTCATTTATTGGCAGTACGAGGCACCCTACGATGTGTATAACATTGCGACAGGGGAACTGACTGAAACGGCCGTTGCCCAAGAAATCACTTACTTCCTGGATCCAGCCATCAACTGCCATGCCATCATTGATCAACAAGGAACACTGCAAGCATTTTGCACCTTTGGCAAAGATGCGCAGGTTCCTGGCGGCGATTACAGCCAGGACGCGCTGGACATTGGGCTTGGCGTGCGCCCCGACCGGACAGGACAAGGGCAGGGACACCGATTTGTTGCGGCTGTCATAGAGTTTGCGCAAAAGACGTTCCAGCCAACCATGCTGCGGGTGACCATTGCGGAGTTTAACGAGCGAGCAAAACGTGTGTGGTTGGGGCAGGGGTTTGTTGAGGGGCAGCGGTTTACGGCCGTATCGTGGACGAAACGGCCGTTTATCATTTTTACCCGCCCCGCCTTCCCTGCATAACGCCCATTATGAGAAAAATTTAAGCTACCCATCAGGAGGGGAGCAACAAGTTTTGATCAATTTATAGCAAAAACTTGTAGATGTTGATCTAATCGCTTATAATTACAAATGAATTCAGTCAGGAAAAGGCATGAGGGAAAACTCCTCCCCCCAAACTGGCACGAGAGAAACGCGACTGGCACGACTTGGCTGAATTAAGGGCAATGCACCCTCTCCCTCTGCCTTCGCAAAGCCCGATAATGCTCAACCACCTCCCTCCTGGTGGGCGAGCGAAAAGAAAAACCACCTCCTTCGGGGGGTGGTTTTTTGGTTTGTATTACTTTGTCGCGATTTTTGCTTAAAAGGGGGCGTCGCCAACCAACGATTGATGCCACTCTGTTAAAAAGTCCATTGCCGCTTGAAATTTATTGGCGGGTAGCAATTTGTATGAGGTAATGCCAAATTTGCGATAGAACTCACCATAAACGCCGCCATACTCATTCCGTCCAGAGCGTTTCGACAATTCCAAGGCAATCGCTTTCACCGCCTGGCTCACTTGCATGGCTTGGGCTTCGGTGACACTACGATCTGCGCCGCCCAACTGCATTTCTAGCTGTTCCAAACGCTCCTCATGTTGGTCCAAGCGACCGCTTAAGCGTGCCTCCATCAACATTTGATTACGGGCCAACTGAGTCATCGCCAACATCATCTTGTATGTTTGTACCGCAGGAGAATCGGTTGCCAGTAAATCATCAAGGCCGGGATCGGCCGTTAAGCGCCCTTCTTGAAATGCCTCCCACAATACCGTAAAACATTCCTCGCGGTAACGCGTCACTTTCGTGCGCAACTCTTCCTTCACATGCCCGGCACGAATACCAAACAGCCAACCCGGCAGCATCTTCAACGGCAAGGCCACCATGCTGCGCTGCTTGCCATCGGCTGCCGTCATTTGAATCGTCGTGACGTGCCGCGCCAACACATCATCCCGTTGCAGGCGGTTATATTGCGACCCATAGGCTAACCCCAACGCATCGGTTATCGGGCGAATGGGGACGTATGGTTCACCGGCAATAACAGCAATGGTGATCATGTCTTCGTAAAATACGACTTCTTTTTCTAGTTGTGGGACTAAAGCAGATTCCGACATAGTTACTTGCACATTTCCCCGCTGGCTTTCGTATGGAACCGTCTTCATTTTGAAGATGGTTGGTCAACTATCTTCAAAATGAAGATGGTTGAAAACAATCATCAGCGCAGCTTTTCAATCTTATGTCACCTTGTTTATGTAATGTCTGTTTCTTGGTAATCATCAATTTGTGACAACAACACTTCTAATTGTTGGCGCAAATCACGCAGCTCATCCACCGTGTCGAGATAAGTCATATCATGGGCCAGTTCGCGTGCGATCAAAGCCAAATGTGTTGGTTCCAGGCGCTGCATAAAGCGCAAAGTACCACGCACTTTGGAACTAAAGCGTTTGGTTTCGGATGTGCGTTGGATGCGTTCGGTACGGCCGTCTACACGCTGCGGTGTGGGTGGCGGCAATTGCTCGCGTGCCACTAATTGCTCAACCAGTGACTGCACTGCTTTGGTAATGCCTCGACGTGGGCCGCCATCCGGTTCTTCTTCTTGCTGCCAGGCAAGCAACTGCTGCAACGCTTTCATTTGCAGATCAGGAAAATCGCGCAGCTTTTGTACAATGGGACGAATGGTCATTTCCGCCAGGTCATATTCTTGCACGAGAGCCAGTGCCGGTGGCGACAAATTCAATACTGACGTAATAAAGATACGGTAACGTTTCGAAATTCCCAGCGCATCGCTAACGGCCGTCCACGGCACCAACTCCATTTCAGGGGGAGGGGAACTATAGTTCACCCAATCTGCGCTGTCCAACGCGCTCGTGTCAGTCTCTGACAATTCATAACGCAAGGCCCACAGTCCCAATGCCTTTTCCACGGCGTTAATGTCTTCGCGCATGATATTTTCAATGAGCTGGTGTGCGCGAATTGTAATACCAGGGCCGGTGACGATAGCGGGAATTTCTGTAGGCGAAAGCACTTCATTCCCGGCCTGAATTTTTTGCCCTTCGAGCGCTAACAGCGTGTGCGCCCAATAACGTCGTTCTCCCGTAACAATCAAATATTGCGCATCGGCTGGCGCTGTTTCGCCGGGCGTAACCTGGCGTACCGTAATCGGGTTGATCAAGCCATGTTGGGCAATGCTGGATGCCAGTTTGCGCAGTTCGTGAATGCGTGATTGCCCCGCTTCATCGGCCGTTTCCAGCCAACGGGATAATGCATCACGCGGGGTGAGTGTCCCAGCGACTAACTGCTGCATCAACGCACCCGGCAGCAGGCGGCGCGGCTGCCCTGGGTCGGGGCGCACCACGTCTAAGGCCAGGCGAGCCAATGTACCGGCATCAGAAACGGCCGTATCGCCATATGGGTCAATATCTCGAAACAAGGTCTGGCTGAGGCTTGTCTTTTTCTTAGCCACGACGCATTATCTCCTTTACCAAATCGGCATAAGCCGATGCGCTGTCACTGCTCAAATCATAGGCAAAAATATCTTGTCCCGCGGCATGCGCCTCGCCAAACGCCACGCGACGCGGAATTGCCGGCAGCAAGCGACTCCCAAAGGTCGCCGCCAGCTCTTGTTGTGTATCGCGGGCCAATGCGGTGCGATCAACCAGGGTCGGCACAACGCCAGAAATAGCCAGGCTGGGATTGGCTTGCCGTACCATCTCAATGGTGCGGTTGAGCAAATTCAACCCAATCAAGGGAAAAAGGCCAGGATCCACGGGGATCAATACTTCGTTGGCGGTCATGAGCGCATTAACCGTCAGCAATCCCAGGCTGGGAGGGCAATCGATGATGATGAAGTCATACTGGTTGACAATGGGGGCCAACGCATGGCGCAAACGGCGTTCGCGCTCAAACAGATTTACCAGTTCCAACTCGGCCGAAGCCAGGTCAAGATGGGATGGGAGAATGTGCATTTTACCAACGGCCGTTTCGCCATTTCCCTCAAGCAGCGTTACGGTTTGCAACGCTTGCGCCGCTGCCACCTGATCCAAGATCACTTCATACATCGTGTTAACGCCATCCAGGCGTGGGCCAGCTGCAAACGGAACCCCCAAGAAAACGGCCGTGCCATTCGCCTGTGGGTCAATATCAGCCAACATCACCCGGTGGCGCGGGTTAGCACGCACCAGTCCAGCAGCCAGGTTAATCGCGGTCGTCGTCTTACCTGTGCCGCCTTTTTGATTTGCAATAGCAATAATTCGCGTCATACCGATCCTCGTTTATTCCATGAGGAATCACACTCCTAAACAGGAAGGTGATTTCTAAACTGGGAAGTTAAAGGTAGTTGGGCAATTCACAACAAGCAAATCATATATGAAACAGATGTTCACGGCAATTTTGGGACAGGCCAAACAGATAGACAAAGCAGGTTAGACGCTGCATAAAAAGAAAAAACAGCCTTCTCCACGCAAATTTACCGCCAGTCAGGGGGAGGGTAGGGGGAAACGGCCGTTTCGCACACGCTCTATTTATGGTGGCGTAACGCGAGGCATGAATTGCCACATCCTGGGGCACGCTTCTCGCCAGCACAAAAACGAGGTGAACTATCGTTCACCCCACAGGAGCCTTTGACAATTGTTTCCCGCGCAACAATAGCGAACGAGAAAGAGTTCGCAGCATGTGCTGTGGACACGAGTGATTTGGGGGAGAAACGGCCGTTACCCATAAAAGCATTTGGTATTGCAGTCCGTCACGATTCTCCACAGCTTAAAAGCAAGCATCTTTGTTGTGTCTCCTGGTATGCCAAACTCGCCAGCCACTATCTTGGGCTTCTACAACTTGTCTGTTCAGTAATTTGGCTCCGCTAAAATGTCAACTTGCCCTGGCACACGAGAATTTAGCCCTTTAGCCGCACCCCACTTGGGTGGTAAAATGCCTATGAATACATACGCCCGGTCTTCTTTTGATAAATAGCGATATGAATGGTAGCGAATCAGGAAATGGTGATAACAATGCAAGAGACACTTCATTATAGTGAACAAAATGGAGCGATATTGGTGCAAATCGCCCGGCGTAGTCTTGAAAGTTTTGTGCGGGACAAGCAACACTACCAGCCCAATCTTGATGAGTTGCCAGTGCAATTAAGAGAATCGGGAGCCAGTTTTGTAACATTAACGGGTCATGGACAATTGCGCGGCTGTATTGGTAACACACAGGCACGCTGGCCGCTTGCCCAAGATGTGGCACGCAATGCTGTATCAGCCGCTTCGCGCGATCCACGATTTATGCCGGTAACGGCCGTTGAGCTTGCAGACATCCGTTTGGAAGTAACAATCTTGACCCCACCACTCCCCCTGGCTTATGCCCACTTCGATGACCTGTGTGCGAAACTGCATCCAAATATTGATGGGGTTATGCTCACATGGCAAGAACGACGAGGGCTGTTACTTCCCCAAGTGTGGCAGCGCATTACACAACCCGAACAATTCTTAAAAGCGATTGCATACAAAGCAGACATCCCCTACCGATACTTGTGGCAACGTCCCCCATCCATTCAAGTTCATACATTTCAAGTGCAGCATTTCCAAGAAGACGGGTATCAGGAGCCAGGGGCCTGATTTTATATTGTTGCATCAACACAACAGGTGTTGTATGAACACAACAATTCCTTGACAGAAACCCATTAATATGCATTAATATAAATCAAAGTAGACTAATCGCTTTCATCTTCTAAGATTTTCAAGTGGTTATGGGTGTTTTTGTTGCTTTTCCATCCAATGTGCGATTAGTATAAACAAAAGTAGTATACTTTGTTTTATACTAATCATCGATTATGTCAACAGCAGTGCGGTAAGCTCGTGATTTGTTTGTACCCCACAAGATAGGCAAACAAGCAATTTCCTCGCAACAAACAGCTCCAGCAAACATAAGACAATGAAACCGAACAGATGATCGGCATTTTTACTTGACATAGCACAATTAATCCACTAGTATAAATCAAAGTATACTAATCAAGTTTATACTAAAAAGAGTTGTTAGCATGAAATCAGCTTTTATAGGGCGTCACAAAGAACTGGCACTAATTGATCGGACTTGGGAATCTCCCCAAGCCGCACTCATGGTTTTGTACGGCCGACGTCGAGTAGGGAAGACACGGTTATTAACCCATTGGATGAAGCGGCATGCCGATCACGGTTTATACTGGATGGCAGAAGCGACTTCCGCCTATGATCAATTGCGCTCTTTCTCGCAAGCCCTGGCAAATTTTGCCGATCCGGAAAGCATTGCTCCGCTTGACTTCACCTATGCCAACTGGGATCAAGCCTTTCGTCAGGTATCTTTGTTAGCACGCAATCGACGCATTGCCCTTTTTATAGATGAAGTTAATTACTTGATGGCTGTCAACCCATCGTTAATTGGTACCCTGCAAAAAGCATGGGACCATTGGCTGAGTGATTCCAATCTTTTGTTAGCGCTATCTGGCTCACAGATGGGGATGATGCAAAAACAGTTATTGTCCTATCAGGCACCATTATACGGCCGTGCCACCGCCCAGTTTAGCCTGCCGCCACTCCCTTTCAGTGCAACCAAACAATTTTTCCCTGATTATAACGCTGCCGAACGTGTCATGATTTATGCCATTTGGGGTGGTATTCCCGCTTATTGGGAAAGGCTCGATCCATCCGTATCGGTTCTGGAAAATTTGCGCTTGCAATTGCAGCCTTCCAATGCCTGGATGTTGGATGAGCCTCGTCTGCTGCTACAAGATTTTCTTACAGACTTGTACAACTATGTGGGGATTATGCGGGCAATTGCCAGTGGCGAACAAACGTTAAGCGGTATTGGCAAACGAGCCGGATTATCCAGTGGACACACATCTAAATATCTCAGCATTTTGCGCAGCACCGGGTTTGTTGATCGGCAGGTACCGGTCACAGAACGTTCTACTGACTCACGGCGCGGCCGTTATTTTGTAACTGATCCTTACTTGCGCTTTTATTATCGTTTCCTGGCCCCTTATCAATCCAAGTTAGCCCTGGGTCAAGACAAACAAATGTTAGTTTCCATTGAGCATAATTTGCCAGGATTGATTCAAGATAGCACCTGGCAAGAATTATGTCGGGAGTGGCTGCTGTTAGCGAGTGCCCAAGGTGAATTACCTACTCCTATTGAACATGTTGGTAGTGAATGGAAACGCATCAACACCTTTGATGTTGTGGGGATCAGCGAAGAGGAAAAATGCCTCATATTGGGCAAGTGCTTGTGGGATACTGTCCCCGCAGGGGTAGAGATGATCCATGATTTAGTAAAACGGACGCCATCTATTATCCCGACGGGAGATGAAGATTGGAAGGTTTATTACATTGGTTTTGCTGCTGGTGGCTGGACAGAAAATGCAACAACACGTGCTGAGGCCATTATTGCTGATGACAAGCTGCGCGGCCGCCGCAAATGGCAGCCAATTGGAGTCCGCCTGGTAGATTTAGAAACGCTGGATGCAGATTTCGATAGATGGTCTGGCGACCAGGAACCTGGTTAAATGCGGACTTGGGTGAATTTGAGAATTGATACGGCATAAAAGCAGCAAAAAAGCCAGGTGTTAGTTCACCTAGCTTTTTTGCTCTAAGCATCTTCAACGACATACCTTACGCTTGGGTGCGGCAACACCTTTTCGTAAAACACCTCTTGATTGAGGAGGATGGGTTTTTGTTACCCGCTTGTCGTTGTTAAAACGAGCATAACATAGCCTGATCTTGGTGTCAATGGATATACGATATTGACACATTTTATTTAAGGAGCTGGCGATGGAAGAATTTTTCTGAAACAAATGATTGTCAGTAAATTGACAAGAAAAAAGGCCAAGTGTCGCCATCACTTAGCCTTTGCTTAGTATGTAGAAGCCACAACCCCATCTTGGTGTCGCCATCACCATTTATGAGGCCCCTTTATCGGGGAGGGTGATTTTTGTCTCCCTTGTGGCTCATCCCATCTACAAGGAGGATAGCACATGCCGATCCCCGTGTCAACGGATCACATGTTCTGAAAAGTTCGTGTAGCTGTTGGTTGGGGAGGGGATGTGTATACCCAATGGGTGCCACTTTATCACCATCACCGGCGCTGTTAGCAGCAAATCAGTTGTTGCTGCAACGAAGAGCGGCGGTGTATGGGCAGCAACAGACAAATTCATACGAGGATGTGGAGAGGGAAACTCAGCCAACAACGGTACCACCGAAGGTTGTTGGTTTGCCGTCTCATTTAGGTTGGGAAAGTCATGCGGTGACGGCTCTGCTACGTGTTGCGTCTCAAAAACAGGCACGACAAGCGGAAGATGTTACGGCCGTTTCCAATCCCATCTCGCCCATTCTGCAATCACCTGCGCTAACGGCCGTTAACGAGCCAATTCCGTGTAAGCTTTATCCGGATATGGCTCTCGCTATGTTGCGGCATGGGCAGGTCAATGCGGGGCGAATCTGGTTGTTGCTGCGTCAATTAGATGAGAACGGTTCTGGTCGATTGTCACTAGACTCTGTGCAAACCATATTGACAACCAAAACATCTCATTGGCGAGTTTGTGGCAAACGACAGTTGCGAAACATACTCAAGCAAGGCGAAAACATTTTCTGGCACCGCGATCAGCGGCGGATATGGATTCGTTCTGTGGCAAAAGCGGCTGCAAGTTTAGATGTCACGCATCTAAAACTGCGGCCAGTTTTTGTTTCACAGGCGATTTTGTGCAGCACCGTAGGCACTGTGAAAGCACATTTTTATGCGAGTTTTCACAGCAGTCGCACGGACACGCAACCCATCAGCCGTGAAACGCTGGAACAAGTTACAGGTGTGCCACAACGCACTCAACGGGCATATGAACAGCTAGCAGGAATAGAAGCGCTGCATCATATGGCCGTTGGGGAAGTGGCTACACCGGAACAGGTGCAAGAACGGGCATGGCGGCAAGGACAGGCTTTCTTTTTGTTTACCGATTTTTTGGGAAAACAAGGGCCAGCAGGCAGGCAATATACGGCCTGGCATTTGCCAAATAGCTATACGAGCTGTCATCGCCCAGCGCCAAAAGGGCGCATGCGCAAGACAAACCGACAAATAGACCTCGTGACACGACGGGCGCGGGGGAACGGTTACAATCGGTTGTTTTATGAAAATGGGGCGAAGGCGGCACGAGCATTTGCGCGAGATACGGCCGTTGACCGCTATTGGCATGAACAACCAAAATCTAGACCTCGTACCCGTTTATGGTCTGTTTTCCCCTTCCAACAACCTGGGCAGTTAGCAAAATGATAAGGAAATATCTTGCCGATATTAAAACGGGTATTTCATAACTATCGGTAGATGTGTCACGCTGGAGTCACGAACAGTTGTTACACTACCGGCGAATCACTTGACACAGTAATGGTAAGAAATCATGTAAGGTTTGTCATGCACGCTTAGACAGGAAGAAGAAGGAACCTGTAGTTTGTCCTCTCCACCGTCTTCAGTGAATGACAACGGCTGATGCCCCAATCAGCCCCAAATAAAATACCGTCTCCCGTAATTATTGCCCTGATTCGCGAATGTATTGGTCCGGGTAAAAAAATCCGTATTGTTATGGCCCAGGAATGCAGTTTGTCATCCTGGGCAGTTTGTAATTACTTGTAATGTTTCAATTACTGAGGAGAAACCCCCATGCCAAGCAAATATCGTCGTCTGCTAACTGCTACTTTGTTCCTATTTGCTTTTTTGCTCATCAACCCCTGGACACGGCCGTTACAAGCTGCTGGTTCTGGTAGTGCCCTCTCCTTTGACGGAAATGATCGTGTCTATGTCCCGCACAATGCCAACCTTAACGCTACCGTTTTCACATACGAAGCGTGGATTTACCCGACGAATATCAGCGCAGAAAAATCAATTGTTTCCAAAGGAACGGGGTTAGGGGGGGCAGATTCTCTCTTTCAAATTCTAAACGGCCGTATGCGCCTGTTCACAAACACATTCCCCTGGCACCAGGCAAATACCGTTGTTCCTCTCAATGCCTGGTCGCACGTCGCCGTTACTCGTGATGCCGCTGGCACGGTTACATTTTATCTCAATGGCGTGCCTGATGGTTCAGTTACCGGCACAAGCGCACCGACGCCAGGAACCAATAACTTCTATATAGGCTTGCAAGGCGCAACCTGTCAATGCAATGGGTTTATCGGGCAAATGGATGAAGTACGCGTGTGGAATGTGGCGCGTACCCAAAGCGAGATTCAAGCAACCATGTCCCAATCCCTCACAGGAAGCGAACCCAATCTGATCTCTTACTGGAATTTTGATGCGGGTTCAGGCCAAACTGTTTCCGACATGGCCGGTACAAATGATGGGACATTAGGCGAAACCGCTGCCATTAGTACCGATGATCCAGCCTGGGTGGCTTCTACAGCCCCTATTAGCAGCTTTGTCGTTAACAGCACGGACGATGCTGGAGACGCAAATCCTGGCGATGGGGTATGTGCAACGGCCGTTGCACAATGCACACTCCGCGCCGCCATCGAAGAAGCAAATGCACAGCCCGGTACAGACACCATTTATTTCAACATTCCTGGCGGAGGCGTGCATACTTTCACACCTGCTTCAGCTTATCCCGCCATGACAGAATCCGTCGTGATCGATGGCACAACCCAACCGGGAGCAAGTTGTGCCGCATGGCCGCCCACACTCCTCATCGAATTGGATGGGACAAACGCAGGCAGCGCAAATGCATTGGATATACGTGGCAACAGCACCGTGCGCGGCCTGGTCATTAACCGTTTCTTTAACGGCATTCATCTGGCAAACAGCAGCAACAACCACATAGAATGTAATTTTCTGGGGACCGATGCCAGCGGCACAAGCGCATTGGGCAATACATTGGCTGGGGTTTACATCCAGCAAATTTCCATTGCCAATACCATTGGCGGTGCGGCCGATAGCCAGCGCAATTTAATCGCGGGCAATGGCGATGAGCAGATCGGCTTATTTAATTATGGCTCTGCCCCCAATAATAATGTGATTGAAAATAACTACATCGGCACAGATGTTAGCGGCACGGTTGCTTTAGGCGGCGGCAATTTTGGCGCAATAGCCCTCTTTGGTGGGAATGGCAATGCCATTTTGAACAACCTGATTTCCGGCAATGCGTCGATGGGCATTGAAATATCTGGCGATGCCAGCCGCATCGCCAATGGCAATATTGTGCAAGGAAACTTGATTGGCACAGATGTCAGCGGCAGCACATTTTTGGGGAATGGCAGTGGCATATCCCTGGGGGCGTTTGGCAATCCATACGTTCAAAACACCATTATTGGCACGAATGGTGACGGCGTAAATGATGCAGCCGAAGGCAATCTGATTGCCGGGAATATTGGCAATGGCGTGGAATTAAGTGCCAGTAGTACGACAAATATCAATAATCTCGTGCGGCGCAACAGCATTTATGGCAATGGCGCTTTGGGGATTGACCTGGGCAACGATGGCGCAACGGCTAATGATCTGGATGATGCCGATGGCGGTTCCAACTATTTGCAAAATTACCCGATTTTAACGGCCGTATCCATCGCCGGAAATCTCACAGTTGCTTACAGTTTAGACTCTTCCATCGCCAACACAGTTTATCCGGTCACAATTGAGTTTTTTGAAGCGGATAGCGTTGTGAGTGGGGAAGGGCAGGTTTACTTAGGCAGCACTACCCTGGCTGGGCCAGGGGCGGCGAGTGTGGATTTGGGAGATGCGGCCACGCTTGGTGTTGCTGCTGGCGATCCTCTTGTTGCCACCGCGACCGACACCAATGGCAACAGTTCCGAATTTAGCCCGGCCATCCTGGCAACCTCAAACTATGAGGTGATTAACTTTGATGGCCTTCCCGCGCAAACGGGACAAACGGCGATTGACACCTTGAACAGCACCTATGCCGATTTGGGTGTCACCTTTGACTTTTTCATCCCTCGTTATCGCTTCCCCTCATGGACTTATCCTGTCATCGGCAGCGATAACGTGACAGTCGCCACTTGCTGTGCCGATACGCCGCGTGGAGCTGACGCGCTAATCTCGTTTGATTATGCTGTTGATTCGGTCAGCGTTAACTACGTGAATACAGGCGGGTACATCCGGCATTTAATTGCCTATAACCAGGTCGGCACGGCCGATTTCATTGAAACACAAGAAGGCTCTATCGTTGATGTGGTTCATGGCGACGCCAACCCCGGCATCTTGACCATTTCTGGGTCTTGTATTCGCTCCGTGCAAATTGAGAATGAAGCGTTTGCTTTTGTCATGGACGACATTACCTTTACGCCCATGAGCGGGCCGGATGTTGATGGGGATGGCCTTGTCAACCAGTGCGACCCCGAAAATGTGATCACGGTTAACAGCCTGGATGATGGTGTCGATGTCAATGTTGGCGATGGGGTGTGTGAAACGGCCGTTTCCGGGCAATGCACCCTCCGCGCAGCAATCCAGGAAGCGAACGTCATGCCCGGCGCAGAACGCATCCAATTTGTGCCGACTCTAAATGGCGTCATCACGCTTAGCGGCGGCCAAATCGACATTCTCGATGCGCTAACCCTTGCCGGACCTGGCGCCAATGCTGTCACCGTCAGTGGCGATAATGCCTCGCGCATTTTCAACATCGCCGCTGTGGGGCAGCCAGTCATGCTCTCAGACCTGACTTTCGCTGATGGCAACGGGCTGCCGATTGGCTTTGGTGGCGCAATCACCAGTTACAGCGCTCTGACCATTCAAGATGCGGCCTTTGTCAACAACACAGCCACGGACGGCAGCGGCGGGGCGATCAATTTCAGCGGTTCATTGACCCTGGATAACGTCACATTTGATGGGAATGTCGCTTCTGGTGGCAACGGCGGCGCGGTCAATCTGGACGTCGGCACCCTGACAGCGACCGGTAGTGCCATGACAAATAACAGCGTCAGCGGTTTTGGCGGTGCGCTCTCTATCAATAATGGCTCGGCTACCTTGACCAATGTGCAAATTCAAGGCAACCAGGCAACTGCCGGTGGCGGCGGTGTGTACATTGCTGCGGTTGGCTCCCTTGATCTATTAGATAGTGACATGGATGGTAACTCGGCGGGCAGCAGTGGCGGCGGCGGCTTGTTGAACAGTGGCATAACCACGCTGACCCGCACCCAGGTTCGCAACAATGACAACGATTTAGGCGGTGTTTGGGGAGCCGGTGCGTACAACCAGGGCGTGTTGACGATTATCAACAGCACCTTTAGCAATAACCAAAACAACGTGAACAATGGCGGTGCCATCTTCAACTACAATCCGGGCACATTGACAATCAGTGGCAGTACATTTGCCAATAACTACGCCAGCTTTGCCGGAGGTGGCATCATTTCCTGGGCGTCAACGACGGTGAACATCGAAAATAGCACGTTCACCGGGAATTCGTCTGGCGCTGGCGGGCACGCTATTTACATGCAGGATAATGGCAGCAGTGCCCTCAATTTGACCAGTGTGACGCTCGCCAATAACAATGGCGCGACTGGTGCGGGTCTGGCTGTTGAGGTTGGCCCGATTGTCAATGTCAGCAACAGCTTGTTTGTCAATAATGATGTGCAAAATTGCAGCGTCCCGTCGTTCACTGATTTGGGCGGCAATTTGCAATATCCGGGTACATCTTGCGGCGTCACCATCCCCACAGCCGATCCTCTGTTAATGCCCCTGCGCGATAACGGCGGCCATACGGAGACAATGGCGCTGTCACAAGGCAGTCCGGCCATTGGCGGGGGAACCCTCTCTTGTTTGGCGACGGATCAGCGCGGCGTGGTGCGTCCGGCTGGCGTGGCATGTGACAGCGGCGCCTATCAGGTGGGCAACGGCGCCCGCGAGACCAGCGCATCGTTGGCCGTTGATACACCGCTCTCGGATACCGCGCTTAGCGTGAATGACCTCAATTGGTACCGATTGGATGTCACTGTTCCCGATTCCATCATCAGTGCCACGTTGACCAGCGACTATGACTATGATCTGTACCTGTTTGCGCCGGAAATCAACGAGGAAAATGGGCAGCTGCGCGACATTGGCACGCTGACGGATATTGCGCAGCTCAGCAACATTGCGCAGCTCAGCAATATCGCCCAGTTAAGCAACATTGCCCAACTCAGCAATATCGCCCAGATTTATGATGTGGCGCAGCTCAGCAACATTGCGCAGCTCAGCAACATTGCGCAGTTAAGCAATATTGCGCAACTCAGTAACATCGCGCAGCTCAGCAACATTGCCCAGTTCAGTAACATTGCCCAACTCAGCAATATCGCGCAGTTGAGCAACATTGCGCAGCTCAGCAACATCGCGCAGTTGAGCAACATTGCGCAGTTGAGCAACATCGCGCAGTTGAGCAATATCGGCGAGACTGGCGATATTACGACATTGACAGATTTGTCGGCTAATGCGCTGCCACAAACAACGGAGTTGATTTTCCACAATGTTCATGAGTTGACGGGACCCTGGTTCCTGGTGGCGATTGCGCATGACGAAACGGCCGTTTCCCAACCCTTCACCTTACGCGCCGAAATCCTCGCCCCGGCCGATCCCATTCCCGTAGACAACAGCGCCGTGTCCACATCTTTTGCCACACCGGCCACAGATTCCGGTGTGGAAACATTGATACTCTTCAACCCGCTGCGCATGAATCAGGTGTACACCGATACGGACACCCTGAACACGGCCGATTTGGTCAACAAAATCAATGCCCTGGCTGCTGATCCCAACGTCAATGGCGTCGTCGTTGACCTGAGCGCATACGCAGAAATCAACGATGTCTATGCCGCCTGGGACGCCGACCCATTGAACACACAGACGGCAAACCTGGTGGCGCGTACCATCAAAGCGTTGGTGTACGATTTAGTCCCCGCCTATCCTGATTTGAAGTACATCGTCATTATTGGTGGAGACGAGATCATTCCACAGCGGCGCATTCGCGACAATGCGCTGGTGGCAAACGAGCGTGAATATCTCTTCTATGACAACCCGGAACTGGCTGTTGCCGGAAAAGATCGCTACTTCCTCAGCGATGACTACTACGCCGCCGTGCTGCCTCTCAGCGTCGACGGGCGTGAGCTTTACTTGCCGCAATATGGCATTGGCCGTCTGGTAGAGACCCCTGGCGAAATTGCCACGATGATCGACACCTTCCTCAGTGCGCAGGTGTTGGCTCCGCAAAATGCGCTTGTCACCGGGTACGATTTCTTGATCGATCAGGCGGACACGATTCACAGCAGCTTGACCGACCAGGGAATTGCGCAAATTGATGCGTTGATCAATGACACCTGGACAGCCGATGATTTCCGTAACCTGGCGTTTGATGCCACAGCTTACGACTTGATTTCGCTCAATTCGCACTTTGACCATTTCCGCTTCTTCCCCAATGATGCCAATGATGTGTTTGCGACTGAGTTGGAGCGGGTGGACAACTTTAACGGCCGTCTCATCTTCTCCGTTGGCTGCCATTCCGGGTTGAACATGCCCGATGGCTCGACGCTGCTCAGCTTTACTGCGGCCGATTACGCGCAAGCCTTTGCCCGACAAGGGGCCACATTCATCGGCAATACCGGCTTTGCTTATGGCGATGGTGATTTACTGGCTTATTCCGAACGCATCATGACCAACTTCACCGAGGAATTGGGCTATAACCCGGTTCCCGGTCAACTAAGCACGCTGCCCACTGTCGGGCAGGCGCTGCTGCGTGCGAAACTGCGTTACCTGAACAGCCTGGGTGCGGGCGGCCTCACATATTACGATGAAAAAGCGTTGAGCGAAGTGACGTTGTACGGGCTGCCGATGCTGAAGGTGAATATGCCTGTGCAAACGGCCGTTTCCCCTGCTGGCGACACCGTTTTCAATTCCGACAATCCACCCTTGAGCATTGGTGCCCCCAGCGGAAGCAGCGCCTGGCAGCAAACACTCACCTTCACCTACGACGCGAATCCCGTCAGCGATGCTGTTCGCAGCGGGACTTACTACACCATTCAGGGCGAAAATGGGCTGCTGACCACCGGCGCACGGCCAACTCTGCCGCAAACCACCTATAACTACAGTTCAGCCACCGATGCGGCACATGGTGTGCTCATGCTTGGCGGTAGTTTCACCGACTTGCCAAACTTCGACCCGGTTGTGACCAACATCATTTCGCAAGAGGTGACATTAGACAGCGAAGGGCTTTACCTGGCGCAGCAGCTCTATCCGAGCACAGTCGCCAGCCTGAACCGCTTCCTCACGGTAGATGGCGTTATCCGGCAGCAGTTGATTGTCGTGCCTGCGCAGTTCCAGACGACCGGTTTGGCTGCGCCAACGGTGGGCACGCTGCGCCTGTATGACAGCCTTGACCTGGTTGTCTACACAGCGCCCCTCTCTCAAACTGATTTTGTTGCGCCCAACATCTGGTCGGTCAATGCCGCCGATGTCGGCGGGAGCGCGGCCTTTACGGCACGGGTGGACGATAACGCCAGCGGCATTCATCGTATTGTTGTCCTTTACCGGGACATCAATGCCAATAGCTGGTCGCCCATCGACCTGAGCTATGATGCGGCAACCGGATTGGCGACTGGCAGCGCGGCGTTGGCCTCTGGCAGCACGCTTGAATACTTTGTGCAGGCCGTCGATAACGCCGGTAATGTCTCGTTGGTCTTGGATCATGGCATACCGTTCCGTCTCTTGTCGGCGGCTGCCGATGCCGATGGCGATGGCGTTGCCGACACAACAGACAACTGTTTGTTGACTGCCAATGCCGATCAGGCGGACTTTGATGGCGATGGCATCGGCGATGCCTGTGACCTGAACGCGGACAACGATGCGTCGTTGGATGTCTTTGACCAATTCCCCTTGAACAATGGGGAATGGTATGACGGGGATGGCGATGGCATTGGCGACAACAGCGACAGCGACAGCGACAACGATGGCGTGTTGGACGACGGTGACAACTGCGTCAGCACAGCTAATGTTGACCAGGCGGACTTTGATGGCGATGGGCTGGGCGATGCCTGCGACAATGACAGCGACGATGATGGCGTGCCCAACAGCCTCGACGCCTTCCCCTTGGATGCTGCACGCGCGGCTGACCTGGATGGCGATGGCGTGGCTGATGATGCCCTGCCCGCGGACAATTGTCCCGCTGTGCCTAATCCGGATCAGGCTGACAGCGATAACAATGGCATTGGGGATGCGTGTGAATTGGGCAGCCTGCCCCTGGCGGTGGATGATGATGTGACGACGGCGGAGGATACGGCCGTTACCTTCACTGTGACCGGCAACGACAGCGACCCCGATGGCAATCTGGACGTGACGACGACTGTCAGCACCACCAATCCGGCGCACGGCGCATTGGTCAATGAGGGCAATGGCAGCTTCACCTATACGCCAGATGCTAACTACAGCGGCAGCGACAGCTTCAGCTATGCTGTTTGTGACAGCGAGGGGGGCTGTGCCACGGCATTGGTAAACATCACCATTGATCCGGTCAACGATGCGCCCGTGGTTGGCCCGATTAGCGCCCCAGCCGATCCGGTGGCAATTCAGGTGATGGTGAACGTAACGGCCGTTTTCACGGATGTCGAAAATGGCGACACGCATACGGCCGTTTGGGATTGGGGCGATGGCAGCACGAGCAGTGGCACCATCACCTACGCCAGCGGCGTGGGCAATGTGGCCGACAGCCACACATATTCCCAACCCGGCGTCTACACAGTCTTGCTAACCGTGACCGATAATAATGGCGGGTGGGGTCAGGCTGAGTATCAATACATTGTCGTCTATGATCCCAATGGCGGCTTTATCACCGGCGCGGGTTGGGTGATCTCGCCCGACGGGGCGTATACGGCCGATCCCACAGTTAACGGCGTCGCCTTCTTTGGCCTCAACGCCCGTTATCGCCGCAACTTGCCAGAACCCTTCGGCCAGACTCACTACTTCCTGGCTGATGGCGGCATGTACTTCCGGGACACCTCTTACGATTGGCTTGTGGTGTCGGGCAACAAGGCGACCGTGCAGGGATCGGGCACCATTAACGGGTATGGCGATTACGGTTTTTATGCGACCGTCATCGACGGTGGTTTGTCTGGCGGGCGCAACGACTTCTTCCGCATCAAAATCTGGAACAAAGTGACGGGCGAAGTCATCTACGATAGTGAATTGGCCGCGCCAGATTATGTAAATCCCACGTTGCCGTTAGGCAATAGCAGCAGCAGTCCCGGTGGTGGAAACGTCAAAATTCACGACTAAATTCAAAGAGGGGCGGGCGATTGGGCATGAGCTATGCCCAATCGCCCGCTTTTTACCAGGATAATGATTACATGGACATAGCCAGTGCCTATATCCCAATGGATCGACGGCAGGCGATTGCTTATGGCGACGTACTGCCGCAGCGAACGCAAGGCGCAACCTTATTTGCCGACATCTCCGGCTTTACGCCGTTGACAGAAGCGTTAGCCCGTGAACTTGGCCCCAAACGAGGGGCAGAAGAACTCACCGTGCATCTCAATCGTGTCTACGATGCCTTAATTACCGAGCTGCACAAACTGGGCGGCAGCGTCATCAGCTTTAGTGGCGATGCGATCACTTGCTGGTTTGATGGCGATGACGGCCGATGTGCCACAGCCTGTGGATTGGCGATGCAGGCGGCGATGGCCCAGTTTGCCGAAGTGCGCACCCATTCGGGTCATGTTGTTTCGCTGGGGATGAAAGCGGCCGTTGCTGTGGGAGCCGTCCGGCGCTTTGTGGTTGGTTTGCCCGAATACACCTTGATTGACGCCATGGCTGGCAAAACATTGGAAAATGTCGCCGCTGCCGAACACCAGGCAGAACGGGGCGACGTGATCCTGGATGAAGCGGCAGCGGCGGCCTTGGCTGATGTGCTGCAAATTGCTGAATGGCGTGAAGAACACGGCCAGCGCTTTGCGGTAGTGACCGGTTTGACGGTGGATGTGCCGTTGGCTCCCTGGCCGCCTTTGGCTGATGGCGATCTGGACGAGGCGCAGCGGGAGGCGTGGTTGTTACCGGCCGTTTACCAGCGGCTGCAAGGTGAGCGCGGCGAGTTTTTGGCGGAACTGCGTTCGGCGGCGGCCGTTTTTATGCGGTTTGGCGGCATTGATTACGATCAAGACGAACAGTCGCCGCAAAAGTTGGATGCGTTAATTCAACAGGTGCAGCGCATTTTAATTCGTTATGATGGCAGTTTGTTGCAGTTAACCATTGGCGATAAGGGGAGCTATATGTACGCGGCGTTTGGTGCGCCCATCGCCCATGAAGATAATGTAGACCGTGCATTGGCAACGGCATTGGAGTTGCAGGCGCTGCCTGGGCAGTTTGATTTTTTGCCGCCGCTGCAAATTGGGGTGACATACGGCCGTATGCGCGTCGGCGCTTATGGCGGTGTTGCTCGCCGAACATATGGGGTTTTGGGTGACGCGGTTAATTTGTCGGCGCGGTTGATGTCGGCGGCACAGCCAGGGCAGATTTTGGTGAGCGATGAGGCGTTTGCCAGGGCCAGCGAGGCGATGTTTGTTTGGGAGGCGCTGCCGGCGATTATGGTTAAAGGTAAACAGGAGCCGGTGTCTTTGAAGCGCCTGGTGCGTGCGCGTAGGCGACGGGCTGGCTTTTCTTTGGCTGACAAGTTCCCGGAACGGCCGTTAGGACGAGAAGCGTTGTTAGCCAATCTTGATGAGGTGATGACGGCGCTGCGCAGTGGGGTGGGGCGGTCGCTGCATCTGGTGGGTGAGGCGGGAATGGGCAAGAGCCATCTGGGTTCGTATCTAACGCAGCAAGCGCAAACCGATGATGTGCAGGTCGCGTTGGGCCGCTGCCAAAGCATTACCCATAATGTGCCCTATGCGCCCTGGCGGCAAATCTTCCTCGATTTGCTGGATTTGCAAGATGATACGGATGAAATTTTTATCGCGCAATTAGTCCATTTGTTTGAAGTGGCGCAGCCGCAATGGATGCTGCGGCTGCCGCTGTTAGGGGATTTGTTGGCGCTGCCGCTTCCCGATAATGCGACGACGGCGGCGCTGGACAGCGATATGCGGCAAAAGGCGCTGTTTTCGCTGTTGGTGGAGATGCTGCAAACGTGGGCCGGGAAACGGCCGTTGCTCCTCATCATCGAAAATGCGCATTGGATGGACGAGGCTTCGCTGGCATTGGCGCAAACTGTGGCGCAGCAGGTGGTGAGCAGCGCACCCGTTTTGCTGCTGCTGCCGTACCGCCCTCCCGAACTGGGTGCCGATTCGCCGCTGCGCGGTTTGCGTGACCTGCCGCACACAACCCTTTATCAACTTGCCGAGATGCCTGATGCCGATGTGGCTGCTTTGTTGCAGCGCAAACTGAGCGGGACGCCCTCCTCGCTGTTGTTGGATGTTGTGCAGCGCGTGGCACATGGCAATCCTTTTTTCGTCAGCGAACTGCTGGATGCGATGCGTGCCGGGAATCAGTTGGCTCAAGATGATGACGAGGCTTGGGTCATTGTCGGCGATCTGTTGGAGACGCTGCGCCGCGCTAACTTTGTCGTGCGCAGCGAAGGGAAATGGCAGCTGCGCCAGGATGTGGATCTTTCGGCGGTGAAGTTGGGGCTGCCTGATTCCATTCATGGCTTAATTTTGTCGCGCCTTGACCGTTTACCGGAGGAGCACAAGCTGACATTGAAGGTGAGCAGTGTCATTGGCTACACATTTGATCTGGCGCTGTTGACCGAAGTGCATCCTGAGGAGAAGGAGATACCGGAGGTCGAGGCGGAAGCCCGGTATATGGATGCAGAACAGGTGCTGCGTGAGGAAGAGCCGCAGCGTAAGTATTATGCTTTTCGCCATCACACCGCGCAGGAAGTGGCCTATGAGACGCTGCTTTTCACGCAGCGACAACTGCTGCACCGGGCTGTGGCTACGGCGTTAGCTGTTAAACAGCCGGAAGCGACGGCGGAGATCGCGCACCACGCCTTTTTGGGCGAATTATGGCCGCTCTCGTTGCAATACAATTTGTTGGCGGGGATGCAGGCCAAGCAGTTGCACGCCGTGCAGCAGAGTATTGATTTTTTGCAGAAGGCGCTGCACAGCACGCAGATGCTGCCACAAGAGGAAACGGCCGTTCCGCGTAAACAAATTCACCTGGTGCTCGGCGAACTGCTGATCTCGATAGGGCATTATGATGCCGCTGCCGGGCATTTGCAGGCGGCGCTGGCTCTGGCGCAGGCACAAGGGGATGCGGTCGCTGAGGCGCAGGGGTGTCGTTGGTACGGCCGTTCCCACGAACTGCGTGGCGAATATACCCTGGCCCTTACCTGGCTCGACAAAGGATTAGCCGCCTTAAACGGTCAGACCGACGCCGAAGAAGCGGAAATGCTGCTCATTGCCGGGTTGATCAACTTGCGACAAGGCAATTACCAACAAGCGTTGCAGTTGTGCGAGCGCAGTTTACAAGTCGGGCAGCTGCTCAACGACGCGGCGATTCGTGCCCGCACCTACAACCTGATGGGCATTGGCGAACTGCGTGGCAACACCGTTTCCGCCATCGAGCGTTTCACCCAATCATTGGCCTTGTATCAGCAGCTCGACAACGTGTACGGGCAAGCCACTTCGCATAACCTTCTGGCAAATGGGTATTTCTCGCGCAGCGAATGGTCGCAGGCTGATTATCATTACCGCCAATCCCTGAACATGTTTATCCAGATTGGGAACACCTATAACCAGGTGTTGGTCAATAACAACCTGGGCGGAATTGCCTTGAGACAAGGTCGCCTGGATGCGGCTCTTGGTTATTACGAACGGGCAGCACGCTTGATGGGGCAAATTGGAGGCTCCTTGTTTGTGCAGGGTGCGCTGCATTTGAATATGGGGCACACACACCTCAAACGCCAGGATTTGGCGGCGGCGACAGCTTCGCTGCAACTGGCACGCTCCTACATTGAGCAGGCACAGGTGCGGGAACTTTTGCCAGAGTTATGGGGCTTGTTTGCGGAAGCGGCCTGGCTGCAAGGTGATTTGGTAGAGGCGGAAACGCAGGGGCAGCGTGCGGTTGCGCTGGCGCGTGAGTTGGGGATGCCGCAAGAGGAAGGGCACAATTTGCGCATCATGGGTGAAATTGCCCGGACACGGCAGCAATTAGCTGAAGCGGAAGATTATTTCCAGGAGAGTTACCGGATTTTAGCGGAAGCTGGTGATGAGTATGAACGTGCGCGTACGCAGTTATCTCTGGCTGATTTTTATGCTGCGCAGGGTGCGCGGGCACAGGCGTTGGCTGCGTTAGCCATTTGTGAACCAATTTTTGCACACCTGGAAGCCACGCCAGATTATGAGAAAGCGCGGGCGCTGCAATCCACCTTACTGTGATCAAAAGCGCCTGATTCCCCCAAAAGTTTGTTAATGATGAACGAATTTTTAGAAGGGGAGTTTACGGGTTTGGGAATTGTGTGGCGGACATGATTGTGGGTTTTCTTGCAATATGATTTATGCTAAAGTGTATCAACTGGAATCTTGCCCCGATGGGAATTCATGTAGTGTTTTGATCGAAACGGTGTGCGAACTCCCTCATTCGTCTGTTTCATGAGTGGAAAATCCAGAAACTAAATCGGCATTTGGTTTAGCCAGAAGGAAAATCACTTGACTGCTCAACCTGATTATGATCAAGCAATTGCCTATGCGATTGACCAGTTACGCCTCCATTTGAACCCGCAGCTAATTTACCATAATGTGTGGCACACCGCAGGGGATGTGATGCCCGGCGCGATGGAGTTAGCCGATTTAAGTGGCGTACACGGACGAGATAGACAGCTGTTGCGGGTGGCGGCCGCTTACCACGATGTTGGCTTTATCGAAATGTATGAAGGGCATGAACGCGTGAGTATACGCATTGCGCAGGAAGCGCTGCCTGATTTTGGTTTTGCGGCGGAAGATGTTGCGCAAATTGTGGCGCTGATTCGTGTGACGATTATGCCGCAGTCGCCGCAAAGTTTGCTGGGGGAGATTTTGGCCGATGCGGATTTGGGGGTGTTGGGGCGGGCGGATTTCTTTGAGCGTGGGGAGCTGCTGCGCCAGGAGACGGTTTCTTTTGTTGAGCCTGTTTCGCTGCGTGCCTGGGATCAGCGGCAGTTGAATTTTTTGCAGCAGCACACCTATTTTACCGCTGCGGCACGACAACTGCGCGGGTCAACTAAGGCGGAGCATATCCTCAAGTTGGAAGAATTGCTGCGTAACGGCCGTTACGCGGATAGTTGATATTTGTCTCTGTTTATGGTGACAAATGTCACTGTCTTTACGCGGGAAACGGCGATACCTTTTAGGTGAACCTTACAAACCAATAGACAAAATGGTCAAGGTGCCTATCGAACTCGTTTGTTGAGTTCGTTACCCCCGGATGGGAAGGCATAAAGGCGAAGACCGGTGCCGCTCTGTGTGAAGAGCGAAGTCCGGCGCTGTCGCGCAACTGTAGTCCACCTCGTGTGGAGAGCCAGGTCGCCCGCCTTGATCAGGTTGCCACATACTTCGCGTACAAGGAGGTGGGGACAAACGTAAGCAGAGCTTCAAAGACGTTCCTTAATTTATCGACTTATTCCCACCCCCTCGCCAAACAGGCAGGGGGTTTTTTGTTGTATCCTGACTTTTGATTGACACATTGGAGAGAATTGTAATGGAGAAGAATAGAATCAAGACAACATTGCTGTTATTGGCCTTATTGATGAGCCTGGTGTTGGTGGCGTGCTCATCGGCAAACACGGAAGAGGCAGCGAATACAAATACGACCGAAACGACAGTTGATACCCCAACCAGTGAACCCGCTGCGGTTGAAGCGACGGAAGTTCCCGCCGCGGAACCAGAACCCATCACTTTGACCGATGGATTGGGCAATGAAATCACGCTGGCAGAACCGGCACAGCATATCATCTCCCTGGCTCCTTCCAACACAGAAGTTTTGTTTGCTGTGGGCGCGGGCGCACAGGTTGTTGGGCGCGATGCTTTTTCTGATTACCCGGAAGCGGCACTGGCGATAACAGATATTGGCGGCGGCTTTGGTGAGTTGGATATGGAAACGATTTTGTCGCTGGAGCCAGACCTGGTGATGGCGGCGGACATTACGCCACCCGAACAAATCCAGGCGCTGACGGATGTTGGCTTGACGGTTTTTGCGCTTCCTAACCCGGTTGAATTATCCGCTATGTATGATAATTTGCGCACTGTGGCGCAGTTGACCGGCCATGAAGCGGAAACTGAGACGCTTATTGCTGAGTTAGAGGCACGGGTAACGGCCGTTACCGAAAAAGTGGCAACGGCAACAGAAACGCCCCTCGTCTTTTACGAATTGGACAGCACCGAAGTGAACGCCCCCTGGACATCTGGCCCTGGCACATTTGTCGATACACTCATCACCATGTCTGGCGGCGAAAATGTGGGCGGTGTCTTGGAAGGTGCCTGGGCGCAAATTAGCATTGAGGAGCTGATCACGCAAGACCCGGACATTATCATTCTCGGTGATTACACCTGGGGTGGTGTGACGCCAGACGCTGTGGCCGCACGGGATAGTTGGGCATCGTTAACGGCCGTACAAAATGGCAGCGTCTTCACCTTCGATGACAACTGGGTCAGCCGACCCGGCCCGCGTATGGTAGATGGCCTGGAAGCAATGGCCCAACTGCTGCATCCTGACCTCTTTGAATAAAACTAGTAAAAATAGAAGCGCGAGATTGGCAGCCAACCTGGGCTGCCATTTCTCGCTTCTATTCCTTACCTCGTGGCGGAATACTTGTAAGGACTTCACCGCTAAAACGCTATGAGAAAAATTGGCAATCACCCCTACTTATGGAGCGTCATCCTTCTGGTCTTGTCTTTAACGGCCAGCGTGGCGCTTGGATCCGTCTTTATCCACCCATTTACCATGCTGCGCATTTTTAGTGCGCAGTTGCCCTGGCTAAACATCTCCCCGGATTGGCCCGATTCCTTCGTCACCATCCTTTTCAAGGTACGCCTGCCCCATACCGTGCTCATCGCCCTCACTGGCGCGGCTTTGTCCGGCAGCGGCGCGGCTTATCAGGGGCTTTTCCGCAACCCGCTCGCCGATCCCTATCTGATTGGCGTTGCTTCTGGGGCGGGGCTGGGCGCGGTGCTGATGATGGCCTGGCGCTGGCCGCAAGATTGGCTTGGTTTTTATGCGATTCCGGTTGCGGCGTTCGTGGGAGCAACCGCCACCGTGTTTTTGGTTTACAGCATGGCACGCATTAACCAAACGGTGCCCACAACCACGTTGATCCTGGCCGGGGTCGCTGTTAGCTCTTTTGCCACAGCGCTGACCTCGTTTCTGATGCTGCGCTCCAATCAGGAGCTGCGGCGAGCCTTGGGCTGGCTGTTGGGTGGCTCTATTCTTAGCGGCTGGGATCCGGTGGTTGCCGTGCTGCCGTACATTGTGCTGGGGCTGGGGCTGCTGTTAACCTCAGGCCATGCTTTGAATGTGCTGCAATTTGGTGAGGAACAGGCAAAGCAGTTGGGTATGTCGGTTGAACGAACCAAGCTGCTGCTGATTCTCACGGCTTCGCTGACAACGGCTGCGGCCGTTGCTTTTTCTGGCATCATTGGTTTTATTGGCTTAATTGTGCCGCACCTTGTGCGCATCTTGTGGGGGCCGGATTATAAACGTTTGCTTCCTTTGTCTATTCTGGGGGGGGGCAGCGCCTTGCTGCTGGCTGATTTATTGGCACGGGTACTGCTTGCGCCGCAAACTTTGCCGGTTGGCGTCGTGACTTCCCTGGCGGGCGCGCCCTTTTTCCTGTGGATTTTGCGTCGTGCAAAAGCGCAGGCGTATTGGTAGAGGTTTCTGCTATGCTCAACATTCAATCTTTATCCGTTGCTTATGGGTCTCATTCGGTGCTGCATGGCGTTGATTTGCATGTGGCTGCTGGAGAAGTGCTGGCGGTTATTGGGCCAAATGGCGCGGGAAAGTCAACGCTGATTCGGGCGGTAAGCGGC
This sequence comes from Ardenticatenaceae bacterium, assembly GCA_020634315.1. GTDB lineage: Bacteria > Chloroflexota > Anaerolineae > Promineifilales > Promineifilaceae > JACSRF01. Next base: position 183,421 of record JACKBV010000003.1, on the reverse strand, counting down.
GTGATTCCGGTGCGTAACGGCCGTATCCTGATCGACGGCCAATCCCTGCACGAACTATCCACAAATCAACGTGCCCGTTACCTGGCCGTTGTGCCCCAAGTGCGTTCGTTGCCGTCTGCCTTTACCGTCTACCAAACCGTGTTGCTGGGGCGCACGCCATTTCTCGGTTGGATGGGCAAATGCGGCGCAACAGACCATGAGTGGGTGCAGTGGGCCTTGGCGCGTACCCAGGCCGAAGCGTTGGCGGAACGTTGTGTCGGCGAGCTGTCTGGCGGTGAACAGCAGCGCGTTTTGCTGGCGCGTGCCTTGGTGCAGAATGCGCCAGTGCTGCTGCTGGACGAACCAACCACTTACCTCGATTTACAACATCAATCTGGCTTGCTGAATTTGGTGCGCGAATTGGCGCTAGAGAAAAATCTGGCGGTGCTGATGGTGCTGCATGACTTGAATCTCGCCAGTTTATATGCGGATCGGGTGGCACTGTTGGTAAACGGCCGTATTCATACAGCCGGAACCCCTGCCGAAGTGCTGACCGGTGCAAACCTGAGCGCCGTTTACCATGTACCGGTACAAGTCATTCCCCATCCGGCATATGGCACGCCATTAATTTTGCCGGATGGCGTAAGCGGCCAGCAACCAAATCCTAACTTTTCAACATACCATTAAGGAAAAATAATGTCTCTCGAAAACTTACTTTCTCGTATTAAACCGTTAAATCAAGGGGCAATGGATGCCGCGCGTCAGCGGCAGGCCATCTTGACCAAACCGGCGGGCAGTCTGGGACGCCTCGAAGAATTGTCGATTCAAATTGCAGGGATTACCGGACAGCCTTTGCCGCAGATCACGCACAAGATGGTGACGGTGATGGCTGGCGATCATGGCGTTGTCGCGGAAGGCGTGAGCGCCTATCCTGCCGAAGTGACGCCGCAAATGGTGTTCAATTTTCTAGCGGGTGGTGCGGCCGTTAACGTGTTGGCGCGTCAGGCTGGGGCACGCGTGGTGATTGTCGATATGGGTGTCGCCGTGCCGTTGGAGCCACATCCCAGTTTGATCGACAAAAAAGTGGCACCCGGCACGAACAATATCGCCCAAGGTCCGGCAATGAGCCGGGAGCAGGCGATACAGGCTATTTTGGCCGGGGCCTCGGTTGTGGAGGCTGAAGCGGCGCAGGGGTTAGACCTGCTGGCGACGGGCGACATGGGCATTGGCAATACGACGCCATCGGCGGCGATTGCGGCGGTGCTGACGGGTGAATCCCCCGTTGTGATTGTGGGGCGGGGGACGGGTGTCGATGATGCGGGCTTGCAGCGGAAGGTAACGGCCGTACAAAAAGCGATAACCGTCAACCAACCGGATGCCGCCGATGGGTTGGATGTGTTGATGAAGGTTGGCGGGTACGAGATTGCCGGATTGGCCGGGGCAATCCTGGCGGCGGCTGCCAATGGCTGCCCAATTGTTGTGGATGGCTTTATTTCCACCGCCGCCGCCATGATCGCGGCGCAGATTTGCCCGACCGTGCGCCAATATCTCATCGCCGGGCATTGTTCTGAGGAGTTGGGGCATCGCCTGATGTTGAACTGGCTCGGCTTGAAGCCGTTGCTTGACCTGAATTTGCGCCTTGGCGAAGGCACTGGCGCGGTGCTGGCGATGTCGCTGGTGGAAGCGGCCTGCCGCACGTTGGTGGAGATGGCGACATTTGCCGACGCGGGCGTGTCGGAGAAAATGGACTGAGATAAGGATGTGATCGCGGTTGGCAGCCGGTCTGCCAACCATTATTCATTATGGATGATCCAATTTACAAACCTGAAATCAAAACATCGCTGTTTAGCCCGTTTTTGGTGGCGGTACAGTTTTTGACGGTTATGCCGCCGTTGTTGAAACGGCCGTTTACCGACCAGGAACTCGGCCAGGCTGTTGGCTACTATCCCTTGGTGGGCTTGCTGCTGGGCGGCGTATTGGTCGCCGCCAACAGCGCGTTAGCCTTGCTGTTCCCGACAGCGCTGCGCATCGCCTTGTTGTTGGCCTTGTGGGTGATCCTCACCGGTGTGCTGCATCTGGATGGCTTTCTGGATGCCTGCGATGGGCTTTTTGGCGGCTGGACGCCGGAAAAACGGCTGCACATTATGCGTGATGAACGGGTGGGCGCGTTTGCGCTGGCCGGTGGTGTGCTGCTGCTGCTGACCAAGTATGTGGCGTTGACAACTGTCGCCGCAACGGCCGTTTCCGCGACGGCCGCCCCGCTCATCAAAGCGTTGCTCATTGCTCCCGTGTTGGCGCGTTGGGCGATGAGCCTGGCCTTGATTCGTTACCCGTATGCCCGCGCCGAAGGTTTGGGGCGAACGATGAAAGATATGGCCTCCGGGCGTGAACTGCTGCTGGCAACGGGAACGGCCGTCTTGGTTGCTTTGCTCGTTGGTGGCAGTGTCGGGGTGTGGGCGCTGTTGGCGGCGGTGGTAACGGCCGTTGCCACTGCACATTTTGTCATGCAGCGCATCCCCGGCCTGACCGGTGACATTTATGGCACCATTTGCGAATTGACGGAATTGGTCATTTTGTTGGTGTTTGCCGCATGGTGACGCGTTTATTATTGGTGCGTCATGGGGAAACAGACCTGAATGCGCACCACCAATTTCAGGGGCAGATGGATATGCCCCTCAATGACCATGGGCGCATGCAGGCACAGGCGTTGCATCCACTTCTGGTGGCGGAGCCAATTGCCGCGGTGTATGTGAGTGACTTGCAGCGTGCAGAGGAAACGCGGGCGTTGGTCTTGGCCGGGCGCGACATTGCCACGATAACCGACCAACGCCTGCGTGAACTCAATTTTGGCGCGTGGGAAGGGTTGACCTACGACGACATTCAGGCGCAAGATGCGGCAGCGTTGGCTGCTTGGGAAGCCGATATGCTCAACCATGCGCCGCCGCGCGGAGAGACGTTGGCGCAGTTTGCCGCACGTGTTCAGGCTGTGGTAGCGGATATTCGCGCACAATATGCGGATGGGGAAACGGTATTGGTTGTGGCGCATGGCGGCGTGCTGCAATTGATTCTCTGTGCGGCGCTTAATTTGCCGCCAACGGCTTATTGGCAGTTTCAGGTTAAGCCTGCCTCCTTGGCGGAGGTTGTTTTTTATGATGCCGGAGCCATTTTGAACCGGTTGAATGTCCGTTAATTCGTTGGAGAGAAGCAGATGGGGCAGTTAACTTTGATTTTGGGCGGGGCGCGCAGTGGTAAATCGACTTTTGCGGAGCGGCTGGCGGCGAAATGGAGCGAGCAGGTGGTGTATATTGCCACGGCGGAAGCAAAGGATGAGGAGATGGCGGCGCGGATTGCTGTGCATCAGCAGAAACGGCCGTCCCATTGGCAAACTTTGGAACTGCCGCTGGGGATTGGCGCATTTGTGCGCACACATCCCTTGTCAGGGGATGTTGTGCTGCTCGACTGCCTGACGCTGCTCGTGACCAATGTGCTGCTCGCGGCGAACCCGGATGTGGAAGCCATTGACGAGGCGGCCTGCCATGCCGCTGTCGAACGCGAAATCACCGCGTTGGCTGCGGCCATCGCGGCCAGCGATGCGCATTGGATCGTTGTCTCCAATGAGGTTGGGCTGGGGTTGGTGCCGCCATATCCGTTGGGGCGTGTTTATCGGGATACGCTGGGGTGGGCGAATCAACAGTTGGCACGCTCGGCAACGGCCGTTTACTTTATGCTTGCCGGTATTCCCATGCGTCTTCAGCCAGAGCCGAACTTGTAGCAAAATTCCCTTGTCAATATAGTGTCATAAATACACGAACTGTGTTATAATGCGGGGCATGAATGAACAAACCTCTTCCCAATCCCCGCGTTATCTGTCTGATGATGACGTCAAAAAGCGTATTCAAACTGCTTCGCTGGCGGAAGTGACCGCTGCTGAGCTGGTGGCGCTGTTTATGCAGGAAACGGCCGTGCAGCAGCATTTACCAGATGGCCGCTGCCAACAAGACCCGCGTGATGGGGCGATCATTTTGTACAATGAAGTGCGTAATCGGCGGCCCCATGATAACAAGCCGGATGCCCCGGAAACGGCCGTTGCCAAACCGTGCCCCATTTGCGCCGGTAACACCACCAAAATTGTCGATGCTGCGCCATTAAGCCAGGGTTTCACCTTCATCAACAAAAATATGTATCCCGTCGTCTACCCGGTGACGGAGCGGGATGATGGGTTTGTCGGGCTGCATTTCTTGCAGTGGACTTCGTCTCATCATGATGCTGATTGGCACAACATGCCGCAGGCAGACCGGGCGACGGTGCTGGCACGGCTGGCCGCATTGGAGCAAACGTTGCTGCTGGCTGATGCGCCACCGCTGCCAACGGCCGAGGCGTGGCCGGGTGGGTGGCGGTCAGGCGGGCGTCCGGTGCATGGTTATTTGGGTATTTTCAAGAATTATGGCTACCTGGTGGGGGGGTCGCTCATGCATGGGCATCAGCAAATGATGTACAGTCCGACGCTGCCGCCTGCGTTTGCGGCTGATTGGGCTTTTTACCAGGCGCATGGCAAGTCTGTGGCGGCGTATTTGCGGGACGAGAACCCGGAAGCGCTGCTGCTGCGTGATTATGGGGAGATGGTGTTGTGCGTGCCGTATTTCATGAAACGGCCGTATCAGATGCTGCTTTTCCCGAAACAAGATAGAACGCTGCTTAGTGAGTTAACCGCGGCAGAATTGGCGATGATGGCTGACGGCTGGCACGACGCTATCCGCGCCATTCGTACATTGCTGCCGTCCATGGGGCGGGAGATTGCTTACAATGTGGTGGTACACAATGGGCCGGGTGCCGGTTTGTATGTCGAGTTTTTGCCGTACAGCCAGGAAACGGGCGGCATGGAGCATTTGGGGTGGTGGATTTGTCAGCAGTGGCCGGAAACGGCCGTTGCCGATTTGCGCCGCGTGCTAGACAACCAGGCTTAAGCTGCTGCAAAAGGATTGAAAATTTGCACCTTATTTTCGATTACCTGTTTGTGCTGCATATCTTCTGAATAAAGGGTATCGCAATCGTGTAATGAGGCGGTGGCCAATATCAGACTATCCCAGTAGGAGTACCCATATTTTGCATGCATATCCAAAGCCAACAAAACTTTAACGGTGTCGATTCCTAGCACAGGAAACGATGTCACCATTTCCAGGATGATCTCTCTGGCTACGGCCGTTGTCGTTAACTTTTTGCGGGTGAGGACATAGTAAAGCTCGCCTAAAATCTGGGCGCTTAAAATAATGGCTTCAAACTGTGTTGCCACAATCGCTTGGATCGGCTTTTGTTTCTCTGGCACATTTTGCGCATAAAGATAAACCCACAGATTGGTATCTAGCATTACCTTAGCGGTCATAGATTTCTTCTCGGTTAAAGGAGTATGTGTCTGATAATAAGATGGGATGACGGTCTACAAATTCCAAGAATTGTTTTTGCTTGTTCTCTCTTTCGTCTACTTCAAAAACGACCACATTCAGAACTTTGCCCTCCATTCCATCTTCCAGTTTTTTATTGAGGATGAGGTGCCCGCCCTGATAAGTAGCCTGTAATATTTGGTACATGATTCCTCCAATCTCATATTTACCCACGTTTCGTTACTACATTATAATCGACAGTCAAGTTTTTCGTGTGCTTTGAGGATTGTGGCCGGAAACGGCCGTTGCCGATTTGCGCATGGTACTCGATGAATAGAGGAATCGCTGTCCCTTCAATGGGCAACCGCCCTGTTTTCGTGCGAAAAATGGTTTATATTTGCGTCAATCTGAACCAGGTAAGGTGAGCCATATGTCACAATTCCGTATTTCTTATTGGCGGTTGCTCTTTCTTTTACTCATTAGTGTCAGCGTGGGTTGTGTGCCGGATGAACCGCTTGTGGCGACGAGGGTGGTGGCAACGGCCGTTGCCACTCTCACCCCTTCGCCAAGTTTTACGCCGCAGATTGATGTGACAGCGACTGTGGAAACGGCCGTGCCCACGCAAACAACTTTGCCAGTGCAAACCCCCACGCCATCGGCAACACCATCTCCCACTCTAACCCCCATTTCACTCCCCCTAGAACCTATGGCCCCATTTCCCACTGTAACGCCTGATTATGTGGAGTATGAAACCAAACCCATTTTTATAGCGTTGATTGGTTGTTGCGGCGATGGAGGAAGTGAAACAGATGATGTGATGGGAAGAGACACACCGATGTTAATCATTTATGGAGATGGGCAAATTGTGGTACAAGAATGGGCAGAACATACAAGAACCTTTTTGCAAGCATATCTCTCGCCACAAGAAATGTGCCTTTTGCGCCAACAAATTGCAAGCACTGGTTTTTTAGAACCGCATGACACTTTTTTCACCGAACGTGATGGTAGCATGGGCGTTGGATCTCTATTAATACAAGTAGAAGACACCTACTATTCTTTTTATGGAGGTGATGTGCGGTTTTTGGTTGAAGACCTGAACGCTGGCTACCAGCTTATCCGTAATTTTCGACCACAAGCCCCGCTCACCCCTTATATACCCAACTACCTGGTTCTTTGGCTAGAAGAAATTGAGCCACGACAGGATGCTGTCATTCAGACATGGCCTTCTAATTTACCAGCCATATCTGAATTATGGGCAAACCGTGAGCAAGAAACCATTTTGATTGAGGGAGAATTGGTTGCGCCAATTTTTGATTTGTTTGACTATCAAAACAAACAAGCATTATTTCGTGATGGCGACACGGTTTACGCCATTATCGCCCGACCTTTATTACCTCATGAAACACCCCGTCATTACCCGACATTTTCTGGTCTGCCTAGAGATTACGCGCCGGTGCTAAACTGTGATGGCGAGGCGTCTCTTATCTCATCTGCCATTCCTACGGCAACACCGACATTAACCGCATCGGCAACCAACCTCGTCGGGCAAGGGCGAATACTTTTTGTGTCTGGCTCTTATAGTAACCAGGAAATTTACGTGATTGAAGCGGATGGTACGAACCGCCAACGCTTAACAAATAACCTCTTTGCTGATGATGAGCCAGTTTGGTCGCCTGATGGACGGCATATTGCCTTTGTTTCCAATCGTACGGGCAATCAGGATATTTTTGTGATGGACGCCGATGGCAGTCATGTAGTCCAGCTTACCACTCATGAATATGATGATTATTCTCCTACATGGTCGCCTGATGGTTCCCAGATTGCTTTTATTTCGGATCGAGATGGAGGTTGGGAACAATCAGAGATTTATGTGATGAATGCGGATGGGTCGCAGCAGCAGCGGCTAACACAAAACACCACCCGTGATTTGTTTCCGACATGGTCACCAGATGGGCTAAAAATTGCATATGTAAAAGCTTCGGCACTTGGTATCTTATACCTTAATGCTCCAGAACCAATGGAAGAGTGGATCAGTGGTCGAATTGTCTCGCGTCCAGCTTGGTCGTCAGACAGTTTGCAGATCGCTGTGCCCTTTGCTCCAAATTTGAATGAAGCGGGTATTCGGTTTGTGAATCTGGATGGTACAGAGTCTCAAACAGTTAGTGTCCTACCGCTTCAATTACCCACATCGCTGGATTGGTCTGCTGACGGCCGTTTCCTTATATTTGCTGCCAGAGTGCCCAATGAAGGTGATAATTCTGTGCATTATTCTGAAGACACGTCATATTTGGGAAATTGGGGTATTTTTGCCCTGAACATGGCAACAGGGGAAGTAATTCAAATCACATTCATGGAACAAGATGAACTGTCTCCGACTTTCTGGCCTTAGATTCTGCCGCATTCTTGCCTTTATTATCGCCTTGCTTCATCTAAGGACATAAACTACTGTCGCAAATGCTACACTTCCCAAAACAAGATTGGGGTGGTGGATTTGTCAGCAGTGGCCGGAAACGGCCGTTGCCGATTTGCGCCGCGTGCTAGACAATCCAACGTATGCTTAACACGATCATTCTCGTTGTCGTCATCTTTGGCGCAGCCTTTTTACAAACCCTGTCTGGCTTTGGTTTTGCTTTAATCGTCATGCCGTTGGCCGTTTCCATCGCCGGAATGGAAACGGCCGCACCTTTAATCGCCCTCACCGGATTGACCCTGTACACCATCAACCTGTTTCGTTACCGCCATGCCGTGAACATGGATGAACTCAAGCGGCTCGGTTTGGCGGCGGCCATAGGTGTGCCGGTGGGCATGGCTTTGGTTACCCATCTGCCAGAAACGACAATTCGTTTTGCGCTGGGGCTGCTGCTGGTGGGATATGCGTTGTACGCCTTGTTTTTGCCGCCGGTAACGGCCGTTCCCTCTCCCCATTGGCGCTATCTTGCCGGTTTCCTCGCGGGCTGCCTCGGCGGCGCATACAATGTGCCGGGGCCACCCGTCATCATCTACGGCTCCGCCAGCCAATGGCCCAAGGATCAATTTCGTGCCGTTTTGCAAAGCTTGTTTTTCTTGCAAGGGCTGCTGGTTGTCGGCGGACACATCCTGGCACGTCATGTAACCAGCATCACCCTCACGACCTATCTTTACGCCATTCCGGCACTGCTCGGCGGTATCTTTCTCGGTGCGCGTCTGGATGGCAAAGTGAACAAGCCACGTTTTCGCGTCCTCGTCACCATCATGATCTTATGCTTGGGGATTTCGCTGTTATTTTGAGGCGCCTTTGCGATTTTGCACGGATTGCGCCATATACAGCACGCAATAGGCGTTGTCAACTGCGGCATCCCCAAGAGCCACTTTCGTTGCCTTGTCTCAGGAAAGTTCGCGCCCGCCGGTCAGGTTATATGCTTGCCCGGTGATAAACGCTGCTTCGGCGGAGGCCAGGAAGGCCACGATATGGGCCACATCGTTGGGCACGCCAATGCGCCCAACAGGAATGCGATTGATGAGCGCGGCGTTTACATCATCTGCTGTCTGCCGTGTCACGGCCGCTTCCAGCATCATCCCCCACTGTTTCATGGAGGTGTCTACATCGCCGGGCAAAATGGCGTTAACTGTGATGCCAAATTCGCCCACTTCCTGCGCTAGCGATTGCGTCAGGGCGACGACGGCCGCTTTGCTACCTGCATATGCCGACATGTATATGCGCGGGCGCACGGCGGCAATGGACGAAATGTTGATGATACGCCCGCCCTGTTTCCCGCCAATCATCAAAGGCAGTGCTGCTTTGCATGTCAAAAAGACGCCGGTGGCATTCACTTCCAATGTTTTGCGCCATGATTCTTCGGCCATGTGCAAGACGGGTGCTGGCCCGATGATCACGCCGGCGTTGTTCACGAGAATGTCCAGACGGCCAAAGGTGTCGCGGATTTGCGCAACGGCCGTTTCCATATCACTGAGTTTGGTCACATCGGCGCGTATTGGCAAGCTTTGCACGCCATAGGTGGTGAGACTGTTGGCAACGGCCGTTAACTCCTCCCAGGCTCCATTGCCGCCGTGCGGCAGCGCCGTTGGCGCGGCGCACAAATCGGTGACGACAACATGTGCTCCCGCTTGTGCCAGACGCTGCGCAATTGCCGCGCCAATTCCATTTTCTCGTCCCGCCCCCGTTACCAGGGCTACTTTGCCTTGTAAGTTGCTCATGATTCCATCCTGATTTACATAACAAAAGCGACTTTAATCGCATGGTGAGTTCGTTTGTCAACGGCCGTTGCAAATGCCTCTCGATAATCTTCTAATGCAAAGCGGTGCGTCAGCAGCCGCTCAACCTGCACCTGTCCATCGCGCAGCCAGCGCATTGCCAGCGCAAATGTGGAGATAGACTCTCCTTGCCATGTCACCACATCATGCCCAATTGCGCCCAGCAAATTGATTTCCTGGTGCCAGACGGGCGTCAAATCAATTTGCATCTGGTGCAGGTAGACGCCAATCAACACCACTGTGCCGCCCGCGCGTGTCCAGCGCAGCGCATCGCGCAGAGTGCCGGGCATGCCCACGACATCAAAAACCACGTCAAAACCGCCAATTAACATGCGGTTGCCGCCGCGCCCCTGGTACAGGTGTCCGCCGGTTAATTGGCTTGCTGCTGCATATCCATCTTCGCCCGCCAGGAATGTGTGATCCGCGCCCAATGCGCGTGCTATCTCTGCTTGCCAGGGGAATTGGGCAACGGCCGTTATCTCGCAGTGCGGTTGTACCAGGCGCAGCACTTGCAGCAGCAGGAAGCCAATGGGGCCGCAGCCCAAGACGAGCACCTTGTCGCCCGCATCCGGGATTTTGCGCCAGGCGGCGTGAATGGCAACGGCCGTTGGTTCGGTAAAGATGGCCCGCTCATCGGTCAGGCCATCAGGGACGGGCAGCAGCGTGCTCGCTGGCGTCAAAAATGTGTCGCCAAAACCGCCGCCAACAGGGTGGTGCTCCCATGTTTCTGATGCCCATTCGCACAACACGCGGTGCCCACGCGCACAAGCCGCACATAGCTCTGTGCGCCCACGCGCCAGACAATCGTCGGCGCGTCCCCAGCGCACAACCCGGTCGCCTACTTTGAATTGGGTAACGGCCGTTCCCACTTCAATCACATCACCGACCATCTCGTGCCCCAGGTAAATTCGCTTATGCGCGGGCAAAGCAAGCGGCGCTACATCTAATCCGGCATCGACTGTCAACTGGTGTAAGTCGCTGCCACAAATGCCGCACATGCGGTTGCGCACGCGCACCCAATCGGCGGCGGGCAGCGCCATCTCCGGCAGTTCTGCCAGATGCAGTGGCGCGGTCGGCGCATAGTAAGCCCCGCGCCACACCTTGCTCAACAGCCGCGTTACCACGATGCGCGGCACGGAAATGTCCAGGTACATCGTCTTCATTGCATGTTGACGGTATGCGCACACCGCCATCCGAAGGGCTACCAACGGATGACGGCGTGCGCATTACCCATTACGCTGATTAGCCAAAGCTCACTTTGCCAGACCGCGCTGAATTCCAAATCCAGAGGCCGGGAGGGGTGACATTGGCTTCGGCATCGACGACAGCATGGATGACGGCCGGTTTGCCCGAAGCGACAGCCCGCTCCAGCGCGGCCCGCAAGTCCGTGCCTTTGTCTACCAATTCGCCGTGACAGCCCATGGCTTCGGCCACCAAATCGTAGCGCACCGGCGCGTGGTCATGGTGGAACCAGGGCGCTTCGCGTCCAAACACGCGCTTTTGCGCCGATTTTTCCATGCCAAAAGCGCCATCCACGGCGACGATGATGATCACGGGCAGGTTGAGGCGAACGGCCGTTTCCAATTCCTGCATGTTAAAGCCAAACGCGCTGTCGCCGGTGACGCAGTAAACCTGCCGCTCCGGCTTGGCGATTTTCGCGCCGATGGCATAGGGCAAGCCGGTGCCCAGATACCCCATGTTTGCTGTGTAAAGCACAGATTGCTGTGTGCGTGCCAGGTGATAATGCATAGACCACATCACCGTGTTGCCGCCATCCAGGGCGATGATGGCGTCGTCATCGAAAAAGTCATTGCACACTTGCAGGATGGTGCCGGTGAGCATCGGGCTGCGCTCGCTGTCGGCAATGGCGGTGTCCAACTCTTTTTGCCACTGCGCCTTAAACATGCCCAACTCGGCAATTTTGGCATGGGGGCTGCGGGCTGGCGTGAGGGCGCGAACGGCCGTTAACAACTGCGCCATCACCGCTTTGGCATCGCCAATTAAGGGCAGGTCAACGGGGCGGTTCAGGCCGATGTTCGCCGGGTTGGTGTCAATTTGGATTGTCGGCTGTTTGGCCGGGTCGCCCCATAATGGCGGCCGTCCCCACATCACCAATTCGCCAAAGCGCGTGCCCACCGCCAAAATCAAATCGGCTTGCTGATGAGCCATGAAGGCGGCCATGCACAGCGGCGGATAGAGTTGGGGATGATCTTCGGGGATGATGCCACGCGCCGTCACATTATTGGTCACGGCACAGCCTAAATGTTCGGCCAGCGCCAGAATTTCCGCGCCAGCCCCGGCGCGATACGCGCCGTTCCCGGCATGAATGTTGACAAATTGGGCATTGACCAGCATTTCCGCGGCTTGCTGAATGGCATCTGGCGCGGCTGGTTGTTTGGCAAGAACGCGTGTCCGCTCTGGCGGCCAGATGGGGGCGTTGTTGGCTTCCCCTTTCTGGTTGAGGATGTCTTCGGGGATGAGCAGGTGAACTGGCCCTGGTGTGTCGGAGGTGGCGACGCGGAAGGCGTGGCGCACCATGTCGGGAATGTGGTGCCAATGGTTGATACGGCCGTTCCACTTCACCGCCGGCTTAAATAAATCCAGGTGGTCTGGTGACTGCGTGCCACCCATGTGCCGATAATCGTCGCTGATTTCCGTGCGGCGCATCGTCGTGATGGCAATGACCGGACTGCTCTCTGCCTGCGCACAAACGATGCCGGACAACAAGTTCGCGGCTCCTGGCCCGGCGCAGGCCATCACCACCGCCGGTTCGCCGGTGACGCGTGTGTAGGCGTCGGCAAAATGAGCCGCGGCCGCCTCGTGCCGGGGCACAATCAGGTGCATGTCTAGTTCCGCCCCCAGGCGCTCTAGCGCTTCCAGAAAAATCATGTAAGTGCCATCGGTGATGGCGTGAATGTACTTCACTTTTTCTGCGTGCAAGCTGCGCAGCAGCAGTTCGCCACCTGTTATTTCAGCCATTGTTTCTCTCCTGAAAATGCCTCCCGGAGGTTTGCTCCATCAGACGCCTGTGGCGATGACACCCTCCGGGAGGTTGGGTTTCATCGCGTTTGCTGTGCGGCAGCTCATGGAAATAATGTATGGGGAGGCGGAACAGTTTGGCTCTGCAAAAACAATCAGAAGCTGATGTGTTTTTTTAGCACAAGCTGGTTGCCTCTATTGTGCTTGTAGACCTGCTGTGAAGACTTTGAGCATTGCTGCCAGGTATTGGGAATCGGCCGTTTCCCGGTCGAGTGCGGTCAGGCCGGTTAAATTTTCGATGACGTGGCGACTTTGGAACCAATGGGTTGTCAGGGCAATGGAGATCGCCAGCACGTTTTCTGGCTCGATGTCATCGCGGATTTGCCCACTTGCCTGTGCGCGTCGGATTTTGTCGAGCATTTGTCGTCCAATCTCTTGCCCCGTTTCCATGCCGGTTGGGTCTTCGATGATTTGCAGCCAGGAAAGCAGCCGCGCGGTTTGCGGATTGCCCTGGAAAAACGTAAAGCGGCTGCTAAGTGAATGGCGCACAAATGAGGTGATGTCCTCTTCGTCGATCTCGTCTAACAGCTGCTGTTGGTGTGCCAGATATTCGTCGTAGGATAGTTTTTTGACGGCCTGCCACAACGCTTCTTTTGAGCCGAAATAATGGTGGATCATGCTTTGCGTCACGCCGCTGTGCCGGGCGATGGCGCTCATGGATGTGCCATCGAACCCATTTTCAATGAAAAGGGCCTGGGCGCTTTCCAGGATTTTCGCCTGACTCAATTCTGGATTGTTGGTACGTGTTGCCATGATTTGTAAGAGACACCGGGTGAATGTTGGCAGTATACACAAAAATAGATTGATTGGTCAATCTATTTTTGTGTGTGAATCAAATCCAAATCCTGTCTTTATCGAATCTGAATCTTGGCCCGTTAGCCTATCATCATTGGTAGTTACTCTGTGCAGGAAATCGGTTTTTAGTTGATTGACAATTGGAGGTTGATCATGGTTCGTAAACAAGTATGGGTATGCTTACTCGTTCTGTTGGTTGTTGTGTTGACGGCGTGCGCTGGGGGGGAAACGGCCGTTTCCAATCCCCCGTCGCTTGGTGTGCAGAGTGCGGCGGCAGCCGAAACGGCAAACACCTATCTGCCCACAGTCATGGATAGCGATGAAGAAACACTCTCCGTCATCAGTCCGGTTGTCGATACCGGGCAAACCACATGCTATGACAGCTACGGTCAGGTGGTGGCGTGTGCCAACAGCGGGCAGGATGGCGCATACAGCGGCGCACAGCCGAGTTACAGCGACAATGGCGATGGCACAGTGACAGATAACGTGACTGGCCTGATGTGGCAGCAAAGTCCCGACATTGATGGCAATGGCGTCATCAATGCTGCCGACAAATTGTCTTACAGCGATGCCCTGGCCTATGCCGCATCGTTAACCCTGGCCGGTTACGATGATTGGCGGCTGCCAACAATCACAGAATTGTACGCATTGATTGATTTTAATGGCGTGGATCCCAGCGGCTACAATGGCACGGGCACAAGCGGGCTGACGCCATTCATCAACACCACGTACTTTGATTTTGGGTATGGGGATGTAAACGCTGGCGAGCGGATCATTGACGCGCAGTATGCCAGCAGCACGCTTTACGTGAGTACGACAATGGGCGGCGTGGAGACGATGTTTGGCGTTAACTTTGCCGACGGCCGTATCAAAGGGTATGGGCTGGCGCTGCCCAACGGCGAAAAAACCTTCTATGTCATTGCGGTGCGGGGTGGTAGTGACTATGGCCGTCACGATTACGTTGACAATGGCGACGGCACAATTAGCGATGCGGTCACCGGTTTGACGTGGATGCAGGCGGACAGTGGCGGCGGGCTAAATTGGGATGAGGCCATTGCTTACTGTGAAAGTTCGACGTTGGCCGGTTATGATGATTGGCGGCTGCCGAATGCGAAGGAGCTGCAATATTTGGTAGATTACGGCCGTTCCCCAGACACCACCAATTCTGCGGCCATCGATCCCTTGTTTAGCGCCACGTCCATCACCAATGAGGCGGGGCAGCTGGATTATGCCGCTTATTGGAGCAGCACAACGCACGTCAATATGACGAATGGCAGCAATGCCGCCTACGTCAGTTTTGGGCGTGCGCTGGGCTATATGAACGGCTCCTGGCTGGATGTGCATGGGGCGGGGGCGCAGCGCAGTGATCCGAAAACGGGCGACCCGGATGATTGGCCGACCGGACATGGGCCGCAAGGTGATGCCATTCGCATTTACAATGCTGTGCGCTGTGTGCGTGATGATGGCGCAACGACGACGGCTGCTGGTGGGGAAACGGCCGTTTCGCCCACAGCCACATTGCCCACGCAAACAGATACTCCGCCACAAACTGACGCGGCACAACCGGTGCCGCCAACCGCGCCACAAAATGGCCCCGACCTGGCAGCGGCGGCCGCACAATTGGGTGTCAGCGAGCAAGCGCTGCGTGCCGCCTTGGGTGCGCCGCCGCCTGATTTAACGGCAGCGGCGGCCGCGTTGGGTGTCAGCGAGGCGGAACTGGTTGCCGCTTTGGGCGTTCGACCGTAAGGTTAAACTGTGTGTCTTGCGTATGGCGGCAATCCGCTCTGGATGCGCCATACGCAAGATGATGTCATGCACGCTCGCCCAGAAAGCTGGTTTGGGAACGGCCGTTTCACCCCCTCATTCATGGTTTATAATGGTTTTATCTGGCGACTTTTTTGTGTTTTGGTTGAACGGCAAACACCAGAGGCGATTTCGTTGGCTGTCGCCGACCACCATAAATGGGAAGCAATCTCCCGCAGGTTATCAATGGAAGGCTCGCCACATGAGGCAAACCTCCGGGAGGCTCTTTTCGAAGGGGGTTATCATGTTCAAGCGTCTTTCTGCTTCATCGAACCGCTGGCGTATGGCGAGTTTGTTCGCCTTTACGACCTTGATAGGCTTGCAACTGCTGCGTGCCCTTTTTCCCTTGCTGCTGTATGTGCTGCGTGATCGTTTCGGCTGGAGCGCCGTGCAAATTGGCATTTTGGCGTTGGGCCTCTTTTTGCTGACCTATCTGGTTGCGCCGTTCAGCCGTTGGCTGGGCGCACGCCGTTTACTGGTCGCGGCCGTTTTGCTGATGGGGCTGGCACGCCTCTTCATCCAGTGGTGGACGGCCGATCCGTTGTGGGATTTGCTGGCGGCACTGGTCGGCGTGTTGGCCTGGGGGCTGGCGCTGCCCTTGTTGGTGGGGTGGCTTGGCCGCGAGGCGCAATTGATACCGGGGCTGGCCTTAGGCATGTTGGGCGGGCTGGCCTTAGATTTGGGATTGCATGGCCTGTATGGCACGTATGACATGCATTGGCAGACGGATTGGTTAACGGCCGTTTTCGTCACCCTCTTCGTCTTCATCCAACTGCTGCTTCTATTCTTTAATTTACGCGCTTATCCGCATGACCCGGTTGATCCCGGTGCGGGCAGTTTTGCCTGGCTGGCGGTGACGCCGCTGCTGTTTCTTTACCTGCTCACGAGCGGCAACCTGGCGACCTTGCAAACCAGCAGCAGTTGGTCGCCGCCGCTGGCGCTGTTTTTGCTGCTGCTGGCACATTTGCTTGGCCTCAGCCTGTTCTTTTGGCCGTCGGCAGTGCTGCGCGGCGTTGTGTTGGCCGGTGCGGCGCTGCTCCTGGTGTGGCTGGCCGGTGTTGGCTTGTTGGGCTGGAGCGTGACGGGATGGGTAACGGCCGTTATCACCCTCTGCACCCAGCCCATTTTGGCGGGACTGTGGCTGTTGGCGTTGCAGCGTTTGCGCCCCGGCACCAACCAGCGTACTTTGCGCCGCCTCAGTGCGGCCAATGGCACGGCGTTGGTGCTGCTGGCGATTTTCCTCTTTGCCTATTACGCCAGCTATGATTTGCGCTTTCCCTTTTCCCGCGACATTTTGCCCCTGGTTGCTTTTTTGCTGCTGCTGACAACGGCGCTGCCGCGTTTGCGCCGACCGGCGACCCAGGAAACGGCCGTTTGGCGCTTGTGGGCGAGTGCGTTTGTGGTGCTGCTCATTTTCCCGCTGGTGCTTTGGCAGAGTTATCAGACGCCAACGGATACGGCCGTTAACGGCCGTGCCCTGCGCGTCATGACCTACAATCTGCACAACGGCTTCGATCCTGAGGGCGACCTTGATCTGGAAACCCTGGCGCGTACCATCGAGTTGGCGCAGGTCGATGTTGTCGGTTTGCAGGAAGTGTCTCGCGGTTGGCTGATCAATGGGTCGGTGGACATGTTGACATGGTTGGCGCGACGCTTAGACATGAACTATGTCTTTGCGCCGACAGCCGGGCCGCTGTGGGGCAATGCGCTGCTCACTCGTTTGCCGATACTTGGCAGCGAGACTGTGCCGCTGCCGCCCGATGATTTGCTGTTGGCACGCGGCGTGCTGGCTGTGACCGTAGACACGGGCGAGGGCACAACGCTCACGGTGTTGACGACGCATTATCACCACCTTCTTGCCGACAGTGACATCCGCGTGCAGCAAAGTGCGGCGATTTTGGCGCAATGGCCGGCGGCGACGCGTACCGTTTTGTTGGGTGACATGAATTCGACACCGGAAAGTGCGGAAATGATGCGGTTGCAAGCGAGTGGCTGGCAAGATGCGCTGGCGGTGCATGGCGTCACGGCGTCCTTCACCTATCCGTCTACCGGGCCGACGCGCCAGATTGATTACATCTGGGTTTCGCCGGATTTGTTGGTGGGGGAAACGGCCGTTTTGCCAGACACCGGCTCCGATCATTTGCCGATTGTCACCAGCATCGAATAATGGCGGGGTTTACCTGATCGCGAATTCAGGCTAAATTTGAACGAAGGCGTACGCAAAATTGTATTGATAATTTGAGGTTGATGATGGGAAAAACGATTTTAGTGGTAGATGACAGCGAAAGCCTACGCAAGATGGTGAAAAGCTATTTGGAGCAGGAAGGATTTCGCGTGCTAACGGCAATAAACGGCCGTGAAGCCATTTTTTTGGCGCGAGATGAAAAACCTGACCTTATCTTATTGGACATCATGATGCCGGAACTGAGCGGTTACGAGTTTATGCGCATTTACAGCAAGGAAGCGGATACGCCTATCATCTTGCTCACCGCCCGGCTTGAAGAAACAGACAAAGTGCTGGGGCTGGAACTGGGTGCCGACGATTACATCACCAAGCCTTTTAGCCCGCGCGAGCTGACGGCGCGGGTGCGTGCTGTGCTGCGCCGCAGTGGCAAGCAAGACAGCGAACTCAATATTATTCGCGCTGGCGAGATTGAACTCAACCCGGATAACCGCCTGGTGACGATTGCCGGACAGTTGGTGGATTTAACGGCGCTGGAGTTTGATCTGTTGGCGATGCTGATGACCAGCCCTGGCCGTGTTTACTCGCGTCTTGATTTGCTGCGTAAATTGCAAGGCGTGGCCTATGAAGGGTACGAACGCAATATTGATGTGCATATTCGCCACCTGCGGGTGAAAATTGAGCCAGATTCGGCGAATCCACGCTACATTCAAACGGTATATGGTGTGGGTTATCGTTTTTCGGGGGATTCGTAAAAGCAGAAATCACTATGCGATCTATTACTGTTAAACTCACTGTTGCCTTTCTTCTTCTCAGCGTATTGGGTACTGTTACGGTTGCTGTCTTGATTAACTGGCAGACGCGCCGCCAGTTTGACACGCTTGTCAATGAAATCTATCAAGAGGATTTGGCGGCGGTTCATACGCAATTGGTGGATTACTATCAGACACACGGTAACTGGCAGGGAATAGAGACGCTTTTCTATGATGACCGGCCCGATGATGGGCCTGATGCTCCTGACTCAGGGTTGCCACCGACGAAGAAGCTGCCGATTATGCTGGTTGACAATGAGCGTCAGGTTTTGTTTGGCAATCATCATACGCGGCAGGGTGAGGTGTTACCGGCTGATGTGGTGGCACAAGGGCTGCCCATTGAGGTGGAAGGGGAGACGGTTGGTTGGCTGGTGCTCAATTCGTTTGGCGAGGATGATGGGGATTTTGCCGATTCTCCTGAAGCGGATTTTTTGGCTAATTTGAACAGCTTGACGGTGTGGAGTGCGTTGGGAACGGCCGTTATCGGGCTTTTGTTTGGCGTGCTGCTGGCGCGTACCATTTCCCACCCCATTCGCGAGCTGAAAGCGGCCACCGAACAGATGGCGCGGGGCAAGCTGGGGATGCAAGTCTCCGTGCGCTCGTCTGACGAAGTTGGGCAGTTAGCCGCCTCTTTTAACCAAATGAGCACAGATTTGGCACACGCCAATCAACTGCGCCAGCAAATGACAGCCGATATTGCCCATGATTTGCGCACGCCTTTAAGCGTCATCCAGGGTTATACGGAAGCGTTGGATGATGGCAAACTGCCGGGCAGCTCTGAGATTTACCAGGCGATGCACATGCAGGTGAAACATCTCAACCGGCTGGTGGAGGATTTGCGTACCCTTTCTCTGGCCGATGCCGGACAGCTCTCGCTGCACCCGTTCGAGGTTGCGCCGCAGGATTTGCTGGAGCATGCCGCGCTTGTTTTTGCGCCGCAGGCAGAGCAAAAAGGGGTGGCTTTGCAGTTGGATATTCCTCCCGATTTGCCCGCCATTTCGGTTGATCTGGATCGAATTGTCCAGGTGCTGGGCAATCTGGTGAGCAATGCGCTGCGCCACACGCCAGCCGGTGGTGTGATTCGGCTGGCGGCGCAAGGCGAGAATGAGCATCTCCTTTTGCAGATTCAGGATACGGGCGCGGGAATTGCCCCTGAAGATTTGCCGCATGTGTTTGATCGTTTTTATCGTGGGGACAAAGCTCGCTCGGAAGGGGGCGAATCGGGTTTGGGGTTAGCCATTGCGCGTTCGATTGTGGAAGCGCATAACGGCCGTATCCGGGCTACCAGCATTCTCGGTCAGGGAACCACATTTACCATTAGCCTGCCAGCTAAGACTCAATAACCTCCCAATCAGATCTTAACAACAGCTCAATATTTGACCGTTATTCTTTGTGACATACAAAACAGCGGTTAGGCCCGCAGCGACAAAAACAACCTCCCGGAGGCTCACCCTCTGGGAGGCTATTTTTAGGAGAGTAAAAATGGTCAAAAAAGCGAAATCATTGGTAGCAATTTTTATGTTACTTGTTTTATTGTTGGCAGCCTGTACCGGGCAAGCGGCGACGACTTCTAGCAGTCAGGCGGTTGGCGCGGCGGAGACAACGTTAACTTCTATTAGCACGGACGAAACGGCCGTTACGGTCCCAGACACGCAAACGGTTGTCGTCGATTACGCGGCGACGGAGACGACAGCGGCGACAGCGGCGACAGCAGTCGCCACGGCCGAATCGGTGGCGGAAGCGACATTGGCTTTTAGCGAAACGCATGATGACGCGGAAGATTACGTGGTCGACAGCGCGACCGCGACGCAAATTATGTTGTCTGGCGAGGGAATTGCGGTTGAGGGTGCCGGGGTGACGGTAAACGGCCGTATTGCCACTATCACCGCCGCCGGAACCTACACGATGAGCGGCACATTGGCCGAAGGGCAAATCGTCGTCGATACTGAGGACGAAGAAATTGTGCAGCTTGTTCTCGCTGGCGTGCAGCTTTCTAATTCTTCAACCGCGCCGCTTTACATTGCCAACGCGGAAGAGACGATCATCATCCTGGCTGATGGCAGCGAAAACGTTGTCACCGATGGCGCAGCGTATGTTTTCGCCAGTGTGGAAGAAGATGAGCCGAATGCGGCGATTTTCAGCAAAGATGCTTTGACGATTACCGGTTCCGGTTCGTTGACGGTGGTGGGCAATTACAATGATGGCATCGCCAGCAAAGATGGGTTGGTTATCTCTGGCGGGACGATTGGGGTAACGGCCGTTGACGATGGCATTCGTGGCAAAGATTACCTGGTCATCAAAGATGGACAGATCACCGTAGCTGCCCAGGGTGATGGGCTGAAATCCGATGAAGAGACAGATGCGACGTTAGGCTACATCACCATTTCCGGCGGCGTCATCAACATCACTAGCGGCAGCGATGCTATCGATGCGCAAACGGATGTCCTCATCTCTGGTGGCGAATTCAACCTGACCAGTGGTGGCGGCAGCAATGGCTCCGTCAGTGCTGACAGTTCCGGCAAAGGGATTAAGGCAGCGGTGAGCATAATCATTGACGGTGGCACCTTGACCATCAACAGTGCGGACGACGCGCTGCATGCCAGCGAGAGTCTGGTCATTAACAACGGCTCCTTCACCATCGCAACTGGCGACGATGGCATGCACGCCGACACATCGCTGACGCTAAATGGTGGCCTGGCCTACATTACAGAATCCTATGAAGGCATCGAAAGCGCCGTGATAACCATTAATGGTGGTGAATTCCATGTCGTTTCCAGTGACGATGGTGTCAATGTTGCCGCCGGCAACGACGGCTCTGGGACGACGGCTGGCGGTGGTGGCCCTCGCGGCGGTGGCCCTGGTCAAGATACATTCAGCTACAGTGGCGATGCGTATTTGTATGTCAATGGTGGCTATGTCACAGTGGACGCTGGTGGTGATGGGGTTGATGTGAATGGCGCGATTGTCATGACAGACGGGGTGATCATTGTGAATGGCCCCACAGAGCAAATGAATGGTGCGCTTGATTATGATGGTGGCTTTGCTATCTCCGGTGGCCTTTTCATTGCGGTTGGCAGCTCCGGCATGGCGCAAACGGCTGATGCTTCCTCGACGCAAAATGCGCTGCTGTTGAACTTCAATGGCACGCTGCAAGCGGGCACGCTGCTTCATATTGAGGATAGCAATGGAAATACGATTCTCACGTTTGCGCCGACCAAGTCCATTCAATCTCTGTCTTTCTCTTCGCCTGCATTGAGCAGTGGTGAGACTTACACGGTGTATTATGGCGGCAGCGACAGCGGCACGGCCCAAGATGGTCTCTATACGGGTGGCACATACAGCAATGGTACGGAATACACGAGCTTTACGGTGTCAACGGCCGTTACCACACTCGGCAGCGTAAGTAGAAGATAACACTTACCGTCAACGGCCGTAACATCCTTTTGCAGAGCCGGACTCGACCATGAGTCCGGCTTTTTTTTGTGTGCAAGATGGCGGCTCATATCTCAATCACATTTCAAATAGTTCTTAACTTTTGCTCAACATCTTTTCGCTAAATTATGAGCAATGAACAGAGACAGGTAATCGGCAAGAAATTTTCAGAAATAAATCACGCGAAACCTTGCCAATTCTATAAATAAAGAGGACATCATGAAAAAGAAAATGAGCACAACAAAACAAAATTTATTGGTTGATCTGTTGATCGTGAGTGGATTTCTATTTGCTTCGCAGCCCCATTTTACGGGGATGGCGATTCATGAATGGTTGAGCCTGGGATTGGGTGTCGGTTTTCTGACGCACGTTTTGCTGCATTGGCGGTGGGTTTATGAAAGCACGCGTCGCTTTTTCGGCAAGCTGGCGCGACAGTCTCGCGTGAATTACATTTTGAACCTGGCGCTGCTGGTGGCTTTTACTTTGATCATCTTCAGTGGTCTGATGATTTCCGAGGAAATTTTGCCGCTGTTGGGGCTGCAAGGCGTGCAGGGCGGGGTTTGGAAATGGCTGCACACGACTTCGGCTGACCTGGTTGTCTGGTTGGTTGGGCTGCACATTGCACTTCACTGGAAATGGATTGTCAATGCTGTTAAGAAGTATTTGTTTGGCTGGCTGCCCAAATTGCCCCGGCGTCAGGTTGCTGCTGTGAAGCATTCGGAAATGCCAATGTAGGGGCTTTTCGTGGGAAACGGCCGTTATTTCTAAACGTTTGCAAGGTAAATCATAAAATTTTTTGAGGTGAAATCATGTCTATACAAAAGAAAGCAAATGCGAAGCATTTTTGGTTGGTTGTTTTGGGACTTTTCCTGTTGATTGGCTTGATTGCTGGCGGAACCTACGTCCTGGATGCGCAAGGCTTAATCAGTGCTGGCAGCGGCGGCGAGCAGGGCGGATCGCGCGGTGAACCGCCGGCTGGCATGGCTGATTTTGCCGCGAGCGGCGAGATGCCGACGCGACCCGACCATGACGGCGGGGAAGGTGGATTCAGTGTCCAGGCGCTGAGCGGTGTTTTGCAAGAGGCGCTGCAAATTGGCCTGGTGGTGGTGGTGGTGGCCGGTGGTCAAAGGCTTTTTTCCTGGCTGATGCGGCGGCGGCGACATGTTGCAGCGGTTTAACGTTTTTTCAGACTAACGGCCGTTTCCCAAGATACGGCCGTTGGTCTGAACCTCAACCAATTATCAAACAGATCTTAACTTCTTCTCAACATTTATCGGCTAAATTACAGCCTATCATTCTAACGACAAAAGGAAACGGACGATGTTCACAACACTTTCTCAAGCTAACAAACTAACTGCCGCGCAAGCGGGGCAATGGATGTTGGATACGGCCGTTTCTCCTGCACAATCCGTCATCAACACCTACGCCCCCATCAGCCTCAGTGAAATGGCCGACGTGGCGCTGCTCAATCGCATTGACACCAAGTACGTCATGACCACCAACACCTTGTTGACGGCATTAAGCCAACTGCAAAATGATTATCGTGTGTTGGAAGTAGACGGCATACGGCTCAATCATTACCAGACGCTTTACTTCGACACGGCCGATTTTGATTTGTACTACCGTCATCATGCAGGCGCGGCCGACCGTTACAAAGTGCGTTCACGCGCTTATGTGGAGTCTGACCTCTCTTTTCTTGAGGTGAAGCACAAGACGAATAAGAAGCGCACGATTAAATCACGATTACAAACAGAACGGATGCAGACGATGGTTAGCCAGGAAACGGCCGTTTTCCTGCAACATCATTATCCATACGAAGTTGCCGAACTGCTGCCCGTCCTGTGGAACAATTTCACGCGCATCACCCTCGTCAGCAGCCATCGGCCAGAGCGGTTAACGCTAGACATGGACCTGGCATTTGCGCAGGGACAGCGGCAAGTTGCTTTGCCCGGCCTCGCCATCGCCGAAGTGAAGCAAGAAGGGTATTCCACCCGTTCTGATTTCATCCAGCAAATGCGAGCATCGGGCGTGCGGCAAACCTCCTTCAGCAAATATTGCCTGGGAGCAAGCGCCCTTTATCCGCATCTCAAACAAAACAACTTCAAACAGAACTACCTTCTGGTGCAAAAATTAATGCAAGGAGCATCTCATGACCGCATTCACTAATTTATTCGTCGGCTTCATTGTCAATTTATTGGTTGCCGTTTTTATCGTTCGTTACATTTACTATCCGGTAAAGCAAAACAAAAACTACGTTTTCACGTTTATCGCCTTTAACACAGCCATTTACTTTGTGATGAGCGTGCTTACCAGTGTCGAACTAAGTGTGGGCGTTGGCTTTAGCTTGTTTGGCCTCTTCTCGCTGCTGCGCTACCGCACCAACCCGATGCCCACGCGCGAGATGACCTATCTTTTTGTCATCATTGCCTTGCCCGTGTTGAACTCCGTTTTAATCACGGACGACGCCTGGCTGTCATTGGGATTGGTCGATGCGGCCATCGTCGCCATCTTGTATGTCCTGGAACGCGGCTGGGGATTTCATTACGAATTGTCGCAGCGGCTTGTTTATGAACGCATTGATTTGATTAAGCCGGATCATTACGATTTGCTGTTGGCGGATTTGCGTGAGCGCACCGGATTGCCCATCAAGCGTTTTGAGGTGAGCAATATCAATTTCTTGCGCGACACGGCCGAAATCAAGATTTATTATGATGATCCGCAAAAATCGGGTGGCTCATTTGCCTGGTTAGATTCTGATACAGGCGGCTATTGGGATAACGGCCGTACCCTTAGCGCCAGTGCTGACTAATATCTTTGTCGAGAAACGGCCGTTTTTCCGGTGCTGTGCCTAACGAGCAATGGGTTGGCGCAGCACCGTTTTTAATTTTTCCGGGGCAACACGGCGCGGATCACTGAGATAGATTTCATGGTGCTTGCCGCCAAAGGTAAAACCATTCGCCGGCATATATTCATGATGCAGCTTGTGCAGCGTGCCCGTCTCATCCTCATAAGACCCAATGTGCATAATTTGTACGGCAAGCCCTTCGTCATATGTTTCCAGGCGAAGTTTCGGCAAAGCAGCCAACTCCTTTTGTTTGCTGGCAAGCCTGCACGCTGCCTCAAACATATCCCGCGTAATCCAATCTGGCTGCATAATCATCATCGTCCAATCCCACTGGCTTTTGTCGCGGCTGGTGGTGAAAGTATCCATGTCGGCGGCCCACCACAACCCCTCTAGCGGCGGCACGCTGTAATCTTTATCCAGCTCATTTTTGCTGGCAAACTTGATTTTGTAAGCAACGGCGTAAAGCGTTTCCAGCGCATCGGCGTATTCTTGCGCAACATTCGGATCGCCGTGTCCATCTACCATCAGGAATTGCATCGCTGGCACAGTAACAACGGTGAACGCTTTGGCGGGTGGGTTATAGAGATGTTTTAGCTCTTTTTTGAAATCAATTTTGCTCATGATCTGCTTCCTTTGTGAACAAGATACGCACATTGTAGGCCAAAATCATGACAGATTGCGTCATATTTTGCGTTTGTAACTATTCAGCTTTTCTGGAAAGACCAGTCAGGTTTTCCTCTATGAGAAACCTGACTGGTCTACCTGAATAGATACTTGCGTTTTAGGCTTCCTCCATTTGGGCAATCGGCGGTTGCGCAATTTTTTGCAAAGGGTTTACATTTGTGGAATATGGAGTTAACAAATAGGGAGCAAAATGCGTGTTAATGATGAATTCTTTTCTAAGAGATTAGCACTCGCAAGGAGATGAACATGCGTAAGTTATGGATGGTATTTGTTTTAGGTAGTTTATTGTTAACCGCTTGTGGTGCCGGTCGTGTGCAAATTGCGCGTGAACGGGGCAGTGATGTTTTTAACGTGACGGTGGAATTGAACGAGGATGATATTGCCCAACTGGTAGAGGGCGCTCTGGCGGCCAGCGCCAATCCGCTGCTGCGTGACCCCGAAGTGGATTTGCTGGATGGGCAAATTGAGGTGACGGGTGTCCATGAACGACGCGATGGGGGTGGTGATGTAAACGGCCGTATGGTTATTGTCCCCTCCGTGCAAGATGGACTGCTCGTCGTGGAAGTCGTTGAGCTGAGCATCGACGGCGTCGATGTGTCCGATACACGCATTGAGCAGTTCAACAACAACCTGGAGCAGCGCATTGGCAACCGCCTCGAACAACGCAACCGCCAAATCAGCGTGACGGGCGTCACCGTCACCGACGATTTGCTGATATTGACGTTCGACGCCTCACGGAGCAACTAACAACCAAAATGGCCCAAACTGAGTAACAAAAAGCTGGCGGCTCGAAAACCGCCAGCTTTTTTGTTTTTGTTTGGGTGTCGGTCAACGCCCGACATCCAATTTGCGCGTTACTGATTGATATTTGCGCGTTCCTGCACACCAAAACGAGACGGTGGCAGCAGCAAGAAAAGCAAATTAAGCACAATCCCCAGCAGCGCGGCAAAAACAATGGCCGGAATGCCATTGGGGAAAATGAGCGGTATGTTGAAGGGATAAACGCCATCTGCCAGCCCCAAATTGCCGCCAATGCCCGTGATGAGGATGATGGCTCCGACCGCCAACTGGCGTGGCTCAAACAGGTTCACCTTTTCTGACTGAATCAGAGCCACGCCTTGCATGCCAATCACGCCAAACAGGTAAATGGACAGCCCGCCGGTAACCGCTACCGGCAGCGTGTTTACCAGGGCGGCCAGCTTGCCCACAAACCCCAGCAAAATGGCGATGCCGCCAGCTACCATCAATACAGGCACCGAATAATTGCGCGTGATAGCCATCAGGCTGTTGTTTTCGCCGTAGTTGGTTCCGGCACAGCCGCCCAACATGCCCACGATCAGGTCGTCGCAGCCATCGGCAACCAGGTTCAGGCCAATTAGATTTTTGATTCCCAGCGGTTTACGCTTTAGCTCTTGCGCCAGTTGGTCAATGTACAGGCTCATCTGGTAAAGATGGGCTGTGCTTTCCGGGATGGTGGCAATGGCGATGAGCGCAATGCTGACGACGGCACCCCAGGCGCGGCTGTCGCCAAACGCAGGCATGGTGATGGCGGGCATACGCAGCCAGGGTGCGGCACCAATGGCCGCGAAATCAACCAGCCCAAAGAGAATGGCAACCAGGTAGCCGACAACTGCGCCCAACAAAATGGGCAGCATTCCCAATAAGCCGCGCCCTTGCAGGTAGACGGAAAAGATGATGGTGGCAATGAGGGTGATGAAGGCGATGCCCCAATGTGCGCCAGCCATGTTCAGGGCTGACCCGGCCAGGGCGATGCCGATGACGATGGCGACGCTGCCGGTGATGACGGGCGGCAGCACTTTGTCCAGCGCGGCTTTGCCCACGCGCATGATTAGCAGCCCAATGAGGATTTCGAAAACGGCCGTTCCTATAATCCCCACCTGCACCAACCGCACGCCCTCCGCGCAGTACACCACCGTTGGGTCATTAAAACAATCCGGTACAAACTGGCTCATCACCGTGATCACCACCGTGATATAGCTAAAACTGGAACCGTAATACATCGGAATGCGCCGCCGTGATACGAGCAGGGCGATAATCGTCCCCAGCCCACCGGCCAACAGCGTCACACCCACATCAAACTTGGTTAAAATCGCCACCAACACCGTTGCCGGGAACATCGTCAGCACTTGCTGAAACCCAAGGCCGATCATCGATCCAATGGGCGGCGTGTCGGCGGGCATATATCCAAACACTTGCTCTTTCTTGACTGCTTTTGACATCTTTTTCTCCTTAAAACGCTCCTCTACAAAAAATGTGACCCTTGCATTTGCCGGAAACAGGCAAAAAAAAAGACTTTTCGCCGTTAAAACGAAAAGTCCTTTACCTTGCTCTGTGGATCGCCTGACCCCATTTTCTAAAAACGGGATGATGCCCTCTTAAGGGATGTCTCCAGGCTGTTGTTTTTTTCTGCGTGATTGTTATTCCTGTCATTTGCGCTGCTTCCCACTGCAAATATCAGGATAGGTATTATAGATGTTGTGCTTATTTTGCCTACAGGTAAATCTGCCCAAATTGGGGCGGTATGTTTCCAGCAAATTGCCTGATTTGATGGCGTGAGACTGGCGAGCGGTGTCGGTAAGCGGTGGAAGCCATTGCCAGCCACCGCTTACCGCTCACCGCTCACCGCTGCCAACGGTTACGGCCGTATCACCACCGGCAAGAACAATTGGAACCCAGTCACCGGCTCTGGCTGTTCGCCAAGCACCACGGCGCCCCAGGTAGACGGGTTATTCCAGACCGATTCCAGCGGCCAGACCGTGTCGTCGCCGCTGAAATCTCGCCAGTAATGGCTCACCTTCATCGCCGTTTGATGCTCCCAACCGCCCAGGCGAGCTTCCTCGATGCGCAGTTCCGCGCTCCAGCTTTCCTCGCCCGCGACGCGCACAATGCGCCCGCTCAGCCCTTGCGGCACATCGTCAATGACAAAGTCGCTGAGGCCATCGCCATGTGCCGTAAACGGAATGCCGTCCGCGCCAATGAAGAAGCCGAGATCGTCCGCTTGTGGGGTTGAGCCGCCGCTGTCATTGACATCCACGCGCAAGCCAACCCATTCGCCGGGCGTTTCGCTGCCCACCGGCATTCCGCTGAAGCAGGCGTACAAGGCGTTATCGGCGTGAATCATGCTTACGTAAGCCGCTTTGCCGTCATCGTATTGCAGGCGCAGCGGATGATCATCCGCTGCATATGCGGCATCATCACAAACACCATCCAGCATGGGCACGGCCGTATTAGGCACATATTTGGGGGCGACGGTAAGCGTGCCGTGCGTGCTTGTCTCGTTGGCATCGCTGTCCGTCATCGTCAGCATCACGTCGTATGTGCCGGGCGGCAGATTGATCAACATGATCTCTTCGCCGGAACCGCTGCGGCTGACAGGGCCTGTTACCGCCCATTGCAGCGCCGCGCCGCTGAGGGGGCCATCTTCATCATCGTAAGCGACAGCGCGGGCGATGACCGATTCGCCTTGCTGGGCAACGGCCGTTTCATACACCCCCGTCTCGCTCAACGTGTCAAAGAAAATCGCGCCCGCTGGCGCTTTCGGCGTCAGCGTAAAGGCATCCGAAGTAGCCGTGGCGCTGTGCAAGCCATCGCTGGCAATCACCTGGATGCGCGACTGCCCGCTGCTGCCCGGCAGCCCATCGCTGCTGATAGTAAAGGTAGAGAATGGCGTTTCGGCGACGAGGACTTGCCAGGTTGCGCCGTTGTCATTGCTGTAGCGCACGGTGTGGCGCAGCGCGTCGCCATCAGCGTCATCGCTGTCCCAGGTGACGGTCAATGTGCTGCCCACGGTGCTGCCGCCGCTGGGGGCGGTGATGCTGACGGTGGGAACGGCCGTACCGCTGCCCATACTAATCAAGGATTGTGGCGTCCCGCTGATGTTCACCAATTCGACACGCGCGGCAGCGGTATCCAGTGGCAGCAGCGCCATAAAGACGTAACTTTCTGAGCCTTCATCAACTCCTTCCAGCACAACGGCGGGAAGCTGATCAATGAGCGTGTCGCCAGCATCATAAACCCAGAATTCGTGATCGGTGGCGAGGGGATATGTCACCAGCCAATCTTGCACTTTTGCCAGGGCGCTGCCACCCAACTCGTAAGCATAGGCGAATTCGGCCGTGTCGCTGCCCGCGTCATAGGCGGCGGTGAGGAAGCGGCTGCTGCCCCCCGCTGCCGCCAATGCGCCAGGGCGATTGTTCATCGAGTTCATGATCCCTTCAAAGGTGTAGTCAGAAGTCCAGCGGGGCAGCGCCGGGCTGGCACGGTGCGCATAGGAGAGCAGGTCGCCTGCCTCGGTAGCCGGGATAATGAGGCGGCTGATGGGATCAAAGCCCATATGCGCATTTGGCCCGGCAAAGTCAAGCTGGCAAACGGGGTACGGATAGCTGCCATCCACGCCGGCCGGGTCGCCAACGGGGCAGTTGATGTGCCCGCGCCCATAATTGTGTCCCAATTCATGGGCCAGGGTGACGCCGCCAATGGCGCTGTTGCGCAGGTCGCCCTGATTGCCCAGGTTGGCGAAAAAGACGAGCGAGTTGCCCAATGCCTTGCCGTTGACGGCGCGGTTGGCGTGGTTGCCGGGAATGATGGCGACGTAATGGACACGGCCGTTTTCACTGCTGCAACTGGCCGGATCATCACTAAACGCATCTTGCACATTCAGCTTGAACAAAATCTTCCAGGTGTCATCATCTCCCGACGTCGCTTCGTAAGGGCCAGAGCTAAACGGGAATTCGTACTCTTCCATCGGGTTGCCCCCCGGCCAATATTGATAGAGGTCGGCGGTGGGCAGCAATACTTCGGCGCGGTCGAAGAGAGGCTGGCGTGATGGGTTGTAGGCGCCAATTGTGCCAGACGTGAAGCGCACCGGTACCACTTTGACGCAAATGGGAGCTTTGTCTACGAAATTGGTGACATGGGTTGTTGTGTTGTTGCTGTAGGTCGTTTCGCGAGCCACATGGCGCGGATTAATCTCGCCGCGCAGGGTGATGGTCGCTTCTTCTGTCCATTCGGGCGGCAGTTCAAACCAAAAGCCTTCGCCTTGATTGTCACGATTGACCGCGCGGTCGAGGATGGGGGGATGACCGGGCAGCGGCAGCAGTGGCGAGCCGGGCAGCGGTGTGCCACTGACGGTGCCGACCAACTGCGCTGGCGGCCATGGGTTAATGCTGGTGAGGCCCAGACTGCTGCTGTTGATACGGCCGTACAGCCGCACATACGTCTTTTTGCCACGCACCAGCGTCACATCATTGCTTGGATTTTGAATGGTCTGGATGATTTCCAGGCCGTCGGCTGCCAGGTCAAGGGTGATGGCGGCGCTGTCGGTGGCGATGCGGTTGATGGCATCGCCCTGTCCCCAATAGACGTAATCGCCATCACTGAGCAGGTTGTACCGCGCATAAGGCAGGCTGACATTGGCTTGAATCTGAACGGCCGTTCCGCCCGCCAAAGGCCAGCGCATTAAGGGGCCAAGCGGGCCGCGCGTTTCAATCCAGTACAGATTCACATTGTCCAGCGCCAACATGCCGACGTAGGGATTGCCTGTGCCGTCAATATTGACATGTTCCTGGTAATCGCCTAAATCAGTGAGCCGTTTCGAGGCGACGCGCATGGCGCCGACGCCCCAACTGCTGCTGTACTGCGCATAATAAATACGGCTGCTGTTAAAGATAAAGGCGCTGACATTGCCCCCAACGAGTGAGGTTCCCCAGCCAAGGCTGCTGTTGGTTGCCTTCAGCAAGTTGTGGTTGCCACTGCCGCTGACGAGAAACAGCAGTGTGTCATCATTGACGGTGCGCAGGTCGGTTACGGTGACGCCCAATGCGGCAAAGACGGTTTCGCGTGCGCCGCCTGCTTTGGGTGCGCGGAAAATCTTTGTGCCTTCGCTCCAGTAAACGAAGTTGCTGCTGACGGCGATGTAGTCGGTGTAATCGGGCACGATGCTTGTTTCCATCTGGCTGACTTCGCTGGGAATCTCGCTGGTTGCTGACTGGTGCAGACGCACGACACGGCCGTTTCCGGTGAGCCAGTAAATGTAGTTGCTGTCTGCGGCGATGTTGACAGAGGCAATCCGATCTTCCTGGCAAAGGAGTGGATAGTAATGATTGCGGGTGGTGCTGCCGGCTGTGGCGCGGCTGCGTGCGCGGCTGCGTGCCGGGTTAAATTCGCCGCCGCAGTTGGTGTGCCAAAAGATGCGTGCATTGCTCAAGATCATGCCGCTAACTTCATCGCTGATGAAGACTTCGGTGGGGGCTTCGGGTGCGCTGGCGGTGGCCGATTTGATCGAACCGGGCAGCAGTGCCGTGGCCGCCAGAACCGCTATTGTGATGAACAACAGCGGCAAGAAAACCGATACGTGTCTTTTTTGATGCATATTTACCTCGCTAAACCTTTGATTTTTTGGCCGGGAACGGCCGTTTCCATTGCAAAGACGGATAACGCGCGGCAAACCTTTCCTGCAAATAACTATTTAGTTTTTCTGGAAAAACCTGACAAGTCTACCTGAATAGATTGCTTCTTCCGCGTTTCCCGCAATTAGTTGAAGCCGGGCAGCTCAAACCGATTATTGACAGGAACTACCCATTCGCACAAATTGCCGAGGCGCATAAATAGGTGGACAAAGGGCACAAAAAGGGGAATATTGTCATCACGATATGATCAAACCTGACGATGACACCGTTTGTTGTGTTAAGAGAGAGCGAAATGAAAGCAATTGTATGCACAAAATATGGGCCTCCAGAATTTCTTCAGCTTAGGGATGTGCCGAAACCGGAGCCAAAGAAAAATGAAATCTGCGTCAAGATATTTGCAACCGCAGTCACGGCCAGTGACTGCATTGTGCGTGGTTTTAAGATTCCTGTCTGGCGTCCGATGGGATTCATGATGGGTCTGGCGCTTGGTTTTGGAAAACCGCGAAATCCCATTTTAGGGATGGTGTTGGCCGGAGAAGTTGAATCGGTCGGTAAAGATGTCAAACAATTTAAGCCGGGAGACTCGGTTTATGGGATGACGGCTTTCGGCTTTGGAACCTATGCCGAGTATAAATGCCTGTCAGAAACAGCGTGCCTGGTAAAAAAACCGGCTCGTGTAAGCTACCAGGAAGCTGCTGCTGTGACGTATGGCGGTCTTCTCGCCGGGCATTTCATCAAAAAGGGAAATATTCAAAAGGGCCAAAAAGTGCTGATTTATGGCGCTTCCGGGTCGATAGGAACAACGGCCGTTCAGCTTGCCAGGCACTTTGGCGCAGAAGTGACCGGTGTGTGCAGTACCGCCAATTTAGAATGGGTGAAATCTTTGGGAGCCAACGCCGTCATTGATTACACAAAAGAGGATTTGGTGAGCAAAGGTGAACGGTATGATTTTATCTTTGATGCTGTCGGCAAAAGTAAAAGCTCAAAGCTAAAAGCGCAGTGCAAGGATGTGCTGACGGCGAACGGCAAATACGTTTCTGTGGATGATGGGTCGCCTAAATCTCGCCCAGAATACCTTGAGCTGCTCAATGAATTAATGGAAGCGGGGCATTTTACAGCAGTTATTGACAGATGCTATCCGCTGGAGCAAATTGCCGAGGCGCACAGATATGTAGACGAAGGGCATAAAAAAGGGAATGTTGTGATCACGGTAGCAAATGATGATCCGGCGTGATGCTGTGCCAAAGGCGCAAAACGCAGCGCAAAGCAACAAAGAAGGCAGCTCGTTGAGAAGGGAAAATGGCCTCTCAATTGAGTTGTATAACCTCCCTCTCTAGCGCTTTTTGTTACAATAGGCGGCAAAACTCGGCGGCAGCAAAGCCGATGTTAACAGAAAGCGCTAGTGAATAATTTAATTCCTCCCTTCATTTTGCAACAGTTTCAAAACGGCCGTTTTTCCGGCCAATTTACCGCTGTCAGTCTCTTCATTGACATTGCCGGGTTTACCACCCTCTCTGAACAATTGGTGCCGCACGGCAAACAGGGCGCAGAACTGCTGGCCGACACCATGACGGCCGTTTTCGATCCCATGTTGGCCGCCGTTTTTGGCTGTGGTGGCATTGTCACCGGTTTTGCCGGTGACTCGTTTACCGCCTTGTTTCCCATCACCGCAGATGAGGCCGCTGTTTATCAGCAGGCATTGGTCGCCGCCCAAACCATCCAGCAGCAGTTTCAGCAGCAGCCCATTCGCCACACCATGCTGGGCGACTTCTCCTTTGCTGTCAAAATTGGGCTGGCGAATGGCGCGGTGCAGTGGGGCATTCTCAAAGGTGATGGGGAACGGCCGTTACACGCCTACTACTTTCGCGGAACGGCCGTTACCGCCTGCGTTCTCGCCGAACAACAAGCCGGGCAAGGCGACTTAATCCTCAGCCCCAATGCCGCCGCGCAGTTAGCGGCTGTCGTCACCACCGAACCCGCTCCGGCGGCACACCAGCGCGTGTTAGGCATCACCGCCCCGCTGCCACCCATTCAACCTGTGACAGTGCAAGAGACAGCGCCCGAACAGCTGCTGCCCTTCTTTGCTCCCGAACTCCTTTACCTGCCAGCACAGGGCGAGTTTCGTCCGGTTGTCACCGCCTTTCTCGGCGTGACGGGGATACCGACGCCCGCCCGCCTGGAACAGTTGATGAATCTGGTCTTTCCCTTGGTGCAGCAGTACGGGGGCACCTTGTCCCGGCTCGATTTTGGCGACAAAGGCTGCAACATACTCCTGTTTTGGGGGACGCCGGTCAGTTACGAAAACAATATTGTGCGGGCGTTGGACTGCCTGCTCGATTTACGCCAGGCGCTTGACCAGCAGCAGGCGACAATGAGCACAAACGACGCCAGTGCGCCCCATTTTCGCGCCGGTGTCACCTACCATCGAATGTACGCCGGGCGTGTTGGCGGCACCTGGCAAAGTGAACATTCTTGTTACGGCCGTGGCGTCTCGCTCGCCGCTCGCCTGATGGTCAAAACCGAATGGGATGAGATTTGCCTCGACGAAGCGGCCCAAATTGAGGGAAATGCCGCTTTTCATGTCGCTAAAATTGGCGACTGGCAGCTAAAAGGATTTGACGGGCCACAACCAGCTTACGCCTTGCTAAACCGACGCCAATCGGCTTCTGCCTTCATCTATCAAGGCGAGTTGGTTGGGCGTCAGCAAGAACTGGCGCAATTGCAGCAATTTTTACGGCCGTTACACAGCGCCCACTTTGCCGGTTTGTTGGTTGTTTATGGCGAACCAGGCATTGGCAAGACACGCTTGCTTTATGAGCTGCAACAGCAAACGGCGGCCCAGGCGCAATGGCTCTTTTGCCCTTGTGATGAACTTTTGCGCCAATCGCTCAACCCGTTCAAAGAGTGCCTGGCTAATTTCTTTAACCAATCGTCGGCGGCTGCTCCAACCGCCAACCAGCACGCGTTTGCCGCCAAATTTGATCAATTCCTGACGCAGTTGGCGGCTGCCCCTGATCCGCGCCAGGAAGCGATCGGCGACGAATTACGGCGCAGTCAATCCATTTTGGCGGGAATGCTCAATTTGCCGGAGCCGGGCGCGTTGTGGACACAACTTGACTCCCGCCTGCGTTTCGAGAATATGCTGCGCACCTTTAAGGCTTTTGTGAAGGGCTTGAGCCTGCTGCAACCCGTCATTCTTTTCATGGATGATTTGCAATGGTTGGATGAGGATTCGCGGCGACTGCTGCAAACGCTCACGCACAATGTGGACTCATTCCCGCTGGCTGTTGTCGGAACCAGCCGTTATCTGGATGGGGATAGGCAGGTCAAACCGGAGTTGGTCATCGGTCAGCCTATCGCGACGCTGGATTTGCATGATCTGAATCGGGCAGGGATACATGGCCTGGCCGAGAAGGTGGTTGGTGGTGCCGTGACCGACCAGGTGGTGGATTTCCTGACTGAAAAAACGGAAGGCAATCCCTTTTTTGTTGAGCAGCTATGTTTGGGCCTCAAGGAACGGGGGCAATTGACGGTTGGGGAAACGGCCGTTTCCCCCATCTTATACGACTTAACAGGCGACACCCTGGCCGACATTCCCACCTCCATATCCGGTGTGCTCATCGCCCGCCTGGATCGGCTGCCGCTGCCCGTCAAAGAAGTTGTGCAGACGGCGGCAGTCCTCGGCTTTCAGTTTGATGCCCATATTTTGCAGCAGATGCTGTTGGCAGAGACGCGTTTGCCGCGCTGGTTGAAGGCGGCCGCCCAGGCGGCCATCTGGACGGCCATTTCCGAAATTGAGTATATTTTCAAACATGCCTTGATGCGCCAGGCTGCCTATGAGATGCAGCTGCACGCCCGTTTGCGTGAAAGCCATCATTTGGCGGCACAGGCTTACCAGCACATTTACCAGGATGACCTGGCTCCGTATTACGGCCATCTCGCGTACCATTACGAGCAGGCCGGCGCCGAGACGGAAACGCTGCTTTACCTGGAAAAAGCGGCTGATTATGCTGCCGACCAGTATGCCAATGAAACGGCCGTTACCCTCTACGACAAACTGCTGGCAGCGCCAATCTCGCCTGTTCAAGCGCTGCATATTCAGCGCCGCAAAGCAGAAGTCTTGTACAACATGGGGCGTTATCAGGCGGCAATTGATTTACTCGAAAGCGGCATTGCGGAAAATAACGCCATTGGCGACCGGCACATGGCGTGCGTGCTGCGCACTTACTTGGGGCAAGTGTTGTGGCGGCGACGCGACAAGGTGCGCTCCCTGGCGGTTAGCCTTCAAGCCAAACAGTTGGCCGAGGAATTGGGCGACCAGCGCCAATTGGGGATCATTCTCGGCAATATCGGCGTGGCAGAGCACATGCACGGCCGGGTTGCCGCCGCGTTGGCCTGCCACGAGCAAGCTTGTGCCGCTCTGCAAGCTGTCGGCGATCAACGCGAGTTGGCGCGTCTCTTGAACAGTACGGCCGTTATCCGTTGGCAAGATGGCGATTTAGCCGGTTCACTGGCCGCCAATCTCGAAGCCAGGCGTTTGCAAGAAGCGATAAACCATCGGCAGGGGCTGGCTAACTCCCTCAACAATATCGGTGTGGTTTACAAAGATCAGGGCGATTTGACCGCCGCGTTGGCTTATTATGAACAAGCGCTGGCTGTGGCAACTGAACTGGGTGCGCCGCTGATTATGTCTAGTGCCCAAAACAATATTGCGAGCACCTATGCCTTGCAAGGCAACTACGCCGCCGCCCATCATTATCACCAATTAGCCCTGGCTATGACCGACGAGTTGGACGTTCCCTATTGGCGTGTGCATTTTTCAGAATCGAGAATGGAGACTTTTTGGCGCGAAGGCCGCACGGCTGAAGCTGCCGCTGCCAGCGAGAAACTGTTGGCTCTGGCCGAGCAAATTAAGCAAGATAAATTCATCTTTTTTGCCAGATTTATGGCGGCACGCTGTTTGGCTGAGACGGACCCGGCAACGGCCGTTACGCAATTAACCCAACTGCTGGCCGCCGCCACCGAAGAGAATCACGAAGCCCGTGAGCGAAAAGCACAGCTGCTGGATGCCCTTTGGCAAATCCAAAAGGAGCACCAGCCAACGGCGGCCGTCGCCTACCGGCAAGAGGCCATGCGTCTCTACCAGCAGCTTTATGAGCGGATGCCCGCCAGCCGTTATCAGGAGCGCCTGGCTGTTTATCAATCATCGTAGCGCGTCTCTACCCGATTCAGGTTTACCACAGGCACATATCCTGCGGCCAAGGCGCGTACCGTCGAAGGCGGCGTCAGGATGGTCATGGGCTGGGCAAACGGCCGTTTCTGTGCCGCCCCATATCCACCTGGCGACCAGGGCAGCAGCGCATCCTCCCAAACGAGATAAGCCGTTGCTGCGGCGGCCACAAAAGTGCCATTGGGCAGGTTGTCGAGAACGGCCGTATACGTTCGTTTCCGTTTATCGCGCAAGGCCGCGTCATTTGTCAGCCGCTCCGCGTGCAGCAGCGCATCAATCTGGCTTATTGGCGTTTTGCCGCTGTTGGCGGCGATGCGATTTCCCGCCAGCCATGCCTCACGAAAGGCTTGCGCACGCGCACGCTGGCACTCAAAACAAGGGCGATGCCCAGCTGCCAAAGCCACAGCTTCATCGAAGAAGAAAAGTTGGGTGTAATGGCCCGGCTGCATCAGAGGCAGGCGTCTCCCTTTGAATGCCAGCACGCAGATAATCCACGCCTTGCTTTGATACGGCCGTATAATTTCCCCTCGCGCATCATGCAAAATGCCTCGATTGCCCATGAATTGCCCGCGCAGAGGCAGCGCGACAATCTCGCCAAAAGGCGTAACCCGGTTTTGTCGTGTCATCTTACCCTGCCATTTATGTCAAATCGCCTGTCTGGCGCAAAGCTGCCAGATCACGCTTGATGGTGGGCTGGCTGCTGCCGAGGGCGGCTGCCAGATCGGCGATAGTTGGGCGTGCGCCTTGCTTCTCTGCTTCGGCCAGCAGCCGCATGATTTGCTGTCGCCGCCGGGCGACCTTGTCCGAAATTTGCGCGTCGTCCGGGTGGATGGGTGTCCATTCAACTGCAATGCGCTGCGAAACGGCCGTTCGCCCGGCAACAGGCGTCTCCATTCTTGGCAGCCACACGCGCACGCATTGCGAATGCGTCGCTTGCCAGGCTGTGCGCATTGCGCGGTGAATCGGCCGTGCCCAAAACGCCTCTTGCCAGGTCGGATCCGGCAAAGAATCTGCCTGCTGCGCCAGCAGCGTATACCCTTTTTGTAGGGTGTGCGTGGCAGGAGAAAGGTGCGAATGGATTTGTGCGTGATGCCAATAGATTTCGGCGATGAATTCACCGCCGGGGGTTTGTTCCAGCGTGTCCATGGCCTGGGTAGAAAGAGCCAGCGCCTGTTCGTGCTCGCCCATGTGCCACAGGGCAAATGCCTGGAACGAGCGCATGGCGGTCACAAAATCGGTGTACCCTTCCTGCGTAAACAGATCGGCGGCCTGGACAAAAGCGGCGGCGGCTTGCGCGAAACGGCCGTTTTCCCCCAACCACATTCCCCGCGCCGCCCAATATCCAGCCCGCGTGTGCAGCTCTTCTTCCACCTCTGCCAAAGGCGCTATCTCGTCCAAAATAGCCGCCCCTTCGGCCAGCATCCCCTGGCTGATGAGCGCCTGTGCCCGCCCAAGAGACAGCGCCAGCGAATAATTTGGCAGCGCCAACTGTTGCGCCAAGGCCAATCCTTGCGCCGTATACGCCGCCCCTTGCGCCATTTGCCCCACGTCATAGTACAAGGCGGCGAGATTTAAGTAAGAAAGCAGGATGCTTTTCTGGTTATCCAGTTCGCGGAAAATGAGCAGCGCCGCTTCTTTCATCTCAATCGCCTGCCCGTAATGGCGCAGCGCCCAATGCGTGTAGCCTAAATTTGCCAGCGCACGCGCCTCGTGCAGCCGCGCACCAATGCGGCGAAAGATGGCGAGCGCGGCGTTATATGCGCGTTCCGCCGCCTGATAATCACCCTGGTCGATGTAAAAACTGGCTAACGCCACATGGGTATTGCCCTGGGTCATCTGGTCGTCGGCGGCCTGGGCCAGGGTGATTAATTTCTGGGCTAAGGCTTTGCCTTCTGCCCAACGGCCGTTCATCCGTTCGCTGTAAAGCAGCTGTAAATACGCGCCCAGCAGCGCCTGGGGAGAATCGCCAAGCGTTTCCCAAATTGTCACGGCTTGCTGCAAAGCGGCGGCGCTCTCCTGGTAAGCGCCTTGTACGTGCCGCGCTTCGCCGATGACGCTCCATGCTTCGGCGGCGCGGCGGGGGAGGTTGTGTTGTTCGGCCAGGGTGAGGGCTTGCTGGGCGAGGGTAACGGCCGTTGCCTGTTCGGCACGCACTTTCGCCATAAAATCCGCCTCTTTTAGCAAAATATCTGCTTGCTGAGCCGGATCAGGCAAACGGTGCGCCAATTGGCGCAAAGCGGCCAACTCTACGGCTTGCTGCGCGGCTTGCCCGGTCAGGAAAAGCAGCGGTTGCCGCGCAACAAGAATGCGGTAGCGCATCTGATCCGCTTCATATATAGGTAAAGGATGCTGCTGCTCCAAAATTTGCCGGGCGGCGGCATAGCCATCTAGCGCCGCCGTCAGCGCATGAAGACGGTGCGCCTGCCCGGCGGCCTGGAGCGTGTAGTGCAGCGCGTCCGCCCACTGCTCGCCCTGGCGGTAATGGTACGCAATTTGGGAGATGTGTTCGGCCGTGCTTTGCTGTGCCGTTTCTGCGCGGATAACGGCGGCGATGGCGCAATGATAGGCGCGGCGCTTTGCCGGTGGAATTTGCGCATAGACACTCTCGCGCACTTTGTCATGGCTGAAACGGTATGACTGCGGCGTCTCTTGCAGAAATTGCCGCTGTACGAGCAGGCTGAGTGCGGCCAAAATCTCGGTTTGTGGCAGGGAATCAGAGGCCACCAATCGGGCAGCGGCGATCAGCCAGGCAAACTGCACGTCACGTCCCAGGACGGCTGCCAGCTGCAAGGTTTGTTGTGCGGCCGGGGGCAGTTGGCGCAGGCGGCGCTCCAGGAGCAGGGTGGTGGAGGGGGAGCCTGATGAGAGGGGCAGTTCGGCATAATCGGCCGTGTTTGTGTCGTATGGGGTGTGCCATTCGCCGCGCTCATTGCGGTAAAGCAGCCCTTCGTCGTGCAGCAGCCGCAGGCTTTCGAGCAGCAGCAGGGGGACGCCTTCTGTTTCGGCATAGAGGCGCTGCGAGAAGATGGGCGCGTCTTGCCGCAGCCCAAGTCCCTGGTTGATAAATTCGGCCGTGTCTTCGGCGGTTAGCGGTGACAATTGCAGCCGCAGGCGCAGCCCGGTTGCATCGAGGGCGTCCAGATTTTGCCAGATGGCGGGGGTTGCTCTGGCTTCGGCGCTGCGAAAGGCGAGCACAACCAGCAACGGCTGCTGCCGTAATCGGTGCGAAAGGTAAATCAATGCTTCCAGGCTGGCTGTGTCTGCCCACTGCACATCATCCAAAATGAGCAGCAGGGGGCGCAGTTGGCCGAGCGCGAGGAGCAAGCGGCTGAGCGCTTCGAGATGGTCGTGGTCTGCATGCCGTGAATCGTGAAGCGGTGTTTGTGAATGGGGGGCTGATGGATCGGTGTTGGCGAGGAGTGGTTGGGCGAGGTTGAGCCAATAGTTGTCGAGCAGGGCGCGTAACTGCTGCCAGCGCAGCGGTGTGAGCAGGCTGCCGAGGGCTTCGCGGAAGAGGGTGTAGGGGGGCATGGCGTCTAGTTCACGGCCGTTTCCCCAGGCAACGGCCAATCCGCGCCATTCGGCATCGCGGGCTAACTCTTGCAGCAGGCGGCTTTTGCCCACGCCGGGCACGCCGCTGAGAAAGACAAGCCCGCCGTGTCCCTGGTTGAGCCGATTGAGCTGTGCCACCAATTGCCCGCGTTCTACTTCGCGGCCGATGATGGGCATGCGGGCGGCGTCGCTGAGGGCGTACGCGGTTGTGGTGGCGGTGGTGGGCAGGTAAACGGCCGTTTCCTCTTGTTCGGCATTGGCGATAGCGGCGGCTAGTTGGCTGGTTTGCGGGTCGGGGGGCAGTCCCATTTCCGCGTGCAGGTAGCGCCGGAATTGTTCGTAATGTTGGCGGGCGGCCTGGGGGCGGTCGAGGGCGGCGTAGAGGCGCAGTGCTTCGCGCTGGGCGCTTTCACGCAGGGGGTCGGTTTGGGTTAGTTTGAGAATGT
Organism: Ardenticatenaceae bacterium; assembly: GCA_020634315.1. Lineage (GTDB taxonomy): Bacteria > Chloroflexota > Anaerolineae > Promineifilales > Promineifilaceae > JACSRF01. The sequence goes on along the minus strand of JACKBV010000003.1, from coordinate 142,565 downwards.
AGTCGAGGGCGGCGGAGAAACGGCCGTTTTGTTTTTCCCAGGCGGCCAGCAGTTCCAAGGCTCGCAAATACCGTTCGCGGCGCTGTTCGCGGGGCAGGTATACCCAATCATCATAAATATCGTTGAGCAGGTCGGCGCGGTAAAGCGCTGCGCCTGCGGCCAGCCGCGCTGCCTGTGCCGGAGTCACGGTTTCGGTGGTGAGGGCGGTGTTCATGAGGTCGTCGAAGGCGGCGACGTCGCGCACAACGGATGCGCCATCTAGCTGCACTGTATCGCCAATGGTGAGGATGGCGCCATCGGGCAGGGCACGGCGTATCTGCCACAATGCCTGGGTCAAGGCGCGGCGTGCTTTGTCTTCGCTGTCGTCGGGGGCGAGGAGGGTGGCGAGATGGGAACGGCCGTGTGCCTGGTCGGCGTGCAGGAGCAGGTAGGCGAGGAGGGTACGGCCGTTGGCGCTGGGGGGAAGGGGAAACGGCCGTTGCTGGTCATCTTCCAGATTGAGGGAACCGAAAAGCGTCGCTTTCATGTTGGGATTTGTTCGCGCGGAGACGCAGCGGCGCAGGGAAAAAGAAAACCCGATGCCGCGGTGTCCCCATGCGTGATTACTCTTCTAATTTATTTACTGCACGGGTAATGCCTTCTTTCATCAATGCTTCACCAAAATTAAAATGATACCAATTCCCGCGCTCCCTTCCAACGACCAGAGACAATTTTGCGACATGACCTTTTTATACTCGCTCAAAGTTAACTGCATGGGAATCGGCAAGGCGGATAACGCTGGAGGTCCCTCAATGGAAGGTGGCAAGGATGGCAACACGGCCGTTGCGCAAAGTATTTATCGTTCGCCTGTGGGCGGATGGGGATGGGCAGTGGGCCTGGCAAGGCGAAGTACAGTCTGCCGATACGGGCGATGTGCAGCGCATTCATTCGGCTGGGGAGCTGTTGGATTATTTGCAAGAGCGCATGACTGGCGAGTCCGGGTCGCCAGCTTTGCCACCAACGGGATTGCGATAAAGGTGTCTGGATGATTAATAACATTGATAGCGAAAGGAGTCATATGATGAAAATAACGTTTTGGGTTCGTGTTGGATTGTTGAGTTTAGTGGTCTGGTTGGCAGCGTGTAGTGGGGGCGAGGTGCATTTTAGCACAGCCAATATTGCTGCCGCGCAGTTGGCGCAAGATGCGGACGGGACGCAAACGACGACGACGTTTGCCCCGCAAGATACGTTTTACTTGATTGTTGATCTGCGCAATGCGCCGGATGGGACGAAGGTGAAGGCTTCGTGGACGGCCGTTAACGCGGAAGGTGCCGACCCCAATACCCATTTGAGTGATGTGGAACTGGAAAGCGGCAGCAGCGCACTCACTTTTGACCTGAAAAATGATGGTCCCTGGCCGGCTGGCGATTACAAGGTGGATGTGTATCTCAATGATGAACTGAACCGCACCTTGGATTTCAAAGTCAGTGGGGGCACGGCGCAGGCGGAACCGCCCAGTGAACCGGCGACCGAGACGGTTAGTGAGCCAGCCCCTGAAGCGACGGGGGAAACGGCCGTTTCCACGGGTGCGGTTGCGGGGTTGGAGGATGTGAAAACGGCCGTTATCCAAATCGAGGCGCAGGGAACCTTTCGCGATCCCGAAGTCGGCACCATCTACAACGCGGCCGGTCGTGGTTCTGGCTTCATCATTGATCCCAGCGGCATTGCCGTCACCAACAACCACGTTGTCACCGGCGCGGCCTTGATCAAGGTGTGGGTTGGCGGCGAGAGCGAGCCGCGCAACGCTCGCGTTTTGGGCGTCTCCGAATGTGCCGACCTGGCCGTGATTGACATTGATGGCGATGGCTATCCTTTCATGGCCTGGTATGACGGCAGCGTCGATGTGGGGCTGGATGTGTATGCGGCGGGCTTCCCTCTTGGCGACCCGGAATATACGCTGACGCGCGGCATCATCGCCAAGGCCAATGCCAATGGCGAGACGAATTGGGCTTCTGTGGATGGTGTCGTGCAGCATGACGCCACTATTAACCCTGGCAATTCCGGGGGTGCGTTGGTCACGACGGATGGCCGAATTGTGGCGGTGAATTATGCGGGCGCTGCCGGTGTTGATCAATACTTCGCCATCACGCAGGCTCAGGCTTTGCCGGTTATTGAACAGTTGCGGCAGGGGAATGATTATCTGTCGATTGGTGTAAACGGCCGTGCCGTCAACAACGGCGAAGGCTTATCAGGCATTTGGGTTTCTTCGGTGAAATCTGGTTCCCCGGCTGACGAAGCAGGCGTTCAGGCAGGCGACATCATCACGCGCATCGAAGGATTGGTCTTAGCCGTTGATGGCACAATGGCCGACTACTGTGACATTTTGCGTACACACGGCCCCGAAGATGTATTGTCCATCGAAGTGCTTCGCTTTGACACGCAAGAAGTGCTGGCAGGGCAGCTTAACGGTGATGCCTTGCAGCAATCCTTCTCCTTTGCTCAGGATGTTGCCGCCGAAGCCGGCGCAGCCCCGGCAGAGGACACCGCTAGCAGTGGCGCTTATTCCGGCTATGTCACCATCAGCGACGATTCCGGAGCCATGCGCATGAACGTGCCTGCCGAATGGAATGATGTCGATGGCAGCCCTTGGGTGCTAAATGGGGAAACCATCGGCATCTCCTTGGCCGCCTCCCCTGATCTGAATGGGTTGTATAACAGTTGGACCACGCCCGGTGTCTTTTTAGGGGCTACCAACCAGTTTGAATTGACGGTTGACGAACTGCTAGATGGCTTTGATTACAGCGGCGATTGTACCTACGAAGGGCGCTCTGTGTACCAGGACAGCGTATACACCGGTCAATACGATTTTTGGTATGGCTGTGGCAGCGGTCTGGAAGGGGGCATGATCCTCGTTCTTGGAGCGCAACCGGCCGACGGCAGCTATCTGGCGCTCATCCTTGTGCAAATGTTCTCGCAGGCTGACCTGGATGCGGCCGATCAGATTCTTGCCAGCTTTATCGTCAATTAACTGCATGACCGGGCAAGTCTCTTGTTGTTTGCAAAATAAATTGGGTCTGAATACGTCATGCTGCACACAATGCAGCATCCCATTCCCCAGGCAAAACAAATCCTGGCCTGATACAAATTTCTGGGACGAGACCTTACGTAGAATAACCCGATTATTTGCTTGAAACGCAAGAGGCTTGCCTTTACGGAGGGCTTTCCATGTCTAGAAAGTTACTGGTTTTATTATCCGTAGTCGTTTGTGTTTTGCTGTTGTCATCCGTAATGCAGGCGGTGTTGGCTGCGCCGCAAGCCGCCACGCGCTATGTCGCTGCCAACGGCACAGACGCTGGCGATTGCAGCAGCGCTGCCGCTCCCTGCGCTACCATTCAATATGCCCATGACCAGGCAGACGCTGGCGATACCATCCAGATTGCTGCCGGAACTTATTTGGGCAGCGTGATCCTTAATCGCAGCATCACTTTGGAAGGTGCGGGCGCGGCGACAACCATTGTCGATGGCGATGGCGCTGAGATGGTCATGCAAATGGCGGCTGCTGCCAATTCCCTCACGGTGCGTCGCTTAACGGTGCGCAATGGTGGGCGTTATGGCATTGTCAGCGGCGGCAACACCTTGATCGAAGAGGTGATTGTTCGTGATAACCGTGCCCCCAGTGGGGTGCATGGCAGCGGTATCTGGATTTTTGGCCCAACGACCATTCGCTATACCTCTGTTTTTTCCAACAGCGGCATTTACGGGGGCGGCATCAATGTAAGTGCTGACTTGACTGTCACGCACAGCGTCATTTATGGCAATGCGGCAGAACAGAGCGGTGCCGGTCTGAACATTAATGGTGGCGTCAGCAGCGTGCTTATCGAAAACAGCACGGTGAGTGGCAATCACGCTGTGTTTTTGGGCGGGGGCATTGCCATTGGTGCGCCTGGCGTGCAGTTGACGCTGCGCCAGACGACCGTTGCGGCAAATCAGTCGGGTGGTACGAATACGGCGGCGGGCGTGAACAGTGCCAACGGTTCAACCGTGGTGATGAGTCACAGCATCATTGCGAATAATCAGGGCGATAACCAATGTGGCAATACGGGCATTTGGCAGTCGATGGGCTACAACTTGTCTTCTGATGATAGCTGTCAATTGACGGGTATGGGGGATTTGCCGAACACCAATCCGCTGCTCGGCTCTTTGCAAGATAATGGCGGGACTACCTGGACGCATGCCATTGGCCCGGACAGTCCGGCGGTGGATGCCGGTGATAATGCTGACTGCGCGGCAACGGATCAACGCGGACGGATACGGCCGTATGATGGCGACGGTGACGGGACGGCAACGTGCGACATTGGCGCGTACGAGTTTGGCTCGAATGACACGCCGCCACCGCCACAAAATACCCGTTATGTAGCCACAACAGGCAGCGACGCGGGCAACGATTGCTTAAACCAGGCCGTGCCCTGCGCCACCATTCAGCACGCCATTGACCAGGCGTTTTTGGGCGAGACGGTGCAAATTGCGGCCGGGGTCTACACCGAAACGCTGAACATCGCGGAGAGCATTACCCTGCAAGGGGCGGATGCGGCAACGACGATTGTGGATGGCGACCAGGCTGGACGGATCATTCAGATGGCCTATGCGCCTGCCTATGACCTGACTATTCGTAACCTGACATTGCGCCATGGCAAGGGTGGGGTGTTGACCAGCAGTGGTCATTTGTTGATGGAAAACAGTCATGTCTACGCGAACAATGCTGTGGGCGAGTTCCTCAGTGATGGCGGCGGGTTGTATTTGCAAGGGGCAGCGACCATTCGCAGCAGCAGCATCTATTCCAATAGTGGGCAGTATGGCGGCGGTATTTATGCACGCGCTGCGCTGACCGTGACGACAAGCGCCATTTATGGCAACCAGGCTATGCAAAATGGGGGTGGTTTGGCGGTTGCGGCAGCGGGTGGCGATGTTGTCTGGCTGCAAAACAGCACCATTAGTGGCAATGAGGCGGTGTTTTATGGGGGTGGCCTTGACGTGGCGAGCAGCGGCACGCAAGTCACGCTGCAACATGTGACGGTGGCGGCAAACCATGTGGGCGGGGCGAGTACAGCAAGCGGTGTGTTGGCGGCTAACGGGGTGACGGTGACGCTGCAAAACAGCATTGTTGCTGGCAACAGTGGCGGCACGCAGTGCAACGCGAATCTGGGGACGTTTCTGTCGCAGGGGAATAATCTGGCGTCGGATGGAAGCTGTGGCTTGCTGGAGAGCGGCGATCAGCCGGACACCAATCCGCTGCTTGGCCCGCTGCAAGATTATGGCGGCGGGACGATGACTCATGCGCTGCTGCAAGGGAGTACGGCCGTAGACGCGGCGAATGCGGATCACTGTCTGGCGACGGATCAACGTGGAAACGGCCGTCCCGTGGGGACTGCCTGTGACATTGGTGCCTATGAAGCGGATGGCACAGAACCGCCGCCCGGTGGGCAGTACCAGGTGTATTTGCCGCTCGTGATACGGTAACGGCTATATGTCTATTTCAGGGGAGACGAGACCAACTGGCGTTGACCCCCATGAATGAAAAGCAACCTCCCGGAGGTTGTCGGTGGAAGGCTCGCCGCATGAGGCGAACCTCCGGGAGGCTTTTTTGGGGGGGAGACAACATGGGCGATTTCCCAACACGATAAATGAAAAGCAACCTCCCGGAGGTTATGAGTGAAAGGTTCGCCCCATGCGGCGAACCTCCGGGAGGCTATTTACGAGGAATCATTATGTCTAAACGATTATTTGTTTTGCTTGTTATCATGGTTCTGACCGTGCTGCCCTTTTGTTGGCTGTACGCAGCGGCTGCGCCGGAGGCGACAACGCGTTATGTGGCTCCCGGTGGCGTAGATGGCGCGAATGATTGTGTCAATCCGGCGAATCCTTGCGGCAGCGTGGTTCATGCTGTGCAGCAAACTGATACGGGCGATACCGTATTGTTGGCCGCTGGTTGGTACACGGAGACGGATACGATTCGTGTTTTTCGTGACATGACCATTCAAGGGGCTGGGCTGGATCAGACGATTGTCAGTGTGGAGGCGAATCCGGACATCTGGCAGGTCGTGCAGGTGTATGGCGAGGTAACGGCCGTTGTTTCGCGGCTCACTTTGCGTAATGCAGAGCGAAATGGGGTGCAAAATCTGGGCGACTTGACGTTGACCCATGTCAATATCTTGGAAAATCGAGGTGTTCTGGGCGGGGGCGGCATTTACAATGATGGCGTCATCACCATCACCGACAGCATTATCGGCAATAACCACTCGTCGGACACGGCGGCGGGGATGCTGAATTTTGGCGAGGCGACGATTCAGCGTGCGCTGTTTGTGGGCAACAAGGCGGCTCCGTTTTCTTATGGCGGTGGGCTGCACAACCAGGGCACGGCGCAGTTGGAGAATGTGACGTTTGCCTTGAATGAGGCGGGGGCGGCAACGGCCGTTTCCAATATTGGTCAATTGACCCTGACAAACGTGACCATTGCGCAAAACATAGGCATCCAGCCGGGTGCGACTGAGGCGGCGGCGGTCATAAACGATGGCACATTGCAGGCTGTGAATACGTTGATCGCCGATAATGGCCCTGGGCGGCAGTGTGACAGCAATACCAATGCCACCATCACGTCGCTTGGCTTTAATCTGGACAGCTATAATGGCTGCAATTTTGACCAGCCCTCTGATTTGCAATTTGCCAATGCGCAGTTGGAGACGTTTACGGCCGTTACCGGCACCCCTAACTGGGTTTCGCCCATCAGCTTTGCCATTGGCAGCCCGGCACTGGACGCGGGCAGCGCCGACCATTGCCCGGCGACAGATGCGCGGGGCGTGGCGCGGCCCATTGGCGCTGGCTGCGACATTGGCGCGTATGAATTTGATGCGTATCAATTGTTCCTGCCGCTGCTGCAAAAGGGATAATGGGGCGTTAACTGGATGGGCAAAAACCTTCAAGTGAAGGTGCATTGCTGAACATTGTGAAATTCTGCTATTTGCAGGAGAATAAGCGGATGATGTCGGTATCATCCGCTTATTTGTGTTGCCTACCATGAATGAGAACCAACCTCCCGGAGGTTATTAATGGAAGGCTCGCCTTGTGAGATGAACCTCCGGGAGGCTATCTTTAGAGGAGATTTCACTGGCGGCTGCCGACTACTATGAATGAAAACCTGCAAAGGATACGAAAATTCTCTTTTTCTCTGCACCTCTGTGCCTTTGCGTTAAATTATCTGTGAAGGAGGTAAGTTGATGACCCATTTTATATGCAAGACATGCGGCACGCAGTTTGCCGACACAGAAACAGCGCCCGCCCATTGCCCTATTTGTGAGGATGAACGGCAGTATATCGGCTGGCAGGGACAGCAGTGGACGACGTTGGCGGACTTGCAGGCTGATCATCACAATATCATCAAAACGGAAGAACCTGACCTGACCGGTATTGGTACGCAGCCCGGCTTTGCCATTGGGCAGCGGGCTTTGTTGGTGCAAACGCCGGAGGGTAATTTGCTGTGGGATTGCATCAGTTTGATTGATGAGGCGACGGTAACGGCCGTTCATGCGTTGGGTGGTATCCGCGCTGTTGCAATCTCGCACCCACACTTTTATTCATCCATGATTGAGTGGAGCCGGGCTTTTGCCGTGCCCATTTATTTGCATGCCGCCGACCGGCAGTGGGTGATGCGGCCTGATGCTGCTGTTGAATTTTGGGATGGCGCGACAAAGCCATTGTGGAGCGGCATGACGCTTATTCGCGGCGGCGGTCATTTTGAAGGGAGCACTGTGCTGCATTGGCCTGCGGGCGCTGACGGGAAAGGGGTGCTGCTGACGGGTGACACGTTGCAGGTGGTTTCTGACCGGCGTTATGTGAGTTTTATGTACAGTTATCCGAACCTCGTTCCCTTACCGGCGCGTGTTGTGCGGCGCATTGTGGCGGCGGTGGAGCCGTATGCGTATGATCGCATTTACAGCGGGTGGTGGGATCGGGTGGTGGTGGCGGAGGCGAAAACGGCCGTTTCCCGTTCCGCCGACCGTTACATTCAAGCCTTGCAAGATTAGCGAAAAATTGATCGTCACGCTCGCGAAGGTTGCCGCCTTCGCGAGCGCTTTGGCTGAGCCTTTGGCTGAACAACCTTGACAAAGATAAGACGCATTGCCTATTCTCTTCGTGGGCATTTGTGCAAGACGGGAACGCGGTTTTACCTGAACAATGCCCATCCTTTGTATAACCGCTGAATCATAAAAGTAAAATCAAGACGGATGATTGACCACAAACCCACTGACCGCCCCACAATTGGTTTTCTGACAGCAAATATTCATATTGGCGCATCCCGCGTGCTCTGGCCGGGCATTTTGGAAGCGGCCGTTGCCGGGAATGTCAATTTAATCTGCTTCCCCGGCGGCCGTTTACATGCAGCAGAAGCGCCAGAAATGATGCGCAACCTGATTTACCAGCAAGTTGACCAACAGCAACTGGATGGCCTGGTGATTTGGACATCGGCGCTGGTGGGGGCGACACGCCCGCAAGAAGTGGCCGATTTTCGCCAACTGTATCATCCATTGCCCATTGTCGATCTCGCCTCCTCCTCCAAATATGGTCCCAGAGTGACAATTGATGGCAACCAGGGGATGCGTGCGCTGTTAATTCATCTGATCGAGGATCATGGGTATCAACGTATTGCCTTAATTCGTGGGCCGGAGAATCACCCTTATGCCCTGGAACGGTATCGCGCGTTTGTAGAAACGGTGCGCGAAAAAGGTTTATCGCCCGATGAACGGCTCATTTCTCCTGCTGTCAGTTGGAGCCGGGGCGCTGAGGCGATGTCTGTGCTGTTAGACGAGCGCGGCTTGCAGCCAGGGCAAGATTTTCAGGCAGTGGTGGCGACCAGCGATTTGCTGGCGATTGGCGCGATTCGTCTGATGGCGGAGCGCGGTATTCATGTGCCAATTGATGTGGCCGTTGCCGGGTTTAATGATATTGAAGAGGGGCGGCTGGTACGCCCGCCGCTGACGTCAGTTTCTTTGCCTTTTTATGAGCAGGGGCGGCAGTCGGTGGAGACGCTGCTGGCGATTCTTGCCAGGAAAGATGCGCCCGACGCGGTGATGCTGAGTTCTCGTTTGTTGGTGCGCCAGTCGTGTGGCTGCCCTTCCTGGTCGGAGAAATTAGCCACGGCCGAATTGACAACGCTCACTCCCGCAGAAGCGCATCACATCTTGAAGCAAACGCAGGATCGGCTGGAAACGGAGATTTCGCGGGTTATTCGCAATAAGGGCATTGCTGCCACCTGGGCCAAGCAGTTGTTGGACGCGTTTCGCAGCGAGATAGATGGCATTGGCAACGGCCGTTTCCGTACCACACTAGACGGCATGTTGCAGCAAGGCACGCTCGATGGCGACGAGACATCGGCGTGGCAAAACACGATCTCGATCTTGCGCTGCGAACTGCTGCCCATGCTCAAAGATAAACAGCGAATTCAGGCGGAAGCGCTGTTTGGGCAGGCGCGTGTGGTCATTGGCGATGCTGTGCAGCGGGCGCACATTGCGCGTCAACTGCACGCCGAGCGGCAAAGCAGCACCCTGCGTGACATCGGTCAGGCGTTGATTACCACGTTTGATGTGGATCGGTTGGCGGCGGTGCTGGCTGAACAACTGCCGGAGCTGGGCATTCGCAGCGCGTACCTGGCGCTGTATGACAATCCGGCCGATCCGCTTTCGACATCGCGCCTGATTTTGGCTTACTCCGATAACGGCCGTTTCCCCCTCGATGGAAACGGCCGTCGTTACCCATCCCGTCAACTAATCCCCCCCGATTTACTGCCCAAGCGGCGCTATACACTTTTGGTTGAACCCCTTTTCTTTCAACAAGAGCCGTTGGGCATTGTTGTGTTTGAGGTGGGGCCGCGCGATGGCGACATTTACGAGGTTTTGCGGGGGCACATTAGCAGCGCCTTGAAGGGGGCGCTGCTCTTCCAGGAATCGGCACGCCTTTTCCAGGAAGCGCATGAAGCGCGTGTGGCCGCTGAGCAGGCTGACCAGATCAAAACGCGATTATTGGCGAATGTCAGCCACGAACTGCGCACGCCATTGAACATCATTATCAGCCACGCGCAGCGGTTATCGGCCGTGTCGCCGGAGCTTTTGCACAATGACCTGACGCAAATTGAGCAAAGTGCAGAGCATCAACTGCGGCTGATCAATGATTTGCTCGATTTGTCGCGGGCGGAAATTAATGCCCTTGACCTGTATCCGATGATGCTCGACCCTTACTCGCTCATTAGCGATGCGTTCTCCTCGATGGCGAAGGATGCTGTGAGCGGGGTGACGTGGCGGCTGCAACTGCCGCAACATTTGCCCATTGTGAAGGTGGACCCGGTGCGCTTGCGGCAAATTTTGCTTAATTTGTTGAGCAATGCGGCGCGGTTTACGCCGGCCGGCGAGATTGCCTTGGGCGCGGAGGCGGTGGACGCGCGTTTGCACATTTGGGTGGCAGATACAGGTGTGGGCATTCCGGCGGAGGTCGTTGACCATATTTATGAGCCGTTTGTGACGTATGAAACGGCCGTTCAGCCAGCAACCGGCATCGGGCTGGGACTCTCCATTACGCGGCACCTCGTCGCTTTGCACAATGGGGTTCTTGCCGTCGAGAGCACGCCGGGCGCGGGCAGCACGTTTCATGTGTATTTGCCACTGCCTGATGGCGAAAGCTCGCTGGCGGCTGCGCCTTTGCCGGGCGGTGCCGTTGTCTGGTTGGTATCGCGCAGCGACAGCCCTTCACAAGAAATTGTCCAGTTTAGCCTGCGCCAGCAGTTAACCTTGCAGCATTTACACCCGCAGGCATCCTGGGAGGCGCTGTTAGCGGTGAGTCTGCCTGCTGCTGTAATTTGGGATATGGCGGCGACTGATTCTGAAGATTGGCAGTTGATGCGCCGTTTACATAATCATCCGCAGTTGCACCAGATTCCGTTTGTTTTGTATCAACATGAAACCGCGACGGAGACGGCGGGCTTGACGAGCCTGGTGGTGAAACCGGCGAGCACGCAGGCGCTGTGGGCGGCGATTCGCCCGACTGTGCCGGAGGCGAAAACGGGTTCGGTGTTGATTGTGGATGATGACGCGCGTGCGCGGCGGCTGACGCAGGAGGCGGTGCGCAAGGGGCTGCCGGATTATACGCTGCGAACGGCCGTTAATGGCGCAGAAGGGTTGGCTGCCATGCTCGATGAGCCGCCAGATTTGGTGATTCTTGATTTGATGATGCCGGAAATGGATGGCTTTGAGGTGTTGGAACGGATGCGCCTGGATGAACGGACGCGTTTGGTGCCGGTTGTTATTTTGAGTGGCCGTCAGTTGTCGCTGGCTGATATTAGACGCCTGGAACGGTATACGGCCGTTACCCTGCGCAGCAAAGATGTGTTCACACAAGACGAAATTGCCACTTCTGTGCATCAAGCCTTGTTTGGCGATGACGCGCTGCCGCCACAGACCAGCGCCTTAGCCAAGCAAGCCGTTGCCTACCTGCACCAAAACTACACGCGCCCGCTGACGCGCCAGGAAATCGCCGATGACCTGGGAATGAGCGAGGATTATTTTAGCCGCACGTTTAACAAGGAATTGGGGATTTCTCCCTGGGATTATCTAAATCGTTATCGGGTGGCGCAGGCCAAATCTTTGCTGCAAACAACAAGCGACAGTGTGCAAAAGATTGCGCATCGTGTCGGGTTCACAGACCCGGCTTACTTTAGCCGTGTGTTTCGCAAGATTGTGGGGCAATCGCCTTCTGCTTATCGTCAGATTAATAGTTGACGGGGGTATTGCGTATTGCGTATTACGTATGACGTGTTGTCTTTGGATACGCAATACGTAATACGCAATACGCTAAATCCCGCCCGCTCCCCCCTTTTTGTCGCTTTTGACCAATAACGCGACTATATTTTGACGTTTTTGTCCAATCTCTGTTCGCCAAAGTCCAATCTGCCCTCGCTACAATAGCAAAGTACGAATGTTTTATTCTCAGGCAATCATAAGCCTGATAAGCTGGCGGTGTCCTGGGACATATCTGGCACATTCGTTTAGACCGAGGAGAAAATGGAATGACAACTCATGCCGATTCCACAGTTACAGAGAAAAAACATGTTGCGGCCAAGGAAACGGCCGTTTCCCATCCCCGCCACATCCCCTCCCGCATCCAGGTAGCCCGGCGTGCGCTGCGCCAACATCGGTGGGTCTACATCCTCATGGCACCGACCCTCATCTACTTTGTCATCTTCAAATACGGGCCACTGTGGAACGCACAAATCGCCTTCAAAGATTTCAAACCATTGCTCGGCGTATGGGGCAGCCCCTGGGTTGGGCTAGAACATTTCAAAACCTTCGTCAATTCCTTTTATTTCGACCAACTCATCGCCAACACCATCTTTTTTAGCACAGCCAAATTGGTGTTGGGGCTGCCCATTGCCGTCATCATGGCGCTTGCCTTGCACGAAACATTGTTGAAGCGCTTCCGCACAGTCGTGCAAACCATCGTCTACCTGCCGCACTTCCTTTCGTGGGTCATCATGTTTGGGGTTTTGCTCATGCTCCTTTCCCCCAACAATGGCCTCATCAACAACATCATCGAAGCATTGGGTGGCGAACCCATCGCCTTCTTAACTTCCCCTGAATGGTTCCGTTCCGTCATCGTTATTTCTGACATTTGGAAGGAAACAGGGTGGAGTACGATCATTTACCTGGCCGCGCTTCTCTCCATAAGTCCTTACTTATATGAAGCAGCAACCGTTGACGGTGCTTCTCACTTGCAGCGTATCTGGCACATCTCGATTCCGGGCATCTTGCCGGTCATCGTCATGGTTACACTGCTGCGCCTGGGACACATTTTGGATGCCGGATTCAACCAAATCTTTGTCTTGTATTCGATACCGGTTTACAGCGTCGGCGACATTATTGATACATGGGTTTACCGGCAGGGCATTTTGCAATTTCAATTTAGCCTGGCAACGGCCGTTGGCCTGTTCAAAGGTGTCATTGGCCTCATTCTCATCCTGGTCGCCAATCAAGTTGCCAAGCGCCTGACCGAGCAAAGCCTGTTTTAAGGAGAAAGATTCCGATGCTGCAAACAAAAACCCGTGACGTAATCGCTTATCAGACCATTCTCGCCATCTTTCTCACCATTGTCTTGTTCATCATCCTCATTCCTTTTTGGCGCGTTATCGTCACCGCTTTCACGCCCTTAGATGTCTACACAAAACAAGGTGTGCCATTCTTTTTGTCTCCGAGCAAATGGACGGCTGAAGCCTTCAAACAGCTGTTGTCCCATCCGCTGTTTCCCCGTTCCATGCGTAACAGCGCGGTCATCACCCTGGGCGGTACGGCGATTAGCTTGCTCCTCACCGTGCCACTCGCTTATGGCCTATCTATCAGCAACTTGCCTGGACGACGCTTCATCCTCCTCTTTATTCTCTTCACCTTTTTGTTCAATCCGGGCCTGGTTCCCACATACTTGTTGGTGACACGCCTTGATTTGACCAACAATTTTCTGGCGGTCATTTTGCCACCGGCCGTCAGCGTCTGGAACACCTTGATCATGATGAGCTTTTTCCAGGGGCTTCCCGACGAATTAAAAGAAGCGGCACGCATGGATGGCGCAAATGAATTACAGGTGCTTTTGCATATCATCTTGCCCTTGTCCAAGCCGATTATGTTGACCATTGGCTTGTTTTACGCCGTTTACTTCTGGAATGAATTTTTTACGCCTATTCTTTACCTGAACAATAATGACCTGATGCCATTGCCGGTGTTGCTGCGCAATATTCTCATCTCTGCCAGCTTCAATGAATATGTTGAATACAACGCTTTTAGCTCCACCTCTGTTGATTCGTTAAAAGCAGCCGGTGTGCTGATCACAATGCTGCCTATGCTCTTGGTATATCCATGGATTCAGCGCTATTTTACCAAGGGGACTCTGGTTGGCGGTGTGAAAGAGTAATCACGTGCTGTTTATGTAAGTTTATCCAGTTTTACTCAATCAAGGAGAACGAATGATGAAGAGTAAGAATTTGAAGAAACAACTTATTTTATGTTTGTTGTTCCTGTTTGTGATGTCATTTGCGGCTTGCTCGTCTGGGGAAACGGCCGAAATAAACACGGCCGAATTAGACGCAGCCAGAGACGCAGCCGCCAGTGCCCAGGCCACAGCCGATGCCGCCGTGGCCGCCTTAGAAGCAGCCGCTACCGGTGACGAAGAAGCACGCGCGGATTTGGAAGCACAGTTGGCTGAAGCAGAAGCGGCCGTTGCCGATGCAGAAGCGGCCGTTGCCGATGCCGAAGCTGCCGCTGCTGAAGCCGAAGCTGCCGCTGCCGCCGCTGCCGCCGAGGCAGCAGCAGAAGCAGAAATGTCTGCCGAACCAGTAGACATTGAATTATGGGCATTGGCAACCGTTACAGAAGCTGGCCCGCCCCCCGAAGACTGGGTTGCTTACGACATCATCCGCGAGGAATTAGGCATTAATTTGACCTACGTCATTATCCCCCCCGGTGCGGATGGCGAAGCGAAGTTAAATGCTGCGGCCGCAGCCAATGAACTGCCCGACTTTTTCCAGATGGTTAGCTCCACTGGGGACACGCGTGGCGCACTTTACCGCTATGCTAATTTTGGCTTGTTGGCGCCGGTGGATGACATGATGCCCTTGATGCCAGAACGCGCAGCCCTGCATTACAGCGATCCGTTGGCTTTGAGCCTGGTTACATTTGTCGGCCAACAGTTTGGCCTGCCGGAACCGCCGCCCATTCCCCGTCGTGAAGGTCTGGTAATCCGCAAGGATTGGTTGGACAACCTGGGATTGGATGCGCCAACCACGTTGGAAGAGCTGTATGCCGTCGCGGTGGCCTTTACCGAACAAGACCCGGATGGCAATGGGCAAAATGATACCTTTGGCATTGGTGGTTTCATTAATGGTCAGGGTATTGGCAACCGTTTTGACTGGCTGTTTGGTGGATACGGTGTGCCCGGCGTGTGGAATTTCTCCAATGCTGAGAACTTTGGCTTGAACGTGCGTAACCCGCAATATCCAGATGCGTTGGCGTACATGAAGAGCCTGGTTGATGCCGGTGTCATTGACCCAGACTGGCCGACATTGAGCCGTGACGAATTCCGCGCTCGTTGGAAGCAAGGTCTCTTTGGCATTATGTGGGAAGACTTTGCTGCCTTGACGAATAAATCGAACTACACGCCCTTTGATGAAAACTTCCCCGATGCGGAATGGATTGCGTTGACAGCGCCCACTGGCCCAGACGGTGAAGCGTATTACGGTGTCTATACCGGACGTGGTCAGATTTTTGCCGTGTCGCAACGTGCAGCCGATGAAGGCAAGATGGACGCGATTGCCCGCTTGTTGGAGTGGATGGCGACGGATGGTTATTGGCTGATGGGCTTTGGTGAAGAGGGTGTCAATTACATCATTGATGCGAATGGCGACATCTCTGTGGAAGGACTCGACCCGACGCAGGCTTACAATTCGCCGGAGCGCCAGCCCTATACGCAGATGCGTAATCAGTTGGTTTTCTACAACAGCGAAGCTGAGATTCGGGCGCGTTACCCAACTTATGAGACGATTAACGGCCGTACCATGTACCCCATGATCTTCCTCAACTTCTTCCAGGAACAACCGTGGGTTGATGGGCGTGGTATTCAGGTTATCTTGCCGCCCGACAATGCGGCTGACTTTGACCGGTATTACAGCGAAGGGTTGATCCAATTCGTTTTGGGACAAAAAGAATTGAATGAAACCACCTGGGCTGAATACCTGACCGGGTTAGACACATTGGGCGCTCAAGAATATGAAGCGACCGCGAAGGCAGCCTTGCTTGATGCGAGATTGTTAAGCGAGTAAACGAAATTGGCGGAGTGGGGCGTGTGTCGAAAATGGCACATGCCCCACTTTTAACAGGGACAATCACAATCTTCACAGGATTTTACGATGGAACATCGCCTGAACGGCCTGGCCGCCCTCTCAACAGAATCACACTGGTCACAACGCATTGCTGCTTCGGCGCTGGCTCGCTATGACATGACCCAAAGCCGCTGGCATTACAAGGATGGGTTGTTGTTCAAAGGGGTTTATCATCTCTGGCAGCGAACGGGTAACGGCCGTTACTGGCAAAGCATTGCGGCCTATGTTAACCATCATGTCACCGACAGCGGCGACATCCGCACCTATCGTGAAGACGAATACAACATTGACCAGATCAACGCTGGCAAACTGCTCTTCCCGCTGTATCGGGAAACGGGTGAAATGCGTTATCGCCAGGCAATCGAGCATTTGCGCAGCCAATTACGCCACCACCCACGCACCAGAGAAGGGGGATTTTGGCACAAACAAATCTACCCTTACCAGATGTGGCTGGATGGCATTTACATGGGGTCGGTGTTCTATGCGGAATATGCGGCGACGTTTAATGAGCCAAACGCATTTGACGATGTTGCTTTCCAATTCCTGACGATTGAAAAACATACGCGCGACCCGCAAACCGGCTTGCTGTACCATGCCTGGGACGAAAGCTGCAAGATGGGCTGGTCTGATCCGGTCACGGGCTGCTCGCCCCATTTTTGGAGCCGGGCCATTGGTTGGTATCTGATGGCGCTGGTTGATGTGCTCGATGTGTTTCCGCTGGATCACCTTGCCCGTCCGGAGCTTGTCGCCATTTTAGAGCAGGTGTTAACGGCCGTTTCCCATTACCAGGATCAAGCGACCGGCCTCTGGTGGCAAGTGATGGATCAAGGCGACCGCCCCGGCAACTACCTGGAAGCCTCCGGCACAGGCATGTTCATCTATGCCATTGCCAAAGGCGTGCGCTGCGGGCATCTCGATAAAAAATGGCTGCCGGTGGCCGAAAACGCCTTTGCCGGACTGCTGTCGCATCTGGTCACCATTGACGATACCGGGCACATCGATCTGCACGGCATCTGTTCCACCGCCGGACTCGGCGGTGTCCCTTACCGCGACGGCTCCTTTGAGTATTACGTAAACGAACCCATCATCACCAACGATCTGCACGGCGTGGGCGCATTTTTGCTGGCTGCTGTGGAATTGGAAAATGTCAGAGAGGTAAAAAAGTAATCATGTCTTATTTTGTATCTGTGCCGACTGAAAACGGCCTCAATCAACTCCCACAAAACCCGTGTAAACTGCTCGATTTTCAACTGCTTGCGCTAGAAGATGGACAAACTGTGACCGCTGACAGCGGCGACCGCGAAGTGTTGGCGGTGCTGTTGGGCGGCAAGGCTGATTTTACAGTTAACGAGCATCTGTTCCCTGGCGTCGGTGGTCGCCCTAATGTGTTTGCTGGCAAACCGCACTCGGTCTACATTCCTTGTGGCGCGACCTATACGGTGAAGGGAAACGGCCGTGTCCAGATCGGTCTATGCAGCGCCCCCAGCGAACTGCAAACAGAGCCTTACGTCATCAATCCCGATCACGTGACCACTGGCGTGTGGGGCGCGGCCAACTTCAGCCGCAATTTCCACCAGATTTTGACGGCCACCAGCCAGCCCAATTTACCGGCGGCACGCCTCATTGTCGGCGAAACATACACGCCATCCGGAAATTGGAGCACCTACCCGCCGCACAAGCACGAAGCCGACGACCTGCCGCGCGAGGCGTACCACGAAGAGATGTACTTCTTCAAAGTTAACCCCGGCGATGGCTTTGGCATCACCCGCTTTTACAACAGCGAAGTCGATACCGGCTACATCGTGCATGACAACACCATCTTGATGATGCCCAACGGCTATCACACGGTTGTCAGCGCTCCCGGCTACACAACCTATTACCTCTGGTTTTTGGCCGGCAACCACCGCGTCCAGGCCGTTGTGGAAGACGCCAACGTCGGTTGGGTCAGCCGCACGGTGTCGATGTTGCGCGACTTAGGCCACTAAAACTCTATCGCCTATGGCGTATGGCGTGTTTTCCAATGCGCAGTACGCCATACGCGGCACGCAAAACGCAATATGAAAACAAATCTATTTTCACTTGAAGGCAAGGTTGCCCTGGTAACTGGTGCCAGCCGCGGCCTGGGTCAGGCGATGGCTTTGGGATTGGCCGCAGCCGGTGCCGACATCGCCGCCTTAGACAGAGCGGAATGCAACGACACCTGCGCACAGGTGCAGGCTTTGGGACGCCGTTACCACAATATTTTGTGCGATTTGAGCAGCGCAACCCCGGATGACATGCAGGGGTATGTGGCCGAGGTGGTGCAGGCGTTGGGGCGGCTGGATATTTTGCTGAACAATGCGGGCATTATTCGTCGCGCTCCCATCTTTGAATTTAGCGCGGCTGATTGGAATGATGTGTTGCAGGTGAATTTAACGGCCGTTTTCTATCTATCACAAGCGGCGGCCAAACAAATGGCGGCTCAAGGCGGGGGCAAGATCATCAACATCGCCTCCATGCTCTCGTTTCAAGGGGGCGTTTTGGTGCCGTCTTACACGGCCGCCAAAAGCGGCGTAGCTGGCCTGACCAAAGCCCTGGCTAACGAATTGGCCGCACACCATATCAACGTCAACGCCATTGCGCCCGGCTACATGGCAACAGATAACACCGCGCCGCTGCGGGCGGACCCCGTGCGTAACAAAGCGATCTTGGAACGCATTCCGGCTGGGCGTTGGGGCGATCCAACCGACTTGCAAGGCGTGGCTGTTTTCCTGGCAGCGCCAGCCTCCGATTACATGAACGGGGCTGTTGTGCCGGTGGATGGTGGCTGGTTGTGCCGCTGAGCTGCGGAGGAGATCATGAGTCAACGAAAACGATATGCCCTGGTGGGAACCGGTGCGCGTGCCGGAATGTTTGTAGACGCGATCACAACCACTTACAAAGATGTGGCTGAGTTAGTCGCTTTTTGTGATCAAAGCCAGACGCGCATGAATTGGTATAACGGCCGTCTCCAAACCGAGCGCGGCCTTAATCCCCTGCCCACCTACTTTGCCGAACAGTTTGACCAGATGATCGCGGAGACAAAGCCGGACACGGTCATTGTCACGACGATTGACGCTACCCATCATATCTACATCACGCGAGCTATGGAACTGGGCTGCGATGTCATCTCTGAAAAGCCGATGACGACCGATTTGCCCAAGCTCCAGGCGATTTTTGACACCATCGAACGCACCGGGCGTTCTTTGCGCGTGACGTTTAACTATCGCTATGCGCCTGCATATACCCGCTTTCGCCAGTTGGTCATGGAGGGGAAGGTGGGACGGCCGTTAGCCGTAGACTTCTCCTGGATTTTGGACACCAGTCATGGCGCCGATTATTTCCGGCGCTGGCACCGCGAAAAAGATAACAGCGGCGGCCTGCTCATTCACAAAGCCACCCATCATTTCGATCTGGTTAACTGGTGGATTGATGCGTTTCCTACCCAAGTTTTTGCCCTGGGGGCGCTCAATTTTTATGGGCGTGAGAATGCAAACGGCCGTGGCGAGGAGTACAGCTACAACCGTTACACGGGCGTGCCGCAGGCGCAAAACGATCCCTTTGCGCTTTTCCTCACTTCTAAGGCGGCGCTGAAAGGGCTGTACCTGGATGCCGAAGCAGAGACGGGGTATATCCGCGACCGCAATGTTTTTGGCGAGCCAATTACAATTGAAGACACGATGGCCGTCACGGCTCGTTACAACAATGGCGTTATTCTCTCCTACTGCCTGATCGCCTATTCCCCTTGGGAAGGGTTGCGCGTAGCCATTACCGGCACAAAGGGGCGCATTGAAATGGACATCGAAGAGACGGTGAGCCA
This sequence comes from Ardenticatenaceae bacterium, assembly GCA_020634315.1. GTDB lineage: Bacteria > Chloroflexota > Anaerolineae > Promineifilales > Promineifilaceae > JACSRF01. The sequence continues at coordinate 122,787 of JACKBV010000003.1, read as the reverse complement.
TTTGTTGGGTGATGGGCAGGCGTCGGCGAGCAAAGGGCCGTTTAAGCAGGCGCGTATGCGTGTCTTTCCCATGTTTGGGCAGCCCTACGAAGTGGATGTGCCGGCGGGCGATGGTGGGCATGGTGGGGCCGACCCGGTGATGCTGGAGCAAATTTTTTCGCCTAATCCGCCTGGCGATCCGTACAATCGGGCAGCTTCGCATATTGATGGAGCGGCGTCTGTGCTGGTGGGAATTGCCAGCAATGAATCGCTGCGTACAGGGCGGCTTGTCCAGGTTGAGGAGCTGTTTCCGCTGGGCAAGATGATGGCGAAAAAAGGCGTGCCGGATAGCGATGACACGGTTCGGGCTGCAACCTCATCTTGATGCTTTGCGGGCAAAACGGCCGTTTCTGCCACCTGATGAGGAGTTGAGCGCCCGGCAGACGGCGCTGCGTGGTGAACTGGGGCAGTTGTTGGGCCTGGAAAATCGCACTGCGCCACCAGTGCAAGCTGTTCCATTGCAGGCTGTCGATTGTGGCAGCTATGTGGAAGAGGCGTACAGCCTGGATGTTGGCGAGGGGGTGCAAGCCCCCATGTATTTGCTTGTTCCCAAAAGCGAACCGCCCTACACGCCTGTGTTGGCTTTTCACGGGCATGATCCGGGCGTGCAGTATATTTTGGGCCATTATCCGGATGGGGAAACGGCCGTTGCCAATCACAACCTTGACAACAATTATGCACAGGCGTTGGCTGCGGCGGGTTATCTTGTCTGCGCCATTGAACAGCGGGGGATGGGGGAGCGGCTGACGGCACAAACGGGGGAAACGGCCGTTGCTCGTTCCTGCCGCCATCTCGCTTTCAGCTACATGCTGCACGGGCGCACCCTTTTGGGCGAACGCTGTTGGGATGGGATGTGCGCCATCTCCTATTTGCAGGGGCGTGCCGATGTGCGGCCTGGTGTGTTGGGCTGCACCGGTCATTCTGGCGGCGGGACGACGGCGCTGTTTTTGGCGGCGTTGGAGCTGCGGGTAACGGCCGTTGTCGTTTCCGGCTACTTTTGCTCCTTTCAGGCGTCCATTTTGGGGATGCCGCACTGCGAATGTAACTATGTGCCGGGCATCCTGAACTTGGGCGAAATGGGTGACATTGCCGCGTTGGTTGCGCCGCGCCCGCTTTGCCTGCTGAACGGTCAACGTGATCCTATTTTTCCCATTCACGGAGCGCTTGCGCAGTTTGCCACGGTTGAACGCGCTTATGCGGAAAACGGCCGTGCCGACGCCTGCCAGCTTGCCATCCACCCAGGTGCGCACGCCTACCATCTGCCGTCTGCCCGCGCCTGGTTTGACCGCTGGTTGACCGTCTGAACCTTTACAACGAAAGGCTTGTAACGAAGGCTTTATTATTGCGACAACGGTAAAATCACGTCTGCTGGCAACATACACCAAATCACGAACGAGGTTTGCATGAACGTTATCGAAGTAGTTGTGCCTGTATTTGCCGTTGTGCTGGTGGGCTATCTGGCGGCGTACAGTGGCGTGATTAAAGCGGAAGATAATGACGGGCTTTCCCGTTTTGTCTTTAATATTGCTTTGCCTGTTCTCCTGTTCAATTCGCTGGCGAAAATGACGCTGCCGCAGCAGTTCAACTGGCAGTTTTTCGTTTCTTATTACGCGGTGGTTTTAGTTATTTATGGGTTAGGCGCATGGCTGAGCAAACGGTGGTTTGCGGTGTCGGCGCAGGAACAAGGTGTTTTGGGCATGGGCGCAGCCTATTCCAATCTGGTCTTGATTGGGCTGCCGATTATTTCTGCCGGGTTGGGTGATGAGGCGCTGCTGCCGTTGTTTTTGCTGGTGTCTGTTCACAGCGCTGTCCTTTTCTTTTTGTCGACGGTGATGGTGGAGCGGGGTGATGGCAACGGCCGTTCCCTGCAACAAATCGCCGTGCAAACCGGCAAAAGCCTGGCCCGCAACCCCATCATCATTGGGTTGGTTTTCGGTCTGATCGCCAATTTTCTGTCCGTACCCATCCCTGGCCCATTGGATGAAGCCATTGCTTTGCTGAGTCGGGCCGCACTGCCCTGCTCTTTATTTGTCCTCGGCGCTTCGCTGACCGCTTATAAAATCAGCGGCCACTTTGCCGAAGCATGGTTGATTATTAGCCTGAAGCTTTTCCTGCAACCCCTTTTGGTGTGGGTGTTGGTTTTCCACGTCTTTAAAATGGATCCCTTGTGGAGTGCAGTGGCCGTTATGGCTGCCGGGATGCCGGTGGGAATTAATGCGTACATGTTTGCGCAAAAATATCGTGTCGGCATTGCGGTGCTGTCAACGGCCGTTTTACTGTCAACGATCCTGGCGGTTATCAGTGAATCTATCTGGTTACTGCTTTTAACATGAGCATTGATGAGTTTGTCCAATCCTCCCGGAGGTTCAAAACCTCCGGGAGGATCATGTTGTTGCCTTAGTAGCAACACAATACGAGCCTTTTGGCTTGCGCGGGGTTTACATTTATGGGCGGTTACTCCCCGCAATCTACAAATATTAATCAGGAAATGATGAGCATGAACAATCTCCCTGCTAATCGTTATTTTTCAGCAGACCCGGCGCAGCAGCGCGTCGCCATGGCCTTGTACCAAACCGTTGCCGCATTGCCGCTGATTTGCCCGCACGGTCATGTCGATCCGCGCTTGTTCGCCGATCCCCATTACCAATTTGGTTCCCCGGCCGAGCTGTTACTCATTCCCGACCATTACATTTTCCGCATGTTGTATGCCCAAGGGATGCGCATGGAAGCGCTGGCTGTGCCCCGGCAAGATGGCGGCGGCGTGCAAAGCGACCATCGCCAGGCGTGGCAGTTATTTGCCGAGCATTTTTACCTGTTTCGTGGCACGCCTACCGGTATCTGGCTGCGCGATGAACTGGCGAATGTCTTTGGCATCACCGACAAGCTGAATGAGCACAATGCGCAAGCCATTTATGACGAGATTGACGCAAAGCTAAAGACGCCCGCATTCCAACCGCGCCGCTTATTCGACACTTTTCGCATTGAGGTGCTGTGTACCACCGATGCCGCCACAGATACGCTGGCGCATCATCAGGCGATACGGGATTCCGGGTGGCACGGCCGTATCCTGCCCACCTTCCGCCCCGACGCCGTGGTCAACCTCGACACGGAAAACTGGCGCGAACACATCAACGCCCTGAGCCAGGTTTCCGGCGTTGACGTGGTGGATTACAAGACATTTATGCAAGCCTTGGCGCAGCGCCGCGCTTACTTCAAAGAGATGGGAGCCAGGGCTACCGACCATGCCGCACTGACGGCCTTCACTACACAGCTATCGGATCATGCGGCTGACGCGATTTTGCAGCGGGCGCTGCGTGGCGAGAGCCGGGGTGATGATGCGGCTCAATTTACCGGGCACATGCTGCTGCAAATGGCACGCATGAGCGTGGAAGATGGGCTGGTCATGCAGCTTCATGTTGGCGCTTACCGCAACCATAACGAACTGGTTTTTGAGCGTTTTGGGCGGGACATGGGCGCAGATATTCCCATTGCCACCGAGTTTACGCAGGGGTTACGGCCGTTGCTGAACCAATTTGGCAACGACCCCAATTTCACACTCATTTTGTTCAATCTGGATGAAACAACCTATGCGCGTGAACTGGCTCCGCTGGCCGGGCATTATCCGGCCGTCAAGCTCGGCCCGCCCTGGTGGTTTCATGACAGTTTGAACGGTATGCGCCGTTATTTCGACCAGGTGATGGAGACGGCGGGCATCTATAACACGGCCGGTTTCAATGATGACACACGCGCCTACCCGTCGATTCCGGCGCGGCATGATGTGTGGCGGCGTGCCGCCGCCGATTGGGTTGCCGGATTGGTGGTGCGCCACCTTGTTGATGAAGAGGATGGCGCTGAAATGGTCAGGGCGCTGGCTTATGACCTGGCAAAGCAGGCCTATAATTTGTAGCAAGGGGCGAGAAAATGATGAGCGATACGATTCAAAAATTAGGCGAAATTGGCATTATTCCGGTGATTGCCATTGAGGATGCGGCAACGGCCGTTTCCTTGGGACAGGCGTTGCTTGATGGGGGCTTGCCTTGTGCGGAAATCACCTTTCGCACCGCCGCCGCAGCCGACGCCATCCGGCAGATGAGCGCAGCCCATCCCGACATTTTGGTGGGAGCTGGCACCGTTTTAACCACCGCGCAAGCGGCACAAGCCAAAGAAGCGGGCGCTAAATTTGTGGTTACACCGGGCTTTGATGTGCGCGTGGTTGATTGGTGTCTGGCAAATGACATGCCCATCACACCGGGCGTGATGACGCCCACAGACATCAATCAGGCACTTGCCAAAGGGCTGGACATCCTCAAGTTTTTCCCGGCTGAAGCGGCTGGCGGCATCAAAACGCTCAAGGCGATTGGCGGCCCTTACGTGGGCGTGAAGTTTATTCCGACCGGCGGCATTGGCGAAAATAACCTTGCCGATTATCTGCGCCTGCCTATGGTTCATGCTTGCGGCGGCAGTTTCATGGTCAAGAAGCAGTGGATTGCGGAGGGGCAGTTTGACCAGATCAGGCGTGTGGCGGAAACGGCCGTTCATATTGTCAACACCGTTCGCCGCGAGAAATAAACTGTTTTGCGGATTGCGCCGCAATAAAGGAAACGAGAATGAGTACCCGTATTGTCACCCTAGGCGAAATCATGCTGCGTTTAAAGGCTCCCGCCTTTGAGCGTTTCTTTCAATCTCCGAACTTAGAGGCCACTTTTGGCGGTGGCGAAGGCAATGTCGCCATTTCTCTGGCTAACTTTGGCCTCGATGTCTCCTTTGTGACCGCCTTGCCCAATAATCCCATTGCCGAGGCGTGCATACGCTTCCTGCGCGGCTACGGCGTGGACACCAGCCACATCTGGCGGGGCGGCGAGCGCATGGGAGTTTACTTTTTAGAGGGCGGGGCCAATCAACGGCCGTCTAACGTCGTTTACGACCGCGCCCATTCCGCCATTGCCACCGTAACAGCCGACAGCTTCGATTGGGATGCCATTTTTGATGGCGTTGGCTGGTTCCACATCACCGGCATTACACCGGCTGTCAGTGAAACGGCCGCGGCGCTGTCGCTGCAAGCGGTACAGGCTGCCAAGTCTCGCGGCGTTACCGTTTCCTGCGATTACAATTTCCGCAAGAAACTATGGAAATATGGGAAAACTGCGCCAGAGGTGATGGGCGAATTGGTGCAATATGTGGATGTGGGCATTGCCAATGAAGAAGATTGCCAAAAATCGCTTGGCGTTAAGCTGGAAGATGGCGATTACGAACATGCCGTCACGTCCGGGAGTCTGGACGCGGGCCGTTATGAGGCATTGGCAAAGAAGGTATTTGCGACATTCCCCAATTTGAAATATCAGGCCATCACCTTGCGCGAAAGCCACAGCGCCGATCACAACGGCTGGTCGGCTTGCCTCTACAATGGCTCAGATTTTTACCTGAGCCGCCATTATGACATCACCGATATTGTGGATCGGGTTGGCGGCGGCGATTCTTTTGCGGCTGGACTCATTTATGGTTTGCATAGCGGACTGGCGGATGAAACTGCGTTAAACTTTGCGGTGGCGGCATCTTGCCTGAAGCATAGCATTTCTGGTGATGTTAATTTGGTGACGGTGCCCGAAGTTGAACGACTGATGCAAGGGGATGCCTCTGGACGTGTACAGCGGTAAATTTTTCAGACTTGAGATGAGAGATTGCAATGGAACAAAAGATGACGACTTACAAAACATCAATGATTGAGCATGAGGGCACGCATTATGCCCTGGTGCGTCTGGCAAATGGGGAGAAGCGGCTGCTGGTGGAGGGGGAAACGGCCGTTTTCCGTGGCGACCTGCAAAATGGCAAACTCCTCTGTCCATTGACCCCCGAAAATGCAGTGGCGCTGCGCGGCCGGCTGCCCTGGTTAATCCCGACCCCCTTGGGCTTGCTGACATCATTTGGCTTTGGCGACCGCATTGGCCTGGCAACGCCGGGGCATATTGCCGCCCTGGATATTGTGGAAGGCCACATCGCTCCCATTTTTGCGCAGCAGTCGGTGCGCGAAAATACGCGCATCGGCCGCACGCCGCAGCAGGTGATGGATGATGCCATGTGGGGCATTTTCGAGACGGGCTGGCGTGGCAGTTGGGGCGCTGATGCTGACCATATCAAAGAGATCGCCCATGTCGCGCCGTTTGTGCAGGCGGGGTATACCTTTTACACCATTGACCCCAGTGATCATGTGGACAATGAAGCGCAGACGGATGATTTGCAGACTTTGCGACAGAAAACGGCCGTTCTTCCCTGGAGCCAACTGGCGACCACTTTGGACGAACTGCTCGCCACCTACTGTACTGCGCCCATTGCCTTGCACGGCCTTACCTTGCACTTCACCGAAGAGGTCTTGCTGCGTGCATTAGCCAAATATGGGCATGCCCTGGCGCACACGCTCACCATCACGGCTGAAATACGCCAGCAGTTGACTGGCCGCCCCTTCGATTTAGAGATGTCGGTAGACGAAACCGACACGCCCACCTCTGCCGAAGAACATTTCTTCATTGCCCAAGAGCTTCTCAAGCGGGATGTGCCTGTCGTTAGTCTGGCTCCCCGCTTTGTGGGCAAGTTCCAAAAAGGCGTGGATTACATGGGGGATTTGGCCGAGTTTGAAGCGGAATTGGCGAAACATGCCGCTATCATGCACCATTTTGATGCGTATAAATTGAGCATCCATACCGGTTCTGACAAATTTAGTATTTATCGGGTAATCAATCGGTATGCAAACGGCCGTGTTCACGTCAAAACGGCCGGAACCAGCTATCTGGAAGCGCTGCGTGTCATCAGCCAGGTAGACGCACCGTTGTTTCGGCAAATCCTCGATTTAGGCCATGAACGGTTCGAGAAAGATCGCAAAACCTACTTCCTCGACTGCCGCCCGCAAAATGTCCCTACCAGCGCCCAATTGTCGAACGAAGCGCTGCCCGATTTGCTCGACGATTTCGACGCACGCCAACTGCTGCACGTAACCTTTGGTTCTGCCCTGGACGAATACGGCGACAATTTGAAAGCAGACCTGTCCAATAACGAAGCAGCCTATGTGGCGGCATTAATTGCGCATTTCGTGCGCCATTTACAACCGTTTTGTTAAAGGCGTCATCATGAACTTGCAAGAACTAACTCACTGGTATGATTTCACGGGGAAAACGATTGTCGTTACCGGCGGAACTGGCGTGTTGGGCGGCGAGATCGCCTGCGGGCTGATTGGCTGTGGTGCCAATGTCGCCGTACTCGACCGCAATCCCAACCTGCCCGACGCGCTGCGCACGCCAATGGACGCTGGCCCTGGCAAATACATGGTCACCTACGCCGACGTGCTCGACCGCGCTACCCTGGACGAAGCGGCACAAGCTATCCTCGCCGCTTTTGGGCGTGTCGATATGTTGATCAACGCGGCTGGTGGCAATCATCCGCAGGCCACCACCGGAGCCGAGCGCTCCTTCTTTGAACTGCCAGCCGACGCTATGGGCTTTGTCTTTGACCTGAATATCATGGGGACGGTGCTGCCCAGTCAGGTTTTTGGCCGCCTCATGGCCGACCAGGGGGAAGGCGTTATTCTCAATGTATCGTCGATGAATGCCTTCACCCCGCTGACGCGTATTCCCGCTTATTCGGCGGCTAAGGCTGGCGTCAGTAATTTTACGCAATGGCTGGCGGTGCATATGGCGCAGGAATATTCTCCACGCATTCGCGTCAATGCCATCGCTCCCGGCTTTTTCCTGACCAAGCAAAATCGCTTCCTTCTCACTGACGAACAAACCGGCGCTTTGACAGCGCGTGGTCGGCAAATCATCGAACATACGCCCATGGGGCGTTTTGGCAGCCCGGAAGATTTACTTGGCGCTGTCTTTTGGCTGCTTTCCCCGGCATCGGCGTTTGTCACCGGGACAATTGTGCCCATTGATGGCGGATTTCATGCGTATAGTGGGGTATAGCGACCGGCTTCTCAGGCAAAGGTAAGTATCACAATGATCAAAATAACGGCTCCCCCTCATCAACTGCTTGACGATGACACGATTCGGCAAACGTTAGCTGCTGGACTGGAAGGCCAATTTGCCCAGCAAAAAGTGTTGGTGTTGATCCCTGATCATACGCGCACAATTCCGCTGCCATTTTTGTTTCGTGAAATGGTGGCGCTGCTGCATGATACGCGGCAGTTGGACTTTATGGTGGCTTTGGGGACGCATCCGGCACTGTCGGAAGCGCATTTGTGCCAATTGGTGGGCATCACACTTGAGGAGCGACAAACGGTTTACCGTCATGTGGGTCTGCTCAACCATGCCTGGGATTCACCGGAGGTGTTGACACCCATTGGTGTGCTGCCACAGGCGCAAATCCAGGAGATTGCTGGCGAGCGCTGGCATCCGACATTGGGCGGCGATGTGGAGGTCAATATCAATCGCGCCATCCTGAATTATGATCATGTGCTTATTTTGGGGCCGACTTTTCCGCATGAAGTTGTTGGTTTTTCTGGCGGCGCGAAATACTTTTTCCCTGGCATCTCTGGCGCGGACATGATTAACGTGACTCATTGGTTGGGGGCGTTGGCAGGCGTGCGCGGCACGATTGGCATTAAGGAGACGCCGGTACGCGCCATGATTCATGCGGCCGCCGAGTTTGTGCCTACACCCGCTACCTTAATTGCGCTGGTGGTGGTGGCGACGCCAACCAGCAAAGGGTTGGCCGGGATGTTTATTGGCGATCTTGTTGCGGCGTGGGGCGCAGCGGCGGACTTGTCGTCAGAGCGGCATATTGTGTGGGTGGACAAGCCGTTTCGCCGTGTCCTTTCTTGTGCGCCGCCGATGTATGATGAGCTGTGGACGGCGGGGAAGGCGATGTACAAGCTGGAACCGGCGTTGGCTGAAGATGGGGAGTTGATTATTTTTGCGCCACACCTGGATGTGGTGAGCCATGTGCATGGCAAGTATATTTATGAAATTGGCTATCATGTTTTGCCGTATTTCTTGAAGCAGTGGGATCGATTTAAGCATGTCCCGTTGGGGATTTTGGCTCACAGTACGCATGTGCGCGGCGACGGCCGTTTCGAGAACGGCATCGAGTATCCCAGAGCCAGTGTTGCTTTGGCGACGAAAATCTCGCCGGAGGCGTGTGCTCAATTGGCGCTGGGTTATAGAGACCCAGATGAGATTAATGTGGCTGAGTGGCAAAATCTGGAAGAAGACGGTATTTTGTATGTGCCCAAAGCGGGCGAGATGCTATACCGGGTACGAGAACAGCCTGAGGCTCAGTAAGCGGTAATCCGTAGGCGGTGATCGGTGTGAACGCTATTAACCGATTACCGAATACCAATTTCTGATGATGGGGACTGGTAAGACGCAATACAGACTATGACAATATTTTACGTCATTATGGGTGTTTCTGGCTGTGGCAAGTCAACGATAGGGCAGGCATTGGCGGATCAACTCGATTGCCCATTTTACGATGGCGATGATTTTCATCCGCCAGAAAATGTGGCGAAGATGAGCAGTGGGATTCCTCTCAATGATGCTGATCGCGCTCCCTGGCTGGCACGGCTGGCTGAATTGATTACAGCGCATTGGCAACGAGGGGAAACGGCCGTTCTCGCCTGTTCCGCCCTCAAAAAACGATACCGCGACCAACTGCGCGTCAACAGTCAGGTTCAGTTCGTTCACCTGGCAGGAAGTTTCGACCTCATCTGGCAGCGTATGTTGTCCCGTCCGGGGCATTATATGAAAGCAGACATGCTGCAAAGCCAGTTCGACACACTTGAACCGCCAGATGCCCATGAAGCAATGACAATATCTATTGACCAACAGGTAGCCGCTATCGTCGCAGAAATTTTACAGCCCACTAATTCACCCGGTTGAATTCATCAAGTGACGCAAATCAGCCGCCCGGCGGTTACGGACGGCTACTTTCAGGAGAAATCATGACACAACAAGCAGATATAGGGTTGATTGGATTGGCCGTGATGGGCCAAAACCTCGTCTTGAATATGGATGATCATGGCTTTACGGTTGCCGTTTACAATCGCACGGTCAGCAAAGTTGATCATTTCATCGAAAATGAAGCGAAGGGAACCAAGGTTATCGGCACGCATTCGCTGGAAGAGCTGGTGTCGGTGTTGAAACGGCCGCGCCGGGTCATGATCATGGTCAAGGCTGGCGCACCGGTCGATGCGACCATTGCCCAGTTGGTTCCTTTGTTGGAGCCGGGCGACATCATCATCGATGGGGGCAACTCGCATTACCCGGATTCCACTCGCCGCACCAAAGAATTGGCCGAAAAGGGCATCTTGTTTATTGGAACCGGTGTGTCGGGCGGTGAGGAAGGGGCGCGATTTGGCCCATCTATCATGCCCGGCGGTGCTCCTGACGCCTGGCCGCATGTCAAGCCGATTTTCCAGAGCATTGCCGCGAAAGTTGCCGATGGTTCGCCATGTTGTGATTGGGTTGGCGAAGAGGGCGCGGGGCATTTCGTCAAGATGGTTCACAATGGCATTGAATATGGCGATATGCAGTTGATTTGTGAGGCTTATGATGTCATGCAGCACGCTTTGGGCATGTCGCCAGCAGAGATGAGCGCTGTGTTTACCCAATGGAATCAGGGCAAGCTGGATTCTTACCTCATCGAAATTACGGCCGATATTTTGGCGTATAAAGATGAGGATGGGCAGCCGATGGTGGACAAGATATTGGACACGGCGGGGCAAAAGGGCACGGGCAAGTGGACGGCCGTTTCCGCTTTGGACAATGGCATCCCCCTCACACTCATTGGCGAAGCTGTTTTCTCGCGCTTCCTCTCCGCCCTGAAAGATGAACGCGTCACCGCCGCAGAAGTGCTTGGCTCGCCAAAGCCTGAATTTGCAGGGGACAAAGCGGCGTTGATCGCTGATTTGCAACAAGCGTTGTACGCGTCCAAGATTGTTTCTTACACGCAAGGATATATGTTGATGCGCAGCGCGTCCGAGGAATTTGGTTGGAAGCTGGCTTACGGCAACATTGCGCTGATGTGGCGCGGCGGCTGCATTATCCGTGCTGCGTTTTTGGATGACATCAAAACGGCATTTGAGCGCAATCCGGCGCTCAATAACTTGCTGCTCGATCCCTTTTTCAAGGAGCAGGTACAGCAGGCGGAGAGTGCGTGGCGGCGGGTGGTGAGTACGGCCGTTTCCGTCGGTATTCCCGTCCCGGCCATGTCCAGCGCCCTCGCATTTTACGATGGCTATCGGCGCGACCGGCTTCCGGCGAACCTGTTGCAAGCGCAGCGTGACTATTTTGGTGCGCACACCTATGAGCGCGTCGATAAACCGCGCGGCGAGTTTTTCCACACCAATTGGACCGGGCAGGGCGGCGATGTGACCGCCTCTACTTATGATGCCTGATAGTCCGCACAATTAATTGAAGATGGAGGCAGGGAAACGGCCGTTTCTCCTGCCTCTGTTTCTATTTTTTCCCAACTTCTTCAACCCCCATTAAACCCTGTTGAGCACACAGATTGGCGGTCTGCCCCAAAATCTCTTTCAGATTTGCTGCGGACTCGCCACCTGACGGCTTCCAAACGCACTCAGCACCCGGTATGCTGTCAGGAAGAAGACAAGCAAACCTGTCACCAGATACAATGTTTCTAAGGCCACCGAATCTGTACCGGCAAACCAACTGTGCAGCAGCGCCATAACAAATGCGGCATAGGTCAGGTAATGGATGGCGTGAAACGTCTTGTACTTGATGCGGCTGCGAACGTAAAAAGTCAACGTCGTCAAGATCATGAGGTACATGCCAATAATGCCGATGCCGACCCAAAACGGACTATACGGACCGGTGAAGGGTATGAGCAAATTCAGCACGGTGTAATCCATGAAGCCGGTGAAAAGCAGCAAGACCGCATGGAGGATGGTCAATCCAATCGCATTCCACGATAGATAATTGTGCATAGCCAGAGTCAATTGGCCGGGGACAATTTCTTTGAGGAATTTGCTGCTGATGAAAAGTCCCCAAATTGTGGAAGCGGCTAAAAAGAGATATGCGACGGTACCACTGGAGCGTACCAGGTACCAGATTGTTTCGTTATTGATCATTGCAGACATCATTCTACCTCGTGTCGATGTTTGTTAAGCTGTGGCCGCGAGAAATGGGGATAGTGCGGGTGTCAGGATGAGATTGCCCAATTGGTCGATGAGGGCTGCGGCTAGATTTTTGGCGGCTAGATTTTGCTGTGCCAGGGACATGCCCGCGACGAGAGCGGCCGTTGCCCATGCTTCGGCACGAACGGCCGTTTTCGCCAGTACGGTTGTCGTCAGCAAATCTGTAGCGGCCGGTAAACCTGTGCGGGGATCGATGAGATGATGCGCGGAACGGCCGTTATGCTGCCAGCGCCGATAATCGACGCCCGACGTCGCCATTGTCCCGTCCACCAACCAGAGGTGAAACAGGTCGGCGCGTTCTGCGCCCAACCCGTTAAACGGGGTGGCAACAGCTACCGGCCAGCCGGGCCAGCCGTCAGGAGCCGCGCCTGCCGTTAAATCGCCGCCTGCGTCAACCAGACAGGCACCCCAATCAGACAAAAAGTCGATAACGCGCTGCGCCGTATACCCTTTGGCAATGCCGCCCAAGTCGAGTTTGACGCCGGGCGGAAGCCAGATGGCTTGTTCTTCAGCGTTTAACTGTACCGTTTGCCATTGGCCGTATTGCCGAACGGCCGTTTCTGCGCCAGCCGCCCCATTACTCCCCATCAACTCAAAAGAACGGGTGTAACCGGCCGCTTCCAGCGCCACAAGCTGCGTAGGGTCAAACAGTCCCGCCGTTTCGCGTGCCATAAAAAGGGCGCGTGTGACAACTGCCCACATTATTTCCGAGACAAGTGTCCACGCACCCGGCCGCGCGTTGAGCTGTGACAGCTCGCTGCTTGCGTCAAAGCGGCTCAAGCGGCTCTCGGCGCGGCGAAAGATGGCTTCGGCTTCTTTTAACAAGGCAATTGCCTTGTTCTCATTGTCCAGTTCCAGCCAGACCGCCATTTGGCAGCCCATTGCGCGGAACGAGTGTGTATGCCATTGTTCAGGGTACATTTGTGGGTTCATGGTAGTTATCCTGAAGAGCGTCCACGCGCGACAGGCACGCTGCGGAAGGTCGGGGCCGCCACAGTGGGAACGGCTTCCAGGCTCAGGTCCAGGTCAGCGGGAGCGCTGGAATCAAGCGCGTCGATGTTGGTAGTCGCCACTGATCCTGAATTTGTGATGACGACGGATTCTGTCGTCGCTGTATTGGCTTCCAGGGCGTTGGCCGCCTTACCCAGCAAGCCTGCGCCAATCAAGGTTGTTACCAGGCCGCCGGTGGCTAAGGCCACTTTTAGTTTCACTAAATTGTGATCTTTTGTTTTTTGAGTCATCATGTCATCTCCTTCGCAAACAGCCTCCCGGAGGTTCGCCTCATGTGGCGAGCCTGCCCTTGATAACCTCCGGGAGGTTGGCTTTCATTCGTGGTGGTCGGCCGCTGCCGATGAAGTCTCTGCTGAAAATAATCTCTTGAAAGTTCGGCGCACGTTTAACTTGTTGGCGTTAATGGTTGTGGCCGTGTGAAGGAGCCTGGAACGTCGTGCCTGTGCCACCGACCGTTGCACTGCTGTTTTGTGCTGATAGTTCGTTGATGGTCTGATTGGCAGCTGCGATCTGGGTTTGATACTCGGTTTCCCGTTCTTGTAGTGTGGTAACGGCCGTTCGCAGTTCTTCATTTTGCGAGGCATACGCTTCGTTTTGCGCTTTCAAGGTTTCAATTTGCGCTTGCAGCGTTGCTATGTCCGCCTCGTAATTGCCTTGCAGCTCGATAACGGCCGTTTCGTCAACAACATTGCTGTTCGTTTCGGCAACGGCCGTATCATTACTGCGAAAAGCCAAAAACACCGCTAACAGAAACACCGTCAAGGTGCTGGCAATCAAAATATTGGTCAATCGCTTTCGATTTTGCATAAACAAGTCTCCTTTAACAGATGCAAAACATCGTCTTTTGCAATGGAGGGAATCTTAAACGACTGTTGTTGAGAAAATATTAAGATCTATCGGCTAATCGGTTAAGATAAATCGGGCATGTTGCTGCGCTGTCAAACAAAGACCGGCAAATCATCGACGGGCTGGCACTGTTTGGCCGTAAGGATACATAATTTTGTGTATAGACAGTGGCAAGAATTAAATCAATAATCAAATATGCGGGAACATCTTATTCAATCTTATTAAAAGGAGTTTAGCGATGGGAGAGACAAGTAACGCACCTGAAAATCAAAAACCGGACATCAAAACATCATTAATGCAGAAGGGAAGAAAGACTCCCTGGCATCTCCAACGGATGAAAGATAGAGGCGAAAAGATCGTCCAAGTTAGCCCGGCGCACAATGACCCCATGTTTGCCATGTTTTGCGAGATGGCTGACGTTGACATCTTGCGGTACACGGCCCCAGGCGAGAATGTCGAACATCGTGCGCAAAACTTAGCCTGGTGGACCAGGGAGATTCGGAAGGTGGCGCCAACGATTCACATGAATGCCTATATACAAACGCAGCGGGTTGCAGATAAATATAGCGCTTTGCGAGAGGCGTCCATTATCCAGGCAGATGGGGCGGACTCTGTGATCATTATGGGAATTACCAATGACACATTGAAATACCTGACGGACAATCACGTTTCCGTATTCGGTCATGTCGGCGTTTTATCTGGTTGGCAGACAGGCAAATTTGGCGGATACAAAAGATTAGGCAAGACGGCGGATGATGCTATGACAATTTTCCGTCAGGCTTATGAATATCAGGAGAATGGCATGTGCGGCATGACCATTGAAAACACGCCACGCGAGGTGACGAACGCCATTGCCAAGAAACTGCGTGTTCCTGTTATTGGTGTTGCGGCCGGCGGCGGTGACGCAGATGGTTCTGAGTTGGTTCATTTTGACCTGTTTGGCATGATGCCCCCGAACAGAGCCGGACAACATGTAAAAGTGTACGGAGACTTGATTAAATTCTGCGTGGGTGCTTACAAAGCTTTTGCCGATGATGTGCGCTCTGGCGGATACCCTGATGAGAATATGGTTTGGCCGATGGATGAGGCTGAACGCGATAAATTCTTGAATGAGCTGGAGCATGTCGGGTCGGTGTAAGGCTAGCACCGCCTCACGCAGAGCGAAGATATTATGCGGTGAATGCTGATTTCAGTGATGCGCGGGTTCGCTCATAAGCAGCTTTGGTGTTTCGGGAAGGGCAATTGCCGAAACATGCCATCTAAGGATGGGGCGTTAACGAAGGAACCCTAAATCAATCCCAAGATGAGGGCATGTTGTTTGCTTAACCGGACAACATGCCCTGATTTTGTAAATTTCAGGATGCAGATGTGAGCGCCTGGCAGATGCGCATGGAAGAAGGGGTTCTTGATGCACGACGGTTTGGGAGCGTGCAAGGTTTTGATTCAGGCATCAATTAATTTAAGGAGCAGTTCCTGGCGATTCGATACATTCAGTTTCTTGTGGATATTGGCAATATGTCGATACACGGTTGACAAACTGATGAATAGGCTGTGGCTTATTTTTGTTGGGGTGAAACCGTCGCACAATAATTCTGCGATTTCCAATTCTCGCTTGGTGAGAGATTTTTGGACACAGGAACGTGCCGCGCAGGAATTGGATTGAGCAAGAACAAACAGATTCTTATGCAGGTTGTCCAGGTGGGGTTGGATGATGCTCATTATGCTGATTTCTTGCTGGGCGTACCCGCTCTGACTGGTGCGATCTAGGATGTAAACGCTTTTTGTGAAGTTATCGGCACTGTGGAAGGCAAAGCCTGCGCTATGGTTGATTTTTTGCGGCTGGATGTACTCGTTGGCAAATTCGGCGTTTTCAAATTCGTAATTTGTCCAATCGTATACGCTTCCACCAAACTCAGGAAATGCATAACGGCCGTTTTTTGTTTTTGTTGGCGTCATATGGCTCCTGGTTGGAATTGCATAGCGTCCCCCGTCGATTTTAGAGAAATACTGGAGGTAGATGTCACTCCACATTTCATCTACGCCCATTAACACCTCGTCGTAGATTTCCCCCATATCGTTTATGAAGTAAACGCGTGCTTGATCATAAGGTATGAGCGGGTATATTTTTTGGACTACCTGCACACAAAACGCTTTGGGATCCCGCATACTTCCCACATCGACCAAAAAATCATTAATCTCCATCCAAGGTAAATTGTTAGAAGAACACATGGGCCATACCTCTTCATATTTCTCCGCACTTGTTTACACATCTGCGTCATATTCTACACGCTCTTTAATTTTGAGGTCTGGTTTTGATGGCCTTCGTGCCTGATTTCGTGTTGTTTGTTAGGCGGACGCTTTATGGCCTGGCAGGGGATAGATGCAATGAGATGTTCGGTCGCTGCGACCCATCTTTCTTTAACTATACCCCTGCCCCGTTGCTATTGTTCGGGGCAGGGGCGTTGCTATCACTAGCCTACTTTCACCTGTGGCCTGACGCGCCAACGCTTGCAGAACCCATACCGGATAACGGCCGTATCGTTGCTGCCAATCAGCGACACGTCATGAGCAAAAAGCGAAAGCATTGTGATTGAATTAAGGCCTGTTGATGACAGGCAGGTAAATGGTGTACCCCTCCTTTGTGAAGGTTGCCGTTACCGAGGCAGCCTCCGTTATGATCAGGACGCAATCGCCGGTGCTGTTGGTGCAGGCACCAGACCAGCCGGTGAATGTTGAGCCGGTATCGGCAACGGCCGTTAACGTCACCACCGTCCCATATTCATAGGTAGGCAGGTCGGGATTGGCCGTAATCGAGCCACTGCCCGTGCCATCTGTGTTCAACGTCAGGATGAAGGTTTGCAAATCGAAGGTTGCCGTTACCGCTTGGGCTTCGGTCATGGTGAGGACACAATCGCCGGTGCTGTTGGTGCAGGCACCAGACCAGCCGGTGAATGTTGAGCCGGTATCGGCAACGGCCGTTAACGTCACCACCGTCCCATACTCATAGGTAGGCAGGTCGGGATTGGCCGTAATCGAACCACTGCCCGTGCCATCTGTGTTTAACGTCAGGATGAAGGTTTGCAAATCGAAGGTAGCCGTTACCGCTTGGGCTTCGGTCATGGTGAGAACACAATCGCCGGTGCTGTTGGTGCAGGCACCAGACCAGCCGGTGAATGTTGAGCCGGTATCGGCAACGGCCGTTAACGTCACCACCGTCCCATATTCATAGCTAGGCAGGTCGGGATTGGCCGTAATCGAGCCACTGCCCGTGCCATCTGTGTTTAACGTCAGGATGAAGGTTTGCAAATCGAAGGTGGCCGTTACCGCTTGGGCTTCGGTCATGGTGAGGACACAATCGCCGGTGCTGTTGGTGCAGGCACCAGACCAGCCGGTGAATGTTGAGCCGGTATCGGCAACGGCCGTTAACGTCACCACCGTCCCCGCAGCAAACGCTTCACTACAATCTGCACCACAATCAATTCCCAGCGGGTCACTGGTCACTGTTCCCAAACCGTTGCCCGTTTTCCCGACCGTTAGCACATACATATCACCTTGATCAAGGTTAAACTGAGCCGTTACACTCACCGCCCCTTCTATTGTGAGTACGCAATCATCCATGCCAGAACAGTCGCCGCCCCAACCGGCGAAAGTTGAACCAGTATCGGCAACGGCCGTTAACGTCACCACCATGCCATACGACACCACATCACTACAATCGGCCGTACAGGTAACGTCCAACGGGTCAATGGATACACTCCCAATGCCACTACCTGTCAGGTCTACATCAAGTGTATACGTCAGCGGGGTAAAGACCGCCAGGATGCTCCGATCCTCAGTCATCGTGATCGTTGCCGTCAGATTGGTGCTGAAGAACTCGTCGCTTGTCGCATCGCGCCAGCCCGTGAAGGTATGGTTCAAACCGGTAACGGCCGTTACCGTGACAACCTCACCCGCGCCAAATTCTGTCTGATCCGGCTCGGCCTGAATCGCCCCATCGCCAATCCAGCCGGTGCTCAAGCTGTAAGCCACCGGCTCGAAGATGGCCTGCAAGTTGGTATTGCCCGTGATCGTCAGCGATTGGGTCGCCGTGATGCCGCTCAGGTCAAGTTCCCAATGCGCGAACTGCCAATCTTGCGCGGCAACGGCCGTTACACTAAGCACATCGCCATAACTATACGCTGCCTGTACGGGGTCGATCACAATCGAGCCGCTCCCTTCCGTCGTCGTCGTCACCGTATAGCTGGCCGGCGCGAAGAAGGCCGTAATCGATTGGTCGCCGTCAATGACCAGCGTGCGCGAAGCGCCATCGCCGCTCAGGTCGCCGCTCCAATTGGCTAATTCATAACCAGGATTGGGCACCGCTTCCACCAGCACATCATCCCCATAAACGTAACTGGCCTGTTCGGGAATCAAGTGAATGCTCCCGTTGCCATCCGTGCTGGTCGTGATCGTGTACATTTCCTGTGTAAAGGTGCCGGTAATCACCAGATTGCCCGTGATGACAACGCTCTCGGCGATGTTATTGCTAACGATGTCGCCGCTCCAACCGCTGAAACGCCAACCGGGAACGGCCGTTGCCGATAGCGAAACCACATCGCTGTAGGTGTAACTGGTTTGCAGTGGCGTGCTCGCCACGCTCCCGTTGCCCACCACCCGCAGGTCAAGCGTGTATTCATTCTCCACAAACACCGCAATCACATGCCGATCCTGATCCATCGTCAGCGTTTCGCTAATCAGCGAACTGCTCAACGCACCTTGCCAACCAGCAAAGCCCCAAGCCGGCGTTTCTGTCGCCTGTATCGAGAGAACAGTGCCAGCAAGATAACTGCCCGATGGCACAGAGACCGAGCCGCCGCCCTGTATGTCCACACTCAAATCATAGGTTGGCAGTTTGAAAGCAGGGCCACCGGGGTCAGAGATCAGGCCATTGGCACTCAAATCACTGTCGCCACGCGCCCCATCCACCAGATAAAGCGAGATGGTGCTGCCAACCAGTTCCGCGCCCGTGTCCGTGGCAATGTCATAGTCAAACTTGTACCAGCCATTGACGGCATCATACTTGTAATATGAATTGATGTCGGCCGTCGTGGTGAAGATCATCGTCACATCGGCGCTGCCGCCAACCCCCATACCGCTCAGGTCAAAGGTGGGGAAGCCCATCGGGAATTCGGCGATTGTGGGCAGACTGTCCGCCCCGGCAGACGGTGTTGCCGTAAAGGCGACGTTGGTCAGCGTCATGCCCGGCGTGGCAACAAGGGTCACATATTGCCCCGTGATTGGGCTGGGCAAGGAAGCGACGTGCATCTGTTGGCTGTCCGGCGTCCCATCGTTGTTACCATCGCCGCCGTTTGGCGCACCGTTTTCCAGATCGGTCGCCGCGCCATCGCCCTGCACGTTTATCATGAAGCTAATCTGTCGGTCATCGGCGCTGACGGTGACGGTGCGACTACCTTCGGCACTGCCGGGTGGCAAACTCCACGACCAGACGCCATTGCCCTCGTCGATCACCGTTCCTTCGGAAGTCACCCAGCTGTAGGACGCATCCGGCGGGCTGTAAGTGCCAGAGTTGGTCACGGTGATGCTTTCATAGGCGCTCACGCTGCTGAGATCACTTTCCACATTGGCTGGAACGCCGAGTACGGCAACTGTTTTCGTCGCTGCCACGTGTGTTCCATCTTCATCTGTCAGGTAAACGGTGACAGTTGGGAATCCTAGTATGCTGCCATAGGTGTGTGAAGCAACATGACCCGTCGGATTGCTGGGGCACGCATCACTTGTGCCATCGCCCCAATCGAGCAAACAAGCGGTCACTGTGTCATCACCGGGGTCAAAGATCGATCCCAGCGTCAAATCATACTGCACCCCAGCGGCAACCGAATTATTGCCCGTGATGGGTAAAGTCGGTGCCACATTTTGCACGATAAGCTGGAATTCCACAGGGATTTCGGCCGATTCACTTAATGAAGCATAGTATTTTACGGCCTGGCTTTCATCCGGGCCGTCCGTGCTGGTGTATATCCAACCCCATGTGAGATCATAGTCTATGTATTCAAGACCGTTGTAGTCTTCGTAATCATAAAACTGACCAGATGTTAGATCGTAGAGGTAAGACTCAAATAGGGTTGTCGGGCCGGTGAGAACGGCCGTTTGCGTCACAGCACTCCCTTCCTGAACGATAACCGGCGTTGGTGAATTGATCACCTCATAGGCAAAGATAAGCGGTACCGTTGCCGAATCCGTGTTATTCGTGGTATTGACTTCCAGGCCACCGGTACGGTCATAAACAGTACCCGTGACAGTGACACTGGGCACGATGTCCCAGAGGAAGGGAACCTCCACGGCCAGGGAAACTGAACCGCTCTCGCCCGCCCCGACATTGATCGTCCCCAGTGACGGGTTCGGGTAGACACATTCCCAGTCGTTAGGGTTGTAACCGACAATGGTGCAAGCCCAATTGGGGCTAAAGAAACGCGGTTCGGAAAAGATACTAAAGGTGGCCGTAATGCCCACACTGGCCGCCTGCGTGCCACTATTTGTGTAGGTGTAGGTATAGACCTTTGTCTCGAAACCGTCGGGGTTGAATAGGTAGGGAGTGCCGTCATGGCTGATCGTGAGACCCAGATCGACCACCCCGTCGATGGGCGTTTGCGTACTACCGCTGTTATCGGCCGTATTCGCATCGCCAGCGGTCGAAGCAATGGATACGGTATTGGCAACGGCCGTTGTCCCCGCCGACCATGTATCGCTGACAGTCACCGTAAACGAGACGGTCCCGCTGCTGTTCACCTCAACCGTTCCCAAGGCCAGCGTACAGGCGCTGCCCGCCGATCCATCGGGCAAGCAGTTCCAATTGGGATGGCTCAACGCCGGGTCGAAGCTGGCATCCGTCGGCACAATCTCGGTGAGCACGGTGTTGGGTGAAGCTGACAGTCCGGTGTTGGTGTAGGCAATCGTGTAGGCAATGCTGTCATTCAACCCGGCCAACGTAGCACCAGTCTGCTTGCTCACCGCCAGATCGGGCGACACCACTGCCAAATCCCATACCCCTTCCATGAAGGCCGTGTTGCCACTGCTGTCTGCGACGCGCAGGTCAATTTTGTAGCCGCCTTCGGCCAGAGTAGGCAGGGCATATTGCCATGTCGTGTACAGTGCATTCGAGCTATCCAGCGGAACGGCCGTCCACGTTCCGGCAAACTGCCCGATGTCGCGTTGGTCATAAGAGCGCACGCGCAATTGCAAGTTCGTTATCGTTGCGCTCACCGGATTGGCAATGTCGTAAATGGTTTCGGCGTCTAAGGCGTAGGCAAAAACAACCAGTTCATCCAGTGAGCCGCCAAAGGCGTTGCCGCCCCGCGCCCGACCCACTTCGATGTCAATGTCGTCCCGGATGTCATAGGGGCTGTGGCCTGTGCTAACGGCCGTTTCCACCCCATTGACAAAGAAAGCCCGTTCGCCCGTCACGGCATCATACCGCCAGACCACATGCACCCATTCATCGGTGGCAATCGTGTCCGTCATCACCGTGTCGTCGCCGCTGTAGCCCAGAATGGGACGGCCGTTGCGGATACCGGCATAGAAGCCCGCCGTCGTGGTGATCGGCGTGCTGCCCAAAACCGCGTGGTCGCCGCTCCAGTCAGAGCTGTTGATCCAACCCATAATCGTGAAACTGCCGTCCAGCAGGCCAAGCTGGCCCGCGCTCACCGATGTAGTGATCGCTTCGTTGCCGCCCAGCGTCAGGACATCATCCACGCCATCGAAGGTGATCGCCTCGCCCAACTTGCCGGGCGTGCCGCTGGCGGGGCAGGTCGCGCCGCTGCACAGCGTGGTGAACTGCGTTTTGGAGCCGTCCACCCACAGTCCGTCACCGCTCTCAAAGTGTAGATGCAGGGTACGGCCGTCTACTGGATAAGGCACCTCGCTGGCAACACCGCTAATCGTCTTGACGACGCCGGGCGCCACATAATTGCCATCGTCGGTCACTGACGCATAGGGCGGCAAATTGTCCAGCGAGACGGTCGCCGTCGTCGTGGTCTGGTTGCCGATTTCGTCTTGGGCGACGGTCGTAATGGTGTAACGGCCGTAAGGCTCCGTCTCGAAAGTTTGGAACGCCGACCAATTGCCCGATTCGTCAATCGTGGCGGCCAAATTGCCACCGACGGCGTCGTTGTTCCAGTCACTCATCCAAACGGTGACTCCGTTCGCGGAGACGCCGCTGCCCGCATCGCTGACCGTGCCGACCAAGGGCAAGCTGTCTGTCACATGCACCGTCGCCGGACTGTTGTCAATCGTCAGGCTGGGGCCTTGCGCGTCAACCAGAATCGTGGCCGAGGCGATGGCGGAGACATTACCGGCAATATCGGTGGCGCGGGCTTCAATGGTATGTGTCCCACCAGCCCCTTGGAAGGTGTACAGCCATGCCGCGCTGTTCGCCGCTTGCTGGTTGCCGTTTGTCGCTTCCTGCCAACTGCCGCCGTCAATGCGATATTCAACCATAGTCACCAAACTGGTGGCATCATCGGCCCCGATGAACAGCACCGTCTCGGCCGTGCCTATCGTCTCCGGTGTCAAGCTCAGATCAACCGTTGGCAGATCGGCATCAACGAAGAGGGCATACGGGTTGAAGAGATCGTACCATGCCGCCTGATAGTTGTAGAGCGCGGCCACCGTTTCCGCATCCAGCACGGATGGGGTGATGATGACTTCATCCATGCCGCCATCGTACCCCTGCCCCAACCGAATCGGGTAAGCGTCCGTACAGAGGCTATTGCCGATGCCAGATGTGACGCCAGCTAAACGGCCGTTGACGTAAAGCTTCATCTCGCCATTGGTCGCGTCGTGGGTTGCCAGCACATGATTCCACTGATTGGCGATGAGCGGATTGTCGGCCTCCACAAACGGCCAGCCGCCGCCACCGCACACATCTTCACGGTCAAAGCGTACCGTCAAGGTCTGTGCCTCTAGGAAAAGCCGCAAATTGGCTGAGGTGAAACTGGGCGTGCTCTTGGTTGCCAACCATTGATTCGTGGCCGATGTTGCCGTCGGTTTGACCCACATGCCCACGCTGAAATCGGTCAGCGCCATGGCGCTCGTGTCCGAGAGGGTCAGCATGTCGTTGCCGTCAAAGGTGACGGACTCGCGCATTTGCCCCTTGTCGCCAGCGTCGGGGCAGGTGTTGGCATCGGCGCAGGTCGCCATATAGCGGCTCTCCGAATCGTCGCGGAAGGTGTTGATGCTCTGGTTGACGATGATGCCGTTGTCGGTTTTCAGCCCTTCATCCAGATGCAGATTAACGGCCGGAACGCGATTGAGATAGGCGTCTATCTCCGCGTTGGTCAGTGCTCGATCCACGACAATCAGATCATCCAGCAACCCATCAAAGTAGTAGTTGTTATTTCGACCGATGCGCAAGGTATTGGCGGCCTGCGGCCCATCCAACGTACCTGAGTCAATATAGGCGCCATTCACGTAGAACTTATACGTCCCGTTTTCAAAGACGTAGGCCAGATGGTGCCAGCGACCGGTGGCGTTATAGAGGGTGAAATTTGATGTCCAGGCGTTAAAACTACCGGTGAAAGCGGACAGTCGCCCATACCCTTGCAGACCCAGATAATAGTTGTCGCCCACTTCCAACAGCGGCAGTGTCCCAGAATCATTTGTACCCCAGAAGGTATCGGGCTTGATCCACATCATGGCCGTGAAACTGCCTTCAGAAGTCCCCAAAGCGGTTGAAGAGGTGCCAATGGTCAGAAAATCATCGACGCCATCGAAGGAGAGGGATTGATTGAACCGGCCGGGAACGCCACTTGTCGGGCAGGTGCTGCCACTACAGGAGACGGAGATGGCGTTGCCCGACTGATCGCCGAAAACATCTGAGCCAGGGGCTTCGTCGAAGGGCAAATCGAGCGCCATGCTGGTGGCGCGGAACATATCAGCGATAGCCGCATCGGTTAAGGCGTTGCCGTACACCCGGAAATCATCCAGTGTGCCCATGAAGAAATCGTTGTAGTTCGACCAATCCAACAGACCCCACACGGTGGGCGTACAGCCAACGCCGCAATAATCGGTTCTAACGCGGGAACTCTGTTCGCCCAGATAGGTGGTGTTGTTGATGCCGGTGACGTGCAACAAACTGATATCAGCATGTCCCCAATCCTGATCGAAGTTGGTGTCGGTACTGTTATCTTCAGGGCAGGTGATGAAACAGCCACCGTCGTTGTTCTCCCAGACGCGGAACCATGCGTTGCTGTCGTTGGCAACGGCCGTTTTGTTCAGCGTCCATAAAGTGGTGGTGTCATTGGCAAGATGGTTTTGCCATACGAGATTGCCGGAAGCGGCGTCACTGTTGAGATTGAGACGCATTTCCGCGCTCTGCCCTGTGCCGTGCGTATCGCTGAAGTTTTCAAAGGTGATCTCGTTAAAGTAGAGATAGCCGAAGTCATTGGGGCGGCCAATGTAGAAGGAACTGACATCGGGCGGCGAGACGGCGGCGCAACTGCCGGTGGTGCCGCCGGGGATCGGTTCCCCGTTGACGTAGAAGGTGAGGTTAGAGCCGTCGTAGTTGACAACGAGGTGCTGCCATGTGTCGTCGAAGGTGAGAATGCCGGTGTTGGCGCTGGCAACTTCACAGGTGGTTGTGCCATCACCCCAGATCATGCGTAAACGGCCGTTATCACCCACAAACAAACTGGGGAAAATCTCGTCACTATCAGTTGTCGGCTGATAGCCAAACACACCCTGATAATCGGCATCCGTCCATTTGCCAAATGCCGTCGCTGAGGCGTCGCTCATGGGGAAGTTGCGCGTCTGCGGCCGTATCCATGTGGCAAAGGCAAACGAATCACCCGTCAAATCCGGGGCGGTCGCCACCAGATGATCCACCTGATTGAAGGTCGCGCCGCCATTGCCCACCGTGGGGCAAGCCGCGCCACTACAACTGACATCATCACTGCCCCAAGTCGTGGCATTGCGCAGGTCAACCTGCAACACCGGCGTGGCGTAGCGGTCGGCAATTGTATTGGCTCCCAACGCCTCCGGGTAAATCTCAACCTCATCCATTTCCCCGACAAAAGCGCTCGTCGGTGTGCCGGTATGGGTAAAAGCGCCAAGAGAGACCTGTCTGCTGTTGGCGCACTCTCCCGCTCTGTCGTAATTGACAGCGGCAACCTCGATGCCGTTGATATAGAGCCGCTTGGTTACGCCGTCCAGCGTTGCCACGATATGGCTCCACTGGTTCATCGGCAAACTGTTGCTGCTGGTGAGTATATTGTTGGATGGCGTGCCGCAGTAGTCGTTGTTGATAAAGCTGACCGTGTTATCGGCTTGCAAGACGAGAGAGACCGTGCCGCCTGCTGCCACATCATCTGCTTTGCTGAACAAAACGCGCTGTGAGTTATAGCTGAATGGGTTCACCGCCATGGCGATGCTGTAGGTCGTGCCGATCAAATCGGCGCTGTTGGGTATGTCAATGGCGTCGTTGCCATCAAAGGTCAACTGCTGGCTGTTGGCCGCAGGACAGTTTGCGCCGGAGCAAACGCCGTCATTTTGCAGGAATGAGGCGTCGGCAAAGGTGGTGCTGCCCGCCAGTTCGTTCATGTGCAGCCACAGCACGCGCCCGGTGGGGTCTTCGATGATCGCCCCGGCACGAATGCCCATGTTGATTGGGGCGGTGGTCGTCAGCCCAGCTTCGGTCAGCCCGACAGTGCCGTTGACAATGACGGTACCTTGCGGCGGGATTGCCGCGGTGGATTGGTAGCGCAGGACGTTATCGAGCGGCAGTTCGGCTTCCACCAGACCACGGGCGTAGGGCAGGGTGAGTTCGTTGGTGAGAACGGCCGTATAGCTAATCACACTACCCGGTGACACATACGGCAGTTGGCTGTTGGTCGAGGCAATGGTGGTGCCCAGCGACAGCACATTGAGCGTCGAGGCAACATTGGGGTTGTAGGCATAGATGCGCTCCTGCTTGTCGCTAAGCGTGTCGTCATCACTGTCAGGGTCGAGCGGGTCGGCGCTCACCTGCACCAGCAACGGATCGCCGTTGCTGTCATAGTCATAAACAACCAGCCAACCGCCGGTGTAATTGGTTTTCTGAGCGGAACAGAGCGGCGGATCGAGGTTTTCCAATTCGCTGGCGTCGTAGGGATAAATCTGGTTGAGATGGAAATGTTCCTCATTGTCGGTCAGCCCATCACCGTCGGTGTCGGGGCGAGCGGGATTGGTGCCGTAGAACGCTTCCCAGTAGTCGGTCAGGCCATCGCAATCGGTGTCGCTCTGTGTGGGATCGAATCCGGCCGTTGCCAATTCATATGAATCGGGCAAGCCATCGGAATCGGTGTCGGGGTTGCTGTCGTCGGGATCGGGGCCGTTCATCGCCTGACTGCGTAAGCCATCGCCATCGGCGTCGGCCAAGGTGGGGAAGGTGGTGTCCCACGCCAACCGGTAGCCATTATTGTCATTGCTGTCAGGCTCTAAGGCCAACGTGTAAAAGTCGTCGATGGAGGCCGGCCATACATCAAAGACAAAGGTGTTCTCCAATGGCTGATGGATGGTGTCATCATATTCGCTCAACCAGCAGATGAAGGGGACGAGCCAGCAATTTTGCTGTTGAATGGCAAACCCTTCGGCCAGATAGACGGGAAGTCCCTGATTGATGCCGGGCTGGGCAAAGGTGTGATTGTAGCCCTGAATAGGGAATTGATGATAGAAACGGGCATCTTTGACATTGTTTAAGGGCGGCAATCTGCCGGGGACAGGTGTCCAACTTGTTCCGTTTAAGTCGAGCGGGATATTTTGTTGGTTCCCCTGTAATTGATAGGCAAAGTTAGCATCATCCAGATTGTCGTCGGTCCACTGCCAGCCAGAAATGTGCCCCAACCAGTTGGGATCATCCATGTAGAGCGTGGTGGTCACACTGCCGGTGAGGGTGATGCTGTTGCCGGCGACGAGGCCAGCCACGCCGGTTTCACTGCCCAGCAGGGGCGTGTCAAAGGCGATGGCTAACCGGTCATCACGGGCAAGGTCTACCAGCGGGGTAGTATCGTTGATGACGTAGGAGAGCGCTTTCGCCAGCGCCCCGGAGATGCCGCCACAAATCCATGAAGCGGCCGTTGGATCGGTGTCGGCGAAATGGGTCGCGGCGCAAACCGCGCCGATCACGGCATCGAGCACGGCTATGACGGCCAAAACGACACCCAGCACGGCCAGACTGCCAACGACAACGAGCACATCCAAGACGGCGATAAATACTTCAACGATGACGCCAGCAATTTGCTCGGCAAGGAAGCGGCTGAATTGGGGGGAGTCGGTCTGTAAACGGCCGTTTGCCAGCGTGACCCCAATCGTTAATCCGGCCGTAGCCGCAGAGATCAACACACCGGCAACTGCCCATTTAACCGCGACTCGTTTGGCCTTGATGGCTGCATCCGGCAGTACCTCATCGATGGTTACACCAAAGTTGGTTCGTAGTTTGGCATGTTCCGCATCCAGCGCATTGATCGTGCGATCCATATACTCTTCAAGCGTATCAAGCCCTTCCTGATACTGGGTATATTTATCGTAAAGGGCAACCGGCAACACCCCATTTGAGGGGTGGAACCCAAACGCCTCTGCGGCCATTGAACGAGCTATATACCAATCGTGGAGATAATAGTTGATAGCTAAACGACCCGCTTGACGCTTTTTGAGTGCATTCACTCTAATTTCTGGAGACTCTTTTATATTATTTGACGGTGCCGCTGGTTTCCTCAAATTGTCGATCTCGTTCTGAATCTCGATCATGTCATCCCTGAGTGAGATCATCAGGTTTTCAAGGGCCGGAATCCGGGTCAGTGTGTCACGACCAGCCGGAGTAATCATAATAATCGAGCGCATTTGCGCGGCTCTGGACAATTTAGCATACCAGATGTGCCCATAAGCGGCGACAGCGCCCGTTGCCAGCGGATACGTTGTCGCTATAACAGAGGCGATGGTGCCAGAACCATTGCCGCCAAGCTGGGCGCGGGTCTGTTCGTTGGCAAAGATGAGGCTGGCGTCCGTCAGATATTCATAGGTACCCTGTTCGATGCTGATGCGCGGCAAGTAGGAAAGCTCCGTTAGTGCCTGCGAAAGAGCGGATGAATTCGACCCGGCAGCAAGCTGACCATACCCTTTGACAACGGTCGCTACGGATGAGGCGAGGGCATCCCATGCGGCCGTGCCTTGCGTCTCCATGCCACTCTCCACTGTGGGGAAGGTTTGTCCATTCAGATTGAGGAGGGCAAACGCATTCTGCACTTTATTGGCTAAGGCGTAGACGATGGCCGCGGCCGTTTCTGTGGGCAGGGGATAGGCAGCGCCGATTTCTTCTGGCTCCGGGTTTTGTAACGGGGCGTTCACCCCGGCGGCCATCGCCAGATAGTAATTTTGCGCCAGCATGATGGCTCCGGCGCGTTCTTCGGCCGTGTCTGTGGCCCCGGCAGTGATCAACTGGTAACTCTCCAAAACCGAGTCGGTGAAGACTTGGTTGAGTTGCACGCCAAGCTGATCGACATGAGCGCCCAGATCGGTGGGCTGCCAACCGGCATTGCTGTACGCATAGGGTTGCCAACGCAACATGCCGTTGGTGGTCATTTCTTTGCCCGTAAAATCGACTGTCATTACGGAGTCGGCGAAGAGGGTGCGGGTGATGATCGTGGGCACGCCGCCGATGTCTACCTGTTCCAATGTGCCGAGGTAGACGGTGCGGTAGCTTTCTTCACCGGCTATGAGCACGGTGGTGGTGGTGCCGTCAGCGGGGGCGGATGGGTAGAGGTTGGTGTTGATGAAGTTGGTAACGGCCGTTAAATCCACCGCATTAAACAACGCTACCTCATCCATTAAATTATCGCTCTCACTGGTGGGCACATTGCTGATGCCCCACGCGCTCAACGTCGTATCCACATCGCGCAGGGGGAAGCGCACGCCGCTCACCGTTTGCCCTTCCAGCCATGTCTTTTGCATTACGTCGGCCAGATGCCACAGTTCATTTTCATAGTTGGCGTTACCGCTGCCCGGTGTTTGCCCGGCCAAAAGCGCCGTTGCTCCCTGATGTTCGCTCACCGTCAAACCGGTGATGCGGAATGTCTCCGGGTAGGTCTGGAGCAGGGTGGTGGTACTCGTCCAGTTGGCGCTGTCACTGCAATAATCGGCGGCGGCATTGGCTGGTGGGATACAACTATCCTGTTGACCATTGACAAACCATGTGACGCGCATTTCGTGCGCATTTCCCCAGCCCGTTGCCGAAGCTTGCAAGCGGTAAGGGATGCGTGCCTGCCAGCCCACCGGGCCACCGCCCGTTGGATCCGTGATCGGAATCAGCGGCAGCGTCACCAGCCGTTCGCCATTCGGCCCTAGCCGCACGTTCATGGCGTATTGGTCGGTGGTGGCTGTATCCAGCCAGGTGGTGATGGGCGTGGTGGCGGTGATGGTTGGTGTACCATTGACCGGTAAGCCACCGGCCGGATTTGTCGATGAATAGGGGATGGTAATTTCCAGCATCGGCAGGAGCTGAATGTCGCCATCGCCATTGCCGAGTGTGTTGGGGGTCATGCGCTGGTGCTGGCCGAGGTTGTCGGCATCAGGCCAGTCGAGGATGCTGTTTGTCCACCAGAGATGTTGTTCGTTACGTGGGCGAATTTGCAAATCAACCACGATGTCCGTTTCGGTTTGGGCATCGACCAGATCGAGTTGGAAGAATTCATTGTCGGTGACGACCTGATAGGCGTTGGGATTGAGGTCAATTGTATCCGGCACACCGTCGCCGTCGTTGTCGTAATCATGCACGTCGGGGATTTGGTCCATGTCACGGTCAATGCAGGGCATGTCTAGCGTGTCGGTAATCACGCTGCCAATCATGTCACTGCGATTGAAGCATTCCGCGCCATCATCCAGGCCGTCGCCGTTGCTATCTATTTGCAACGGGTCGAGATACCACGTGCCAAACCATTCGTAGGGGGTCACTTCACGGCCGTCGCTGATGCCATCGCCGTCGGTGTCGGCTTTTTCGATATTGGTGCCCAACTCATACCGTTCGACGTTGTCGGTCAGGCCATCGCCGTCACAGTCGCTGGTGGCGGTGATGACGCAGGTGGAGGTGAGGGCGACCATTTCGGCTTGCTGGGCCAGAGACGAGAAGGTGGTATCTGGCGACGCTTCTGATTCTTGTGACGCCTGCGTGATTTCTTCTTGCAGGGCCAGTTGGCGGGCGTTAAAGTCGGCGATTTGTTCGCTTTGGGCGCTGGCTTGTTGCGCTTGCAATAAGGGAGCCGTGACCATGGTGGTGATGACGATCAGGTTAAAAGCAACTTGAAATTCGCGGCGACGGCCGTAAACAAGCAGCAGCGCGACGCCACCCACCACCAGCAGCGTGGCGCCAACGATTAAACTGACCTGACGCAGCACATCTGCCGAATTTGCCAAAACGCTGCCCGCCAGTGTAGACAGTGCGCCAAGCGGGTTCCCGCGCCAATCAGCAGCGAGCAGATCCGCTTGCGGGGCCGACCAGTCGCTGAACGCGGTGGTGATTTCGGCCGACACCCATTCCGCAGCCCCTGTTTGCGCCGGGAAGTCGAGTTGGACAATTTGGCGGATGGGGAGGAAACGGCCGTTTTCCCCCTGATGAATCCAAATTTCACCGCGCCCGGTCATATCGGCATAATGCTGGGCGATTTCGAGCGTGACACCGGCGGGCAGTTCGCCATTGCGCACCAACTGCTCTGTCAACTGATCGCGCAGGGCTGTGGCATATTGTTGCCCGTTGACATCGAATTGGTAGCGGGTGATGTTGCTCGTCAGGGAAACAGGCAGCAGTTCGGCCGGAAACGTGTCGTCGGCCAGTGCGCCTTCTACGAGGCGAATGTTTTCCGCTGAGGCGAGGAAGCCCATCGGATCGCCGCCGGGGGCAAACAGGTCTGTCGCCAGTTGCACCTCTGTCCATTCGTCTTCGGCAGTTAAACGGCCGTAGCCGCGTCCATCTTCAATTCTGATTTGCAGTTCAGGGCTGTTGGGCGCTTTCATCTGCAACAACATGCTGTCAGCCGGAACATCCACCGTCCCGTTTAGCTCAATCGTCTCCACACGAGCCGAACGGCCCACATTTTCCAACAGCAAGGTTGGATAATGTGTCTGCACAATCGTGGTCTGGTAACGATATTGGCCGCTTTCACCGGCTTGATTGACAGCCAGCGCAACCTGCTGACGTGCCGTTGATTGGACTGTGTCTGCCGCAACTGTGGGCAGGATTGAAGGCAAGGCTATTGCGACCAGTCCGAAAATTAGAGAAACAATGATAATCATGTGTTTGCGGTGTTGTTTTCTAAACATTTTCAAACGACTCCTTTGATGTCCCAGACAAGTGGAATTTCAAGCAAACGGAACGACACACTTTATAAATAAGGCTGCCCTGGCGGAATTAGCCAAATCGTCCCTTGTTATTCACTTTCATTGGTAGAGGATGGCTCGATCTCTCTTGACTCAGCCAACAACTGTAATAGATGTTTCACCATCTCCATTTCGTTGGCAAAACGGAACATTTCATCAGTTTGCACATTTTGCAGGGTCACTCGCCACTCTCCCTGTTTGTGAAAACGCTGCAAACGCAGCAAAAAAGCATGATAAGTTCCATCCATCTTGGGCATTATACGGATCAAACGCCACGCGAACGCCACACGCGATATTGTGCCTTTCTACATTGCCTTATAGAATGTGACCAATGTCCATTATCGAGTCCCAATTTGCGTTACTGAATTGAAAAATGAGATGGCAACTACAATTAAATTATTAGGAACATTGGAAATCAGTGAAAATGGGACGCCATCCAAGTTGTTGCAAAGTGACAAAGGATGCGCCCTGTTAAGTTACTTGATTATTACGGGTCATGCTCAACCCCGTGAAGTGATTGCTGATTTACTGTTTGAATCATCCTCAACCGCCCACTCCTTAAAAAATCTACGTTCTTTGCTTTCGCGGATTCGACCGGATGCGCAATTTCTGCAAATAACCCGCAGCACACTCGCTTTTCAACCATCCCCAGACACCTTTGTCGATCTGGCGGCTTTACGTGTGGCACTTGCCAGCTCAGAATTGGCGGTAAAAATTGATGGGTTACAACGTTACAATGGGGATTTGCTCGCCTCTTTTTATCTGTTCGATGCACCTCGTTTCAACGAATGGCTGGCAGTTGCCCGCGAAAAATTGAGAATAGAAGTGATTGCCGCTCATCGTGAATTGTGTCTCCTTTACACAGAGCGGCAGGCATGGTCAGATGGGATTAAGATCGCCCGGCATTGGATCGCTATCGACGATTTGGACGAGGAGGCGTATCGTTGGTTGATGCAGCTGCTGGCGGCTAATGGGCAAGTGTCGGCCGCGCTGAAGCAGTATAAGCGTTGTCGTCAACGTCTGGAGCAAGAGTTGGGGATTGAACCAGATTCGGTGACAATGGCATTAGCCGAGCAGTTGTCACAACAAGTGCCGCGTGAATCTTTCGTTGTGGAAGCAATAGCGGAGGCGGAGGTGTTGTCTCTGCCCGGTGCCTTGCCCGCGCATTCGTATTTACCCTTTCATCGCAACGCTATTTTCACCGGCCGTTCGGCTGATTTGATGAAGTTGGCGGAAATGTTGTTGCCCACAGCAAATGCCGATGGGTTGACCAAAGCGGTGGTCATTACCGGGATGGGTGGATTGGGTAAGACGCAGTTGGCGGTGGAATATGCGTATCGATACGGCCGTTACTATTCCGGCGGCGTCTATTGGCTAAATTTTGCCAAAGCGGAAAGCATTGACGAAGAAATTGCGGCAATTGGCGGCGAACGCCGTTTAGGACTGTTCAGTGAAACGGATCGACTGCCATTAGCCAAAAAACTTGACCTCATCAAGCAAGCATGGCAAGAACCAACGCCACGCTTGCTTATTTTCGACAACTGCGAAGCTGTCGATTTAGCCGCTACATGGCTTCCTATTTCCGGCGGGTGTAGTGTGATCTTGACCAGCCGCCTCAACCGGTGGCCGAAAGCAATGCCCATAACCCACATTCCTTTGCTGACATTGCCCCGCGAGGCAAGCATTCCCTTTTTACAGCAATTAGCCGATCACTTAACCGCAGAAGAAGCGGATCGCATCGCTCATGAAGTAGGCGATTTGCCCTTGGCACTCCATTTAGCGGGCAGTTTTTTGGCCCAGCAAGATGCTGAAGTTTCCATTGAAACCTATCTGGCACAACTTCGAGAAGCCCGCTTATTGCAGCATGAATCTTTACAAGGTAAACACGCCCGCTATTCGCCGACCGGTCATGAAATGAATGTCGCCCGTACCTTTGCGGTGAGTATGGAACAGCTAGACTTATCGAATCCGGTGGACAGCCTTGTCCCCATGCTCTTATCGCGGGCGGCTTGTTTTGTACCCAATGAACCGATTCCTTTGTCTTTGCTCGATTTTCCACTTTTTGATGATGCCAGAGATGAATTTATCCAAGAAGGGGTGGCGCGATTGTTGTCGTTGGGTTTGTTGGGACGGATGGATGCGGCAACGGCCGTTATCCATCCCCTCATCGCCCTGTTTGCACACAACAACCTGGATGTGGACACGTCGGCCAGCCAACAAGCACTCGAAAAAGACTTACTCGCGCGAATTAGCGCACATAAAAGTCAGGATGTAGATTTAATCACGTTGCCATTGTCGCCGACGCATTTGCGCTTTATCGTCGATCAGGCATTGCTGAGAGAAGATTGTACGGCCGTTAGTTTAACGAATTTGTTTGTGGCTCATTTACTGGGAATTTGGCATTTTGAGGACGCCCGTCATTACATCGAACGGTCGCTCACGCTGGCCGCGCGGATCTGTGGCGCAGAAAGTTTGGTAACGGCCGTTGCCCACATCAATCATGGCAACCTCCTGTTCAAATTGGGCGATTATAAACAAGCCGAACCGCATTACGAACGGGCGTTAGCGATTTACTCGACACTATTTGAACCCGACCATCTCGAAATTGCCCGCATGTTGAATTACATGGGCACCGTGCGTGTCAAAATTGGGCCATATGAATCGGCACGGCCGTTTTTTGAACAAGCGTTAGCCATTCGCCAAAAATCGTTGGGGTCTGACCATCCAGAAACAATGAGCAGTCTGAATAATCTCGGTGTGCTCAACAATTACATGGGCAATCATGCCGAAGCGCGGCGTTATTTTGAACAAGTATTAGCCATCCGCGAGCGCACGATGGGTGCCGATCATCTCTTGACCGCGATTTCCCTGAACAATTTGGGCGATTTGTTGAATCGGATGGGGGATTGGGAAGCGGGACGGCCGTTGCTTGAACGCGCTTTAACCATTCGCACCGCACAATTAGGCGAAGAGCATCCGTTGACGCTGGCTTGCGAAACCAATCTCGGCGAACTTTTGCGCGGCAGTCATGAGTTTGATCGGGCACAATCCCATCTGCGACATGCCTTAACTTTAGCTGAGTCCAAATTAGGTGACAGCCATCTCTTGACCGGGCGCATCCTCAATTCATTGGGGGTTTTGCTGACCGACATTGATCGCCTGCAAGAGGCGGAATCCACCTTCAAGCGTGCGCTGGCGATTCGTGAAACCACGAGAGGCGATGCTCATCCCGATACGTCTTATACGCGCATTTGCCTGGGTGAACTGTATGAGAAGATGGGACAAAGGGCAACGGCCGTTGCCCTTTATCAACGAGCGCTCAAAGATTTGGAGCAATCCGTCAAGCCTTCACATGCCGGTTTGAAACGGGTGCGAACAAATTTACAGCGCATCCAACAAGTGTAATCCAGGCATCCTAAATCAGCGTAACCTGAGACAACAAGGCATTGCAAAAGCAGTTCGTCTTATGGTCGCCGCACGATAGGCAGGAACACACTCTCGCCGCTGACCGTCTGCCCCACCACCGCAAACTCAGTCGCATGGTTCAGCAGCGTAACAAGCTGATTGTTTTGCGTATCCAGCCCGCAGCCCGCACAAGGGTGCGCGTTTTGCCATGGCGCTTCGGCGTCATCCCGATAAACCAACGTGATTGTCGCCTCATCTTCAATGCCCGCTGCCTGCCAGGCAAGGTCTTCATAATTGATAGTAACCGTGTATGGCTCGGTGAAGCTGGTCATTGGCGTGCCCAGTTCGTCATAGACCTCCACATGAAAATTAATATCCATAGCGGCAAGATTTTCATCCAGATTATGCACCGTACCCACCTGAGGAATGAGCCAGACCGTGCTGCCCGGTGGCAGCGGTGGGAAGCTCAGGTCTATCTCCTGCCAGTTGATGCTGCTGCCGCCGGGCATACGCAAAATTGGCACAGTTGCCTCCCAATAGCCACTGCCCAAGGTGTGCGCCGCGCCTTCTTGCCCGCTGATGGGGCTGCTCTGCCCTAACGTGCCATGCAGCCGTAAACCACCGCCAACGGCCGTATTGCCAGCACTGCCCAGCACGGAGCGACGCAGCGACAGGGCGCTCGGTTCCGGCGTTACAGTTGGCGTGGCCGTCGCCGTTGCCGTTGGCGTAAGGGTTGGCGTCGCCGTGGCCGGTTCTTCAACCGTAATCGTCACCTGGGCTATGTTGTTGTTCACATCGGGATCGGCCGTTTCCCCGGCCGCCAACACCACATTGACTAATGCGCCGGCCACTTCCGGCGCAACCGCATAGGTAACTGTCACCGCGCCGCCAACGAGAATATCCCCCAGGCTGCACTGCACGGTCCACAACGGATCGGCAACGGCCGTACACGTTCCCTGGCTGGCTGTCGGCGAAATCACCATTTGTGCTGCGAGCGATAAAGTGTCGGTGAGGACGACGTTGGTGCTGCTGATCGGTCCACTGTTGCTGACGGTGATGGTGTAAACGGCCGTTTCCCCCACCGTCAGCGTAGTGGGAACGGCCGTTTTATCTACGGCCACATCCGCCACCTGCACACCATCCAACCAGCGCCCGATGTAAGTCGTCGGCTGCCCATCAGCCCGCGTGAACCCACCACCTACCCAAATACTGTACGCCAGCGCCTGCACCGCATACACCGGCGCATCCAGCCCATCGCCAAAAGCAGACCAACTCGTATCCGTTAAATCCCACGCCGCCAACCGATTAGCCGTCACGCTGCTGCCCGCGTCATTGTAAGCCGTGTCAAACGTCCCACCCACCAGCAGCGAAAGTCCATCGCTGCTGAGGCCAAGCGCGTACACACCCCCGTTAACGCCATTCCCGGCGAAACCACTGCCCGCACCCAACGGATGCCAGGCCGCGCCATCCCAGCGGGCAATGCGGTTGGCATCTAGACCGTCCGCCTGATTAAACTGCCCGCCCACATACACATCGCTGCCATGAGCCAGCAGGGCATACACATTCCCATTAACGCCGCCGCCCAACGCCATCCAGCCGCCGCCACTCCACTGCGCCACGCGGCTGGCACCGACACTGCTGGCCCCGCTGTTATAGGCTGTGGCAAAATCGCCGCCCACAAACAACGTGCTGCCCTGCCAGGCCAGGGCACGTACAAAATCATCGACGCCATTACCGGCTGCGCCGCCGTCCGCACCCAACGCCGACCAGGCAGCGCCATTCCACAACGCCACATAATTAGCGCTGACGCTGTCGCCGCTGTTGTTGTAAGCGATATTAAACTGCCCACCCAGGGCGAGATTCTCACTCGCGTCCAGTGCCAACGTCCAAACGGCCCCATTGACCCCATTACCGCTGGCCCCAATGCCCGCTCCCAAAGCAGTCCAGGCCGCGCCGTCCCATTTGGCAACGCGATTGGCCGATATGCTGGTAACGGCCGTTGAGTCAGCAAACGCATTCTGGAAATCACCGCCCACATAAAGATTGCCGCTGCTGTCCACCGCCAGGGCATAAACCACGCCATCGACCCCGTTCCCCTTGTCGCCCGTGTCACCGCCAAGAATGTGCCAGGCGCTGCCATCCCAGCGGGCAACACGATTCGCACTGAGATGACCAATCGCCGAAAATGCGCCGCCCACATAGAGATTGCCTTGCCCATCCACCGCCAATGCGCGGACGCCCTGGGAGCCGCTGCCCGGCGCACGCGTATTAGCCCCCTGGGTTTGGGTATTACTCAGAGCATGCCAGACGCTGCCATCCCAACGGGCGACCGCATCAATGCCCACCGTCTCCGTCTGGCTGTTGTAGGCGCGAAACGGGCCTTCTTCGCCGCCCAGGAACACGCTGCCGTTATGGGCCAGCAGCGTCATCACCGATAAATTGCTGACGCCGTTGCCGCGCACCGGCGCAGAAACCGTCCCCCCATTTGGGTCTGCACCAAGGATGCCCCAAGTCTCCGTGGCGATATTGAACGAAGCCGCGCTGTTGGCATCGCTGTTATCAAGCAGCAGCCGGGTAAAGGCACCACCGAAAACAAGCTGCTCCCCATTGAGCGCCAGGGCATTAACCGTGGAATTGACGCCCGATGTGATCAGGCTTCCACTCCAGGTAGACCCATTCCAGCGAGCCAGGCGCATCGTCGAGACATTGACGCCCACATCATCATAGGCGGTGGTGAAGCTGCCGCCAACGTACAGGTCGCCGTTGGGCGCAGCGACCAGGGCATTGACCGCGCTGTTGACGCCGTTCCCGCTGCTGCCGCTGCCCGCGCCCAATGCCGCCCAGGCGCTGCTGTCCATGTTCCAGGCGGCAATACGGTTGGCATCGAGGGCGCTGCTGCTGCTGTTATAGGCGGTGGTAAATTCACCCCCCACATAGAGAAGGCTGCCGCTGACAGCCAGCGCATGGGCAACGCCGTTAACCCCATTGCCGGTGCTGCCCCCATCCGTGCCCAGCGCCGCCCAGCTTACGCCATCCCAATGAGCGACACGGTTGGCGCTGAGGCTGTTACCGGCAGCGTTGTAAGTGGTGGTGAACTGGCCGCCGATGTATAAACGGCCGTTGCCATCCACAACGAGAGCACGCACGGCACCATTTACCCCATTGCCGCTGGCCGTATCATCGCCACCAAGCAGCGACCAACTGCCGCCATCCCATTTGGCAATGCGATTGGCGTTGAGCGTTGTCCCATCGGTATTGGTCACCAGGGTAAAATCGCCGCCCACGTAGAGGTTGTCGTTGGCGTCCACAGCCAGCGCACGCACGGTGCTGTTGGTGCCCCGGCCGACCGTGTGCCAGGTGCTGCCATCCCACATGGCGAGGTTGTCCGCATTTTCATTCCCGGCAATCTCAAAATTGCCGCCGATGTAGATGTGCCCCTGACTATCTGCGGCCAGGGCGTAGACGCCAACGCCGCCAAAATCCATGTTCATGCCAGGCGGGCCGTAAGCGGTGTCCCAGGCACCGCTGCTGGTAATGGTGGCTGGCGTGAAGATGGGACGGCCGTTTTCATCCAGTGTCAGCTCCCAACCGGCAGGATCAACAGTCCCGGTGTAGCCCGCTTTCAGGTTCAGGGTGCCGTCCGCGTTGAGCAGGTGAGCCAGGGGCATGGCGCTGGCGATTGGCGTTGGCGACAGACCCGCCAAACTGCCCCACAAGAAAACGGCCAGCAGCAGGAACAGAACGGCCGTTCCCCCAACCCTGGGCCAATCGATTCGTTTATTCATTGTCAGCTCCTGCTGCGCCTGACAGCGTCTCCAGGTTAGCCAGCCGCATTTCCAGGTCGGCTAACTGCATTTCCACATCGACCAGACGGGCGGCCCAAAAGGCGTCGTTGGGTTGGCCGATGAGGGTGTTGACCAGGGAGACGCCGGCTGCGCGGCTGCTCTCCAATGCCTGCCCGACGATCTGATTGGCTAAAGCTGGGGTGAGTTGGGCGGGAGAGATGGCAACGGCCGTTCCGTCATTCAGGCCAGAGGCCACCAGCAGATCCCCGGCGGCAACCGGGCCGCGTACGCGCACCGGTGCCTGCCCCATCAGGACGACAAGGGCCATGTCGTTGACATCAGCCTCGCCGGGCGAGTTGCCGACAAAGCCAGGCGTGCCGGAGACGACAAAGACGCGCTGGGCTGTGGCCGTGTTTGTGTGCAGGGCATCCCCGACCAGCCCCAGGACAGTGCCCGGTTCTGGTGAGATGGAAACGGCCGTATGCAGCGGCAGATATTCAGCAAAATCCGCGCCGCTGGTCACATAAGCCACCCCGCCAGCGCCGTTGCCTTCAACAGCGGCGATAGCGCCGCTGCTGTCAAAGAAGGTGATGTAGTTGACACTGCCGCCGGGATTGGTAGCCCCCGTGACCAGCGCCAGCACGTCGGGACTGCTGCCCGTCTCGTCATTTTCGATGGTGGCTACGTGGGCGCTCAAGTTTGTTGCCGCGCCATTGATGGTGTCAACGACGTGAAGCTGGCTCTGGGGTGCATTGGTGTTCAATCCTACACCGCCCGTGGCATGAATCAGAAATTGTTCGTCGTTGGTGGAAGCGAAGGGGACGGTCGTGCCATCGTTCCAGACAAACGCACCGTCATGGACGGCAGACGCAAATCTGCCCGCAGCCATGCTTCCCGTGCCGCTGGCGTAGTTGCTGACGCCGCCGGGAATGGCTGCCAGGGAACCAGTAGCCGAATTCAGCCGACCGCCAGCCACAGATGCCGCGTAGCCGCTGGCACTGTTTTCTTCTCCGCCGCCGACGGTGGCATATTGTCCGTCCACAATGTGGTCTGTTCCCCCACCAATGGTTGCTCCCAGAGCAGCCGTCGTATTATAGGTGCCCCCGCCAATGACGCTGGTATCCCCTCCGGTGAGGTTATCTGTGCCGCCGCCGATTGTGGAATAGGTGGCTTCTGCTGAGTTGTTATAGCCGCCGGAGATGGTTGTGCCGGTGAAGATGGCTGTATTGTTAAAGCCCCCGCCAACGGCAGCGATACGGACAGCCGAGTTAAAAGAACCGCCAGCGATGGCACTGTCTGCCCCAGCCGCACGGTTATAGCGACCACCGCCAATGGCCGCTCCGTAGCCAGCGGCGAGATTGTCATATCCACCTGAGATGGTGGCATAGTCGCCGGGTGTCTCAATCAGTTCCCCGCCGCCTATCGCGCTGAACAATCCGGTGCCGCCCACTAACTTTTGTGCGTATTGGGCGTAGGGAACCGTGCCAATTGGTTGGAGCGGGGTGAGCAGGTCGCCGTTGACCAGCACTTGCAGCCAGGCGTCGCCGCCAGCTAGCGCGGCATCCAGACCGGGCTGCACCGCGCCAATCATGACGTTGAACAGCCCTTCCTGATCAGTAGCCACTGTCTGAATTTCGCTGTAACGCAGGGTAGAAGTGGGCGGCGGGCCGTAAATGGCGAACTGCATGTTGTATGTGCCTATCTGGGGTTGGCCGCTGGCGTTCACCAGTTGGCCCTGGTAGCTCATTTCTGCGGGCAGGTAAGTGCCATAGGTGTTGCCGCTGGGGTTCTCTGGGGCGGTAGCTCTGTCTTCCTGCCCGGCGGCATTGATGACCAGGACGAACATGCTGCCAACCAGGATGACGATGAGTAAAAGGGCACGCAGGATACGGCCGTTGCGCCCATCCGGGAGTTGCTTTTCTAATAACATAATCGACCTCCAAAAAGATGAATACAGGTATCAGGTGTGAGAATCGGGATGCTGTTCTTGGGGCAGGATGGTTTGCAAATAGGCGATCAGAGCCGCCTGACTGGGAAAACCGCGCCGGGGCAGGGTACGGCCGTCTACCGGTTCGACTGAATAGCGCCAACGGCCGTCTACCTCTTGCCAGCAGCGTAGCAGGTACGTCTGACGGCTGCCGTTTATCTGAGAATCCTGTCCTTTTGCTTGCATCTTGATGGAGTGTATTGATAATCGTTTGCAGATCGTTTACGCTGGGGTGAAGATGCCGGAGCAACCACAACACTTGTTTTTACTGGGCACCGTGCGCATTCAGGATGAGCAGGGTGTGCTGGACCAATTCCGCAGCCATCGCGCGGTGGCGCTGCTGGTTTACCTGGTTTGCCAGGATCACCCCGTGCCGCGCAGTGAATTGGTCGAGCTAATCTGGCCGGATATGCCTCTGGCGCGAGGGCAGGCAAACCTGCGCTGGGCGTTGTCTTACTGCAAAAAATTGCTGCCCGGCTGCTGGGAAGTGACGCGGCAGACGGCGCAGTTTCGCGCTGATGCGAACTGCCGGGTGGATGTGCTGGCGCTGCAAGCGGCGCTGACGGCAAATGATGGGAGGGGGTTGGAAACGGCCGTTTCCAACGTGCAAGGCGAATTTTGCCGCGGCCTATACTTTGATGAATCCCCCGAATTTGAAACCTGGCTGCTGACACAGCGTGAATATTGGCGGCAGCAGCTCAGTGCCGCGTGGCAGCGGCTGATCGACCATTACAGCCATCAGGGCGAGTACGAGCAGGCGCTCACCTTCGCCCGTGAACTGCTCAATCTGGACACCTGGCAGGAAAGCGCACAGCGGCAGGTCATGCTGCTGCTGGCACGCAGCGGCGACTGCAACGGTGCGCTGGCGCAGTACGAAACCTGCCGCCGCCTGCTGGCTGACAAGCTGGGGGTGGAACCGATGCCGGTGACAAAACAGTTGTACCAGCGCATTCTGGCCGTTCGCGGACGCCCGCGCCACAATCTGCCCGCCCATCCAACGCCATTTATTGGCCGGGAAGCGGAGTTAAGCGGCTTAACACAACTGCTGGCTGCTCCCGAAAATCGGTTGGTTACCATTGTCGCGCCGGGAGGTGTGGGCAAGACGCGCCTGGCGCTGGCGGCTGCCGCGCAACAGGTCGATTCTTTTTTGGAGGGCGTGGCTTTTGTTTCGCTGGCGTCGTTGGAATCACCGGCTTTGTTGGCGACGACGATTGTGGAGAGCTTGAGCCGCGCCGGTTTAATTGCTGCCCATCAGGGGCATAAGCGGGCGCGGGATCATCTATTGGCGGAGCTGGCAGCGGTGGAAATGCTGCTGGTTTTGGATAATTATGAACACCTGCTGCCGGATGTTTCGTTGCTGATGGCTATTTTGGCGGGTGCGCCGCAGGTTAAATTGTTGGTGACATCGCGGGAACGACTGCCGACGCGCTGGGAACGGCCGTTTCCCCTGCAAGGATTGCCCTGCCCCACATCCCCGCATGACCCGGACTGGCAGCAGTGCGACGCTTCCCGGCTCTTTTTGCACATTGCCGCCCAGGTGAATCCCCATTATCAGCCGGAGCCTGCCGACCAGTCGGCCATCATTCACATTTGCCAGTTGGTTGAGGGCATGCCCCTGGCGTTGGAATTGGCGGCGGCGTGGGTTCGTGTGCAAACGCCAGCGGTCATCGCCGCCGAAATTGCCAGGAACCTGGCCGTCTTGCGCACGCAGCAGCATGACCTGCCGCCCCGGCAGCGAAGCATGCACGCGGTTTTCGACCAGACGTGGAGCCGTCTGTCACAAGCGGAGCAGTTGGTTTTAGCCAGGATGTCCGTCTTTCGTGGGCCTTTTACCTATGAGGCAGCCCATTCTGTAACCGGGGCAGGCTGGTCCATTTTGGCTTCGTTGGGTGACAAATCGCTGCTGCGGCAGCGCCAGGCGGGTAAAGGGTTGGAAACGGCCGTTTTCTTTGAGCTGCATGAACTGCTGCGCCAATACGCCGCCGAACGGCTGGCGGCGCAGGGGTGGGACGCCGACACTCGGCAGCGGCACGGCCGCTATTATGCCGAGCTGCTGGCAAGCTATGAACCACGTTTGCATGATGGAAAGCTGGAAGCGAGCACGTTGCAGGAGATGCGGGAGGAAATTGACAACATTCGCGTGGCCTGGGAGTGGGCTTTATCGGCCAGAATGGGCGACAGTCTGAACCAGATGATTGAAAGCATGTACCAGTTTTATGTCTTACCCGCACTGGTCAGGGACGGGCAGGCGGTCATGGCGGCGGCTGTGGCGCAGTTTCACCCCAGCGATGGAACTGTCAAAAGTGATCTTGGTTTGGCTTACGGCCGTATCCTGGCTCGGCTCGGCGCATTCACCTGGCTGCTGCATGAGGATTACCCGGCAGCGGAACAACAATTGCACCAGAGCCTGGGCGTTTTAGAAAAGCAAACCGCGCCCAGCGAAGTGGCGCAGGTGCTGCACACCCTGGGCAACATTGTGTATACCAGGGATTTGGCAGCCGGGCACGATTATTGGCGGCGCAGTTTAGACATTTACCGGCAGGTTGGCAATCTGGAGAGGCAGGGCACCATTTTGCGTAATCTGTGCGTGACGGCCGCATCTTATGCGGACATGCTGGTGTATTGGGAACAGGCGGTGGCGTTGGCGGCTGCCAGCCATGATCGGCGCAATGAAGGGCATTTGTATTTTATTCGCGGCGACCGTGAGTGCCAGATAGGTCGCCCGCAAATCGGGCAAGAATTGGCGCAGAAAAGCGTGCAAATGATGCGCGATCTTGACGATCCGCCGCATCTGATTCTGGCGCTTAATGTGCTGGCAGATATGTTTATGTCGCAGCATGATTTTGCCGCAGCGGAGCCGCTTTTAGAGGAGATGCAGGCTGTTGCCGAGCGCCTGGGCATTAAATGGCATGCGCTGCTTGTGCAGTTAGCCTTTATCCGGCTGGCGATTGAAAAGAAGCAGTTTGAGGAGGCGGGGGCGTTGTTAACGGCCGTTCTGGCGGCCACACCGCATGAAGGAGCCTATCGCACGCTGAGGCAAACAGGGCTTTATCATCAAGGGCGCTGCTCTTTTTTGCGTGGCGATTGGATCGCGGCGCGGGAGGCGTGGCAACAGCTTTGGGCAATGGCTGGGGCTGATTTCAATATGAATTCGCGCCGTTGGCGGGCGAAGGTGGGTGTTGCTGAAACGTGGCTGTGTGTGGGGGAGTGGGAAACGGCCGTTGCGCATTTGACCGCCGCGCGAGAATTGGCCTGGGCGATTGGCGCATCGCCTGCCTGGGAACAAACGGTGCAGCGGTTGGCAGAAGCGTATGATTTGGGCGATAAAGCGATCAATCTCATCGTCTGACCAGGTGTCGTAGCAGCGGTGCTGTGGCCTTGTTGCTTACGGCGCTGTCACATATTGTTGCAGGCGGATGAAATCAATGTGGGTGGGGGAAACGGCCGTTTTCAATATGGCCGTTACCTCCTCAAAAATAGCTTGGGCCTTGTCCCCATGCCCTTGTAACAGATGCCACTCTCCTAACCGTAAACAAGTTTGAGCCGTAAAGGGGTGTTCTTTGCCAAAATTTTCCTGACAGAGAACCAACGCCTCGTCCACGACCTTTTTCGCTGTGGCAAGCTGGCCTGTTTGTAAATAAATATCGGCAAGCTGATTGAACGTTTCTATGTTTCCGAAATAGAATGGCGGTTGTTGCTTAAAGAACGATAAGGCACGCTGCAAAAGCGTTTCGGCTTCCGCAGCCGCACCTTTGCGCCCGCGTAACTGTCCCAGCTTGGCGTACACCCAGCCCCAGTTAATGTTGTCTTCGTCTGAATGTGTTTCCAGGATCGACAAGGCTTGGTTAAGACAGGTTTCCGCTTCTGCGAGGTGTTCGGCAATCATGTGCAATTCGCCCAGCCGAATGAGCAGGCCAATTGTCCCCACTTCGCCATCTGGCAATTTTTGGCGCACAGCTAAGGCGCGTTGCAAAGCGGGTTGTGCCGCCTGATAATGCCCCATTAGTATCAAACCAATAGCCCATCTAAATAGGGTGACGGTTGTTCGATAATGTTCTGGGCCAAATATCGCCTCTGTCATCCGTAGGGCACGTTCTGAATACACACAAGATTGCTCAAATAGCCCTCTGCTCCGAAACATTAAAGCCATGTTGTCCAGTATCTGCGGGACCATTGGGTCATCCATTGCGCCAAGTTGTTCGTAAATCGCTAACGTTTTTTCATAATAGGTGTGGGCGGTTTCAAACTGGCCTTGA
This sequence comes from Ardenticatenaceae bacterium, assembly GCA_020634315.1. GTDB lineage: Bacteria > Chloroflexota > Anaerolineae > Promineifilales > Promineifilaceae > JACSRF01. The sequence goes on along the minus strand of JACKBV010000003.1, from coordinate 77,922 downwards.
CGGTTGTAGAGGACGGCCAAATTGTTAAGGTTGCGGGCTGTTTTGGTGTGGTTTGCCCCTAGCAGGCGTTCACAAAGTCGATGAGCTTCTTCAAAGTAGGGCATGGCCGCGGCGTTTGAATTCCATTTCCAAAGCAATGTGCCCATGTTGGTCAAACTGGTGGCTGTGTCCAAATGTTCGCCCAGCAAGGTTTGCCGAATGTGCAGTGCCTGTGTGAGATACGATTCTGCCTGGGCATATTCCCCAATCTCAACCAAATGGCGGCCTAAATAATTGGCGAGTGAGGCAGCCCGTGTGTCTTGTCGTGTTAGGGCGCGATCTGCCACATAGCGCAGTTGGCCGACGGCAAAGGGTAAGTCGCGTAAGTAGAGTTGTCTCTCCCAAACGGCCGTTAACAACCGCACCATCGTCTCTTCCACCACCTGTATCGCCTCGGTTTCACCCGTCAGCACCATCCAGGAATACGCGGCCACCAAGCGGTGCATCAGGACCATGTCGCCCGCTTCCGGCCGCAAAAACCCCAAGACAATCAAGCGATTAAGCCCATCTTCTGCCAGGAGAGCAGCTTGCAAAGGGGACTCTTCCATGACAACCATTGCCTGAACCAACGCTCGCTCCACCGGTTTGTCTGGTGCTAAACAGGCGATGTAGGCTAACAGTTTTTGCGCCATCATGTCTATCGGGTCTGCCGCCGCAAATTGGGCAAAGCTGAGGGCAAAGGTGCGGGCGACATCCAGTTCATGGCCGGTGGGGGAATGGCTGGTTCCTCGCCCTTGCAGCGAGGGGTGTTGCAGCAGATGTTTGTCTTGCAGTTGGGTCAAATAATTGGCGGGAGAGATGCGCCGATATTGATCGAGAAAACCGCTGATGAGGTGGAGTGCCAGCGGCAAATAGCCTACCTCTGCGGCGATGGCCTGGGCTTCGCCGGGCAGGATGCGCGAGATGGATTTTTGTAAAAAGGCGGTGCTTTCGGCGGGGGAGAGTGTGTTGAGGGATACGGCCGTTACCCCCAAATGTGCTGTCCATTGCCCCCGCTGGCTGGTGACCAAAACCCGGCAGCCACCCGTCACGGGCAGCCATTCCGTGAGCAGCCTCTCATCCTCGCAATTGTCAAAAATAAGCAAACGCGGGATTGGCTCCTGCCAGGCACGTTGCACCCGTCCAACCTGTTCGGACATGCTCAACAAATTCTTTCTCTCAAACAATCCTAAGCCACGCTCGCCACCCACCAAAACCACTTCGGCGGCCACATTATTGGACTCGGCAAAATTTATCCAAAATACGCCGCCGGGAAAGAAACGGCCGTATCGATAACAAAATTCTATAGCCGTTTGCGTCTTGCCCACGCCGCCCATGCCATGCAGGACGACCACCTGTGGCGATGTCGCCGCTGGTGCATCGGGCCAGGGCAGCAACCGCGCGGCCAACTGCCGCAGCAGCGCTTCACGACCCACAAAGTTAGGATTCCGGCGAAAGGGCAGTAAGGCGGCACTGGGTAACAGCCCGACCGGGGCTAAGGTGTCCCGTGTCGGCCATTTTACTTCGGCGGCAAAGTCCATCCCGGCAAACAAAGCATGAGCCGCTTTGCTGTAGGCATGGCGTAATCTGTTCACCAAAGCGTATGTGTCTGCCTCTGGTTCGAGGTTCAGTTCGCTTTGCAAATGTTCCCGAAATTGTTCGTATTCGGTCAGGGCAACGGCCGTTTGTCCCAGCGCCGCCCGAAATTGCAGCAACCAACGCAGCGCTTCCTCATCCAGATGATCGACTTGCAGCCAATGAACGGCCGTTGCCACCCCTTGTTCCCACTGCTTATCCTCGGCCAACGTTTGGCACAGCCAATGATGGGCATCCAACACCATCCGCCGCAATCGTTCCCGCTCCACGATCAGCCATTCCTGAAAATGTGGGGAATCATCCAGATAAAACCCGGCCAATAAATCGCCCCGATACAGTTGCAAATGATGCAGCAGATGCTGCGGCTCTTTTTGCTTCAACGCTTGTCGCAGCCGCAAATAATCAACCTGTTCACCGGCGATAGGGGCAAAAGTGAGGGCTTTGCGTGTGATGACCACATCCGGCATGAACGCGCGAATACGGGTCAGCAGAACCCGCAAATTGCGCAGCCCCTCGGCTGTGGTGCTGATATCCCAGAGCAAATCGGCCATCTGCTCACGGGATACTGTTTGACCATGAACAATCAGGTAAGTCAGCAAGGCACACCCCTTTCTGCTGGCGAGCAAAGGGGATGATTGCTCATCATCAAGAATCGATAATGTTCCTAATAGTTGAATATCGCGCTGCATTTCGTTATGTGCATGGCTGAAATGAACACTTAATGTGGCCGATGACAGCAGCCATGTAGCGTTCATGTAACGTTAGCTCTGTATTATAGCGCCATGACCCAACAAACACGCTACGCAGCCTATCTGATTCGCTGGCAAGAGGGCAACAGTCAAGAACAGTGGCGCGCCTGGGCTGAGAATGCTTACACAGGTGAAAAGCGCCATTTTACGAGCAAAAAAAAGCTCGTTCATTTCCTGTGGCAATGCCTTAACAGTGATACCAATTCGGCTGCATCCATCATGAAAACCAATAAAAATGATTAGGAGTTTTCCATGTTTAACCGTCATCCCCAACAAAAACAGGTATTTCATACGCTTTTGCTCTTCATTTTGGCCGGTGTGCTTTTATGCTTTGTCTGGCAGCTGCCAATGGCTCAGGCTGACGAAGCCACACCGCAGCAAGTTATCGCCCAGGCGTGGCAGTTGGCGCAGGATAGTGGCCGTTATGCCTTCGACAGCCAAATCGACCAGACCGTTTACCCTCAACCCAGCCTGACCAATGCCGGCCGCCCGCCGGACAACCAGCGAATGGCTCTGGCGGCGCAGGTGGATAAAGTGGCGGAAACGGCCGAAATAACATTTTGGGATGGCGTGCAAGGTTTGCCAGAACAAGGGATGACGATTCGCACGGAAAACGGCCGTTCCCAACGCCGCTTCGGTACGGGTGACTGGGAAACCTTGAATGAGAACACCGACCTCTTTGCCCCCAACAATGACCCCCTCGTCTTTCTCCAGGTCGCCACCAACATCCAAGACGCCGGTGTAGACAGCCGTCAACTGGGTGGGCAAACCCTCGACTACCACCGCTACACGTTTGACATTGATGCCAGCGAATACAGCCGCATCATGCGGCAGCGGCTTGAAGCGCATATGGCGCAATACGGCCGTTTACCCGACAATCTTACCCTGGAAACGCCCGAACTGTACCGGGACATGGCGGGCAGCGGCCAACTGTGGCTCGATGCTGACGGTTTGCCCAGCCGCCTGACACTTGATCTTCATTTCCCGCCGCAAGATAGCGCGGGCCGGACGGATGCGACGTTCACCAGCGACTTCTACAATTATGACCGCAGCCGTATGGCGCAAGCTGGCGTCGCCCTTTGGCAAAATCCGCAAAGTTGGTGGGCGTTCCATCAAGTTTCTATTGCCAGTGGTGTCAGAGCAACGGCCGTTCCGTTCACGATTCTCCTTCTCATCACCGCCTTCCTCATGCTGGTGCTGCCGTATCGCAAGACGAAGGGTTTCAGAACGGCCGTTTCCCTCTTCGTCATCGCCTCCATCCTCACCGGCCCCTTGCTAAAAGCCCACGAAGCCCATGCATTCCAAGACAACCTCACCGCCGCCCAGGACGATCAACAAGCCCAACAAGCCCAAAGCGAACAGCTCGCCATCGCCCAAACCGAACTAGAACAACCCAACTTCGATCCCCATATACAACCCCGCAATCAGGCTCCAATCTCCAATCTCCAAGCCCCAATCGCTAGCCCCCAAGCGCTTCTCGCCGCCACCGATAGTGACGGCGACGGCCTCTCCGACAGCGAAGAAGCACTCTGGTACACCTGTGCCTACAATGGCGCACCAGAGAATTGTGAAGGCGTGGTGGATTCAACCGACAGCGACGGCGACGGCCTCAAAGACAGCATCGAAGTCTACAACCTCACCACTCATCCCGCCCGTTGGGACACCGATGGCGACATCATCAGCGATACCCTCGAAGTCAATGGCTTTAGCTACAACGGCCAGATGTGGTATCCCAACCCCAATGCGGCCGACAGCAACAAAGATGGTCTGGTAGATACGGTAGAATGTGCGGTTTGGAGCGCCAACGACGACAACTATGATCCCAGCGCCCCTTGCCCCGACACCGATAATGACGGCACGCCCGACATATGGGATGATGACAACGACAACGACGGCGTTCCTGATGCCGTAGACCTGTCTCCCTTCACGGTCGGCAGTGAAATTTACACAGGTGATGACCCGCTGACACTGCAAATTGATGGCTTACAACCCGATTTGCCCGTCTTTGTCGATGTACAACTCCGGCCACAAGATGCTGCCCATCTCGACTACATTGGCACGGTTCTCGACTGGCCCACTGATGATACCGAAGGCCAAATCCAACGCCGCCTCGACACCACCTTCGCCACCACGACTAACCCCGACCTGCAAAGCAGCAATAGTTTAGCCAACAACGGCGATGTACGCCTGGTGCCTATGGCGGAAATCACCATTCCCTACACGCCCGGTCACTATGGCAATCTGCCTGTCAACAGCGCCTATCAAGGTGTGCCGCGCACATTGGGTGTGCCGGTAGCTGATTGGTTGGACGAGAGCAAACTCACCCCTTATGGCATTACCGTGCGCGATGTTGATGATGTGTCGGGAGATTTGATCGTCTATTTGCCATTGAGCGCCGTAACCGATGACACGGGTGGTGGTCGCGCCGCTTACACCTTCCGTATGCTCTATTGGCCGGAACAAACCAACGGGCAAAATCTCGTAGATTGGGCCGCCCCTCATGAGGTTCGCATTCTATGGATGGTGCAAATGATCACCGATGAATGTGTAGACCCCGATGCTGACCCGGATACTTGTAGCCGGGAAGACGACCTGGAAATCATTCACGTTTACAAAGAAGCGTGGACAGTGACCGGTCTGGCTGTTCGCGAAGATCATGGCCTGGATGTGAACATTCTTTATGAAGACCCGGCTCTGGACAGCGACACCAGCAGCAATGATGAGTTGTGGGTGACAAGCTGGAATTTGAACAACCAGTTCCTGCGTGGCCGCGATTGTGACACCCTAAACGCGGGTGTTTGCCAGGGTGATGGAGAGCGCGATGTAACCATTGCCAACATGGACTTGAAAATTAGCGAATGGTCAACGGCCACCGACTCTATTGAAGTCAGCACGTTTAACTATGATCATCAGGGTTTCATCTCCCATATCATGATGACCGAAACGGTCAAATTGCTCGATTCCGTCTTTACGCCAGCTGGTGTGGTTACACCGACCCTGATGTTTGCCCGCGAAGAGGCGTATCGCAGCGGCAACCTGGGGCAAGCGGTAGAAGCAGCCAGAGCCTTCACGCTCGATATGGAGAGCAACCCGCAAATGGTGATGGCTAATATGAGCTGGATGCCTTACCAGTATGTGAATGGTGTCTGGCAAACGGCCGATCTCGGCCAAAGCCTCGACAATTTGATTCTGCAACTTGACCATGACCCTTATTTCCAGGCGGCTGACAGCAGTCAGGAAAGTATTGACGATGCTGCGGGTAAGCTTATCTGGGCACAATTGTATTACTCGGCGTTGGTGCAGGGTTTGTCAACGGCCGTTGCCGTCAACACCAACCCCATTTGGCAATCAGATGCCGACAAAATTCCCGAAGCCGACTACGAAGCCAAATGGCCGCCTTCAACATTCACCGGCGCCTCCTACGTCGGCTTCGCCTACATCAAAATCGTCACCCTCATGGTTAACGATCAATTGGTGGGGCGCACCTTTTGGCAGCAGCTATCTGATGGTTTTACCCAAACCTACAGTACCAGGGCACTCAACGAAGGTTTTTCTGGCCTACAGACAGCCAATAACGTACTGTTTGCGGCGACAACGGCAGCGGCCGTTACCGGTATAACCATCTTCGCCATTGGTTACCTCACCGGTGACTCCGATGTGCGACACATCGGTGAAATCATTCTAAACGCCACTACCGTCGTGATGGTAACGGTGACGATGGTCAATCTAGCCTATGGTCTCTATGCGGCCAATGCTGTCTCCGGAGGGTTGGCTGGCTTAGATGCCATGCTCAGTTTTAGCAAGGCCAATCAATCGATGGGGGCAGTGGGTATTGTCCTGCAACTGACGTTCATTTGGGGTTCCTTCGTCTTCGCTGGCTTAACCACAGGCCTCTTCAACCACCCTAATCAGATTGGTTTTAATGTTGCCCTGGCTACTGCCGTAGCGCAAACAATTGTTTTGATTATCCTCATCGTCCTCGACAGCATTCCCATTATCGGCACCTTTATCGTCCTCACCTTGATCCTCATTGAAGCCATCCTCTCCTTCTTGGAGATTAAAGGGGCGCAGGCCTGGGTCACAGAAAAAATTGCAGAAGCCCTCTACGATGTCGATTTTATTATCCGCAATCTCGGCTCCGTCAACCGCCTGGAATACAATTTTCTGGATTTGACTTTTCTCGATGATGAAGCGGGTTTTACCACAGCACAAGCGATCACTTACTCCATGCAGGTCACAAACACCCTGCAATATGCGGGTGGTCATGGCCCCGATGAAGCCAAGAAAGCCACTTTCCGCTACTTTTTACAAACCGCCCCTATCAATCAACATGGCCCCCTGGCTTTGAACCAGATGAACAATGAGTGGCAAGGCGCAGGCCATAACAAAATTGAAACCAATGCGACGGCTAGTCTACAAGGTGCCCTCTCATTTGCTACGATTGGTGCGGGTATCAACCGCGATTTAGGCGGAAACCTTTATTTGAGCGAGGCCTTTGTGACGCCCTATGTCGGCTGTTGGCGGGTCTTTGGCTTCAACACCAGTTGCACAACTTATCCCTATAGCAGCACGATCCACATTGATGTGGGCGAATTTAGTGTCTTCGATATTTTGCCAGCTACGCTGACTGGGTTTTATAAGTTGAACTGGGCGAACAGCAGTTTGCACTTCCCGGTACAGCTAGACCAGGATGGTGATGGGCTTGTTTGGGGCACAGACCCTTTCCCCACGCAATGGGATGGCGATGGTGATGGTTTGTCCGATTATTATGAATTAGCCAATGGGCTAGACCCCGCCAATGCTGATAAGGATGGCGATGGTATCACCGATCAGGAGGAGTTACGCCGAGGGTTGAATCCGTTTAATGCGGACATAGATGGCGATGGCCTCACTGATTTGGTTGAGTGGCAAGGCTGGCAGGTCGTCTATGATTATGATGACATGGGCAACCCGCTCTTCACCTGGGCCTGGCCTGACCCTTACCTGGCCGATGGTGACCAAGATAGATTGTCGGATCAGGAGGAGTATTTCTATGCCCTTCATCCCCGTCTGGCTTCCAGTGAGGATGCCGTTTTGGATACGATTCGGTTTTCGGATGGGACGGTGACGGAGCAAGGTGCGCCTAAATTGTTGCTGCGCTTTGATGAAGAGAGTGGCGCGACGACCTTTTTGGACAATGCCTCTGGAGAATTGGCCTTTTGTGGCGGTGTTTCCTGTCCGGTGGCGGGGGGAAACGGCCGTTACAACCACGCCCTCAACTTCGACGGCACAGACGACTACATCCGCGCCCCCATGAACATCGATCCCAGTGTAGATTCCTTCACCGCCGCTGCCTGGTTCAACGTCAGCGACCTCAGCATAAACCGCACTATTTTGCAGCAAGCCACCGGCACCATGGGCACCAGCCGCGTCTGGCTCTATGTGCTGCCTTCAGGACGGGTATCTACCTCGTTGGGGGGTGCCGGTTTAACGATTCCGCAGGCAGTTGGCTTGAATGAATGGCATCATACGGCCGTTTCCTACGACGGCACAACCCTCAGTCTCTATCTCGATGGGCAGCTAGAAACGAGCGATGTGCGCACATTGGAAGCCAGCGATGGCGATTTGTTGGTAAGCGTGGCCGCGGCACGGCCGTTTTCCGGCAGCATAGACGAAGTAGCCCTTTACGACACCGCTTTAGACCAGACAGCCATCGCCAACCTCGCCGCCGCCCACTACAACGTCAGCGATCTGGTCGTGGCTCCCGGCGACACCCTCGACTTCCAAATGAGCATCAGCAATACCAACCCCGTCTACCCCGCCCAAGTTGTCTACTACGGCGAGCCAGACAATTTCACCACGGTCGAAGCGATTACGCCCACTGCCCGTCTGTACATGGATGAAAGTGCAGGCGCAACCAGTTTTGCCATTGCAGGCATAACGGCCGTTGCCACCTGTGCCAGCCCCGCCACCTGTCCCACGGCCGGTTTAGCGGGACAGCAAGACACCGCCCTCTATTTTGACGGCAATGATGAGTTAAATGCCGATGCGCTGCTGCAAAACTACAGCGGCACCGGCTTCACCATCTCTTTGTGGTTCTACCCGGAGCCGAACGGCCCAACTTCCTTCAACAACGTCCTGGTCAATCTCCTGGACAACAACGGAGGCATCAATCGAACGGACACCAAGCTCTTGCTGACCTACTCTTCTAGCGACCAGACCTGTTGCGGCCTGGGCACGCCGGGGTCGGTACCTTTTGCGACCTGGCATAACTACACCATTGCCTACGATGCCGTTAATAATGTTGTCTCCCGTTACTACAACGGCAACCTGGTCAATGAGAGTGTCAATAACTATGACCTGGTAGCGGGCGACCGCTTCCGCATTGGTGGCCCCAATGCCCCTGACTGGAATTTTGATGACGGCTTTGAAGGGCGCATTGATGATCTGGTCTTCTATGATCGCGCCCTCTCAGAAGCGCAAATACAGACGCTCCTGGCGGGTGGCACGCCCGAATTCCCCATCCTGCCGACGGTGGATACCTACACAGTAGCCAGCCAGGATAGCAGTGACATCACCGCCTCCTTCACTATTCCCGATGGGCAGCCCTCCGGCGCATACATCTACAGCCAACTGGCCGAAGCCGCGCTGGACATCCCCGACCTGCGCAGTGTGGCCCAAGACCCGCTGATCCTCATTCATTTTGACGAACCAATTGCTGGCAATGGCACGTTATATGCCTATCCCGAAAAAGAGTCTTTTTGCAGTAGTTGTCCGACACTTGTAGACGATTTTGCGGGCAAAGCGGTTGAATTTGATGGCACAGGCACGAGCTATGGCTGGAATAGTGTAACCGCCACTGGCCCCTTTGCCATGAGCGCCTGGATATACCCCACTCACGGCGACAACAGCAGCCGCGGCATCATCGGTTCCGTAGCCAATGGCTTCCCCGCTCTCTACATCACCGCAGATGACAAGTTGGGCTTCGCCTTTCATGATGGCACGGCCTGGAACAGCGACTATACGCCCGGCGGCACCATCCCCCGCAATCAATGGAGCCAGGTGGGCGTGACCTACGACGCGGCCGGTCACTTCCAAACCTATCTCAACGGCCAGCCAGTAGGTGACGATGCCCTCATTGAAGGGCTTACCGTCAACTTCGCCGCTAGCATCGGCTTTGTGGGCAACATTGGCGGCAGCCATCAGCCCTTCCAGGGGCGCATGGACAATGTTGTCATCTATGACAACCTGCTAAGCCCGGCGCAGATGGCAACCTTGCACGGCACAGAAGACCTTTCGCTGCACTTGCACTACACGCTGGACGAGCCGCCGGGCAGCAACGTCTTCCTCGACAGCGCGGGCATCTATGGTGATGGCAGCTGCACCAACTGCCCAGTCATGGGCATACGCGGCGCTGTCAATCGGGCTGCCTACTTTGATGGGGATCAGATAAACGGCATTGCCAACGCTCCGGATCACTGGCGCAATGATTATTATGCCACCAAGTGGACGGCCGCTTTCTGGCTCAAGGCTGAATATGGGCGAGTGCTTGAAAACAAGAGTGTTGTCTTGCCCTTCCGCATCTGGACCAACCGTATTGAATATGGTCGAGATTGCTGTGTGCCCGATTTTGGGAACGGTAATGAGTGGCCTGCCCCTGATCCGGCCGAGTGGGCACACGTCGTTATCTCCTATGATCAAGATGATCCCTCTACGGGAGGTATCTTTATCAATGGTCAGCAAATCGAAGCGGGTGGTTCGATCCTCATCCGTGAGCTGTTTGGGCCAAGTCCTTTCCGCCTTGGCGGATCGTTGAAGGGGTATGTGGATGATGTCCGCCTTTACAACCGTGCTTTTTCGGCGGCTGATGCCCTTGAGTTGTATGAGACAACACGCCCGGCTCTGCAATATGAGTTTGAGGAGGATGCAACGGCCGTTTCCTTCACCGACCTCTCCCCCAATGCGTACGATGGCGCCATTGTCAACGCCATTCCCGGTTTGGCCGGGCGCATTGGCAACGGCGTGGAGTTCAATGGCGGCAGCTATGTGGATGCAGGCGTGGCCGCCAACATCAACAACATGACCGACGCCCTCACCATCATGGCCTGGGTACGGCCGGATCAGAGTATCAGCGAGCCGCAGCTGCTGATAGGGGCGGGGCTGGAAAATAGTGCCAATGGCTTTGCTTTTGGCATCGAAGGGGACGCGCTCTGGTTGAGCGATGGCGTGACCACGGTCTCCTCCGGCGACATTGGGCTGTTGACGGATACGTGGCAGCAGGTGGCCGTCAAAGTCGGCGCGGATGGCACGACCACTTTCTACCTTGATGGCGACCCGGTGGGCACAGGGGGCGTTGTCGCGCTCGTCGCCAACACGGATGATCATCTTTATTTGGGTGGACGGCCGTTAACCGGTGGCACAATTGGCGACTATTACTTCGGTCAGGTGGATGAGCTTTTCATCTATGCCCGTGCCTTGCCCAATACCGAAATTGGCAGTGCCTATGACAACCAATTCCGCTGGTTCCGCAAGCAGTTCGACACCTATCTGGTGGTGGACAACGATGTCCCCACCATAACCCTGCAAACCAGTGAACAATATTGGCCCAACAGTTACATCCAGTTGGCCGTCGGCACGGCCGATGCCACCTCGACCATTTGGTCATTCGAGTATGGCTTGCAAGCACCGGGCGAACCCGACTTCACCTGGCAGGCCGCACCTGCTTGCGCCGATGTCTCCACGGGTACCGTTTGGTGTCCTTACTTTGATCCTGCCACGATGGCTGGCGAAGGTGAGTACCAACTCCAGTTCCGCGCTGTAGATGCGGTGGGCAATGAAACAATTAGCTCTGTGTACAGCCTGTATGTGGATGACAGTGCGCCTGTCATCACCAGTGATGACAACGGCAGTTGGCGCAGCCTCACGCCCGACGCCAACACAGAGTTGGGCTGGAAGCTGCCTCTCTCCGGTACAGTAAGCGACCCAACCCTGATGGGCGGTATCGCGGGCAGTGGTGTTTACACGCCAAGTGTGATGGTGCAGTTGATCAACAAGGCGGGACGGCCGTTAAGCACTCCCCAACTGGCAGCGGTGAACGGCACAAATTGGTCGCTGGATTACGAGATATTGGGGCGACCACACGGCCGTTTCTATCTCCGAATCACAGCGGAAGATGCGGTCGGCAACAGCAGCACGCTGGATTTGAAGCCAACCGGTCTACAACTGCTCTCAAGTGCAGGCGAACTCCTGTTGGATGCCCGTCCGCCTAGCGTGGACAACGACAGCTGGCTCTTGCCTGATGATGTGATCAGCCAGGTTGTTACTTTGTCCGGGGCGACAAGTGAACTGCCCATCTGGGGCAGTGCCGTTGCTCGCTACCACTTTGAGGAAACAAGCGGCACAACCATTTACGATCACAGCACGTTGGACAACCATGCCGCCTGTAGCAACTGCCCCAGTGCGATTGCTGGTCCGTTTGGGCAGGCTTACAACTTTGATGGAGTGGATGATGTCATCAACACGCCCTTCCTCTTCAATCCGCTGACGACGACGTTTAGCATTGCCCTTTGGTTTAACCCGGATAGTGCCGGTTTGGGCATCGGGGGACGGCCGTTGGTGCAGCAAGCAAGCGGCAGCGGCAGTGGTCGTCTCTTGTTCTTCTTGGACAGCAATAACCGGCTATATAGCAATTTGGGGCAGGGGACGACAGGTGGTTTTGGCGGGGCAACGGCCGTTACCCACAATGGATGGCATCACGCTGTCCTGGCCTATGATGGAACAACCGCCAGGATTTATTTAGACGGCCGTTTAGATGGTGAAGCTGTCATCGTGGCTGAAGCGGCCGATGGCGGCCTCAATCTAGGTGGCAATCCGAATTCCGCCATCTACTTCCCTGGCGCGATGGACGAGGTAATGGTCTTTGACAGGGAATTAACGGATGACGAAATTTTGGCACTGGCAACGGCCTATAACAGCGGCGTAAGTGCCGTTGACGTGTGGCTGGAACCGTTTCGCTTCGATGGCAGCTCCAACACGCCAGATTGGCAGTCGGCTGTGGTCAATTCGCCCCTGAGCAACCTGTCAACCTGGGCATATACCCTGCCTTCTAATCTAGAAGGGTTTTATCAAATCAGCCTGCGCGGTGCGGATGATATGGGCAATGGCGGCACGGCCAACATTATCTGGCGCGGCATTGTGGACATGATACCGCCAACCGTTTCGGTAACGGCCGTTCACATCGGTGGTGGTAGTGCGGCGCAAACAGAGATTAGCTTTGCGGCGAGCGATCCTTTCCTGGATATGAGTCAGCTTTCGCTACCTTGTGCGCCCGATACCTGGCAAACGAGCACCTATGAAGCGGATCAAACGCGCACAGATGGCATCAATGCCACCTGCCGCATTCCCGGCCATGAACTCGACCCCATCACGGCGCAGGTGTGTGATTTGGCCGGACATTGCGCCGCCGATTCCATCACCTTGCCGCCTTCGCCGCAAGTGGCGAGTGTGGCGATTCTGTCGCCTACGCACAATGTCACCCTCAGTGGCAACGACCTGGTGATACCTGTCGGCGGTGGCGCTTATGACGCCAATGGCATTGAAACGGTGGCGCTGCAAATCAATGGGGTCGATTTTGATACGGTTGCCATTGGCGGCGCACCGACGGCAACGCTCTGGTCAATGGCTGATTGGCTGCCCACAACCGGGGGCACGTACACGCTGACGGCGGTGATGACGAATACGCTGAATACGGCCGTTTACGACAGCATCAACGTACACATCAAGATCCAAAACTGCTTCACCGAGTACGACGGCGATACGCTGGCTGACTTTGCCAGCGAAGATGCCCGTGCCGTGCAGTGGGCGGTGGATGCCGCGCCGGTGGGCAGCACAATTAAAATCGCTGGCACTTGTGTTGGGGTGCAGGGCAACGGTGCCATTACCCAAACGGTGGCTATCTCCAAGTCGTTGACCCTGATTGGCGGCTATAAGCCGGACGGCGATTGGGCGACTTCCCAGCCGGATGTGTATGAGACGGTGTTGGATGCGGATGGAAACGGCCGTGTTGTCACCATCATCGATGCGGGCGCTGTCACCCTCAAAAACCTGACGTTAACCGGCGGCGAAGCAGTCGCTCCTGGCGGTTTCAGCAACCCCGCCAACTATGGCGGCGGCCTCTTCCAGCAAAACAGCACTGGCTACCTGGAAAATGTCCTCATTGAGGGCAATTATGCCGAGCGCTATGGCAGCGGCATCTATGTCAGTGGCGGCGAGCTAGTCATCACGGGCACAGACATCATCTCCAATACGCAGCCGAATTTGCCAGTCAACCGCCGCGGTGGCGGCATCTTTGTCGCCAACAACACAACCTTGACGATGACCCATTCGCTCGTGGCAAACAATCCCAGCGAAGGTGGTGCGGGCATTTATGGGGGAAATAATGTCAACATCACTTTGTCAGATTCGACCATTGAGGGCAACACGGCCATGAATGCCGCGAATTTTGGCTTTGGTGGCGGTATCTTTTCGGTTAGCAGTTTGCTGATAGAGAACAGCACCATCAGCAACAATGTGGCTGGCACGATAGGAGCAGGCATTCGTCTGGGTGGCGGCAATACGGTTATGATCAACAGCACCGTCAGCGGGAATCAGACAGCGGGTTCGACGGGTGGTATTCATGTAGATGCGAGTGCGACAGCCAATATCTCGTTCAGCACCATTGTCAGCAATACGGGGACGAGCGGCGTGGAATTCCTGGGCACGACTATCGTGAGCGGCAGTATCATTGCTTATAACACCCTGGATTGTGCGCCGGGCTTGCTGACAGATGGCGGCTACAATCTGGACAGTGATGGCAGTTGTGGGTTGGCGGCTGGCAGCAGTTTGCCCAACACAGACCCGTTGCTGCTGCCTTTGGCGGATAATGGCGGGGCAACGGCGACGCATTGGCCGCTGTTTGCATCGCCGGTGCGGGATGCGGTGCCGACGGGGGTAAATGGCTGTGGCACAACTATTCTCTATGACCAACGCGGTGAGCCAAGACCCCAGGGCGTAGGCTGTGATATGGGGGCGGTTGAGGCGGTGCCTAATTCTGCGCCGGTCGCGGTGGCTGATTCCTTTACGGCGACGGAGGATATTACCTTGACGGCAGCTGTGCCGGGTGTGCTGCTGAATGATAGTGATGCGGAGGGACAGACGTTAACGGCCGTTCCCGACACCATCCCCAGCCAGGGCACACTCGATCTCGCCAGCAGCGGCGCGTTCACTTACACAGCGGCGGCTAACTTTTGCGGCACAGATCAGTTCAGCTATCTGGCAGACGACAGCTATTTGCTCTCCAACGTTGTCACCGTGACCTTGACGGTGGCCTGTGTCAACGATCTGCCTCTCGCCGCCAATAACAGTTACACCGTGACCGAAGATAGCCCGAACAATGTGCTGGATGTGTTGGGCAATGACAGTGATGTGGATGGGGACATGCTGACGATTGGTGCTGTTGGGGCGTTGAGTGCGGGGGGAACGGCCGTTAACAACAGCACAACCATCAGTTATACCCCGGCACTCAACTTCTTTGGGACGGAAACGTTCACCTATACCGTTGCTGATGGCAATGGTGGGGAGGATACGGCCGTTGTGACGATCACCGTAACTTCTGTCAACGATGCCCCCCTTGCCAACAGTGACAGTTACACCAGCAGCGAAGACTTGCCGTTGGTGGTCAACGCCCCCGGTGTTTTGCTGAATGATATGGATGTGGAAGGGGATGCGTTAACGGCCGTTCTCGACACAGATGTCACCAGTGGCACACTCAGTCTCAGCAGTAACGGCTCCTTCGTCTACACCCCGACGCTCAACTTCTGCGGCACAGACAGCTTCAGCTATCATGCCGACGATGGACAAGCCGCTTCCAATGTTGTCACTGTGACCATGAACCTGACTTGCCTCAACGACGCACCGACGGCGGCAGACGATATGTATAGTGTCATGGAAGACAGCAGTAATAATGTTCTGAATGTGTTGGCAAATGATACGGATGTAGACGGGGATGAAGTGAGCTTAACGGCCGTTACGTCTCCCAGCAACGGCACAGCCATTCTCTCCGGCACCGTCGTTCTCTATACACCCAATCCCAACTTTGCAGGTATGGATGTCTTTACTTACACAGTGAGTGATGGGGCGTTGACGGATACGGCCGTTGTCACTATCTCTATTGACAATGTGAATGATGCACCAACGGCCGTTGCCGACAGTTACACCATCAACGAAGACAATGGCAGCCAGGTTCTCGCTGTACTGCTCAATGATTATGACATGGATGTCGGCGATAGTTTGAGCATCGTGGCCGTTTCCATGCCTGACAACGGCACGGCCGTTATCTCTGGCACAATCATCCTTTATACGCCTGCGCTCAACTTCTTTGGCACGGATGTCTTTAGCTACACCATCAGCGATGGGCAGTTAACGGATACGGCCGTTGTCACGGTCATGGTCAATGCGGTCAACGATGCGCCAACGGCCGTTGCCGACAGCTACACCATAGACCAAAACAGCAGCGACAATATGTTCGCTGTTTTAGACAACGACAGTGATATAGAGGGCGATAGTTTGTCGCTTGTATCTGTAAGTGGAGCAAGCAACGGCACAGCCATTATTTCCGGCACCCTGATTCTCTACACCCCCAACTTTGATTTTGTGGGCACGGAGACGTTGACCTACACGATTAGTGATGGCGAGTTGACTGCTTCAGCTTCGCTGACGGTCACGGTGTTACAAATAGACACAGGGTTCCTCATCTATTTGCCATTTTTGAGTAAACCATAGTTGGGGGCTTGGTAACGGCCGTTGCCCGATGCTTTTCATCGGTCTGGTCATCATAAACGCCTCCTAAATTTAGACCCGTCAGGTTTTTAAAACCTGACGGGTCTTTGTGAACCAAAAAACCTTGTTGGAGAATGATTTTGGCAGGGAAACGGCCGTTTCGCCACGCCAACACCTCATCATATTTCTACGGCTTGCAGTAGACAGCATCTTTTTTGTGCAATTTCCCGCTTACTGACATACAACCCCACAAATAATTCAGGTAAGATAGAAGGACTCTATCAGTGAGACGATTTGTGGGTTTCGGGAGAATTGTTCAATGAAAAAGAATTATCTGGTTATCCTGGCATTGGCAATCATCATCTTATTTTTCATCCAGCTAGCAGGCACATTAGTTGAATCCATTTACATCCTAGACTTAATGAACTCGCGCCTGGATGCCAAAGTATTAGGTGTATTGTTCTTCTTCACCCCCATCCTCTTAACCCCCTTCTACAAAAAAACCCCGCGACAATTAACCTGGATCACCTTTATTGTCCTCCTCTTGACCCGTGGCATACTCCCCTACCTAAAAACAGCAAACCAGGTGTTGATTTCCGGCATTGGCACATTTGCCGTATTAAGTTTGTTCCTTCTCCTCTTAAGCGCAAAACCCAAAGGAGAAACCCCTTCACAAATTGGTCTATCCGGTTCAGCCGGACTTGCCCTGGCTGTCGGGCTTTCCGTACTGTTGCGAACGCTCAACTACGGCATTGAATATTCCCTAACCCCCGCTGGCGGATGGGTCGGTTGGGGTTTAGGTCTCTGCCTGGGATGGCTGCTGCTGCAATTAGATTTAGAAAGCAAACCAGCCGCCACAGAAAAGAAAAGTGGCAGCGCCACAGCCGCCATCCTTGGCCTCTTCCTCATTTTGACATTAGTTTGGTTCGCCTTCTCAGCCCCGGCCGTAATCGCACGTTGGACAGAAGGTAACTACACCTTAATTGTCCTGACCATCAGCCTGCTTGCCCTCGCTTGGGTTTTGTTATCACTCAACCGCCCCCAACTGCTCGCGCACATTAACGCAAACATTCTCTTATTCTGGAATTTAATATTTACACTTAGCCTGACAGCAACGATTCTGGTGCATCGCGTCCCCTTTCCCCCCACGCCTGATTCCGCGCCCGTTGTGGTAACAAGCCCTGGCTGGTTTGCACACATTCCCCTGATCTTGATGCTCTTACTATTCCCCGTCATTTTTCTCGATATGCGCCTGTTCCTAGACCGCGTCCAGCAGGCAGAGCCAACTCCGCGTAATCTCATCCCCGGCATCTTGCTGGGGAGCTTGATGGTGATTCTGCTTGTTTTTATGCACATCTTCACCAACGTATGGGGCTATGTCAAACCAATCAGCCCGCCCTTTAGAAATGCCTTCTGGCTGCCTTACTTTTTATTGTCAGGGCTAATCACCTTGTTAGCGTGGCGCATCAAGGAAAACGAAGCGGAGCCTGATGTTGTCGGGACATTTCATTGGGGATGGGTTCTTCTCTTGGGCGTGATTTTTCTGGGCACTCTTGTCCGCGCTTTGCCAACAGAGCGCATCCAGGTCAGTGCAGAAGATCGCTCATCTCTGGTGGTTATGACCTTCAATACACAACAATCCAACGATGATTTTGGCGAAAAATCTTACGACCGTCAGCTTGAGCTTATTCGCAGAGCTTCCCCCGACATCCTTTCCTTGCAAGAAACAGATTCAACCCGTATTTCGCTCAACAACAACGATTATGTTCGTTATTATGCAGAAAAACTCGGCTACTATTCTTATTTTGGGCCAACCCCGGTCACTGGCACATATGGGACAGCCATCTTGTCAAAGTATCCGCTGCTAAACACGCGCACCGTCTTTACATACAGCGACAAGGATGAGACGGGTATTGCCGAGGCCGAAATTGAAGTAGCCGGACGCCGCTTTACGATCTATGATGTCCATCCCGATGGCTCAGACACCGCCATGTTGGTCTTCGCCAAAGTGCTGCTAGAGCGCTCCAAAGATAAGCCTTATGTGGTTGCGCTTGGCGATTACAACTTGCGCGATTACGAAGAGGCGTACAAATTGATTGATGCCGTTTACACCAATGTCTGGACCAGCATCTATCCATCTAAGATTAGCGCGGACGGTGTTGACATGTCTGGCGAGAACCGCATAGACCATATTTTCCTCTCGCCGACCCTCCATGCGCGTAATCCCATCTATGTGCTTGTCCCTGAGTCGGCTACAGACCATGCTGTCCACTGGACGGAGATATATTGGGATAATCCGTAGGGTTCGCTCGTTATTAGCTTTCGAGTTTGCCCCCATCCTCCGGGAGGTTCTGAACCTCCCGGAGGTTTGTGTTGTTTACGCACGAACCCGTAGGTTTTTAGGGGCTTTGCTTTATCGTGGCGGCCGGTTACTGTTCAGCAACGGCCGTTTTTCTTTTAGGTCGCGCGGCTGCCCGTTTATTAGACTGCACCGATTCCGCCAGGAAATAGCTGCCAATAACAAAAACGGCAGCCGCTAGCTGCAACGCCAGCCCCTCCCAAGTGGGGAAGATGCCGAGCCAGGTGCCTGCCCAGTGCGGCAGTTGCAAAGCACGAATAGGATGCAGCGGCAGCCAGCCAACTACTTGCCAGACGTGTGCGGTGTGCCCGACCATGACCAACAGCACAAAGCCAATGAGGATGCCCGTGAAAATCAACATCTTGCGATAAGGGAGGCGTGCTTGCAAGGCAAAGACGACCACGCCCACCAGGAATGTACCCAGCAGCCCCAAGGCAACACCAGAAAGGACAACGGCCGTTCCCCCTTCCAGCACCAGCGCCTGCAAAAAGAGCACACTCTCAAACCCTTCGCGGTAAATACTGGTAAAGCCAAGCGTCATCAGTCCCAGCCACAGGCTGGCCTGTGCGCCTAACAAACGCTGCTTTTGCGTGTGGAAATTTGCCATCCAGCCAGTCCAATACACCTTGTGGAAAAACCAGTTGGTAATCAACAACAGCACCGCAATGGCAATGAGCGACACCACCGCCTCCAGCCGTTCGCCATAACGCGCGAGTGTTGTCAACAGTTCTTGCGCCACAATCCAGGTGATGATGCTGGCAACAAAGGCCAGCCCTGCGCCGACCCACATCGGGCGACGCAAATGTCGCCGCTCCGCCGCCTTGAAGCTTGCCATGAGCGAGGCCAAAATCAACACCGCTTCCAGCCCTTCACGGAAAACGATGATGCCCGCATTGGTGGCGACGACAGCCGGAGCGCTGCCAGAGGTGAGCGCGGCTTGTGCCTCCGCTAATGCGTCATCGAGCGCGGCACGACTGGCTTGAATCGTGCTCAACGGGGCTTCGTTGCGAATCAGGTAAGCGAGGCCAGCAAAGTCGCCTTGCCCATTCCAAAACAAATCTTCAAGAGGGGGAATGGCTTGCGGCGCAAACGCGATCAGGCGTGCCTCCGGGCCAATTTCGAGCATGGCATACGCTTCCAGTCGTGCCGATTCGGCGAGGGCGTATTCGTTGGCGGCAACGGCCGTTTCCATCTGGTCTAAAAGCGAGGCAATCACATCAAAATCGCCGTCGTTGCTGCCCTTTTGCCAGTCGGCCGGCAGCAATTCTTGCAGCAGCGCCAACGTCTCCTCTGTGCCAGCGGCAATCACCGCCGGGTCGTGAATGGTCGTTCGCGTCGCCGTGTCATTTAGCTGGTCGCCGAGCTGCTGCAAATAGGCGGCGGCGGCGGCGGTTTGCGCCGGGTCTATTTCATCTAACAGGTTTTGCAAATCAGTAAAGGCGGCGGCTGCGCCATCGCGGAATGTCACCGCTTCTTGGATTTCCAGCTCGCGCGTGACGGTGCCGCCGCTCACGCCGCGCTCGTACTCCACGGGGACCAGCCCCAGGAAGCGCAATAACTGCCCGGCACGGCGTACTTGATCATCCGGGCTGAGAGGGGCGGCGCGGAAGTTGTGCAAAACGGCCGTGACTTCGGCCATTTCGGCGTCAATGGCCTCATTGTGCAAGGCGGCTGTTTGCAACGCAGCCAATGCCGCGTTGGCCTGTGTCACGGCGGCGTCACCGCGCTGTGCGCCATAGGCCGGGGCGAGGATGGCAAAATATCCCTGTGCCAGCGCCGCCAGTTCTGCCTGGCGAATGGTGAACTGATTGGCAACGGCCGTTTCCAATTCTTGCAGCGCTTCGTTTAGGCGAGCCTGATACGTGTCCAGCACATCTGCTTCGACAGCCAACAACGCTTCGTCGGCAGCGATCTCGCCACGCCCAAGGGCGGCCAGGGCCAGTGTCGCGTCGGCGTTGGGGCGCGAGAAGCGGGTCGCCTGACGAAATTCGCGCACGGGCAGCCATTGGCGTGCCAGCGTGGCATCACTGGCGGCGATGGCTTGCGTCGTGACGCGATAGCCGCCCGCCAAAATGCCCGTCCACACCTGAGCGCGGGCGGCGGCGAGGGCGGGGGCGTCTGTGGCGGCAACGGCCGTTGCTGCCGCAGCCAATCCCGCTTGAACTTGTTGGTCGGCGGCCGGGGCTGCGGCGGCAAGTGTGGCCGCAAAGTCGCCGCCATAAGCGGCCTGCGCGGCGGCGACTTTGGCGGCGGCTGTGTCAGCCTCAGCGAGGCCCATTTGCGCCGCAAAGAGGGCGCTGCGAATCTGCTCGGCTGTTTGCGCCGGGGTGGGAGATTGGGCATAGATGGGGAACGGCCGTAACAACAGCCATCCCCCCAGGAATATGAGCAGCAGTACGCTTTTCTGCTTCACATGCTACTCCTGAATGGGCACATTGAGCTGTGCCGCAACCTGCGCGACCTGTCCGGCCAGCGCTGTTGCCTGATCTTGCGCTTCGCTGCCCAGCAAATCTGCTTCTTCGGCCGTGAACTGCTTGCCCGCCAGCTCTTGCTGGTAGACATCGGCGACAAACGTTTTCAGATTGCTCAAGCCTGCGGCGATTTGTTCATCTTGTGCGGCGTCTACTTCCACAATGAGAGGGCTGATGCCGGTATGAACCACTTGCAAGCTGGAGAGAATGTCCTGAATGTCGGCCAGCCGCGAGATAACGACGAAGTCACTTTGTGTAGAGGCGTCACCGGCGACAAAGCGGGAGTTTTTCCATGATTCAAAATATTCGTTCATGGTGGGGATCATCACCACCAGCGCGGTGAAGGCGTCAGATTCGCTTGGCTGCCATGCCTGTGATGCCTGCTGCATATCGGCAACATAGCTGACAAGCGCGTCGGCGGCGGCTTTGAGCACGAGGGCGTCGGGCAATCCTTCGCCAAAATCTACCGCGCCGCTGCCATCAAGGTCGGCGGCAACAGTGGTGGTGTAGTCGGGGACGGTTCCCCACAAGGCGCTTTCGAGGACGCCAAAGAGGTTGCCGGGACGTTGCAGGATACGGCCGTCGGCCAATGTCAGGTCATAGGGGGCGGCATCTTCGCCATCGCCTGCTGCGCCCGCATCGAGAATGACATCATACTCGGCTAATGTGGGCACACCGGCAACGATCCCTTCGATTTGCTCGTAGCCAGGGCTGGCGGCAATCCATGCTTCTTTGGCTGTGAGCAGGCTGGCGGCGGTGGCCTCTGCATTTTGCTGCCACAGCGCGGCGTAGTCAAAGTCGGCGGCTTCGGCAAGCTGGTAATAGTCGTTGGCGGCTGTTTGCAGGGCCAGCGATGAGCTGTGCAAGGTTTCTGCCTTGGTCAGCAGATACTCTTTGATGGCGGTGAGGTCGGCCGCGGAACGGCCGTTTGTGGGCGTGTCGTCACTGTTTTCTGTCTGACTTGTGCTGGTTGGCGTGTCTGCTGATGGCGTGCAAGCAGCCAGTAATAATGCTAACAAGATAAAAGGAAGCCATTTCTTCATATTTCACTACTCTCCTCGATATAGAATGGCTTCATTTTAGGGAGGGAGCAGCGGCAAAACAATGGCAGCGGTTCATTTGGAGATGAACGGCCGTTTAACACACTGTTGCCTGGTGTTTATCTCAAAATAAACGCTGGTTAATATTTAGTTGAGATATGGCTGATTTTCCGGATTGTGCTTGTGCCTTGGTGGTAACAGGAAGCGGCAAAAATGGCGCAAAAGTAGTTGGGGCAAATTTTAGTTATTTTCATGCCGGGCTGTGTATCATTAGCAAAAGGGACACAACAAGGTTATGCATTCACAGGTATTTCAACGCGCCGAAAATGGCGACAGTCAGGCCCAGGCGGAACTATTCCGGCAGCATTACCCGGTAACGTATCGTCTGGCATACAGCTTGCTGCATCATCATGAAGATGCGGAGGAAGTTGCACAAGATGCTTTGGCTTACGCTTTGACGAATCTGGCTCAATATAATCCCTTGCGTGGTGCATTTACTACCTGGTTGTATACCATCACCGTCAGCCGCTGCCGCAACAAGCGCCGCCGTCGCCAACTGGCAGAGGTGCCTCTGTTTGGCTGGCTGATGGGAGAGACCAAAGCGCCAGGCGCACCGGATAACCCGCAGGAAGCATTACTGGAACAGGCGGAAACTCGTGCTGCCTTGCATGCAGCTATCCGACAACTGCCACAGAAACAGCAGGAGGCCATTATTCTGCGCTATTTTCATGAGTTGAATTACGCTGAAATTGGCGCGATTGTTGGCTGTTCAGCACAGACAGCACAATCACGCGTCTGGTTGGGACAAAAGCGGCTCTCTGGGTTGTTGAGTGCCAGCGACCTGATGTGGGTTGCCAACAGCAAGGAGGCGCGATGAACTGGCAAATGGGTAAACACCTGACACCACAACAAGGATTGGCCTATCTGGAAGGGCAATTGGATGCCGCGCAGCGAGCAAAGGTGGAACGCCATCTGGCTGATTGCGCTGCTTGTCGGGAAACGATACGGCAGCATCAGGCTGTGCATCACATGCTGCATGCCGCCGGTCAGGAAGAGAATGTGCAGCCCGGTGCTGTGCCTAATTGGTGGGCGGTGCGTGAACAGTATACGCGTCAGAAGCGCCAGGGATATGCGCTGCGCCTGGGTGGGCAGTTGGCGGCAGCGGCGCTGACTGTTTTGCTGTTGGTGTCAACGGCCGTTTTCTTTTTCAACCAACCGCCCAACGAAATTGAACCAGCCGCGCCAACATTTTCTGCGCCGGTTATCACGCCATCACCCACCGCAGCGACAATTGATGCTGCGGTGCCCACCCGTACAGATATGCCTTCTCAAAGCGCTGTGCCGCAAGCAACGGTAACGACAATGGACAACCCCACGCCTTTAATAACGACGCCTGTACCCACTGCGGTGCTGCCAGATGCGGCTGCGTCTATGGCTGTGCCCTTAGTTAGCTCGTTGGGGCGGCTGGCTGTGGTGCAGGAGCATGTGCTGTTTGTGGAAACGGCCGTTGGCTCTGCCAATCTGGTGGAAATTGCGCGTAATGTTGCCCCAGACATCCAAAGCGAGGATGGGCCTGTCGTCAATCCGGCGGCTGCCTGGTCGCCCGACGGCTCACGGCTTGCTTTCTTTTACGAGATGGGAACGGCCGTTTACCTGGCGATTTGGGACAGCCGTACTGAGCAAATACAAGCATTGCCAAATCTGGTAAACAAGGCGCTGCCTTCTGTGCCATTCACCAGTTTTCGCTGGTCGCCAGAGGGAAACCGATTGCTGTTGACCACTTCAGATCGGCTCACGGCTGACAGCGAATGGACATCAGGCGTCTGGATTGCCACATTAGACAGCCGCGAGTTAACCCTGGTCGTTGAGGCACGCCAATTGGTGGATACCGCCTGGCTAAACACGGGGAGCTTCTTCTTGCAACTGCGCTGCGGTCATGACTGCGCCACAATCATGGCGTATGACGTTAATCGCCGCCAATTGTGGAAAGCCTATGAGGAAGATGACGAGGTTTTATCTGCTTCTACTTTTTATGCGCTGAACATTGCGCAGGGCTTGCTGGTGAATTTGAATAATTTCGCACCACAGCCGGTTGTTGATGTGCTAGATACAGTTACCGGGGAACTGACTTCCGTCTGGCAGTTGGCAGCGGATGAGGCGTTTGCCCTGTTGCCACCACAGATATCGCCAAACGGCCGTTTCCTCACGTTCAACACAACCAACAGCATCAGCCTCGTTCCCACCCTGCACCTCATTGACCGGGATGGGCGTGACTATGGTTCTCGTGATAATGCCACTGTTCTCGATTGGCGTCCCAACGGCGGGCCGGTTGTCGTGCAAGCAATGGGCGATAATCAGAACCAGCTCGTCTATTGGCCGCTCGATGGGGCCGCCGCGCGTATTTTCGTGCAGCCCCGCGCATTTACTTTCCCCGGTGGGCAGTGGCGTGCAGACGGGCAATATTTCATTTACAGCGCACTAGACCCCACAAATGGAGCCAGTTACTTGTACTTGTGGTCACCTGAGCAGGGCACGCCGTTCCTCATTTTTTCGGCCGCAGCCACACAGCCTTTCCAGGATTTTGCCTGGGCACCAGATGGGCAGCGCGTGTTTTTCACACTGGGGGGGCAGGGCATGTGGGCATATGACCTGGAAACCGGTCAGGTGCAGCAAATCTCTGTGATGGAAGGGGGCACGGGCATCCCGCCCGATAACCCAAACTAACTGAATCTCCAACTTTATCTTTGATTTTTTGCCGGGATATTCCCTGTTCTTGTCGCGCGTCTGGATGATGGTCGTGACATCCCATTGGTGAAACTTTTGCATGGCATGAAGAAAGCAAGGCACAGCTTTTCTTTACGGTCTTTGCGTATCTACAACTTTGCATCTGAATCTTTTTCTATCAGGAGTGGACATCATGAAACAGTTACGCTGGTTAGGCAGTACCTTCTTTTCCTTTTTGTTTGTCTTTGTTATTTACACCAATGCAACGGGAAGCGTTGCCATCTCTGCGATGGCTAAAGCAACGGCAACAATCACTGCTGCCCCCAGGCAAACTGTGCCGCCGATGATGACGGCGACGCCGACGATGATGGCGTCGCCCAAAGCTACACAATTTCCAACCGTGACGGCGACTGCCACGGCAACCGCTTCGTCTACGGCAACGGCTTTACCAACGGCAACGGCTTCACTCACGGCAACGGCCGTTCCCAGCCACACGCCAACCCCAACCATCACGCCAACGCCTGCGCCGACAACCGTGTGCCGTCCGGCCACCGCCAACATTTCCAGTTTTGCGGTTGCCCCTGGTCCATGGCCGCGCCCAGCGGCCAGTAATCAGGTGATTGGTCGTGGCAGTACAAGTGACAACCTGATAGCCCTGACTCTGGATGTTGAAGGAACCGGCTCGATTATCAACGAACTGCTCGATGTTTTTGACAAGCATGGGGTTAAGGTGACTGTTTTTTTGCTGGGTAATTGGGCAGAGGTTAACAGCGCCTGGGTCGCCGAAATCGCCCAACGTGGGCATGAATTTGGCAATCACGGCTATTCGCACACGAGTATGCGCCAGTTAACGGCCGTTGAGATACAAACAGAACTCCAGCGCACCGAAGACATCGTGCAAGCGTTAACCGGGCAAACAACCAAACCCTGGATGCGCCCACCTTATGGGGCATACAACGAGGTGAGTGTCCAGGCTGCCTATGAAGCAGGCTGGACAACTGTTATGTGGAGTGGTACGGGGGGCGACACGGAGCCGGAGGCGAGTGAAATCAGCATTTGTAACAACCTGGTGCAATATACTGGCGCTGGCTCTATTTTGTTAATCCATCCGGCACGGCCGGGCGTTATTGTGGCTGTCGATCGTTTTCTCACGGAAATGATAGCCAGAGGATATAGCTTTGTACCCTTGTCAGTCTTGTTGGCTTCTTGACATCAATCCTGCAATCTGTGTGGCAGGGGGTGTTTGCGTTGTTAACAACTTAAAGTCGCACTAACTGCCACCCCTTCTCAATCGCCCTTCTCAATCCCTGCATATGGGCACGCGCCGCTTGTTCGGCCGCCGCCGCATTCTGCGCTTGAATGGCCCGAAAAATCGCGTCATGTTCCCCAATGGATTGTTCGGCCCGACCAGGAATGAGAATCGTACGAAACTGCAATCGAGCCAGACGTTGTTGCAGGACATTAATTACTTGTGGCATCGTTTCGTTTCCTGATGCCTCGTAAACGATTTGATGAAAAATCTTATTTGTAGCCGAATATTGCTCATAATCCCCTGTGTTAAGCGATGCACGCATCGTGTTTAGACAGTCTCCTAGTCGGCTAATATTTGCGGTGCCAATTTTCCCCGCTGCCAGATAAGCAACTCCCCCTTCAAGCACTTCGCGTGCCATGAGAATATCCAGCACTTCAGGCAGCTCTAAACTCATGACGGTTGCGCCTCGGTTTGGCTCGATATGAACCAACCCATCCAGGTGCAGACGTTCTAAAGCTGCTCTTACCTTATGGCGACTGACCCCTAATTCTTGTGAAAGATTTGCCTCAACAAGGCGTTGGGTAGGGGCATATTCGCCATCAATAATTTTTTGTTTTATCTGTTCATATGCCGGATCGTCTACATTTTTATTTATCACTTGGTGACACTCCAACTCTACGTACTTATATCTTTAATGGGAACTCTAAAAAGTACATCTTGCACCATATTATAACATTGGCCAATGATTTCTACAATTTTATCGTCAATATTGTTGAATAAATTGTTGACAATTTTGTCAGCTATGCATATAATTCGCATCGTTAGCAAATTTGCTCCCAAAAACTGAGAAGAGGAATCAAAATATGCTCAGGGTTGAAGGAATCACAAAACAGTTCGGAGGATTGATTGCCGTAAACAATCTTTCTTTTGAGATTGGGAAGGGGCAAATTGTGGGGCTTATTGGGCCAAACGGGTCGGGCAAGTCAACCGCATTTAAGTTAATCAGTGGCTTTATTCCACTCACAAACGGCCGTGTCTATTTTGATGGCGAAGAGATCACCAATCTACAAAGTCATCAAATTGCCCGGCGTGGGCTAACTCGTACCTTCCAGTTGGTACGGCCGTTTGCCCACCTTACGGCACTACAAAACGTCATGATAGGGGGGCAATATGGGCACGCGGCTCTCTCCCACATGCACGACGCCAAAGACAATGGCATGGATGTCCTGGCACAAGTCGGACTGGCAGAAAAGGCAGAAAGCAAAGCCAAAGACCTGACCATCATGGAACGCAAATGGCTCGAAGTAGCGCGTGCATTAGCTGGCAGACCAAAACTGCTGCTGCTCGACGAATTTATGGCCGGGTTAAACCCCTCCGAAATCCCCCAGGCCATTGATCTCATCCATCGTATTAACGGGATGGGCATCAGCATCATCATTGTCGAGCACATTATCAAGGCAATCACCGGCACATGTGAACGAGTTATCGTTCTCAATGCTGGCAGCAAAATTGCCGAAGGTCATCCGACCGATGTCGTGCGTAATCCAGAGGTGATAAGCGCCTATTTGGGGAGACGTTATGCTGAAAATTAACCAACTGGAGGTAGCATACGGCGATATACAAGTCGTTTGGGGCATTGATTTAGAAGTGCCACCGCAATCGACTGTGGCCTTGCTAGGGCCAAACGGTGCCGGTAAAACAAGTTCACTTTTGGCAATGATGAGCCTCTTGCCCATCAAAGCTGGTGCAGTTCAGTTTAAGGGCGAGGATATTAGCACAAAAAAGACCCACGAAATCGTCGAAAGTGGTCTTGTTCTTGTGCCCGAATGGCGTGGCACATTTGCCACAATGACCGTTCTCGAAAACCTCGAAATCGCAGCCTACACATCCAAAGCGCGTCCTTTGCAAAAACAAACCCTCAAAGAAGTGTTTGAGATTTTTCCTCGTCTGGAAGAGCGCAAAATGCAAAAAGCCCGTACCCTCAGCGGCGGCGAACGCCAAATGCTGGCAATTGGTCGCGCACTTATGTTGCAGCCGGAATTACTTGTCTTGGATGAACCCTCATTAGGATTAGCCCCGTTAATTGTCGATAATATTTTTGATGTCATTGCCGCGATCAAAAATCGTGGTGTCTCGATTCTCATTGTCGAACAAAACGTCCAGCTAACCCTTGAATCAACCGATTACGCCTACATTATCGAAACAGGTCGCATTGTCCAGCAGGGGCCAAGCGCCGAACTGCTCAAAGATGACCGCGTGGTTGAGGCATACCTGAGTCTATAGGAAGGAATGTGATGAACATTATTTTGCAAAACATTGTCTCGGGCTTGCTCGTTGGCGGTGTTTATGGCCTCGCCGCATTGGGGCTATCTCTGGCATTTGGTGTACTAAAAGTTCTCAATATTGCGCATGGAGAACTGATCATGTTTGGTGGCTATATCGCGTTCTTTGCCTTTTCGGCAATTGGGGTCGATCCTTTTCTCTCAATCTTGATTGTATTTCCTGTTTTGGTCATTTTTGGCCTGGTATTGCATGGCACCCTGTTCACCCATATCGTTCGCTTTGAGGAAGAAGACCGCATCAAGAATTCGCTTCTCATTGGCTTCGGTCTGACGTTGATTTTGCAGACAATCGCCATTCAACTTTTTTCTGCTGATGAACGTTCCATTCTGACCGCTTACTCCTCTGCTGGTTTTGAACTGGGGGGCATCCGTTTCCCGCTCATTCGATTGGGGGCATTGCTTCTGGCCATTGTTTCTGTCGTTTTGCTTGAGATATTTCTTAACCGCACCTGGGCCGGCCGTGCTCTTCGCGCCACCAGTGAAAATTGGCAAACTGCTGCTCTGAACGGCATCAATGTACGCCAAACTTACTTTATCGCCTTTGGCCTTGCCGCTGGTTTGGCAGGATTGACTGGTGTGCTGCTGGCTACCGGTTTCAGCGTTGCCCCGTCCATTGGGCTGCAATGGACGCTGAAAGCGTTGATTGTCGTCGTCTTGGCTGGTTTGGGCAGTATTCGTGGCGCATTGTTTGGTGGGCTGCTGCTCGGCGTTGCCGAAGCATTGAGCGCGTACGCTTTTGGCAGCGAATACCGGGAAATCATCGGCTTGATTATGTTTGTCATTGTCCTTAGTGTGCGCCCACAAGGGTTGTTTGGAGGCGATCATGCCTAAACTAACGCCTCGAATGATTATCTCCTTATTGATCGCGCTGGCTCTCTTGCTTTTGCCGCTCATCACAGATGATGACAATATCCTCACGCTTTTGCTGCTCACGTTTCTTATGGCTGGCCTCGCTTCTAGCTGGAACATTCTGGGCGGGTATACGGGGCAGGTGAATCTGGGGCACGCCGCATTTTTTGGCATCGGCTCATTGATCACGCGCCAGATGTGGCTTGGCGGTTGGCCGTTTGCGTTGAGTATGGCTAGTGGCTGCGTTGTAGCCGGGTTGGCGGCGGCAGTTATTGGCTTGCCAGCATTTCGGCTCAAGGGAACGTATTTTGCTATTGGCACCCTGGCAATGGCTGAGGCCTTGCGTATAACAATTGGAAATATTCTGCCCACTGTCACCAACTTACCTACTGAGGTGATTCGCAATTATGAGTTGGCGCCTCGTTACTACCTCATGTTAACGGCCGTTCTCCTGATTGTCGCCATCACCATTTACCTCAATAACTCAAAATTAGGGCTGGGCATGATGGCTGTGCGCGAAGATGAAGACGCCGCCCGTGCCGTTGGCGTCAACGTGCTGCGAGTCAAAATGATCGCTTTTGTGATGAGTGCCTTTCTGGCAGGCATGATTGGTGGTGCATACGCCTTTTACTTTGTCAGCTATTACCCCAACTTCACCTTTGGTCCCTTGTTCAGCTTTGATGCCATCACTGTGCTCTATGTCGGTGGCGTCGGCACTGTCGTCGGCCCCTTGATAGGATCCGTATTCTTTGTCATTTTACGCGACATGCTTGTCAAGAATTTACAGGGCGTCCACCAATTGGTGTTTGGCCTGTTGTTCATCGTTGTCGTTTTGGTACTGCCCGGCGGGCTTGTAGAAGCATGGGACAGAATCAAACAGTATGTGCGCATCAATCAATCTCCTACGAAGAATCAACATCGAGAGACAAAGGCACAAACATACCCCGGAGAGAACCTGCATTAATCTGTGTTTTTAAATGGAGCCATCCATTGACTTGGGTTAGTTGTCCTCAACTGATCCTAAAATTTTAAAGGAGAAGGAAATGTCTCGAAAAGTCTGTTTGTTGTTGTGTAGTTTGTTGATACTGGTTTTAGCAGCTTGTGGTGGCGAGCAAGCGCCCGAAACGATCCAGATCGGCGCAGTTGTTCCCATTTCAGGCTCTTTGGCCGGTGGTGGTGGACAGGTAGAGCGTGGGTATCAAATCGCCGTCGAAGACATCAACGCTGCTGGTGGTATTTACGTCAAGGAATTCGACAAAAAAATTCCAATCGAATTGACCTTGTTAGACGATGAGTCTGATCCGAACAAACTGGTGACGCTGCTTGAGTCACTCAATTCTGATCAGAAAGTGGTTGCCTATCTCGGCGGTTTTGGCAGTGGTCAGCACGCCGCCGCAGCGGCTATCGCTGAGAAAAACAAAATCCCCTATATTGGCGTCGCTTTTGCGCTCTATGCTCCACATGGGCAAGGGTACAAATATTTATTCTCGCCATTCCCCAAATCACAAGATATGGCATCGGATATTTTTGCCATGCTCAATGAATATCTTCCTGAAGGCGAGCGTCCAACACGGGTTGCCGTTTTCCAGGAACAGACGGACTGGGGCGTTGAATTAGGTGATTTGTGGCGTGAGCAAGCAGCCGCGCAGGGATACGAAATCGTTGTCTACGAAGAATATAGCGTTGGCTCCAGTGACTTTACAGACATTATCTTAAAGGCAAAAGAAGCGGACGCCGAACTTCTCTTGTCATTGCCCACCCCGCCTGATGGCATCACCATCCAGCGCCAAATGGCAGAATTGGATTACACGCCTAAATTCCAATTTACCATTCGCGCACCCGATGTTCCAACCTGGAAAGATTTGGGTGAGGCTGGCGACTATGTGGCATTAGCCCCCGGTTGGTTTTACGGTATGGCCTATGATGGCGTTGCCGAACTCAATGAAAAGCACATGGAGATGACAGATCGCCCGGCAGACCCCATTGTTGGCCCGGCATATGCGGCCGTGCAAATTCTGGCCGATGCCATTGAACGAGCCGGAAGCCTTGACCGTGATGCTATTCGTGATGCGATTGCCGCTACCGACATGGATACGGTTGTTGGCCCTGTTACCTTCCGTGAAGATGGTACGGGGGTTGTGAATGCGCCCATTTTGCAATATCAGCATGGCACCATTGAACTCATTTACCCATCTGAGTTTGCTACGGCGGAGATGATTTATCCCATTCCTCCTGTTTCTGAGCGCTAAGTTTAATGGGTTGCTCGGTTAGCCCATTTCGGGCTGCCGAGCAACCATATCCAATCATGAAGGCAACCTCTCGGCGGTTAACGTCGTCAGATTATTCTCACGGAACGAACTTCCGGGAGGTTGTTTTCAAGGGAAACACCATGCGTGGTACGCACCACCATGAATGAAAACCGTAGGTCGGATTGCTAATCCGACTATCGGATTAACAATCCGATTTACGCAGGAGACGACCTGAGCGCAAGCTCAACTGCATGAATGAAAAGCAACCTCCCGGAGGTTATCAATGGAAGGCTCGTCGCATGAGATGAACCTCCGGGAGGCTATTTTCGAAGGAGAATAATTCCATGAAACCTGAACCGATCATGGACGTTGCCCATCTTGCACATGTGGAGTTGCTGACACCTAAATTAGATGAGAGTGTGCGGTTTTTCGTAGACATCATGGGTATGAGCGTCTCGGACGCCGTTGGGGATTCCGCTTATTTGCGTGCCTATGATGATTATGAGCACCATACATTGAAGTTAACTGCGTCTAAATTACCGGGGATGGGGCATTATGCGTGGCGTGCCCGCAGTCCACAGGCATTGCAGCGGCGGGTGGCGGCAATTGAAGCAGCGGGCCTTGGCAAAGGGTGGACAGATGGCGATGTGGGGCATGGCCCAGCCTATGCATTTAACACCCCAGATGGACATAATGTTGAGATTTATTATGAAACGGAGTGGTACCAGGCAAAAGAAGCTGATAGGCCAGCATTGAAAAACCAGGCATCTCGCTTTCCGGGGCGAGGCGCAAACTTACGCCGTTTTGACCATCTCAATACACTCACTGTTGACATGAAGGCAACGCGCAAATTTCATACCGAAGTTTTAGGTGCGCAGCTCACTGAAACGATCACGTTTGCCGATGGCACGGATAAAGGGCTGTGGTTTACCGTCAATAATAAGTCGTATGAGCTGGCGATTGTGGAAGATCATACAGGTGTTCCCGGCCGTTTTCATCATGTGACGTATGCGGTCAACAGCCGCGAGGAAGTTTTGTTGGCGGCTGATATTTGTTTGGAAAATGGTGTGTTTATTGAGACGGGGCCGCATAAACATGCTATTCAGCAGACGTTTTTTCTGTATGTGTATGAACCGGGCGGCAATCGTTTTGAGATTGCCAATCCCACGGCTCGCTTGATTCTCGCGCCGGATTGGCCGACTGTTGTTTGGAGCGAAGAGGATCGGAAGAAAGGGCAGGCGTGGGGCCTGCAAACGATTGAGAGTTTCCATACGTATGGAACGCCACCGGTGGAATGATGCAACGGGCAATTCCTTACATGCAGCTACGTGGTGGCAGCTCAAAGGGGCTGTATTTCAAGGCCAGCGATTTACCGGCTGATGAGGTGCTGCGAAATCGGGTGGTGATCGCAGCGATGGAAGGGGTTGGCATGGGTGATCCCCGTCAAATTGATGGTTTGGGTGGCGCTGATTCTCTGACAAGTAAGGTGGCGATTGTCAGTTTGTCGCTGCGTGAGGATGCCGATCTGGATTATCTATTTTTGCAGGTGGTGATTGGCGGGGGATATATCTCGACGGTGCAAAATTGCGGCAATATTTTGGCGGGGGTGCTTCCCTTTGCGATTGAGTCGGGCTTGTGGGAAGCGCAAGATGGTGAAACGACGGCGACGATTCACATGGTTAACAGTGGTGGTTTGTGTGAAGTGACGGTGCAAACGCCGAATCGCCGGGTGATGTATGCAGGTGAGGCGACGGTTGATGGCGTGCCGGGAACGGCCGCTCCCATTATCTGTAACTACCTGGATGTCGCTGGGTCGGCGACAGGGTCGCTGCTGCCAACCGGAAATGTGGTTGATGTCATTGAGGGGGTGACGGTAACGGCCGTTGACAATGGCATGCCGGTCGTTGTCTTGCGTGCCACCGATTTGGACATTACCGGATACGAAAGCAAAGCGGAATTGGATGCCAATGATGTGTTGAAAGCGCGTCTGGAAGCCATCAGATTGGCAATTGGCCCGGCAATGAATCTTGGCGATGTCACCCACAAGACCGTCCCGAAAATGTGTTTGATTTCTCCTCCTAACAATGGCGGTTATGTCAATACGCGCACATTTATACCGCATGTTTGCCATGCGGCGATTGGTGTCCTCGGCGCGGTTTCTGTGGCGACGGCCTGCCTGCTGCCCGGTTCTGTGGCGGCAGGGATTGTGCAATTGCCGGGTAACGGCCGTACCTTGCTTTCCATCGAGCACCCAACTGGCGAATTCTCGGTTGACCTGGATATGGCCGTACACGGTGACACATTTGAAATCCGCAAGTCTGGCGCTATGCGTACAGCGCGTTTAATGAGTCGAGGAGAATTGTTTATTCCTGCGGGAATTTGGTAGAGCATGCGGTGTTTTATGCTTTGCAAGGGAAATAGATGATGCGAACGCAAGTCGGAATCATTGGTGCGGGGCCAGCTGGATTACTGTTGGCACAGTTGTTACACAAACACGGCATTGAGTCGGTTGTTTTAGAATCACGTGACCGTGACTACGTGCGGTCGCGCGTGCGTGCCGGTGTGCAGGAACAAGGCACAGTGGACACATTTATTGAAGCAGGGGTGGGCAAAAATCTGCTTCAGCAGCGTATGGTTCACTCCGGCGTTTTTCTCAATTTTGCAGGAGAAGCTCATCGCTTAAGCATGGCTGACTTAATCGGTGAGCAACAGGTCAGCGTGTATGGTCAGCGCAATATCACTTGCGACATGATTGATGTGCGTGAAGCTGCCGGACTGCCTCTGTTTTTTGAGGCACAGGCAACACGTATCGAGGGCTTGGAGGAAGATGCACCGAAAATTCATTACACAATAAACGGCCGTGAACAGACCCTTGAGTGCGAGTTTGTTGCCGGGTGTGATGGGTATCATGGCATCAGCCGCCACGCAATTCCTCAGCATCTGCAAAAAACATTTACCTATGAATATCCCTATTCATGGTTTGCGGTCTTGGCCGAAGCGCCACCCGCCAATCATGAAGTTATGTACGCCCATCATCGCGACGGGTTTGCTTTGCAAAGCATGCGCAGCCCGCGCATAAGTCGGCTTTACATTCAATGCGACAATGGTGTGGATGCCGACACCTGGAGTGATGATATGTTTTTCAACGAGTTTGAAAAACGTATTCAATATCGTGTGAATCGCGGCCCAATTATCCAGAAAGCCGTTGCGCCAATGCGCAATTTTATTAGCGAACCAATGCGCTACAAGCGTCTCTTTTTGGCTGGCGATGCAGCCCATATCGTGCCCGCAACCGGTGCAAAAGGGATGAATTTGGCCGTTGCCGATGTCAAATTACTGGATAAGGCATTGGTGCAATTTTATACCACCGGTTCCGAGGAACTGCTGGATCGATATTCCGAGCTGGCATTGCGGCGGGTGTGGAAAGTGTCACGCTTTTCATGGTGGGCGACAAAGACATTGCATGTTACGCCGGGACAATCTGAATTTGAGACGAATATGCAGATTGCGACTTTGCGCTACCTGACCGATTCAAAAATTGGCGGGGCATCGTTTGTCGAGAATTATGTGGGGTTGCCCTACGATTTTTAGCGAATTGTTGGATGGTGGGTGAACTATGATTATTGCCGTGTTAGGGGTTGGTGAAGCTGGTGGCATATTGGCGCGTGATCTGCTGGCCGCAGGTATGGATGTGCGGGGCTGGGACCCGAACCCACGCCAGTTACCAACCGGATTGTTGTTTGCAGACAGCAATCCTGCCGCCGCTGCGGGCGCAGATATTGTCTTGAGTGTTAATTGGGCATCTGTTGCTGTTGAAGTAGCTGCGGAAGTGGCTTCTGTGCTCCAGCCTAACCAGCTTTACGCGGACTTAAACACCGCGTCGCCACAAAATAAACGAGATGTGGCGGCAATTATTGAGCAAACGGGGGCTTTGTTTGTGGATACGGCCGTAATGGCTCCCGTCCCGCCAAAAGGATTAGGAACACCCGTCTACGCCTCTGGCAGCGGCGCGGCATTGTTTGCCGCAAAGATGTCGCCCTTGGGCATGCCCGTCACTGTGTTAGATGGGGAAGCTGGTAACGCAGCAACGCACAAATTGATCAGGAGCATCATGTATAAGGGGGTGGCGGCCGTTGTCATGGAATGTTTGGAAGCAGCCGAAGTGCTGCATATGGGCGACTATGCGCGTGCCCAAATGATGACCATGCTGCGCGATGAATTGATGATTGATCGCCTGGTGGATGGCAGCAAAAAACATGCCAGGCGCAGAATACACGAGATGGAGGCGGTGGTTGAATTGTTAGATTCAATTGGCGTTTCTGCCTTTACGAGTCGTGCCTCTGTCGAGAAATTAAAAGAGGTGATGGAGTAACTTATGAGTCCAAGAAAATTACTGGTTGTTGGGGCACATTCGGCCGATTTTGTCTGGCGCAGCGGCGGGACAATTGGCGTGACAGTCGAAAATGGCGGCAGTGCGACGGTTTTGTCGTTGAGTTATGGGGAGCGTGGTGAATCAGGAGACCTGTGGCGCGGGAAGCCTGAGCAAACGGTGGAGAACGTGAAGCGTATTCGCCATGAAATGGCAGAGGAGGCGGCTTCTCATGTGGGGGCAGATTTTCGCTGTCTCGACCTGGGCGATTACCCGCTGCTCATTACTGATGAGGCGATGAATGAGTTGGTGCGCATCATTTTGGAAGAGAAACCGGACGTGATTTTAACGCATACGGCCGTTGACCCTTTCAACCCGGATCACCCGGTAGCCTACACGATGGTGCAGCGTGCCCGTTTGCTGGCATCTGGCGCAGGCGTTTCCAGCGCTTTCCAGAGCATTACCCCGCCAGATTGGTACTCGTTTGAGCCACATCAGCCAGAGCTTTCTGAGTTTTATCCCAACACCTTCATTGATATTACGCCTGTCATGGATAAAAAGATCAAAGCGATGAATGTGATGTCGGCGCAAAGCTATTTGGTCAACTATTACACCGAACTGGCTTCGCGCCGGGGCAATCACGCACGGCGAATTTCGGGCAAGAAAGAAATCAAGTTTGCGGAAGCACATCAGCGCTTAATGCCTTGGGTGGTCAATGAACTGTAGTTTGCCGCAAAGCAAGATGGGCTGATTGGAGAACAAAGGATGAACGAGAATCAAAAAATAGCGCGTCTGGCCGAAATTGGGACAGCTACCGTTTATGAAGCATCTGGCCGACAAGGGTTGATTGATTTACCGCTTATTCAGGTTGTGCGCGGCAGTCGTGTGGCGGGCAAGGCACGCACCGTGCTGTGCGGTCAGGGTGATAATGTGATGGTTCACGCCTGTATCGAACATATTCAGCCGGGGGAGATTGTGGTACTGGCGCAGCCGGAATCGCAGGCAGTTGCTTTGATTGGCGATTTGCTTGTGACGCAAATGGCTGCGGCTGGCGCAGCGGGCGTGTTATCAAATGGCTCTGTTCGTGACCTGGAGACATTGGTGGAGATGGCGCTGCCAATTTGGACGCAGTTTGTGCGTGTGCGCGGGGCGACCAAGACGGAAATCGGCCGTTTAAATATTCCAGTTGGGATGGGCGGCAACATCATCTACCCTGGTGATATTGTGGTGATGGATGCAGATGGCGCTATCACCGTGCGTCCTTCACGCCTGGATGAGATTCTGGAAAAAGCAGAAGCACGCGCGGCAAAAGAAGCGCAAATGCGCGAACGATATAAGAATGGCGAACGCAGCTATGATTTGCGCGGCTGGCGCGAAGCAGTAGAAGGTCCGCGCTAGTTGCTGGTGTGAGAAATGCAAACCTCCCGGAGGTTATTGGTGGCATGTTTGCCAAATGAGACAAACCTCCGGGAGGTTCTGTACATAAGAGAGGACGTTTCTGGAGCCTCCCGGAGGTTTTTTGAAGGAGTCACCCTATGAGTCATGTGGTTGTAGTAGGGAGTAGTTATGCGGGAATTGCGGCAGCATTGGAGCTGCGCGCGAAACTGCCGGATAGCGATAAGATCACCGTTGTGTCTGCTTCGGAAGATTATCTTTTCTATCCGTCTTTGATTTGGATTGTGCAAGGCGAACGGGAATTGTCTGACATCTCATTCCCGATTCGCCCTGTGTTGGAAAAGGCGGGCGTTTCGTTTATCAGCAGTCGCATGGATGTGATTGACGCGGAGAACAAAACCATCTCGCTGCAAAATGGGCAAGTGCTGCCTTATGATAAGTTACTCATCGCGACAGGTGGTGTGTGGCAGTGGGGTACCATTCCTGGTTTAGGTCCAAAGCCAAATGGACACACGATTTCTATCTTGTCTCCTTGGGCGGCGGAGCAAGCGCGTGCCGATTGGCAGGCACTTTTAGCCAATCCTGGCCCAGTTGTCATTGGTGTTGCCCCCAAAGCCAGCTTGTATGGGGCGGCGTATGAATTTGCATTGAATTTGGATGTGGCGCTGCGCAAAGCAGATGTGCGTGAGCAAGCGCCGATTGTTTTTGTGACACCTGAACCTTATTTGGGGCATTTTGGTCATGATGGAATTGGCAATTCGCGGCATATTTTGGAGGAGGCGTTTGTTAATCGTGGTATTGCCTATGTGACGGAAGCGCAGATTGATCATATTGAGGCGGATAAGGTTGTGCTTGGCAATCGGCAGCAGCATTTGCCTTCTAAGTTTACGATGATTGTGCCGCCGCATCGTGGCATTGAGCCTGTGTGTGCTGTGCCCAATTTGGGGGATGAAGACGGCCGTATCCCGGTTGATGATTATTACCGCAGCATCCATTATCCAGACATTTTTGCTGCTGGCGCGGCTGTGCAAGTGACGCCAAAGGTGTCAACGCTGCTGCCTTGTGGGGTGTTTGTTCCGGGTTCGGTGAGCAGCGAGATGGGGCGCGTAACGGCCGTTAATCTGGCCGCCGATCTTGGTCATGGAACGCACAAAATCAAACCACCCACCGACATCAAATCTCTCTACGTGCTTGATTCTGGTGGGCATGGTTTGCTCATGTCCTTGGGGCCGCAATCGTGGCTGAATGTGCAGGTTAACATTCCTGGCCCCTGGTCGCATTGGGCAAAGGTCATCACTGAAAAGTATCAGATGTGGCAGATTCAGGAGGGACGGATTTAACTGTCGTCGTAACGGCCGTACCGCAAACGCACGCTTCATGGCATAATCATGCCTCATTACCGGCATTGGTAAGAGGTGATGATGGCTATGAACAAAGTAACAGACCAGATGGGGCGTACACTCCTTGTGCGGCAACGGCCGTTGCGCATCGTCTCTCTGGTTCCTTCGCAAACCGAACTGTTGTTTGACCTGGGTCTGGAGTCGGAAATCGTTGGCCTGACTGAGTTTTGCATTCACCCGGCGGCGCAAGTCGCGGGCAAACAGCGTGTCGGCGGCCCGAAGAAATTCCGCTTTGATGTTATTGCGCGTTTACAGCCTGACCTGATTTTCGGGAACAAAGAAGAAAATTACCGCGAAGGCATTTTGCAGTTGGCCGAGTCTTATCCGGTGTGGATGAGCGATATTCTGACGCTGGCTGATGCCTGCGCGATGATCCGGCAGGTGGGCGGGCTGGTGGGGAAGGGTGACAGGGCGCTGGCATTGGCTGAACAAATTGAGTCTGCTTTTGCACGCCTGGAAATCTGTTCGCCGCCGCTGCGCGTCGGTTACTTTATCTGGCAAAACCCGTATTTGGTGGCCGCCGCCAACACGTTTATTCACGAGATGTTGACGCGCTGCGGCTTCATTAATGTGTTTGCTGGTTATGGAAACGGCCGTTATCCTGAGGTCACAGCCGAGCAAATTCGTGCTGCCCGGCCGGACATCATTTTTCTCTCGTCAGAACCTTTTCCTTTCCGTGAAAAGCAGCGCCAGCTAGTTGCCGAGCAGTTCCCGGAAACGGCCGTTCATCTGGTAGATGGCGAAATGTTCTCCTGGTACGGCAGCCGCTTGCTTCTGGCGGTTGATTACTTCCAACAATTACAAAACAAACTGCACAGCGGAGACAACATGGGCGATTGCCCACCGCGATAAATGAAAAGCAACCTCCCGGAGGTTATGAGTGAAAGGTTTGCCGCATGGGATGAACCTCCGGGAGGGTATTTTTGAAGGAGGTTGTCAATCATGATGCCAGACAACACTATCGAAGCGGGGATTGCCTTTCTCGCAGAAGCTGGCTTGAATTTATTTGCCGTTTTAGATTGTGCAACGTTGCCGTCGGGAATTCAGACCTTGCTGCGTGCTTCCCATGTCCCTCTGGATGCGTATCAACGGCTGGTGTTGATTGGTCATGGCGGTCAGCGCATGTGGGCAGCTTTGCAAGCATGGGGCATGCAAACAACAGACCCCGTTGATCATTTCAGCACAGTCATGGCACGCAAATTTATTGCCGATTATTTGCACCATCCGCCGACATTGTGGCTTTACCCGGACACGCCGTATATCGTTCCTTTGCAGCAGTTAGGGGAGCTGGCTGGTTGGAGCTATCCATCGCCATTGGGTTCGGGCATCAGCCCCATTTACGGCGTCTGGTTTGCCTATCGCGCGGCCTTCCTGACGAATGCCGATATTCCGGTAATGCGCCATGCGCCCGCGCCGTCTCCCTGTGATAAGTGTGCCGAGAAACCATGCATGACGACCTGTCCCGTCCAGGCTGTTCAGTTAAATGCCTTTGCTGTGGATGCCTGTGCGCACCATCGCCTCCGCCCCAAATCTCCTTGTATGGATCGCTGCCTGGCACGTATGGCCTGCCCCTTTTTCCCCGAACACCGCTACACGCTGCCGCAAATTCAGTACCACTACACTCACTCTTTGGGCACTATTCAAGCCTGGTACGCGCAGTGAATTTGCACGCAGCTATTCATTTGCGCGTAGCCATTCAGCTAATTGAACTTTCGCGGACAATAAGCTCTGGCTGCAAGACGACAGGGGAGGCGGGAGTATCCTCGGCATTGTTGATTAGCGCGAGTAGTTGTTGTACGCCTTGCCGTCCCATTTCCGTGATGCCCTGGCGCACAGTTGTCAGCGCTGGCGTGAAGTAAGGGGATTCGGGGATGTTGTCATAGCCGACAACGGCCAGGTTTTGGGGGATTTGCCATCCCATTTGCCGCGCCACTTTCATTGCGCCGAGCGCCATCTGGTCATTGCAGACAAAGACGGCATCCATTTCTGGGTGCCACTCTAGCAGCATACGAATGGAGCGTTCGCCGCTGCTGGGTGTCCAATCGCCATTGGTAATGTAGCTTTCGTCTACGATACGGCCGTTTACCGTCAACGCCTCGCGCCACCCCAATTCTCGCTGTCGCGCTTCCCACCATTCCATCGGCCCGGTGATAATGCCAATATTTTTGCGCCCCTGGTCAATCAGGTGTTTGGTGGCGATGTAGCCTCCGTGCTTGTTGTCGATAACGGCCGTTACCAAATTAGGGCGCGGCTGCACATTCAAAAAAACAATCGGAATCGAGAAATTATGCAGCGCCTGCTGTATCCAATCTCGATTTTGCCCAATTTCCGGCACAGCCCACAAAATTCCATCCACGTGGTAGGAAAGAATATCGCGTAGAATCGCTTCCGCATCGTAAACTCTGGCATCCGGCAAAATCTTCAGCATCAGAGAATAACCCGCATCGACCGCCGCTTTTTGGATCCCTTCGAGTTGCAGGGAAGGGCCATACAAACCAATTCCAAAACTGACAACCCCAAGAGAAAAACTTTGTCCTCGGATAAGGCTGCGTGCTATTTTGCTTGGTTGATAGCCTAGCTGCTCAATAATCGCCTGGACATGCTCGCGGGTTTCTGCGGCAACATCGGGACGGCCGTTTGCCACCCGCGAAACTGTTTGTGTGGAAACGCCGGCGGCCTCAGCCACATCTTTGATTGTTATCCGTTTGATGCCCATCATACTATCCTCAATAGAGCCGGAAATTTCCTGGCAAATAACTTTGTTATCGTTAACAAAATTAGTGTAGCATATCCGAGAATTAGTGTCAATTCAGTCGCGCCGAACCGCAAAAGCCTCGAAAAGCATCCATATTTTACCACGAATTAAAACTTGATTTGTACAAATTGTCCGAAAAAATCGGCCATAATGCTTGACTTTGCCAAAATGGCATGATATATTGTTATCGTTCCCGTTAACGATAACAATCAAGTGAAAATGTACAGCCCATTGGCAATTGGGGTCTGATTTTTGTTATCTACAGAGGAGCAAGGAGAGTCTTTATGGTAGCTGGGGCATGATTTTTGAATAGCGGATTGTTCGTTTTCGTTGTTGGAAACGGCCGTTTTCAAATTTTTGCCCGTATTGACAAACAGTCAACCCTCAAATGTGTCGAATAAATATCAAACAATATAAGGAAGAGAAAATGAAAAATACAAAACTATTTCTGATGTTAATCGCCTTGTTCGGGGTCTTGATTTTAAGCGCTTGTGGTTCAAATAATTCCAATAACGCCGCTACCGGCAACGATGCCGCTACTACCACTGAAGAAACAACCGGTGAAACCAGCTCCGTCGCAGAAGGCAAGCTGATCGGCATTTCCATGCCCACCAAATCTTCCCAACGTTGGATTGACGATGGCAACAACATGGTCAAGTACTTTGAAGAAGCTGGATTCCAGACCGACCTGCAGTACGCTGAGGACGACATTCCCAACCAGTTATCCCAAATCGAAAACATGATCACCAAAGGCGTAGACGTTCTCGTCATCGCTGCCATCGACGGCACCACCCTCTCCGACGTCCTGCAACAGGCCGCCGACCAGGGTATCCTTGTCATCGCTTACGATCGCCTCATTCGCGACAGCGCCAACGTAGACTACTACTCCACTTTCGACAACTTCCAGGTGGGCGTCATTCAGGGTAGCTACATCGTCAATGCTTTGGGTCTAGAAGATGGCAACGGCCCCTTCAACATCGAACTCTTCGGTGGCTCCCCCGACGACAACAACGCTTACTTCTTCTATGATGGCGCTATGTCCGTCCTGCAGCCCTACATTGATAATGGTCAGCTCGTTGTTCAGAGCGGGCAAGAGGGCATGGACGTCGTATCCACCCTGCGCTGGGACGGCGCTACCGCCCAGGCTCGTATGGACAACCTCCTCAGCGCCTACTACACCGACAAAAAAGTTGACGCCGTCCTCTCCCCCTATGATGGCCTGAGCATCGGCATTATCTCTTCGCTGAAGGGTGTCGGTTACGGTACAGCCGACCTGCCCATGCCCGTTGTCACGGGTCAGGATGCAGAAGTTCCTTCCATCAAATCCATCATCGCTGGCGAACAGACCGAAACCGTCTTCAAAGACACCCGTGAATTGGCCCGCATCACCGTTCAGATGGTTGACGCTGCCCTGAAAGGCGAAGAAGTACCGATTAACGATACCGAAACCTATGAAAATGGTGTCAAAATCGTCCCCTCCTACCTCTTGGTTCCTGTGGACGTAGACGCCACAAACTGGAAAGAAGTTTTAGTTGACAGCGGTTACTACACAGCTGACCAGTTTGAACAATAAGCAATCGCATAACTAGTTGTAAATAAGAGGACAGTTACTGAAAAAGTGACTGTCCTCTTAACAAATCTGGGCACAAGCAAACAAAAGGGTTCATGGCAATGTCTAACGTAATCTTGGAAATGCGGAACATCACCAAGACCTTTCCAGGGGTCAAAGCGCTGGATAACGTTAATTTCAGCGTTCAACAAGGTGAGATTCATGCGCTAGTTGGTGAAAATGGTGCCGGTAAATCTACCCTGATGAAAGTCTTGAGCGGCATT
The DNA here is from genome assembly GCA_020634315.1 of Ardenticatenaceae bacterium. GTDB lineage: Bacteria > Chloroflexota > Anaerolineae > Promineifilales > Promineifilaceae > JACSRF01. The sequence continues at coordinate 34,727 of JACKBV010000003.1, read as the reverse complement.
TATCCACATGGAACATATAGCGGCGACATCTATTTTCAGGGCGAACAATGCCAGTTCAGAGACATTAACCAAAGCGAAAAGATGGGTATCGTCATCATCCATCAAGAATTGGCGTTAATCCCCTTCCTCTCCATTGCCGAAAATATCTTTTTAGGAAATGAGCAGGCGGAGAGGGGCATCATCAACTGGAACAAAACCATTTCCAAAACGCAAGCCCTGATGCAAAAAGTGGGCTTGCATGAATCGCCGAATACACTAATTACCGATTTGGGGGTAGGCAAGCAGCAGTTAGTCGAAATTACCAAAGCGCTGTCAAAAGAAGTGAAACTGCTGATTTTGGATGAGCCAACCGCCAGCCTCAACGAAACTGACAGCGAAGCTTTGCTCGAATTGCTGTTGCAATTCAAACAGCAGGGCATGACCTCCATTCTCATTTCCCACAAACTAAACGAAGTCAAAAAAGTCGCCGATTCCATCACAATTTTGCGCGATGGCGCCACTATCGAAACATTGGATAGCCGTAAAGATGCGGTGACGGAAGATCGCATCATTCGTGGCATGGTTGGTCGCGATTTGACACATCGTTATCCGCCACGGGAAGCGAAAATTGGGGACGTTATTTTCGAAGTCAAGGATTGGCAAGTTTACCATCCCATTCACGCCGAGCGTAAAGTCATCAATGATGTCAACATTTATGTTCGCCAGGGCGAGGTTGTTGGCATTGCCGGGCTGATGGGTTCTGGGCGCACGGAATTGGCGATGAGTGTGTTCGGTCGGGCATATGGCAAGCAGATCAGCGGAACAGTCTGGAAACACGGCCAAAAAATTGACACGAGTTCGGTACACAAAGCCATTGCCAACGGCCTGGCCTATGCCACCGAAGACCGCAAAAATTTTGGCCTGGTTCTCATTCAACCGATTAAGAACAATGTCACGCTGGCAAACCTGGAGGCGGTTTCTGAACGAGGCATGGTGATCAATAAGCCAAAAGAGATGGTCGTTGCCAAAGATTACCGCACTTCGCTAAGCATTAAATCATCCAGTATTTTGCAAGAAACGGTCAATTTGTCGGGTGGCAATCAACAAAAAGTTGTTTTGAGCAAATGGTTGTTTTCAAACCCGGACATTTTAATTTTAGATGAACCCACGCGTGGCATTGATGTGGGCGCAAAGTTTGAAATTTACACGATCATCAATCGCCTGGCTGAAGAAGGCAAAGGCATTATCGTGATTTCCTCAGAATTGCCGGAAATCTTGGGCGTTTGTGACCGTATTTATGTGATGAATGAAGGTCGGATTGTTGGCGAAATGCCAACAGAAGAGGCTTCTCAAGAAAAGATTATGGCCTGCATTATGCAGCAGGCAGCAGAGGTGACAGCAGCATGACGACAGGTACGACACTTGCACGGGACAATGCGCCCACAAATTCAATAATCGCGCTTTTTAGGAGCAACATTCGCCAATACAGTATGTTGATTGCCTTAATCGCGATTATGGTGTTTTTCCAGATTGTGACAGACGGTACCTTGATGAAGCCGGTTAATCTGACGAACCTGATCTTGCAGAACAGCTACATTGTTATCATGGCGATTGGTATGCTGCTGGTCATCGTGGCCGGGCAGATTGATTTGTCGGTTGGGTCTGTTGCCGCCTTTGTTGGGGCTGTGGCTGCGGTGTTGATGGTGGAGTACAAGGTTAATTTTATCCTGGTGATCATTGCCAGTTTGGCGCTGGGCGGTCTGATTGGCGCAGCACAGGGGTATTGGATTGCCTATCAACGTATTCCTTCATTTATTGCTACGCTGGCGGGCATGCTTGTCTTTCGTGGGTTGACATTGGCGATGCTCCAGGGGCAGTCGGTTGGCCCGTTTCCGACCGGGTTCCAAAAGTTGAGTTCGGGCTTTTTACCGGATGTGTTTGGCAGTGAAACGTTGCATGTTACATCGTTGATTATTGGTGTGGTTGTCTCGCTGGTTATTGTTTATCTGGATTGGAACGGCCGTCGCAATCAAGTGAAGTATGGCTTTGAGGTGTCGCCCTTTGGGCTGTTTTTAGCGAAGAACATCTTGGTCATGGCCGTGATCATCTACATGAGTTATTTAATGGCTTCCTACAAGGGGCTGCCCAACGTATTGGTTGTTTTGTTTATCCTCATTGTGGCGTATGCCTTCTTCACCAATCAAACCGTATCGGGACGACGCATTTATGCGCTGGGTGGCAATGCGAAAGCGGCCGCTTTGTCTGGGGTTAACACCAAAAAATTGACCTTCCTGACGTTTGTCAACATGGGCATGTTGGCTGCTTTAGGCGGTTTGATTATCGCGGCACGGTTGAACGTGGCTACACCCAAAGCGGGCACGGGCATTGAATTGGACGTTATCGCTGCGGCATTTATCGGTGGTGCGTCTGCGACTGGTGGTATTGGCACAGTCATTGGTGCTGTGGTTGGCGCGTTGGTGATGGGTGTGATGAATAATGGTATGTCGATTGTCGGTATTGGTATTGATTGGCAGCAGGCGATTAAGGGTTTGGTTTTGCTGCTTGCTGTCTGGTTTGATGTGCGCAGCCGTATGAAGTCATAAGAAAGGAAATGATGATGTTAGAAGAACTCCGCAGGATTGTCTGTGATTTACACGCAGAATTGCCTAAAAATAATCTTGTGGCCTGGACGAGTGGCAATGTGAGTGCCCGTGATCCGGAGACGAACCTGGTGGTGATTAAGCCCAGCGGGATTAAGTTTCCTGATTTGATGCCGGAGAATATGGTGGTGGTGGATATAAACGGCCGTATCGTCGAAGGTAACTACAAAGCTTCATCCGACACCGCCTCGCATTGCTATATTTATCGCCAGATGCCGCAGGTGAATGGCATCGTGCATACACATTCCCGTTACGCGACCGCCTTTGCCACACACGGCCGTTCCATCCCCTGCATCACAACCGCCATGGGCGATGAATTTGGTGGCGATATTCCATGTGGCGGCTTTGCGCTCATTGGCGGCGAAGAGATTGGGCAGGTCGTTGTCGAGACATTGCGCGGCAGCCGCAGCCCTGCCTGTTTGTTACAAAGCCATGGCGTCTTCACCGTTGGCCCCACCGCCGAAAAAGCCGTGAAAGCGGCCGTCATGACGGAAGACAACGCCGCCATCGCCTGGGCATCTCTGGCGTTGGGCACGCCATTGACAATTGCCGCAGATGATATTGATAAACTGTATGACCGTTACCAAAACGTATATGGTCAATAGCAAGTGGGTGAGGGGCGCATAAAAGATTCCTAAACTCATCACGCGTTCCCTCGCCAACTTCCCCTAAAACAATAGATGAAAAATAACGATTTCCACAGTAAGGAGGAAAAAATGGAAGGGCAACGGACACAGATTGAGACTGGGAAGACAGCACTGGGCGTCGAATTCGGCTCAACACGCATCAAAGCAGTGTTGATCGGCGAAGACCACAAACCCCTCGCCTCTGGAAGCTACGACTGGGAAAACCAATACGAAAACGGCATCTGGACCTACAGCCTGGCGGACATCTGGAAAGGGTTGCAGGAAAGCTACCGCCAACTAAGCAGCGAAGTCCTTGAGAAGTACAACACCCCCCTGCAAACCATCGGTGCCATCGGCTTCAGCGCCATGATGCACGGCTACATGGCCTTCGACAAAGACGGCAACCAACTTGTCCCCTTTCGCACCTGGCGTAACACCATCACCGGACAGGCAGCCGAACAACTGACCGACCTGTTCCAGTTCAACATCCCGCAGCGCTGGAGCATCGCCCATCTCTACCAGGCTGTCTTGAACCAGGAAGCGCACATCAATGACGTCAGCCACCTGACGACCCTCGCGGGCTATGTCCATTGGCAATTGACCGGGCAAACCGTGTTGGGCGTTGGCGAAGCATCCGGCGTCTTCCCCATTGACAGCGAAACAAACGATTACGATACGCACAAAATTGAGCTGTTCAACGAACGGCTGGCCGCGGCCAACATCCCGTGGCGGCTGCAAGACATCCTGCCGCGAGTCCTCGCTGCTGGCGAAGCGGCGGGCACCTTAACTGCCGCCGGAGCAAAACTGCTCGACCCCAGCGGCCAACTGCAAGCGGGCATCCCGCTCTGCCCACCGGAAGGGGACGCAGGCACCGGCATGGTGGCGACCAACAGCGTGGCCGTGCGCACGGGCAACGTCTCCGCGGGGACATCGGTCTTTGCCATGATTGTCTTGGAGAAGGCGTTATCGACGGTTTACCCGGAGATTGACATGGTGACGACGCCGACCGGCAAGCCGGTGGCAATGGTACACAGCAACAACTGCACGTCTGACCTCAATGCGTGGATTGGGCTGTTCCAGGAATTCACCGCGGCCCTGGGTGTGGAGATTAACCAATCGCGGCTGTTCGAGATGCTGTATCAACAGGCGCTCGCCGGTGAGGCGGATGCAGGTGGGCTGCTGGCGTACAACTATTTTTCGGGCGAGCACATTACACATCTGGAGGCGGGGCGTCCGCTGTTTGTGCGCACGCCAGAGAGCCGGTTCACCCTGGCGAACTTCATGCGGGCGCATCTTTTCTCGGCGCTGGGTGCTTTGAAGATCGGGCTGGACATTCTCTTTGACCAGGAGCATGTGCAGATTGACCAAATCCTGGGGCATGGCGGCTTTTTCAAGACGAAGGATGTGGGGCAGAAGATGATGGCGGCGGCGATGAATGTCCCGGTCTCGGTGATGGAGACGGCGGGAGAAGGCGGCGCATGGGGCATTGCTTTGTTGGCGGCTTATATGCTGTACAAGGCGGAGAATGAGCCGTTGGAGGCGTATCTGACGCACAAGGTGTTTGCCGGAGAGGCGGGCACGACGATTGCTCCTGAACCAGCGGATGTGGCGGGGTTTGCCGCTTTCATGGCACGCTACAAGCAGGGATTGGTGATTGAGAGAACGGCCGTTGACGTGCTGCAATAAGGACGTGTCAAATGCGTGCGTGGCTGGCAAGGGAGCGGCTCTTGCGCCCTGAGTCCGCGAGGTAAACACGCATCGCATCCATAAAGGAACGCATCTATCCAGGACAGCGCACAGAGAAAAGGCAGATAGACCACCGCTTGACTGACACGTTTCTGCTCGCGCAAAGGAAAGCATCCTTTGCTGCGCATGTTTAAGCGTGTCAGCCAGGCGGCAGCGTGACGCCAGAGCTTCCGTGAATTCTCCATGTGTGCGGTGTCTTTACCGTATAGTTACAAAGGAAATAAACGCATGAACACAGACATTTTCACCCCATTAGAAGTATGGTTTGTTGTCGGCAGCCAGCATTTGTATGGCCCAGAAGCCCTGGAACAGGTGGCGGCCAATGGTGCCAAGATTGCCGCCGCGCTCGACAAGGCTCCCCAACTGCCCGTCAAGGTTGTTTTCAAACCCATCGTCACCACGCCGGAAGAGGTGTACAACGTTTGTCAGGCGGCCAACACGGCCACCAACTGCATTGGCCTCATCTTCTGGATGCACACCTTTTCCCCGGCCAAGATGTGGATTGCCGGGCTGCAAGCGCTGCAAAAACCGTTTGCCCAACTGCACACGCAGTTCAACGCGGAAATCCCCTGGGCAACCATCGACATGGATTTCATGAACTTGAACCAGACGGCGCATGGGGGGCGGGAGTTTGGCTACATCGGCGCACGGCTGCGGGCGGCACGCAAGGTTATTGTCGGTCATTGGCAGGATGAGGCGGTGCTGGCGCGGCTGGATGTGTGGATGCGTGCTGCCGCTGCCTGGCATGATGCGCAGGGGGCGAAGTTTGCCCGTTTTGGCGACAACATGCGCGAAGTGGCGGTGACGGAAGGCAACAAGGTGTCGGCGCAGATGCAGTTTGGGTATGCGGTTAACGGCTATGGCGTGGGCGACCTGGTGGCTTATGTTGATGCGGTCACGGAAACGGCCGTTGACGATCTCATCGCCGTCTACGAAGCAAGCTACAACGTCGTGCCCGCCCTACGCGCAGATGGCGCACGCCGCCAATCCCTGCGCGACGCGGCCCGCATCGAACTGGGCATGCGTGCCTTTTTGGAAGCGGGTGGCTTCAAGGGATACACCGACACCTTCCAGGATTTGCACGGTCTCAAGCAGCTGCCCGGCGTTGCCTCGCAGCGCCTCATGGCAGATGGCTATGGCTTTGGCGCGGAGGGAGATTGGAAAACGGCCGCACTGCTGCGTGCGATGAAGGTGATGAGTGCCGGTTTGGTTGGCGGCACCTCCTTCATGGAAGATTACACCTATCATTTCAGCCCCGACGGCGACAAGGTGCTGGGGGCACACATGTTGGAAATCTGCCCCTCCATTGCTGCGGCCAAACCTTCATTGGAGATTCATCCATTGGGCATTGGTGGCAAGGAAGACCCGGTGCGGCTGGTATTCGATTCACAAACGGGGCCAGCAATCAATGCCACCATCATTGATTTGGGCAGTCGTTATCGGCTCATTGTCAACGCGGTGGAGGTGGTGCCCACCGATGCGCCGCTGCCGAAGCTGCCGGTGGCGCGGGCGTTGTGGCAGCCACAGCCCAATTTCAAGGATGGCGTCGCCGCCTGGATATTGGCTGGCGGAGCACATCACACGGGCTTCAGTCTTTCGCTGACGGCGGAGCACATGGAAGATTTTGCGACCATGGCTGGGGTTGAGTTTTTGCTCATTGATGAGCACACCACGCTTGCCGCCTTCAAAAAAGAACTCCAGTGGAATGACCTTTATTTCCATTTAAATGCGGGCATTCGCTGAGTAAAGGGCGTGGCTGGGGGGATGCCCATCCTCCCAGCCACCGGTAACAATCACCATGACACAGACCAACTTGCACCAATTGGCAGCCAATACCATCGTTGTATCATGAGTTTGGGTTGACTGTTGACGCTGTGGGAACGGCCGTGAAACGGCAGATTTAGGGAATCGGCAAGGGTTTTTCCCGTTTTAGATTTCGCGCAACTTTATTAATGCCGATCTCCAATCAAGGGGTTCAATCATGACAGTTATAACTGTTTCCAGAGAGTTAGGTAGTCAGGGTGAGGCGGTTGCCCGCCAGGTCGCTGTGGAAATGGGGTATCGTTTCGTCGCCAAAACCACCATCGAAAAAGTGCTGCATCAATATGGCCTGATTCGCCTTGATGATCTGTACCAATCGGCACCAAGTTTATGGGCGCGGCTGGACATCGCCAACCTGGAACTGGTTTCAATGCTGGATAAGGTGATTTTGGGTATCGCCCGGCTTGATCATGTGGTTTTGTTGGGACGAGGCGGTTATGCGGCGTTGAGTGGGTATGCGGATGTCCTCAATGTGCGCATTCAGGCGCCATTTGCGACCCGTGTTGCCTGCATCATGGACAGGGAAGGGTTGGACAGCAGCCAGGCGGAAAAGCGTGTGACCAGGAGTGATAAGGCTCGCGATATGTTTGTGCAGGGGTATTATGGCGCAGATTTTAATGCGGCACGCCAGTTTAATCTGGTTTTGGATTCGAGCGTGATACCTGTGGAAACGGCCGTTGCCTGGATCAAGCAATCCGCCCAATTACTGGCAGCTCGTTCATCGGCAGGGCTGCCGACGACACAAGAAATTGTCGTAGACCCCGTTTTGGCAGATGCCATCAACCAGGTGTTGACGCTCGATTAGCCTCGTGTACAAGCGCTATGGTGTGTGCCTGATGGGGTGAACTGCCCCTCCGTCTGTTCGTGCCTGCCTGCCTGACCGCTGCTGGTAGAGGCGAGCCGTCGGCTCGCCCTCTCTCGAATCAAAAACCCCCTGCATCGTGCCTGTCTGACAATCCCCTGAGAGAATGTTTATCATGGGGGTGTTTGTCGAAATGCCCCTGAAGATTTGAGCGCCTGCCTGACCGCTGCTGGTAGAGGCGAGCCGTCGGCTCGCCCTCTCTCGAATCGAAAACCCCCTGCATCGTGCCTGTCTGACAATCCCCTGAGAGAATGTTTGTCATGGGGGTGTTTGTCGAAATGCCCCTGAAGATTTGAGCGCCTGCCTGACCGCTGGTAGAGGCGAGCCGCCGGCTCGCCTCTCTCGAACCAAAATGCCCCTGAGGGCGTTAGTGCCTGTCTGACTTGGACATTAGAGAATGTTTAATGCTTGGGTTTTGGTCGAAATGCCCCTGAGGGCGTTAGTGCCTGTCTGACCTGAAGGCGTGTGTAGTCTCCATTACCGGTGAGGTATGTCGAAATGCCCCTGAGGGCGTTAGTGCCTGTCTGACCAAGCGTGTTTGAAGCACTGGTTACTTATATCAAGTCGAAATGCCCCTGAGGGCGTTAGTGCCTGTCTGACGTAAATATCATGCGTATTATCAAAACTGAGCAATATGGGTCGAAATGCCCCTGAGGGCGTTAGTGCCTGTCTGACACCTTGGAAAAACGTATTTCTACCCATCGTGATTAAGTCGAAATGCCCCTGAGGGCGTTAGTGCCTGTCTGACCATGATTCCGACATTCCTTATCCCATTCATAATATTGTCGAAATGCCCCTGAGGGCGTTAGTGCCTGTCTGACCTATTCTGGCGAACTTGTGGACGCTAGCTCGGCATTCGTCGAAATGCCCCTGAGGGCGTTAGTGTCTGTCTGATGCGACATATGCTGAGTGGCAAGGCTTTCCATATTGTCGAAATGCCCCTGAGGGCGTTAGTGCCTGTCTGACTCTGGTGCTGATGGTCGGGCCAGGATACCTGCTTGGTCGAAATGCCCCTGAGGGCGTTAGTGCCTGTCTGACAATGTTTTACTGGACAAGCCACTTTGGCGGACAGAGTCGAAATGCCCCTGAGGGCGTTAGTGCCTGTCTGACTCGGTTCTACAATTATCCATGGGTAGATATGTTTCTGTCGAAATGCCCCTGAGGGCGTTAGTGCCTGTCTGACGTAATCAAGCCAGTCTCCCAAAAAGACGGTCAGTTCGTCGAAATGCCCCTGAGGGCGTTAGTGCCTGTCTGACTATTAGAACGGGTTCCGGTTGAAACCGAACCCGAATGTCGAAATGCCCCTGAGGGCGTTAGTGCCTGTCTGACGTGCGGTCTATGTCGGGTGGGTAGACGCTTGATTTGGTCGAAATGCCCCTGAGGGCGTTAGTGCCTGTCTGACGTTGCAAATGAAAACGCGCGGATTCGACACGGATAGTCGAAATGCCCCTGAGGGCGTTAGTGCCTGTCTGACTTTCTTGAAGAAAGTTCTCCATCTCTTCTACAACAAGTCGAAATGCCCCTGAGGGCGTTAGTGCCTGTCTGACAATGTGTGCTACGAGTACCAATTCTTTCCGATGAAGTCGAAATGCCCCTGAGGGCGTTAGTGCCTGTCTGACCGAAACGAACTTCTATCATGATCAGCATCTGCCTATTGTCGAAATGCCCTGAGGGCGTTAGTGCCTGTCTGACGGTTTCTGTACTGGACCAGCTACACTTTAGCGGTCAAACGTCGAAATGCCCCTGAGGGCGTTAGTGCCTGTCTGACCTGGCTGGAGACTTTAACAACGAACGGTTGAATGAGTCGAAATGCCCCTGAGGGCGTTAGTGCCTGTCTGACGTTTTCATAAGGAGAACTGGGGTGAAAAGTGGCAAAGTCGAAATGCCCCTGAGGGCGTTAGTGCCTGTCTGACTGCTTGGCTTGTCATCTTAATTGGTGTGGTTGTAAAGTCGAAATGCCCCTGAGGGCGTTAGTGCCTGTCTGACAGCAGTTATCCACATGGGTGGCGCACACCACACAAGCGTCTTTTTTGTCTTGCTGCGGCCTGTGCTGTGCCACCAGGTCGCTATTTTAGCGGGAAAATGACTGCTTGCCACCCACCGCCTCCCATTTAGCGAGGGTCGTCAAAAGATACCGCAAAAACGTATCTTACTCATAAGAAATTCAGGCGATCACGCGCCTGTTTGCCCCCACAGATCGCTTGTTTTTGCACGCAATCGCCTGATTCCTCTGTTTCCGAGGTTCTTTTGGCGTTTGTCACCATTTTGCCACGCTGCGCATCCTGGCCTATGCAGTTGTTAAGGTAAGTGCGGCGCGGGTGTCAGGGTGCAGTGGGTACGGCCGTTTTGCGCCGCACCTGTCCTAACCCAACTGTTGTCTGGTAGCCTACGCCGCTGTAAAAAGCAAAGTCAGCCAATAAGTTAAGCACACTGTTCCAATATCGGTCATGTTGCAAGGCGACAAAATCACCCCAACCGACGCAGCCCATTTGCACAATGTCTTTATAGGGCACCGCTCGCGTGTGCAGCCGATAACGGCTGAGAACCACACATTCCGCAGCAAAACGACGTGTCTCTGTGGGCAGCTGCACCGTCGCAAAAGCGTTCCAGCGATCTAGTAAACTGCCAAACACCCATTCTGGCATGGGCACAGGCAAGCTGCGTCCCTGGCTGCGAAAGGTGGTTGGGCTGGCAAATTCTAAGGAGAGCCGATAAGCAGGTGACTGTTGCGCCAGCAGATGGGGCGCACTCAACGCTTCACAGCTGGTTTGCCCGGCCCAGGGGTGGACGGCCGGATCGATGGTGGCTGTTTGCACGGTAAAAACAGCGCCATCCAGTTCAACTTTTTCCGGGGGCGTGGTGGCCCACAGTTGCAGCAGCGCCGAGACTGTGCTCGTTAACCCGGTCAGGCGCAGCCATGCTTGCTTATCCGGGGTGAAGCGCCGGGCATTCTTGTCTACCCGTTCTCCGCCTATCAGGTCAGAGCATGTAAATGGCTTGGCTGTATTACTGTCGTGCAGCATTTGCGCCAATGCCGGGTCGGCAGAAGCTAGCAGCCGCAGCAGCATGGCGTGGCTGGCCCGCCCCAAATGTCCGCTCATGGTGATGGGGCGGTCTGGGGTAAGGGTGAGAACAAGGGCGGTGAGATCGTTCATTGTGACGGGCAATTCCTCTGAAAACAGCCTGCCGCAGGTGGCTGCCATGGGTTGGCCTTTGGCCGATAACCTGCGGCAGGTTGGTGTTTATTCATGGTGATGGGGTATGCGCGTGCCCCCTTTTGTCTCCTGGATGTGGCCGAGCAAGGTGAGCAGCAAATCGCGCACACGCAGCAGCGGATTGTCGCTGCTCATGCCGACGATGCGCCCGGCTTCAAACATGTCTTGTACCGGGCTTTCGTTGTGGTATGCCTGGGCCAATGCTTGTTGTGATACGCCGCCATAACCATGAGCGATGATGCTTTGCTGGCGCAGCGGCCATAATTGTGCCAGCCGTTTGATGATGGGCAGCAGCGTTGGCAGCGGGGTGTCTTCGGATACCTCCCAGCCAACCCGCCAGGGCTGCTGCGGACGCTCCTCGCGCAGCAGTTGCAGCAGGTCTGGCAGGGTTCCGTGCCGCAAGGCGTAGTCTAGCAGGCTGACAATTTTGCCTGTATGCCCATCGCCCGGCAGGTCTTCGTAGGGAATGCGCAAATCGAAGCAAAGGATGCGGATCTCTTCCTGGCTGAAGGCGTGGTATATCTGCTGCCGCAGCCGCCGCATCTGTCCATTGTCTTCTGGCGGCACAACTGTCGCGTCTCCAGACAGATTAGCCAGCGCGTCTTGCAGCCAGATGCGCTTTTCGGGGTTGGCGGCTATTTCTGCGGCACTGACGTGTTGCAGCAGGTGGGGGGCATATGTTTGGGCCAGGTACAGCAGCAGTGCCTCGTGGAAGCGGGTGGCACGGCCGAGAAAGTCGATGAAACGGCCGTTTTCCCAGGCAATCAGGGCATTGAAATACAGTTCCCCCAACAAGGCCAGTGGGTCGCCGCCAGCGCAGCCGCTGCAAAGCTTGTTGTTCGGCGTCGAGCTGCGCGGCGACGGCGGGTTGTTCTTGGGCATAATGGGCGGCGTCGTTCAAATAACGCTGCGCTCCATCAAAGTCAAACCAAAGGCGGGCACTGGCATAATGAATGAGTGCCGTTACCGGGTCACGCGGGTCACGCCCGGTCGTAAGCAGCGGGAGAGCCGCCGCAAAATCCAATCGCAGCAGCCGGTTAACGGCCGTATGCTCTTGCATCATAGCCAATACCTGCTCACCTGCTTTGAGAGGATACGGCCGTCCTTCTTCTGTCACAAAGCGGACGCGGCAGCGCTCGCCAAAAAAGCGCACTCCCTGCAAAATCAGCGCCGTGTTTAGCGCGGGAATGCCGCCCACCGGCACCACGTAGCAGATCACATCAGGATCAATCCATTCACCCACAATTTCTCCCAGACGATTGTATGCCTGATCATACAGTGCCGGGTTAATGGGGTGAGCTTCCGCGCCAACCTCGATCACCTTTGTCTGTCCAATTTGTTCCCCATAGCGCGGTGCCAAGACCTGCTGCGCCAACTGCGCATAAAACAGCGTGTCATTTTGCCGGTGCCAGGGTAACGTTGTCGTTTCATCCTGATTAGTGCCAATAAGGATGAGATGGTCAATGCGCCGAGATACATCCTCGGCCAGGATAGCGTCAAGTGCTGGCTTGAGGATGGGAAAGGTCAGGGTGTCAGGTGTTATTTCTGGTGCGGCGGCCGCCAACTGTGTCAGCAATACCTCGCCTTGAATGCGGGCTTTAGGCGGCGGCTTTTCATTTTCTTTGCCCGCAAGCACCACGTCGCGGGTTCCTACATTGCAAATCACCAGGGTAGACATTCTCTTTCCTTTGTAGAAGACACTTCATGAAAGCAGCTTATCACTACTGATAAAAACCACCTTCCCGGAAGTTATCCGCAGCACGTTCGCACCTGCGGTTTGCTGTTTTTGCGGGATAGCTGGGAGATTGGTAGTGGCTCAATCCCTTACCTCGTTTTACTTGCGCCCCTTCATCTCCACCAACAACCAGCCCAGGGGAACCTGTGGTTCAGCGGTGTCGCCTGTGCCACGGGCAATGGCGCGGCGGCTGCTGGGAAAAGGCTTGTTCTTATCATACTGACCACGCCCTAAACGGTAGCGATCCACGAGAGCAGATCGGTCTTCTGGCGAAACCAGGTAGCCGAGGGTTTTGCTGTCCCACCCGCCACCCCAGCCCACTTGCAGCAGGAAGGACGCGGCGGGCATTTGCTTTGTCAGGCCTGCCAGTTGGCGGTAAAAGGACGCTGCGCGGCTGCCGGGACGTGCTTTGTAAAAAGCGATCTCCTCTTTGATACGCTCGGTTGCCTGTGTGTGTGCCAATTGCGGCAGGTTTGTTAGCCAATCCCGTTTGCTGCCAAATTTTAATAACTGCTGTGCCTCCGGGTTTTCAAAGAGGTAATCGTCGATGGTGAGTGTTGCGGAAAAGATGGCGTCGCCGCGCACACACTCTATATCAATGGGCGCACCTGCTGCCCGCCGCCCAAAAACTTGTGCTGGCAGCAGCAGTAATTGGTCAGCTTGCAGCGGTGTGCTGTCTGAAATGTGCAGCCCACGCAGCAAATCATGGTTGGGATCACGGCCTAGCAACTCCCGTTCCAGGTTTTGCGCTGCCCAACTGCGGCTGTGATTCAAATTGGTGGCACTGAGTTTGAGCCGGGATTCGGCATAGGCATGGCGCAGCAGCAGGGTGCGCAGCGCCCCCTTGAGCGACGAGCCGGGAATATAAGGTTGGTCATATACATTCTTGACATGTGCCTGAATAGCCGCGCCAGTGGCCGCTGCGCGGGGAACACCGCGCAGCACGTAGCGAAATAGAGGTGAGTTGGGTTGGAAATCTTCCTTTTGCAGCAGTTGACCGGGTGGTACAGTTTGCAGCATGCGCTCAAAACGGCTGCCCCCTTCGCCTAGCATTTGTTCGGCAAAGGCATCCATATCAATGACCCAGGTTTGGCGCTCGTGGACGGCGTAATCAAAGTTGCGCTCTAACGTTTGTCCACTGCCGATGTGCAGCGGCGTCACCGTGCTGATGGTCAGGTCGTAAATGGTTTTCATGACTGGCCTTCCTTTCCCTGTACCGCTTGGGCGGCGACTGGTGTTGTCAATGCCAGGCCGCTGCGCCAGACGGGATGGGGAAATCCATCCCAATCGGGCTGTACGTCGGCGATCCGACCTTGAACGGCACCGGGGCCGAGCACACTGCCTTCAACCACCAGGGTGAGGCGTTTGCGGCGCAGGTTTTGGGCGCGAGGTGAGCCGAGCCACCCGCCCACAGGGATTAATTGGTAGGCGGCATGAGTATCCTGGATAACGCTCATTTCTGTTTCGCGGGGCAGGTAGCGCGAGAGAAGCAGTTGGTATTCGCCAACGGGATTGGGTGGCAATGGGGGGAGCAGGGTGGGCGGGTTTATTAACTTGAATGCGCCGTAGCCATTGCTGCGTTCACCGCCAATGCCGCGGTCGCCGAGGTGATGCAGCAAGTTTTCCAGGCGAGGACGCCAGCTCTCGTCTGTGTACTGCACACCAAGCCAAAGGCCGCACTCTGTGTTGAAGGCAACACGCCCCATGAGGTAGATGGTGCTGGCGTTGGTGGCGCGATCCAGGGTGACGCGAGGAACGCTGCCGTTTTGCCAGACATGGCGTGCAGCCAGGGTGTCCGGTTCGCGCAGTCGCTGCCGCTGTTCGTCGCGGTTGCCTTTGAGGCTTGCCGGAGGTTCGAGCCAGGTTGTGGGCAGGCTGTCTATCTCTTGTTGGGTGAGCCAGATGGCTTTGCTTTGCAGGAAACGGCCGTTTGTGGACAAATGGTCATTTGCAGGCAAACAGTCGTTTGTCTCGCTCGCCATGTACTCATCCATATCATCCCCCTGGACGAGCCGCCGGAAAATGCCAGGCGAAACAAAGCGCACCTTTTTGGCAAATTTGCGCGGCAGTTGGGATGCGCTGGGCGTGAGTTTTATCTGTAGCATGGGCAGTGGCAGCAATGGCAGCTGCCCCACATATGGGAATAGGGAAGTCAGGCGGAAAGGCGGCTCGCCATTAGCAAAGGGGGCAGTAAAATCTTTGACTGCTTGTGCCCCTTCCTGTTCGGCCACCGTCGCCACCAGGGCAGCAAAGAGGGAGTCGCTGGGAAAGGAGATGCGACTTTCTTCCAATTCCAGCCCCTCCTCGCCAAAATGGAACCCCAATGCCTGGGGCTGCAACTGGTAGAGGGTAAGGTTGGTCATGGCATTACTCATTGAACAGCTTGCCAAGCGCTTCTTGTATTGTTGGCAAAGCACTCGTTAACCCGGTCAGGTCTGCTTTTTGCAGCAGCGATTGCGGATTTAGATAATCACTGCTGCGCTTAAGCGAGACGTTCATCTCTGAGAATTGGATTTTGCCGCTGCCACGACTGCCAGAGCCGCCCAGGTAATCATCTTCGAGCAAGCTCATACTGTCTACCACGCGGACGAAGCGACTTTGATCATCAGGATCATAGAGGCTGAAGACAAACTCGAACGCGCCAAATTCAGCGCCAGCAGGCACACGTTCCATCTGGCGTGGCACAGCAGCGGAAGTGACGCGATCAATAGCCACTTCCCATTTAACTTCTGTAAAGGGCAGGTCGGTTTTAGCCAGCGCCAATTTTTCGATGCTGGCGCCATCTAAAGGCACATCGCGTACAACCAGGCGTGTGGGCCAGGAGAAGTCTGCTTCACCAGGAACGCCGTAAATCTGGCAAACGTCGCATTTATCGTATTCATCTTTAGCGTCACAGGTATGGATAGTGGCCTGCCCAATTTTCCGGTTTTGCGGACGACCGTCGTTCTTTTCCAACAGGGATCGCATTTTACCCTTTAACGAGGAGCCGGGGATGTAGGGCTGCTGTGTTAGTGGGTCGCGGATGACGGTGTTGTCTACGCCGCCGATGCTGATGGCACCTTCAGAGCCACCTATATGCAGGCCAGTGATGGCTTTGATTTTGCCGGTGATGAAGATACGGCCGTATAACTTAATATCGCTCATTTTTCTCCTCCCTTTAACGTCCACCGGCTACCGTGTGGTAAGCCAGAATCGCTTCAAAGAAATCCACAAAACGCCCAAAGCGTTCCCGCTTTTCTGCGGGCGGTACTTTGTCGTCCATCACCAAATCTATCGAATCGCTAAGTACATTTGTGAGAGCTTGTAACCCGCGTCCACCACGCCCCTCTTTGCTGGCACGATAAGCCATCTTGGGCTGAAGCAGAATTAACTGCCGCTGGGCACGTTCCTGACGTGCCTGACCGGCTACATCATCCCAATCCATCTCAATCTGGCGCACTGTACCAAAAATTGCCCGGATTTGATTCGTTGTCAGCGTTTTACCTAATTTGTCACCAATACTTTTGGCGTGTTCTACCAGGGTTTGTGCATTGCCCGTGATAATAATGTCGCGCAAAGTTTGCTTAGAAATCCCCAAATCAACTGATTGTTGATCATTCCCGGCCATCAATTACCTCCTTGTTTTTGTGATCTTCTCTCGTATACAGCTCAGCCCAACGTGCAGCTAGACCAAGCATGGTGATACGACTAAAATTTTCGCCGCTCAGTTGTGCCGCAATGGCTAAAATGTCGTCCCTCACGTCTTTGTTTTGTTTTGCCAAACGATTTAACAAATAGGCACTGCGCCAATGCCAGGGACCCCAATAAACCTTCTCGGCCTGTTGCCCAGATACCAGTTGATAACGGCGATGCTGCGTATACAAAGTTTCCATTTGCATGAGGAGCTGCAACAAGCGCTGTGGCGCATGGGGAGCATCGTTGTCTTTTGGTGCCACTAGATTTGCAAATTCAACAAAAGTGGTTTGTAAATCTATGTACTCGTTCCAAGATAGCGTACGCCCCAAAAAGGTAAAGGCGTTTTTGCATGTGCCATTGCGCGAAAAATCCTTTGCCTGATCTAAAGCCTCTTCTGCCGCTCTCGCTGCCTGATAAAGAGGGAATTTGCCGCCGTGCAACGTGATCCCGGCACTGACGTGGATGTGTGGGTTATGGGCGGCATAGCTGCTTAAATCCTGGGCGATGTTGTGCGCCAGGTCGGGCAGCACATCCCAGGCCGCAACAATGAACAAGTCATCACCACCAGAATAAATGGAGTAGACCACATCACGGTTGTTGTCAGCGCGTCTGGCTAACGCGGCAACCCATCCTTCAAAGAAGAGTGACATGGCAAAACTGAGTGCGACCGTTTGTGCCAGACCTCCGTCTCCTCCAAACCCTTCGGCAAAGATGCGCCCCAAATCATCTACATCCATGCGCAGCACGCCCAATCGTTGGATGCCACACGCATGGGATTCAATAAGTTCAAAGGGACGCACAAAACCTGCTTCCCATAATTCCGGCCATTTTTCTTGCGGTACGTGTGGATGTTCGTTGCGGAACTGTGTGCGGGCATCTTTTGATTTTTTTTCATCAGTGGGGGTCACAAGCGGGGTGACGTTAACCATATACCGGAGCAGGACGGGCACGCCAGATGCTGCCAGCGCACTTCTGGCGTGCTGCGCGGCATCATCGTTAATCGCCAGGTAGCGCGTCACTTTTTTATTAGCAACCTTTGCGGGCAGGTTTGCCCCATTTGTCACCACTTCGGCATGTAAGCCAAACTCAGCCAGAGCATCTGCCCAATTTTGACGATTGTGCATGGTTGCTTCAGTTTGTGTCAGCAGCAATCCTTGTGCCTGACGCAGTTCTTGACCAAGTGTTTCCAGCGATTTGCACATGAAGCATTTGGTGATGGGGTCGCCTTCGTTATCTAGTTTCGTGGAATCACTTTTGACATTACCTTCATAATGGCAAACGCGACATTCACTTTGCTTGGCCCCCCCAGCCCCTGCTCGGTGAAGATGTCTGCATACATGGCTTCGCCTAATTCGCTAAAGCGGCGGCGCTTGGCGCGGCTGACGGATTGGCTGAGGCGGCTCCACGCTTTGCCGAATTGGTCGGAGCGGAAATCGGCTGCTGCAAAAGTGGCGCTGCCCAAGGCCAGGTACAGTTCGCCCTGATGATGGCGCAGCAGGGCGCTGCTAATATGGCGTTGGATTTGCGGTAGTTTCTCGACTTTGTCGGGGGGGGCGATGAGGTAGAAATGGCCGCCACCCGCATAGATGAGGCTTGTCGTGGGCAGTTCCAATTCGCGCAGAACATAACCGGAGATGGCTTCGGTTAGCAGCTGCAAGTAGAGGGAACGGCCGCGCAGCCCTGATGTGGCACCACGCGCAGTGATGGTGTAAATGAAGGATTGCACGCCGGAGATGTCGCCGCTGACGAAGGCGGCAACGGGGATATCATCTTTTTCTGCTGCGGCTGACTGATAGCAGGGGAGAAGTGCAGCAACGGCACGGCTGTGGTCGAAGAGGGAAACGGCCGTTTCCTTGCCACCATCATAGGGCGACGGCAAACACCAGGCAAAACGCTGCAACCAATCGTAGGCGGCGGTGAGATAGGCGGCAGGGGGAAACGGCCGTATCGCGGCCAACGCCAATTCCATTTCCTGCAACAGCGCTTCATACGCGGCGGTACGCTCTGCTGCCGTGCTGGCGGCCTGTGGCAAAACGACATCCTCCGCTAATTGCAGCGGCCTAATCGGGATGAAATGCTTATCGTCAATCGGTTTGTCTGCCTGGGGGAACAATTGATTGAAAATGGTGACACGCTGCGGATGCTGCGGGCGCAGGGCTTGCGCCGCTTTTGTCGTAAGCAGGCCGTTAGCCCAGGTGATGGCAGGCAAAGCGCTGTCTCTTACCTGCATGAACCATTCAGGAAGCTGGGTCGTTAAATTGGGGAACTGTTCCAGAATTTCGTGCAACAAGCCAGCTAACGCGAAAGAAAAATCTGACTGTGCCATTATGACTCCTTTGTGCCAGGTGCAAGAAACGACTACGAAGGTATTCTAACCGAAAAAGGGGGGAATTGGAAGAGAAACGCTGTGGTCTGGCTTTTGGAAATGCCCTGGAGGGCATCGTGTCTGTCTGATAATCCCTTGGGCGGATGTTTGTCATGAGGGTGTTTATCGCAATCTCCCTGAAAGCGTGAGTGCTGGCCTGCCTGCTGGTAGAGGCGAGCCGCCGGCTCGCCCCTACTCGAACCAAAATGCCCCTGAGGGCGTTAGTGCCTGTCTGACGGACGTACTCGGCAACGGTTCCTACACAAATGGTGAGTCGAAATGCCCCTGGGGGCGTTAGTGCCTGTCTGACAGAGCTTACGATAGAATCAAAATTATGGAAGCCATGTCGAAATGCCCCTGAGGGCGTTAGTGCCTGTCTGACGTCACCGCTGTTGATGATGGCATGGCGGTAAGTCGAAATGCCCCTGAGGGCGTTAGTGCCTGTCTGACCAACTGTTGTGCACCAACTCGCCCGAGTTAAAAGTCGAAAATGCCCCTGAGGGCGTTAGTGCCTGTCTGACTGATGAAATCTAAAAAGCCCCTGAGGGAATTTTGACAAAACTTCTACAATGATAAGTCAGAAATGCCCCTCTGGGTGGAAATGGGATAATTGTCGAAATGCCCCTGAGGGCGTTAGTGCCTGTCTGACCACAGTTTCTCTCAGTGCTAAGAAACTTCTGGAATATGGTCGAAATGCCCCTGAGGGCGTTAGTGCCTGTCTGACAATCGCGTTTGCGTGTGATCTTGAAGGCTAATTGGATGGCCCCTGAGTCGAAATGCCCCTGAGGGCGTTAGTGCCTGTCTGACTGATCGCAATTGCATGGTACAGATACCGCCGCGATTATTGTCGAAATGCCCCTGAGGGCGTTAGTGCCTGTCTGAGGAACTGCCAGCAGGATGTCGTCTGAAATGGCTGAGGGGCGTTAGTGCAAAAACTTGCAGAATTTGTCGAAATGCCCCTGAGGGCGTTAGTGCCTGTCTGACGCCAGCTACCAACATCATAGGGTTGGTATTGGCGGCTTTATGTCGAAATGCCCCTGAGGGCGTTAGTGCCTGTCTGACTCAGACCTGGGGCTCCGCACTGCCCTCGAAGCGCTGAAAGTCGAAATGCCCCTGAGGGCGTTAGTGCCTGTCTGACTGACCAATTGCCGACTCCATTTTCATGTTGGCTTCGTCGAAATGCCCCTGAGGGCGTTAGTGCCTGTCTGACGTTAGTGACGATGTCTGGAAATATGACTACGTCGAAATGCCCCTGAGGGCGTTAGTGCCTGTCTGACACAGTACCAAAGTCGAAATGCCCCTGCCCCTGAGGGCGTTAGTGCCTGTCTGACCGCATCCGTTCTGTTCCGTTTGATGCGTGCGTTGAGAACATGGTCGAAATGCCCCTGAGGGCGTTAGTGCCTGTCTGACTGCAATTCATGCATAAGGCAGGTCGAAATGCCCCTGAGGGCGTTAGTTAGTGTCTGAAATGCCCCTGAGGGCGTTAGTGCCTGTCTGACCCTGAGGGCAACATGCCACCCAAATCGCGACCTACACAATTGGTCGAAATGCCCCTGAGGGCGTTAGTGCCTGTCTGACAAGGTGAACTTTTGTCGAAATGCCCCTGAGGGCGTTAGTGCCTGTCTGAGTTGGTAATTGTGTCGAAATGCCCCTGAGGGCGTTAGTGCCTGTCTGTCTGACTTTCATGCGCACAGGTCGAAATGCCCCTGAGGGGGTGAAGTACAAACAAGGTGGTATATGTCGAAATGCCCCTGAGGGCGTTAGTGCCTGTCTGAGTCCGAGGGGCCTGTCTGAAATTTGTCGAAATGCCCCTGAGGGCGTTAGTGCCTGTCTGACGACTGGCTAATTCCTCCTAATCTTCCGAGGAGTCAGGTCGAAATGCCCCTGAGGGCGTTAGTGCCTGTAGAACTGAACTTCGACCATGCCGTGCGTTAAGATCATGTCGTCGAAATGCCCCTGAGGGCGTTAGTGCCTGTCTGAGTGCCTGTCTGATGTTTGCGCAAAACTATCGAGATCTTATTTGATAATGTCGAAATGCCCCTGAGGGCGTTAGTGCCTGTCTGACCTACCGTCGAAATGCCCTGAGGGCGTTAGTGCTGATGTCCCCGGTCTCAGATAGGTCGAAATGCCCCTGAGGGCGTTAGTGCCTGTCTGACCCACGAGGCAACTTCAAACAATGCGATCAGCTCAGTAGTCGTCGAAATGCCCCTGAGGGCGTTAGTGCCTGTCTGACCAAAATTGCGCAAAGGTCAAAGAAGAGTAAACAAAATGTCGAAATGCCCCTGAGGGCGTTAGTGCCTGTCTGACAGCAAAGTTAAAAACATGCGGTGTACATCACACCACTGAAATGCTGTCTGAGGGCGTTATTGCCTGTCTGGCGGTTTGTGCGGAGATGATTGCGTCGAAATGCCCCTGAGGGCGTTAGTGCCTGTCTTTTTCACCCACCGCTTTCGATGCGCTTGCGCGAGGGTCGTCGAAATGCCCCTGAGGGCGTTAGTGCCTGTCTGACTCGTCTGGGCTTGGCTAAAATGATTGACCGCGCCTGTTGCTGACCAATGGTCGAAATGCCCCTGAGGGCGTTAGTGCCTGTCTGACACTTCACGCGGTTATTTAGAACCTGCAGGATGGATCAATCAGGTCGAAATGCCCCTGAGGGCGTTAGTGCCTGTCTGACACGACAGCACATTTCGCTGCATTTGTCACTATTTCAATGCGTTTGTATTGTCGAAATGCCCCTGAGGGCGTTAGTGCCTGTCTGACCAATGATATACGGATGCAATGAGCGAAATCCCTGAGTAAGTGAATGGTCGAAATTTGTAATTAATAAGGAGGGCGTTAGTGCCTGTCTGTCGCTGATGTTGATGCCTATCACGGCGACATGCTGAAAAGTCGCATAAACCAGTGTCGAAATGCCCCTGAGGGCGTTAGTGCCTGTCTGACAGCAGTTATCCACATGGGTGGCGCACACCACACAAGCGCATTTTTTGTCTTGTGGCGGCTTGTGCTGCCCCATTGCGCCGCTGTTTTGCCAGAAAAATTGCTATTTGTCACCCACCGCTTCCGATTTGGCGAGGGTCGTCAAAAGATACCGCAAAAACGTATCTTACTCATAAGAAATTCGGGCGATCACGCGCCTGTTTGACCCCACAGATCGCTTGTTTTTACACGCAATCGCCTGATTTCTCTGTTTCCGAGGGTCTTTTGACGTTTGTCACTATTTTGCCACGCGCTGTTACCTTTGGCAGCAAGCCGGAAAGAGGGTGTTGCCAGGGGAATGGTATGCGATTGTTAATGAGCTTCGCTGTCGGTGAATGGACAGCCGCTTGTAATTAATAAGGATGGAATGTTGATGTCTGTCGCGATGTCCCAACGCCTGATTCAATGGTACTGTATTATACGCTAACTTTTGTGCCGGGACATGCTTTTTTGTGGCGGTGGACGGTGGTCGGTGAGCGGTGGTCGGTGGTCGGTGGTCGGTGGTCGGTGGTCGGAAACGTCGGTTCGTGGAGGCGGCGTGGTGGTTTGGGGGAGGTGGCTTCGTGGAGGTTTGCGGCATGAGGAGGATGTCTTGATGATAACCTCCGGGAGGTTGAGGTTGATGGGTGGGCGTTAGCTCGCCGAAACGCCTTCCTGAAAATAACCTCCCGGAGGTTGTTCCATGAGAATGATGCTTGATGATAACCTCCGGGAGGTTGAGGTTGATGGGTGGGCGTTAGCTCGCCGAAACGCCTTCCTGAAAATAACCTCCCGGAGGTTGTTTCATGAGAATGATGTTTTGATGATAACCTCCGGGAGGTTGAGGTTGATGGGTGGGCGTTAGCTCGCCGAAACGCCTTCCTGAAAATAGCCTCCCGGAGGTTGTTCCATGAGAATGATGTCTTGATGATAACCTCCGGGAGGTTGAGGTTGATGGGGGTGTGTTCTTGGGATCGGGTCAAAACGACTCGGCATTGATCGAAACCGCGAAGTTTTCGCCTTGCCAGCGATCATCATCCAGCCAATGGAAGGTGAACTGGATTTCGCTCCCCGCTTTTTGTGTGGCTGTGGGCAGGTCGGCGATGTGCAGACCCAGCCCGGTGTCGCGTGTGCGCATTTCTTGCGCCGTTTGCCAGTTGTCGCTGCTCCAATGGATAACGGCCGTTGCCGACAAGGCCACCCGCAATATTTGCCCGGCAGAGATGGCGCGGCACTTGTGGTTAAATTGCCAGATGGCGTAGAGCGCGTTGTTTGCCTCCTTCAGATACCGTTTGACAGTTTGCGGTGGCATGTCAAACAGCGCATTATCGGCCAGCGACCGGCACAACTTCACATATTCGGCATGTGCCCACACCAGCGGCATGGCTGATCCTGCCGGGCGACCAAAGAACAACTCCTTTTCGGGAATGTCCTCAGCGTCCCAGATTTGCTCTGGCAAAAGCCGCCTTCATTGGCAAACGCGGTCATCGCCGCCAGCAGGCGCTGCGCTTGCGCGGGATGTCCGGCAGCCAGTTCGTAATGCCCTCGTTCACCGGTGAGCAGCGGCCAGGCACGGCCGATTCCCGTGCCATCAAATGGGTCGCCGTTTTCATGTTCGCCGTACCCATCGTCGTTGTACCGGTGCCAGATTGGCCCGGCCGGCATTTCCGTTTTGAGCTGCGCGTCAAGCACCTTGACCGTGTTGACGATGCGCGGGTCATCGGCGGCACGCAAGCCAAAGCGCACCAATGCCAGGGCGTCCGGGCTGATGATCGCCTTGGCCGGTTCCAGGCTTTGCCCTGGCGGCCGATTCTTGATGGGCACAAAGCCATCTGTTGGGGAGGCGGCAACGGCCGTTTCCGGCGGCGCAATACGCACATAATAGCCATCGACACCGGCGGCGTGTGCCAGATCGGTATCCGTCACGTATGTCCAGCGTTCGATGTTGGCATTCCAGGTATCGGCCGTTTGTCGCAAAAATTCGGCCATGTCGGCCTTGTCTTGCCCAGCGGCGAGATCGGCAGCGACCAGCAGGGCGGCAATCTCCACCGCCAGCGTAAAGGGGGAGTAACCGGGGTCTTCTTCCCAACGATCTTGCTGGCTGACTGGCCCATTTTGCACCAAAAATTGGGCGGCGCGGTGCACCATCGGCCAGTAACGCCCCTGATCCGCTTCGGTGATAGCGCCAGCCCGCAGTGCCAGGTCTACCAACAAAATGGGGAAGGCGGTTTCGTCCATTTGCAGGCCGCGCCAGTAAGGCGAGCCATCCAGCCACATGTTTTGCGGCCAATGGCCGTCGTCTTCTTGGGTGACTTGCAGGAAGTCGAGGATGCGGCGTGCGTCATCCAGTGCGCCAGCCGCGAGCAGGCCGCCGGCCGTTTCGACCAAATCGCGCGGCCAGACAAGGTGGTAGCCGCCCAAATCGTCATCCCCTTTGGCGAAGCCCCAGGGCACAGAAAGGCTGGCGATGCTGCCGCCAGGGAAGCGTTTCCCGGCATGGGTACGCATCACGGCGGTGCTGATGCGGTAAAGGCCGTTGTCTCCGGGAACGGCTTCGCCAATGGCGGGCAGCCCGTTTTGCCATGCCTGCCATTCGGCAATGGCTGTCTGGCGTGCCGTGTCGAAGCCGTCTAGCAAGGCGGCTCGCGCACGATGTCCCGCTTCTTCTGCTGTCAGGCCAAAGGCGAGGGCCAAATCGAAACGGCCGTTTCCTGCCATCAGGTCAATTTCTGCGGTAAGGGCGACATTGCCGTTTTCGGCGCGTTCGTAAGCCCAGGTCATTTGTTGATGCTGGCGCAAATCTTGCCAGCCGTCGGATGCGCCGACGAAACCCGCCGACCGCTGCCGCCAGGGGAGTGTGCAGGCCAACGCCAGCGCCTGTCCATCCCGCGCGGCAAAGAGCATGGGGACGCCTTTGTATGCGCCGACCCAGGCTGTGTTGCCTGTGCCGCGATTGCCCAGGTGTGGGGAGAGCAGCACATACACATGGTACGCGTCGAGGCGGCCAATGTCGGGCGTGAATTGCGTGCGCTGCCAGACCACATCGCGCTGCGGATCGGCGACGATTTCTTTGGTGATGGTGTAACGGCCGTTTTGGCAAACGTTGGTTAACCGGTAAGCGGGTACGGATGGTGCCAGATACGCCACGTGATGCTGGCAGTGGCGCTTTTCCTCAGAGAAAAAGGTGTCGCCGTCGGTGACGATCAGCCCCATGTCGCGCACGCAGGCGCGATCCAGGCGCGGGTAGTAAATCTCGTTGAAGATGCCATGACTGAGGGTGAACCAGACACGGCTGGCAGAATTTAGGGCTGTGCCGACGCCGCTTTTGACGCTGGATGTCCAGCGTGGGGGGATGCCCGGCCAGCCGGGCGCAAATTTATCTGTGATCATGGTCTCCATGTCTTTGCTCCCTGTGGCGTGCTTATGGAGTGACGGTTGGCAAGTCGGTACAGGTTTGGCCGTTGTAGTTCACGGCATCGGCGGTAATCCAGCCGATTTGCCCGCTGTTGGTGTCGGCCAGGGTGCCGTCTCCCAGGTCAACCTGGTACCATTCCTGATCTGTTTTGCCAATGATTGCGGTGTATGCCCCGGCGGGAGGGTGGCGATGGTAACGGCCGTATCGTCTGCTTGGGCATAAATGGGCGTGTCGGCCATCGCCATTTCGTAGCAGGCTGTTGGAGAAATGGCCGGATATGCTGTCACTGCGTCGCAGTCGCCAGATTGGGTGACGTCGCTGCCCGGCGCTACCCAGCGCAAGCGGAAAATGCCTATGTTGGCGGCCTGGGCCACGCCGGGGTCAAACCCCAACCATCCCCCCGCTGCCTGTCCCATGATGATGCTCTGCTCGCCTGCGGTGAGGCTGCCGAATTGGCCGGAAGTGGTGTCTGGCCGATAGTAGAGCGGCACATCGGTGTTGGCGGTGAGGGTGCAGGGCGCAGGTGTGGCCGCTGCCAGGGTGGGGGTGCTGTTTGCGGGTGTTGGGGTGGCGGGAACGGCCGTTGCCGTTGCCTCTGTAGCTGTTGTCGCGCCGCATGCAGATAGGAGTGCCCCCAGCAAGAGGGACAACCATAGCCACATAAAGATTTGTTTGATTTTCATCGTGCTCCTTGATGCAGTTGAAAGAAGTGTTGGTTGCATAAACAACCGGTGCATCTGGTCTCATTTTAGCAGCATTTTAACGGCCGTTATCGCACCTTTCGTCCCCTTTAAGGTAGCTGTGCCTTTGCAGCTGTTTCGGCGATTGTGTGAAATAAGCCACAGACAACACACCTGATTGTCGGTATATTTGGGTGAAGAGTTTGTAAATGTGAGACATGCCCTGCTTTCTACGATCAGCACAGAAGATGGGCGCAAGTTTAACACCTCCGGGAGGTTATCGGTGGAACGTTCGTCGCATGAGACGAACCTCCGGGAGGTTATGAAAAGCAACCTCCCGGAGGTTGTGTTTGTCGCATGAGACGAACCTCCGGGAGGTTATGAAAAGCAACCTCCCGGAGGTTATGTTTGTCGCATGAGACGAACCTCCGGGAGGCTTTTGATAAAGGAGATTATCTATGTTCGGCGCAATTATTTTGCTAGATGTCCCCAAAAAAGAAGCCCGTATTGGCACGGCTCACTACGCAATTCAGGGTGGGTTTCGCGGCTTTGGCATGGTTCCCCCTGCTGCCTGGCACTATGTCAGCGTGCAAGCCGATTTGGATCATGTGGGCTTTTGGTGTTACCTCCAACCGAAAGAGGTTGTTGTCAAAGTCTTCAATGACGAGGCACAGCGATTTGAAGATGCCGCCGCCGATGTGCTGGCCCGATACGCGAATCTGGCGCTGAGCGGCGCGATGAGCAGCGCCTTGATCACATACCCGCATGCTAATTTTGGCCCCTGGTATGGGTTGGTGCAGCATATTCCGTCTGTGGATTTCCCGCCACCGCTGCATGTGGAAGATAGCGGCACCGGTTCGCGCTTTGCCAAAGCCTTTCAAGGGACGCATGGCGGCGATGCCAATGCCTTCCTGGCGGAATTTCAGTATGCATTTGTTAACTGGTATGTGACGCAGGCCAGTGCCAGCAGTGACGAAGCTGCTTTTGCCCGCTGGCGACATTTGCTGTTGGCTGTCTACAACGCCGGTGAAAGCAGCATTGGCGAGGCGGGCGATTTGCTGCCGCGCCTGGTTGACACGCTTTTGCGCCAATTTGATTTGTTAGGCGACGAATGGTTTGCTCCCGATGGATTCCTGGCTGGCGCACAGGCTGGTTATTTGGTTGAGGATATGACCGACACCGGCGTACCCGACCTTGTGGAGAAGGGTGCTCAACTGAGTGCGTATATTCAAAAACGCCAGAGCAGACTGTAAGTTCTCCGTAAATCCCCGATACACAACAAAGACCCGGCTGCCGCAATGGGCAGCCGGGCCTTGTTGTTATGCCGTCTATTTTGTTTACGGATGACGGACGATGATGGGCAGGTAAAGCAAGTCCGCGTCGTTGCCATTGCCTGTTGTCGCCACTGTTAGCGATGCCGTGTCGCTGGCCTGGGCTGTGCTGCCAACGGCCGTTCCCGTCAAGACAAACGACCCTGTGCCATTGGCCTGCACCGTTACCGGGATCACCGCCGTCATGGCTGGCGGCAGCAAAATCTCGTTGAGCGGCACAGCGAACGTCAGCCCGGCCCCACTCAGATTGAGCGTAAAGGTGGCGGCGGTGTTGCCTGTGTTCGTCAAGACCAGGGTGAAGTTGGTGGCAAAGGTGTTGGTGATGGTCTGGTTGGCGGGCAGCCAGACGAGGCTCACCGCTTCTTGCGCGGCCAGGGTAAAGGTCGTGCGATCTTCGCCATAAACGGCCGTATTCGCTCCCGACTGCGCCATCACATTCAGGTCATACGCCTGTGGCAGCGCACCGCTAAACGGCCCGGCCGTGTATTGCACAACCACTGCCTCTCCTGCGGCCAGCGTTACCGTGTCACTGCTAAACGTGCCATTGGCCCCCACCGGCAGACCTGCCGCTGCCAGCGTGAAGGTATCGCTGTTCTCGCCCGTGTTCGTCACGCGCACATCCCAGCTAAAGGATTGATTGGGGTTGATCGTCATATTCTGGTCGAGAATTTGCACCTGCACGCCAATGCCGTTCAGGTCAATCTGGCCGTTGGCCGTGCCGTTTGCGGCCGGGTTCGTTTGCGATGCTGCCATCACGCTGATGGGGTAACTGCCGCTAACGGCCGTTTCCGCCGGATTGACCAGCAGTGTCACCTGTGCCGTGTTGTAGATGCCTGTGGCGATGAAGATGGCGTTGATCGGCTGTCCATTGGCCTCGAAACGGCCGTTCCAGTTTGCTGGCAATGTGCTGTCCAGATTGAACGTGTGGGCGCTGCTGCTAAGATTTTGCAGGGTGACGGTGAGAACGGCCGTGCCGCCCGGCCCCGTTTCCACCATTGACGGCGTCAACGACACCGCCACACCGTCTGCGCCGAGGCCCTGGATAACGGCCGTATCGCTGCCCGCTGCGCCGCTTTCTTGAGCGACGGCATTCACCGTAAACGCTTGTTGCCCGGTGTCAGAGGGAGCGGCGGTCAGCAGCACCGTTGTGCTGCCATTGGCATCGACTGTTACCTGCGGCGGCAGTGTGACGATGGGTGTACCCGCCGCGCTGAGGGCATAGGTGCGTGCTGTGCTTTCCAGGTTGGTGATGGTCAGCGTATGGCTGATGGGTTGGCCGATGGGGGCAAGGGATGCGGTAACGGCCGTTACCATCACGCGCACTCCCTCTTGCACAACGGCCGTGCCGCCCAACTGTGCTGTGCCGCCGCTGCCGGTTGTCACGGCGACGATGAAGGGGTAGTCGTGCAGGTCGGCGTTGTCTGGCACGGTAAGCGCCAGCGTGACGGCTGCCTGTCCATTCCCCGGTACGTTTGCACTGCCGGGTAAGGCCGCGCCCCAATCGGAAGGCAGCCCGTTTACCGCCAGCGTGTAGGTATCGGCGGTTGCTGCCGGATTGAGCAGCGTGAGCGTGTAGCTGATGGTCTGGCCGGGAACGGCCGTTTGTTCTGCCGGAGTCAAGTCGGCAATGGTTGCGCCGGTGACGTAAAGCGGTGGCAGCATCAAGACGTTGCTCCCGGTGGGCAAGGTGTAGTGGACTTCTGCCCCGGCGGCTACCTGGCGCACTTCGCCCGGCTGCAAATTGCCCACTTCCGAGACAAGCGAAAGTGTGATGACGGGCTGATACCATTCCTGGTGGTAGCTAAAGGTATAGATGGGTGGAGAAACGGCCGTTGGCGTCAGCGAAATGGTCGGCGTGAGAACCGTAATCTGGTCAATGCCCGCGCTGTAAACAACGTTGACGCTGTAAGCTGGTGCCGGACTGCGCTCCGACGTTTGTGTGCGATAGGTATTGTGTGTCAGCCAGCTTGGCTGCTCATTCACCGGCACACTCAAATCATCGTTGATGTCGGTGATGCGGTAGCTGTTGCTGCTCCACAACGGGCGGCTGTCTGCCCACACTTCATCATGGCCGACAACCCACAGCCCTTCGTCGTCGCCCAGCAGCACTTCGGCGAAATGGTCGCCGTCCACATCGGCCACGCTGGGGTAATCGACAATTGTGCCAGAGTTGATGCGCGGCTCGTTAAAGATGCGGTCGCCATCTGGCCCATTGAAGATGAGGAAGCCATCGTCGTAGCCATTCCACAACACTTCCCACACACCATCCCCATTAAAGTCATGCGTTGCCACGCCGGAACTGGAACTCGTGGTCTCGTCTACAATTTCACTCCACAGGAGCGTGCCGTCAGCATTCAATACCAAAATCTCATGATTAAAAACCAGGAATCCGGCGTTCAGGGCCTGGGCGACGATGATTTCAATTTCGCCATCGCCATCTACATCCGCTATGGTGACATGGCTGGGGCGATAGCCGTTGGCTTGCAGCACTTTGTAGACCCAAAGTTCCGTGCCATCATGATTGAGAGCGACGACCTTCTCCTCAAAGAACATGACGATTTCCGGTTCGGCATCGCCATCCAGGTTGGTGACGGCCGGTGCGCCCCAGGTTTGCGAGCTGGTGTTGGGCGAGATGTCGCTGGTATCGTAGGTGTAAGCCCAGATCAGGTTGAGGGCGTTGAAGGCATCATAGGCATACAGCGTGTCATCATCGGCGATGATGATGTCCAGGAACCCATCGCCATTAATGTCGGCGAGGATGGGCAGGGTGGGGAAGTCGCCCAGCGTTGGGCCAAAGCGCGTCACTTCGCCAGCGGCGCTGACGACGGCGGCCTGCTGCAAGCGTGGCGCTACGACTAGCTCTGGCTCATCGTCCAGGTCAAGGTTGCCTACTGCCACGCCGCCCCAGCCATACGGGTTTGCGCCTCCGGAAGAGGAGAAGATGGTGTCGGTCATCCATTTGGTTGTGCCGTCGTGTTCAAAGGCAAACAAGCCGTCGCCGGACATGAGTAAAATTTCGCCGTACCCGTCCAGGTCTATGTCGGCAATGGCTGGCTCGTTGCCGACGCCGGTCGCGGCGCTCCATAAGATGGGGGTGCCGCCGCCGGCGTCTTGCCCATCACCACGATAGACGTAGAGGTTGCCGTCGGTGGATGGGGCGATGATTTCGACCATGCCGTCGTTGTTGATGTCGCCAGCGATGAGTGTGGTTAAGAGGCCGCCGGGGGTAAAGTCAACCCATTCGACGCTGGGTGCGGCATCGACGAATTTGTCGGGGTTGACGTTGAAGGCGTCTACGTAGGTGCGGCTTGTGCCGTCTATCGCCAGCAGGGAGAAGACGTGGGGGCCGTCGCCGAGGTTGGGGAAGTGCCAGTTGATGGGTTGGTTGCTGTAAACGGCCGTTGTCGTGTACACCCCCTGCGACACGCCATCCATGAAAATCTCATACTGGCCGTTGTTGTCGTTGTAGCTTTGCAAGGTCAGGTCGTGACCGGTAAAGCTGAACCACATTGTGCGGCGGGAGTTAACCAGGCTGCGCCCAACCATGCGTTCTTCGCGGGCATATTCATCGCTGTAAGTAGCCCAATAGGTGCTGTAGTGGAAGCGCTCAATGCGGTCGTTGAGTTCAGCTTCGTGCCAGCTGTCGGGCATGGGGGTGGTGTCCCAGGTGTCAATGAAGTCAACGCGGATGCGGTTAACGGCCGTTATCGAGATCGTATGCGTGCCGGTTATCACATCATAATAGCGGCTCATCGGGCCGAGGTCGCCGCTGGTATCGACGGTGTCCCACAGTGCCCCATCCAGGTAAATCTCGGCTACGCCGGTCTGGGCTGTGCTCTCAAAGCCCACACCAAACCAGGCACCGTCAAAGTCGAGCGTGACACTGTTGCCCGCCGTGCCGGTATTTGCCACGTAGTCGCCGCTGATGTTGTAGCTGAAATCATAATCCCAAGAGCTGACCGTCTGGCTGTACACATAGCCGTTGTAACGCAGGTCGGGGTGATTCTCTTCGTGGCGCACAATGCCAGTTTGCGGCGCAGGCGGATATTCAAAGTTAGCCTGGATGGCCGGTGTGATGAAGGCATCGGCGTTGAAGTCGTCGCGGTAACGGTTGAGTTCCAGCACATGGATGCCCTCGCCCAGCCCTTCAAAGTTCACGGTGCGTGTTTGCGCCGTCGTGTTGAAGAGGTCAAGCGGTGGCTGCTCTACGCCGTCAATTTTGACGCGCATCCAATCCATGTTGTCTGACCAGACTTGCAAGGTGATGGAATCGCCGGTGAAGGGGAACCACATGTTGCCGATGCGGTAAACGCCATCGCGCACATACGCGCCGCCGCTGGCTCCCGATTCACTGACCACGCCGAGGTCGCCGCTGTAGTAGGTGCGCGTGTCGTCTTCGGCTTCGATGCGCCCTTGGGGCAGTGGTGTGCCGTCCCAGGTGTCGATGTAGTCGAGGGTCATGCGTGTGCCGCCGCTGTTGGGATGGGTGGTGCCGAGGTTAACGGCCGTTACCGTATGCGTCCCCGCGCCCAAATTGCCAAACTGGAACGACACCGGATCATCATTGTGGCGATAAAGATCATAAATGCCTTGCGAGACACCATCAACGAAGATTTCTATTTCGCCGCTGCGATTTTCGGCGAAGAAGCCCAGACTTACCCACTCACCAGTAAATGTGAGCGAAACGGTGTCATCGGCCGTTCCGGTGAAGGCGTATTGATTGTCGCTAGCGCCTTCAGAGAAAATGCCGTAGATGCGGCTCCAAGAGATCGGCGACTGCCAAAATGGCACGCCGTTATAGCGCAAATCAGGATCATCCTCTTCGTAGCGATAGAAGCCGGATTTGTCTGGCGGCTGCCAGAAGGGCGCTGTGCCAGGGGTGATGAAGGCGTCGATCAGTCCCCGATCCCGGTACGCTTCCAGGCGCAGCAGATGAACACCGCTGCCCCAGCCATCGAGGGAGATTGTTTCGGTGATAAACGTGGGGCTGTAGACATCAAAGAATTCGACAAATTGGTCATCGACAAAGAGACGTATGTCGTTGCTGAAATGGTCATGGGGCAAGATGAGGCTGACGCTGTCGCCGGTGAAGGGGAACCAGACCGTCGAGCCACGCTCCAAATATTGCCCGCCGGATGCGCCGGTATCGCTGAGGATGTCCCAGTTGCCGCTGGAATAGACGCGGGCATCGGACTCTGCTTCAAATGTGCCATCGTCGAGCGGCGTGCCCTCCCACACATCAATGAAGTCGAGGTAGATGTTGTCGCGGAAGGCGTTGGGGTTGCGCTGGTCGAGCACGGTGATGGTGATGGTGTGCGTGCCTGTGCTGAGGTCAACGTAGCGACGGGTGAGCAGGTCATCTTCGTTGCTGTAGGTGTCTACAATTTCTGACGTTCCGTCGTCGATGGTGACTTGCGCCAGCCCGCCCCAATCACTGGTGTGGAAGCCGAGGAAAACGGCCGTTCCCGTAAACGTCAGGCTTACGGTATCGCTCAGGACGCCGCTGTAAGCCGTCTGACCGCCGCTGGCGATGGCTTGGGCGCTGGTTGTCCAGGCGCCCAGCGTGTTGGTGAGGGTGTCGCCGTTGTAGAGCAAGGCGGCGCTGTTTTCCTCATAGCGTGTGTAACCGGGGACGTTGGCAATGGTGCTGGGGGAGTGTGGCCGGGTAACGGCCGTTTCCCCTGTTTCCATCTCCGCCTCCGGTTGTGGCCCAAACATGTGCATGGGCAGCACATCGGTGTCGCTCAACGGCTCGGTGAAGGTCACAACCGCGCCCGGCACGGCATTGGCAAAGCCCGGCGCTCCGCTGATAAAGCTGGATGCGCCGATTTCGGTGGTGAAAATGGTGGTGACGGTGATGTTGCCGGGCGCGGCAATCAAAGGCGTGCTGCTCATTTGCGCCACAAGCGTTTGCCCAACGCCCAGGTAGCCATAGCCAAAGCCATCCGGCACGAGGGCGCTGCTTTCATTGAGCAGGTTAACGGTGAGGGTGTACGTGCCTTCGCCCCAGCCGGAGGTGTCCAGCGTTCCCAATTCGTAGCTGCGCGGATTGCCCGCCAGCAATGTTAGCGTGGGATTGAGCGTGGCCTGGATGTCGCCGTTGGGGGCGATAACGGCCGTTTCTGCGACCACATCCAGCGGCACATTGGCGATATTGGCAACTTGCACACTCAATGTTGTGGAGCTGACGCCGGTGTCCACAAAGGGCGGATCGGCGGAAACGGCCGTTACCTGCACAAACTTATCCACGACATTGAGACGCGCCTGGGCGCTGGGATTGATCAGCAAATTGACATCGGGGGCGGTGGGCACGGCAACGGCCGTTAGCAAATGGTAGCCATCCGGCGCACTGTTAATGGACACCGGCACAGTCGTTGTTTGCCCGGCCGCAATCGTCACCGTTTGCAGCACAGCGCCAGTGGGCAGCGTCAAGGTAACGGCATAGGTCGTTTCCACTGTGCCGTCGTTGCTGAGTTCCAGGTCATAGCTCGCGTTTTCGCCGGAGAGAACGGCCGTTGTGTAGGGAGTCCAGCGCAGAGTGGGACGATGCTCTTCCACCTCGCACACTTCGCTGCCCAGGCCGCTAACCGTCGCTGCCAGATTGTCCAGCGCCAACAAAATGGCGGCGTCATCTGCCGCCACCGCAAGCTGGTCGGCAGCAGCGGCGACGGATGGGGCGGCGGTGGTGAAGGGGATGATCGTGCCGTAGTTGGCGACTTCATTGGCCGCCGTGACCACGTTGTCGCGCAGTGGCAGCGGGCAGTCGCCCAGTTCGCACCACGTTTCTAGCTCTTGTACGGCCGTTCCCAAACTCTGCACGCTGGCCGGATAGCCGTCATTGCCCGCCGAGCAGCGCCCGGCTTGCAAAATTTGCCCGGCACGCTGGCTGGTGATTTGCACAATGAGGGTTGTTGTCTGTGTGTAGACGCCGCCAGGGGCGGGGCTGTCAAAAAAGAGAGGGTAAATCGAGCCAATGGGCGCATCGCTGCTGGCGATGGTTACGGCTTGCGTTTGTGTTGCGCCAGGAGCCAGACCATTGGCTGCCGCCAACGATGAGGTGACGGCGATGGCGTCGAAGGTGTCATGGGCTGTGACGGGGAAATCCCCGGCGGTGTTGCCCACATTCGTGATGGCGAGGTCAATGTCGGCAACGGCCGTACTCGTGAGATAGAGCACGGGGGGCTGCACGGTGACGTAGTTGAAGGGCACAGCGGGCATGGTGAAGCTGGCTGTGGTCGTTTGCTGTGCGTTGGTGTCGGAAACGGCCGTTACCTGGATGGTGTGGCTTGTGCCGGGGGCTGGCAGTTGTCCATCGTTGGGGTTTACATAAAGGCCGAGATGGCCTGTTTTACCGGGCGGCAGCGTCAAGGTGCTGCTCGTCTCGCCCTGTGCGCGGTTTGCCAGCAGCGTCCAGCCCGCAGGCAAGCCGCTGACGCTGAAGTCATAGGTGTGGGCGGCGTTGGCCGTATTCGTGAGGATGATGGTGTAGGCTGCGCCAGGAACCTGTGCCTGGCCGCTGTTGGTGTTGCCGGGGCGCAAATTATCGGCGAGCACAGCGCCCATGGGCACGGTGGTCAACGGGTCGGGCTGCACGGATAAGGTGAAGCCAGCGAAGGGCTGCACGGTGACGGTGTGAACGGCCGTTTGGCAGACCAGCGGCGC